>CAYTIC010000005.1:0-196774 GCA_964437795.1 uncultured Dehalococcoidales bacterium | reverse complement strand
CCTGGGTAGAGTGTTGACAAAGGCACTGCCGGGCGTGAACGGAGGCATGCTGAGTGTGGAGAAGGATGCCGTCAAGGCCGTGGACGGCATACAGGCAGCTATTGAGGACAGGAGAAAAAGGCTGGGTATTTGACAGTTACTGTAAAATAAACATCCGTGAGAGACATCGATAAGACAATCCTGAACCTGTCGGGTTATGATAACTACAGCGAAGTACTGATAGAATCGACCGGCACCAAAATCGCGCTCTCACTCTATCACGCGGGGAAAAACCGTCCTTGCATAGTATTCATTCCCGGCACAATGACCCATCCGCTTTTTTATGACGATTTCCTGACGCTGCTGGCCAGGGCGGGTTTCAACGTAGCCGGAGTTCATTTATTGTCTCACGGTAAGAGTCCGCGGGAGAAGAAGTTTTTCACGTTTGCAGACATGTTGCAGAACATCAGGGACAGCATCGACTACTGTATTAACAATATCAGCAGTGACGTGATCCTGCTGGGATCGTCACAGGGCGGGATTTTGAGTCTTGCGGCAGCCGGCACGGACAGCCGCATAAAAGCGGTTTTCCCAAATAACGTATTGATACCGGCACTGAGCAGCTCGATTTATATTACGAGATTCCCCCGTTTTATGAAACCTTTTCAAGGGCTTATAACATCTCTGATGAAGCTGACCGCCCGGATTGCCCCAGGCATAGAGTTGCCACCATCGTTTTACCTCGATTTCGACAGGGTTTCCAGGTCGAAGGCGCTCATAGACCTGTTTTTCAGCGACCCCTTGAACCGGTCCTCTTACCCTCTGTGCTTCCTGGCATCGCTGTTCACGGCAGATCTGAAAAGTATCTCTGACGGAAGCATAAAATGCCCGGTGGTTGTCATAGCCTCCACCGGCGATACACTTTTTCCCTACGATTACTGCCTTGAGGTTTATGAAAAAATCGCTGCCCCTCGCAAGGAGATGCTGGTATTTCATGAACCCCATCACCTGATATTCAACGAATCCCTTGATCGCGTAATAGGCCCGGTAGTGCAAAAGTTAAAACAGTACGAATAACTATCTATGGCTCGGCTATAGATTTCCTCAGCGCCAGGATCATCTCCGGGACATCGATCTTCATGGGGCAGCGCACCTTGCACCTTCCACAGGTCAGGCAGGTATAGGCCATTGACGTGGCTTTCTCCATATTTCCGGTCACCTCGGCAGCCCATACGGCGCCGATGCCCGCGAAGTACTTGTCGCCGAAATAACCCGCCGTGAGGCCGAATACCGGGCATTCATACAGACATCCGCCGCAGCGAAGGCAATACAGCGCCTGCCGCAGCACCGGGTCTTTGGCAAGGCTCGTCCTGCCGTCATCCAGGAAAATAACGTGGAATTCCTTTGGTCCATGAACACCATATGTGGTCACTTTTTCGATGTCCCCGGTCTTGCTGGGACCTGAAATCATGCTGACGTAAGAGGGTACAGTGTAGTTGGCATAGCGCCAGGTGACCTCGGCCACCTTAAAGGCCTCTTCGAGCGTTGAGACCAATTTTTCCATGCCGACCAGGGCGATATGCACGGGCGGGGCGCTTGTGGCCAGACGGATATTGCCCTCGTTCTCAATTAAAAACAGTGTGCCGGTATCGGCAGAAACTACATTGGCGCTGCTGATGCCCACATCCGCTTTGAAGAATTTCTCCCTCAGCAATTCCCGCGCCGTGGCCACCAGTGTATCGATGTCAGGCTCCAGCTTTTGTCCCGTTATCTGAGAGAACAGCCTGGCTACGTCCTCTCTCGGCACGTGTATGGCGGGTGAAAGGATATGCATGGGTCTCTGCCCCAGCTTTTGTATTATGAATTCACCCAGGTCGGTCTCGTATACCTCATTCCCCGCTTCCTCGAGGTGCTCACGCAGTTGGATCTCTTCGGCCGTCATACTCTTGGCCTTGACCACCAGACTGCCCTTCCCAACAATGTCCCCGATGATCTTGAGCGCGTCCCCCGCTGTCTTAGCGATGTACGCTTTGCCCTTGTTTTCCTCGATGCTGTGGCCCGCTTTCCGTGCCAGCTCGGCCATATGGGGTATGGACGCTTCCTTAATCAGCTTTACATCCTCAGCCATTTTCAGCGTGTGAGGGAATTTCTTAAGAGCATTATCTGTGTTCACACGATAGCTCTTAATAGCCCGCGACAACGCCAGCCTGATGCGCCCGCTGCCGGCCGCGTCTTTTAACTCTTTCCTGTAATCCTTGGATATGGACATCTTTTGTTCTCACCAATACACAATGAAATGCGCCTTTATCAATTCTAACTCGTCCCTATTTTATGTTCATAGATCTTGCAAGAAGAGTGGCCAGGTCCACGACCTCGACCTTATCCTTTTTGAGTGCCTTCAGCCCGCTTTTCAGCTGCATCAGGCAGCCGGGACACTGGGTGACCAGGATATCGGCGCCGGTGTCGGCCAGTTCCCTCACCCTGCCCTCGGCCAGCGTCTGGCTCATGTCGGGAAATACAACCTCGAAACCGCCGCCGCCGCCGCAACAGGTCGACCATTCGCCTGATGTCCATTCCGGCTCTACCAGCTCAACATTCTCTATTGCCCGCAGGACCTGGCGTGGCTGGTCGATCAGGCCCATATATCTGCCAAGCTGGCAGGGGTCGTGGTAGGCTACTTTTAGATTGCCCGGGTAGCGGAACTGCCCCGGCATGATCTTCACGGCAACCTCCTCAATAAAGTGAGAGACCTCGATATCGCAGCCGGGAACGGTCCTGGTAAAGAGATTGCGCAGGGCATATGTGCAGGAGGGGACGATCCCTATTATCTTTTTCACACCCAGGGACCTGAACCTTTTAACGGCCTTCTCAGCATTGACGGCGAACTCTCTCTGCAGCCCGGTGTGATAGAGCGGAGCTCCGCAACACGGCTCGTCCTGACCCAGGTAAGCCATATCAACGCCCAGGTATTTAAGCACTCTTACGGCATCGCGCAACACCCCGGAATCGCTGCCCTCATCGCGTGACAGCACTTTCGTATAAATACCTGCCACATCTATGCCCATTTTTTTCGGGATCCCGGCAAGGACCACGGGGAGGTCCGGATTAATAGACATCCTGTCGGCGGTCCTGACCAGCGTTACCAGCGGCTCAAGCATCGACGAATATTGATAGCCGCAGCCGGCGAAAAAGATGGTCGACCTGTCGCTGCTGAACTCCAGCCCTTCAGACCACTTAGCCCTGGCTGCGACCGGAAGACCGAGAATATTGTCGCTGTCCCTGATATTGTCCGCTATGTAAGACAGCCCGGGCGGGACAAGCTTCCTCTCATTCTTTTTCATTCTTTGTATTTCCGGGGGGTACTATGCCCTGTTTATTGTATCAGGAATGCCAGTCCCAGCCTTAATAACTGATTAACTGTTGTACGACCAGCAGCATGCCTGCGATAAAGAGCAAAGTATAGATCAATACCTTGAAAACCAGGGTACGGAAGGTCATGCGGCTGCCGAACACAATACCCAGGATAAGCCCGGGCAGAACGATACCCGTCGTAGCCAGAGTAGTTACATTGATCTGGCCGATGGAATAGAGGTTTATGACCAGTATGACAGACAGGATGAGCCACAGCATGGATATCGTGGCGCGAAACTCGGCGGGCTCCTTTAGCTCGCGGCTTGAATAGTAGATAATGAGCGGACTTCCGCTGGCGTAGATACCGTGAAAAATGCCTCCCACGATGAGTATCGGCCAGCCCAGGTACCAGGGCAGGCTCCCGCCGGCCGCCCTCGTCCTATAAATGAGGATAATCTCCATCACCGATACAGCCATAACGAAGACGCCCAGCAATATCAGTAACTGCGTGTAATTGCCTACCAGTGTCCTGTAGTAGATGCCTATGGCCATCCCTATGATTGCCGCAGGCAGGATGTTGAGCAGCAGCACCGGCCACCTGATGTATTTAAACCAGCGCGCTACCAGCCACAGGCTTTGTAGAAGGCCGAGTATAACCAGGACGGGTAAAATCGTTTCAAGGGGAAATATAAAGATGCCGAGGGCCAGCACGAGTATATTTGCGCCGAAGCCAAGCACGGTTTCAACCGTGTGCGCAAATATCAGTACGATTACCAGAAGGAAAATGCGTATTAAAAGGGGGTCCATATCACTCCCTGATTGGCAGCCTCTCGATCCGCGGCGGCTGCCGGGGCTCAAGGATTTTAGCACGCCGGGGCTGCGCTGTCATGCGCAGCCCTATGTTGCTATTAGGGGCATGCCGTTATTTTCTGGCGGGGCCCAGGCCTTTCCGTTCCAGCCAGGCGTCCTCAGCGTGCAGGTAACCTAATATAGCCTGCTCCCCGACGAACCTGATCGGCTCGGGCGGCCATTTGAAAACCTTGCGGTTGACGGGGAAGCATTCCGTCCACTCGGATTTTCGCTCCAGCAGCAAGTCAGCCATGACCTCTCCGTTGAGATGGGTCAGTGAAACGCCGTGACCCATGCACCCCAGGCTGTAAACAGCACGCTTGTCACCCAGGTAGCCCAGCGCCGGGATCATGTCCATAGGCACGGAGACCGGCCCTCCCCAGCGGTGAGTTGTTTTGATCCCTTTAAGGCATGGGTAGAAGTCGACTATGTCCTGCTCAAGCCGGGCGAAGATCTTGGGGTTCATATCGTTATCCATATTTGACCCGTACTTCAGCGAGATATCGCGGCCTCCCATCAGCAGACGGTTGTCCGACGTGAGGCGGTAATAGTGCACCATATTGCGGTAATCCTCTATGCCCTCGCGTCCCTGCCAGCCCATATCATCGAGCTGTGATTTGCTCAGCGGTTCCGTCAGGACTATGTATGTCCAGACGGGCTGCTGCATGGCCCTCAGCTCCGGGATAGCCAGCGAGTATGCATTGGTCGCCAGGACTATCTTCTCTGCGCTGACCGTGGCCCTGGGAGTTTTGACCGTGAAACCCTGCGCCGTGCGTCTTATCTCAGTTACCGGGGTGCGTTCATAAACCTCGGCGCCGTACTTCACGGCCACGCGCTTCATCTCACGCGCCAGCTTTGCAGGATTGACCAGCGCGCAGCGCGGCTCCCACCAGGCGCCCATATATAGGGGTGATTTCACGCGCTTCTGCACCTCGTCCGCCTCTATCCAGTCCACACCGGTCAGGCCCAGTTCCTTGACCAGATGCACTTCTTCCTTGATACGCTTAACGTAAGCCGGAGTGGTTGCTATGCGCAGAAAGCCCGGGCGCTCGTAGTCGCACTCAAGCTTATGCTCTGCCACCAGCTCTCCCACGATGTCAACCGCCCGCTCCATATAGCGATGTGACTGCCTGGTCTTTTCCTCTCCAAACAGCATCTTGGTGATAGACATCATCAGCCCGAAGGTTGTCATGGCAAAACCGGCATTTCGGCCGGATGCGCCCCAGCCTATTACCCATCCCTCCAGCACAACGACCTTGAGTGAAGGCTGGACTTTCTTCAGGTAATATGCGGTTGCTATTCCGGCAAATCCTCCCCCCACTACGGCTACATCACATTTGAGGTCATTTTCCAGCGGTGGATTTTCCTTGTAGACTCCCGAGTTGCCCAGCCAGAAACTTTTCTCAGCATAATCTTCAACCATCTCGCCTCCTAAAATTCGCACCGCTTGTGCGCATATCTGCAGACCGCTGAATAATACACCAATGCAGGGTGACTATCAATAAGAGATTGTATGGCGATTGCCCCGCAGTGTATACGAGGCAAAGGTGAACTGCAGACTATTTTAATATTTAGAACCTGTTATATACGTCTGACGGCCGGCGCCAGCTGCGCGGGTGTGAGGTTCTGCATGAACCAGGTAACTGAGTCGCAGATAGACTCGCGCACCGAACGCGGTAAATAGCCGAGCTCCATCCGCGCCTTCTCCGAGGTCACCCTGGAATTACTGCGCAGCACATCTACAGAGTATTCCGTGAAAAGCGGCTTGCTCCTGTTAATCCGGGCATATACAGGCGCCAGCTTGCCGACTGTGCGGGCCAACCAGGCAGGCACCTTGAATTCCGGCGCCTTGATGCCGCTTGTTTCCTCGAGCATGTCCATAATCTGTTTGATGCTGACTCTTTCACCTGAAAGTATATAGCTCTCACCTGTGCGGCCTTTTTCGCAGGCCAGCGTCATCCCGTGTGCTACATCACGCACATCGGCGAAGTCGTAAGCGCCGTCCAGATAACCTCCCAACTTTCCCCTGATGAAATCCAGCACGAAGCGTCCCATTTCCGATATCTTGAAGTCGAAGGGACCTATCACACCGGTGGGATGCACGATTACTGCGTTCAATCCTCGCTCCACCGCCCTCCTCACTTCCAAAGTCGCCTGTGCTTTGCTCCTGGCATATGGACCGAGCACATGGTCAGGGTCCACGGGGAAAGTCTCGTTAATAACAATGCCTTCGGGCGGCTCCTGTATGGCATGGATAGAACTGGTATAAACCAGCCTGCCGACGCCGGCATCCAGGCAGGCTTCCACCACGTTGCGCGTACCTTCCACGTTTACCCTCTGCAGCAGTTTATCCTTGCCTGGTATGATCGCTATGATCCCTGCAAGATGATAAACGGCATCTGCGCCCTGGAAGGCTGAATTCAACGAAGCTGCATCGCACACATCGGCAGCGACAGTGTCCACGTTGAGTCCGCGGATGGGCAGGTCATTCTCGAACGGGGGAACCAGCGCCCTGACTTTTTCACCTCTGGCCAACAGTTCCCTTATGAGCACATTACCGATATGACCGGTTGCACCGGTGACAACTATGTTCATTTTATCTCCTTATCAGCGCTTCCACTCGATAGCGAGGCCAGCGCTTCATCAAGCTTGTTCAATTGAGCTTCACTCAGCCCCTGCAGCAGGTCACGGGCACGATCGCGGGCCGAGCTGTAGAGCCTGTCCGTAAGCTCGTGCCCCAGGGCGGATAAACGGCAGACTACAACCCTCCTGTCCTCCCGGCTGTTTTCCCTTTCCACAATACGCCTGTCCACCAGGCGGTCGATGATGCCGGTGGCCGTAGCCAGCGTGACACCCAGGGATGCGGCCAGTGCGCTCATCCTCGCCGACCCGTTAAGGTAGAGCAGGAGCACAACCTTCAACTGGGGCGTGGTCAGATCGAGGTCGAGCAATTCCTGGTGGGCCATGGGCAACAATTCCCTGAACGCACCCTCTACCTGTCCCAGTATGCGATCGATGATCTCAGTTTTCTCCACCATGAAGATTTCGCCTTCAATATCCGATATTAATATGCTGATAATTAGTATAGTATAAATAGTTTGTGTAAGGCAAATTAATATAGCGGATAGTGTGGAGTGGGGCTATAACCCGAGCAGGCCGTTTATAGCGCGCGGCACGTCTGTCAGCGGGCCGTTGAAATCGGCTGGGGGTACGCCGTCCAGGTCATCGCCGATGACTTTTTTGCTTATCTCCAGCGGTTTCTGTGAGTATGCGCTGCTGTCCGTTGTCTGGTAAGTCAGCATGCCTGCATTGGCGGCCACCATGTCGTTGGCCGGATCGTCACCAACCATCAGGCACTCCTCAGGCTGCACGTCAATCAACCGGCATATCTGCTTGTAATATCCCAGCTGGGGCTTGCAATAATTCATGTTATCGATGTGTGTGATGAGGTCAACCTCTAAATCGCCCAAACCGGCCCAGGCCAGCCTTTTCTGTTGCACAACCAGCGGCCAGATGGGGTTGGTTGCCACTACCAGCTTTAATCCCCGGCCCTTCACGTACCTGAAGGCCTCCCCGGCACCGGGCGCAGCTGTGACCGCATCCTTGAAAATGTCGAAGTCCAGGCTGAAAAATTGCTCGAAACGGGCCCAGATTTCATCCCGGTTTACATCGAGTCCCTCGCAAAGTGACCTGATGAAAAGTTCGCGGTTGTTTACACTGCCGTCGTTGCTGCGCAGTGCGATAGTTGCCTTCATCAGCCTTTCGGCGAATTGCCCGTCGGGGAAGACGCCGGCAAACCTGGCTGCCATCACGGGATAGTAGCCTTTTATGAATGTAACCTCCTCAAAGAGGATCAGTGTGTTATCGAGGTCGAACAGTACAGCCTTAAGCATATTTGCAAAACCGCCTGTCAATTTTACGTTTTTCCCCCGATGCGGACAAATCGGAGCCGCGGTTTGCCGGTGCGTGTACCAGGCGGTATTCCCTGCCTTGCCACTTGTCGGCTGCAATGCGCAGGCGCATAATATTGGCAAAAATGGGGGAGGTTATTATGCAGCAGAAAGAGGGCAATTTTAAAGGCGCCGGCAATTTCAATCTTTACTGGAGATGCTGGCTGCCCGACGGCCAGGTCAAGGCCGTAATACTGGTCGCCCACGGGCTGGGTGAGCATATCGCGCGTTACACCAACCTGGTCAATAACGTCGTCCCCCTGGGCTACGCGGTTTACGGACTCGATCACCAGGGCCATGGCAAGTCCGAAGGCACACGAATATTCATCGACCGCTTCCAAACTTACCTCGATGACCTTAAGGCCTTTTATGACATGGTGCGCAAGGATAACCCGGGCAAAAAGCTTATTTTATATGGCCACAGCATGGGCGGGCTGATCGCCGCTGCTTACACATTGCAGCACCAGGCGGAAATAGATGGGCTTGTGGTATCCGCCCCGGCCCTCAAGGCGGGTGAAAGCATTACACCGGCTACCATTACCCTGGCGAGGGTACTCTCGGTCCTCACGCCGAAGCTGGGGGTACAGGCGCTGGACTCTGCCTTCCTCAGCCATGACAAGTCGGTGGTTGAAGCCTATGACAAGGACCCGCTGGTTTACCGTGGCAAGATAACAGCGCGACTCGGCTCGGAGATGTTCGCCACGATGTCCAAAGTTGAAGCGCAAATGCCGTCCATCACCCTCCCGCTGCTTATTCTCCAGGGCTCGGACGACAAGCTGGTCAACGCAGAGGGAGCCAAAATGTTGTATGAAAAAGCCGGCTCAAAGGATAAGACCCTCAAGATCTACGACGGCTTCTACCACGAGGTCCACAATGAGCCGGGCAACGCCAGGGTTTTCGCCGACCTCGAAGCGTGGCTGGCCAGCCACACGTAGCGCTCGCCTGCTTGCTGAGCAATGCTTGATCCGCGCAAAAACTACCTTGCGCTAACCTGAGCTTTTACCTGTCAGTTCGTCGATTTGGACTCTGATTATCAGAACCTTATCCACCGCGGCAGGGTCGAATTGATATTCTCGGGTGGAATAGTGGCTCATGATCAGTCGCAGGGCTCTATTTTTTTCATCCCCATCCTCCACCAGTAGTGCCCGGCCGGTACCCGTCACGCTGCGATATTTCATCGTCCAGTTGCAGGCAGCAGCGGATTCCATAATACACTCGTCCACATAGATATTGAAGCTGACCAGATTATTGCTGCGCAGGACCTCTATCTTCCTTCCCTGCCTGGCCGAATGAATGTACAAAAAGCCATCGGCATACCCGTAATTAACCGGTACTACATAGGGAATCCCGTTATCACAAAGCCCCAGGTGGCATACCCGGCCACGCTCCAGGATTCCTTCTATCTCCTCTTTGTCCGTGATCTCTTTGTCGGTCCTGCGCATTTCTCACTTCCCGGGATAGCGCCGCTTCGCCAGAGCAACATTTTAACGTAAAGAACGGCATACATGCTATTATGACTACCGGCAGTTACAGCGTTTTGAAGCAGTTTCCAATACGATGCTATAATTAATCAGCCTCATGAACTTCCCTGATCAGCCATGATTCTGCTATTGCTGCCTATGTACAGGGGAGGTACCCTCAAATGAAGCTTGTAAACGCGACTATGATTGCTTTCTCCAAACAGGTCGAATTCAACAGGGACATGGTTACTACGAAGTAATTGTATGGATATACTATCAGGGTTGAATGCAGCCCAGCGGGAGGCTGTTCAGCACATCAAGGGCCCCCTGCTGATACTGGCAGGCCCGGGCAGCGGCAAGACGCGGGTCATTACACATCGAATAGCGTACCTGGTTAAAACCACCGGCGTTAGCCCGCGCAGCATCCTGGCGGTTACCTTTACCAACAAGGCTGCGCGCGAGATGCAGGAGCGGCTGCAGAAACTGCTCGGAAACCTGGCGGACCAGGTCTCGGCAGGGACCTTCCACGCCATCTGCGCCCGTATCCTGCGACAGGACGGTAAATCTCTCGGACTCGACACAAATTTCGTTATCTACGATGAGGAGGACCAGCAGAGCCTGGTCAAGCAGTGCCTGCTCGACCTCGACCTGGACCCGCGGCAGTATAATCCCCAGAAGATCCGCAATGCCATCAGCCATGCCAAGAGCCAGCAGCTTATGCATGACGGGCTGGCCGCTCAGGCCGGGAGCCACTGGGATGATGTGATCTGCCGCGTATATGAGCGTTACCAGGAGCAGCTCGACCAGAGCAACGCCGTCGATTTCGACGACCTGCTGATGAAGGTCGTCCAGCTCTTTGAAAAGCACCCCGCGGTCCTGGAGAAATACCGCTCACGCTACCTGCATCTCATGGTCGACGAATTTCAGGATACCAACCTGATACAGTATAAACTGGTGCGGCTGCTGGGCGGAAAACATAAAAACGTCTGCGTGGTCGGCGATCCCGACCAGTCCATTTACTCATGGCGATTCGCCGATATCCGCAATATCTTGAGCTTTGAAAAGGACTTCCCCGATGCCAGGGTCATTGTCCTGGACCAGAACTACCGATCAACCAAAAATATACTGGGGGCAGCCTCGGCCATAATATCCACCAATAAGAAGCGCAAGCAAAAAGACCTGTGGACGGACAATACGGAGGGGACGCCCGTCTTCCTGGTTAAGACCTACAACGAGCAGGAAGAGGCCCAATTCGTGGTCAACGAGATCCTGAAGCTAACCGGCAGCGACAGCATCAAGCCGGGCGGCTGCGCCGTGATGTACCGCACCAACGCACAGTCCCGCGCCGTGGAAGAGGCTTTCATGCGCTATGGGCTTAAGTACAAGCTGGTGGGCGGCACGCGTTTCTACCAGCGGCGCGAGATTAAGGACGCCGTTGCATACCTTCGTGTTATACAGAATCCCTTCGATAATATCAGCTTGTCCCGTATTATCAGGATCCCCGGCCGTGGCATAGGGGCAAAAACACTGTCCGACCTCACCAACTGGGCCAGGGAAAACAACCTGTCCCTGTTCGCCACCATGAATGCGGTCAACGAGGGGGGAGGGCCGGGATTCGGCACAAAGATCAGCACGGCCCTGACGGGTTTCTACCGCATGCTCAATGACCTGGTCGTGGATGGACAGCAGCTCAGCCTGGTCAACCTGATGGACACCATGCTGGAAAGGTCGGGATACCGCGACGCGATACGAGGTGAAGAGGACGGAGAGGAGCGCTGGGAGAATATTCAGGAACTGCGCACAGTTGCAGCCGACTATGACGAGCTCCCGCCGGGTGAAGGCCTGGCCCCGTTCCTGGAAAAGGTAAGCCTGGTAGCGGATACCGACGAGATAGAAAGCAGGGAGGACACCGTCACGCTTATAACCCTGCACCAGGCCAAGGGACTTGAATTCCCCGTCGTTTTCATCGTGGGGATGGAGGAAGGGCTGCTGCCGCACAGGCGCTCCATGGAGGAGGGAGGGGACGAGCTCGAGGAGGAGCGCCGCCTCTGTTATGTGGGTGTAACCCGTGCCGAACAGCACGTGTACCTGATGCATACCGCCCGGCGCGCTATCTTCGGCATGAGCTCGGAGAGCACTCCGTCCAGGTTCCTGGACGATCTGCCGGAACACCTGGTGGAACGCAAAGGCATTACGCCGGGTGAGGAGCGGCCCGGCAGGAGCACGGGGGAACGGTCAAAGCGCTGGCGCGACGATGATGAAGGCATCAATATTGCCGATCTGCTGGCAAAAAAGAGCCTCAATCAGCAACCGGCCGCAGGTCTTTTGGCGATTAATCCCGGTGACCGCGTGCGACACGCCAAATTCGGTGACGGCCAGGTGATAGGTATGAGAGTCACCGGGCAGGACCGCGAGGTCATCGTGGCTTTCGAAGAATCAGGGGTGAAGAAGCTGCTGTTAAGCATGGCGCCCCTTGAGAAAATCTGATAAAAACAGGCGAATCGATTTATTTACGCTGGCTGGAATGGATCCCTTAGAAGGCCTTAATCCGTCTCAGAAAAAGGCTGTACAGTCAGTCGAAGGCCCCCTGCTGGTGTATGCCGGACCGGGCAGCGGCAAGACACGGGTTATCGTCCACCGCATCGCCTATATGGTGTCCCAGGCCAAGATCAACCCGCGCCACATACTTGCTGTGACGTTCTCCCGCAGGGCCACCGCGGAGATGAAGAAGCGTCTTGGCGAAATGTTTGACAAACCCGCGGCGGTTACGGTCAGCACCATACATGCTGCCTGCCTGAGTATACTGGGCAAAGAAGGCGTACCGGGTATGGGCACCGGCTTCGTTGTATATGACGAGGAAGAAGGGAACAGACTGATCAAGCGCTGTATATCTGAAGCCGGCCTGAGCATCGAGGAAAGCAACCTGCGCCGCATCAAGGGATTGATCAGCCAGGCTAAGGTAAATGGTATCGGTCCCGACACCACAGGCCTCCGTACCGGAGAGCGTTTCGATGATGCGTCGGCTACCATCTATCGCCTTTACCAGGCCGCTCTTAAGAAAAGCCACGCGCTGGACTACGATGACATGCTGGTCTTCACCCACCGCCTGTTAAAGGAAAACGCGGAGGTGTTGCAGCGGTACCAGCGGTTGTTTAAATATATACTGGTCGACGAGTTCCAGGATACAAGCAGCCTACAGTACCAGATAATCCGGATGCTCGGGTCGGAGCACGGAAATATATGTGTCGTGGGGGATCCCGACCAGACAATCTATTCGTGGCGGCAGGCCGAAGTCCGCAACTCGGATACATTCCGCAGGGATTTCCCCGGCGCCAGGGTCATAAACCTCGAAGAAAACTACCGCTCTACGCTGACCATCGTGCAGGCGGCCAACGCCCTGATCGCGGGGAACAGCACGCACAGGGACAGGAAGCTCATCACTTCGCGCGAGGCCGGCAGTCCCATATCGATAATACGGCTCAAGGATGGCAATGACGAAGCCCATTTTATCGCCGCCCGCATCAAAGCCCTGTCAGCTGAATCCAACTTGAAATTGAGCGATTTTTGCGTGCTCTACCGAATCAATTCGCAGTCACGCGAGCTGGAAGACGCCTTCAACCTTGAGAAGATCCCGTACAGGCTGGTCACGGGCACACCCTTCTATAAACGCAGGGAGGTCATGGACCTGGCTGCGTGGCTTCGGGTGATACGCAACCCTGCCGATGACGCCGCTTTACTGCGCGTGATCAAACTGGCCGGAAAAGGCATCGGCGCCCAAACGTTGACCCAGATTCAGGAGTTGGCGGGAAAAACAAAGATTCACCTCTACCAGGCGCTCGAGCAGGCGGCCGCCGGTGGGCTGCCTTCACTCAGTCAACGCGCTCGCAGCGCAGCGGGCCATTTCAATGCCCTCCTGCAGGATCTTCATGCGAATAGCAGGCGCCTCAGTTTAACGGCCCTGCTCAACCTCATCGTTGAGAGAACGGCCTACCTGGATCACCTCAAGGGCGAGGACGGCTCAGAGGAGCGCTGGGAGAACGTGCTGGAGCTCATATCGCTGGCCGCAGCCTATGAACACCTGAATCCCACGACCGCGATAAGTTCACTGCTTGGAAGGATCAGCCAGGCTTCAGAGGCTGCCGAGACTCAGGATTCGCAGGATGCGGTTATTTTCAATACATTGCATGGCTCCAAGGGTTCGGAGTTCCGCGTAGTGTTTATAGCCGGCGTCGAGGAGGGCTTGCTGCCTCACAGCAGGTCATCGGACGAGAAATCAAAGCTGGAGGAGGAGCGCAGGCTGTGCTATGTCGGCATATCCCGGGCCATGGACAACGTTTTCCTTACTCATACTGAGAAACGCCTGGTACACGGCGAATTCAGTTACCGTGTGCCCTCCCGTTTTCTAAGGGAACTGCCCGGATCGCTGATCATCAGCCGCAATATGGCCGGCCCCACTGCAACACATCCTATCCAAACGCAGTATTCTTCGCAGGTTGTAACACCGGATACCAAGCCGGTCGTGGAGTACAAGCCGGGGGATATGGTCAGGCACCACAGCTTCGGCAATGGCAGGGTTACCCAGGTAATCAAACAAACAGGGGATTTTCATGTTATAGTAGTTTTCGATGACTACGGAGTTAAAAAATTCCTCAGCAGCCTGGCTGCCCTTGAAAAAATAACGTGAGTGTTAACCAATCTTCGCAGGAACTGGTGTTCCCCAAGGGTTTTCTTTGGGGCGTCGGCACATCGGCCCACCAGATGGAGGGCGCCAGCAGCGACACACAGTGGCACGAATTCGAGATGGCCGGAAAGACCAGGACCGGGGAATCCACCGGCAAGGCCTGCAACTGGTGGTATGGCGCGGAAAAGGATTTCGACATCGCGCAATCCATGGGATTGAATTCGCTTCGACTCTCGGTAAGCTGGGCCAAGATCGAACCCGAGGAGGGAATCTTCGACCCCGAGGCCATCGAACGTTACCGCCAGATGCTGGCCGCACTGATCGAGAGAGGCATTCGCCCCATAGTCTGCCTGCACCATTTCGCCCATCCCGCATGGTTTGAAAAGAAGGGGGCTTTTCTCTGTAAAGATTGCCTGGAGGATTTCTCACGCTTTGTTAAGTTCACCGTGGCTGAGCTCAGCGACAACTGCAGCGACTGGCTGACCTTCAACGAGCCAAACATTTACGGTATCGAGGGATATGTGGACGGCAACCACCCCCCGGCTGAGCACGATCACCTTATCAGGTACTTCAAGGTACTTGGCAATATGGGCCTCTGCCACGGATCAGCCTATCACATTATCCACAATCTGCAGCGCCATGCCAGCGTCAGCTTTGCCAACCATTTCCTGATCTTCACCGCCGCCAAAACGCAATTTTTCGACAGCCTTGCCGCTCGCGCGGCCAGGGACTCTTTTAACAACATTTTCATCAACATGGTAACCGGCAGGCGGGCACCGGTGTTCAGCGGTATCGACAAGCGTCTTGACGAGATAAAAGATACCTGGGACTACATAGGTATGAATATTTACGGCGGTGTGGACGTCGCCTTCGATTTAACCAGGCCGAAAACCGCCTTCGTCCGCCGCATCGCCCCGCCCAGGGGGCGCACGGGGGACCTCCCTCCCGACGGCGTACCGATGTTCGGCGAGATCTACCCGCAGGGTATAGAGATCGTGGTTGAAAGACTGGCAAAATACGGCAAGCCCTTTTTTATACTGGAAAACGGCGTGCCCGACCGGGACGATAAGCTGCGTCCGTGGGTAATTGCCACGGCGGCAAAAACCATGCACAGCCTCATCCAGCGGGGGCACCAGATCCTCGGCTATCATCACTGGTCGTTGGTGGACAATTTCGAATGGTCCTGGGGTTACACTATGAAATTCGGCCTGGTGGCCGTGGACCCGGTGACACAGGAGAGGAAGCCCAGACCTTCAGCGGCATTTTATTCGGAGATAGCGCATGCCAATTCCCTTACCGCGAACATGGTTATGAAGTATGTTCCTGAAGCCATAAACGAGATATTCCCCTCTCTGCATTGACGAAGGCAAAGAAAAGAGGCGGCGGGTGGTCACCCGCCGCCTCTCGGCCTCTGCTTTTAAACTGCTGCTGCGTTACTTCGAGTTACCACCCTGTAGACAGGGCGGGCCACCCGCCGGCCTTTCCGGTTTGGGCAGTTCAACCGCCGGCTTCTGCGCTACCCACGCTTTGTAAGCGTCGTATTGTGACTGGGTTATCCTGCCATCTTTGAGAAGCTTATCAAGCATTTCAGTCGATTTGGCCCCTGCGAAGAATGGGAACCCGGGTAGGTCAGCCGGTTTTGAATTGATCCAGGCTTTATATGCATCTGCCTGCTCCTGAGTCAGCTTGCCATCGGTAACGAATTTAGCGAACATATCGTTCTGACGGGCCTGCTGCTCCTCCAGCATTACCTGTTTGAATGCATTTTCCAGCGTAGCCTTATCTATATTGAGCTTAGCCGCTACCTTCTCCAGCATGTCACCCTTATAGGGAGCGCCAAAACCAGGACCCGGAGGAGGCCCGTTGGGCGCTCCCGACGGCGGTCCGGGCGGCAAGCCCGCGGGCGCCACCGTAGCAGTATTTGTATTATCGGCATTGACAGCAGTCATTACGCCGGTTATCAGCAACACTATTGCAAGCATCCCGGCAGCCAGGCCTATTACCTTTTTCCACATATTGATCCTCCTTTGTGTGGACTTGCTGAGGGATATTTGTTCCTCTCAGTTAAATACAGAATACAATATGATTGTTAGTAAAATGTGTGAAAAGCCGGCTTTAATAATTGCGTATAGCTTTTCATTGACGCACCGTTCAATCGGTGATACATTATGCAGGGTCTTTTTCCGCATCGATACTGCTTAATATAGGGGGTGCCACATGCTTTCATTCAGCCCGTCTGAAGAACAGCAGATGATCGTCAACACGGTCAAACAATTCGCCAATGACGTCATGCGCAAGAAATTCCGTGAATGTGACGAGGAGGGCCAGATACCTGCAGAGATAATCGATACTGCATGGGACCTGGGATTGGTCGTTAGCTGTATCCCCGAGGAATATGGGGGCGCAGGCTGGGAGCATTCCGCCCTGACGGGTACGCTGCTGGCCGAGGAGTTAGCCTGGGGGGACCTTTCCATGGCCATACACATCCTGAACCCGTGGCTGGGCGTTCTCCCCGTAGTGGAAATGGGAACTGCTGAACAGAAGAAAAAATACCTGCCCCTGGTATGTGGCGGCAAATTCGTCCCCGCTACGGCGGCACTGGTCGAACCCCGCTACAATTTCGACCATAACGACCTGGGAACTGTGGCCAAGAAAAACGGCGGGTACACGATCAACGGCGAAAAGTGCTTCGTCCCGTTGGCGCAGGATGCCGCTTTCACGCTGGTATATGCCGGGGACGGTGGCTCCTCACAATGCTTCATCGTGGACAAGGGGGCCAAAGGGATGGCAGTGGGTGAACGTGAGCAGAATATGGGCATCAAGGGACTGGCAACATACGGGTTATCGTTTAACGGCTGCAAGGTCCCTGCTGAAAACAAGCTCGGTGGAGCGAGTGGCTGCGACTTTAAACGGTTGATCAACCTCTCCCGCGTGGCGGTATCCTCTATGGCTGTCGGTGTAGCACGTGGGGCCTTCGAGTTTTCCCGCGACTATGCCAAAGATCGCTATGCCTTCGGCGAACCCATCGGGTCACGCCAGGCTGTGGCCTTTATGCTGGCCGACATGGCCATTGAAATAGATGCCGCCCGCCTGCTTAACTGGGAAGCGGCCTGGCTGGTGGACAAGCATGAGGAGGCCACGCGTGAGTGCTGCCTGGCCAAGGCCTATGCCGACAACATGGTAATGCAATGTACTGACTATGGCGTACAGGTAATGGGCGGCCACGGCTATATCCGCGATAATCCGGTTGAGCTCTGGTTCCGCAACGGCCGCGGTTTCGTGGCTTTCACCGGGCTGGCCATAGTTTAGTTAGGAGGTAAACCGATGATTGATTTTGAATTAACCGCTGAAGAGAAAGCCAAGATACAGGAAGCACATGATGTGGCGGAGAAACAATTCCGCCCTGTGAGCCGTTTCTACGATGAACATGAGCACGAGGAGCCGCAGGATATCATCGATTTCATGTGGAACAACCGGGCCAAGGGATTCGTCACCGGCCTCGGGGTGGTGGGCGCCATGATGGTGGAAGAACTTTGCTGGGGCGACGCCGGGCTTTACCTGGCCTCTCCGGGTCCGGGACTGGGAGGCGCCGCCGTATTCGCCGCCGGCACGAAAGAGCAATGGGGCAAGTTCCTGGCACGCTTTAACGAAGGCAAGCCCAAGTGGGGCGCCATGGCCATGACCGAGCCGGGATGCGGTTCCGACACGTCTGCTATCCAGGCCACCGCCACGCGAGACGGCGACTACTGGGTGTTAAACGGGGAGAAGATCTTCGTCACCATGGGACACCGCGCGCTCGACCTTTCCGAGGGAATTATTGTAGTGTGGGCCTCCGTCGATAAAGCAGCGGGACGCGCCGGCATGAAATCTTTCGTGGTTGAGGCCGGCACACCCGGCATGAAGGTGGAAAAAAAGGAGAAGAAGCTGGGCATCAAAGCCTCCGACACCGTGACTGTTACCTTTGATAACTGCCGCATACCTTTCAGCAACATACTGGGCAAGGCCGAGGTCAAGAGCAAGACCGAGGGCTTCAAGGGCGCCATGGCAACGTTCGACGTTACCCGCCCCATGGTGGCTGCGCAGGCCCTGGGCGTAACCCGGGCCGCGCTGGATATGTTGCGCGAGGAGATAGATAGGCAGGGCATCATAATACGCTACGATCTGCCCCGCAGCAAACAGACTGCGCTCGAACGTGACATCATCGAGATGGAATCCAACTGGAGGGCGGCCCACCTGTTGATGCTGCGCGCCATGTGGCAGCTCGGCAGCGGCCAGTCCAATGCGCTGGAAGCCTCGATGTCCAAGGCCAAGGCCGGGCGCGCCGCGACACTGATCACACAGAGGGCTGTTGAATTGATGGGGCCGCTTGGCTACTCGCGTAAATACCTCTTTGAGAAATTCATGCGGGACGCCAAGATCAACGATATATTCGAGGGAACCGGTCAGATCAACACGCTGGTAGTAGCGCGCAGGGTACTGGGTTTCACCCGAGATCAGCTCAAATAGGGCGGTCAGGGCTTAACGAAAAACTTGCGCCAGACCTGGCCGCCGGTAAACGGGCCTCCGTGCCCTGCATAGAATATCTTGGGTCTCCTTTCGATTATAGTCCGGATGCTCCTGGAAGCTGTTTCAGTGTCCTGGCAAAAATAGGGGAAGCCCGGTGAATGCTTTCGCATAATCCCGCCGAATATCATGTCGCCTACCAGTGCGCAGCCCCCGGCCAGCAGGACTGAGACCGATCCAGCAGTATGGCCGGGTGTGGGCATTATCGTTCCCTCAATGCCGTAATCGGCAAGGTCCATCTCTTTATCCAACAATACCTGGGGCTCCATTGCCTGCGCCACCGGCAGTTTTATCAATTTGGACAGTGCCACCATGGTCTTGCCCTTGCCTCCCACCCCACGAAGGGGCGGATCGATTCCCGTCCTCAACGCTTCAACGTCTGCCCTGTGGATGGCCACAGGAGCGCCTGTCTTCTCCCTTAAAAAGGCCGCGCTGCCGGTATGGTCGTGATGCCCGTGTGTAATAATGATGAGCGACACATCCCCGGGCTTGATGCCGTGACGGTCCATCGTCTTCAGTATTTTAACGCCATAGCCGGGAGCGCCGGTGTCAACAATAATCGCCCGCTCACCGCGCACTATAAAGGCATTTACGTACGCCGACGTGACCGCGAAGACTTCCTGTTTTACTCCAGCCATATCTGCACCCCTATAATATCACGTTTGATCAGGGACTGAGCAAGACAAGTCCTCGAATCACCATGTTTATATCGATTACGTCCTGCGTTTACCTCCACCCCCGATATCGTATCATGTTATATGAATTCATGTGCCATTTTTCGTCAGTAAATCAAATCCGCTGACTTTATCAGGCAGGCGTGCCATGTTTGCACCCAGAATCTCATAAAGCACGACTTCGCCCACCAGCCAGGTTTTAACTCCTTCCCTCAGGCATCCCGTGATGGTCGAACCTGCCCTCCCCAGCGCGGCATGGATATGAAGTGCGGGCTTGCCGTTTTTATCCGGCACCAGCACCCCGATACCCACCATCTCGTGAACGCCGTCAACGGGAACCAACATGGGGTCTATGGGCAGTTCATTATTCCGGCGGGGCCCCGTGACCACTTCACCGCTGCTTATGCCACCCACCAGTATGGCCTGTCCTACCAGGACCTTATGTTCTTCAGCAAACCTCTCGACGCAACCGGGCAGCTCGTCCCCATCTTCCAGCCTGATTACAAATACGCGGCCAACCTTGCCTTCACTGTACTTCATTTTCCTACCTCGTTTGTCCCCGGCCTATCCGGCGAATCTGCATCCATATTATTGTAAATGCGATAACAAGGCAAAAACATAGCCTTGTTATCACCGGGTTTTTAGCTTAAAATACTACCGGATCAAGGTTATCGGATGGGAATGGACACACTAATAAATATCCTGGAATACATCTCCATAAGCATCGGGATAGTCGGTATATTCATCGTGCTGTGGGGAGTGATTGTCGGACTGGTGGAATTTATCCGCGCCCAATACGCCCACCTTGGAAGGCAGAAGAGATCATTACCGCTGGAAAAGATACGCATCGACCTGGGCCGCTACCTGCTGCTGGGGCTGGAGTTCCTGATCGCCGCGGACATCATCCGCACCATCGTCAAGCCCAGCCTGGAAGAAGTGGCGGTACTGGTCGCCATTGTCGCCATCAGGACAGTGATCAGCTATTTTCTCAATAAAGAGATAGAACGCCTTGGTCATACCAAGTGAAAACTGGATCAATAATTTGTGAGGAGACAAACAAATGAAAATTGCCGAGATCGAGCTGTTTCACCTCAACATCCCCCTGAAGGAGACATTCTGGCCGACGTGGATACCCGGCTACCCGCAGACGCATAACCGGTTTACGCTGATCAGGATACGGACGGACGATGGCATCGAGGGCTACTCGGCCGGCACGGCCATGGGCACTGAACGGCAAGGCCTGGGCGATCTGCTGGGCGGCTACCTGATCGGAGCTGACCCCACCGACATCGACCGGGTCCAGAGCCTGCTAAAGCAGGCCGGAATCCTGGGCTGGCTGAATTTTTGGATCGAGCCTGCCTGCTGGGATATTATTGGCAAGGCCAAAGGCAAGCCGGTCTACGAGCTTCTGGGCGGAACCGCCAGGCCTATCGAGGTCTACAACTCCTTCGGTGAGCTGCATGAGCCCGGCCAGCGCATACAGGAATTGCTGGCGCTGAAAGAACAGGGCTTTAAAACCTTCAAACTGCGTGTCAAGGCCAGGGAGTTCAAGGATGACGTAAGGTTGATTGAGGAAGTGCGCAAGGGCGTCGGCCCCGATCCGGTCATCGGTGTGGACGCCAACCAGGGCTGGCTGGTCTCCATCGTTGACAGAATACCTGCGTGGGACCTTCAGCGCGCCACCGATTTTGCTAAAGCCTGCGCCGACAATAAGATCGAATGGCTGGAGGAGCCGCTGGACTGGCACGACTACGACGGTCTGGCCGCCCTCAAGAAAGTATCGCCGGTCAAGATAGCGGGCGGAGAGCTTAACCACGGGTGGGACGAGATTAAAATAATGTTCGAGAAGGACTGCTTCCATATTTACCAGCCGGATGCTACATTTGCCGGCGGCATACAGCAGGTCATGAAGGTCATCGATGCCTGCCACAAGCACAACCGCATCTTTTCACCGCATACATGGACGAGCGGCATCGGCTTTTATATCGGCTGGAACCTTGTGTTGGCCGATACGGGCAATACCCATCCGCTGGAATACCCCAACGAGCCGCCTTCCTGGATACCCCAGTACCGCGAAGGAATCATCGAGCCAATCATCCCGGACAAGAACGCTATGTTGCAGCCCTTCACACGTCCGGGGCTGGGCTTCGAGATCGATAAAAAGCTGCTCAAAAAGTACGGCACACGTTTCTACCACCAGACAGAGAGGGGGCTGGCCTTCAAGGTCATCCGTGAGAAGGGGCTGAAAACAGCGCTGGCGATAAAGAAGAGGAAGGAAGCGTAGCATCTATTGTGTCATTGCGAACGAAGTGAAGCAATCTAGAGATTGCCGCGTCGCCACGCTCCTCGCAATGACATCACAAAAACGAAAAAGGGCGGGACAATTGTCCCGCCCTTTTATTTCTCCGAATACCTTTTTAAATCTTTCCTATTTTACCGATGGCTTCCTTGATCTCATCAACCGAGGCCTCTTCCTCGATGGTGGAGAGGTCGCCCAGGTCTTTGCCCATGAGCAGTGCTTTAATAACGCGGCGCATGATTTTGCCGCTGCGCGTCTTGGGCAGCATTTTGATGAAGCCGATATCCTTCATGACTACGATGGCGCCCATTTCCTTCCGGACGTGATTAATAAGCTCCTTTTTTAGTTCCTCGCTGGGCTCATAGCCGGCGCGCAGCACTACGAAGGCGCTGGCTATCTCGCCGCGTAGTTCGTCGGGAACCCCCGTCACCGCAGCTTCAACCACAGCCGGATGAGAAACGAGCGCGTTCTCAACCTCGACTGTACCTATCCTGTGGGCAGCTATCTTCATAACCTCGTCGGCACGCCCGGCGAACCAGATGTAGCCATCGGCATCCTTCTCGGCAGCGTCACCAGCATAGTACATACCCTTCGTGCCAGGGCGGGCTTCCCAGTAGTCAGTCTTGTAACGCTCAGGTTCACCCCACAGGGTAGGCGTGAGCCCGGGGAATGGTTTCTTGATGACCAGTATACCCTTCTCGCCTACACCCATAGAGTGGCCGTCCTTCTCGTCAACGATGTCGGAGATAACGCCCGGTGTGGTGAAGGTCGAGGAGCCAGGCTTGATTGGCGCCATGCCCAGCCCGTAGGGGTTGCCGATGATGGCGCCGGATGTCTCGGTCTGCCACATGTGGTCAATGACCGGTATCCTGCCCTCGAGGACATCCTCCTGGAACCATTTCCAGGCTGAAGGGTTGAGCACTTCGCCGGCGCACACCACGCGCTGAAGGGAGCTCAAATCATGCTTGCGTGCCGGTTCAACTCCGAACCTGGCCAGAGCACGTATGCCAGTCGGGGAGGTGAACATGCCGGTCACCTGATTGCGTTCGATGATATCGAACCACATTTCGTTATTGGGGAAATCAGGCGTTCCCTCATACAAAAATGAGGTGCAGCCGTGCAGCAGCGGGCCGTAGACGTTATAGCTGTGGCCCACGATCCAGCCGATGTCGGACGTCGAAAACCAGACGTCACTGGAGTTCAGGCCGTAAATCCACTTGCCCATGGAATATACATACACCTGGTAGCCGCCGTGGCACTGCATGCTGACCTTGGGCTTGGCCGTGGTGCCAGAGGTGGGCAACAGGAAAAGCGGCTCGTTAGACTCCATCTCCTCATATTCACCGCTTTGCCCGGCTCCTTTGGCCAGAAAATCTTTCCATAAAATGTCCCGCCCGGCGGTCATGGGAACGTTCTTGTCGTGAGCCTCATCCAGCACTACCGTGTGCCTGAAGCCGAAACCCTCAGGCAGCCTGGTAATGGATTCATCTACCATCTCTTTCAGTTCGACCGGCTTGCCCCGACGCGTGCCGCGCGCCTTGCAGATTACGTATTTTGCACCACTCAGTTCGACGCGGTCGGCGATAGCCTTGGGAGAGAAGCCTGCGAAGATGACCACGTGCACAGCGCCTATTCTGGCGCAGGCCAGCATGGTACCCACGGCCTCTATGCCCATGGGCATGTAAACCGCCACGCGGTCGCCCTTCTTTACGCCGATACCCCGCAGGGCAGCGGCGTACTTCCGCACCAGGTTAAGAAGCTGCGTATAGGTGACCGTCATGGCCTCACCCGTATCGCCGTTCTCGTAGATGAGGGCAGCCTTGGCGCCCTTGCCCATCTTGACCTTGAAATCTACGGCGCTGTAGCAAATATTGGTCTTGCCTCCGACATACCATTTGAAAGTGGGGTAATTATGTTCGAATACCTTGTCCCACTTCCTGAACCAGTGTAAATCGTGTTTGGCACTTAGTGCCGCCTCCTCCCAGAAGCCCTCATGGTCTTCTTCCGCCTTCCTGTAAAAAGCCCTCACATGCGGGGGCAGCATGCTGGCCGGTTTTCTCTCTTCAACCTGTTCAACTACTTTCTCTGCCATTCTGTAATCAGCCTCCTGTGGTTTATTAAATTACGCACTGAAAATTGCGCAAAGTACCATCCATTCTATAGATTCGCAGTCGGCCGCGCAAGTGTATCCCTCATGCCTTGCCTTTTTGACACACTTGATGCTATATTTCGGCTCTACCGACCGGAGGTGGCTGCTATTGACAGTACAGGATAAGAACACGCCCCGCATTGTCAGCATCGAGCTCACGCCTGTCGTCATACCTTTCCAGCAGATAGTCCGTGAGGCTATGAGCAAGGCCGGTGGCCTGGGCATGGCCATCCCCGCCGAGGAGGCCTGGACCGGCATCGACTGCGCCATCTGTAAAATGGTTGACGAGGCAGGCAACGTAGGCCTGGGTGAATCCTACGTATGGTGGCCTGAGACCGGCACCTCGCCCAACCAGATCATCGAGGTCATCCGCCAGGCACTTGCCAGGTACGTCCTGGGCGAGAGCCCTTTCAGCGTGGAGCGCATTTGCCAGCGCATGGATAACAACGTGGCGCGCTCAGAGGCTGCCAAGGGACTGCTCGATATGGCCTGCTATGACCTGATGGGCAAGGTTAAAGGAGCCCCCGCCTGCGAGGTCATGGGAGGAAAACCGGTGGACATCCCTCTAGCTGCACTGATTCCCCTGATGGACGCCGACGGCATGGTATACCTGGCAAAATTGTTTTTCGATGACGGTTACAGGACCTTGCGCCTGAAGCTGGGACACGGGATAGCGGAGGACGTCGCCATATTAAAGGCCATGAGGAAGGAATTCGGAGGGCAGGTCCGCATACGAGTGGATTATAACCAGGCCTACTCGCCTGAGGAAGCCGTTAAGGCTATTCAGGCCATTGAACCTTATAACATCGATGTGGCTGAGCAGCCCGTGGCCGCCACGGATTACGTGGGTATGGGCTACGTGCAGAAGCGGGTTAACACTCCGCTCATGGCGCATGAGGGATGCTTCTCCCTGAGCGATGTTATAACGCTAAGGGAATTGGGAGGGATAGGCGTTGTCGGCATCAACACCGAGCGCCCGGGGGGAATAACGGCAGCACTCAGGGCAATGGATTTCGCCACGGAACATGATATGAATATAGTCATCCACAACCAGTCAGCCGGCATATCATCCGCAGCCCTTATTCACCTGTCGGCGGCGCGGCTGCCAACGCTGGGACATTCTGTCGAGCTCTTCGGTTATGTCATGCTGGAAGACGACCTCATCACATCTCCCATAGATTACGGCGCGGGTATCGCCAGAGTCCCCACCGGCCCCGGCTGGGGAGTCACGCTGGATACGGCAGCGCTGGATAAATACGCAACGGGCCGGACGGTCAATCTCGCTCTACACTGAATGATAATGAATAAATAAGGAGGAGTAAGCGACCATGGATTCTGTAAGCTGGGTGGATATTGGTATCATCTTGGTTTACCTGGCCGGCATGGTGGCCGTAGGAGTATGGACCAGCCGTAAAGTCAAGAACCTGGCGGATTACTCCCTGGCCGGCAAATCGCTGGGCTACCTGGTTATGATCGGGACGCTGGTAGGCGCCGCCATCGGGGCGGCCTCCACCATGGGCAAGGCAGGAAAAGCCTATGAGTTTGGGATTATATTTATAACGGCAGGCTTTGGCTACATCGCCGGCCTGATTGCCTTCGGCTTGCTTTCAGGAAGGCTACGGAAGCTGGGCATCTGGACCATACCGGAGGCGCTCTACAAGAGATATGGAAAAGGAATCAACCTGGCCTGCGGCGCTGCCATGTTCATCACGGTCATCGCCCTGTTCGGCGGACAGATCATCGGCATCGGCCTTATATTCACCGCGGTGGGAAAATCGCTGGGACTCACCTATGCTACCTCGATCATTCTGGCCGGCGTCGTCATGATCCTCTACACAGTGCTGGGCGGCCTGTTTGCGGTCGCCTATACGGACCTGATACAGACGGTCATCATGCTGGTAAGCATCGGCGTTATCCTGCCGATTTTCATACTGGCCAATGATTCAGGCTCAATACTGGCGGGTGCCTGGCAATCTGCCGCTGCGGGGGATGGTCCGGGCATATCCCCTGTCTACCTCGTATCTATCTGGATCATAGATTTCTGCTTCTGCCTGGTGGATCCCGGACTATGGCAAAGGGCCAACGCCGCGACCAGTGGAAAGGTCATAAAGAACTCGATGTTCGTGACGGCCGGCGTCTACCTGTACTGGTCTGTCGTGGTCGTATTGCTCGGCCTTCTCGGTATCTTCCTGATTCCGAATATCGTGCAGAATTACGGCTCCACGGATGCAGTCATTCCTGTGATGATAGTGAAATACCTGCCGGTGGGCCTGGTCGGTCTCTGCCTGGCCGGCCTGATGGCTGTGATGATGAGCACGGCCTCGGTGGCGCTGCTGATATCCGGCACCACCGTAGCCAATGACCTGATCAAGGCTGCCCGTCCCAAGACCAGCGAAACCCGGTTGCTGCTGTGGGCCAAGCTGGTCATTATTCTGGTCGGGGCGCTGGGCATCGTTTTCGCGATGGTGATGAAGGGCATCTTCGATATCCTGTTACTGGCCTTTGCCGTATACGTGTCGGCCGTTTTCATCCCGGCCATGGCAGCCTTCTTCTGGAAGAAGGCTACCCGGCAGGGCGCCATCGTCAGCAGCATAGTGTCAACCATAGTTTGCGTGGCACTATATGCCGTCAAACAATTTATCGAGATACCCTGGTTGGAACCGATCGTAATCAGCCTGGCGGTAAGCTTGATACTGATGTGGGCGGTGAGCAGGGCAACCTATAAACCGGAAAGCGCGACTCCAAAATTAATCTTATCGGGGGGAACTAATGACTGAACATTCTAAGAGACTCTCTTTGTTTGAAGCGGCTTCGGTGGTTGCCGGACTCGGGTTCGGCGGCGGGGTCATGGCTGTCCCCTATCTGGCCTCGTTGAATGGGGTTTGGGAACTGATATTAACTGCCCTGGTGGCCTACGGATTCAGCCTGCTGCTGCACCTGATGGTGGTGGAAGTCGTATTGCGGGAAGATAAGCCGCAGCAACTGGTGGAGCTTTTCGGAAAGTATGTCTTCAAACAGACCTGGTGGGGTAAAGCTTTAACCTGGATCATCTTCGCCCTGGTACTGGTTACATTCTACGCGCTGCTGGCCGGGTACATCGTCGGCTGCGCGGAATTGTTAAGGAACCTGTTCCCGGCCCTGCCGCTCTGGGTGGGAGAGGTTATTACCTACATAATCGCCGCCGGCATCGTCTTAATCGGATTGAAAGCGGTCGGAGTAAGTGAGAAATGGTCCATTATCAGCATCGCCGCAGTACTGCTGGTGCTATCGGTTATATCTTTTGGCTACCCTTTCAATACCCTTCCGCTATGGAGCGGCGATTTTATGAAAATCCTGGCCCTGTACGGCATGATTATGTTCTGCCTAACCTGCCTCTTCTCGGTGCCGCAGGCGGCAGAGGGGCTTTCCTGGAATAAGAAACTGGTGCCTGGGGCCGTGGTACTCGGCATCACCATAAATTTCGTTTTCACACTGATCATCTCATTCATGGCATCCCTGGTCTCCAGGCCGGTGACCGAGGTAGCCATTATCGGCTGGGGTAACGCCGTGGGAACATGGGCGCTGATCCTGGGTTCTGTCTTTGCTTTCCTGGGACTGCTGACGAGCTACTGGAGCATTGCTTATGCGCTGGCCATAGTCATCGTCGAAAGGCTGAAATGGGGCTACCGACTATCCTGGGTGGTCGCCACCGTTCCCGGCTTCCTTATGGCTATCCTGGGAATGGCAGGCTTCCTGGAATACATGCGTTACGCGGGAGGGGCTATGGCCGTCCTGATGGCCCTGCTTATACCTCCGGCTTTGCTCATCAGCCGCAAGGAGAATGCCAATATCATGCCCGCCTTCAGCATGGGGGAATGGGGCAATATATTTATCTGCGTGCTGGTGTTCATCGCCTATCTGCTGATGGCGGTGGGGTCTCTGGTACCCGTTAAATAAGGATCAACCATGTCAGATCACGGTCAGCTCTTCTTTAACGGTACGGTCCGCACGATGGACCCTGCCTGCCCGGTGGCCGAGTCAGTCGCCGTGAGAGGCGGCAAGATCATAGCTGTGGGCGCAAAGAATACCTGCACCTCGGCGTTGGGAAAAGGGTATGAGCCGGTTGATCTGCTGGGCGGCGCCCTGTTGCCCGGTTTCATAGATACTCACCTGCATCCTGTATTGCTCATCTTTTTCGCCATGAATTGTGAGCTGGGCGGCGTGGTTTCCATTACGGAACTACAAAAGAGCCTGCGCAGCGCCCTGCTGAGGAAAAGTGATGACTCCTGGCTGGTTGGTCTGAATTTCGATGAGCAAAGCCTCCGGGAGAAACGCGTCCCTAACAGGCATGACCTGGACTCTATCAGCACCGAAAGGCCGGTGGTTGTGATCAAACATGACGGCCACTCTGTCTTTGCCAACACGCCGGCTATCGAAGCTGCCGGGCTAACCGCATCGACCCCTGACCCCGAGGCCGGCGCCATAGAACGTGAGGAGGGAGGCTACCCGTCGGGGGTCTTCCGGGAAACCGCTCTTCAATTGGTGATGAACAGCATGCCGATGCCCGCCATGCCGTCTCTCATAGAAAGCGCCGGCAGCACTTTCCGGCGATTGACTTCGCTGGGCATCACCTCCGCCGGAGTCGTATTGCAGACAGGGGCTGAGGGACCGGCCGGCTCAGTCGGGGCATTTGATACCGCTGCTATGCAGCTTTTCAGCGAGCATTGCCCGCTGAGCCTTTATTCACTGCTGATCACATCCAATATCGATGAATTGAATGGATTGCAGAACAGCGTGCTCAACGCCGGTCCCAACCGCCTGGGAGGGGTCAAATTCTATGCGGACGGCACGTTCGGGTCCTCAACAGCGTATATGCGGGAGCCTTTCTCCGACAATCCTCTAAAACGGGGTATGCTGATGAATCCGCCTGATGAACTCTACCGCCGCATGATGGCGGCACACAATGCGGGATGGCAGGTGTGCATACACGCCATCGGGGATGCAGCTAACAGGTTGTGTGTGGAGCTTTACGCAAGGTTGTTCGAAGAATTCCCGCGCAGCGGGTGCCGCCATCGTATCGAGCATGCGTCCATAATGGATGAACAGGTAATCAAACAGATGGCAAAGCTGGGCATCGTGGTCTCCACGCAGCCTATGTTTATACACTCCGAAAAAGGCTGGCTGCGCCGCAGACTGGGAACAGAACGTTGTAAAACTGTCTACCCCTTCCGTTCATTTCTGGATGCCGGGATAAAAGTGGCCGGCGCCTCCGATGCGCCCATAGAGTCCCAGGATGTGCTGCAGGCTATTGAGTGCTGTGTCACCCGTGAGGGCTTCGAACCGCATCAATGCATTTCGGTGGAGGAGGCGTTCCGCATGTATACGCTGGATGCAGCCTATGCGCAATTCGAAGAGGGGATCAAGGGCAGCATTACGGCAGGCAAGCGCGCCGACCTGGTGATAACGGACAAAGATCCGTTTAAGACAAAACCCGATGCGATAAAAGATATAAAGATAATCAGGACAGTGATAGCGGGGGAAACAGTTTATTCGGCTTCATAAACTGTCCATCTTTATTTAATCCTTGATTTATTAATATCCGGTTAAGTCCCGGTTAAAGCAGTGCATACAATGGCGGCAGGGAAAGTGTTGTACAATTGATTTGTGCCTATTAAAGTCCTGCCCTCTGAAGTTACCTCCAAGATCGCTGCCGGCGAGGTCATTGAGCGCCCCTCCTCAGCGGTCAAGGAACTCATCGAGAATTCACTGGATGCCCGGGCAAGCGAGATCAGCATAGAGGCGCATAACGGCGGCATCAGCTACCTGCGTGTTTCCGACAACGGGTGCGGGCTTTCTGCGGCAGAGGTCGAGATAGCAGTCAGGAGACATGCCACCAGCAAGATAACCCGACTGGACGATCTCGAGCATATCAGCACACTCGGTTTCCGGGGTGAAGCTCTGCCCAGCATCGCGTCGGTGGCCGAGATGGAGATACTTACCCGCGACACCGGCAGCAGCGCCGCCAGCTACCTGCACCTGGAAAACGGCAAGATCACCGGAAGAGAGAAAAAAAGCCGTCCGCAGGGCACGACCGTGACGGTGCGACGGCTCTTTCAGAATTTCCCGGCAAGATTGAAATTCCTGAAATCCACCTCAACGGAATCCGCGCATATCGCTGCACTGGTGAGCCAATATGCCCTCGCCTATCCCGAGGTCAAGTTCGACCTGGTCGTCGACGGCCGTACCGGCCTGCGTACAACGGGAGATGCAGAGCTACGCTCAGCGGTATCTGTGGTCTACGGCCTGGATACCGCCAGGAAAATGCTGGATGTAGAGGGAACTGACGGACTGTTCTATATCCAGGGCCTGGCCAGCCCGCCCTCTGTGCAGCGATCCAGCCGCAGCTACCTGAGCTTCTTTGTCAACCGGCGCTATGTGCGCAACTCTATCCTGGCCAAAGCAGTAGAGACCGCCTACGAAGGGCTGCTTATGAGCGGCAGGCACCCGCTGGCGGTGCTCAATATCACGGTCCCCCCGGAAGAGGTGGATGTCAACGTTCACCCCACCAAGCTCGAGGTCAAGTTCCGCAACAACAATAATGTCTTCACAGCCATAGTTAAAACGCTGAGGGATACCCTTGCAAGATCGCCATTGCCCTCAGCGCGTCCCGACCTCGAAGAAGCTTCCGCGCGGCCTTTATGGGAACCACATACCTCCAGCGTCCCCGCTTTAAGGACATTGGGGCAGCTCTTCTCCAGCTATATACTGGCGGAGGGCGAGGGGGGCCTTTACCTGATCGATCAACATGCGGCCCATGAACGCATACTATTCGAGAAAATAGCGGCTCAACGGGCATCTAAGAAGCCGGACGTCCAGGGAATGCTGGAGCCGCTGGCGCTGGAGCTTACGTCTTCTCAGGAGCAAGCGCTGGCGAGCAACGCGGAGTTGCTCAGTGAGCTCGGATTCATCATCGAGCCATTCGGCGGCAGGACATGCCTGGTACGCGCCGTTCCCTCCGTGCTTAACGATGCCCCGCTGGCAGAGTCCATCGTGGAACTGCTGGACGAGATAGGTGTTGAAAAAGACCCTGGTAAACGTGATCTGAAGGCCGCTCAGTCGCTGGCATGCCACGGCGCGATAAGGGCCGGGCAAACACTGGATACGAGCGAACTCGCGGGGCTGATCAATCAGCTTGCCGGCACCTCCCAGCCACGCACCTGCCCCCACGGCCGGCCCACCATGCTGCATCTCAGTTCACAACAGCTTAAGAGAGAGTTTGGGCGGACCCAGTAGTACGTTCACGTTGAGCACCTAATTGCTTTAAACTTTTGTGTAGAACCCGTAGGGATCGAAAAGTCTAACCATCATCTTTTCTTCATATGAGGGCAGTTCGATCTTTTCCAGGTGCGGGGCCACCTCCAGTTCCCATCCCACCATCCTCCTGATGCCCCTGATGGCCTCCTCTTCCCTGATAGCCGTCCCGTAAGGAATATATGAGGTCAGCACCAGCGTATCCTTCCCCTCAGGCTTCTCAAAGATGCCCACATCCGTGATCAGCGTCCGCACATTGCCGCCCGGGAAGGTTATATACGGCACATCCTTGATCAGCCTCTCTTTGCCGGCGGTGGCAAACACAATGGTTTCACGGCAGGAGCTGACCACATCGTTGGCGCCCCCGGACCCGACTATGTAGTACACATGGGGTATCTTGGTGGAATTGCCGTTGCCGTGGCAATCGATCTGGGCCGCCCCGAGTACACCCAGGCAGGCACTGGACGATCCGCCGGCCAGGATTCCCAGGGCTGTCTCGATATTGGTAAGCATCTTGCAGGAGTGCAGGTTATGCATGCTGAAGCCGGTGGGGTCTGAGGGCATGGGCATGTAACCGTACATGCCGTTCTCCGCCACCAGTTCAGTATCATGTTTAAGGCTTTTCAGCCTGTAGGCTGCCATCCATGCGGCAAGCTGGGCAAGTCCCACCCCGGCCAGCATAGTATGGTAGCCCCTGGCCTGGCACGTTGCGGCTATATGCCTGCTGCCGGCAATGACCATTCTTTCGAGCCGGTTGGACTCTTTCTGGAACTCGATATGGGGCACTGCCGCCAGCGTCTCCACCACCCAGGAATGCGGCTTGGCCTTATCCTTCAGATAACGCAGTCTATCCTTGCCCAGTTTGTCCAGGTATTGCTTATGATCTTTGCAATTGAGGACCCATTCCCGTATAAACCCCATGAAGCGGGTCTCGTCCATGGAGGAATCCCGTATAAGTGTGGCGAATTCGTAATCGTCAAAGTAACCCTCGTACTGCGGTATGCCGCAGTTAGGCAGACCCCCGGGGTGGGCGCCGTAGGGCACCTCGCAAACCGCACTGACCATGTAGGCCGGTATGCGGACGAGGTGGGCATGGCTGCGTATATAATCAGTAGGTACAACGTGCTCCACACTTACAACTACCGCCTTGCTGGCTGCCCAGGCCCCGAATGCGTCTATGCTCAAAGGATAGGGCAATATAGTGTTGCCGGAGCGGTCGGCCGCCAGGCCATGAACAAAGGTGATGTCCGGTCTCAATGCTTTGAGCAGGCCCACCTGCCCGCCGCCGAAGGGAGAATCGATAACGCTGAAATCGCCCTTGTTCTCCTCGGCCATGGTGCTGCCCGCCAGGGACCGCGTAGGTATGAACTCCCAGCCCATCGCGCCCGCCAGCAGGCGTTGCGTGATAGTCAGCATGGACCAGTTCTCAAATTCCACTGCGCCCGAGATGTAGGCCTTCTGAACCAGCGGGTTGGGGCCGGGTGTGGGATAAGTGTTGCCGGCAAAGCTGGTAATGGCCTTTTTCATCAATCCTCCGCGGATAAGCGCCAGCAAAAGGGCCGATATATAGGGGCTGATGATGGTGAAATCTCCTTTCTTCCCCCAGAACTCGCGCACCAACTGGTAAAACAGCGCCCCGCTCCGCCCGGCGAAATGGATGGACATGCCGGGCCCGACATGCCTTCGGACCGCTTCCTCGAGAGAACACGTCTTATCCGCTCCCTCGATGGGCGGCAACTGAAACTTCGTATCGATAAAAGCCTTTAATTCGTCATCCATGCTTCATTTTCCGGGAGCCTAAACCTTGTAGCATACTTCAGGTAGCTTCAATCCGGGATTGGCCTCCCTAACGTAGCGCAACATATGGTTGGCCAGCGATACCGTGACTGTGGCAAGCTCGTCACCCTTGATCATCCTAATCTTATCACCGCTGTAAAGCGCCCTCAGCCTGGATGGGAACTCGCTGTCGGACCTGTTGAAAACAAAACAAACCGATACACCGGGGTATATGTCCTTGCTCACCGCCCAATCCTCGCCGATCCCGGGTTTCGCAATTCTGCCGCCTAAAAAGGTGGCTAAAGCCTCAACATCTGTAACATATTCAAGAGGCGCGGCCCGCATCTTCAGTGCGCCTTTTACCTGCAACTGGTGGGGGCTGGTCTTGCCCTCGATATCCGCCAGGCTGAACAGCCTGCAATTTTTGTTTTCCATGCCGGTTAAAGACTATTCGAGATTTAATACAGTGTCATTAGAATCCGACAGCTTCTCCGTATTTTAAAATCGGCACCTTTATTTCACCTTCAGCCGAAAGAGGATCTCCTGCACCGCCCGGCGGAAGCTCGAATCCAGCGGCAACGCCGTCAATGGCTTGCCCTTCACATCCAGGTCGAAGATATAGGGGTCCTCCGGTATGGTTGCGAAGAGCGTAAGTCCCGACTTATCCACTGCCTGTTTGAATTCCGGCGGCAGGCCGTCGCGCAGCCGGTTCACCACCAGCAGGACGCCCCCTTTAATGTTGGTGCGTATCTCTTTGCTTAGCTGCTGCAGGCGAATACAAGTGTTGAGTCCCCGCATGGTGGGATCAGTCACAGCCAGCAGGAAATCGATATCCTGTGTCGTCTGCCGGCTGATATGCTCCAGGCCGGCTTCACAGTCCATGACCACGTAATCATAACTCTTGGCCAGCTTATCGATGGAAAAGCGTATCATATGATTGGCGGCGCAGTAACAGCCCGGACCTTCGGGGCGTCCCATGGCCAGCAGGTCGAACCTGTCGGTCTCGACCAGCGACTCGTGGATGCGCGCATCAAGTATCTCCTGCTTGGAGACGGCCATGGTCAGACGGCCGCCCTTGATTTCGTCGGTCATTTTCTCACGCGTCCTGCCCACTGTGCCCGTAACGTCAACTCCCAGGGCATCGTTAAGGTTGGTGCTGGGGTCGGCATCAACCGCCAGTACGGCACCCCTATTGGACAGGAAATCAACCAGTATGGCCGAGATAGCGGTCTTGCCCACACCACCCTTTCCTGCGACAGCGATTGTTACGGTCATGCTTTACAGCTCCTTGGTATCCGGCCTGGTACGCCGGTCCACCGGCACCAGGCTGACCGGTGATAGCCTTATCACAGCATTATACTCCGCAGGGCAGACCAGCTCACAACTGCCGCATTTGGTGCATTTGAGCTGGTCCACCACCTTAATCCCTTTTTCGTCGCTGAAGACGGCCTCTACGGGGCAGGCCAGTACGCAGTGATCGCAACCCTTATAGCATTTCTCCGGCAGGATATAGTAGGCTGTTAGGTCTTTGCAAACGCGCGCCGGGCAGCGCTGTTCCAATACATGTGCTTCATATTCCCGGCGGAAGTAGCGCAGCGTGGTCAGCACCGGGTTGGGCGACATCCTGCCCAGGCTGCAAAGTGAGCCCGACCGGATATCTTCGGCCAGCTTCTGCAGTGCGTCGAGCGATTTTAGCGAACCTTTCCCCCGTGTTATATCCTCCAGTAATGAGTGCATATGAAAGGTGCCGATGCGGCAAAAAGTACATTTTCCACAGGACTCCTGTTTGCTGAAATCCACGAAGTACTTGGCCGTGTCCACCATGCAGTTGTCCTCGTCCATGACGATGACTCCGCCCGAGCCCATGATGGCGCCCGCTTCCTTTAGCGAGTCGAAGTCTATTGGGGTATCCAGCAGGTCTCCAGGAAGGCAGCCTCCCGATGGCCCGCCGATCTGAACGGCCTTGAGTTGCCTGCCGTGCCTTATTCCGCCTCCTACATCGTAAACCAGTGTGCGCAGGGAGGTGCCCATCGGCACCTCGGCCAGCCCTGTATTCTCCAGCTTACCCGCAAGCGCAAAAAGAGCTGTGCCCGGGCTCGCCTTCGTACCTACACTATGGAATCGGCCCCATCCCCTGTGTAAAATGACAGGAACATATGCCAGCGTTTTAACATTGTTGACCAGGGTCGGCCTGCCCCGCAGTCCGGCCTGTGCAGGATATGGCGGCCGGTGCTCAGGCCAGGATCGCCCACCCTCCATGGTAGCTATTAGAGCAGTCTCCTCTCCCGAGATAAACGCGCCTGCACCCCTGACGACCTCGACCGTGAAGCTGAAATCAGAATCCAGTATGTGCCTGCCCAGCAGGCCCGTTCCCCTTGCCTGCTTGAGCGCTATGTTGATCCTGTCTATGGCCAGAGGATACTCCTCCCTGATGTAGATATACCCCTGTTTTGCGCCAATGGTATAGCCCGCGATAATCATTCCTTCGAGTACGGCATGGGGATCGCTCTCCAGCAGAACACGGTCCATGAAAGCCCCGGGGTCACCCTCGTCGGCGTTGCAGATCACGTATTTAATACGACTCCGGGTCAGAGAGCATGCCGCCCATTTGGCTGCCGTGGTATATCCTGCGCCGCCGCGGCCGCGCAGTCCCGACTTTTCAAGCTCCTTTATAATCTGCGCCGGCTTCATCTCCAGCGCCTTTACCAATCCCTGGTACCCACCGCAGGCAACGTAGTGATCTATTTCCAGCGGCGAGTTATAACCGCAGTTGCGCAGCAGTACCCTCGACTGGTAGTTGAACAGATCAAGCTCCGGGATGTAAACCGCCTCATCGCCGCCTCCCGCAACCGTGCCAAGAGCCAACTCCAGACAGGGGTCGTCGCCCTTGATATATCCTTCCACAAGTTGCGGCACCATCCGGGGGGTGACGTGATGATAACAGACAGAGAAATCGCCGGGCTTCATGATTACCACCAGCGGCTCCCGGGAACATAAACCCATACAGCCGACTTCTGAGACCCTCACCTTCGCTTCAAGCCCTTTAATTTCGCACCTGAAAGCCTCCAGAACGGCCATTGAGCCGGCTGCGCGGCCACAGGTAGCCGTGCCCACAAGGATATGAAGAATCTCGCCGGAATAGAGCTCCTTCCATTTTTTCAGAGAACGTCTGTGGATTTCGCTGTAAATCATGGCGGACCTGTTTAATCCGTTCCGCCCTGTAAGGATTCAGACTTAATTTCTACCAGGGCCACCTCCACCCCGGGCGGCGTCATCCTCGGATAAACCTTCCCCTCTATAGTCAATACCGGGGCCAGCGCACAGCAGCCTATGCAGGCAACTCTTTCCAGGCTGTACTCCCCGTCTTCGCTGGTACCTCCCACTTCGATCTTCAGCTCGCGGGCCGTCGCCTCGAGCACGAGTTGACCCCCCGCCAGGTGGCAGGCTGTGCCCATGCAGACCCTGACCGGCCTCTTAGCCGGCGGTGTGAAACGAAACTGGCTATAAAAAGTGGCTGCGCCCCAGACGGTTGCTGCAGACATGCCGAGATGCCTTGCCACCTGCTGCATAGCTTCATTGGAGAGATAACCCTCGGCGGCCTGCACGTCCTGCAGGATACCGATGAGGTTACGCTGATGACGCCGGGATTTGATGAGAATATCTGTTATATCTGCGTATTTTTGAGCCAAAGCAAATTCCTCTTACACGGAGATTGCTTCATCACTACGTTCCACGCAATGACTGTTATACCTCACCCTTTCCAGCTTTTAACCAGTCCGGGCAGGTAAGCGGGTATATCGTTTGCATCACCAGGGCCTACTATTATCTCCCAGTCGGGCAGGGCCTCGGTGAGTTCGTTGCGGATTCGGGCTACCTTGCCGGGGATGACCAGCCGCCTGTGATTGACCATCCCTTCCACGCCGCACTTCTTGATGAAGGGAGCGATGCTGTCACCGCTGAATTTGCCGGCCGCCCATGCAGTAAGCACCCCCAGCCCTCCCGTCTCTTTGACGCATAGCCATGAGGGCACTTTACTGGCCTCGATCTCCGAGGCTACGATGAAATATGTCAGCGCCCAGTTGGTCGTTACCAGCACGGGCGAAGCGGCATCGGGTTCATTAATGGGGTAAACCTTCTCCTCCATGGACATGGGCATGCGGGGATCGGTATATATATTCAACCTCTGCACCAGCAGCGGCAATAATGAGTGCTCGTCGATATCCGAGAGTACGATGACACCGGCATACTTGGGGATGAACATGGATGCCAGCAGCATCTCCCGCTTCTTATCTGCGGCCATAAAGCAGGGGAATGCAACTGTGGGATATCCGAGCAACCTGAAGCCCTGCTTCAGTGCTGCCCTGCGAATAAGGGTCTGATCGCGCAGGGCCGACTGCATGTCCTTCGATCCCGGGTCAATCAGGATATCGTCGATACCTGCCTTCTTGAGTTGGGCTGTGAGGTGCACCAGCGATTCAACACCGGCAGCCCTGGCAACCACGGGCGCCGGCTTTGCTTTAACAGCGCCCATTACCTTATCCAGGTTGTGCACAGTAACAGGATAGAGGAGCGGCTTCCTGTCCGCACACATTTCGTGCGCTTTCAACAGTACATCTGTATCCTCGCAGATCAACATCAGGGGGCAATCGGTCGCCGCCAGCACCTTTTTAACCATCTCGAGAAATTTCGCGCGGTCTCCCGATTTATATCGCAGGGCCAGCAGGTCGGCCGTCAGCGTTTTCCCCACCCAGTTATAATGCAGCTCTTTCAGTTTCCTTATCTTGTCCTCAACCGCCTTTACCGGCTCGTCGTCAGCCACCAGAACGGCAATGGCCGGCTGATGAACGAAGGTCTTCTCATGGCGGTACAGGACGGTCTCATCTCCGACCACTATGGCGCTGCTGCCTGTGCCAAGAGTGACGGGCCTTATAGGTGGCGCCAGCGCGTCCTCAAGCTCGCTTCTGACCTCCGGGGCAAGATATGGGCACTTGCCGATGGCGATACCGCCGGATGCCAGCTTCATGGCGAACGCGAAGCAGGTGGGCAGGCCACATTCCTTGCAGTTTTTCTTGCCCCCCTCGGGCAGGCGCTTAACTATATCCGTACCTTTGATTGCCAACGTACTCTCCTTATTGTGTGGGCAGTTTTACTTCGCCTTTCACCCAGGGATGGCCTACGCGGTCGAGGAAGGCTACTAGTTCGTCAATATTAGTTACATCGTTCTCCGAGGCTATCTTATCGTGCAGATCCATGGGGCAGGCGTCCTTATACATCTCCTGTATCACACGCGGCATCCAGACGATGCGGTACCAGCCCCCGTCCGCTTTGAGGAAGCTGGGGGAGCGCAGGTACTCCAGGGCGATGCCCAGGAAGCCCTCCACCTGACGTCCTCCGCTGGTGTCCCCGGCCAGGGTAGTGAAGGACGCACCGATCACTGTATCTCCCTCGAAATCGCGGTTAACGATGCCGAAGGCGTCTACTTCCGGTATATAAAAGCATATTGCCTGGAAGCATCCGCAGGATGTATGAGGGTAGCCGAAGGCACTGTGCAGGAAGACCTTGTCATAAGTGCCCATGGACTTGTCTAAAGCCAGCTTATCGGCCCCGCTGTACTCTCCCCGTGCCGGGTCGATGATATCGCCCTTGGGTACGGCCTGGATCGGTCCCTCGGGGTCCATCTGATAAGCTGCCTTGCCGTCAAACCAGTTGATGGCTCCACAGTTGGCTATGCGCTCCGGCGTTATGCAGCAGATATGCGTGGGTGCGAAGCTCTGGCAAAGGGCACAACTGTAAAATTCCTGCACGTCCGCCTCGCGCAAGCCCCGTATTTTCTCGTCACGCGCCCGGTACACCTCAAGGGCCCTGGGCAGCATCTCTTCGACCTTTGCGGGATCGGTGATGAATGTGACCTGTATCTTTTCGATAATATCTATCTCCGATGTATAGAGGAATATCAGGATTTCACCCAGCGTCTTCAGGGATTTCAACCCTTTACCGAAGGACGCTTTATGCAGCCGCATCCAGACGTCCTGCCGCTGGTTCATGTGGTAAAACCCGTCGATATAGTTCAGGTAAAGGTGCAACCGCCGCTCAAGGACAGGCTCGATATCCCTCTCCAGGCGGCTACCCGCTATATCCACCAGCAGGGCGATAGGCTGGCTGCTGCCCTCGGCGAAGTCGGGGATGTCCGGCCCCACTACCTCCACCTTCTCGTGTACAACTTCATCCGGCTTTCTGATAGAAACCAGCTCGAACTTGGTTTTCACGTTGGGCCCGCCGAGCTCCACACGCATATCGGTCTTGCGGATAACCTCTCCCTCGTACTGGGGCCCGATGTCAACCGGAAATATTCCGTCAGCCATTACGTTCCCGCCTTCTCTTAATAATCATTTCCACCATCTGACTGTATATTATATCCGCACAAACCGGGCTTATCCTAATACCGGCTGTACGTATCAATGCACCACTTCATCGAGCGTAACCAGGGAGCGGTAGGTGCCGATCAGAGTGGGCAGCGACAACACCGGCTTCTCCCGCCAGCCGGCCTCGTTCAGATGTGCCTGTAATTCCTTCTTAAAGAAAATGGGTATGTCCGAGGCTTTTCTGACAAACAGGTGAATATCGTCCGGCAGCTTTCCAAAATACTGCTTGTTCAAGCCGATGTAGTGCGTGAGCTTGGTGGCCCTGCCCTGTGGCGTGTCGTTCCTGCGCATACACAATTTGGCCAGGGCTACGATTACTGAACCTTTGTCGGCCAGCAAATTGATGAGATGTTCAGGCGAGGGTTCCCCCGTATCCACAACCCTCTTTTCCCGCCCGTCCATTACACTCCAGTCTGTATCTGCCGGTTTGCTCAAATAGAGACGGCCGTACTTGATACAGTTCGGGCCGACGATGACGGGTATCCCCAGCCGGTTGCACCCGGTAGCTAAAGCCAGCTCCTGCTCCCCGGCGGCGCCCCAGGCCAGCCCGCAGGCGCCTACCCTGTTGAGTATGTAATCCGCCACCACCTCGTAATTGGCCCTCAATGGCAGGGCGGCGAATATATTGACAATTTTTATAGCTGCACCGCTGATATACGCGGCAGAGACGCCGGACCCTATATTTATCACCCCTCCGGCATCGAAATCTGGCGGATACCTCTCATAGATGGACTTGCCCTCAGCGTCAGTTTTGAGGGCAGCAGCTACAGCAGAATCCCCGGCCAGCACTACAATGTACTTGCGTTTGGCGAACTCCTCGGCGATGTCAGCAATATCATCGGTCGAACCCGGGTAGTTGGACCCTCCTACGATGGCGATGACACCGGGGATGGTACCGAGCACCAGCGGCGCCCCGACCTTCCTTATCTCCGTATCCATGACCGGACCACGGCCCACCCTCATTTTCCCCGTTACACCGCGCGCATCATCGTCCTGAGGAGTAACCCTGCCACGGGACTGCGAGAGCTTCAGCGCTGCTTCAACAGCCACGGCAGCGGCCTTCGTGGGGTCGGGTAACAGGATACCTTTTTCCCGCTGTAATTCGATCAATATCTCTTCGGTATTCCCGGTCGACCGGTCTTCCAATCCATAAGCCGACCCAGCATCGGTGGCGATGAAAGCCGACCCTGCAGATATGGTCCCGGCGGCGATATCTGTCAACATATTCCCACCACCGCACATCACGACGTCAGCGATGCCGCTGCGCAAGATAAAGGGTAACATGGAGAGTGTCCCTGCAACTTTCGCCACGGGGCTGTAACGCACCAGGTCGTGGGCAACCGGGCCGATCCCGGCGACTTCTATCTTCCCCTCAAGGCCGCTATGCCTGAGGTAATCAACCAAACATACGGCTGAAACCGTATCGCTGCCCGCCACCAGGATGACCGGCTTCTTCACGTCTACTGCTGCCCATCCCACATCCACAAGCGCCGTATCCGCTTTGGAAGAGGGCAAGGCGAAGCCCGAGCTGGCCGCCAGGTCCTGTGCCTCCATCGCAACATGCGTAAGCATGGAAGCATGCAAGGCCTTGGATTCCAAATCTAAAAGAGAAGCTTCATATCCCGTATTGCCGGAGGCCAGCAGCAGGGCAAGCTGCTCTTCAATGTAAGACAATATCCGTTCCAGGTCGCCCAGCACGGTCGGCTTCAGACCGAGTACCGTCCTGATGTGCGGGGCCTCTATACCGACCTTGTCACCCAAATCTATTGGTAACTCACGTCCTTTCACTTCCACCAGGTAATCAATAACTCTGTGCGCTCCAGCCAGTGTGCCCGACAGCCCTGCGCAGCAGGTCCGCAGGGTGAGCCGGGCCTGCATAGCCGGGGCATCTATTCCGCAGGCGCCTCTGCCGGCGCCCGACAGGTCGCATTCACCGTAAGTGCAAAGGCTGCATTTATCCGTAACGGGCACGTAAAACGGTTTCCAGGTCTGAAGCAGCCTCCGGTCCCAGTTCCTCAGTTCCAATATACCGGGCAGCGGCGTGTGCCCAACCGGCTCCCAGCCGTCTCCGGCCCGGATAAAGTCCGCTGCCTCCCGGTTCTGCCTCTCGTTCCTTACCACAACAGCCTCCTATAATTTGCCTTCGATGGTTTCCTTCAATAAACGGCAGTTCTCAGGATGTCTGAGCACCAGTATGTCGGCCCCCGCCAGCAGCAGACTCATGGCTGTAATGCTCTCCCAGAGCATACCCTGTTCCCCGTCAGACCTGGCCTGGTTGGTCTTCCAGCACTCGCGGCCCAGGTCTGCGATCACAGGCATCTGCATGGCCACGTCACCATAAACAACGCCTACCTGCCTGGTGCGCTCCATGATGGTGAAGCTGTACTCCATCCCATAGCCGAGGGCAGAGCTCAGGGGGTCGATAACTATTTTCTCGGGCGGGAGCTGTTTGAGCAGCTTAATGTTCAGCTCTTTCTCAAGGTTTATATCTATGGGAGTCTGGGCAATAATGCAATGCCCGTTGTCGGCAACTGCTTTTAAAATAGCCTCGTAATTCTCCTTGACTGCCGGCCCCATCAACAGATTACTATTTTTACAGGCCTCGGCAACCGCCGTCAGCACCTCAACATCTTTCTTATCGTCCCCGCAACCATAGACTATTAGCGGCGAATCCAGTTCCTGCACCATCCTTTTAACAAGTTTGGCAGCCTCCTCCGCAGTCCCGTTGGCCCCCTGCGGATCGGTGCTCTCCAGGTGCAGGCAGACCAGGTCGGCGCCTAATTCCAGGCACCTGCCGGCCCACTTCACGGGATCATGGACCACATCCTTGAAAGGTTCTACAGCTGTCCCGGCCCAGCCTGCAGCCCCGTTATCGTCCACCTCGAGGGCAACCACGGGCCTGTTTGCCGCACTACCTTCAAAGTGGTGCAGGGGCAATATATTGCTCCCCCCAACCTTTATAGCCTTCCCACCCATGCCGATGATGACCTCTCTGATCCTGCCCGTATAAGTTTCGAGGGGCGCTTTATATTCCATAAGACTTACCTCGCCTAAGTTTCCAGCCAGGCATGAGAATACAGTGTATCTCCCATCAGCACCCTGGCCGTTTTCACATAATTCTTTTCGTTCTCAGGCAGAGCTTCGGCGTCGACCGGCTCTCCATCCATTACCCTCTGGATCAGCACCCTGGCATCGTTCAATCCGCCGCTGTTAAGCTCCACCAATTCTTCATCCAGCACATCGGCAATGGCAGAATACAGGCCGTTCCTTTCCAGCATCACCATGTACGTGCGATTGAGGATGCCGCGCAGATGCGCAGGTGTGCCGTTGGACACATTTGAAAGGCCTACTATGGATTTCACACCCGGAAGCAGGTCCGGCAATATCCTGATAAATTCCAGCGCCTCGTGCACCTGCTTCTGGTCGGCGCTGACCGGCAATATGATCGGGTCCACCCAGATATCCTCGTTGTCAATGCCCATGCCGTTGGCGTGAGCCACGGTCTCCATGATGCTTTCAACCCTGGAATCTACGTCTGGCGGGCATCCCAGGTCTGTAATGACGGATATAACGACCTGTGACTTATATTTGATGGCCAGGGGCATCATATTTTCCCTGCTCTCCGACTTGCCCGATGCCGAGTTTAACAGGGCCCTTTTGCGGCACAATTTCAATCCTGCATCCATCGCCAAAGGGTTCATGGTATCCAGGGATATGGGCAGGTCAGCGACATCCTGGACCGTGTTCACCAGCCATGAAGCCACCTCTTCCGGTTCCCTGCGCGCCGGGCCCAAATTCAGATCGAGATAATCGGCCCCGGCTCGAGCCTGCGCCCTGGCCAATGCCTGTATGGGCGCGGCGTCCCTGTTCCTGACGGCCTCGCCGACTGCTTTCGAGATGATGTGGATATTTTCGCCTATTAAAATCATGGTTTATACGATGAATATGAAATCAGGTGAATTCTAACATCCATTATATTAGCACGGCAAGGAGATGACGGGGGTCCGTGCAGGTTCAAAATAACGTATAATTGGTGCATGCCGGGGACCGATAAGATCATCATTCACTGCGACGGCGCCTGCTCGGGCAACCAATATCGCACCAACACAGGCGGGTGGGGCGCCATACTGCAGCAGGGCAGCCGTTTAAAGGAGATCCACGGAGGCGAGCGGAACACTACCAATCAGCGCATGGAGCTGATCGCCTGCATCAGGGCACTGGAACAGATTAAATCGGGGAAATACGCTATCGAGGTCTATACGGACAGCGCGTACCTGGCCAACTGCATGCAAAAAAAATGGTACGTGGCCTGGCAGAAGAACGGATGGCAGAACTCCAGCAGGAAACCGGTGGAAAACCGCGACCTCTGGGAGAAGCTCCTCTCGCTGACATCCTTATATAAGGTAAAGTTTATCAAGGTCGTCGGGCATTCCGGTAATAAACTGAACGAGCGGGCGGATGAGCTGGCCCGACAGGCAATACAGGATGCTAAATAACCCGTCTGCGGCTGATGCATTTCCATGCGGGATATGCTATACTAATCTCTGAAATTGCAAGTCCTTGTGTGCTTCGATTGAGCAAACACAACATATTGTGATGCTTATCTTGATATCTCGCTTAGCGGCGGGCTTTGGATGGGCGATATTCAGTGTAAGAGATAAACCATGACCTCTGAACAGATCAACGGTTCCAACAACGGCGACTACAATGCAGAAAATATCCGCGTCCTGGACGGATTGGAAGCGGTGCGCATGCGTCCCGGCATGTACATCGGCGACACCGGCAAAGACGGCCTTCACCACCTGGTCTACGAGATAGTCTATAACAGCATTGACGAGGCGATGGCCGGCTACTGCGACAGGATACAGGTCACGGTCAATGCCGACAACTCTATAACGGTCATCGACAATGGCAGGGGAATCCCGGTTGATGTCCATCCGGAAAAAGGCATCTCTGCTCTTGAGGTGGTGATGACGACCCTGCATGCCGGCGGCAAGTTCGGCGATGGAGCCTACAGCGTCTCCTCGGGCCTGCACGGTGTCGGCGCATCGGTGGTCAGCGCCCTTTCTTCCTGGCTGCGAGCCGAAGTGAGCAGAAACGGCAAAATCTGGCGGCAGGATTACAAACTCGGCATCCGCCAGGCAGACGTGAAGTCTGTGGGAAGGACCGACCATACGGGGACCACCATCTCGTTCATGGCCGACACCGAGATATTCGGGGAGATCGATTATGATTTCGTTCAGCTGGCCGAACGCCTTCGTGAGCTCGCATTCCTTAACAAGGGTACAGAGATCGGCCTCAAGGACGAGCGCACGGATCGCGAGACCAACTATTTCTTCGAAGGCGGCATTGCCAGCCTGGTCAGGCGTATAAACAAGAACCGCCAGGTGCTGGATAAATCCATCTATATCGCAGGCAGGGTCAACAGCACCGCTGTAGAGATAGCCATCCAGTATAACGACGGCTACTCGGAGAACGTGACCGCCTTCGCCAACTGCGTCAATACCAAGGAAGGCGGCACCCATATGACGGGATTCCGCGCAGCGCTGACCCGTGTGCTCAACGACTATGCCCGAAAGAACAAGTTCCTGAAGGACAATGACCCCAACCTGTCGGGCGAGGACATCCGCGACGGCCTGACAGCGGTGGTGAGTGTTAAAGTCGGGGCTCCCCAGTTTGAAGGTCAGACCAAGGCCAAGCTGGGCAATCCTGAAGTAAAGGGGCAGGTTGAGTCGGTGGCCAGCGATGGACTCAATGAATACCTGGAGAAGCACCCTGACGAGGGTAAATCGATAATAGACAAGTGCCTGCTGGCCGCCAAGGCCCGTGAAGCTGCCCGCAAGGCGCGCGACCTCATTCTCAAAAAGACCGGCCTCGAGTTCGGCACACTGCCGGGCAAGCTGGCAGACTGTGCCAGCAACAATCCAAAGGATTGTGAACTATACCTTGTAGAGGGCGATTCCGCCGGCGGCTCGGCTAAGCAGGGGCGTGACCGCAACTTCCAGGCCATCCTGCCCTTGCGCGGCAAAATACTCAACGTGGAAAAAGCTGCGAAGGATAAGATCTTTGACCACGAGGAAATTAGGGCGCTGATCACTGCCCTGGGCACCGGCATCAGCGATGGCTACGACTACAATAAGCTGCGCTACCACCAGGTCATCATCATGACGGATGCCGACGTGGATGGAGCTCACATCCGCACCCTGCTGCTCACCTTCTTCTATCGCAACATGTTTGACATAATCGATAAGGGTCACCTGTTCATTGCGCAACCGCCCCTGTACCGGCTCGCATCCGGCAAGCAACAGCACTGGGTTTATTCAGACGCCGAGAAAGACGCCAAGATGGCCACTATGAAGAGCAGTAAGGTGGACGTTCAACGCTACAAGGGCCTTGGTGAGATGAGCCCCGAGCAACTCTGGGACACAACCATGAACCCGGCCACGCGAACATTGCTTAAAGTGCGTGTCGATGACGCTATGAAAGCCGATGAGATATTCCATATATTGATGGGCAGTGAAGTACCGCCACGCAAGTCTTTTATTCAGGCCCATGCCCGCAGCGTTAAAAACCTCGATATTTAGCGCCCGCCAATATCAGGACTTGTACAGGTCATTCTCGATAATATATTGCCCCACCGTTTCCGGCACCAGGTAGCGCACCGACTTCCCCTCTCTTGCCCTCTGCCTGATACAAGTGGAGCTTATGCTTAAATTAGGTTCGTCCATAAGCAAGATCCTTTGGTCAATGCCGGGCATAACCTTACCCAGCTCGGCAGGGTCTGGTTTAGTGAACCCCGGCCGGGGAAATGCCACTATCCTGGCCATCTTTGAAATACGGTAGGGCGCCTTCCAGGATGGCAGGTCAGTCACGCTGTCCCACCCGAGCAGCAGGAAAATGCCTGCATCATGGCCAACCTCTCCCGACAACTGTTCTATGGTGTCAACCGTATAAGTGGGACCAGGCCGATCTACTTCGATAGATGACAGGCTGAAGGCCGGATTTGAAGCTATGGCGAGGCTGACCATATTGACTCTTTTATCGGCGCTGGTTACCTTGCGCGCCGATTTCATCCAGGGATCGCCGGCCGGTATAAAAATTACTTTATCAAGCTCCAGCCTGTCCCGGGCCAGCTCGGCGATAATGAGGTGCGCCATGTGAGGCGGGTCGAATGTGCCGCCCATTATCCCCACTTTCACTGCCGGTCCCGCCTGTCGACAGGTTTTGGCCTGAAGACAACTTCCGCTGCCGGCTCGTTGGACGGCCTGCTCCTGGCCTCCAGCGCCAGCCGGTGCACTTCCAAGACCAATTCATCTAGGCCCTGCTTCTCAAGCGCAGATATCATAACCCGTTGCAATCCTGTGTCTGTCAGTTTTTCATTGACATAATTTTCCAGATCGGCACTGTCCACAGCATCCAACTTATTGATCGCAATTATCGCTGCCTTTTGTGCCAGGCTGTCGTCAAAGGCCGCAACTGCGTTCCTTATTTCCTTAAAATCCTGATTAAGGTCGGCTGAATTCGCGTCCAGCAGGTAAACGATGACAAGGGCCCGGCCTGCGTGATGCAGGAACCTGTCGCCCAATCCCTTGCCGTGTCCAGGATTTCCTATAAGGGCCGGCAGCTCAGCCCAAACCAGCCTGTTTACGCCGTCATCGACAACGCCCAACACGGGCGCCTTTGTCGTAAACTGGTAATCAGCGACCTCCGGCCTGGCTGAGGACAGCGCAGAGAGCAGCGTCGATTTCCCGCTGTTGCTGAATCCGATGACACATACATCTATGATCAGCCGCATCCTCAATATTATGTCATGCTGCTGGCCTTCTTCACCGGGTTGGAAGATCTTCGGCGCCTTCCTGGTGGAGGTAGCATAATGAACATTTCCCTTCCCACCTTTTCCGCCTCCGGCTAAAAGTACCTTCTGCCCATCCTTTTGTAAATCAGCGACAACCAGCTCACGCCCATCTTCCTTCACATAAGCGGTAGTTCCCACTGGCACCTTGATCACGAGGGCATCGGCATTCAGCCCATGCATCCTGTTCTTTCCACCCATGCCGCCATTACCTGCCTTGAAAAGGCGCTTGTGTTTGAAAGATGCGAGGCTTTCCATGTTGCTGTCGGCAGTCAGGTATATATCACCTCCTTTGCCTCCATCGCCCCCATCAGGACCTCCGAACGGAAGGAACTTCTCTCTCCTGAAACTGGCCAGTCCGCTTCCACCATGACCGGCCTTCACCTTTATCTCTACATTATCCACAAACATATATTTATTGTACTGTATTCTATTCTATAGTTAATATATCAGTTTAATCATATTCATTATAAGATGGTTAATTATGTTGAGGATAGTATCAGATATAAGCGAGAGTGATCTGATAGACTGGATATTTGTTCAAAGGCGGCGGTAAGTTATCAACAAAAAGGGGATTTTTTTCAACAATCGAGGAACAGGGCTAAGCGGATCTGCGGGATTTCAACATGAGGCGTATATCCTCGATGGATTTACTGAGCTGTGAATCGGAACCTATGTTCAGGGCAATCCTGTCGTAGCCATGAATAACTGTTGAGTGGTCGCGGTTGCCCAGGACCCTGCCGATCTCAGCCAGGTTGGTATGGTTCTGCTGACGTAAAAGATACATGACAATGTGGCGGGCCCGTGAAGTCTTGAGGTCCCTTTTCTTGCCGGTTATGTCATCAGGCGGTATAGCAAAATAGTCGGAAACTGCATTGATGACGGCCGCAGCAGTGTAATGCCCGCTGCTCTGCCTGGAAGCTGCAATCATATCATTGAGAAACGTTTTGACGGCGTCGAGGTCGAGAGTCGTGTTACTCATCCGGGAATATGTGGAAAGGCGAATGAGCGCGCCTTCCAGGACTCTTACACTGCCGTAGAAATTGGTGGCGAGGAAATTGAGAACGGCATCATCGAACTTAGTCTGCAGAAGGGAAGATTTAAGATCAAGGATAGCCAGTCGTGTCTTATGGTCGGGGGGGTAGATGTCCGCCACCAGCCCTCCTTCCAGGCGGGAGCGCAAGCGCACGTTGATGGACTCGATCTCCTTTGGGGGCCGGTCGCACGATATCACGACCTGCCTGTTATCCGCTAAAAAGTCGTTGATAATATGGAAAATGCATTCCTGAGTTTGACTCTTTCCACTGAGGAACTGTATATCGTCCAGCAGTAACAAGTCTACTCTGCTGAACTTACCGCGGAATTCCTCCGCCTTCTTATTGCGTATAGCTGTGACGAACTCGTTGGTGAATTGTTCGGCGCTCATATAAAGGGTGTTGATCCCTCTGGATTTGGCTGATTGCCCGATGGCGTGGAGAAGGTGAGTTTTGCCGGTGCCGGTGCCGCCGTAAATAAAAAGAGGATTGAATACTTCGCCGGGTTTTTCCGATATCTCTAATGAGGCAGTATAGGGCAGGAGGTTACAGTCGCCGGCAATAAATGTATTAAAAGTATACTTCGTATTAAAGCCGGCGCCCCTGGCGGTAGAGGGACGCTCCTTAACGCTGACTCCGCCATCTGCCATCAGCCTGGCCTTGCCGGGAGCGGGATCACGGCTGACCGCCTGTACCTGGAACACTACTTCGGTAACCTTGCCCGTGATGGATGAGAGGATCCTGCAGACCACGGAATACAAACGTCCCTTGAGCCACTCGGCAATAAAAGCCGTGGGGACAGCCACGGTGAAAACACCGTTGTCATAATCTATCCCCCTGGAATCCTTTAGCCACGTATTATAATTAGCTTTGCTTACCTGGATCTGTAGCTCGCCCAGGGCCGCCTGCCATATTTTGTCAGCTTGCATATGCCTCTTAACCGTACTATATTTTTAAGTGGACACGCCTTTAAAAGGAAAAAAATTCCCCTAGTGAAACGAAAAATGCAGACTTTTGTTTAGTTAGTGTATTAACCGCTTGGTTGATCTGTCTGCCGGTAATTCCGCGGTGCCCTTCCCAAACCGTAGATAGATTACCACAGGGGTCTTCAACACTGTCAATGGTTATTTTGACATAACGGGAAAAAACTTTAGATTTTATAAAATAACATGAAAGTTGTATTTATGGGATCGCCGGCTTTTGCCTTACCTGCATTGCAGGCACTTATGGTAAACCGATATGACATAAGCGCAGTATATACACAGCCGGATAAAAAGACCGGGCGCGGGCAGCGGGTTTCAGCTTGCCCCGTCAAACAGTTTGCTGCAGACGCCGGCATACGTGTAATTCAGCCCGAATCATTCAGGGATATTGGGGAGGTAGAGTTGCTCGCCGGGTTAAAGCCTGACATAATCGTTGTAGCGGCCTACGGCCAGATCCTGCCGGAGGCGGTTCTTCAAATACCGCAATATAAATGTATTAATATCCATCCGTCACTGCTGCCCAGATACAGGGGGCCGTCACCTGTGGCAGCTGCCATTCTCAATGGCGATGCGCAGACCGGCGTTACCATTATGTTAATCGAGAGGAAGATCGATAGCGGACCCATAATTGTGCAGGCCCCTGTAGCGATATTGGATGACGATACTACGGGATCATTAACCGGGCGGTTGGCGACAGCCGGCGCAGAATTGCTGGTGGAAACGCTGCCTGCCTGGATGTCCCGTACTATACAGCCTCTCGTACAAGATGAAAGCCGGGCAAGCTATACCCGTATGGAAAAGAAAGAGGATGGCGAGCTGGACTGGAAATGCCCGGCGATAGAACTGTGGCGTAAAATAAGGGCCTTTAATCCGTGGCCCGGCTGTTATTTTAAATGGATGGACTCAAGGATCAAGATCATGGCGGCGGTCCCTCTGGCCGGTATGGGAAAAGGCAATGCGGGCCAGGTTATTGAGTTGCCCAGGGGAAATGTAACTCGGGTGGCCGTAAGTACGGGGGAAGGCCTGCTTGGACTCATCACGGTTCAACCCGAGGGCAAGCGCGAGATGGCAGCGGGGGATTTCATGGCCGGGCATAGAGATTTTATCGGCAGCGTACTTTGACTTAACTGATAACGCGAAATAAACTTATTAGGTACAAATGAAAGCAATGGAGAAGTATCAGAGATGCTGCTTTACCTTATATTAATGGCGCCCGCCCTGATCTTCATGATATATGCGCAGATCAAGGTCAAGTCCACGTATGCCAAGTATGCTAAAGTCTACAATCAAAAGGGAGTGACCGGCGCCCAGGCCGCTTTGCAGGTATTAAGGGCAAATGGCATGTCGGACATACCGGTCGAAACTGTGGAGGGCAAACTGACCGATCACTACGATCCCTCTAAAAGGGTGCTCAGGCTGTCTCCTGAAGTTGCGGGGACCCCTTCTGTAGCTGCGGTCGGGATAGCACTTCACGAGGTAGGCCATGCCATGCAGCATAAAACGAAGTACGCCATGATGGGTATAAGGTCCGCCCTGGTCCCGGCAGCCAATATCGGCAGCACCCTGGGATGGATACTGGTTTTCGGCGGCCTCCTCCTCATGGGGCTTTCCCAGGTTTTCGGCGAGATGGTGGCGATTGCGGGTATATTGCTTTTTACCGCCGCCGTATTATTCACACTTATAACTCTCCCAGTTGAATTCAACGCCAGCAACCGGGCCCGGCAAATGATCAAGGAAACCGGACTGCTGGTGGGGCAGGAATATGAAGGGGCGAGCGCGGTTCTCTCCGCTGCAGCCCTGACCTATGTGGCGGCCATGCTGCAAGCCGTGGCCCAGCTGCTCTACTTTGTCATGCTGGTATTCGGCGGCAGGCGGAATTAACCCGGGGTATGGCCAACGAATTATCCGGATTCAACGAATCAGAGCTCGACAAATTCGAGACATTCAGAAAAATAGTGGAGCGTCTGCGGGGGGAGGATGGCTGTCCATGGGACCGTCGTCAGACGCATGAATCACTCAAGAAATACCTTGTTGAGGAAAGCTACGAGGTACTTGAGGCAATAGAGAACAACGACATGCCGGCCCTGGGTGAGGAGCTTGGCGACCTGTGGCTTCAGATAATGCTGCATTCCCAGATCGCCCGGGAAGCCGGGGAGTTCTCTCTCGAGGACGTACTGCGCAGCATCAATACCAAGATGATCAACAGGCATCCGCACGTCTTCGACGGCAAGGAGGTCGCTGACGCTGAAGAGGTTTCAATCAACTGGCAGGAGATAAAGGAGAGGGAGAAGGACGGCGGCCAGTCGCTCCTGGCCGGCATACCGAATAGCCTGCCGGCGCTGGCTTACAGCCAGACCGTGGGTCGCAGGGTAGCGGACATCGGCTTCGATTGGGAGAAACCCGAGGACATCATAGACAAGCTGGTTGAGGAGATAGAGGAGCTGAAGAATGCCGCAACACCGGAGGAGCGAAACCATGAGTTCGGGGATGTTCTTCTGGTTTTAACAAGCGTGGCCCGCCGCATGGATGTTGATCTGGAGTCAGCCCTTCGCCAGGCTAACGCACGTTTCACCAGGCGCTTTCAATATATAGAGAAGGTTTGCCGGGAACGGGGTTTGGACCTGCGGGGCATGAAGCTGAGCGAGATGGATGCCATCTGGGACGAGGCTAAAAAGGAAGTGGGATAAAGACCATGATTGGTCGGGGAGAGAGGACTCGAACCTCCGACCTCAGCGTCCCGAACGCTGCGCGCTAACCAACTGCGCTACTCCCCGCACGGGTTAGATATTATAGTCGGCTTTAACTTTTGGGGCAACAATTGTAAACTTATTAGCTATGAAATTTTGTGTTGTCATAGCGGACGGCGCCTCCGGCTGGCCGCTACCCGGAAGGGGCAATAAGACATGCCTTGAGTTAGCCTTAACTCCTAACCTCGACTGCATGGCGAGGCAGGCATATTCCGGCATGGCATTGACCATTCCTCCCGGCATGGAGCCAGGAAGTGCGCCGGCGTGCATGTCGGTGCTCGGTTATGACCCCACGGTCTACTACAGGGGCAGGAGCGCCATAGAAGCCCGCAGCGTGGGTGTACCCATCGGGCCGGGAGAGGTGACATTCCGCTGCAACCTGGTGACGATCATTGAGGGCAGGATGGTCAGCCACAGCGCCGGTCATATTACCACCGAAGAGGCTGCGGCAATCATAAATACCCTCAATGAAAAATTGGGCTCCAAAGAGGTAACTTTTCATACGGGTATCAGCTACAGGCACATCTGCAAGATAGATGGACATGAGGACACGCTGGGGGCAATTTGTACCCCGCCCCATGACATTACAGATCGACCGGTGGCGGAGCACCTGCCAGGCGGCTCGGGAAGCGCCCTTCTGCGCGAACTGATGAAGAAATCCGAAAGCGTGCTGGCCGGTCACCCGGTCAATGTAGAGCGTAAAAGGCTGGGCAAGCTGCCGGTAACCTCGATCTGGCTTTTCTGGCCAAGCGGCCGTTTGCCGGAGATGCCTTCTTTCCAGCAATTGCACGGAATTGAGGCGGCACTCACCTCGGGTGTAGATTTGCTGCGAGGGCTGGCGATGATGGCCGGTATAGAAGTTCTGCATATCAAAGGTGTCACAGATAACCTGGATAACGATTTCGCAGCCCAGGCCGAGGGGGCGCTGGAATCGCTGAAAAGCGGTAATCTGGCTGTTGTGCACATTGAGGCGCCTGACGAAATGGGCCACAGGGGTTCGACAAACGACAAGATAAAAGCCATAGAGCTTATCGACAGGGAGGTCATCGGCAGGCTGCTGGACTGGAAGGGTAGCGGACTTAAAGTGCTGGTGATGCCGGACCACCCCACGCCGATCGAGCTCAAGACCCATTGCGCTGAACCGGTGCCCTTCATCATCTGGGGCGGCGGTGTAAAACCCAGCGGGGCAACCCGTTTCACGGAGGCGGAGGCCGGACGTACGGGTATTTCGGTCGAGCCGGGATACAAGATCATGGACATTTTTTTAGGGGACAAATAATAAAGCAGGCGGCGACAGATATGGCAATTGTAGTACAGAAATACGGGGGCAGCTCGGTAGCCGACGCTGACAAGGTCCGTAATGTGGCACAGAGGGTCGCTACATCATTCGAAAAAGGCAACAAAGTTGTTGTCGTTGTATCCGCCATGGGCGATACCACCGACGACCTGATCGAACTGGCAGGCAAGATCAATCCAAATCCCGAGCCGCGCGAGATGGACCTGCTGCTGTCTACGGGGGAGATAGTCTCCAGCACCCTTCTGGCCATGGCGCTGCATGCCATGGGTTTCAATGCTGTGGCCCTCAGCGGGCAGCAGGCCGGTATTTCCACAGACTCTGCCTTTAGCCGGGCCAGGATAACCGGCATTGAACCCAAACGGATAATAAAGGAACTGGAAAAGGGCAATATCGTTATTGTTGCCGGCTTTCAGGGGATAACTCCCGACAATGAAATTGCCACACTGGGTAGGGGTGGTTCAGACACAACGGCAGTCGCCCTGGCGGCCAGTCTCAAGGCCAGTGTATGCGAGATATATACCGACGTGGAAGGAGTATACACCGCAGACCCCCGCCTGGTTCCGGAGGCGCTCAAGTTGGACGAGATAGGCTATGAAGAGATGCTGGAAATGGCCACATCGGGGGCGAGGGTCATGCACCACCGCTCAGTGGAGCTCGGCCAGGTATTTAATATACCGATTTTAGTGGCCTCAAGCATGGTAGAGAAGCCCGGCACGATTATTCACGGAGGGAAAAACATGGAGCTGAGAAATAAGGTAAGGGGCATTGCCCATGATATGGATGTTGCTAAGATCACCGTGACCGGTGTCCCGGACCGCCCGGGAGTAGCCGCCGCGATTTTTACCCCGCTGGCAAAGGCAGGTATTAGCGTGGATACCATAGTTCAGAATGCCAGCGCCAATAACATCACCGACCTCACCTTTACCATTATCAAAAAAGATATTGCCAGGGCCATGGAGATAATAGGTCCGGTGGCTAAAGAAATTGGCGCCAGGGAGTGCCTTAGCGACTCTAAGCTGGGCAAGGTTTCCATCATCGGTACGGGTATGCAGAACACGCCCGGCTATGCAGCCAAGATGTTCCAGACCCTGTCCTCTCAGGGAATCAACATACAGCTGATCACCACTTCGGAGATACGCATCACCTGTATAATAGCCGAGGACAAGGTAAAGGAGGCGGTGAAAGCTTTACACAAAGCCTTCGAACTGGATAAAGCTTAGAACGGAAGCCTATACGCCTACTACTTCCTTTACTGTGGGGATCTTCTCTTTAAGGAAGCGCTCAATACCCTTTTTAAGCGTCATGGTCGACATGGGGCAACCGGAGCAGGCGCCCTTGAGCCTCACACTGACCACGCCGTCCTTAACATCCACCAGTTCAACATCGCCGCCGTCTGCCTGGAGGCTGGGGCGGATAATATTTAATACTTCCTGTACTTGTTCTTTCATCAATGCACCTTCTTATTGACTTAATTTAAGTTACGTGGTAATTTAGCACCGCTTGAAAAGCCGTGTCAAATTCCCGGCACTGACACAAGTATATGCGTAAGAGTGGAGGAATAAAACGACTAAAATCACACCGGGCAGGAAACAGGCCGTAGTAATGCGTGACAGATTTGCCTTTGATGGAGATTTGGTATTAAATAAAATGATTATAAGTGACAGGACGTCAGATACGTTTATAGTAGAGGTCACCCGGAATGCCTGAACGCGAAGAAGAAAAAGCCAGAATATGGCGGGGACGTATCCAGGAAGCTATAAGAATGGCTACTGAGAACCGCTGGCAGGAGGCTGTTGCCGCAAACCAGGGGATTGTTGAGGTTTTCCCCACTGATGTGGACGCTTACAACCGCCTGGGCCGCGCCTACATGGAACTGGGCGAATACAAAAAGGCCAAGGAGGCCTACGGCAAAGCCCTGGAGCTCTCTCCAAGCAATATTATTGCCAGGAAAAACCTCGACCGGCTGGCTTTGCTCAAAGGGACCAAAGTTGCGAGCGTGAAGAGGGAGAAGGCCAAACCCAGTGATTTCATCGCCGACGTCGGTAAATACGGCATCGTCAACCTGCTCGAACCTGCCCCTCAACCTGTACTGCTGAAACTGGCCCCGGGCGAGAAGGTTTTTCTGGATACCAGGGACCAGGACACTGTGGTGAAGAATGACCGGGGTGACTATCTGGGAGTTATCGAACCGGAGCACGGGCTCCGTCTGGCCAAGCTGCTTAAAGGCGGTAACAAGTACATAGCTGCCATTGTCAGCCTTGACCATGATCACAACAAGGTCAAGGTCATAATACGCGAGACATTCCAGCATCCAAGCCAGGCCGGCCGACTATCTTTTCCAATACGTGTGACCGAGGCCTATCCTGCGCATGTTAAAGATAACCTGCTGAGGCATAGCGCCGGCGAGGAAGATGGGTTGGATGATTCTGATTACAGCGAGTCGGATGATGCCGAGACCGTCCCCGAGGGGTTCTCGATTTACGAAGGATACACTGCTACTGAAGACCTGCAACGGCTCGATAACAGCTTTGGGGACGAGGAGTAATAATGGAATTAGGATTATCAATACGGCCGATCGGCATAGAAGACGAGATGAAGCGCTCGTACCTGGATTATGCTATGAGCGTAATAGTCTCCCGTGCACTGCCGGACGTTCGTGACGGCCTCAAACCCGTACACCGGCGCATACTTTTTGCCATGCACGATCTGAATATGCGCTACAACTCGCCTTACAAAAAGAGCGCACGCATCGTCGGTGAGGTGCTGGGCAAATATCATCCACACGGTGACTCCTCAGTTTACGATGCCATGGTGAGAATGGCGCAGGATTTTTCCATGCGTTACCGCCTGGTAGACGGCCAGGGCAACTTCGGCAGTGTCGATGATGATCCGCCGGCGGCCATGCGCTACACCGAGGCGCGGCTGGCACGCATAGCCGATGAGATGCTGCTGGATATCGACAAGGAGACAGTCGACTTTATACCGAATTTTGACGACAGCCTCAAAGAGCCGTCGGTCCTGCCGGCGCGGCTGCCCAACCTGCTGGTCAACGGGTCCTCCGGCATAGCGGTGGGTATGGCTACAAATATACCGCCGCACAATCTCACGGAGGTCTGCGATGCCATAAATTATTTGATTGACAACCCGGATGCGTCGGTTGACGATCTCATGCAATATGTGAAAGGGCCCGATTTTCCCACGGCCGGCATCATCTGCGGCGTGGAAGGCATTAAAAATGCCTATGCCGCGGGGCAGGGCAAGGTAGTGCTGAGGGCCAGGGTTGTGGAGGAATCGACTAAGGCGGGCAAGATGCAGCTGGTTGTGACGGAGCTGCCTTACCAGACCAATAAGGCCGAGCTGGTCAAGAAGATAGCTGAGCTGGCCCGGGACAAAAAAATCGAAGGAATCAGCGATGTGCGAGACGAGTCAGACCGCCAGGGCATGCGCCTTGTAATCGGTCTGCGAAAGGATGCGCACCCTGCCAAGGTTCAGAACAACCTTTTCAAGTTCACATCCATGCAGACGGCTTTCTTCATCAACATGATCGCGCTTGTGGAGGGCCAGCCACGTGTTATAAACCTCAAAGAAGCGTTGCAGTGCTACGTAGCCTTCCGCACCGAGGTTATTACCCGCCGCACTAAGTACGACCTGCAGAAGGCCAAGGAGCGGGCGCACATATTGGAGGGCTTTAAGATCGCCCTCGACCACCTGGATGCAGTGATCAAGACTATCAGAGAGTCAGAGACAGCGGACACGGCACGCACGAACATTATGACTGAGTTTTCTCTCAGCCAGCAGCAGGCTCAGGCCATTCTCGAGATGCAGTTGCGCCGTCTGGCCAACTTGGAACGCAAAAAGATACTGGACGAATATAAGGACGTCCTCAAGACCATACATTATTTGGAGGACCTGCTGGCCAATCCGGAGAAGATACTCAAGCTCATCCAGCAGGATTTGGTGGACCTTAAGACAAAGCACGGTGACAACCGCCGTAGTGTTATAACACAGGATGAAGCGGGGCAGTTCCAGGTGGAGGATCTCATACCGCACATGGATGTGATCGTGACGCTGAGCGAGCAGGGATATATCAAGCGCATCCCCGCCGACGTATTCCGCAAGCAATTGCGCGGCGGAAGGGGCGTCAAGGGCATGGTAACCCGCGACAGCGACGACGTGATGAGCTCCATGTCTGCCGACACACATGACAACCTGCTGTTTTTCACCAACCGGGGCAGGGTTTTCAAAATGAAGTGCCACGAGATACCGCAGGACATTGCGCGCACCACCAAGGGCATCAATATCATCAATTTGATCCCTATCGAGGCAAGGGAGAAGGTCACGGCCATGTTCGTGCCGGAAAAGACGGACCCCAGCCTCTTTATGCTCCTGGCCACCTCCAAGGGCATAGTAAAAAAGACCGGTCTGAGCAATTTTACTGACGTCCGCCGCAGCGGCCTTATCGCTATGAAGCTGAAGGCCGACGAGGAATTGATCGGGGTGGACGTTGTGGCCGAGTCGGATAAGCTGATGCTGGTCAGCCGCAACGGGCAGGCCGTTAAATTTGCCGTGGCGCCCCTGCGCAACGCCTCCCGCACCAGCGGCGGCGTGCGGGGCATCAAACTCAATAAGGGCGACATTGTAGTCAGCATGGGCACCGTGCAACCCGCCGCTGACCTCATTACCGTCACAGAGAACGGCTACGGCAAGAAGACTAAAGTGGATAAATTCCCCCTGCATGGACGTGGAGGGAAGGGTGTGTTGGCCCACAGGGTCAATGCCAAGACCGGCAAGGTCATCGCCGCCAAGTTCGTGCCGCCCGGCTACGAGCTATTCATCACCACCGCCAATGGTGTGCAGCTCAGGATAAACGTGGATGTCGAGAAGGAGACCACGGTATTGGTAGAAGGTGGAAGGAAGAAGAGGCGCGAGGGTGTGCCTGTTAAAGGGCGCATTACGCAGGGCGTCATGCTCTCCAGGCTGGATGAAGGCGACCGCGTCGTTGCCATCGCCCTGGTCGAGAAAGAGAATCCCGAGGAGCAGGCTGCAAAAGAGACCCGCGCCATGACCACTACGCCGCCCAAACCCCTGGTCGCCGGACAGGCGGAACTGCCGTTCGCTTCATAAACTCCGGCTGGTCATTGCGGAGCTGGAAAGGTCGCGGCGATCTTACAGCATTTAGGAGGTCGATATGAAACTGGTCTTCATACACGGGTCGGGCGCCTATGGGAATGTATGGATGCTGCAGAGACAGCACTTTACCGATGCCGATACACCGGACCTGCCCGGCCATCCACATGGCGAAATATGCACCAGTGTTGAGGCGTATTCAGATTGGCTGCATGGCTATTTGCAGGAAAAGGAATATACAGACGTTGTGCTGGCGGGGCACTCGCTGGGTGGCGGAATTGCGCTCATGCACGCCATCAAGTACCCAAAGGATTTGAAAGGAATTATTCTGATAGGTTCCGGCGCCCGTCTGCGGGTGTTGCCGTTGATTTTAGAAGCCGTTGGAGGCAAATTGGGCGATACCCAGGGCTGGCTCAAGGAACTGATTGAACCACTGCACGGCACACTGGATGAAAAGACGCGCCTGGCGATATTGCCGGGGATGGCCGAAGTGGGGCCTGCAGCGCAGCTCAACGATTTTCACTGCTGCGATAAATTCGATATTATGGACAGGGTAAGCGAGATCAAATTGCCGGTACTCTGCATAGTGGGTGACCAGGACAATATGACACCGCCGAAGTACTCCCAATATCTTGCCGGCAAAATGCCGGATTGCCGGGTGAACATTATCGAGGGCGGCACACATCTGGCCTTCCTGGAAAAGCCGGCGGAGGTTAACCGCGCCATCGAGAGTTTCCTCAAGCAGATAGCCACCTAAATCTACAGACCTATGATGAAAGGTTCGCTACGCATAGCCCGCATAGCCGGCATCGATATAGGTATCCACTACACGTGGATCATTATCTTCATCCTGATCGCCTGGTCCCTGGCGATGGGTTATTTCCCGGCCGAGTATCCTGGCTGGGACGGCCTTATTTACTGGGTCACGGCAATAGTGGCGGCCCTGCTGCTATTCATCTCGGTTCTTGTGCATGAGCTGGCACATTCACTTATGGCTATATCGCGCGGCGTACCGGTAAAGAGCATAACACTCTTCTTGCTTGGTGGTGTGAGCAACCTGGAAGCTGAACCAGAAAAGCCGGGTGTCGAGTTCGCCATCGCCATAGTCGGTCCCATCACCAGTGTTGCAATGGCCGGCCTGTTCTGGGCGCTGGATTTAACCGGCCTGGCGGTCGCCGGACCGGTTAAAGCGACGGTTGTATACATGATAGAAATCAATGTGCTGTTGGCGGCTTTCAACATTTTGCCCGGGTTTCCACTTGATGGCGGACGTGTCCTGCGCGCTATTTTATGGGGTGCAACGGGCGATCTGAGGAAGGCCACCAGTATCGCTGCAGCCATTGGCCAGGTATTCGGCTGGGTTATGATCGCCCTGGGGATCTTCTGGGCACTCACCGATAATATAATGGGTGGCGTATGGCTGATATTTATCGGCTGGTTCCTCAACAGCGCTGCCGAGGCCTCCAAGCAGGAGGTGGAGCTGCGTGCGATCTGGCTGAATGTGAGGGTGGCCAGCGTTATGAATGACCGCCCGGAGACGATCGGGGGCAATTCAAACGTGGATGCGCTGGTCAACGACATTTACGTCAAGAAAGGCATCAGGTGGGCGGCCGTGGTTGATGAAGGTAAACTACTCGGGATCGTTACACTTGCCGATATAAAGAAGCTGGCGCCCGCGGCATGGCGAACCACCACGGTCTCCAGCGTCATGACGCCCCAACCGCTTAAGACTATAACGCCCGGTGATGATATGAAGACAGCTGTCCGTCTCATGGCCGAGAACGGATTGAACCAGCTGCCCGTGGTGGTGGAAGATCGGCTGGTGGGGATGTTGAACCGCGCCGATATAATACGGTATGTACAGGTTCACCACGAGCTAAGCAAACGATAGATATCAGCCCGCATCAAAGGGTGGCTATAAAATCCGTCCCTAAAGAATAGGGGCTTATTTCGCCGCCGGCTTACGGATGGTGAGAACAGGGCAGGAGGCCTGGCGGACGATCTGCTCGGTGGTGGACCCCGAGATAAATCTGCGCCATCCGGAGAGCCCGTGGGTAGCGATAACGATCATGTCGACTCCCTTCTCACCGGCATAGCGCATCACCTCGCCTGCAGCATTGCCAATGAGGACTTCCGTTGCTGTAGTGACGCCCTTGCCTACCTTCTGCTCAACCAGGTTCTGGAGCGACTTGTGCGCCTGTCCTTCAAGCTCCTGCTGGTAAGAGGCGACGTTAAAACTGGCTGATTCCACTCCTATGGGTGCTTCCACGATGGGTACCAGGGGCACCACATTGACTATGTGAAGCGTGGCGCCGAAATGCGCTGCCAGTTCGTCGGCAACCTTTAGCGCGTCGTAGGAAGGATCGCTGAAATCGGTCGGACAAAGTATGTTTTTAATTGGCAACATCTCTAAATTCCCCCTCCAGAAAACAATTATATACTGTCTGGCTACAACAGGTCATTTGCCTGCACAGTGCCGTCTGTATTGAAGTGGATCAGCGGTACGAAGTCGTACCCGTCAGCTATGAGCTTATCACTGCCACCTTCGTGGCGGTCAACTATGGCCACCACCTTCACCACTTTACAGCCGATGCTTTCCACAGCTTCTATGGCTTTAAAAACCGACCCGCCGCGCGTAACCACATCATCGACTATGGCTACCCGCATGCCCGGCTCCAGGAGCCCCTCGATCTGCTTTTTGGTACCGTGTTCCTTGGGTGCCTCACGGACCAGGAAGGCGGGTATAGGTTTACCCCTCCCGCGGCTTATAACTGCAACAGCGGTGGCAATGGGAATGGCGCCGATTATAAGCCCTCCCACCGCTTGTACCCCGCTGCCTTCCAGTATGTCGCAAATGGCTTCACCAACGCGGCAGGCTCCCTCGGGGTGGAGAGTGAGAAGCTTTCCTTCGAAATAACGGTTGCTTGTAGCGCCCGATGCAAGAGTGAACTGGCCGAATTTTATGGCCCCGGTCTTTTTGGCCAGCTCAATTAGTGAGTCTACAGGGGTATTCATAGCTTCAATCTACATCCAACAATCGCAGAAAATTATACGTCCCCACGTGTATATTATCAACTGGCCCAGATTATTTGTGTGTACTTTATCCCCTGCCGTGGGGTATAATCGGGTAAACGGTAGTTTTTCTCAAATATGCAGCAGAGTTTCCTCTGTCCGCGATGTAATAACGTGGCCTTCCTGGGCCAGCGTTTCTGCGGTTTCTGCGATTTGGTATTCCTTTATTCATGTGTCCAATGCGGCTCTGCCCTTGAGCCGGGCACCATGTACTGCGGAAACTGCGGCACAGAGGTCGATTGGGCTGTACCGGCGCCTCTTTATATACAGCCGCCTGACATGGCGGTCACACAGCTGTTGAACCCTGAACAACCGGTTAATATCGGGCAGCCCGGCACATCCCCTCCTAAAGGGCCGGAAAAGCAGCAGATGCTGCCGGAACAGCAGTCCCAACCTGAATCGTATCCTATTCCAGCCCCGCCTGCTCCGGTCCCGTCCCCGCCCCCACAGGTGTCTGCCGAACACAAGGCAAAGGCAGAGGCCCACCAGGAGAAGAGTTTCGAGTTGCTTAAGGAAGGCCATTATTCCCTTGCAATAGATGAGCTGAGCAAGGCCATACAGTTCGACCCCACTACGGCGATTGTATACCTGCTGAGGGGAGGCGCCTTCTATAAGAAGGGTGACCTCGACCTGGCGCTGGCAGACCTGAACCGCGCCATCGACCTCGATCCCAACCTGGCCGCCGCTTTCTACAATCGGGGCAGCGTATATTACTATAAGAAAGAATTCGACCGCGCCATCAACGACTTTTCGCATTCCATTGCCATTGACGATACGGATCCGGGTGCATTTCATAACCGCGGCTGCTCCTATATGATGAAAGGCCAGTACTACCAGGCCATCGAAGATATCAGCCGGTCGATCATGCTCGATTCACGTGACCCCCGGGTTTATTGCAGCCGGGGCAGCGCATATATTCAGACAGGGCAGCTGCTTAAAGCAGCGGAGGATTACCGAAAGGCTAAGAGTATGACCACCGACCCTTCAGTCATACAAAAAGCAGACCAGGCGCTCAAAGAGATAGGCGAGGGGCTGTAAGCAGGTTTTTAGGCCTACTCCAGCATCTGCTGCTCGGAAGGTGAAGGCCCGGCTTCGATTACATCAAGCTCTTTGATATCGCTATCGTGCCTGATCTGGTCTATCCTGAGCAGAGGCCGTTCCAGCATGTTTTTTCGCGTACTTGTGAGGGTGTCAAACTCCTTTTGAGCATCCTGCAGTTTCCTTCCCATCTTATCCATGCTTTCAACGAATTTCTGCCACTGGGCGGCGAACAGCTTGATCTGGGTGATGATCTCGACCAGGCCTTTCTCCATCTTGAAGTTCTTGACGGCCTGGTTTATCAGTGCCAGCACCGCATACAGCGTTACAGGTGAGCATAACACCACCTTCGATTGGAGGGCGTAGTCCAGCATGGCCGGATCGTTCTCGTTAATAAACCTGTAGACCTGTTCGTTGGGTATCAACACGAGCACATAATCAACGGTATTCTGTTCGGGGTTGATGTAATCGCGGGTGGTGACTTCCTTTATACGCTGGCGGGCGTCTTTGAGGAAAGCGGCCTTGAAGCCCTCTCTGTCGGCCTCTGAATCCGTGTCGATATGCTTTAAATAGTTATCCAGGGGGAACTTGACATCCATATTGAGCACCAACCGGTTGGGAAGCAGAAAAGTGTAATCCGGCCTGGAGCCGCCGGCTGTATCCACCTGCTGCTTGCGGTAGTTGATGTCTTCCACGAAACCGATGCTGGCAAGGATATCGTCGGCCATGCGTTCACCCCACTGTCCCCGCACCTTTGTGTTGCCGAGGGCCGCCTGGAGTTTGCCGGTTGTCTCCGAGAGTCTGATCGTCTGTTCCGAAGCGGTCTTGAGCTGGGAGAGAAGCTCGCCATAAGCCCTGGCGCGGTCCTTTTCCAGACCGCTCATCAGCGTCTCCACGCTCTTGAGGTTGTCGCGCACCTCCTTGATGGATTGATCTATAAGAGACTTCTTGCCTTCGAGATTCTGCTCGCTGAGCTGTGATTGTGCGGTCACGAGTTGCCCCGACATCTTGACCAGGTGATCTATGGCCGTCTGTGTAGCAACATCTGTGAACGCGGCCAGGTTCTTCTGCACCTCGCCGCTGATGGTCAGCATATCCTGCTTGTAGTAGGGCTTGTAAACACGCGTAATGATGATTGTAACAGCCACACCGATGGCCAGACCGCCGGAAAAGGCCAGTGCGTAGATAAGTAGATCGTTCATAATTTATGTCCAGATGTAATAGCTATCATTAAGTGGACGGGAATATTTTCTGCCAGTCGAAGTTCGTGTCGAGACCCGCGGTGGCGGCAATCATGATCAGCGATATGATGAGCACGGTCACTGCTACAACAAGAGCTATTTGCAAAAGGATCACACCGATACCCCACCACATCCATGTCCGCTGCGTCTTTTTGAAGTGCTCGATGCTATCCCACTGCTTGTTCTGCCAGGCCCATTCGTTGCCGCGTATGCCCAGGATAATGGCCATAACCAGGCTGACAACCCAGCCTACGTACGGAAGTAAACCGCACAGAGCTATAAAGGAGATCCAGACGTTGTTTCCGATGCCCCAGATCCAGGTGAGCAGGAAGCCTCCCCAGTTCCAGCCGCGTATCTCAGGTGGTACTTGTGAAAGAGCGCCCCGGCCGGAGCTATTGGAAACACCGGACGGGGGGAGCCCCGGCCCGGCCCCTCCTTTTAGCTTTGCATCCACGCACTGATTGCAGTAGATTTGCCCGTCGATGGTAACCTTGCACTCGGGGCAAACATACCTGCCGCAACTGCAGCAGCCTGCAATGGCTTCACGGTCGGTATGGATAGCGCACTTCATCTTCAGTATCCTCCCGTTATTACATCAATTGTTGCTTACATTATAATGGCCGGACTCCGGACTGCTGTACACCCCAGAACATGAGCCCGAAACCGATAAGAAGTATGATGGTCAGCAGGATAGTCACCCCGATGGTAATACCCAGCCCCCATATAGCCCAGGTATGCTGCACACGCTTGAAATGCTCTACGCTTTCCCAGTGACGGCTTTGCCAGGCCCACTGATTTCCCTTGAAAGCCAGTACCCAGGGCATGACCAGAAATCCGAGATAGGGAATGAATACGAGAAAAGACCACCAGACATTGTTGCCGATGCCCCAGATCCAGGTAAGCAGGAAGCCACCCCAATTCCACTCGCCCAACTCGCGTGGTACTGAAGCCCGGCTTCCCATGCCGGAAGTGTTCGCCATGAGTAAAACTGTAGCCGGTTGTGAAGCCGCGGCATCACCTCCGGAAACCATTTTCTGGACGCACGGATTGCAATATATCTTGCCTTCGTATTCCACCTTGCATTCCGGGCATACAGCCTCATTACAGGCAACGCAGGCGCCGATGGCGTCGCGGTCGGGATGATGACTACAATACATGGCTACCTCCTCTGGACAGGGGTGATCGCACCCGTCATGCAGACAAACAATACCATGATTTAAATAAAGTATAGTTTAAGCCGTGCACAAATCCAACCGGCCGGCGAGCATGACCTAAACTTTTTTTCCGTAGGCCCGTTTTATATTGCGGAAAGGAAAAGACGGGGGCCTGAATAATGAGCGCCAACATGCAGTTTGCCGCAATCTTGATAGGATACTCAATCATAAGCTTAGTTTTAGGCCTCGTTGCCTATTCCTGGTAATAACAAGGGTATCACCTCCTCTTTTCTCCCGTCCCCATGCTCATGAGGACGGGAGTTTGTTATCCGGTTCGGGTGATCTTTACTATGCATTGTCACCGGAATTATACTAACAGAGGATTGTTATGGTGAGAATCGGCGTTATTTCGGATACACATATCAGGCAGTTTGCCCAGCTTCCGCGGGAACTTGTCCTTGTCCTTGAGAAGGTCGATTTGATAGTGCACGCGGGCGATATCGTGACCATGGATGTCATACAGGGTCTACAGACACTGGCGCCGGTGCACGGTGTGTACGGCAACATGGACCTTCCCGAAGTAAGGGTCAATTTCCCACAAAATAAGGTGCTGGAGGTAGAGGGAAAGAAAATCGGCATCGTACACGGCAGCGGTGGACCTGCCGGTTTGGAGGACCTCGTACTGCAAATTTTCCCCGGCACAGATGCCGTTGTATTCGGCCACAGCCACATCGCTACGAATAAATCGATCAACGGTGTATTGCTGTTCAATCCGGGTCGCGCAGATGAGTCTTACGGCCTGCTGGAGGTAGGCGAGACAATCAGCGGCAAGATAATCAGAGCGTATTTTTAGCGGGATAACAACATGGCGGATAGTTGGCAGGAATTCGAAGCGTTTGATAATCCTGCGATCTTGAATTTCATTTTTTATCCCAGGCCGGACGATTACAGACCGGCTGACACGGCCAGGTCAAAGGGGTATATGGTCCCGGTGGGAGAGGGTATTGATATCTCCTGCCGGTTCTATTTTGGGGACGCTGCAAACGCCAACCTGCTTTTTTTTCACGGTAACGGTGAGCTGGCCAGTGAATATGAGGATATCGGCATCGCTTTCAACAATATCGGCCTCAACCTTTTCGTCGCAGATTACAGGGGGTATGGCGGAAGCGGCGGCAGGCCGTCGGTCAGCGGCATGATGAGGGACGCCCATGCTATCGCCAGGTGGTTTCAGCAGTTCTTAAAAGACAAAGAATATGCGGGCAGCCGCTTCATCATGGGGCGCTCGCTGGGCAGCGGGCCGGCCATAAGTTGGCGTCTGCTTATCCTCATGATTTTAAGGGTATGGTCATAGAGAGCGGTTTCTGTGACGTAAAGGACCTGTTGGGCAGAAAGGGAAGGATACTGCAGCAACCCGGACAGACATTCCCTCCCTCTCCGGGATTTGACCGGGTGGTCAAGATAACCATGCCCGCCCTCGTGATCCATGGACAGTACGATTCAATTGTGCCGCTGGGCGAAGGGGAGAAGATTTTTCGCAATGTCGCAACTGCCGACAAAAAAATGGTGATTATACCCGGGGCGGATCACAATACGATCTTTGCCGAAGGCATGGAACTCTACCTGCGTGAGCTCGGTGACTTTGTGCAGAAGTATAAATAAGGAAAAGAAAAGCCCCCTTCCTATCAGGAAGGGGGCTTTCAATAGCGATATTATTTCTTCTCGGGCTTCTCTGCCGTTGCCTCTGCCTCTTCGCCCTCTGCTGCTTCCGCTGCCGCCTCTTCGCCCTCTGCCGGCGCTTCTGCAGTCGGGACCTCTTCAACGACCTTGCGTACCTCGGCAACCTTGATCAGCATCTGGTCGGGATCAGTCAGGATAGTGATTTTGCTGCTGACCTTGATGTCCTTGACATGTATGGACTGCTCCGGGAGCGCCAGGCTGGAAATATCTACCTCGATATTATGCGGCAGGTCTTCCGGCAGGGCTTCGATCTGTACTGCGGTCATGGCATGCATGAGGGAGACGTTCTTGAGCTTCAGGGCCGGGGCGGCGCCGGTAAAGACCAGCGGGACATCAGCCTTGAGCTTCTCTGACATATTGACCTGGTAAAAATCCACATGGATGGGCTCGCCGGTCATGGGATTGCGCTGCACATCGCGGATGAGCACCATGCCCGATGTGTCGGTGCCACCCATCTTAAGTGCGATCAGGTCTGTTCCTCCTGCCCTGGCAATGATCTGTCCGAGCTTGCGGGCTTCGACCTGTACGGGTTGCGATTCGATGCCCTGGCCATAGATGTTACAGGGTATCAGGCCGCCGCGCCGCAGGAACCGAACTTTCTTGCCTTTTATTTCTCGTTTTAACACTTCAAGCTCAAGTCTTTTCATCGTCTTTCTCCAGAGTTAGTAACAAAACATAAAGATTATGCTAATTGAGCCTTAAAGTCAAATTTCCTGAGTACGGCACGGCCCTGCTCAACTGGGAGCGAAGAGAGTTTAGCGCGCCCTTGCGCGGCAAGACGGGTGACAGCCCTGGAGCCCGCACAGGTTGCATTCCTCCACCCGGCAATCGCGGGTCAGCTCTCCTGACAGCATCCTGTCCCGCTCCGACTTCAGGAAACCCATACTCACACCTGGACTGATATGCTGCCAGGGAAGACATTCACCGGGATCCCTTTCCCGGTGGGCATATGAGGACGGATCTATGCCACACTCATCAAAAGCCTGTTGCCACCTGGCATAGTCGAAAAGCTCACTCCATGTGGCCAGGCGGCATCCCTTTTTCCAGGCGGCGTAGATGACAGCGCCGAGGCGGCGGTCCCCTCTTGATAATACAGCCTCGAGCATGCTGGTTTTAGCATCATGCCAGGAAAGCTGCACACTGCCCCGGTGCAGAAGGCTTTGCAACAGGGCCTGCTTGGACTCAAGCTGCTCTCCCGAATCCTGGGCGGCCCACTGGCAGGGGGTATGGGGTTTGGGAACAAAAGACGATACTGAGACTCTGACCCGCGGTGGCCGCCCACGGATACTTTTGCCCAACCGGCTTATAGAGTTCACCAGGACGGCAATATCCTTCACGTCATCCGACGTCTCCGAGGGCAGGCCTAACATAAAATAAAGCTTGAGGTTCATCCAGTCTTTTTCAAAAGCGGCAGCAAAGGTATCCAGCATGGCATCCTGCGGTATCCACTTATTGATAGCCCGGCGCAGGCGCTCGCTGCCTGCCTCCGGTGCAAATGTCAGTGTGGTTTTACGGCCTGCAGGCAGGGAATCGATAAGGTTAATAGAAGATTTGTCCATCCGGAGGCTGGGCAGAGAGATGGTTATCCCCGATCCGGCATATCTGGCTGACAGGGTCTGTACCAGGTGGCTGATGTTGCTGTAATCGCCGGAGCTAAGAGAGATCAGCGCCAGCGTACTGTAGCCCGTGTTTTCCAGCAGACAGCCGGCGGACTCGAGCACACTGTCCTCGGGCAATTCCCTTACAGGGCGATAGAGTACCCCGGCCTGGCAGAAGCGGCAGCCGCGGCTGCAGCCACGCTGGATCTCAACGGCGGCACGGTCGTGTATAACCTCTATATAAGGTACAACCGGCCGCGTTACGGGCCTGAGCTTGCCGGCAATAACTTTAGCTATACTCGGTGGAGCCTCTGCATCCACAGGACGCATAGAAGCCAGTATCCCGTCTGCGCCATAAGACGGCGAGTAAAAGCGCGGTATGTATACGCCAGGCAGCTTCGCGAGGTGGCGCAGCAACATGTCCCTGTCACCCTTATGCTGTTGCGCGGTGTTCAACAGCCCCTCCAGCACATCTTCGGCTTCGCCGGCGAAGAATACATCGATAAAGTCGGAAAGAGGTTCCGGGTTCATGGCACAGGTACCGCCGGCCACGATCAGAGGGTATGAGCCGTCGCGCTGTTTGCTGAAAACCGGAAGTCCTGCCAGGTCGAGCATGTTGAGAACTGTGGTGCAGCTAAGCTCATATCCCAATGAGAAGCCGATAATGTCGAAGTCACGAAGCGGCCGGCCGGTCTCGATGCTGCAAAGCGGCAGATTATTCAGACGAAGCGCCTGCTCCATATCGATCCACGGCGCGTAAACGCGTTCTGCAAGAGCGCCCGGCATATTGTTGATGATCTCATAGAGAATGGGTATCGCCATATTGGACATTCCCACTTCGTAGATATCCGGGAACGCCAGCGCTACCCTGATACCGGCAGCCTCCCAATTTTTGGGTGTGGAATTCCACTCCCCGCCTGTGTAACGCGCGGGTTTTACAATGCCCTGCAATATTTTATCGTTGATCTGTAGCATACAAGTGAGACTTCAATTATAACCGCCGCCATGCCCTGTCACAAAGGCGCGCATATGTTTATGCGACGGCAGACTGAGCCGTCATACGGGGTGATGCGTTGACACCTTACGGGGAGAAAGAGTATAAAGTAAGCTGTTGCAGACAGGGGCAGGCCGTTAGTACAGGGAGGGGAACTAGGTTGGCACAAAGATCAGATAAGAACGGGGCCAGGCAAGCCGTTATGCGAACCATCGGGCATCGCCCTGAGCCTAAGAAAGGCAGGGCAGTCAGCGGGCGCAGTGCAGCTGGTAAACCGAAGCCGGATGGGGGACAGATGACAGTCCTGATGGAGGGGATGCTCGAAGGAGTCTGCATCTTCGATAAAACAGGCGTGATTACTTTCTGCAACCCGAGTTTTGCGGCCATCAGCGGGCTGCCACTCAGGAAGCTGACAGGGCGCAAGCTGAGAAAGAATGCGTTGTGGGGAGCGCCGGGAGAGGCGGATGGGTTCAGGGAGCTGTGGCGCACCGTCAAACAAACGGGGCAGCAACTATCAGTGGATGCCCAGCCCATCAGTAAACCGGGGCAGCCGACTCGATACTGGGATCTGAAACTTGTGCCATATTTATCCAGGAAGAAACGATTCGAAGGCATGAACCTCCAGATCAAGGACGTAACTGAAGCGGCCAGGCTGCGGAACAGGGAGCACCTGCTGACTGGATATTATGCGGCGGCGCTGAGGCATCAGTCGATTCAGCCGCTGCTGGATGAGCTGGTTGACCTGCTTAAAGAGTACAGCGGTTGCCCTTTTGTGCAGATAGTTATCTCGGATATATATGGGAACAGGACACTCAAAGCCGGGACCGGGCACAGCCCGGGCCTGTGGGATGGGGACAAGGCTGTTCCACAACCTGCTATTGAGACGCTTTTCAGAGAGGCCGATGCAGAAATTTCCTTCGGCAGTGAAGGCTCACTTTACCTGGGCGACACACCTGCTGTGCAGGACAGGCTGGATGGGAGCCTGAAAGAGCTGGTACTTGACGCCTTCAACTCTTACGGCTACAGGTCGCTGGCATTGGTGCCCGTCAGGTTGGAGGAAAAGGTGGCAGGATACATCCTGCTTGCCAGCACTGCAGTACAAGGGATAACAGAGGGGACTGTGGAAACGGTCGAGTCATTGTCAGGGCACGTGCAAGTCATAATCGAGCGTACCGGACTGAAGGATGAGGTACGCAGGCAGCGGCAGGGTATGCTGAAGCAGATGCATGAGAGGTCCGCCCATTTGGAGGCCCTGAGTGAAAGGTTGAAACAGGAATCTGCTGAGCGTAAGAGAGCGCAGGAGGAGATGAGGGTGCAGAGAGACCTGGCGGTGGCGCTCAACGGGATTGAGAACCTCGATGAGGCCCTGAGTTTATGCCTGGATACTGCAATCCTCGTGTCCGGTATGGATAGCGGCGGTATCTATCTGGCAGATCCACTGGCCGGCGGGTTTAAACTGGCGGTTTCCAGAGGGCTATCAGAGGGTTTTATCCGGCAGGTTACCTATTACAATGATTCGGAACCAAACGCCGAGATTATTAATAGTGGCAAATCAGTATACACAACATACAACGAGATCGATAAACCCACAGACCAGGTCCGGCAGGGGGAGGGATTGAAAGGAATAGGTATTATCCCTGTCATACACAACGGCAGAGCGGTGGCATGTCTGAACATCGCCTCGCATGTGTTCGAAGAAATCCCGTTCAGCGCCCGCAGTGTGGTTGAGGCCATTGCGGCAGACCTGGGCACTTTCATTGCCCACATCGTAGACAGGGAGGCTCTTTTAGAGAGCGAAGAACGTTATCGGACCCTGTTTGCCCGAACCCCGAATCCCATAATGGTCAAAGATACAGAGGGCAATTACATAGACGGCAATGATGCGGCGCTCGCCTTTCTCGAGTGTACGCGCGAAGAGTTTCTCGCCATGAACGTGAAAAATACATTGCCTCCTTACCTTGATGAGGATTGGTATGCAAATCTACGTAACATTTGGGAGACTGGTGGGACGGTGGAGAGAGACTATTATGTCTGGGGAAAGATAAAGGTGCTCGAACTTACCATCACACCACTGCAGGTCCGAGGACGAAAGATAGTCTTTGGCATAGGCCGTGATGTTACAGAGCGGAAAAAGGCTGAAAAGGAACTGCGTGAATCCGAGGAAAAATACAGGCTGGTGGTGGAAAACGCCGGTGAAGCCGTTGCAGTTGTACAGGATTCCGTTGTCAAATACGTCAACGACAGGACGTTTGAAATAACAAGCTATAGCAGGGATGAGTTCCTATCCAGACCTTTTGTCGAGTTCATCCATCCCGAAGACAGGCAAATGGTATTGGAGCGCTACATAGCCCGGATAGGCGGGGAGAGCCCGCCATCGAAGTATGCTTTCCGGTTTATGGATAAAGACGGATCGGTCAAATGGGCGGAAATGAGGGCTACTGCTATCGTGTGGGAAGGCAAGCAGGCTATCCTGGTTTTGATGACGGATATCACAGAAAGTCAAAAGGCTGAGGAAGCGTTGAGGCAGAGTGAGGAGCGTTACCGCCTGCTGGCTGATAATTCCCTGGACGTGATATGGACTGCCGGCCTCGATTTGAGGCCGCAGTATATTAGCCCTTCGGTACTGCCGTACACCGGTCTCAAAGCTGACGAGGTAATAGATATTGTTACACATGACCGCTTATATGCCGACAGACTGGGTATAGATAAAAAGGATATTAAGCGCAAAGTAATGGCCATGAAGGCGCTGGTTGATGGAAAAGCGGACATTCAGGTCATCGAATATAAGGTAAAGGCCCCTGACGGCCAATATTACTGGGCACAGGAAAAAATGAGCATATTACGTGATGGAGAGGGGAAGGCAACCGGGGTAATCGGTGTGGCAAGGGACATCACAGCACAGAAAAAAATGACTGAGAACCTCATTGTTGCCGACCGGCTGGTCTCCCTGGGAGAGATGGCCGCCGGCCTGGCCCATGAGATCAATACTCCACTTACCGCGGTAATGGGATTTGCCTATTTACTGCAGCAAAATCCCGCCACGTCCCCGGAGATAAGAGAAGATGTGGAATCCATTTACAGGGAAAGTAAGCGGGCAGCCGATGTGATAAAAAACTTCCTTACTTTTTCGCGCGGCCAGGCGGCCGAGAAAAATGCCGAGCAGATAAATAGCCTGGTTGAAGATGTGCTCAAACTCAGGCAGAGCCGGATGCAAAAAGAGAACATCAGTGTGAAACTGGACCTGGCGGAAGGATTGCCCTCAATATATTGCGACGCCGCTCAGATCCAACAGGCCTTGCTCAACATCATATTAAATGCGGAGTATTTTATGTACGAGATTCACCAGCGCGGCACCCTCGTCATCAGCACGCGCTTATCCGGGAGCAATATAAGGTTGTCCATAGCAGATGACGGCCCCGGCATAGCGCCCGACAAGCTGGACCATGTCTTCGATCCTTTCTATACGACAAAGAAGATTGGGGAGGGAACGGGTCTGGGGCTCAGTATCTGCCACAGTATAATCCGTGAACATGGAGGCAATATCTTCGCCGAAAGCGCACCCGGCAAAGGAGCTATTTTTACCGTGGAGCTACCGGCCGGGCAGCAGGGCTTAATTTTATCGTAGGTTAGCGGCCTTAATAATAATTCCGGCCTCTTCGATCGCGGCCCGGCTACGCACCTGCTGACCGTTAAAAGCCGTCTCGGCCAATTCCCGGCTGTAGTTCAGGACGCCGAATACTTTAACGCCCCGCTTTTCCAATTCTTGAGCAGAGCGAGACAACATAGCTTCGGAAGCGACCTTGTTGAGGATAGCGCCCACCCGTCCGATTCCCATGCCCTGTGCCATCTGAGCGATCCGCCCGGCCACGACAATGGACTCGAAGGACGGCTCAACCACGATCAGTATTGTATCGGCATGTCTTTCAACACCGCGGCCAAAGCTCTCAACACCCGCCTCCATGTCCAGAATGAGCACCTCGCCTTCTCTCAATTCGAGCTTTTCAACTATCTGGCGGGCCGACTCCGCAAGTGAGCACGCGCAGCCCTGGAAGGGATCCAGTATCTTGCCCACCACCATAAACCGCAGACCATTAATAATCGACACAAATTCCGGCGGGATATCGTCCATGGAAAACCGCTCACGCCCTGAGAGCAGCCCGTGTTCGCTAAATAGATCACTGAGAGCCTTAGGCTCATCATTGATTCCCAGCATCCTGCCCAGGCCGGGATTGGACTCGTCGGCATCGATGACTATCACCCCTCTCCCGGCCTCCTGGAAGGCCAGCGCGAGCAGCGCAACCGCCGTTGTCTTCCCCGAACCTCCCTTGCCGCAAACCGCGATCTTGCTCACGGCGGATGTACGCGGCACATGTGCTTTCATATATTCCCGTATCTTCCTGGACGCTTCCACTTTCTCTTCGGACGTTTTGGCATAACACAGGCCGCAATCGATGCAGGCATCATCATCATAGTATGGCGCCCCCAGGGGGCAATGGAAATATCCCATCTAAGTCATTCCGTTCCGGCGGGCGGTTACGGGATAATAAAGGTTAGTAGATGCTCAGCGCCTCCGGCACATGCTCGAGCGGACGCACCAGCTTCATGCTCCTGGCGCCTGACTTGCACGTGATGTTGCAGCTCCCGCAGCCCCTGCAAACCTCGGGATCGGAGAAGGCTTTCTCGCCATCGATCCCCTCATATTTTTTCATTGACGTGGCCTGGAACTGGCACCTTTCCACGCAAACCTTGCAGCCCTTACACTTCTTGGGATCGACCTGTGAGATAAAGCGGCTCTTCTGAGCAATCTTAATAGCCAGGCAGCAGCAGTAGTGACAGTTGCAGAGAAGCTGGGTTACCTCACGCTGATTAACGGTGAGATGCACGGTAGGCTGCTTGTCGAATTTCTCAATAATGGATATGGCCTCGTCAGCGGATATCTTCCTGCCCGTTTTCCTGTCCAGGTTGTACTCGGCTGTGCGGTCCAGGGTGATGCATGACTCGTCCGGCACGCTGCACCAGCGGTCAGTGTGAGACGCCTTGCAGCCGCAACGCATCACTGCAATCAGGCTGCGGGATTTCAACAGGGCAGGCGCATTTTCGAACGGTTGGACACCGGGCACGTCTTTAATAGAGGGCCAGCGCGGCACAACCCTGAATTCGCTGGCATAGCCGGCGGGCAGGTTGCCGGCGGCAGGCTTGATCATCGGCCCTTCGATGGAACCCCACAGATCGTAATAAATCCGGCCCAGGCTTTTATCATAGTTGGGATTGCCCAGCGCGGCATCGTGCAACTGCATGAAGGTGCGCGCCATGGCAGGTCCTTTCTTGGTGGGAAATACAAGGCCCTTCTCGAACAGCTCACGGATATGCTTCGTTACCAGTGCCTTATCCATGCCCAGCTTTCCGGCAAAGGTATCGGATACCTCCAGCGACCGTCCGGATGAGGGTGGCAAATCGGGATCAGGCAGCGCCGCAACAATCCTGGCCTGCTCGGCATCGGCCAGGCGGGCTATGATCCTGGGCATGATCTCTTTATCGCCGGGAAAAATCTTGTTTGCCAGCTCAAAATAGATGGGCTCTACAGGGAACTTATTCTCATCTATGCGCGCCTTCAGCTTCGCATATATTTCAAAAGGATCTGCCTGTTTTGTCATCTGTGATCTCCTTTATTTATAAGAGATTATTTGAAACGGGCCATATATAGTGTATATTGTACAGCATAATCCATTGCTGCTGTCTGCATCGGCGCAGGTTTTCTATCTGCCCGGTAATCATGGCAAAAATGGACGCATTAAATCCCATAGATCTGCTATTGTTGACAGGAGCTGAATTCCTGTGATAATATTTCCATTTGTTGCAAAGTTGCGCTAATATTTATCAGTTTAGCGCAGGTTTTGCGTGACCTGGATAACAATCAAGCCGGCTGGTTGACCCGGGATGTGGGCCAGATCGGGAAGTAGTCCGGGGACAACTGGGTGGCTTTTTAATTTGCCGAAAAATAGGGAATAAAAACGTAAGGATGAGATTAGTATGCCGACAGTAAACCAGCTGGTCAGAAAGGGCCGCCGCAGGGTAGCCAGAAAGACCAAGTCTCCCGCGTTGCAGGTGATATACAACACACTGAAGAACAAATCCAGGAAGGGCGTGTGTTCCCCGCAGAAGCGCGGTGTGTGCGTGCAGGTTAAAACCATGACTCCTAAAAAACCTAACTCTGCTTTGCGCAAAATCGCCCGCGTGCGGCTGACAAATCACATTGAAGTTACGGCATACATCCCGGGGGAAGGGCATAACCTCCAGGAGCACTCAGTAGTTCTCATCCGCGGCGGCAGGGTTAAGGACCTGCCGGGCGTCCGCTATCATATTATCCGTGGCACACTCGATGCCGCGGGAGTCGACAAGCGCAGGCAGGGAAGAAGCAAATACGGAGCCAAAGCTCCCAAGGCGCCTGCAGCAGCCAGCTAAATGTAACGGGAGATATTATGTCGAGGCGAGCGAAGTTTGTAAACAAGGAAGTAGCCCCGGATCCCAAGTACGGGAGCCAGGTGGTTGCCAGGTTTATTAATAAAATAATGTATATGGGTAAAAAATCCACAGCCCAGGGCATTGTTTACGATGCGTTTGATCGCATCAACAAACAGATGAAGACTGAACCCCTGAACATTTTTGAACAGGCTATGAAAAATGCCACCCCCGCGCTACAGGTCAAGTCCAGGCGCGTCGGCGGCGCTACATACCAGGTGCCCATCGAGGTAAGCCCGGAGCGCGGCGAGTTCCTGGCAACCAAATGGATCATTACTTATGCCCGGGACCGCGGCGGAAGGTCGATGGCCGAAAAGCTGGCCGCAGAATTGATGGATGCAGCCCAGGGACAGGGCAACTCCATCAAGAAGAAACAGGATACCCACAAGATGGCTGAGGCAAATAAGGCATTTGCGCATTACAGATGGTAACAACAGGCGTTAAGGAATCCCGGCCTAAATCAGGCCAGGGTAATAATAAAGTGACAAGATCGTTTCCGTTGGACAAGGTTCGGAACATCGGCATCATTGCCCATATCGATGCCGGTAAGACCACGACTACCGAACGCATCCTTTTCTATACCGGCAGGACCTACAAGGTCGGCGAGGTGCATGACGGCACTGCAGTCATGGACTGGATGGTACAGGAGAGGGAGCGCGGTATAACCATTACTTCGGCTGCTACGACCTGCCACTGGAAAGATCACCGCATCAATATCATCGATACTCCGGGGCATGTCGATTTCACGGCTGAAGTTGAGCGCAGCCTGCGCGTCCTTGACGGGGGCGTGGTTGTGCTGGACGCTGTGGCCGGAGTGGAAGCACAGTCGGAAACGGTGTGGCGCCAGGCAGACAAGTACGGGGTGCCCAGGATCTGCTTCATCAACAAGATGGACAGGGTGGGCGCCGATTTCATGCGTACTATCCAGATGATAGAGGAGCGACTGAAGGCTAAGACAGTAGCTATACAGGTCCCGATTGGGAAGGAGAACCTTTTCAGCGGTGTTATCGACCTGGTCGCCAGGAAAGTCTGGACTTTTCCGGACGAGGTTACAGGCGAGCCGGTAGAAAGTGAGATCCCCGCGGACATGAAGGAAGAGGCTGCCAGGGCCAGGCACGATATGATAGAGAAGCTGGCGGAAAATGACGATCAGCTTATGCTTAAGTATGTTGATAATCAAGAGATCGGTGAAGAGGATATCAAAACCGCAATCAGGCGCCTGACCATAGCCAACAGAATTGTGCCGATAGTCTGCGGCACCGCCCTGCGCAATAAGGGCATCCAGCTGGTGCTCGATGCGGTAGTCGACTACCTGCCATCGCCCCTGGAAAAGCCGGCGCTGAAGGTTATTGATACAACCACCGGGCAGGAAGTTGAGCGTCCGGCCAGCGACGACGCACCGTTTACTGCGCTCGCATTTAAAGTGGTATCAGACCCGTTTGTGGGCAGGCTGGTATACTTCCGCGTTTATTCGGGCAGTATCAAGGTCGGTGCGCAAATATATAATGCCAGCAGGCAAAGCAGGGAGCGCCTGGGCAGGCTGCTGCTAATGCACGCCAACAAGCGCGAAGAAATCGACGAAGTGGATACGGGCTGCATAGCGGCCACACTCGGATTAAAGAATACATTCACAGGTGACACGCTATGCGATGCCGGGCACTCCATTCTGCTTGAGGATATTAAATTCCCCGAGCCGGTTATCCATATGGCGGTTGAGCCCAAGAGTAAAGCTGATCAGGATAAGCTGGGCGATGCCATGGGCCGACTTTCGGAAGAAGATCCTACTTTTAAGGTTAAAACCAACGAGGAAACCGGGCAGACGCTCATATCGGGCATGGGTGAGCTTCACCTCGAGGTCCTGATAGATCGCATGATGAGGGAATTCGGCGTGCAGGTAAGCGTTGGTAAGCCACAGGTAGCCTATAAGGAAACGGTCACTATACCTGTTGAATCTGAGGGCCGTTTTATCCGTCAGACAGGCGGGCATGGCCAGTATGGCCACTGCTGGCTGCGGATAGAGCCGGGCGAGCGTAACAGCGGATTTAAATTCGTCAATGCAGTACGCGGCGGCGATATATCACGACAGTATATTCCGGCCATTGAGGCCGGTGTAAAGGAAGCGCTGGACACGGGCGGCGTCAGCGGATATCCGCTGGTAGATATAAAGGTATCGGTATTTGACGGAAGCGAGCACGATGTCGATTCGTCGGAAATGGCTTTCAAAATGGCCGGTTCTATTGCTCTGAAGGAAGGCGTAGCCAGGGCAAAACCGGCAGTTCTGGAGCCCATTATGAGGCTTGAGGCGGTAACTCCCTCATCCTTTATGGGAGACGTAATCGGCGATATCAATTCCAGACGCGGCCAGATACAGGGCATCGAGACACACGGGGAGACCTGCGTTATACATTGTTTCGTTCCCCTGGCCGAGTCTTTCGGTTACGCGACCACTTTAAGGTCGCTGACCCAGGGCCGGGCTACTTATTCCATGGAATTCCAGCAATACAGTGAAGTGCCCGCCAATATACTTGAGGAAATGTTAGCTAAATCGAAGGGTAGGTAAATGACCAAGCAGAAGATAAGAATTAAATTGAGGGGATACGATCACAGGATGGTCGACCAGTCTGCCGGGCAGATTGTTGAAACTGCAATAAAATCAGGCGCCGAGGTGATAGGCCCGGTGCCCCTGCCGACAAGGATCGAGAAATTCTGTGTCATCAGGTCGGGTTTTATTGATAAGGACTCCCGTGAACAGTTTGAAATGCGCACTCATAAAAGGCTGATCGATATAGTCGGCCCGACGACCAAGACGATTGATGCCCTTACCCAGCTTCAATTACCCTCAGGCGTAGAAATCGATATTAGATTGTAGGATTAAGAAAAATGGCTGGCATACTCGGAAAAAAAATCGGAATGACGCAATTGTACAGGGAGAATCTGGAGATAACCGTTACAGCTGTCGAAGCTGGACCCTGCTGTGTCACCCAGGTCAAGACGCTCGAGAAGGATAAGTACAATGCTGTCCAGATCGGTTTTGGCGAGGCGAAAAAGCTGGGTAAAGCGGAGAAGGGACATCTTAAAGAGAATGGCAACTACAGGTATCTGCGCGAATTACGCATTGACGATGTGAAAGATTACCAGGTCGGACAGAAAATTGATGCGGGGATGTTCAAGGCCGGGGATTTAGTTCAGGTCGAGGGCATTTCCAAGGGCAAAGGGTTTGCCGGTGGAGTAAAGAGATATCATTTCAAGGGTGGACCCAAGACACACGGCCAGTCCGACAGGCATCGCGCCCCGGGTTCGGTCGGCTCCACTACCACGCCGGGCCGGGTATTAAAAGGCCTGCGCATGGCGGGGCATATGGGCGCCCGCAAGGTTACTGCGCGCAATCTGCTAGTGGTCGATGTCGACACCGCCAAGAATGTATTACTGCTTAGGGGCGCTGTTCCAGGCGCTAAAGGCGGGATACTATTGATTGAGAAAGCATCATAAAAAGGTTATTGCAGTGGATTTAGAAGTATTTGATTTGAAAGGCGAAAAGACCGGCAAGATAAAGGTCAGCGACTATGTATTCGGTCAGACCGTGAATGAGGCGGTCGTCCATCAGGCCCTGCTCAGGCAGCTGGCAAATAAGCGACAGGGCACCGCTGACACACAAACCCGCTCGGACGTGACGAGGAGCACCAAGAAGATGTATGCTCAGAAGCACACCGGCAGGGCCAGGCGGGGCAGCGCTAATTCACCTCTGCTCAAAGGCGGCGGCGTGGTTTTCGGCCCTCACCCGCGGAGCTACCGGCAGGACATGCCCAAGAAAATGCGCATACTGGCTTTACGCAGCGTTCTTTCAGGAAAGGTAAGCGGCGGCGAGGTTAAGGTTCTTAAAAAGCTCGATCTCAAGGAGCCCAAAACCAGGCTTATGTCAGATATCCTGGATGCGCTGGGCATTGATAACACCGCTATCATAGGTGTCGCCATGGGTAAGGACAACATCACCAAGGCGTGCTCCAATATACCGGGCATAAAAACCACCATGGTTTCGATGCTGAATGTGGCTGACCTGCTGTCCTACAGGATGCTGGTGCTGGATGTCGATGCAATCCGGCGTATCGAAGAGCTGTGGGATGATAAGAAAGCGGAAAAGAGCAAGGAAAAGGCGGGATAAGGCGCCGAGAGGTTTATTTACACCATGAATTTATTCGAGATTTTACGAAGACCGCTGGTGACCGAGAAGAGCACGAAGCTCTCAGAGCGGAATAAATACGTATTTGAAGTGGATAAAAGGTCCAACAAGGACCAGGTCAGGCTGGCCGTTGAGAAAGCCTTTAAAGTAGGTGTTATAAGCGTTAATATCATCAGCGTGCCTGGCGAGACAAAAAGGATGGGCCGGAGGGCAATCAAGCGCCCTTCCTGGAAAAAGGCCGTAGTGACACTCAAAGAAGGGGATAAAATCCAGTTCTTTGAGGGAGTTTAAGATAACAGGAGTATAAATTGGGTTCTGTTATAAAGAAACGTAAAAAGAAGATGGCGAAGCACAAGCATCGTAAGCTCTTGAGAAAGAACCGATGGCAGCGCCGCCACTCTTAAAACACAGGAGTAGTTAGATTTGGCTTTAAAGACGTTTCGCCCTACATCCCCCGGGCGCCGTGGAATGGTGAAGATATCGTTTGACGATATCACGAAGACGGTGCCGGAAAAAGCCCTGTTGGTTCCGCAGAAAAGAAAGGCGGGACGCAACAGCAGGGGTGTTATAACCGTGCGCCACAGGGGCGGAGGCGCCAAACGCAAGACGCGCATAATCGACTTTAAGAGGGATAAGCTGGGCGTGCCCGGAAAAGTGGCTGCTATCGAGTATGATCCCGGCCGCACGGCACGAATCGCTTTGATCTTTTATGCCGACGGCGAGAAGCGCTATATGCTCTGCCCGCTGGGAGTGGGTGTCGGCGATACCATCATGGCAGGCGAAACTGCCGAGGTAAAGCCGGGTAACAACCTGCCGCTGGGCAGCATTCCTGCGGGCACCACGGTACACAATCTGGAGTTTGAGCCCAACAAGGGCGGCCAGATAGTGCGTAGCGCAGGGACTTCGGCGCAGGTGCTGGGCAAGGAAGACAAATATACGATGGTCCGCCTGCCCTCAGGTGAGGTCCGCCGTTTTATGAATGAGTGCAGGGCTACCATCGGCCAGGTAGGAAACCTTGACCACCAGAATATTAAACACGGTAAAGCCGGACGGGTACGTTTGCTGGGACGGCGGCCCAAAGTGAGGGGTTCTGCTATGACTCCCCGTGATCACCCGCACGGTGGTGGTGAAGGCCGATCTCCGAGAGGTATGCCTCCCAAGACGCCGCAGGGCAAGCCGGCGCTGGGGCACAGGACACGCGTAGGCAAGGTATCCGATAAATTGATCGTAAGGCGCCGCTACGCCGCGAAATAAAGAGGTAGATTAAAAATGTCACGTTCAGCGAGAAAGGGTCCGTACTGTCATCCCAAGCTGCTGAAAAAAATTGAAGCCCTTAATAAAAAGGGCGAGAAACAGGTGATTAAGACCTGGGCGCGAGCTTCCACGATCATGCCGGAGATGCTTGGCCACACGATTGGTGTGCATGACGGCAGGCGGCATGTTCCGATTTTTATAACTGAAAATATGGTCGGCCATAAGCTGGGCGAATTTGCCATGACCCGCACATTCCGCGGCCACGTTGGCAAATCTGTGGCAGCAGCCTCCCCGGTTAAGAAGAAATAAGCAGGTAACAGATGAGAGTAGGAGCAACAGCTAAGGATATAGGGATCCCTCCCCGCAAGATGAAACTTGTGGTGGATATGGTAAGGGGCAAAAAAGTTGAAGATGCCCTGAACATCTTGAAATTTACGCCTACGCCGGCGGCTAAAGTTGTTGCCAAGGTGATAAAATCGGCGTCTTCCAATGCGGAGAATAATTTCCAGATGGACCCATCCGAGTTAAAGGTTGTTTATATCGTGGCTGACGAAGCCCGGACGTTGAAAAGGTACAGGCCGCAGGCCAGGGGCCGCTTCAGTCCCATATTGAAACGTGCAACGCATATCAAGGTTTTCGTCTCCGAGGAGGATAAATAAGTGGGACATAAAGTTCATCCCTACGGTTTCCGTATAGGGATCATACGCGGTTGGAAGGCCAAGTGGTTTGATGAGAAACACTACCTGGAGGTACTGCATGATGATCTCAAACTGCGTAAAGAGATAAAGCGCAGGCTGCGCGAGGGCGCGGTGGCAAGGGTCGAGTTGGACCGACAGGGGAATGACATTATAGTTACTATATTCACCGCCAGGCCGGGTATCGTAATCGGAAGGGGTGGACAGCGGGCCGAGGAACTGAGGTCCGAGTTGGAGAAGCTTTGCGGTAAGAAGGTTAAATTATCCATAAAAGAAGTCGAGCAACCCGAGATAGAAGCCACGCTGGTGGCGCGCAACATCGCCGATTCCCTGGAACGGCGTGTAGCTTTCAGACGGGCAATGAAGCAGGCTGCTTTTAAGACCAGACAGGCCGGCGCCAAGGGTATAAGGATAAGCTGCGCCGGCAGATTAGGAGGCGCGGAAATCGCCAGGCGTGAGACTGTCCGCGAAGGCCGGTTACCACTGCATACGCTGTGTGCAGATATTGATTACGGCGTTGCGGAAGCCGCCACCACAATGGGAAATATCGGCGTTAAAGTTTGGATTTACAAAGGCAACATTATTCCTGAAGTAAGGAGAGAAAGTGTTACAACCGAAACGAGTGAAGTATCGAAAGTGCCATAGAGGCCACCTGCGTGGCAAGGCACAATCCGGTAATACGATTACCTTCGGTGACTTCGGTATGCAGGCCGAGGAGGCCCATTGGATAACGTCGCGGCAGATCGAAGCAGCGCGCCGTGTTATAGTGCGCTACCTGCGCCGTGGTGGACAGGTATGGATAAGGATCTTCCCCGATAAATCGGTCACCAAGAAGCCGGCCGAAACCCGCATGGGCAGCGGCAAAGGCGCTGTCGATCACTGGGTAGCCGTGGTTAAGCCGGGCAGAATGTTATTTGAGATCGGTGGCATCAAGGAAAATATGGCCAAGGAAGCGCTGAACCTGGCAGCCTACAAGTTGCCCATTAAAACCAGGTTTGTTGCACGTGAAACTCTCAAAGAAGAGGTAAAAGGTGAAACTCACTGAAATTAAGGCGTTAGGCGACGCCGAACTGCAAAAAAAATTGGAGGAAGCTCACCAGGAGCTGTTTAACCTGCGCTTCAAGCTGGCGACCAAGCAACTGGTCAACCACTGCGAGCTGCCCAAGGTCAGGAAAAGGATCGCCAGGATAAACACGATTATACGCGAACGGGAGCTTGGCAAGAAGTAAAAAATGGAAAAAAACCATAAAATCAGGATCGGTAAAGTCATCAGCAACAAGATGCAAAAAACGGTGGTTGTACGTGTTGACAACCTTCGCAGGCACCCGCTGTACCATAAGGTGGTCAAACACTCCTCCAGTTTTAAGGCCCACGATGAAGACAACAAATGCAATGTCGGCGACGTGGTGAAGATCGTAGAAACGCGGCCGCTTTCAAAGGATAAGAATTGGCGGGTCGTTGAAATAATACAGAAAGCAGACATAGTCGGTGTCTTAAAGGACGATTTGGCACAGGCAAACCAGGAGAGCTAAAGTGATCCAGCCGAATACCAGATTAAAAGTTGCGGATAACACGGGTGCACGTCAGGTGATGTGCATAGGGGTGCCGGGAGGTACCCGCAGGCGCTATGCCTCCGTCGGAGATGTAATTACATGCAGCGTCAAGCGCGCTATTCCCGGCGGGGTGGTCAAGAAAGGCGATGTCGTCAAGGCAGTCATCGTGAGAATCGCTCAGCACCACCACAGGCCGGATGGTTCATACGTACGCTTCGATGACAACGCCGCTGTAATACTCGACGATAAGGGCAATCCCAAGGGTACGCGCATATTTGGACCGGTCGCGAGGGAATTGAGGGACAAGAATTTTATGAAGATAATCTCCCTGGCACCGGAGGTGCTATAAAATGAAGATCCGTAAAAATGACAATGTATTGATAATTGTCGGCAAGGACAAGGGGAAAAAGGGCAAGGTGCGCAAAGCCATGCCCGATAAAGAAAGTGTAATTGTCGAAGGATTCAACCTGATCAAGCGCCACTCCAAGACAAAGGGAAAAACTCGGCAGGCCGGCATTATCGAGCTGGAGGCGCCCATACCCATTTCCAACGTTATGATTATCTGCAATAAATGCAACAAGCCGGCCCGGCTGGGATACAGGGAGCTTGAAGACGGCAACAAGGCCAGGTTTTGCCGCAGTTGCTCCGAGATCATTGATTAAATTAAGGAAACCCGATAATGCCTAGACTGAAAGAAAAATATAACAAAGAAATTGTGCCGCAGCTGATAAAGAAGTACGGCTACCGCAATATTATGGAAGTTCCCAGGGTCAATAAGATCGTTCTCAACCTGGGTATGGGCGAATCGCTGGTTAACCCCAAAGCCATGGAGGCAGCGGGAAAGGACCTGACAACCATCGCCGGCCAGCATGCGGTGATTACTAAAGCCAAGAAATCCATCGCTGCCTTTAAACTGCGGGCGGGTACACCTATCGGCATGATGGTCACCCTGCGGGATAAGAGGATGTATGAATTCCTGGATAAGCTGGTCAGCGTTGTTCTCCCCAGGATACGTGATTTCCAGGGCGTGCCGCGCGATGCATTTGACGGGCAGGGTAATTATACCCTGGGCATGAAAGAGCAAATCGTGTTCCCCGAGATTGAGTATGACAAGGTAGACAAGACCAGGGGAATTGAGATAACCATAGTCACATCGGCGAAGACGGACGAGGACGGCAGGCATCTGCTCGAGGCAATCGGCATGCCGTTCAAGAAAAATTAGTAGGGTTTAAATATGGCGAAGTTATGCAAGATAAATAAGGCAAACCGGGCGCCCAAGTACAAGGTGCAACAGCATAGTCGCTGTAAGCTGTGCGGCAGACCAAGAGCGTATATGCGCAAATTCGGCATGTGCCGCATATGTTTCCGCCAGCTGGCCCTCAATGGCGAGCTGCCGGGCGTACGGAAATCGAGCTGGTAGTATTAAGTTAGCGGAGTTGTTTATCAATGGTTACTGATCCGATTGCTGATTTATTAACCCGGGTGCGCAATGCTGCCATGGCACGCCATGACAGCGTGATTGTCCCTGCCTCCAAGATGAAAATCGCGGTTGCCAAGATCCTTAAGGATGAGGGCTTTATCACCGATTTTACCATCGTGAAAGGTGAACCACAGCGCATGATAAAAATTACACTTAAATATATCGATAAGCAGCCTGCTTTCATAGGCCTTGAACGCGTGAGCAAGCCTGGACTCAGGATATACTCAGGGAAAAAGGAGATACCCAGGGTTTATGGCGGCCTCGGCATCGCTGTCATCTCAACCTCCAAGGGACTGATGACCGGCCAGGAGGCCTGGAAGAAAAACATAGGCGGCGAAGTGTTATGTTATGTATGGTAATTGAACTCAGTGAGGTGAACCTGTGTCTCGTATAGGACGGATGCCTGTGCCTGTGCCTGCGGGCGTCAAGATCAAGATCGCCGGCACAGAGGTTACTGTTGAAGGCAGCAAAGGCAAGCTAACCCGCGAATTCCACCCGGATATTACGATTAAGCTTGATGGCGGGAACCTGATCGTCACACGCCCGACGGATAACCGGCAGCACCGGTCGCTGCATGGCCTGAGCAGGTCGCTGCTTGCCAATATGGTTGACGGTGTCACCAAGGGTTTCGAGAAGAACCTCGAGTTGAGCGGCGTCGGATACAGGGCTGTAAAAGAGGGCGACAAGCTGAAGCTGCAAATAGGTTATAGCCACCCTGTGGAATTTGATCCGCCAAAGGGTATAGATATCGTTGTCACAGGGACCAACAAGATCCGAATAGCCGGTGTCGATAAGGAACTCGTAGGCGAAACAGCAGCTGAAATCAGGCGTATACGCATCCCTGACGCCTATAAGGGAAAGGGTGTTAAATATGCCGGCGAACGGCTTCGCCTGAAGCCCGGCAAGGCTGGCAAGACCGCCACGAAAGGGAAATAAGAATGGCTAAAGTAAGTTCGAATGTAGCCCGCAAAAGGCGCCATGTGCGCATCAGGAACACGGTTTCAGGAACGCCTGATAAGCCGAGGTTGTGCGTATTCCGCAGCTTGACCAATATTTATGCGCAGATAATAGACGATGCCAGCGGCCAAACGTTAGCATCGGCCAGCAGCCTGGGTGCAGATCTGAAAGAACAACTGAAAGGCAAGAATAAAAGCCAGGTGGCCGAGCTGGTCGGATTAGAGCTGGCTAAAGGCGCTAAGGAAAAGGGTATAGGCAGCGTGGTGTTCGACCGCGGCGGCTATAAATACCATGGCAGGGTTAAAGCGCTGGCTGAAGCGGCGCGTAAAGCCGGGTTAAAATTCTGAGGATTTGAGTATGAAAGCAGCAACTAAAATGCATACCCCTATGCCAAGGGTGGATATCAGTGATATGGAATTCACAGAGAAGCTGGTATCCCTGGACCGCGTGACCAAGGTGGTTAAGGGCGGTAAAAATATGCACTTCCGCGCTCTTGTGGTCGTCGGAGACGGCAAAGGCCACGTGGGTGTAGGCCTGGGCAAGGCCCGAGAAGTACCTGAGGCCATCCGCAAAGCCGGCGTATCGGCTAAAAAGAGCGTTATCAGCGTTGTTTTCAAGGACAAGACCATTCCCCATGAGAGCTTTTCCAAGTTTGGAGCTGCCCGCGTGCTGCTCAAGCCGGCCCCTCCGGGCACCGGCGTCATCGCCGGCGGCGGCGTGCGTGCCGTAGTTGAAGCAGCAGGCGTCAGGGACATATTGACCAAATCCCTGGGATGCGCCAACCCGGTCAACGTGACCAGGGCGACCATCCTGGCCCTTGCAAACCTGAGAGATTTCAAGGAGAGTATCAGGCGAAGGAAAGGACTGCAGGGGATCGAGGAGAGTTAGGCACGTGGCTAAGATACATATCAAGTGGATAAAAAGCGATATTGGATATGCGGGCGACCAGAAGAGGACGCTCAGGGCACTGGGTTTTCACAGGCTGAATGAAGTGGTCGAAAAAGACGATAACCCCGTAATCAGGGGCATGATAGCCAAAGTCAGCCATATGCTTAAAGTAGAAGAGAACGAACATGGATCAAAGTAATTTAAAGCCCCCGGCGGGGGCCAAACACAAGAAAAAGCGCGTAGGCTGCGGTGACGGCAGCGGGCACGGCACGTTTTCAACACGAGGGTGCAAAGGGCAGAAGTCACGTTCCGGAAGGGACCTTCGGCCGGGCTTTGAAGGCGGCCAACTGCCGATTATCAAGAGGTTGCCCTGGACCAGGGGATTCACCAACGTAGCCAAGATACAGTACAGCCTGGTCAATGTGGGTGAACTGAAGAAATTTGATGCCGATGCCGAGATAAATATTGAAGTACTGGTCCAATCGGGCCTGGTAAAATCAGCGTCCTTACCTGTCAAGATACTCGGTAACGGGGAACTGGACAGGGCTCTGACAGTCAAGGCCAACAAGTTCTCAGTGACTGCCAGGAGCAAGATCGAAGCGGCCGGCGGCAAGGTGGAGGAGATCTAGCATGGCGCAGACCCAGTCACGGCCCCGCCTGATCCAGGCAATGGTAGATGCTTTCTCCCTGCCTGACCTCAGGCAAAAGCTGATCTTCACACTGGCAATGCTGATCGTATTCAGGTTTATTGCCCATGTGCCTATACCCGGAGTGGACCTGGCTCAGCTTCAGGAGATTTTCGATCGCAGCCAGCTGCTGGGTATGCTCGACCTATTCAGCGGTGGAGCCATGAGGTATTTCAGCGTGGCTGCCATGGGAGTATATCCGTATATCACATCATCGATCATAATGCAGCTTTTGGTACCGGTCATCCCCGCGCTGCGCAGACTCTCGGAAGAAGGAGAATCCGGCAGAAACAGGATCAACCAGATAACTCACTGGCTGACCATCCCGCTGGCAGCGCTGCAGGGTTTCGCTCAGCTCCAGCTTTTACGCAGCCAGGGCGGTGTACTGGCGACCGGTCCGTTAGAAACGGTGGCCATCATAGCCTCGCTGACTGCCGGCACCATGATATGTGTATGGCTAGGTGAGCTCATCACGGAGAGGGGCATCGGCAACGGTGTCTCTATCATCATTTTCGGCGGCATCATCGCCGGCCTGCCTGCACAGGTGGGTCGCGGTATGATAGCCAAGGACAACTGGGCGGGCGTCGGCGTATTCCTACTTCTGGCGCTGGCAACAGTTGTTTTAATCGTGATTTTCACAGAGGGACACCGCCGTATACCGGTGCAGTATGCCCGCACCGCTTTCCGCGGGGGCAAGATGTACCGTCAGGCCGGGTCTACTTACATACCTCTGCGCGTTAACATGGCAGGCATGATCCCGCTGATCTTCGCCATGTCCCTCATGATATTCCCGGGCACTATAGCCAGCTACTTCGCAGCGCCCGCCGGGCAGGATCCCAATTTTGCCAATACTATTATGGAATGGTTCAATCCCAGCGCACCGCTGCCGCTTGCTCTTTTCTACTGGGTGTTTTACTTTGTGCTGGTGGTTGGCTTCACCTTTTTCTATACAATGGTTATCTTTGAGCAGATGGACCTTGCGCGTACCCTGCAGCGGCAGGGCGGGTTCATACCGGGAGTTCGGCCGGGCAAGCCCACGACGGACTACCTGAACGGTGTAACCAATCGTTTAACCTGGGGCGGCGCCCTTTTCCTGGCCATCGTGGCCATTATGCCGTTTTTCGCCAGCCAGATTACTAGCGCATCGGTGATGACGCTTTCCAGCACTGCCATACTGATCGTGGTAGGCGTAGCACTGGATACCATGAAGCAGATAGAGGCGCAGCTAACCATGCGTCGCTATGAAGGTTTCTTAAAGTAAGGAGGATTTGAAAATGTTCTTCATATTGCTTGGAGCGCCCGGGGCAGGGAAGGGTACTCAGGCAGATATTATAGTTAAAGAGATGTCACTGCCCCATGTAGCTTCGGGCGACCTTTTCAGGCATGCGCTGAAGAACGGGACCGAACTGGGAAAGCAGGCCGAATCCTACATGAAGGCTGGCAAGCTCGTTCCTGACGAGATAACCATTAAGATGATCCTCGAAAGGGTTGCCAAAGACGACTGCAAAAATGGTTGTGTATTCGATGGATTCCCTCGTACACTTGAGCAGGCCAAGGCTCTTGACGCCGCTCTGGAAAAACAGGGCAAATCGATCGAGAAGGCCATATATATCGAGGTACCCGAGGGCGTACTTCTCGACAGGCTGACCGGGCGCTGGGTATGTCGGACCTGCCAGGCCCCCTTCCATCAGAAAAACCAGCCGCCCAAGAAATCGGGCGTCTGCGATAAGTGTGAAGGCGAGCTTTACCAGAGGGCCGATGACAAGGAAGAGACCATTAAAGAACGCCTGAAGGTATATTTTGCGCAGACCATGCCGCTGCTTGATTACTATGATAAGACAGACAAGCTTTTCAGGTGCAACGGCAACCAGCACATAGGCGAAGTGGGCAAGGATATCGTCAAGTTCCTTAAAGGATTGAAACAGAAGAAATAAATGACCATTATCAAATCGGCCGAAGAAATCGCCGTAATGCGCGAGGCCGGCAGGATTGTAGCAATAGTGTTGCAGAAAATGAGCGAAGCAGTTAAACCGGGAATTAAAACCCGGCAACTCGATGACCTTGCCGAGAAGGAATTGGGCAGGTGGAATGGAGCTAAAGCTTCGTTCAAAGGCTACAATGGTTTTCCCGCCAGTATCTGTGCGTCGGTAAATGATGAGATCGTCCATGGCATACCTGACAGCAGGGTACTGAAGGAAGGAGATATTATTTCATTGGATTTTGGGGTTATTTATAAAGGTTTTCAGGGAGACGCTGCACTCACGGTTGGCGTTGGCCAGGTCAGTCCTGAAGCTACGCGCCTGATGGAAGTCGCCCGGGCATCCCTGGTACAGGGTATCGCTGCCGCCCGTGATGGTGGTAACCTGGGGGATATCGGGGCTGCCATTCAGAGCTATGTGCAAAGCAGGGGTTACAGCGTGGTCAGGGAATATTCGGGGCATGGGATCGGCAGAGATATGCACGAGGATCCTCTGGTGCCCAACTTCGGCAGCAAAGGCGAGGGCCTCAAGCTGAAGAGAGGCATGACCCTGGCGCTTGAGCCGATGGTAAATACCGGAGGCTGGAAGACGCGGCAGAATGCTAATGGCTGGACGGTGCACACTGCTGATAACAGCCTTTCAGCGCATTTTGAGCATACTATTGCTATCAGGAGCGGTGATGCCGAAATCCTGACTTTGCCGTAAGATCAATATATGGATAAAAAAGAAGCAATCGAGGTCGAAGGAACTGTAATTGAATCATTGCCCAATGCTACTTTCAGGGTGGAGTTGGCCAATGGTCACAGGGTCCTGGCCCATATATCGGGGAAAATGCGCAGACACTATATAAGGATATTGCCGGCGGACAAGGTACTGGTGGAACTGTCACCGTATGATCTTACGAGGGGCAGGATCACTTACCGATTTAAGTGAAAAAAAGAACTTTGTTTTGACATAAAGTGAATAAAGGGTTATATTAGTAAGCGGTTTTTTTGGAAACGAGGATATATCGGAAATGAAGGTCAGAGCTTCAGTTAAAAAACGTTGTGAGAAGTGCAAAATAATCCGTCGTCGCGGTGTTGTGCGGGTGATTTGCGTCAACCCTAAGCATAAGCAGCGCCAGGGATAGTCAGGAGTAAAGTAGAACATGGCTCGTATTGCAGGCGTAGATATTCCCAGGGAAAAGCAAGTGCTTTTTTCCATTCAGTATATCCATGGTATCGGACCGAGCATCAGTAACAGGATATTGAAAGCTCTTAAAATTGATCCGACTAAGAAGGTCAAGGACCTTACGGATGAAGAAGTCAGCCGCATACGTGAAAGGATAGACAAGGATTATAATGTAGAGGGTGAGCTGCGCAAAGAGGTCACCATGAATATCAAGCGGCTGATAGAGATAGGCAGCCGCCGTGGGGTAAGGCATAAGAGAAACCTGCCGGTGAGAGGACAGAGGACGCGTACCAATGCACGCACCAAACGGGGAGCTAAGAAGACCGTGGCAGGGCGCGGGCAGAAGCGCGGCGCTACCAAGAAGTAAAGGAGTAACCATTTAATATGCCGCAGAAAAAGAAGGTCAGGACAAAGAAACGCGAACGGAAGCTGATACATGAAGGCAAAGCCTTTGTGACGTCAACTTTTAACAATACCATCATTACATTGACCGATGCCAAGGGAGGCGTAATCTCCTGGGGCAGTTCGGGCACCGCCGGGTTTAAAGGTTCCCGCAAGGGCACCCCGTATGCGGCCCAGATGGCTGCGCAGGGGGCTGCTGCCAAGGCCAAGGAACACGGCCTGCGCCAGGTGGAGGTTTTCGTACGCGGTCCGGGTAGCGGACGCGAAGCTGCCATACGGGCTATTCAGGCCTCAGGGATCGTGGTGTCCGGAATACGAGATGTGACACCGGTGCCGCACAACGGATGCAGGCCCAGAAAGAGAAGGCGAGTATAAGAAATGGCGAGATATATTGAAGCTTATTGTCGTTTGTGCCGTCGTACCGGCACCAAGCTCATGCTGAAAGGCGAGAGGTGCTTTACAGAGAAATGTGCTCTCGAGCGCAGGGATGCTCCTCCCGGCCCCCATGCTGCAGGCAGGAAGCGCCGGCCCAAGGTGACCGAACTGGGCGTGCAGCTGATGGAAAAACAGAAGGCCAAGTACACCTACGGCACGTTGGAGCGGCAGTTCCACCGATTTTTCGAGGAGGCCTCGAGGGCGCAGGGGATAACCGGCGAAAACCTGGTAGTGTTGCTTGAGAGAAGGTTGGACAACGTCGTGTTCCGCCTGGGATTTGCCGATTCGCGCAGCCAGGCCAGGCAGGTCGTCCGCCACGGGCATATCAGGCTTAATGGCCGCAGGACGGATGTCCCGTCATGCCTGGTCAAGGCAGGCGATATAGTCGAATGGCGCAAAGAGAGCACTAAGAGCGAGTACTATAAGACGCTGGTTGAAAAAATTGAGGATAAAAATGTACCGGCGTGGTTGTCGCTGGAAAAAGAGAATATGACCGGCCGGGTTGTTTCGCTTCCGGCCGCAGGTGAGATAAAAGTGAATTTCAACGAGAAAGCGATTGTGGAATTCTATTCCCGATAGGAGGATTTTTGGTTCAATTAGCTTTGCCAAAAATTGAATGTACCGAATACCGTGAGAATTACGGCAAATTCGTTGCCGAGCCGCTGGAGAAAGGCTTTGGTGTAATACTGGGCAACAGCATCCGGCGCGTACTCCTCAGTTCTCTGCGCGGTGCAGCCGTCACCTCCGTGCTCATCGAGGGCATCACACAGGAATTCAGCACCATCCCCAACATGAAAGAGGATGTGACTGAATTTCTGATGAATGTGCGCGACATACGAATCAAGCTTCTTTCCCGGACCGATGAACCGGGCAAGATGACGCTCAATGTCAAAGGAAAGGCCGACCTGAAGGCCGGCGATATCATAGTGGAAAACCCGACTAATTTTGAGATAGTCAACCCGGGCCTTTACCTGGCCACTATCGACTCCAATGAAGCTAAAATGAGCATTGAGTTCACAGTTAAGGTTGGCAAGGGATACCAGCCGGCCGGCGCGGGTGATAACGTCGGTATTATCGTAACCAGCGAGGGTACGAGCAAGGAGATATCAATAGACGCGATCTACTCCCCGGTCATACGCGCCAATTATACTGTTGAGAGCAGCGGCCCGGGCCAGGGAGCGGGTAAAGAGAGATTGAACCTGGAAATCTGGACTGACGATACCATGGACCCCATCGAAGCATTATCCGAGAGCGTGGCTATTTTAGTTGAGCAGTTCAACTGCTTCACGGGGCTGGCCAGGACCATTGCTGAGAAAGAGGAAAATGAAGCCTGGCAGAAATCGATACCGTCGGATGTTTACAACATGCCGCTGGAAAAGCTCAACCTTTCAACTCACACGTATAACAGTCTGCGACGCGGAGGTATAACCATGACCGGCCAGCTACTGGAGAAAGGCCTGGATGGCTTGATGTCGCTGGGCGGATTCGGCGTTAAATCGAGGGAGGAAGTTGAGGTCGTATTGAAGGACCTGGGAGTCGAGTTGTCAGGTGCCCCCGTTGAGAAAGATAAAAAGAAGAAGGGGCGTGCCAAGAGCGCCGGCCCTGAAGGTGATAGTGAATGAGACACAGGTTATCAGGAAGAAAACTGGGCAGGCCGGCGGCGCACCGCTGGTCTTTATACCGTAACCTGGTTACGGACCTGCTGAATTACGGTAAGATTACCACGACCCTGCCAAAGGCCAAGGAAGCCAGGGGACTGGCTGACAAGATGATTACCCTGGGCAAAGAGGGGAGTCTTGCCTCGAGAAGGCGTGCACTGGCCTTTATCTTCGATGAGCAGGTGGTAGAAAAGGTATTTACCGAGTACGCACCGAGGTACAAATCACGCCCTGGCGGCTATACTCGTGTTTTGAAGCTGGCACCCCGCGAAGGTGACAGGGCGCCGATGGCGCTCATCGAGATGGTGGAGTAAAATTCACTTCCGCGGTGGAGATCTTTAACAAGTTAAGAAAAATCGTTCTCGTGGTCGAATATAACGGTGGGCGTTATTTCGGCTTCCAGTGGCAGAAGGATCAGCCTACTATCCAGGATGAGCTGGAGAAGGCCATTCTCAAGCTGACGGGAGAAGAGCGGCGCGTCATCGCTGCCTGCAGGACCGATACGGGAGTCCATGCCAGAGGCCAGGTCATCAGCTTCAGGACGGGCTCGACATTTGCAGCCAAGGTGTTTGTCAGCGGGATGAACCATTACCTGCCGCATGATATCTCGGTCCTCAAGGCCGGTACAGTTTCAGCCAGGTTCAATGTTATGAAAGATGCTGTAAGCCGTGAATACCGGTACCTGATATTAAACAGGAGGCCGAGGGCGTCTCTGGGAAACGATATGTATTACCACGTGACAGCGGAGCTTGATGCAGGGCAAATGGACCTTGCCAGCAAACTGCTCATCGGGGAACATGATTTTGCTTCATTTGTCACAGATTGGGACAGGGAGGAGAGTACGATACGTACGATTTACGATGCGGGAATTGAGAGGGAAGGCGATGAAATTGCTTTCCATGTCAGGGCCAAATCGTTTTTAACACATCAGGTACGCAACATAGTGGGTACCCTGATAAGGGTTGGGACGGGGAAAATGGGAATCGAGGAATTTAAAAATATATTGGAGATGAAAAAACTGAGCCTGGCCGGGCCTACGGCGCCGGCACACGGACTTTGCCTGATTAAGGTTATTTACGCGGATAATTCGGAGTTTAAATATGAAAACCTATGCACCTAAAGTAAGTGAAATCGAAAGGAAATGGCATTTGGTGGACGCCAGTGGCCAGACCCTGGGCAGGATGTGTTCGCAGATTGCAAAGCTCCTTATCGGAAAGCACAAGGCCATGTTCGCCAATAATACGGATACAGGCGATTTCGTGGTGGTCATTAATGCTGAAAAGATAAGGGTCACCGGGAAAAAGCTCACGGACAAGTCCTATTTCAGGTATTCCGGTTACCCGGGCGGCATCCGGTCTGTGACCCTGGGAGAGATGCTGCAAAAGCACCCGGAGCGCGTCATCGAGCATGCCGTTAAGGGCATGTTGCCCAACAGCAGGTTAGGCAGGACTATGTATAAGAAATTGAAAGTATATGCCGGAGACAAGCATCCGCACCAGGCACAGCTGGCCGGCGAAAAAGAATCTGGCAAAGGGAGCTCTGGCAAATGAGTACAACAACATATCACCGAGGAACGGGCAGAAGGAAATGCGCAATAGCGCAGGTTAAATTGTCTTCGGGCTCCGGCAATATCATTATCAACGGGAAGCCCTATCAGGAGCTTTTTCCGCTGATTGACCACAGGCGCATGATCGAGCAGGCTTTTGTGGTAACCGATACAACGGGCAAATATAACGTTGAGATCAAAGTGATCGGTGGCGGAATGACCGGACAGGCCGGCGCCATTAAACACGGAATCGCCCGCGCCCTGGTTGATCTTAATGAGAGCTTCAAAAGCCCATTACGGCAGCACGGTTTGCTGACCCGTGATTCCCGCATCAAGGAACGCAAGAAGTACGGTCTTAAGCGTGCCCGCAAGGCGCCGCAGTATACCAAGCGTTAAAACCGCTAAGGCAGATATTATAAGGGCCCGCTTCGGAAGAAGCGGGCCCTTAATGTTTAAGCGAGCGCAATACCTGAATATCGGTGCTCAATTGAGGCAATAAGATGTCATACCACAGCCTGAGCCAACTTGAGTTGGCGGGCAGCCGCCTCGGCTATCTTGCGGAAGTGGAAGCCGTAGATGGCCATGGACATCGATAATGAGAACGAACGAGGGCGCTTGAATGCCGTCCAGATCATCAGGTCCCAAAAATGCCAGCGTTCCTTTCCCTGGACTCCCAGCACCCAGAGCGACCTGAAAAACGCCCCCATGTTTTGCGATTTCATGACCGAGATTTTCTGCCGTTTGGGCCGGTACTCCCTTAAGAATGTTTTTACCCTGGCGTAATACTGGTTGGGCGCATAAATGGTATTGATTATTCTTCGGTAGCCGTCCATCAACTTGTTTACATTCATCTTGGGCACGAAATTGATGGACATGTCGGTATTGTTACCTGAGAAATTACCTGTGAGGCGTTTTTCACCTTCGAGGCGCTGATATAAGCGGGTACCATTGGGCGCGTGCAGTAAACCTACCATAGCCGTCACCACGCCGCTTTTCTGTACGAAATTGATGATGTCCTGGAAAATGGACAGGGGATCGCTATCGAAGCCAACGATGAATCCGCCCTGCACCTCCAGACCGGCGTGCTGTAGCTTCTTAACCGAGCTGATGAGGTCGCGGCTGGAGTTCTGGGATTTGCCGCACTCGGTCAGACTCTCTTTGTTGGGCGATTCGATGCCGATAAATACCATATTGAAATTGGCCTTTGTCATCAGGCCGGTCAGCTCGTTGTCATCGGCCAGGTTAATGGACGTCTGTGTGTGGAAAGAAAAGGGGAAATGCCTCTTCTGAGACCAGCCGATGATAGCCGGCAGCATCTCCGATTTCAGCTTCTTCTTATTACCGATAAAGTTGTCATCCACGATAAAGACGCTGTCACGCCAACCGGTCGCATAAAGCGCGTCCAGCTCTCGCAGCATCTGCTCCCTGTTCTTGGTGCGGGGCATGTGACCGTTGAGCACCACGATATCGCAGAACTCGCAGTCAAAGGGGCAGCCCCGGGAATACTGTACTACCATTGAGGAATATTTACTCTGATTGACCAGGTCCCAGCGAGGCACCGGCGTGATATTGATATCCGGCCGGACGTCCGAAGAGTAGAGTCTCCGCAGGCATCCGTTTTCCAGGTCCGCCATAAAGGGGGGTAGAGTGATCTCGGCCTCGTTCAGCACGAAGTGGTCCACGCAGGGAAAGTCCTCGTGCTGTGTGGTGAAGAGCGGGCCACCGGCCACCACGGTTGCACCCAGCTTTTTACAGCGCTTGATTAAGGTCGTGGCCGAATCTCTCTGCACTACCATGGCGCTGACAAAGACCATATCGGCCCACTTGATATCCTTATCGCTCAGCCGCCCGGTGTTCATATCCACCAGTTTCAGTTTCCAATCGGCAGGGAGCATGGCTGCCACCGTCAACAGGCCGAGCGGCGGGAAAGCCGCTTTCTTGGAAACGAATTTGAGGGCGTGTTTGAAGCTCCAGAATGTATCGGGGTATTCGGGGTAGATCAGCAGTATCTTTTTATTATCAGGCATTATCAAGTATGACTCTCCCAGGTCAATTAAGCAAAGTATACTTGATCGTTACAGCAAAGAATATAGGTATAGTCACCTATATAGAGGAATTTTTCGCAGATGAACTATGCTGAAGACTGTATGCTGTGTCTGTTTGGGCTTAAGAAGCCGTGAGGAATCAGTAAACGATATTATATTGTTATTTGAAAGAAGCCGGATTTATATAGGGAGGATTCTTATTAGGATTAAATAAAAAACTCAGTGAATTCGTCATCATTTAAATTCGCCTGCTCTATGTCGTCATATTTTTATCCTCGATATATCTTGGCATTGTGCCATTCCAAATATTCTGATGAAGGGTAATCACTTGTTAGAACAGGAAGATTCATCGTTATTCCATGGAGACGATAATAGTCTTTACCATTTTCATATTCATCTCTGATCCTATGACTGACTTCAAGCTTATGTAATGGTGTAATTGTTATGTAGCCCTTATCAAATAACGCATGCAGGTCGCGTCTCAGTAAAATTCCATTATTGACAGCGTGCAGTCCATTTTCCGAGTAGGGCTTAATGTGTGCGGCATCGAGAGCCGGGAGAGTCCGTTCTTTTGTAATTGAACAACGCCAGTTGTAAGCTTCAGTAACCATGACTCGAAAGGTTCCTTGTCCAAGCCGTGGCATACTGAATGTCGGTTGTCCATAACGTGGAGAATTTTCGCGCATCATATTTACGAGTGCTGTCGCGGATTGAAGTTGTAACCAAAGTGACTGCCCCGGCTCAACTGACAAATCAAATGTGCGACCTTGTTGGGTTGAGGCGCTCCAATCAGGAACTGGTATCCATTTCTCGCGGGGCAGAAAAAACGGTTGTTCCAGGAGAATACAACCTATTTTAAAGTCAGTTCTGTAATCTTCTTGATTATCTCGGTACTTTATCACACGGATTCGCATTTGTTGGAAATCAGAGGCTCCATTGGCGATGCCGAATGATTCCCAGGCTAAGCTTATTGGCAACAAGGAAAAATGCGCGTAAAAACCGCCTCCGACAATATAATTATCCGGGCTATGAAGTTTAAATAGGAATAATTCTCCGGGATGAAGAGCCTTGAATTCACGAGTGTCCCTTGGGCGCCAGAAATTGACTTCATCAAGTTTAGGCAGATTGCGAAGGAGATTGAACCAATCCCAATCCGTTATACCTACATATGCTCGCATAAAATTGCCCGGCCACGCAAGGTACTCATACTGAGCAAATTGTTAGTATCACCAAATATCTATCCCAAATCTGCTCAACTAAATTTGACATGCTCGAGGTATGTCGATATTGAATATGGAAAACTACTGTTCCTCCGCCAACCGCTTCTTCAATAAATTAATCTCCGGAATCGGGCTGGGATCGATGCCGTTGAGCATCGCCAGGTAGTAGCTGACCCAGTCGCCCAACAGCACAAGGCTCATGATATGTTTAAGGTCGTTGTCTTCGTGGCTGTCTACGTACTGGTAGGGGATAGCGCGCTGGTCTAATAGCTCTCCCGTGATTTTATAGCGGATAAGCGTTCGCGGGTGCAGTGACTGACAGCACAGGAAAAGGACGTACATATGGTCGGCCGCGTCCGAGGGGTAGCTGTAGCCGAGTACCGCATTATGGTTCAGCTCCGGCAGGGTCTCAAAGAAAGCCCATTGTTTGCTGTTCTCGTTGATCTGCGTCTTCCACCTGCGGGCCACGTCGGTGAGTATACCGGCCCCGTAGACCACAGCAATTTTCCCATTGATTCTTGCAGCCAGCATTTTTGCCTGGTTGTGCTCGGTGGGGCTGTCTTCATGCCATAGTGCCCCGAGGGTTTCCAGCGACCTGACCATACCATTCAAATCCGCCGTTTCGGCGCTTGTAAAGCCCAAGGTTTGCATTATCGCCAGCAGGGGCAGGAAACTATACCCCAGGGCTGCGCGGGGTGGAGAAACGTGCTCTATAACGAAAACCGGAACATTGTTTTGGCGGGCCAACTCAGTAAGTCTGCCTCCCGTTGAGATGACGAGTTTCTTGCAGTCTTTTTTTAGCGCCTGTGTGAAGCCAGAGATAGTTTCCTCGGTATTGCCGGAATAGCTTGCACCGATGACCAGGGTTTTGTCATCAACCCACGCGGGAAGATTATAGTCGCGGTGCACCAGTACAAGCGGACGGTTCAAGCGGTTAGTCAGTCCCCTCAGCAGGTCCCCACCGATAGCCGAGCCCCCCATGCCCAGTATCACCAGTTTGTCGATATCGGAGTAGCCGGCGGGAAGTTTGAACCTTGAGGCTTTGTCCCAGGCCTGGCGGCACTGGTCCGGCAGACCGCGTATCTGCGCGCCCATGCCGGATTTATCTAAGGAAGCGTAAACGGAATTGTCGTCCAGGTTTACCATATCTCATACCCCCACCATTTCCTGGCCATATTGTATCAGCTTCTGAACCTCTTCCATCGATCCGCACTCGGCATAGATACGCACCAGCGGTTCGGTACCGGAGAAGCGCACCAGAAGCCACGAGCCATCCTCCAGCTTGTAGCGGAATCCATCCCGGGTATCCAGTTTCACGACCTTTTGGCCGCCTATCCTGGCGGCGGGAGCCGCGGACATCTTTGCCAGCATTTGCTGCTTGTTTTCGTCATTGGTGTGGATATCCAGTCTGTCGTAGTAATGGGGGCCGACCTTTTTAAAAAGATTGGCCAGCAATTGAGAGGGTGTTTTGCCCGTCCTGACGATGTAATCAATAAAATATAGACCGGCAAGCATACCGTCTCTCTCAGGGATATGCCCGCGGAACCCGTAGCCCCCGCTCTCTTCGCCGCCCAGCAGGGCCTTTTCCCTGATCATGACGGGCGCCACGTACTTGAATCCCACGGGCTCCTCGAAGACCGGAACATTGTACATTTCGCCGATAGTGAAGAGCATATCGGTGGAAGTGATCGTCTTGACCAGCGGGCCTCGCTCTTTTCGCACGTCCAGGAAATACATGGCAAGCAGTGCGAACACATCCTGGGTGGTCATGAAACGGCCGTTTTCATCAATGATGCCGATCCGGTCAGCATCTCCATCGGTGGCGAAACCAACCGCCGCATCGTCTCTTATGACCTGCCTGGCTAGTTTGTTCAGGTTTTTGCTGATAGGCTCCGGCTGTATGCCCGGGAAAAGTGGATTGCGTGCCCGGTTGATCTCGTGTATCTCGATCTGGCCCCCTTCCAGCAAGCTTCTGAAATACCCGATGCCGGCGCCGAACATCGAATCCACCACGATCTTCAGCTTGTTCTTCTTGAGAGCCTCTATATTGATCAGGCGGTTGAGGTGCCTTTCATAGGCGTGATAGGGATCGTGGTAGGTGACGAGTTTTTTCTTAAGCGCCTCGCCGAGGTCGAGTCGTTTTACCGTCCCCTTATCCACAGCAGCATTGGCGGATTCCTCGATTTGCGAGATGACCTCTGTGGGTGCGCTGGAGCCGTTGGCAACTTTGTACTTAAAACCGTTGTAATTGGCCGGATTATGGCTGGCCGTGATCATAATAGCGCCGTCGGCCTTCAGTGCCGTTACTGTATAGCTGGTAACCGGCGTGGGCGCGGGCCTGGGCAAAAGAAAAACCCTGATTCCGTTGCCTGCCAGCACCTCGGCCGCCGCCGCGGCAAAATCTTCGGAGCCGAAACGGGTGTCGAAGCCTATGACTATACTGCCCTTGGAGGCACTCGTGCCTTTCACGTAATCGGCGACGCCCTGGGCGCAGGCCCGCACGTTGCCAAAGGTGAAATCTTCGGCAATGACGGCTCGCCAGCCATCGGTGCCGAACTTGATTCTCGATGCCATTATCTATACCCCCGCTTCAGCCCTTAAAATCCTGGCTTTGTCGATCTTCTCCCAGGGAAATTTAACGTCAGTGCGGCCGAAATGGCCGTAGGATGCAGTGGCCCTGTAGATAGGCCTGCGTAGGTCGAAGTACCTAATGATGGCCTCCGGCCGCATATCGAAATGCTTGTGGATAAGCTTGAGAATCGCGGCATCGGAGATTTTACCGGTGCCGAAGGTCTCTATGGAGACTGACAGGGGGTGGGCCACACCGATGGAGTAGGCCACCTGCAGTTCAAGTTTGTCAGCCAGCCCGGCAGCCACACAGTTTTTAGCGATATAACGGGCCATGTAGGTAGCTGAGCGGTCCACCTTGGTGGGATCTTTACCGGAGAAAGCGCCGCCACCGTGGCGGGCATAGCCCCCGTAGGTATCCACCAGCAGCTTGCGGCCCGTAAAACCGGTATCGGAAACGGGGCCGCCCACTTCGAAACGTCCTGCGCTGTTGACGTATATCTTGGTGTTCTTATCCATCATACCGGCCGGGATGACGGGCTTGATTACCTTCTGAATGATATCGCGGCGGATGGTATCGTTATCCGGCTCAGGATCGTGGTGGGCTCCGATGACTATTGCCTCGATCCTCTTGGGCTTGCCATAACTGTATTCCACAGTCACCTGGGATTTACCGTCCGGGCGCAAGTAGGGGATGATGTTCTTCTTACGGGTTTCGGCCAGGCGTTGGGTCAGCTTATGCGCCAGGGCGATAGGCAACGGCATGTACTCGTCGGTCTCGTTACAGGCATAGCCGAACATCATTCCCTGGTCTCCGGCGCCGGTCAGGTCCAGCTCGTCCACTTTCTTGCCGCTGGCTCTCACCTCCAACGCCTTGCTCACCCCGGCGTTGATATTGGGCGACTGTTTCTTGATGGAAACGATGGTGGCAAGGCTCTGATAATCGAACTGGAATTCGGGCTTGGTGTAACCTATTTCTTTCACAACTTGCCTGACCACCTCGGGTATCTCGACATAGGTCCTGGTCGTTATCTCCCCAAGTACGATTACCAGACCGATGGTGACTGCCACTTCGCAGGCTACCCTCGATTTTGGGTCGTCCTTGATCATGGCATCGAGTATGCCGTCAGCGACCTGGTCGCACAGCTTATCGGGGTGCCCTTCCGTGACCGATTCAGATGTAAAGAAATACTTGGGTGACCTCATGAATGTGTTTTTCATCGTTGCTCCTTGTGATTTAAGTTCCCTCTTCCCAGCTGCCCAGATACTTTTGCTGCTCCCGTGTGAGCTTGTCGATGTCAATGTCCATAGATTTCAGCTTTAGCCGGCCGACCTCGTTATCGAGTTCCAGTGGGACAGAGTAGACATCCGGCTTAAGCTTGCCCTTATTTTTAACCAGGTATTCCAGGCCCAGCGCCTGGTTGGCGAAGCTCATGTCCATGACGCTGGCGGGGTGTCCCTCGGCCGCTGCCAGGTTGATCAGCCGCCCTTCGCCCAGCAGGTATATGCGCCTGCCGCCGGCCAGCCTGTACTCATCTACGAATTGCCTGGTGCGCCGCTTGGCTGACGCCATCTTTTCCAGGATAGGTATGTTGATCTCGACGTTGAAATGGCCGCTGTTGGCGAGTATAGCGCCGTCCTTCATCCGGGTAAAATGTGCCCTGTCAATCACGTGTCGATTGCCGGTCAGGGTGATAAAGACGTCACCCAATGAGGCGGCTTCCAGAAGGGGCATGACCTGGAAGCCATCCATGGCCGCCTCAAGTGCGCTGATGGGATCTATCTCACAGACGATAACCCTGGCTCCCATCCCGTGGGCTCGGCCCGCTACGCCTCGGCCGCAATAGCCGTATCCCGCGACCACGACAGTCTTGCCCGCCCAGAGTATATTGGTGGCTCGTGTGATGCCGTCAATGGTGCTCTGCCCGGTTCCATAGTGATTGTCGAAGAAATGTTTGGTCTTGGCATCGTTGACGGCGATAACGGGGTATTTCAGCTTTTTAGCTTTGGCCATATTCTTGAGGCGGATCACACCAGTGGTGGTTTCCTCAGTCCCGCCGATGACATTCTTCAGCAGCCCGGTCCGCTCCCGGTGTATGGTGCTGACCAGGTCGGCGCCGTCGTCGATGGTCAACTGCGGATTATGTTCTAGGGCGGCAATGATGTGCTTGTAATAGGTCTTGTTGTCCTCCCCATTTATACAAAACATGGGGAATCCGGATTTGACCAGTGAAGCGGCCACGTCGTCCTGTGTGCTCAATGGATTTGAGGCGCACAGAACCAGGTCGGCCCCGCCGGACTTGAGCGCATAGGCCAAGTTGGCCGTCTCGGTGGTAATGTGCAGGCAGCCGGAAATACGTATTCCCTTGAAAGGCTTCTCCTTTGCGAAACGTTCCCGAATGATTTTAAGAACCGGCATCTGGTGCCCGGCCCACTCGATACGGAGATCACCCTCGGCCGCAAGCTTGATATTGCTTATATCATATTTCATAAAACGCTCATCCTTTGCAAAATCGATGCAATAATATTACCTGATGAACTCACTGTGTCAAGTATAAGGTGTTCATCCGGCGGCAGTTCATCCACTGGATCATAATCCTTCTTTATATCTGCGAATATCTCCCAGCGCCCGTCCGATACTGATCCTGCCCGGCTTCTTTCTTCCAGCCGTTGCTTGATGATCTCGTCCGGGGCGATGCACTCCACCGCCAGGAAAGCTGCGCCATATTCTGCGGCCAGCTCTTTGGCTGCCAGGCGCTCGGAACGTTTCCTGAAGGAGGCATCCAACACCACGGGATGCCCTTTACCCAGAAGCTCGCCTGCCCTGCGGTAAAGCTCACCATACGTCTTCCGTGTAAATTCAGGGCTGTAAAGGCCGGCCGCAAAACTGTCGTAATGCCGCTCGGAAGGTGGGATATCGGCCAACTCTTTCCTGATAACGTCGGAGGAGAGCACGGTGCAGCCCAGGCCCCGCCCGATTGCACCTGATACTGTAGTTTTACCCGTGCCGATCAAGCCGGTGACTATGATCAGCGCCGGTCTGGGGAAAGCGTACCCGTATGCTAAATCGAAATAAAGCCGTGCTTCCTGAAGAATCGAATCCTTATCCTTGAGGTAGGGGTCATCATATTTAAAGCAGGCCACCTTGCCCCTTACGTATGCCCGGTAGCACTTGTAGAAATTCAACAGCGCTTCAAGCTCGGCATCGCCGCTGGCGTGAATATAGTCTTTGACGAACGAGTCCGACAGGTCAGCCCTGCCATAGCGGTCGATATCCATGGCCAGGAAGGCGATTTCTGAAGCTGTGTCGCAGTAGCGGAAGCGGTCATTGAACTCAATACAGTCATAAATATAAATTTCATCGGCGAAGCATACGTGGGCCGCGTGCAAGTCCCCGTGGCAGTCCCGTATCTTTCCGCCGGAAGCCCGGCTGTTGAAGAGTGAAGCATGACGCTGCAGAAATCCATCGTTATATTCCCTGATAAGGCGGTGGGATTTTTCCGGGATAAGTTTACCGATGTACTTAACCGTCTGGTCGAAGTTCTCGTCGGTGTTGGTCCTGACGCCCTCCAGACTGCCGTAGGCGCTGATGGCGGGACCTGTGGCAGCGCGGCTGTGGAAATCTGCCATCAGTGCTGCTACTTGCCCCAGCATCGCGGGCGTTACCTGGTCCTGTGGGAGCAGCAGGTCCATCATCCTATCGCGGGGGAGCTGTTTCATCTTGACCGCGTACTCTATCACTTTTCCCGGACCATCGAGCCGAATTCCAGAGGGTGATTCGGTTATAGGCAGGACATCCAGGTAGGCGGCCGGGCAAAGACGCCGGTTGAGTTCCAGCTCCTGTCGGCAGAAATGCTCCCTCTTTTCGAGAGTAGTGTAATCCAGGTATCCCAGGTTGACCGGCTTTTTAGTCTTATATACGTAGTTGCCCGTGAGGAAAATGAAAGACATCTGCGTCTGCTGCAACTCCACAGCCGCCGGACGTTCCGTATATGCCAAAGGATTTAGCAGGGCCTGTACATATGGAGGGAATTTTGACGGCATAACGCGTGATATTGTAGCAGTTTTACACGTACATTTCACGCACGAATAATAGCGCCGTCCTGTGGACAGGCATAAAACGCCTTAGATGAGTTATAATTCAACCGGCTATAAAAGTACCTGAGAGAATGAAATGAAGACTGACGAATTGAGGCAGTTCCACCAGAGAGTAGCCGCTCTGCGTGTTAATCCCGCAGCTATCGAGAGAATAGTAATCTACGGAGGGAACGGCGGCGTAATACAGGATTCGAAGGCAAAAGAGGCTTCCCTCCAAATTTACGCGGCTATCGCATCCAACGACGGTTACATCAGCCCAGCGGGCGCTAAAAAGGGGCTGGACGTATATGGGAGTTTACTGAGGAATGAGGCAAAGGAAAAGCCCGACAACCATCCTGAAATAGTCAGGCTGGAAAGGATCGCCCGCTTGAAGCAGGCGGTAAGGTGTGATGTCATCCGACGCGATTCGTCCAGGCCGGTGCCGGAGCGCATTCTAAAGGCGCTTCCGGAAGCGCTTCGAAAATACCCGACACCTTTCTATATCTACGACGAGGAAGGCATCAGGGATACTGCCAGGGCGTATAAGAAGGCCTTTGCCTGGGTGAAGCCGGGCTACAGGAACTACTTCGCGGTAAAAGCCTGTCCCAATCCCCATATCGTGAATATCTTGAAGGAGGAGGGCTTCGGGGCGGACTGCAGCTCCCTGGTAGAGCTTGTAATAGCCGAAAAACTGGGCATGCGAGGTGAGGATATCATGTTCACCTCCAACGATACACCGGCCGAGGAATACGTTAAGGCAAAACAACTCGGCGCTATCATCAACCTCGATGATGTATCGCACATAGGTTTCCTGGACAAAAATGCGGGGATGCCCGGACTTATCTGCTTCAGGTACAACCCGGGCCCGCTAAGAGATGGTAACGATTTCATCGGCGATCCCCGTGAGGCCAAGTACGGGGTCACCACCAAGCAGATTCACGGCGCCTATATCAAGGCCTTGGAACTTGGAGCAGACAGATTCGGCCTGCACACAATGGTCGTCTCCAATATGCTGGACGAGCAATATTTGGAGGAGACCGCTGTGATGCTGTTCAAGCTGGCTGCGATGATCAGCCATGATACGGGTATTAAATTCGATTTCATCAACCTGGGCGGCGGCTTCGGCATTCCCTATAAGCCGGAGCAACCGGCTATTGACCTGGATATGCTGTCCACCGCCATCCGCGCCGCCTACAAGAAATATATCAAAGACATGGGATTGGGCCAGGTACGAGTGGTGACGGAGTGCGGAAGGGCCATAACGGGCCCGCACGGGTTCCTCGTATCGAAGGTCAGGCACGTATCACGCAAATATAAGAACTTCGTGGGGCTGGATGCCTGCATGGCCAACCTGATGCGCCCTGCGCTGTATGGCGCCTATCACCATATAACAGTCATGGGAAAAGAAAATGAGCCGAAAGACCACGTGTACGATGTGACCGGCTCGCTTTGCGAGAATAACGATAAATTCGCGGTAAACCGCCCGTTGCCCATAGTTACGCCGGGTGATGTCCTCATACTGCACGATGCCGGCGCCCACGGCTATGCCATGGGTTTCCAGTACAACGGCAAGCTGCGCTGTGCAGAGCTGCTGGTTACGGCTGCCGGCAAGGTACGCCGGATACGGAGAGCGGAAGTATTAGACGACTACCTGGGCACGGTAGAGAGCTGGCCTCAGCTATAGGCTATTGAAGCGGACCGTTTCCGTTGTCCTGACTTGCGGCCTTGTTCCCGTTTAAATTGCTATCGCCCACCAACCTGTCCATCCACTCAATCGATTTGAGCTGTTTTTCCAGTACGTAGCGGACATTGTCGCGCAGGATACCCTTGATCTCCCTTGCCAGCTCAGCACTGAGTTTGACGCGGCCGGCAGTGGCAATATCGCTGCGCTGCCACAGGCGCAGCACCTTCTGCGCGTTCACCGATATGGTCCTTGCTGACATATCGGGATAGCCGCACTCCCGACAAAGCACCCCGCCCTGTGCAGGATTAAAATAATTGGCTTCCGGCTGGAGTATCCTGTTGCAATTGGCGCACTTCTGAAGCTGCGGGCTGTAACCAAGGTGTCCCAGCAGCTGCAGTTCGAAGAAGTGCACGGTACGTTCCCCATCCCCCGTTTCCGAAAGGCACCTCAGCGTATTGAGGAAAAGCCCGAACATCTCACTGTCCTCGACGTTCTCTTCGGTGAAAGTGTCGACCAGTTCCGACAGATAAAAACCACAGGACATGAGTTCGAGACTATCGCGCATGGGAAGGAAGATATCCAGCGCCTGTGCCTGGGTTACTATATCCAGATTACGGCCGCGCGCCAGCATAAGCTGGCTGTGTGTGAGCAGCTCGACATTGCCTCCAAGCTTGCTGCCTGGCCGCATGGCCCCCTTGGCTATGGCTCTCACCTTGCCACAGTCCGCGGTGAAGATCGTGAGAAGCCGGTCGGCCTCGCCGAATTTGTGACGTTTTATGATGATGCCGGTAGTACGGTAAACCCGCGCGGCCATGGGTACGCTAATACATCTCCTGACGCCCTTCCAGAGCACGGCTGAGTGTAACGTCGTCAGCATATTCGAGGTCCCCCCCGAAAGGCAGGCCGCGGGCCAGCCGGGTTACCCTGATGCCAAGGGGGGAAACCAGTCGCTGAATATACATCGAAGTGGCCTCCCCTTCAGCGTTGGGATTGGTAGCCATTATAACCTCGATGATACTGCCGGCAGTCAGGCGGTCCAGCAATTCCCTGATGTGAAGGTCCTCGGGCTTAATGCCGTCACCGGGGGATATAACGCCATGCAACACATGATAAAGCCCGCGGAATTTTTTTGTACGTTCAAGGGGTAAAATGTCGATCGGCTCCTCCACCACGCAGATCCTTGTCACATCCCGCGTCCCGTCAGTGCATATGCCACAGGGATCTGCGTCGGTTATATTGAGGCAAACGGAGCAGAGCCTGAGGTTCTGTTTCAGGGCAGTAATTGCCTCAGCCAGGTCGCGGGACCTTTCGGGGGGCGCCTGGAGGAGGTAATAGGCCAGTCGCTGGGCGCTCTTGGGTCCTATGCCGGGGAGCTTGTTTAGCTCTTCGATGAGCCTGGAGATAGGCCGGGCTGAGGGGAGGAAATCGGGGTTCAAATCTCCCTCCTAAAAGAGTCCCGGTATCTTTAGCCCGCCGGTCAGTTTGCTCATGTTCTCCGCCGCCATTTCCTGCGATTTTTGCACCGCCTCATTGCAGGCGGCCAGCACGAGGTCCTGCAGAAAATCTATATCTTCAGGATTGACGACCTCAGGGGAAATTGAGATCGACTGGAACTGCTGGTGCCCGTTGATAACTATTGTAATGGCGCCTCCGCCGGCCGTAACCTCAACGTTTGTCTTACCCAGTTCCTCCTGGGCCTTAACCATTTTAGCTTGCAATTCCTGTATCTGGCGCAGGTTAAATTGACTCATTTTCCCTCCGTTTCAGAGCTATCTTCGACTATCTTGGCTCCCATGTTCAGGGCAGCTTCCACTAGGTGGTTGCTGCTGGCAGGCTTCAGCTCGGACTTGGCCCCGCCCTGCTGCATCAGTATACAGGTTACCGTATAAGTATGGCCGAAAACCTCTTGGAGCTTCTTCTCGATAATATGCAGGTATTTGCGGTTGTCTATGTAGCTCTTGTGGAAATCGTGATAGAAGCCCAGGACCAGACTGCCGCCACTGATCTCAACAGGTTCGCAGGCATGGCGCAGTCGGGCATCGAGGTTACCGCCTGAACCCTCCCCGCGCATCGAATTAATAAAATCTTTCCAGTGGTCCTGCAAATACTTCAAATCGTTGGGATCGTCCATCTTGAGGGGCTCCGACAGGCGGTGCTGGTCGGCCGGATCAGCGGCCGGATTATGAGGCGTGGAGGCCGTGGCCGGTGTTTCCGCGACTTTATTGGGCCTGCTCACGAGGCTGGCCGGCCGCGCTTGTTCGGCTGGCCGGCTGATCCTGATTGTCGGTGCGGCGGGACGGGATGAAGGCCACTCTCGGCCGGACGGCTGGTCAGCAGCGGCGGCCTTGTCCCTCGTGTGTTGCGAGACGACACTTTCCACAAGGGCGAGTTCGAGCGGCAGCGGCGAATAGGTATCCATGCGCAGGTCGACGCTGCTGAAGAGCTTTATAGCATTAAGCAGGTAATCGAGAGTTGTGCTTCCCGCGATCTTTTGCATCTCGGCAAGGTCATCGGAAGTGGAGTCTATCATTTCAGCAGAGCCTGATTTGGCCAGCAGTAGCTGGCGCAGGTAATCCACCAGCTCGCGGTTGAATTGCCGCAAGTCCAGTCCCTCCCCCGCCACAGCGTTGATAACCTTGAGCCCCGAAGAAACGTCCATGGCAACTATACAGCGTGCCAGCTCGCGTATGCGCAGGTCACCGCTAATGCCCAGCATGGCCTGTGCCTGCGCCATGCTGATGCTATTGCCATAATAGGTAATGAGCTGTTCCAGTAAATTAGTCGCATCCCGCAGGCTGCCCGTAGTCACCTTGGCCACCAGTTTAAGCGCCTCAGAGTCTATCTCTATACCCTCTTTTGTGCAGATATGTGCCAGGCGCGAGATGACGGCGCTGCTGGACAGGCGGTGGAAATCGAAGCGCTGGCAGCGGGAAGTGATTGTGGAGATAATTTTGTGCGGATCGGTTGTCGCCAGGATGAAAATGACGTGTGGAGGAGGCTCCTCCAGCGTCTTCAGAAAAGCATTGGCTCCCTCCCGCGTTATCATGTGTACCTCATCGATGATGTAGACCTTGTAGCGCAGGATATTTGGAGAGTAGTTGACCCGTTCTTTCAGGTCGTTCATATCATCGATGCCGCGGTTGCTGGCCTCATCGATCTCTATGATATCCAATGCGTTGCCTTTATTGATGGCAAGGCAAGAATCGCAGGAGTTACACGGCTCGCCTTCGAGGGGATCACTGCAGTTGACGGCCTTGGCCAGTATGCGGGCGGTGCTGGTCTTTCCGCTGCCGCGCGGGCCGCAGAACAGGTAGGCATGGGCGATTCTTTTGCTTTTAATAGCATTGCGCAACGTTTGAACGACGTGCTCCTGTCCGGCTACTTCATTGAAAGTCTGCGGGCGCCATTTGCGGTAAAAGACCTGGGCAGTCATGGTGCACTAATTATACCCCAACCCCGCGGTGGTAAAAACCGTATTAACTCTTAAAGCACGCTCAGTCTGTGATGCAATGGTTGCCCTGCTGTGCTATAATTTTGCGTTATAGAGTTTTACAGGAGTAAGGCATTGGACAAGGAAAAGAAGCAGACAATAATGAAGAGCTATGCAATAAACGAGAAAGATACAGGCTCTTCCGATGTGCAGATAGCGGTTCTGACCGAGAGGGTCATTCAGCTGTCGGCGCATCTCAAGGAGCATTCTCACGATCAGCATACACGTCGGTCTCTTCTCAAGCTTATCGGGAGGCGCAGGCGGCTGTTGGCTTATCTGAGCAGAGAAGACATCAACCGCTACAGGACCCTCATCGGCAAGCTTGGATTACGCAAATAAATCAGTATAGAGGGTTTTTATAATGTCCCAGAACTTTAAATGTAACATCGGGGACAGGGATCTTATCATCGAAAGCGGCAAGCTTGCCCAGCAGGCAGACAGTGCTGTAGTGGTTCGTTATGGTGATACGGTTGTCCTTGTCACAGCGTGCATCAGCGATGAGGCCCGGGAAAATAGCGATTTCGTCCGCCTCACTGTCGATTACGAAGAACGTCATTATGCCATAGGCAAGATCCCGGGCAGCTTTATGCGGCGCGAGGGGAGGCCGGGGGAACAGGCTACTCTGGCAGCGCGCTTGTGCGACCGCTCGATTCGCCCGCTCTTCCTCAAAAGCTTACCCAACGATATCCAGGTAGTGGTCACTGTGCTTTCCACTGATCAGGAGAACGATCCGGATGTGCTGGCTGTTATCGGGGCATCCGCTGCCCTGACCGTCTCAAGCATACCGTTCTTCGGCCCTATCGGCGCAACCAGGGTCGGCTACATCGATGGGAAAATGGTGCTCAATCCGCTGCTTCCGCAGATGAACGACAGCGTGCTCGACCTGGTGGTAGCCAGCAGCCGCGATAATATCGTTATGGTGGAAGCGGGATGCAGAGAAATCGACCCCGCCATTTATATCGAGGCACTCAGGATTGCACATGAGGAGAACCAGAAGGTCATTCGCCTGCAGGACCAGCTACGCGAAGCGATCGGCAAGCCCAAGCTGGAAATTGAAGGATCAAGCACCAATCCTGACCTGTTGACAGCCATAAGCTCGGATTATGGTCAGGCCATGGCTGTTGCCCTGGACAGCTCAGACAGGGATCAGCGGCAGTCCAAGCTTGATGTGATAAAGAAAGAAGCCGTTGAGAAATTGAAAGAAACATACACGGATATAGAGATCGGCGCGGCCATCGAGGAGATATTGAAAAAAACCTGCAGGGCCAAGATACTGCGGGAACAGAAACACGTCGACTGGCGTGATATCAGGAAAGTTCGACCCCTCAGCGCTGAAGTTGCACTGTTGCCGCGCACGCATGGATCGGGATTGTTCTCACGCGGTCAAACCCAGGTGCTTTCTATCACGACACTGGGATCACTGGGTCAGGCCAAGACTGTGGACGACCTCGGCCTGGAGGACACCAAGCGCTTCATGCACCACTACAACTTCCCGCCATATTCCACCGGTGAGGTAAAAAGAATGGGCTCGACAGGAAGGCGGGAGATCGGGCACGGCGCACTGGCGGAGAAGGCGCTGGTCGCGGTCATACCGGACGAGAAAGAATTCGCCTATACTATCCGCCTGGTGTCAGAGGTGCTCAGTTCAAACGGCAGCACTTCAATGGGCAGCGTATGTGCATCGACGTTATCTCTGATGGATGCCGGCGTACCCATCAAGGCCCCGGTAGCGGGCATAGCCATGGGTCTTGTAACAGACAAGGAAAACCCGGGCAACTACATCATCCTCACAGATATCGAGGGCATAGAAGATTTCTACGGAGATATGGATTATAAAGTGGCCGGCACTACTAACGGCATAACAGCTATTCAGCTTGATATCAAGCTGCAAGGCGTCTCGCACGAAGTGCTGGCTAAAGCTACGTTACAGGCCAGGGAGGCCCATCAGGTGATACTTGATGTTTTAAAAGCTGCGATCCCCGAAGTGCGTCCCAACCTGAGCAAATACGCGCCACGCATGTACAAGATAACCATCGATCCGTCCAAGATCGGGGCACTGATAGGGCCGGGAGGCAAGAATATCAAGGCCATCATCGAGGAGACCAAGACCACCATCGAGGTGTCAAATGACGGTACTGTGGTTATCGGTTCGGCCAGCGAGGAATCGGCCCAGGCGGCCATACGCAAGGTGGAGGGTTTAACGCAGGACGTAGAGGTGGGATCCGTTTACACGGGTAAGGTAACCAGGATACAGAATTTTGGCGCATTCGTCGAAGTCCTGCCCGGTAAGGAAGGGCTTGTGCATATCAGTGAACTTGCTGACCATCACGTGGCACGTGTGGAAGATGTAGTCAAGATCGGTGATGAGATCATGGTCAAGGTGACAGAGATCGATCGGCTGGGACGTATAAACCTCTCGCGGAAAGCAGTCTTTGCCGATCAATCAGGCGCCTCTACTGCCGATAAACCTGAGGGGCAGGAAGGGCCGAGGCCAGGGATGCCGCCGCGGGGGCGCAGGGACGAGCCGAGGAGCCATCCGCGCAGACCGTAATAACGAAGGGTTGACCTTGGCCTAAACGGGAGAGGATAGTGACATGTCTAAAATTAAAGTAGCGGTGAACGGGGCGTTAGGCAGGATGGGGCAGCAGGTAGTAAATGCAGTTAGCTCTGATGCGGAACTGGAGTTGATCTGCGCCGCCGATATTAAGGCGGACCGGGATCATCTGAATTTAGCCGGGCTGTCCAGGAAAGTGCCCTTGCACACCAATTTAACATCCGTCATCGAGATGTACCACCCTCAGGTGATAGTGGATTTCACGGTGCCTGAAGCAGCAATGGGCGCAGCAAAGCTTGCCCTGAAAAACGGTGCCAACCTGGTGATGGGCACGACCGGTATAAGCGAAGCCGATCTTAAGGAGATCGACCATCTGGCTCAAGCTCACAAGAAGGGCGCAGTGGTGGCAGCCAACTTTGCTATCGGCGCTGTCATAATGATACACCTGGCCAGGACGGCCTCAAGATATTTTGATAATGCCGAGATAATAGAGCTTCATCATGACAGAAAGGTAGATGCGCCTTCAGGAACGGCGCTGGCAACGGCCAGGGCAATGTTGAGTGCACGCGGCAAGCCTTTCGTATATCCGGTAACTGAGAAAGAGACTTTGAAGGGTACACGTGGGGGTCAGGCTGACGGCATATCCATCCACAGTGTCAGGCTGCCCGGGCTGGTCGCCAGCCAGGAAGTCATATTTGGAGCATTGGGACAGACCCTATCGATCAGGCATGACACGATTAGCAGGGAGAGTTTTATGCCGGGCGTGATCCTATCGATCAAGGAGGTAATCAAGCGCCACGGTCTGATTTACGGCCTGGATGTACTGCTAAATTTGGGAGACTGATATGAACAACAGTAATAACGGGTATCATGTAGCTATAGTGGGCGCCACCGGTATGGTGGGGCAGGAGTTCATCAAGGTTCTACTGCAGCGAAAATTCCCTTTAGCGTCGCTGCAGCTTTATGCTTCCGACCGCTCGGCCGGCAGGAAGGTTTATGCGGGTCATCAGGAGATTGTGGTCAAGGAAACCGCAGGTGACTCATTCGACAACGTAGATATCGCGCTTTTCTCGGCTGGGTCCGAAATAAGCAAGCACTTCGCCCCGCTGGCAGCCAAGGCAGGAGCCCTGGTTATTGATAATAGCGCGGCCTGGCGCATGGACACGCGTGTGCCTCTGGTGGTCCCGGAAGTCAACGCCGAAGATATTAAAAAACACAGGGGAATCATCGCCAACCCGAACTGCTCAACCATCCAGATGGTGGTGGCCCTGTATCCATTGCACAAGGTTAACCCGATCAAACGTATCATCGTAGCTACGTACCAATCCGTTTCTGGGACGGGCATCGCAGCCGTGGAAGAGTTGACCAAGCAGGCCAAGGTGGTGCTGGATGGCGGCAACGTAGTGCCTCATGTCTATTCTCATCAAATAGCCTTCAACTTACTGCCGGAGATCGATGTCTTCCTGGAGAATGGGTACACCAAGGAAGAATGGAAGATGGTGGAAGAGACGCGCAAGATAATGCATGCCGAAAGCATTGCCGTCTCAGCTACCTGCGTTCGAGTGCCTGTTTTCGTCAGCCACAGCGAGGCCATACAGGTGGAGTTTACCGACTACATGTCGCCCGACGAGGCCCGCTCCATATTGAGCAAGGCACCCGGCGTGAAAGTGCTTGACGATCCTAATGTTAGCCTTTATCCGCAACCATGGCTGGCGGCCGGTACTGACGACGTTTATGTCGGCAGGATAAGATCGGATGCCTCCTACCTGAACGGCCTGGTGATGTGGGTTGTGGGCGATAATATCCGCAAGGGCGCCGCCCTCAATGCTGTTCAGATTGCGGAAGAGGCAGTCAAGAACGGGTGGGTAAAGAATCAGAACAATAATAAATAGCCGCGGAGGAGGCGATGAAAAAGTTTGGACGTTTGCTGACAGCCATGGTAACCCCTTTCAATACAAAGGGGCAGGTTGATTACGCCCAGGCTAAAAAGCTGGCAAAGGCTCTACTCGAATCTGGAAGCGATGGGCTGGTAGTATCCGGCACCACAGGCGAATGTCCGACCCTTACTGCTGAGGAGAAGCTACGCCTGTTCGAAGAGATCAGGACGACCGTCGGCAAAAATGTTACGATCGTAGCAGGCACAGGCAACTACAATACGCAGGAGAGCATAGAGCTGACCGAAAAGGCTGAGAAAACGGGAGTGGATGCCTGCCTGTTGACCGTACCTTACTATAATAAGCCCAATCAGGAAGGGCTATACCAGCATTTTAAGGCGATTGCAGACTCAACCCGGCTACCTTGCATTGTATATAATGTGCCCTCGCGGACTATTACCAACCTGACGGCTGAAACGGCCATCAAGCTCAGCAAGATAGATAACATTGTGGGCATAAAGGAGGCCAGCGCAGATTTCGGTCAGATCGCTCGTATCATCGAGGGCGTGGATAGTGATTTTATGGTATATAGCGGCAACGATGCCGACACCTTTCCCATCCTCGGCCTGGGCGGCTACGGCGTAATCGGCGTGATCACGCACCTGGTAGGCAGACAGTACAAGAGGATGATGGACCTTTTCTTTGCAGGCAAAATTAAGGAATCAGCCAGGCTGCACCGTAGCTTCATACCGCTGGTAAATACCATGTTCATGATAGGCAGCCCCATGCCCATCAAGTATGCCCTGAACTATCTCGGCTTCAGGGTAGGCAAACCACGCCTGCCGCTGGTTGTGCCGGACGAGAAGGTCCGCGCTGCCATCGAGCAAACGCTCAAGCGCTATACAATAGACCTGCCGCTTAAATAAGCCGGGCATAGTCTAAGGTAGAGGTCACATAGATACAGACGCAAATTATTATTGTGGAAAAAGCACGTATGCCGGCGGTGGCGGATCAGGGGATCAAGACCAGGGATAATGTCCCCTGCGTTTGGAAGTCCATTTGTCCATACCCTCGCTCCTGATAAGCTCCAGGTGGTACGCGAGATTAGGGTGAAACTTGAGCAGCGGCTCAAGATGTGGGCAGGTCTTGTATTCCGCACATTCCCAGCATCCGGGAAGGCCTTTTTCGATTGCGCAATTTCTCACCATGCAATGTCCGCCCTTCCAACCGCCACCCTCGCGGCAGGATGACTTGCACTCCAACCCGCGGATGGCCTGAAGGACGCCGATGAAGCGGTGATAATCTTTAAAAGCGGCATTAGCGTCGGACCAATATGTATGGCCTGCTTTCAGTTCAGCATACTTATTAAAGTTCAGCTCCGTAAGAAGATCATCAAATTTGGCTGCGAGTGCATAGAGATCGGTCTTTGAAGGGATACAGTCCTTGCAGTAAAGGCCGCAGTAGCTTGTTAGCTGACTATTGTTAGCCATGGCACATCAGATCAGGTTTTTTCTGACGATGCTCTGTTCGCGGCGGGGACCTATGGAGATAACGTGGAACGGGCAGCCGATAAGTTCCTCTAGACGGCTGACGTATTTACGAGCGTTGCGCGGCAGCTCCCTCGCTTTGCGGGCATCGCTTGTATTGACCTTCCAGCCAGGCATCTCCTCATAAACGGGCGTGCAGCTTTCAAGGGCTGATGCATCTGCCGGGAAGCGGTCAACTGTCCTTCCGCCGATTTGATAGCCCGTGCATATTTTCACGGTGTCCATCTCGTCAAGCACGTCCAGGCGGGTCAGTATACCGCTGGTGAAGCCGTTAAGATTGGTGCTGTAGCGCCCTACAACGGCATCGAACCACCCGCAACGGCGCGCCCTTCCCGTGGTGGTACCATATTCGTGGGCACGTTGCCTGATATATTCGCCGACCTCATCTTTAAGCTCGGTGGGCATTGGACCGCCTCCCACCCGGGTGGTATATGCTTTAAAAATACCTACAACACGATCGATCCTGCGAGGGTTGATACCTGAGCCCATGCAAGCGCCGGCGGCCAGCGGGGATGACGACGTTACGAAAGGATAAGAGCCGAAATCCGTATCGAGCATGGTGCCCTGGGCGCCCTCAAGGACTATGTTGCTGCGGCGCTCCAGGAGGTCGCTGATCATAGCTGTTGTATCTTTAATATAGGGCGCCAGACGCACAGCATAGGAGGAATATTCCTGGAAAACGGTATCGAAATCCAGAGCTGCCGCATTATAAAGCCTGGTGAGTTGTTCGTTCTTGGATTCCATCAGGCTGGCCAGCCTTGACCGGAACGTTTCGGAATCGATAATATCGCAGGCGCGGATGCCCTTGCGGGCAGTTTTATCGGCGAAGGCAGGCCCAATTCCTTTGCCGGTCGTGCCTATAGCTGCAGAACCGCGTTTCTCCTCGTCCAGCCTGTCGAGCAGGATGTGCCAGGGCATGATGATGTGTGCGCGATCGCTGATATGCAGGTTGCTGATATCCACGCCCCTCGCCTTGAGGCTGTCCATCTCTTCCAGAAGCACCCTTGGATTGATGACGACGCCATTGCCTATGATGCAGGCTGTACGCGGGTAGAAAATGCCGGAGGGCACTATATGCAGTTTAAATTCCCCACCGGGATTTATCACCGTGTGACCGGCGTTATCGCCGCCTGAAAAACGTATGACGGCGTCCGCCTTCTCGGCCAGAAGGTCTACTATTTTGCCTTTGCCTTCGTCGCCCCACTGGGCGCCAATAACTGCTACAACTGACATTTTATTATTCCTGAAATAGACATACCTGCGGACTTAATCACATACAAAATGGAAAAGCTGAATTGCTATAATCAACCCCGGGACATATAACTCTTGCCCCAGAAGTGGAGGAGGAATCCTCCGCCTGATATCAGCGCGGTGAGGCCTACCAGTAAGGTGAGAAATATTAGCGAAGGCATATCTACATTCAACCAGTATATGCCTGCCACCGCAAGGCCGATGCCCGCCGCTATCCACGCAAGCACCAGCGCAGCAAGAGAAGTGAGGCCCACCTCGAATACCCGGTCACTCATAGCATTGACCTATTTTGTGCAAACTCCTTCTATTTTCTTGCCTGCCGCCAGACGTGTATAAAACGCTGCCCGACGGTCACAAAAGAAAGGACCACCACTATGGCCAGTGCTATGAACACCTGGTTTAAGAGCAGTCCGAGCGCTAATATTATAACCCTCTCAACACGTGTAAACAAGCCAACCGTGCAATCGATATTGAGTCCCTCGGCCCTGGCCCTGATATAACTGGTCAGGAAAGAGCCGATCATTGCCAGGAAAATAAGTACGAGCTGCAATTTAACATCATAAGGCCAAATGCCGGGGCCTGTAATGAAGATAAAGCTCAGAAAAATGGCTCCCTCAGTTACCCTGTCAACAGTGGAATCGAAGAGTGCCCCAAAACTGGAGGTCTTACCCATGTAGCGGGCAAGGGCGCCATCCAGCAGGTCGAACAATCCGGCCAATAAGAATATCAGGGCGCCTGCCACGAGATGGCCAAAACCTACGACCACTGCTGCCACCAGGTTAATAATCAGGCCTATAGTTGTCATGATATCAGGCGTTAGCCTGAGCTTGCTGATGAGCGGGACAAGGGGGTCGGTGATTAAACGGCCCGCTTTCCTGCGCAAATCCTGGAAACTTGACACTTCTCTATCCTTTTAAATTCGAGGAGATGGAGGTGTAGTAATCGACTACCTGCCGGCTAACATTTTCCCAGCTGTATTTATTAGCCGTGGCCACTCCCCTCTCCGCCATTGATAATCTCAATTGCCTGTCGGTTAACAGTTTTAGCAGGGCATCCGCCAGTGAGCGTGGATCATTTGGTCGGGCCAGCAAACCCTCTTGGCCGTTCGTGAGCACGCTGGCGTATCCCGGTATGTCTGTGGCCACCACCGGTGTGCCGCTGGCCATAGCCTCCAGCAGGACTATGCCGAAGCTCTCTCCACCGGTGGCCGGGGCGCAGAAGATATCGGCCGTACGGTAATACTCGGGCAGGTCTGCGAAGGTGACGTAATGCGTGAATACTGCGCGGTTGCCCAGCATGGCTTTAGCCATGGTCTTATACTGGAAGCGCAGCCGTATACCCGGGCCGGCTATAATCAACCGGAAGTTGGGGAAATCCTTCTTAACGAGGGAACATGCCTTGATCAAGTCGCCCACACCCTTGCGTTCTTCAAGCCTGCCAACGAAGAGTATATTCATAGTATCGTCTTTAAACTCGGTCCTAACCGGGCCTTCAGGATGGTAGTGGTGGATATCCACGCCGTTAGGGATAATGCGGTAGTCAGCCGGCAGATATTTCGATATGTAGTCTTGGGCAGGCTTTGAAACAGCGATTTTTCCATGCAACTTAACGCCGAGTTTACGCATGGTAGAGCGGTTTAGCCAGTATATACCGGAGCGCTCATGGCATGCGTGGAATGTGCCTACGTTGATCGCCTTTGACTCTATGAGAGTGCTCAGGCAAAGCATGGGGATGAAAGGTTCGTGCAGGTGGATCACCTCAAATTCTTCCCTCTCAAGGATACGCCGCACCTGGTATGGCAGCCATGGGGAGAGCGCAATGCGCGCGGTAGTACCGCCATAAGGAATTGGTATAGGGCGGCCGACGGCAGTGACCTCCACGTCGAAATAGCGTACGCTTTTCCTGCGGACCGGGGCAACGATCTTAACGTCGTGGCCCATCATGCGCAGGTGGTGGGCCAGATAGGACACGTGGTTGATGACGCCGCCGGGATGAGAGTAATCGTATGGCGAAACCAGCCCGATTTTCATTATCCAGCCGTATCAGAGCCCTGCTCGTTTAATTTCCCTTTTCCAGCGCCTGCTGTTCTCACGCTGAATCCGGCAGGCAGATAGGCCGTTGCTGTTCCTGTCCTGCGATAAACTGCTCGACGCGCCTGCGGGCTTCATCGTCCGAATACTGGATGGGCGGTGATTTCATGAAATAGGAGCTGGGCGCCACGATCGATCCTGCCAATCCGCGGTCCCTGGCTAACTTGAGACAACGGACTGCATCGATAACAACTCCCGCCGAGTTAGGGCTGTCCCATACCTCGAGTTTGCATTCAAGATTGAGGGGCACATCACCGAAGGTACGGCCCTCCATCCTGATGTGGCAGAACTTGCGGTCCAGCAGCCAGGGCACATAATCGCTGGGTCCAACGTGTATATTATCGGGATGCATCTCGTAGTCCATCTGCGAGGTAACCGAATTAGTCTTGGAAATTTTCTTGGACTCGAGGCGCTCGCGCTCCAGCATATTGTAGAAGTCGGTGTTGCCGCCGAAATTGAGCTGATAGGTGCGCTCCAGTTTGACACCGCGATCCCGGAACAACCTGGTAAGCACGCGGTGCACGATGGTTGCGCCGACCTGAGACTTGATATCATCTCCGATAACCGGCAGGCCGGCTTCATGGAAGCGGTTGTGCCAGTACGGCTCCCGCGCAATAAAGACGGGTATGCAGTTGACCACGCCAACACCGGCGTTTAGAAGCTGCTCGATATACCACTTGGTCGCCTCTTCACTGCCGACCGGCAGGTAATTGATAGCCACGTCAGCCTTGACCTCTTTAAGTATGCTTACGATATTGGCTGTGGGACCCGGGGCCTTCTCGATGATTTTACCCAGGTATTTGCCCAGCCCATCGTGGGTCATGCCGCGTACCACTTTGACGCCCGTAGTGGGAACATCGCAGAATTTATAAGTGTTGTTGGGTGCGGTGAAGATTGCCTCTGCAAGGTCTTTGCCCACCTTGTTGCGGTCGATATCAATGGCCGCCACGAAGTTGATGTCCTTGATGTGGTAGCCTCCCAGGTTGATGTGCATCAGGCCCGGCACGAACTCATCGTCCTTGGCTTTCTTGTAATAATGCACTCCCTGGACGAAGGAGGAAGCGCAATTGCCTACTCCAATAATGGCTACGTTAATTTTTCCCATCTGGTTAACTCCTTGTCGGCTCAGGTACTGTACTTATTTACTACCCTGGCCGTTGTCTTTAAGCATCTCTTTAATGATCTGTCGTGGCCTCACCAACCACATAGGGATCTTGGACTCGTGCAATATCTTATCTGCTACGCTGCCCAGCACCCAGCGGGCGATGCCACTCCTGCCGTGCGTGGACATAGCAATGAGATCGGCCTTCTCTTCCCTGGCTACCTCAATGATCCTGGTGGCGGGATCGCCTGATACTATCCTGACTTTCACATCCAGCCCCTTATCACTCAGCCGCGCATTAACCTTATCGAGATATTTCTGGCCGGCATCATGCATGGCTTTAACGAAGTCTGTGAATTCGGGACCCAACCAGCGCGCCTCGACCGCGTGGGGTGCAGGCAGTACATGGACCAGCACCATCGAAGCGCCGGTTCTAAGGGCTATGGCCTCCGCATCATGCATGGCTGCGCCTCCCGTCTCGGATCCATCAAGAGGGGCCAGGATACGCTTGAAAGCTGCTTTCCTGTCCCGGTCCGCTTCCTTTACCTGTTTGCTGTGAATACCCAGCACGGGCACAGTGGACCTGGATACCACCTTTTCAAATACGCTCCCCAGCCACCATCTGCGCAGGCCGCTAAGCCCATGTGTGGCCATAATGATAAGGTTCACATGGTGCTCAACCGCATAAGCGAGGATTCTCTCGGGGGGCCCACCGAAAAGCACCTGCCCTTTAGCGTTTATTTCGTTCCCCCGGGCAGTGATCTCAGCATAATCAAGCGTCTCTTGCTGGGCGTTGCTATAGAGCAATACGGCCCTGCAGGTAATTTCATTCTTCTGGAGGTGTTCGACAGCATGATGCACATAGCTGTCCAGGAGCTGATTGACTCTGCGTCTCCTGCTGCCCAGCCCGACTCCCAGGATATCAACCTCCGAGTCAAACCTGATGGCAATGTCCCTGACGTATGGAAGCACAGTCTCCGCCTCGGTGGAACCATCGAGCGGGACGAGTATTTTTTTAAACATGTCCGCTGAAAATCCGCTTTATTATAACAGATTCTTGCATTGTCCTTGTATTACGCGCGAATTATGTGCTAATTTATAGCGTGATATATGACTTCCACACGCACACTTTCAACAGCGATGGCGCCCTGTCCGTGTTGGAATTGATCAGACGTGCTGTAGTGAGGGAGTACGCGGCCATAGCTGTCACAGACCACATCGGGCCCGGATCATTGGAGAGAGTGATTAAAGAGGTGAGCCGGGACTGCGAACTGGCCGGTTCGCACTGGAATATTGCAGCGATACCGGGTGTTGAGCTTACACATGTACCTCATCAAGCCATAGACGGGTTAGCAAAGAGAGCTAAAGAATTGGGAGCGCGGCTGGTTGTGGTCCACGGGGAATCGCCCGTTGAGCCGGTGGAAGAGGGGACAAACCTGGCCGCTGTCCGGTCAAAATATGTTGATATCCTGGCTCACCCCGGCCATATGACTTCCGAGGTGGCGGAGCTTGCTGAAAAGAATGGGATTTTTATCGAGATCACAACCAGGCGGGGGCATTGTGTCACCAATGCGCATGTGGCTGAGCTAGCCGGTAATAAAGGGGCGCTGATGCTACTAAACTCGGACAGCCACGATGAGGACGACCTTCTCACCGAAGCGCTCGCAAATGAAACTCTCCACCAGGCCGGTGTCAGCAGCCGGGAGATAGAACAGATACTTGAACACAACCCGGTGAAGCTACTTCAGAGGATCAGACGGCAGCCGTGAAAACACGGCCGGGAAATTTAAAGCTCAGCTTTTGCCGATACGAAATACCTTGGTCCCGCAGATCGGGCAAATGCCTTTGGTTGCCGGCCTTCCGTTCTTCAGTTTTACCTGCTGTGCGTTCTTGATCTCTACCTTTTTCCTGTCCTTGAAACAGTAAGCCTGTGTCATTGAGCACCTCCTGAAGCTATTTTATAGCTCTTAAAGCTAATATAGCCAATACGGATAGGTATGTCAAGCGTCCGTAAAATAAAATGCAGGACGGTGGATTTTACAGGCTGAAGACCTTTTCAGGATGCCACAGGCCGTTTTCCGCCTCGAATTTCATTATGGCCAGCAGACGCCCGTCCGGGGTATAGGCTGAACAATAATCTTTTAAACATGGGCGCTGTATATCGAGAGGGATGTCGAGGCCCTTCTCTACGCTCTCGGCCTGCCGTTCATCGAGGTATACCCTGTCGCTGCCGGCCAGGGCACAATCGAGAGGGTAAAGCAACTGGCTGATACTATCCTCGCCGGCTGCCTGATGCAACTGATCAGGAGTGATAGCCTCGGCTATTTTAAAAGGCCCGTAAGAGGTGCGTTCCAGGTCTTTCAGGTACGCATGGCAGCCGAGGTTTACACCCAGGTCGTTTGCCAGCGAGCGTATATAAGTGCCCTTCGAACAGGAGATCCTCAGTTTCAGGTATGGAGCATCAAAGCTAATGATCTGCATATCATGAATGTGAACCCGTCGAGGCTGCAGAATTACCTCTTGACCGGCTCTGGCCAGAGCGTAGGACTTCTTCCCCTTGACTTTGATAGCGCTGAAGGCCGGCGGAACCTGATCTAATTCGCCCTCAAACGACCGAAGCGCATCTTCTACCATTGCACGAGAAATATTACTCAGCGTACCCCGGCCGGTAATGCGGCCTTCCCCATCATATGTATCGGTGCTGATGCCCAGTTCGATCCCGGCCAGGTATTCCTTGGGACACTGCAAAAGATATTCAGCTACCCGTGTGGCCTGGCCCAGGCAAACGGGGAGGACTCCACTGGCAGCGGGATCCAGTGTCCCCGCGTGTCCGACACGCCTTTCACCGCTTAGACGGCGTACTTTGGCCACGATGCTGAACGATGTACAACCGGCGGGCTTATTTACGTTTAGTATTCCGTTTACGCCCATCCGCCCCTCCTGTACTATCCTCCGCCGAGACCCTGTCGATAAGCTGAACCAGGTTCACGCCGTGCTCGATAGAGTCGTCAAATTCGAAGCTGAGTTCGGGAGTGACCCGGATATTCAGGCGGTGTGCCAGTTCGCGCCTGAGGTAACCTGCCGCCGAGTTGAAGCCTTTCAACACATCTGCCTTGTCAACAGAACCGCCCAGCGTGCTGAAAGATATCCTCGCGTTCTTGAAGTCACGGGATACCTCGACTCCCGTCACACTGATAAGGCCATTGAGACGGGGATCGTTGATATGTTTTTGCAGGAGGTCGCTGATCTCTGCCTGGATCAAATGATTTAGACGTTCCGTACGCCGGGTCATGGCATTCTCCGTAGATATATTTGAGGCACCTGGTTAGACTTTATCCGCATGAGCAGTGATCAGTCCACTTTTTCCTGGCGGACGAATTGCAGGATATCACCTACCTCAAAGTCATTGAAGCTATCAAGCTTTACGCCGCATTCCATTCCGGTCGACACTTCCTTGACATCGTCTTTGAAGCGGCGCAGGCCGGCGACGCGTGATTCAGCTATGACCTTTCCCCCGCGTATGATCCGGACCTGCGAATCCCTGGTGGCCTTGCCCTCTTTGATTTGAGAGCCGGCAATTTTACCCTTCTTGCCTGCCTCGAATACGGCGCGTACTTCCGCCTGGCCGGCCACCACATCCACATATTCCGGCTCGAGCAGGCCCTTAAGCGCCTTTTCCACGTCTTCGATGAGCTTGTAGATTACGCTGTACTGACGTATGCTGATCTTTTCCTGCTCCGCCATGCGGATAGCACCGGTTTCCGGCTTGCTGTTGAATCCTATGACCACCGCCTGGGAGGCTGCCGCCAGTAAGATATCGCTCTCGGTGATAGCGCCGGTACCAGTATGGATAACCTTAACCCTGGTCTTTTCGTCGCTCAGTCTCTCCAGAGAGTCCTTAATCGGCTCGATGCTGCCGTGGACGTCGGTCTTGAGGATTATATTCAGTTCCTTGATCTCTCCGGCGCTGGCCTGCGCGGCTACCGATGTAAGGCTTACGCCCCGTGCTGTGGTCGTTGACAGCCCTGCATTTCTATTTTTTTCTATCAGGGATTTGGCTTCCTTTTCATCGCTTACAACCTGGAAGACCTGGCCGGCATCGGGCACGGAATTCATACCCAGTATCTCCACCGGCGTCGCCGGCTCAGCTTTGCGTATGTTTTTACCATCGTAAGCGAACATGGCCTTGACCTTGCCGCCCACAGTGCCTGTGACAAGGTTCTCACCCGTCTTGAGGACACCTTTCTGTACAAGCAGGGTTGCCACCGGTCCACGGGTTTTATCCAATTTGGCTTCAATAACTATACCTTCAGCGGGACAATCCACCTCTGCTTTGAGCTCCATCATGTCAGCTACCAGCAACAGGTTTTCCAGCAGGTCGTCTATGCCCTGCTTCTTCTTTGCTGAAACCGGAACGCAGATAACATCGCCGCCCCATTCCTCGATTACCACTCCGTGGTCCGACAGCTGCTGCTTGATGCGTTCAGGATTGGCATTGGCTTTATCGATTTTGTTAAGTGCTATCACTATAGTCACACCGGCTGCGCGCGCATGGTCCAATGCCTCTATGGTCTGCGGCATAACGCCATCATCCGCAGCAACTACCAGGACCGCTATATCAGTGGCGCGGGCGCCGCGGGCGCGCATGGCGGTAAAAGCTTCATGGCCGGGAGTATCGAGGAAAGTAATTTTGCGACCTTTCATCTCCACCTGATAAGCGCCTATATGCTGGGTAATTGCGCCTGCCTCTCCGGCAGCTACGTTGGTCTGGCGGATGGCGTCGAGCAGGCTTGTTTTACCGTGATCTACGTGCCCCATAATGGTAATGACCGGCGGGCGCGCATGCAATTTGGCGCCCTTTGAGGACACCTTCTGTTTACCCTGTGCGCTGACCAGCAGCTTTTTAGCAGTGAAGCCAAAATCAGTGACCAGCTTTGAGGCAACTTCATAGTCAAGAGATTGGTTGATGTTAGCCATTATTCCGCTGCGCATCAGTTGCTTGATTATCTCAATACCGCTGACGCCCATCTGGTCGGCGAGCTGTTTGACTGTTATTACCGGGGGTAGCCCTACCTGCGGTGTGTTGGCCGCATTGTCGCCCGGGGCCTGTTCCTGCCTGTTTTTCATCGAGTATTTTCCTTTTCCGCAAGGCTTCTGCCGTATTCAAGCAGCAGCAGCCGGTTTTCCGTTGACAACTTCGTGCGCAACCCGTACTCTACGCGGTTGCTTTTCAATCCCTTTTCCCAACATTCACTTGATAGGCAGAGATAGACACCCCGCCCCGGTTTCTTCCCTCTTGGATCGGCTTCAATAGCGCCGCCTGAGTATACCAGCCGCACAAGCTCCCGTTTTCCCGCCTTCCTGCGGCAGGCGATACAGGTGCGCTCGGGTATATGCCTGGTCCGAGCCTGCTGCGGCTTATTTTCAACTTTCAAAGTCTTCATCTTCGTAATAAGTTTTCTTCTTGGCTTTAGTTTTCTTGGCCTTGATACCTGTGTCTTTGCCCTCACCTTCTTTCTTGGGCGCTTCTTTTTTCCTTGATTTTCCTTCCCTGCCGGCCATGATCTCTTCCGCAAAGCGAATCTTGGAAGGCTGCGATGCTGAAGCTGTGTCCGCCGTCATCAGTATCTCAAGACCGACACCCTCGGGCTGCACCTCAGTCTCTGCTGCAGCCGTTTCAGCTTCCTCTACTTCACCGGCTGCGATGTCTGTCATGGCTTCATCGGACGGCTCCAGGCCTTCAACCACCGGCTCCTCCCGATCTTGCTCCTGTAATTCGGGCTCTGCTGTTTCCTCTCTTTGTGCCGCCTTCTCGGCCTCCAGCTCAGACGCGCTTTTTATATCGATGCGCCAACCTGTCAGCTTGGCAGCCAACCGGACATTCTGCCCCTCCTTGCCTATAGCCAGGGATAGATGTTTATCAGGCACCTTGACCAGTGCGGTTGTCTCATCTGCATTAAGGGAGACGCTCAGCACTTGAGCGGGGCTAAGCGCGTTGGCTATAAAGATGCGAGGATCGTCGGACCATTGGACCACGTCGATCTTCTCACCGTTCAGCTCATTGACTATATTTTGTATCCGTATCCCGCGCAGTCCTACGCAGCAGCCCACCGGGTCGATGCCACTCTGGCGCGAGAATACCGCTACTTTGCTGCGGTAACCGGCTTCCCTGGCCACGCCCTTGATCTCCACAGTGCCTGCCGCGATCTCGGGTATCTCAAGTATCAGCAGATCTCTCAGCAGGTTGCGGTGCGCCCTGGAGGCAATCACTTGAGGTCCCCTGGTGGTACGGGCTACCTCCACAATATACAGTTTAAGCCGTTGCCCCTGACGGTAGCGCTCCGTAGGCGTCTTCTCATTCTGTGGTATAACCGCCTCGGTCTTACCTATGTCTATGACGACATGCTCAGGCGTGACGCGCTGCACGGTACCGGTGACGATTTCGCCCTCTTTGCCAACGTACTCTTCGTAGATAGCGCCGCGCTCCGCATCATGCAGCTTCTGGAGTATGACCTGCTTGGCTATCTGAGCAGGTATACGGCCGGCATTGGGGGGAGGCAACTCGCTGACGATAGTGTCGCCGGCCTTGAGGGTTTTGTCCTTTTTCTTGGCTTCTTTAAGGGAGATTTCACGGTACTCGTCTTCGGGTGCTTCGGATACTACTTTTTTAAGAGTAAGCTTGACCTCACCTGAGACGGGGTGGATCTTAACCGCAATATCCTCACCATGAGTGAAAGATTCTTTTCTGTAGGCTGAAACCATGGCTGATTCCAGCGCCGTCAGGATGATCTCCTTGGGCAGATTTTTCTCTGCCGCAAGCTGCATGAGGGCATTCATAAACTCGGTCTTTACCATCGTGGCCAAACTCCCTCAATATGCATTTTTTCTCAATAAAAAAGTGGGTACAAGGACCCACTTTTAGGACAAGTATTGAATTATAAAAATAGTATCATATCTTAAATGAAAATGCAAACTCTGGCATATGGAGTTTTGCCCGGCAGTATAAGACTATTTGCACTGAAGCAGATTATCTGGACAAGCCGGGCGGCAAGCCCATCTTGAGCTTCTCCAACGATCGTTGCAGTGAGCGATGCCTGATGGCGTCCAAGATAACTTTGCCGTGCCAGTCAAAGGTTATGTCGGGGGAAGAGAGCAGGGATTCGTGTATGCCGTGGCGTTGGATGATACGGAATATGTGCTCGGCCTGTTTATCGGTCAGTCCCTGGTAAAAGCGGTGTGCCCAGTAATCTATGTCCAGCTCACGCTTGAGAATTTTATGCCAGCGTTTTTGGTACAGCGCCAGCCGCCGGGATGAAAGGTCACCGGACCGGAGAGATTCATCCAGGGTCCGTACGGCCAACCCCGCGCAGATAAGGCTGAAATATATGCCTCCACCCGTAGTAGGCTTAACCTGTCCGGCTGCATCACCGACAACCAGCATACGGTCAGCATACGTCCTGGAGAGGGGTGTGAGAGGGATTGTGGCGTAACTGATATCGTGTCGGGCGGGAAGGATTTTGCCCCGCTCTTCAAGCAGATTCAAAAATTTATTGATCGGTTGCGCCGGGTTTTTACTGCATAAAAGACCGGCCTTGGCAGAACCCGGCATAGTCGGCACGAGCCAGGCAAAGAATCCCGGTGCGATATGTCTGCCCGAATACACCTCCACCTCATCGATATTGATACAGGCTACCTGCGCCTGGGCGCCCAGCGCGTACTCGGATATCCGTCCCATACCCAGTTGCTCGGTCAAGCCGGCAGCCGTCCCGCAGGCAATCATAACGGCTCTGGCGGACAATTCCAGAGGTTCATCTCCGCGCGTGGCTTTAACACGTATACAGCTTTCATCGTTGCGAAAACCGGTGGCAAAAGTGGAAAATAAATAGTCGGACCCCTTTCGCCTGGCCTCTTCCGCCACCAGGCGGTCGAGTGTTGGACGGTCGAGAATATAAGTCTGGGTGGTGTCGCGTTCGATCCGTATATAGTCTCCCGAGGGTGAAAAAATCTTGGCCGACCGCGCCTCGCGCTGGATTGCGCTGTGTGAGCCCGGAAGCATATCGAGGCAGGCCCGGCTTACTATTCCGGTGCAGCTTGTTTTAAGGCCCGGCTCGGAGTGCTTTTCCAGCACGGCTACTGAGTGCCCCAGGCAGGCGAGCTCTCCCGCCGCATAGCTCCCGGTGATACCGGCGCCGATTACAATAACATCATACATAGTTTAATCTCAGACAGGGAATTATAGCCCGGCTTGAAAATACGTCTATTTCGGCTTCAATCCGCCGAACCTGCGCTGACGTCCGCCGTAGTCTGCCAGCGCTTTTTCAAACTCATCACGGCCGAAATCAGGCCAGAGAACCTGGGTGAAATAGAGTTCGGCATAGGCTGACTGCCAGATAAGGAAATTGCTCATGCGCATCTCGCCACCGGTCCGTATAAAAAGGTCCGGATCGGGCATGCCTGCTGTATATAGATAACTGGAGAAGACGCTTTCGTTCAGACTATCGGATTTTAGCTTGCGGCGGGCAATCTGTTGAACTGCGTTGACGATTTCGCTCCTGCCCCCGTAATTGAAAGCGATGCTGACCGTCAGGCCCGAGTTATTCTTGGTCAGATCTATCGCGGACCGGGCTTTTTTCTGAATTTCCTCCGGCAGCCTGTCCTCTTTCCCCAGGTGACGGATGCGGATATTTTGTTCGTGCGCAATCTTTACTGCCTGATCGAGGTTTTCCGAGAGGAGCCTGATGATGCCCTCGACTTCCGCCCTGGGCCTATTCCAGTTCTCGGTAGAGAAGGCATAAAGAGTAAGGTAGGGGATTCCGTAAGCTGCAAACATCTCCACAAAGTCGCGGGTGTGAAGTGCACCCTGCTTGTGGCCGTATAAGCGTGGTTTGCGCCTTCTGGCGGCCCACCTGCCGTTTCCATCCATAACGATGGCAACATGCTGTGGCAACTTGCCACCCTTTGATGGAACTGTCAACGCCCCTGCCTCCCACCTTGGTCCTGTTCCATCGGCATCCGTTCTGACCCGTTGGATCGCTTTATATACTGATGCCCGGGCTGATTCAATGCAATCGTATCGGGCTCGAGGTCGCCGGCAAGACAAACGTGAGATCCTACAGTGGAGTTGGGACCGACCCTGCGGCCCGGCATAATGCCTGAATTAATACCCGTCTTGCAGTCATCGCCGATGATAGCCCCGAAGTGGTCCCTGCCGGTTGAGATCTTTTGTTCCCCGTATTTAACCGGAACGTCTGCTCGATCGAAGCGTAAATTAGCCGTTACACTGCCTGCTCCGAATGAACAGCGGTTGCCGATGATAGAATCGCCGATGTAGGAGGAGTGAAACCAGCAGTCATCGCCGGTATAGGTACCCTTCAGTTCAGTCGAGAACCCGACCACGCAGTTTGCACCGATGTGGCTGTACTCCCTGACCAGTGCATTGTTCCCTATCACCGTATTGGGGCCGATGTAAACCGGCCCGCGCACTACGGCATTCTCGAGTATGCGAACATTTTTCCCTATTGTTACCTTGCCGTCCAATGTAGCCCGCTCCGATATGGAGACCGACGGGTCAATTTTTTTCTCGGACAAATCGAGGAAATGCCTGACTATATCAAAGATATGCCACGGGTATTTGATGGGAGCCCAGAAGCCGTTGTAGCGCACCACCTTGATTTTATAGGCATGTCTTGCCATGCCATCCATAGCGCATTCGTAGACATCGTCCCTCGTAGTCCTGACGATGTCAATGTATTCGAAAAGTTTGTGTATGTCGGTGTGCAGGTGCAGGAGTATATTAATAAGGTTGCCGGGCTCCGTGCCGGGCTCGGGTTTCTCCACTATCCGGGTTAGCTCGTTTTCCCCATTCACCGCCAGGTATCCCCCGGGGAAATACTGACTGACTTCGTACCCGATAATGTAGGACGTGGCGGCCTTGCTCCGGCAGGCATCCAGCAACGCGTGGTAAGCGGAGCCATCAAAAACGTCGTTGGGATTGACCACCATGACGGCGCTGTCAAGGATATGGGCAGCGGATTTCAGGGCGTCTGCGATGCCGAGGGGCTGAGACTGTATCACGAATTCGAATTTGGCCCCCTTTATAGCGCCGGTTATCTGTTTTATACGCTCGATATTGCCCGGGTTCCCCACTATGACAAAATTTTGCAGGCCGGCTTTGCGGGCCAGCTCCACCTGGTGCTGCAGCAACGGCTTTCCCATGAAATCGAGTAAAAACTTATCCTCTGTAATGGGGAACATCCTTTTGCCCACGCCCCCGCAAAGAAAGACCACTTTCATGAGGTTCCCCCCTTTACCGCATCTTTTAGTATGCTCATTCCCATGTTCATAAGACTGCGCGCGTGCTGTTCGCTTTCTGCCTCTGCCAGGACGCGTATGGCGGGCTCCGTGCCGCTGGCACGTATTAATAGCCAGCCCTCTGCGAATTCAAAGCGCAGGCCATCCAGATCATTCAAAGAAACTGCGCCTAATTTGTCCGCCTGCTGCCTGACCCTTGCCATGACATTCCCCTTGTTTTCGTTGGCGCAGCCTATTTTTTCCTTGACAAAAATCAGCGGCGGCAGAGTGCCCAGGAAAGAGCGGATATCGCTTGCCTGCCTTATCGAGCCCAGCAGCGTCAGAGCGGCAAGGATGCTATCGGGATAGTACCCGGCCTGCGGCAATATATAGACACCTACCGATTCTACGCCGAGTGCAGCGTTGTTATCCCGTGCCAGATGTGCGGCATACACGTCTCCCACCCTGCCCCTGATAACTCTGCCTCCGAGATCTCTGATAGCAAGGTCAAGCAGCATACCGCTCTCTACAGTAGTGGCGATCGTTTGCTTTCCGGAGGATTTGATGGCAGCCCTCGAAATAAAGGCAATCATCTCGTTAAAGCCGAGGAATCCCTTCTGGTCGCAGAAAACCACGCGGTCGGCATCGCCGTCAAAGCATATGGCAAGGTCGGCGTTCTTCTGCCTCAGATACTTAATCGTCTCCTGCAATGTATCTTCCTTAGGTTCAGGGCTGCGTCCGGGAAAGCGACCGTCCGGCGTATCGTTAATTGTGAAAACTGTGAAGCCCAGTTGCTTGAACATATCGCTGGCCAGGCCGGATGCGGCGCCGTTGCCCGGATCTATCAACAGCTTCAGACGAAAATTAAAATCCCAGCCCTTGACAAGAGCTTTTATGAATTCGACGTACCTGTCTTTCATGTGTGGGAAATGTTCAACAGACCCGGCGCGACCGGCCCTGAAAGAGCCGCTGAAATAGACCTTTTCGACCTCTTCCTCCTGGGACCGACTATAGCCGCTGGAGTCGCGGTTGAAAAGCTTGATGCCGTTGAACTCTGGTGGATTGTGCGATGCGGTGATCATGACGCCGGCATCGAAATTCATCTCACGCGTAATCAGGGCCAGCGCCGGCGTGGGAACTATGCCTGCCTGGGCCACGTTGACGCCTGTACTTATCAATCCATCTGTTACCGCTGACCTGATCAGCTCCCTGCTCAAGCGGGAATCTGTGCCAAGGCAGACAGTCGCACCGCTTGAAAGCAGAGTGCCCAGCGCACTGCCCACATTTCTACACAATTCGGGAGTAAGGTCCTGGTTTACCACGCCCCTTACCCCGCTGGTACCGAAAAGCGCCCCGTTCATATAATCCTATTTGCGGTTTATGAGTGTCGGTACATGATGGTAATGCCTCTGCCTGCGGATGTCAATTTGGCTCTGCACTGCAGCGCATCGGGCGGCCGCCCGGTACGGCGTAGTTATGCGGCAGAAGAATTGAGTGCACAATCCGTGGATGCGAACATGTAAATATCTTGACGTATATTGTATAATGCATAATTGTGGTCGGATGCAGGGTTTTTAGCTTTAGAGGGACCATGTTCAAATGTTGCTTTTACACAACTTTACCTGTCACGTGTCTTAAAAAGCAGCAGTCTTAAATACAAAATTAGAAGGAGGTGTCGGCTTTAGATAAAAGCAGTGATTGCGACTTTGATATAGTCCTCAAGGGCTATAAATTTCCAACGGATTGGATCTCAGCGAATTATTATTAAAGGAGGCATGTGGATGAAACGGTTATTCCTTATTTCTTTTATCAGTATCCTGGTTATTGCGCTGATATTGCCTGCCTGCGCACCGCAACAAAAAGATGTTATCAAGGTTGGTGTGATCGGCCCCATGAAGTTCCTGGAAGGGGAACATCACTGGATGGGTGCGCAAATGGCACGCGATGAGATCAATGCGGCGGGCGGTGTGAATTTAAACGGGAAGAAATACCAGATCGAGCTGATCAAGTCGGACTCAAACGAGATCCTCAGCCCCACTGATGCCGCTTCGGCCATGGAGCGGTTGCTTACCGTAGATAAACCTAACTTTGTAGTAGGCGGATTCAGGACTGAGGGCGTTTTCCCCATGCAGGAAGTGGCGATGAATTACAAGACGATCTTCATCAACTGCGGCGCCGCTACCCGGGCTCTGCAGATGAAGGTTGCTGAAAACTACGATCGCTACAAGTATTTCTTTAAGGGCACACCCTACAACGAGTATTACCTGGTCAATTCAGATTTCCTCATGCTGGGCATGGTTGCAGGCGCCTTGAAAAAGCAATTGAACATCACCGAAAAGCTGAGGGTGGCCATTGTGGCTGAGAAATTGACCTGGGCGGATGCTATGGTGAAAGGCGCCGAGGCAGTGATACCCAAGATGGGCATGGAGGTTACAGGTACGTGGAGGCCGTCCGATACGGCCACCGACGTCAACGCGGAGCTGACTGCCATAGCCGCCACGAACCCCCACATAATATTCCCCACTTTCTCAGGCCCGGTGGGAGTCACCTTCAGCAAACAGGCCGGTGAGATGCAGATACCCGCTGCAATTGTTGGCATCGTGGTAGAAGCTCAGAAGGCCGGGTTCTGGGAGGCGACCGGAGGCAAAGGCAACTACGTTATGACACTGAACACCTACGGTCCCGGCGTTGCCATAACAGATTCAACAATCCCCTTCTTCACGAATTTCGAGAAAAAATTCGGGCAGCCCCCCGCATATACGGCTGCCACCTATGACGCCATCTACATTATGAAGGACGCCATAGAGAAGGGTCAGACCCTGGATGCGGATTTGCTGGTCCCCATCATCGAAAAGACTGACAGGCAGGGCACGTCCGGCAGGATCATGTATTACGGCATGGACTTCGATGCCAAGAAAAACCAGGCGCCGCATGACCTAATCTACGGTCCGGGCTATGTAACCGGACTTGGCTTAGAGTGGGTCAACGGAAAACAGGTCGGCGTATGGCCGGCAAAGGGCGTCGGGTCCGGCGGCTGGGAAAAAGTCGATTATCCCGGTATCCAACCCTACACCATTAATCCGGCGGTAGTGCAGAAATTCGGGCAGCCGGCAGCTCCTCCGGCAGCTCAATAATAGAAAAAGCATTGAGTCAAAGGCTGGCAGGCCGGGTGCACCCGGCCTGCCAGCCTCCTAAAGCTTAACTGGTTTTTGCGTAGCTAAGCAGATATGTCCGGCTAAGGCGTTTATAACTGTAAAAAAAAGTATCGTTGCACAACATTAAAAATACTGTATAATAAATAAATTTTATTTGGCGGGATGGTTTAGGTTGAGATGTTTCAGGCCTTTGTAATACAGGCGCTGGTGACGGGTGGGGTTTATGCTCTGTTGGCTGTGGGCTTTTCTCTCATCTTCGGTGTGGCCCGTATGGTGAACCTGGCGCACACTTCGTTTCTTATGCTGGCAGCCTACGGCATGTTTTATACGACCTACAGGCTGGGGCTGGATGTGTTTACAGCAATTCTGATATCGCTTGTTGCCACCGTTATAATCGGCCTGGTGAGCTACAAGCTGTTTATCGATAGGGTACGGGAACACGAAGTGACCGTTATGCTTATTACCCTTGCCCTTGCAACCATCTTCCAGGAATCCATGGTGCTGGCTTTCGGCGCCCATTTCAGGGAGGCGCCCACATTGATCCCGGGCTTTATCGAAGTTGTCGGCGTAAAGGTCTCTTACCAGCACCTCCTGACGATTGCGGTGGTTGTAGTCGTGCTATTGGCGATCTGGTTGCTGCTGACCAAGACAAAACTCGGCATCGCCATCAGGGCTACTGCCCAGGATACCGAGGTGGCCAACCTGATGGGCATTAACGTCTCAAGGATATTGCTTATTGCGATGGGCATTGCTGCAGCGCTGGCGGCCATCGCCGGCATAGTTGTGGCGCCCCTCTGGGTGGTTTACCCCTACATGTGGATGAACCCGCTGGTGATGATCATGGCCATCGTTGTGCTCGGAGGATTGGGCAGCATTAAGGGCAGCGTAATCGGCGCTTTTATTATCGGGTTAGTTGAGGCGGCAGTGGTTTTTTACCTCCCGGGCGGAGCATTCCTGCGCGGCGCCATCGCCCTGCTGGTCATGGTTGTATTACTGGTAGTCAGGCCTGAGGGACTATACGGCATAGTCTTTGAAGAGGAGAGACTGTAGGTGTTAAGGAGGCTATTTAAAGACATACAGGGCGATATATTCGCCATACCCGGCAGGCTAATAGCCTTTATCTTTTTTATAACCCTGTTTTTTATCCCCCTTCTTACCCAGGAATCGTACATCCTCTTTATTCTCATCCTGGTTAATATCTTCGTGATCTTTGCCGTGAGCTGGGATTTCATTTCCGGCTATACGGGACAGGTAAATTTCGGGCACGCATTTTTCTTCGGTGTCGCCGCCTATACAGCCGCCTTGCTGAGCAAGAATCTGGGGCTCATGCCCTGGGCGACCATACCCATAGGGGCCATAGCGGCTACACTGGCCGGCGTGCTGATGTGCCTCCCCGCCCTCAGGCTGAGGGGCCCCTATTTATCGCTGGTCACGCTGGCCATGCCCCTTATATTGCTGGGTGTGATCAAGGCTTTTCCCGATTTTACCGGCGGTGAGCACGGCATCTCCGGGCTGCCTGCCCTGGCAGGCTCCAGGACGGCCGAATATTATATAGCGCTGGTCGCTATGATTGCGTCCGTATTCATCATGTGGAAGCTGGTTGATGCCAAGAGCGGGTTTGTCAGGATCGGCATCATACTCCATGCCATCCGCGAGGACGAGATCGCCGCCCGAGCTACCGGCATCAACACCATCCGTTACAAGCTGCTGGCCTTTATTATCGGCGGCTTCTTTGCGGGTTTGGCCGGCGGTTTATATGCACATTTCCTCAGGATCGCAGGCCCTGCCACGTTGGATCTCATGCTTTCATTCCAGGCAATAATATGGACGGTTTTCGGGGGCATAGTGAGTATTTACGGCGCCGTCGTGGGCGTTTATATACTGTTTCCACTCATGGAGCTGCTGCGCCAGTTCGGCATACCAATCTGGCCGGGGTCCGACATCATGTTCTCCGATCTGCGATTCCTCATCTTCTCGTTCCTGGTCATAATCATCCTGCTGTTTATGCCGGAGGGATTTGCAGTGTGGGTCAGGGATAAGCTGGAGCAAGAATGCCCGCGATGCAAACTTTCCAATGCGTCGTGGAGGCATACGTGCAGGGCGTGCGGCGCTGAGCTCCACTAAGGTATTGCCCGACAGATTATTTACAGTCCGAGGTAGGTTTTTCTGACGGTCTCGTCTTTAAGCAGTTCTTTTGCTGTGCCTTCAGCGATGATATGTCCCCTCGACATGACGTAGTTCCTGACCGATAGAGCGAAGGTAAAGCTCACATCCTGCTCGGCAAGAAGGATGGTGACACCCAGATCGTGGTAAATCTCTTCAACCCGCTTGAAAAGGTCTTCTTTAAGCTTGGGCGCAAGCCCGCTTGAGGGCTCATCCACCAGCATAAATTTCGGTCGCCGCATCAGCGATCTGCCGATAGCCAGCATCTGGCGCTCTCCACCCGATAAGGTACCGGATATTTGCTTCTGTCTTTCCTTGAGCCTGGGGAACAGCGCATAAACTTTAGCAAGGCCGGCGTTTACTTCTTTCTTGCTCTTGCACAGGTAAGCCCCGGCCAGCAGGTTGTCCTCGACGGACATTTCCACGAACGGACGGCCTCGCTCCGGGCAAAGCAGCAATCCCAGTTTGGCGATCTCCGAAGCCTGCATTTTATCGATGCGCTTGCCATCGAATTCCACGGTTCCGTTAAAGGTAATGTCTTCACCCCTGGTCCCTTTGAGTACTTCCTTTTCCCAGTTGATCAATCCCACTATAGCGCGCAGCAGTGTCGTCTTACCGGCCCCGTTGGGGCCTACCAGCCCGACTAACTCCCCCTCATTAACATGGACGCTCGCATCATCCAGTACCATGGCCGTATCGTAGCGCACGGTAACGTTTCTTACATCAAGCAATGAGCACCTCCTTGCCGGTATACGCTTCGATGACCTGCTTGTTACTGGATATCTCCTCGGGCGTACCTTGCGCGAGTACTTCGCCGAAGTTAAGCACGATTACCCGGTCAACTATCTTCATCAGTTCACTGAGCTTGTGTTCTATGATGAGCATGGCCGGGCCCTCGCTGTGCAGCCGGCCGAAACGGCCGCCCTTATGCAGCCTCTTGATGGAACGGGCCACCAGCTCGGTTTCAGCCGGATTCAAGCCGCCGAATGGCTCATCCAGCAGCATCAGTTCCGGCTCGGTGGCGATAGCCCTTGCCACCTCCAAACGCTTGAGGTCGCCGTGCGACAAAATCGATGCGGGTTCCAGAGCGAGATCGGCAATGCCGACGAACTCCAACGCATCCCGTGCTTTGATCTCGGCCCGCTTGACCCATTCGCCTCGTTTGGAGATCCTCGGGCAAAGGCAGCCGACCATGACATTAGCTATGATGGGGAGGTGCCTGAAAGGCTTGACTACCTGGAATGTGCCTACCATGCCCCGCTGTACGATCTCCCAGGGACGGCGTTTGGTTATATCCTCTCCCTTGAAACGTATGCTGCCGGAGTCCGGCTTGAGGATTCCCAGCAGGCAGCGTATCAGCGTCGTTTTTCCTGCTCCGTTGGGGCCTATCAGGCCGACGATCTCATCCTGCGCCACCTGGAAGCTGACATTGTTTACCGCAACGAGGCCGCCGAAGTGCTTGGTCACATTTTCCACTTCGAAAAAGGCTGCCATTTTAGAGGTCCTCCTCTCTGAGTTCGCGCCTTGATACCTTGCCAACATCGGTCTTGGGGACCTCGCCCCTGAATTCAACTATCTTTGGACACTTATAGTGGGCGAGGCGCTCCATGGTATACACGAGGATATCCTGTTCGGTTACCTTTCCCCTGGCCTCCGTCTCCAGGACGACTATGGCTTTCACCTTCTCGCCCACATCGGAGTCCGCAACCCCGATCACCCCTGCTTCTTTAACCTGCGGATGGCTGGTCAGCACCTCTTCGACCTCACGGGCGAAGACGGCCAGCCCCTTATACTTGATCATGTCCCTCTTCCGGTCGTAAAAATAGAAATATCCCTCCTCATCCATCCTGGCCAGGTCGCCCGTCCTTACCCAGGTCTCCCCATCTATCTGCACAAACATCAACTTGGTGTCCTCGGGCTTATTCCAATAGCCCAGGGCTATCTGCGGACCCTTGAAGGCAAGCTCTCCCGTTTCCCCCAGGGGCAGGAATTCATTTTTGGCGGGGTCCAGGATGGCGGCAACACAACTGGACATTGGTACCCCGAACGATCCGATCTTGGGCCTGCCGTAAGGGCTGACTATGCCTACCGAAGTGGTCTCCGTCATGCCCCAGCCTTCGTGTATCTTGACGCCGGTGCGCTTCTCCCATCCCCTGGCAGTGTCTTCCAGCAGTGCATCCGCGCCCGATACAAGGACCTTGAGCTTCTTCCAGTTGACGCGATCGGTCCTGTGGTAATCCCTCAGCACTTCAAATAATGCCGGCACACTGTAGAATATAGTCGCCCCATAGCTTTCAATGGCGTTGAGGATGTCGTCAAGGTCCGGTGTAGTGAATATCACAAGTGTATATCCCTGCGACATCGAACCCGTCATCACCACCGATTGACCGTAGATATGATAGAAGGGCAGGTACCCGATGACTACCTCTTTTCCCTGCTGGACTATATCACCCCAGAATATCTGTGCTATATGTTGCGCGGCCACCAGGTCGAAATGCGTAATCATAGCGGCTTTAGGCAGCCCGGTCGTGCCGCCGGTATAGGGCAGGGAGGCCAGGTCTTCATGGATGTTGAACTCTATCTTGGGCGGCTTAGGCGGATATTTCTTTATCAGGTCCTGCAACTGGTAAAACCCTTCCCGCTTGAATATCTCGGGCGGTGGGGCAGACATCTTCTGGTAAACTGCCCGCAGCATGCTTTTTCCCAGGAACTTCTTCAATGCGGGCAGGTACTCGGCTATATTAGTCAGTATGACCCGGTCCAGCTTAACCCCGGTCCTGTCCACGTTTTCCCACAGGATGTCCTGGCATACTATGGTAGTGGCGCCGCTGTCGAGGATCTGGTGCTTGATCTCGGGGCTCACATAAACAGGGCTGATGGCGGTGACAACCGCCCCGGCCTTGAGAGCGCCGAAGTAGGCTATGATGAATTGCGGAGAATTGAGCAGGAGCAAGGCCACCTTGTCCCCTTTCTTGACGCCGAGGTCGCAGAGTGCGGTGGCGAACCTGTCCATCTGGTCCCTCAGTTCACGGTAGCTTATCTTCTGCCCGTAAAATATGACGGCCGTCTTATCCTTGAATTTATCGGTTGTTTCATCGATAACCTGGACTACCGATTTTTCCGGGATCACTACATCGGCCGGGACTCCTTTGGCGTAAAACTTCAACCACGGCCTCGCTTCATAGATGTCTTTGTTTGACACTAACATACCTCCTCAGCCTTTGGATAAGCCAATATAGCACATTTCGTGCTCGTAAACAACAGAACGGATTCAGGGTGCAGGCGTATTGCCAGGACGATCAAAGGCGCAAGGTTTGCCGGCCGTGAGCCTCACTGATGTTTACATCATCCAGCGAACATGCCGCCGGTCACCACGATGTTTTCACAGTTCACGTAGCTCGAGTCATCGGAGGCCAGGAAAACCACCACCTTGGCGACCTCGTCGGGTTCACCGATACGACCCAGAGGTATCTGCTTAACTGCCATGTCCAGTATCTCGGGGATTCCCCAGATGGGTTGGGAGAAGCGTGTGCGTATAAATGAGGGAGAGATGGAATTGCAGCGGATGCCATATGAGCCGAGTTCGGTGGCCAGCATCCTGGTCATATGAATCATACCTGCCTTGCTTATAGCATAGACGGCGAGCATGGGATCGGGCCGCATGCCACCGGCCGACGCGATATTGATAATATTGCCCGGCTTTTTATTCTCGATCATCAGCTTGGCAATGCCCAGCGATAGGAAGAAGGGGCCCTTGAGGTTGACCGACATTATCTTGTCCCAGAGCTTCTCGTCAGCCTGCAGCACGGGGCCGAAGAAAGGGCTTACCGCTGCACAATTGACCAGTATATCAATCCCTCCGAAATCGGCCTTCGCCTTGTCGACCAGCTTATTAACATCTTCAAGCACACCCATATCGACGCCGGTCCAGACCGCTTTTCTGCCCTGTTTCTTGACTTCATCGGCCAAACCCTGCAGGATGTCGGGTTTTTTTTGGCACATCAATATGTCGGCGCCGGCCTCAGCCAGCTTGAGCACAGTTGCTTTGCCGATGCCACCTCCTGCCCCGGTTACCAGCGCCACTTTTCCCAACAGGGGCTGATATTTATCTGCCATAGGTAATACCTCCTGAATTAATATGCGGAATTTTTACAACAAAGCCGCTGGGTATTCTAACACCTGCTCGAAAATAGGGTCAAACCGGCTGGTGAGTGTCTGTGCGGTAGAGGGAATTGAATATGCTGCTGCCAGACGTAGATGTTATCAGGAGTGGGTGGGCAGGCCATCTGTTTCCAGAGCTTTCCGCATGGCTGCAATGGCCACTTCGATTTGGCTGGGCGATGGCCGGCGCGTGGTCATGGATTGCAGCCACAGCCCGGGCACGAGCAGCCAGTGGACGAAGCGGTTGTGGCTGTAGTTTGCCTCGAACTTGATCAGTTCGTAGCTGAGAGCCGCAATAACGGGCAACAGCAGTATGCGCGAGGCGATGCTGATTAAGAGGGGCGGCCTGCCCAGCAGCGCAAAGACAAGGATGGCCAGCACAAGAACTACGAGGAGAAAGCTGGTGCCGCAACGGGTGTGAGCTGTTGAGTATTTCATCACCTGTCCCACTTCAAGCGGGGCGCCCGACTCATAGGCGTTGACAGACATATGCTCAGCGCCGTGGTAGGCGAAAATCTCCTGGATATCCTTCATGCGACCGATAACAGCGAGGTAGACGATAAAGAAAACAATGCGGATCACTCCCTCGATCACGTTGCTCAGGAAGGCCGAGGAAATAAGTGGATCCAGCATCCTGGCAGCCAGCAGGGGCAGGATAAAAAATAGCACCACCGCCAGAGCCACTCCTACTATCACGCTGCCCCAGATCATGCCCGGGGTGATCTTCTCCTGCTCCGTCTCTGTAGATACCTGGGCAGAATACATCAGGGCGCTCGTGCCCAGCACAACAGTCTCTATGAGAGCTATCACTCCTCTTACCAGCGGGACCTCACGCCACCTGCCCTTGTAGAGGGTGGCCAGCGGGCGGTTGCTTACGTCTATATTGCCGTCCATTTTTCGCACAGCTATTGCTAAGCTGCTGCGGCCACGGATCATTACACCGCCCATCAGTGCCTGCCCGCCGTAGTAAAAAGGCTTATCTTTCGTCATCTGGTAAAAAAAAGGGGCGGCAAATGTTACCGCCCCTTTTGGTAGTGCGAAGCGATGCTACTCTGTTTTTTTCTCCCGCTTGTATTTCTTATTGAAGCGCTCCACGCGGCCGGCAGTGTCGATAATCTTCTGCTCGCCCGTGAAGAAGGGGTGGCATTTATTGCAAAGCTCCACCCTGAGAGTCTGCCTGGTGGAACCTGTAGTGAAGCTGTTGCCGCACGAGCAGGTCACCGTGGCATCAGGGAAATATTTCGGATGGATTTTCTCTTTCATCGTTACTGTCCCGGGTAAACACTGACCCTTTTCTTGTTCTTTGAATGGTGTTCAAATTTAACCACGCCGTCGATCGTGGCAAAGAGCGTGTAGTCCCTGCCGCAGCCCACATTGGTGCCGGGATGTATCCTGGTGCCGCGCTGACGGATGATTATGGTGCCGGCATTGACGGCCTCTCCGCCGTATCGTTTTACACCCAGGCGCTTGGATTTGCTATCACGACCGCATCGTGTGCTGCCGCCGCCTTTCTTGTGAGCCATTAGTTATCACCTCCGCTGGCTGCCTTGGCCTTGGCGGTTTTCTTGGGTAACTTGCCGCCCGGCTTGACGATCTCCGTGATCAGCAGCCTGGTGTAAGGTTGGCGGTGGCCGGTCTTCCTGCGCTCGCGCACCTTGTTCTTATAGCGGAAGACGATAATCTTTCGGGCTTTGCCTTCCTCAAGGCAGGTAGCTATTACCTTGGCTCCCTGGACTTCAGGTGTGCCTATGATGACTTCATCACCATCGGCGATCATCAGGACCGGGCTGAGTTCAACCTGCTTGCCTTTTTCAATGTGCAGGAGCTCGGTGTTGATGACCTGGCCGGACCTGACCCTGAACTGCTTGCCGCCGCTTTCAACGATTGCGTAAGAATTGCTCATTTCCTTATTCCCTGTGAAAAAACAATAACCGTGTAAATATATCAGCCAAAAGGCCCGATGTCAAATCTAACCGACAGGATAAAAGACCACTTAAAGCTCTTGAACTGATGATACAAAAGATGGGAGTTGCCTGATTATTCGCCTGTGCCGTCTTCTTCACGGCAGGCGATGTCGCAATGCTTCATATACACCAGGTCGCTGGTCACGGTGTCCCTGGCAAGGTAGCCGCCTTCAACCTGGCTGACCACCATGAACCATCGGCCTGCTTCATCCTGTATTCTCTTGGGGCTGACTGAAAAATCCATGTTATTTTGTTCCCTTACTTTTCTGTATGAACGACTATTTTAGCACTTTCAGACTGAAGTGCAATATCACAGCTTTAGTGCCACGTCGGCCCCCTGTTCCACAGCGGCCAGTATTTTGCCCGGTTTGTATGCGTCACCGATAACATAAATCTCGGGCACCAGGCCTTTGGCCTGGTCCTCCAGCAGATTATTAGATGCTGCTCCGGCCGCCACCACGATGGTGTCGAAGGGGCCCAGCCTCTGTTCTCCCCCCGGTGTGTCTACAAGGGCGACATCATCGTCTATGGACTTGACCGTGGACTGGGTGAGTATCAATACCTGCTTTTCCTGGAGTCGCCGGCGCAGGAAGAATCGGGCCGCCGGGCCGATGTCGCGTGCGGTGTGTTTTAACATCTCGACGATGGTCACGGCCGCACCTTTCCCCGCCAGGTAGTCGGCCGTCTCGCAGGCGACCAGGCCGCCACCGATGATCAATACGCAGGAGCCAACTTCTTCTGAAGTCAGTGCCTTGCGCGCGCTTATCACACGCTTGCTGCTGATGCCCGGTATATTGGGGATGGTGGGCTCAGATCCAGTGGCAACGATCAATACATCAGGACTGATATCTCTGATTATGTCGGCCGTTAAGGCTTGCCCGCAGTGAATATCCACGCACATTTCCTTGATGGAACTTATACGCGAGTGTGCAACCTCCCGGTAGATGTCTTTGGAGGGAGGGATAGCGGCGAGCTTAACCTGGCCACCCAGGTATCCGTCCTTTTCATATAAAATCACTTTGTGCCCGCGCAGGGCGGCCGTCCTGGCCGCTTCGAGCCCACCCGGACCGGCGCCTGCTACCAGCACTTTTTTGGGCGCTGATATCTTCGGTTGTGAGTACTCTTCCTCCCTGCCCAGAGCCAGGTTCTGTACACAGGTGATTGAGGGCCTCAGCCAGATGGCAAGCCCTTCTATGCAACCCTCGTTGCAGGACAGGCATTTGACGATGTCTTTCTCCCTGCCTTCACGCGCCTTCGCCGGCCATTCAGGATCTGTTAGAGATTGCCTGCCGATGTGGACGATGTCAGCCTTTCCGGAACTGACGATCTCTGCTGCGACAGCGGGCTCGTTGATGCGGCCGGCCACCAGCACAGGCACGCCAAGAGCCTGCTTGAATTTATATGATGTGCCGGCGTTGAAGCCCTGGGGCATATCCGGAGGCGCGCTGGTAAGATGGCCGGACTCGTAAACGCCGATGGAAACGTCCGCGGCGTCGATGCCGGCGTCCACCAGCTTTTTCATCATCTCGATGCTCTCCGGGACGGTGCGACCCAGAGCCACAACCTCTTCGCTGCTGATACGGAAAAGCAGGGGGAAGTCGGGGCCGACCAGTTCCCTGGCCCTCTTGACGATCTCGAGTGGAAAGCGCAGGAAGCCGTCCATTCCGCCACCGTACTCATCTGTGCGTTTATTGGCGTAGGCCGACATGAATTGGGCGACAAGGTAGCCGTGGGCCCCGTGGATCTCGGCGGCGTCGCAGCCCGCCTCCTGTGCCCGGCGGGCGCCCTGGGCATATTTTTCAACCAGGTCCTTTATCTCAGGGATGGTGAGTGCCTGCGGCATTTGCCGTACGATGGGGTCCGGCACTGCCGAAGGCGCTATAGGCTGCCTGTTATTGATAAAGAAAGGGAAAGTGCAGCGGCCCGGATGGTAAAGCTGAACAGCGATCCTGGCGCCGTGTTCGTGCACAGCATCGGCCAGCTTTCTGAAACCGGGAATAAGTATGTCGTCATGAAGGCAGAGCTGGTGCCCGCTGCCCAGGCCCCGTTCACCATCCACTGCGGTCACCTCGACTATGATCAGGCCGAATCCGCCCCTGGCGCGCGCCTCGTGGTACTTAATCAGCCTGTCGGATACTCCACCGCCGTCCGCGGCGAAGCCGGTTGCCATGGGAGGTACAGATAGGCGGTTCCTGACCTCCATTTTACCGATCTTGATGGATTGAAAGAGAACCTGATATTTATCCGGCATGCCTGCACTCCTCAAAAGATAATTGTTTCTATGACACTATAGGATAGCACTTCACGGGCACGAAGTGGGAAATGACCGGCCATTTCAGATTGGGAGGAGGTTGAGAAGCGCGCCGACTGCGAGACCGGAGAAAAGCATAATACCTAAAGCCTTGAGCAGGTTCCAGAAACCCATTTCCTTAAACATGATTGTGAAGGTAGCGATGCAGGGGAAGAACATGACCAGCACAACACTGCTCACGACAAGCTGTTTAGCAGTCAGTTGGAGAGGGGCCAATAGCGCCATGGCGGCATCCATACGGAAAAAGGCCACGAAGATAGCGGCTACGGCGTCGCTGGGCAGGCCCAGCAGCCCGCTTACCACGGGAGCTGTGAAACTGGTTATAGCCTGGAAAAGTCCGATCATATAGAGCAGGTTGATGACAGGGACGGCTATGATCATGATGGGGACAGCCTCGACGATAAAGCCGCGTACCCTGATCCCGAGCTTGTCTATCATCATTTTCCAGGGCATCAGACGATAAGGGGGTATCTCAATAAGGAGCTCGGGGGTGAAGCCTTTAATCGCCCGATTAAGTATGACACCGATAATAACCCAGACCACCATGAGCGTGGCATAGATCATGGCAACATACTGTATGCCGTGCTGCCCTACCAGTCCCAGTATCAGGGCCTGCAGCGAGGCGCAGGGCACTGCGATGGCGATCAGGGTCATGGCGATGAAGCGCTCCTTGCGGCTTTCCAGAACACGTGTGGCAAGCATGGCCGGCACGTTGCATCCGAATCCCAGTATAGTGGGTATGATGGCATAACCGTGCATGCCGAAGCGGTGCATAAGCGTATCGATCATTACAGCCAGGCGGGGCAGGTAGCCTGTATCCTCCAGCAATCCCAGCGCGAAGTAGAAGGTGATAATGTAAGGCAGTACCAGTGCGAAGGGCACGTACAGGGCCGTGGTCAGCAGCCCCCAGGATTCCATGAAGTCGATGTGCCCGTTGATCAGCCTGCCTATCAGGATATCATGCAGAAAAGTTGCGCCGGCCGTCAGGTTGCTGATGACCGACACCACGGGCAGCCAGAGCCTGTTGAAAATAGGCTGGGCAATGAAATTAAAAATTGCCCCGCCGCCGTAGACCACGAAGGCGAAAACGGCGATAGCAACAAGCAAAGCTATGATAGTGCCCGGCAGCGGCTTGACCGTGGCATCGGCCAGGGATTCACCAAGTGTGTGATGCCGGTGCGTGACTTTCTGCACCTGCCCGATTATCTCGCCGATACGTGCCCAGCGCTCCTCCCTCGTACCGGGGGGATTGGCCCGCATCATGGCATGGGGGATGCTCTCAACCAGGTCCTTGATGCCTTCACCTGTTGTGGCCACGGTGGGAATGACAGGGACGCCCAGCATCTGCTCGAGAGTTGTTAAATTTATCTCTATCCCGATATGTCGGGCGTCATCCCATACGTTAAGGGCTACAATTATGGGGACCCTCTCCTCCAGGAGCTCCAGCGTCAGGTACAGGTCGCGCTCCAGGTTGGTGGCGTTGACCACATTGATGATGATATCCCCGTCCTTAAGCATTTTCCGCGCCACTTCACTGGCCTGGCCGGAGCTTTCCAGGGAATAAACCCCGGGGGTATCAATGACCTCGGCGCTGTCATTGGCCACGCGCATGTGTCCGGAGGAGAAGCCTATGGCTGTGCCGGGAAAGTTATTGGAGATTACCAGGGAGCCTGTCAAACGTGTAAAAAGGACACTCTTGCCCGCGCCGGGATTACCTGCAAGTAGTATCTTCATCGGTGAGCCCGTCCGGTATCACGAATATCTTGTCTGCGATGCCGCGACCCAGCGAAAGCTGAACGTTGTCTACGCGGATAGTGATCGGTCCGCTCAGATACATCGAGCAAAACCGGGTGATGAGTTTGCCCGGCCTTATACCCATAGCCGTGAGCTTCTCCACCAGACCGCGGCCGCCCTCCACCGTTGACACCGTGGCCTGCTGGCCGTCCTTCATCTTTGAGAGGGAAATAACTGTCTTCTCCACACTCAATCCCTGCACCTGGAGCAGTAGCCGCTCAGGCTCACCTCGGCATTGACGATCTTAAAACCGCGCGCCCCAGCCACTTTGTCGTGCACCTTCTGAACCAGGGGATATTCAAACTCTATGACGGCGCCGCAGCCGAGGCATACCAGGTGGAAGTGGCTGCCGTTCTGCGGAGTCTCGTAGTGATGATGCTGCTGACCGAGGTGGCATTCTTCCACCAGGCCAAGCTCTTTGAATTTGCCGATGGCTCTGTACACGGTCGATAGGCTTATGCCCGGCATCCTGCGCCAGGCCTCGGCGTATATCTCGGCGGCGTCCAGGTGGCCCCCGCCCCTGCTGATAACATCGAATATCAAGGAGCGCTGGCTTGTCAGCCTGCTGCCCGGCTTTTTCAGCATCTTTTTAGCTAATGTCACTGTTGTCATTTTATTGCTAATGCTAATTATTTGCAATAAAGATTGTAACGCAATGAAAATAAAGAGGTCAAATTATGTACGTCAGTGAACGGAGATCACGGCGCACGTATAGCTTCACAGGGCGGAAGATATCATTTAAAGCGCAGCCATTTTGGGCAGCAGGAGTCGGGCCCGGGCTGCCGCCCTGCCGCGGTGGCTGATGCGGTTCTTAATCTCCGGAGGGAGCTCGGCGATGGTCCTGTCGTATTCCGGCAAATAGAAGACCGGGTCATAGCCGAAGCCGTTGAGGCCTTTGGGCTCCATGGATATGTATCCTTCGCAGACACCCTCTACCGTCTCGACCGGCCCGTCCGGCCGGGCCACAGCTATGACGCAGCGGAATCTGGCCTTGCGTTTATGCGGCGGGATGTCCTTGAGCTTGCTGAGAAGGAAATCCACCCTGTCTGCGTCGGTGGCGTTATCGCCGGCATAGCGCGACGAGCGCACGCCCGGCTCACCGTTCAGGGCATCCACTTCCAGTCCCGAGTCGTCGGCTAAAGTAAGAAGCCCGCCCAATTCCGCGTAGAATGCGGCCTTGTGGCGGGCGTTCTCGTCAAACGTGTTATAGATTTCGTCGGCTTCACTGCTGATGCCGGCCTGGTCAAGAGTAACTATCTCACAATCAAGGCCTTTCAGCAGGTCCCGGTATTCGGCGGCCTTGCCCTTATTGGTTGTGGCCAGCAGCAGACTGGGCATAGAATGAACTATAGCTTCTCGAATCGCTTGGCCAGCTTCTTCATTACCTGGGGCATGGTGGTATATTCCATCTCATCCAGAGGCAGCCTGTGCGGCTCGAAAGGCCCATGCCGCCTGAGCATATCGGCCATGTCCATAGCCTGCTGGCGGGCATTATCGAAAGCCACATCGTCGAACATGTCAACCGGACCGATCAGCTTGCCCTCGGCAAGCTGGAAGCCGGCGCCGATGACGCGCGGCGGTCCGTCAAAACGCGTGGGATTGCACCCCTTCACCGAGACCGGTGTGAGCGGGCCGTTGTGCGAACCGCGCATCCAGCCCTCCACTATGTGCGGGCGCGCGAAAGGTTCCAGCACCTCACCTACTGCCGGGAAGATGCCCTGTGCCCTGACGATGCAGACCGGGTCGTCCTTGCCTACATATCGCCCTGCGATGAGAGACAATTTCTGCGTGGACGAGGTAGCAGCTATCTCGCCGGTCTCGCGGGAATAGACCGATTTGACGGTGTAGCGTGACGGTGCTCCGATGAAGACCAGCATGTCGTAGATCTCCTCCGGACAATTAAACATAATGCGCTTGCTTTCCTTGACGTCGTGCACCTCAAACTTGAAGCCGCCATGCATGTTGGCCGATATAACCAGGCCGATGGTATTGAAGGGGTCGCAGAACATCGAGTAGAGGGGGAGGTTCCAGGCGCCGGAAGCGGTCTTATCGGCCATGAAAATGATGATCGGCTCGGCCTCGCGTTCGTTGATCTCCATCTCGGCCACGCCCGGGCCCTGGCCCTTAACATTTCCGGAGAAGGCATCGGACAGCAGGTCCTGCCCCGCGCCGTGCAGCTTCAATTTCTTGGCAACGGCTGTGCATCTCTTGAAGGCATTCCATGACATTTCGTGTATCTCGCTATTATCGATCCCCTTTTTATGTGTCATGATGAACTGCAGGTCGTCTCCGCAGCGGGTGACATAGTAGTCGACGAGGAGCCCTGATTTTTTGGCTTTGGCCATGCAAGCCTCGCCCTCGGCCATAAGATCGGGGTGCATGCTACAATGACCCACCCATCCTCCGATGTCCGCCTTGATTACACTAACGGTGATTTTCATGGGGCCTCCTTTGAGAGATTTAATTTAACGGCCCTGCGGCAAGCCCGCATACTTAAGTGGAATCACGGGTATAAAGAGTACGCCCGGGCCGGCTGTATACTATTATCTTGGGGAAAGTCCCGAGTCCGCCCGGGGTCGAATTTTAACAGAAGCCCGAATTCGATGTCAAAGTATTGTGCCCGCTCACTGTTTTGTATATGGCACGGACAGGACGGGGCGGCTATTGCGCAATATGTGAAGCTATGGTAGATTTAGCTTGTGACTTAAAGGAGGTAGACATATGGAAATGATGGCTAAATACTGGTGGCTCAACCTTATTCGAGGCCTGGTGGCACTTGCTCTTGGTATCATACTGCTGTCAATGCCTGCGATCTTCTCCATCTTCCTGCTGGTGATGTTCGTCGGCGCTTATTTCCTGGTCGACGGTATATTCGCTTTGATCTTCTTTTTCACCCATCCCAAGACCAATCACAGGTGGTGGATCTTTGCGGAAGGCATAGCAGGCATCCTGGCTTCGATCGTAGTATTTTTCTGGCCGGCCATGACGGCGATATTCCTGCTCTATTTCATCGCCTTCTGGGCCCTGATAACCGGCATATTCGAGATCATCTATGCAATCGGCCAGTGGAAGACACTGAAGGGCAAGGGCTGGATATTGACCGGTGGCATACTTTCTATCATCGTGGGCTGCATCCTGCTTTCCAACCCGGTGGCAGGCGCCCTGGCGTTGATGTGGGTAATCGCATTCTACCTGGTGCTGTTCGGCATAATGCTGATAATCTTCAGCTTCGTGCAGCTTGGGAAAGGCAAGTCCGGCGTCCCTGCAGCGACCGCCTGACGTTTGTATCTGGGCAATAATGAATTCCGGGTAGTGGGCCGGTGAGCCGGCCCACTACTTGATCGCTAACATCCCCCGCTGAGATATCCGTCAAGTGCTATAATTGGCCTGAGGAAGCGCAATGGCGGAGGCCCTGCTCTACGAAAAGCTTGACGATAGGCGTGTGCGCTGTAACGTCTGCCTGTGGCGTTGCCTGATTACTCCGGGCAAGTCGGGCGTCTGCGGAGTGAGGCGCAACGAAAAAGGATCTCTGCAGATATTGAATTACGGCATGGTTTCTTCGCTTGCCGCGGATCCCATCGAGAAGAAGCCCCTCTTTCATTTTTTTCCGGGAAGTTCCGTTCTCTCCTTCGGCACTGTAGGCTGCAATTTCCACTGCATCCACTGCCAGAACTGGGAGATCGCCTGTATCGAAGACCCGGCATCCGTCCGCCATAAACTGCGTGAGATAACCCCTCATAATGCGGTGAGAATGGCCGTAAAGGACGGCTGCGCGGGCCTGGCCTGGACCTATAATGAGCCGACAATTTGGTTCGAGTATACCCTCGATTCAGCCAGGCTGGCGCACGAGAACGGCCTATACACGGTATATGTCACCAACGGTTACATGACGCCGGAGGCCCTCGACATGATCGGTCCCTATCTGGATGCATGGCGTGTCGATGTCAAGGGCTATTCTGACAGCCTCTACCGGGACCTCGCCAGGATAAGGCACTGGCGCAGGATACTTGAGGTGGCGGAACGGGCCCGGCACAAATGGAACATGCATGTGGAGGTCGTGACCAATCTTATCCCATCGATGAATGACGATGAAAAACAACTCTCGGAGATAGCCGTTTGGATCAAGGAATCCCTGGGCGAGCTCACTCCCTGGCATGTTACACGCTTCCATCCCCACAGGCATCTATCGCACCTTCAGCCGACCAGCCTGGCAACTCTGGAGAAAGCATATGATATCGGGCACAGTGCGGGTCTACGTTTCGTTTACCTGGGGAATGTGCCGGGCCACGCATACGAGAATACGGTATGCTACAAATGCGGGACACTGGCCATCGAACGGACAGGCTACAATGTAAGTATAAAGGCTCTCAGGGAATCATTCTGTGCCGTATGTGGGGCCGACCTGAATATCCGGAGCAGTATAAAAAAGGAGTGAGAAAATGACCAGAGAAGCTGCCGTAGCGGGTCAGTTTTATCCGGGGCGGCCGGGCGAACTGAGAGAAATGATAGGGCAGATGACCGATTCAAAAACCGACAGGAAAGAGGTCATCGGCGTGGTATCACCGCATGCCGGCTTCGTCTATTCCGGCCCCGTGGCGGGCGCCGTTTTCTCACATATAAAATTCACGGACACCTTTATAATCATAGGGCCAAACCACCGTGGAATGGGGAAGCCGCTCAGCATCACAACCAGTGGAAGTTGGGAAACACCCCTGGGCGAGGTTCAAATAGATTCAGATCTGGCAAAAGGCATACTGGCGTCCTCAGCCGGTCTTGAGGAGGACACACTGGCGCACCGTTATGAGCATTCGCTGGAGGTGCAGGTGCCCTTCCTTCAATATTTCAAACCCGATGTGAAAATAGTGCCGATAGTGCTGGCGCAGGCTTCGCCAGGGGTTTACCAGGGGATAGGACGGGCCATAGCCGGGACGCTCAAATCCAGGGGAACCGCTGCGGTGATCGTGGCCAGCAGCGATATGACACATTACGAGTCCCATGAGAGCGCCAAAGCCAAGGATAAGAAAGCCATCGAAGCCATACTCAGCCTGGATGCGGACGAACTGGTCAGGCGCATCGGCAAATACGATATCAGCATGTGCGGCTATGCCCCGGTTATATGCCTCATTGCAGCGGCACTCGATATGGGCGCCGGTAAGGCCGAGCTGGTCAAATACCAGACCAGCGGTGATACCTCCGGGGACTACTCCAGCGTGGTTGGATATGCGGGAATAATCATCGGCAGGTGAGAGGTACAATATGAAGCAGAAGATGCATCCTTTAGTACAGTTGGCCAAAAAGACAGTCGAGAGCTATGTAAATGACCGCCTGCTGGTGGAGCCCGGCGAGCTTGTGCCCGAGATGGAGGAGCAGGCCGGTGTGTTCGTCTCCCTAAAGAAGCATGGCCAACTGCGCGGATGCATAGGCACTTTCGAGCCGACACAGCCCAACGTGGCGGAGGAGATCATCCAGAATTCTGTCTCATCGGCAACCAGGGACCCGCGCTTCAGCCCGGTCAGGCCTGACGAGTTAAATGAGCTGGAATACAGTGTTGATGTGCTCACGTCGCCCGAGCCGGTGGATGACAAGTCCCAACTTGACGCTAAGAAGTACGGGGTAATCGTTGAAGCCGGGCGCCGGCGGGGCCTGCTCCTGCCCGATCTTGAGGGTGTAGACAGCGTGGAAATGCAGATCGATATATGCCGCCAGAAAGCCGGCATATCGCCGGCGGAGCCCGTCAAGCTCTATCGTTTCCAGGTCAGGCGTTACAGGTGATAAACCGGTTGCCATACCAACAGCTATCTGTTATGGTATATATCAAGAGTATGAATCAGTCTACGCAGCATAAGGGCAGGTCATTGGCTGCACTTCGTTTATTGAGTCTTCCCCGGGGGCAATGCGTATGAAGCTGGTAGTGATCGGCATCGGGGATTGCGGCAGCAATATAGCCGCGGAATTCGTCAGGCTGGGCAGCCGGGCCAGGGCCGAGACAGGTGTCGATGTAATCGTGCGGTCCTACGCCATCAACGATGACCAGGCCCAACTGACCGCCCTGCGCAAGGTGGGGGATAAGTTACTTACCATTCAATTGCCGGCAGCCGCCACTCCCGGCAGGGAATCGGAGGTGGGAGCAGAACTGATGCGCGCCAACGGCGACCGCATCATCGCCACCATGCGCGCCGGCGAGTTCTTCGAAACTGATGCCTTTATGCTGGTGGCCAGCAGCTCAGGATGTGTGGGATCAGGCGGCATATCCATCCTCGCCAGGAAGCTGAAGGAGCGCTATGTAAATAAACCGGTTTATGCGCTGATCGTGCTGCCGTTGACCGCCGAGGGTAACGTGCCCTCCAGTGTGTACAATACCGCGCTCTGTCTTAAATCGATCGATAAGACGGCCGACGCGGTTTTCCTCTTCGACAACGAGAAAGTCATGTCCGAGGCCAGCATCAAGTCAGTGGCCTCCAATGACGCCCTCAACCGAGAGATAGTCGCTCCATTCTTCGACCTGCTGCGGGCCAGCGAAAAGGTGGACCAGAAATTCCTGGGCACCAGCAATATCGGCATCGGTGACATCGTGCAGTCGCTCAACGGCTGGAGCGCCATCGGCTACGGCCGGGCTCAGATATCGCCGGCGGGGCTGACCCTTTTCAGGCGCGGGGACCACTTTGAGAGTAAGGGTGAGGAGACCATCAAGGCCATGGAGGCACTCAGCTCCGCCCTCAGCCACTTCTCGATCCAATGTAAGCTGGAGGACGCGCGCAAGGCATTGTACCTGCTGTGCGTGCCCGGCAAGAATGCCAATATCAATATGGCGCGTTCGGTGGGCAACCGCATGCGCGAGCTGACAAATAATGGCGAGGTCAGGGGTGGAGACTTCTACGGGGTCAAGGACCACGCCTCCGTGACCCTCATAGCATCGCGTATCACCTACCTGGAAAAGGTCAAGGACTACTACGAGAGGGCCTCGGCAGCCGTCGAGGAGCTCAAGAAGAAAGAGACGCAGACACCATGACGCTCTTTGACCTCGGCTCACCCGGCCTGAAAGGTAACAAGGGCGCCGGGTCAGACCCGGGTCTTTTTTCAAACGATTCCATGCCCCTGGCAGCGCGCATACGCCCGCGCAATTTCACCGAGTACGTGGGGCAGCAGCATATCATCGGTGAGGGAAAGGTGCTGCGCCGGGCGATAGAGTCGGACCAACTGCCATCCATCATCCTGTGGGGCCCTCCCGGGAGCGGCAAGACCACACTGGCACAGGTTATCGCCAACGTGTCCAGTTCGTATTTCGTGCCCATGAGCGCAGTGACCGCGGGTGTGGCCGACCTCAGGAGGGTCATCGATGAGGCCCGGCGCAGGCGTAAACAGTCAGGCCAGCGCACGATACTCTTCATAGATGAGATACACCGTTTCAACAAGGGACAGCAGGATGCTGTCCTGCCTTATGTGGAGAATGGCGAGGTCACCTTCATCGGCGCCACTACCGAGAACCCGTCCTTTGAAGTCATCTCAGCGCTTCTCTCGCGCAGCCGTGTTTACACGCTCAATGCACTTTCCGATGAAGAGATCGGCACTATTGTGGAAAGGGCGCTTACGGATGCCGAAAACGGGCTGGCCGGGCTGAAGATAAGCCTTGCCGACGATGCCCGGCAGACGTTGGTCATCATGGCCAACGGCGATGCCCGGGTGGCCCTCAATGCCCTTGAAATGGCAGGCCAGGCCGTCAGTCCCGGGGCAGACGGATTGCGGCGGGTAGAATTGAAGGATATAGAGGAATCCCTGCAGAAGCGTGCCCTGCTCTACGACAAGGCGGGCGAACAGCACTACGACCTTATATCGGCCCTGCACAAAACGCTGCGAGGCTCAGATCCCGACGCTGCTTTATACTGGCTGGGCCGTATGCTGGAGGCGGGAGAAGACCCGCTTTATATCGTGCGGCGACTCATACGCTTCGCCTCGGAGGATGTAGGCATGGCCGACCCCCAGGCTTTAGTGGTCTGCGTGGCGGCACAGCAGGCGGTGCATTTCGTCGGTATGCCCGAGGGCAACCTGGCGCTGGCCCAGGCCGTGGTTTACCTGGCCACTGCACCCAAGAGCAATGCGCTCTATACAGCATACGGACGTGTGCAGAAGGACGTGGAGACCACGCGCAATGATCCCGTGCCCCTGCACCTGCGCAATGCGCCCACCGGGCTGATGAAAGACCTGGGCTACGGCAAGGGATACAAGTATGCCCACGAATACGAGGGGCATTTTGTGGAGCAACAGAACTTGCCGGATGCAATGAAGGGCAAACGCTATTATTTCCCCTCTGAGCAGGGCTTTGAGAAGACCGTGCTGGCACGTCTGAAGTTCTGGTGGGGTGCGCGGATGGAGAAAAAGGAATGAAGGCGGAGCAGATCATCTTTAAATGTGGTGAGCTTAAGCTGGAGGGCCTTTATTACAGCATCCAAACGAAGGAATCTGTGCCGGCAGTCGTTGTCTGCCATCCCCACCCGCTCTACGGCGGCTCGATGCACAACAACGTCACAAATGCTATAGCCGATGCGCTGGTGAAATCGGGCATAGCTGCGCTATTATTTAATTTCAGGGGAGTGGGCGGGAGCCAGGGCAACCATGGAGGCGGCATCGCTGAGCAGGAGGATGTCAAAGCCGCGCTGGACTGGTTGGAATCTGGGAAAGATGTGGACACGGAAAGGCTGGGCCTTGCGGGATACTCCTTCGGCGCCGGTGTGGCCTTTCCCGTCGGCTGCGCCGACTTACGGGTCAAAGCTGTGGCTCTGGTATCGCCCTATTTCGAAAACACACCCCTTTCTCTGTTTACAAGCTGCCTGAAGCCCAAGCTTATTCTGGGTGGCAGCAGGGATGGCACGGTGCCGGCGAAGGATGTGGAGACGTACGGGCGGGAGGCTGCGGAGCCGAAGAAGTGCGAGATTATCAAAGGCCCCGACCATTTCTGGGGGGGCTATGAGCGTCCAATGGCGGAGAAAGTTGCGGGCTTTTTCAAAGATGTCCTGTAGAGTCGGGTTTTCAAATCCGCCCGGTATCGGGCGCACCTGAAGGTACGCCCCTACAGAAGTGACATACCTACGGAATATACCCTTTACTCTCCATATTCCTCAACCCCTCGTTGGCCGCCTCGATGATGTCGGGGTCGGTGGTAACCTGCAGGACCTTTCTCAGATCGGCGGCCGCCAGCTCGTAGTAGCTGTAATTCTTGTTTGTTATGGCTGTGACTTCGTAGGCGACAGCCCGGTTGTAGTAGGCCTCCGCAATATTGGGGTCGAGTTGAATCGCCTTGTTAAGCGCTTTGAAAGCTTCCTGCAAGTCGCCGTTTACGATCAGCATCTCACCCAGGGTGACGTAGGAACGGGCATAGTTAGGATCCAGTTCAACCGACTTTTTGGCGTCTTCGACGGCTTCGGTCAACTGCTGAACGCCCCTTTTGGCAACTGCCCGCTCCAGGTAGATCCCGCCGGCATCATAGCGGAACGGGTCAAAGGAGACGGCGTCCGAACCTTTGGGAGGAGTCAGTACCAGCGCCCGGTCCAGATCCTCAAGAGCTCGTTCGAATTCGTTGTTGGCGTTATACAGATGACCGCGGTAAAAATAGGCCATGCCGTCGCTGTCGTCCAGTTGTATGGCCTTATTCAGATCGTTGATTGCATTCGGGCTGTCCTTGATCTCTATATAGAGGAATCCCCGCAGTTTATAAGCCTCCCCCATATCGGGATCGATCGCCAGGGCATTGGTGAATTCATGTATGGCTGCGGTTACATTGTCAGTGTACATATAAATCTTTCCGCGGTAATTGTAAGCGGGGGCCAGGTTGTGGTTGATGGCCAGCGCCGCATTCATATCCGCCATGGCGTTCTTCATATCACCTTTGGCATAGTAGGCTGAGCCGCGATTGTAATAGGCGTCGTACAACTTGGGATTGAGCTCAATTGCCTTGCCGGCGGCCTCGATGGCCTTGTCCCATTGCCCGTTCTGCACGTAGAGCCAGCTCAGGTTGGTATAGGCCATGACAGACTTGGGATCAAGGGAAACGGTCTTATCCAGGTCGGCGGTAGCCGGGCCGAACTGTTGCTTGGCCAGGTAGGCAAAAGCGCGGTTCTGGTAATTGTCCGCCCGTGTGGGATCGAGCTGAATAGCCTTGCTGAGATCGGCGATAGCCAGGTCCCATTCCGCCCTGGCGTTGTAAACAGCTCCGCGGTGGGTGTAGGCGGCTACCAGGTTAGGATTACGCTCGATAGCTTTAGTGTATTCGGCGATGGCCTCCACGAACTGGCCCTGGTCGTAATAGGTGTCTCCCTGCCTGAGGTATTCGGGGCTGGGATCACTGCAGGCCGCCAGCAACAGGGAGGTTGTAATTATCAGAGCGATCAGGCTGCCCGGTTTACTCATAGAAAAATCACCTTCCAGTTAATAAACTCCGGCGGGTTGCCTAAGGTATACCCTGCCCCGGGAGAATTGCAAGCAATTTATATAGCATAACAAATATTGCTTATGTGGGGAAAAATAATCGTAAGAATCCGGCTATATTACAGGGAGCCTGTTAGAGGCCACCAGTTCATCGATCTGATTGTGTAATTCCTTCAGAGTTCCTGAATTATCTACGGTGTAATCCGCCATGGCCTCCGCCCTGTTGATCTGGAACTCCTGCTCCTCGTTCCTGTCCTGTTCCAGAAAGGCCTCCCAGGTCAGGGGATCGCGCCGTTCGCCGCGCAGGCGGACGCGCTCAAAGCGTATTCTCGGTTCATTGATATCCACCCTGACCAGTGTGAAACCGCTGCCGAACATCTCCTTCATCACAGCTACGTCGTCCGGAGACCTCACACCGCTGATACCAGCCACTTTCCAGCCCCTTTTCATGATCTCCTGTCCGGCCATGCGCACGAAACAACCTCTTCCTATCTCGACAAAGCAGCGCTTCGAGATGGCCTCCAGGTTCTCCCTGGTACTAACCACACCCTCTTGCTGTGCCATTTGCCGTACAATGTCGCCGGTAGAGAGGTATGGCACGCCGTACCTGTCGCGCAGGTATTTGAGTACCTCGTCCTTGCCGGAACCGATATCGCCCACTGCGCCGATGACCTTCATTGAGTGCTATATTAGCATTTTATGTTTATTATTTCCCGCAATTTTGGAATTATACTCTACAAACATAGTAGAATAGCCGCACTGTTATTCAGAAGGAGGCTTGCTTTGGACGTTGTCGATGCCATCAACAGCCGCAGGAGTATACGGGGATTTAAAAAGGACCCGGTACCCAAAGATGTGATACATAAAGTGCTGGAGGCCGCCATACGCGCGCCTTCAGGCATGAACACCCAGCCCTGGGAGTTTGTAGTTGCCTCCGGCAAAGTGCTGGACGAGATACGCGAGGAATGCAGCAAGCTGTTTAATGAGGGCTCATTCCCCACCAACGATATGCTGCGCAAGCCCTATGAGGGCGTCTACCGGCAGCGCCAGGTCGACCTGGCTATGGAGATATTCAAGATCATCGGCATCACCCGGGAGGATAAAGAGGCGCGCAAGAAATGGATGTTGCGTGGATTCCGCTTCTTCGATTCTCCCTGCCAGATAGTGATCTGCGCCGATAAAGAGATGCAATACCACCTGGATATGCTGGGTCTGGGCGCTCTCTGCCAGACCATCGCCCTGGCTGCCCTGGAGTACGGCCTGGGAACATGCATCGCCGACCAGGGCATAATGTACGATCATGTATGGCGTAAATACGCAAAAATACCTGAATCAAAGAGAGTGGTGGCCGGCATCACGATCGGCTGTCCCGATTCTGGATTCCCCGTGAACGACATGGTTACACCGCGCGAGCCGGTGGATAAGATCACTACCTGGCTGGGATACTGATCCACTTTAAATAAACAGGGAGGTCGAGTAATGGGCGATATCAATAATCTGCCTGAGATAGGTCCGCAGATGGTAAAGGACGCCTTTACCTTCACCGATGAGGTGGTTGAGGGATATCCCGGCCGCATGACCGGCAAGGAGCCCTGCCACAAGGCCGGCCGCAGGATAGGCGAGGAGTTCCAGAAGTTCTGCGATCCAGGCTCGGTCAAGATCGAGGAGATTACCACGCACCCCACCAGCTTCCTCAAATATATCCCCGGAATGGTGGTGCTTTATTTTGCAAGCATGGCGCTGCTCTATCTCGTCCCCGGACTTGCCTGGATATCCTTCGCAGTTATGGCCCTCTGCCTGTTTGTATTCTACGGGCAGTTTCTGGTGTACTGGCACCTGCTCGACCCGCTGTTTCCCAAAGCTAAGGGCTTCAATGTCTATGGCTCGATAGAGCCGTCGGGGGAGGTCAGACAGCAGGTGATCGTGTCGGCCCACCATGACGCCGCATATGTCTTCCAGATACTATCGCGCCTGCCCAAGCTGTATACCCCGTTGCTGGCGGGAGGCGTGCTGCTGCTGGTCATTGCAACGCTGGTATCGCTGGCAGCTGGCATAATGCTATGTTTCGGCGCCGCACTTCCCCAGTGGGTGGCGCTGGTACTGATCATACTGGGCGTCTTCGAGATTCCCTTCCTGTTCTTCACAACCAATGCGATAGTGCCGGGAGCGGGCGATAATATGATCGCAGTGGCCATCGCCGCGGGCATCGGCAGGCTTTTCGGCGACGCCAAGAAAACGGGGAACAATCCACTGAAGCATACACGGCTGATCATCCTTTCCTTCGATGCCGAGGAGTGCGGATTACGCGGCTCCCGCGCCTGGGTCAAGCGCCATCTGGAAGAGCTGAGGAAAACAAAGACCTACGCGCTCAATCTGGATACCATATACAAGCTTAAGACCCTGAATTTCTTCGATGCCGACCTTAACTCGACGGTCAAGCTCTCGCGAGAGATGGCGCAGGAATGCGTGGACATCGCTGGCGCCCTCGGCTACAGCGCTTTTATCTCGCGCATGTCGCCCGGCGGCGGCAGCACCGACGCCGCGTCTTACGGGGAAGTGGGCATCGAGGCCACCAACCTTTGCGCCATGAGCTTTATGGTCAAGGACTACGACCAGGGCTGGGTTTACCACACGCCCAACGATGTCAGCAAATATATCGAGCCCGAAGCCGTGGAGGCTTCCTTTAAAGTGATCAGGGAGTATATCCTCAGGAAAGATTCAACCACATAGGTTATTGCGGCTCTGAAGGCAAATGAATCCCATTTAAGTGAGCTGTGTCATGCCACCCACTAACATAAATAGTCTGCTTTATCCCGGATCCGTGGCCGTGGTCGGCGCGTCGGCCAGCCCCGACAAGTTCGGCTACCGTGTGCTCTTCAGCGTAGTCAACAACGGTTTTAGAGGACGGATCTACCCCGTTAATCCTCGAGAAAGCCGTGTAATGGAACTGGAGGCCTTCCCGTCTGTTGTTAATATACCGGGTGAGGTCGACCTGGCAGTTGTCACGGTGCCGCCGGCGGGCGTGAAGCAGGTCATCCAGGACTGCATACAAAAAGGCGTTAAGGCGGTCATAGTGATCACCGCGGGCTTCTCGGAGGTCGGTGGCCATGGGATAGCGCTTGAAGCAGAGATAGGGGATATGGCCCGCAGGGCGGGACTTGCCCTGGCCGGACCCAACTGTGTTGGGCTTATCAGCACGCATGTAAATCTATATTGCCACATGATGCCTTTCTATCCTTCCAGGGGCCCGATTGCCATCGTGGCACAGAGCGGCAGCGTAGCCGATATGATAGCCAGTCAGCTTGGCGACCGCGGACTGGGCGTTAGTCACCTTATCAGCGCCGGCAATGAAGCTGTGCTAAATGTGGGTGATTACCTGGACTATTTGGCCGGGGACGATAGGGCCTCGGTTGTATTGGCATATATCGAGGGCATCAGGGACGGCAGGCGATTTCTGCAGGCAGCTAAAAAAGTGACGGCGCGCAAACCGCTTATTATCATGAAATCCGGCAACACGGAAGCCGGGGCGCGCGCCGCGCTGTCGCATACGGCTGCACTGGCGGGCGATGACAAGATAATCAATAGTCTGCTGCGGCAGGCCGGCGCCATCAGGGTGGAAAACCCGGATGCCCTGGCAGATACGGCGGCGGCATTCAGCGGACAGCCGCTGCCTGCGGGCAAACGGGTGGGCATCATAGCGCCGGGAGGCGGTTGGGGTGTCATGGCCGCCGATGCCTGCACGCAGATTGGGCTTGACGTCGCCCCGCTTGACCGCATCACACTGGACAAACTGGATTCCATGCTGCCCCCCACCTGGTCGCACGGCAATCCCGTGGACACGGTCACAGGCATAAAGGGACATGCCTTCGAAATGGTACAGGCGTTGCTGGAAAGCCCTTCTATCGATGGACTGATAGTACTGGGCATGGTCGGCGGGATGCAGTCGATATGGAAACACGTCGAGGTAGGGATTGAAGGCAAGATCATTACAGACGGTCTTGCCCATGGGGCTGTTGAGCACTTCGATAATTATTACAGGCAGATGATGATGCTCAAGCAGCGTTTCGGCAAGCCGGTGTTGGTGACTTTCACTCTTCCCATAAGGGCGGAGGTGATGTCGCAGGCGGCCTGCCGGCTGACCAGGGAAACAGGTACAACCTGCTACACGTCTTTAACGCAGGTCATCAGGGCCTATTCTACGCTGAGCAGTTATGCGGAGTATTTAAGGAAAATTAAATCGCCAGACGGGCGGATTTAAACCCCTCCTGCAGATTATTAATGTATTGGGGCGTTCCTTCAGGTGCGCCTGCTCCTTAACCCACCAGTTTGAAAAGCGGACGTGCGATCTCGCCCGAGGAATACCTGTCGCCTGCGAAGACGGCCGAACCCTCCATGATCACCTTTTTTCCCATAATATCCATGGTGGCTTCGTTCGGCTTTATTCCGGTGATGTTGCCCATGACCCAGGGGCCCTCATCCAGTTCCACAATTGCCACGATATATGGCGCTTCGGACTCCCGACCCTCGGCCGCCACGTAGTTGACCGTAAAAGTCTGGATGGCGCCGCCGCCCTTAAATTCAACAACATTAAAATCCTTGCCGCCGCACCTGGCGCAGATAATTCTCGGCTGAGCCGATATCTCCCCGCAACCGGCGCACCTCAGGCCGCTCAGCCTGCCCTGCTTGAGGTTTTCGTTATATTCTTTGAATGTGAGTTTAGCTTCCACTTCATTGCTCCGTTACGTTTTAATTACCAGCCGCGCCTGAGTATCATGTTGCACAGCGTCCCGCCGTCGCCACCAAGCGTATCGGTCATGCCCGCTTTGGCTCCCTCCACCTGGCGCTCGCCGCACTCTCCGCGCAGTTGCCTGAAAATCTCGAAAGCCTGAGCTGCGCCGGTTGCTCCCACCGGGTGCCCCTTGGATTTGAGGCCGCCAGAGGGATTGAGAGCAATCTTCCCTCCAATCTTGGTCTCACCCTTTTCGACCGCCCGGCCGGATGTGCCGTAGGGGAAGAATCCCAGCCCTTCAAGGGCGATCAGGGCAGCTATGCTGAAGCAATCATGCAATTCCACCACTCCGATGTCCTTCGGTCCCAGCCCCGACATTTTATACGATTGCTGTGCAGCCAGTTCCCGCGAGCGTATACGGGGCAGGAACTCCTTCTGGCTGAGCAGGTTTCCCGCGGAGGCCTGCCCCACGCCGGCTATCTGTACCGGCTTTTTGGTCAGCTTCCTGGCCGCCTCCTCAGATGCTATTACCAGGCAGGCTGCCCCATCCGTGAAGGGGCAGCAGTCGGCCAGTTGAAGGGGAGAGGCCACCATAGGGCTTTTCCGTGCATCCTCAAGCGTGAGTTCCTTCTGGAACTGGGCACGCGGATTACGTGCGCCGTAGTAGTGAGAATTAATGGATACCTGGTAGAGCTGGCTTTTAAGGGCCTCCAGCGGTATGTCGTATTTCCTGGCGTAAAGGTGCGTAAGCATGGCAAAGACTCCGGGGAAGGTCACTCCAGCCGCATACTCGTATCGGCTGTCACTGGCCATGGCGAATGTACGGGTGGCCAGCGGGGTACCCATCTTGGTAGCGCACTCCGCACCGCCGGCCAGCACAATATCGTATTGGCCCGATGCCACCCAGATGAAGGCGTCTCGTATCGCTGCCGAGGCCGAGGCGCAGGCATTCTCGTACCTGTTGGCCGGTATGCCTGCCAGTCCCAGGTAATCTGCCGCAAACGCCTGCAGGTGAGCCTGTCCCTCCTCGAAATCTCCCATGAAATTGCCCATGAAGAGGGCCTGCACCTGACCGGGCTTAATGCCGCATTCGTTAATAGCGTCCGTAGCAGCATCGCCAAAAAGTTCGATCGCAGTCCTGGGCTGCTTACCTGAAAATTTGGTCATGCCGGCGCCGGCGATCACCACTTTGCGCATGTGAAACCTCCTGGTTATTAATACCCGGCCCGGCCGGGGAAAACGTATTATTGTAACGCTTCTGATAGGACAATTGCCATCTCATCGATAGCCTGCCCCGCCTGCGGCAGAATCCCGGTAAATGACAAGAATCCGTGTATCATAGCATTGTACCGATGTGACCTGCATGGTATGCCTGCCGCTGAGAGCCCGGCCGCATATGCCTCTCCTTCACTTCGAAAGGGATCGAACTCGGCGGTTATAATAAGTCCGGGGGGAAGCCCTCTGAAATCGCTCGCCAGCAGAGGGGAGACGTAAGGATCGAGTACATCGGCGGGTTCATTTGTATAGAGCGGGATGACGCCCTCGATGATTTTCCTGGTAAGGTAATAGCCCTTGCCGTTCAGCCGGTAGGATTCACTATCCAGGTTCGAAGCGTCCAGCTGAGGGTAGGCCAGCGCCTGGAAGCGTATGGGCGGTCCGCCCCGGTCGCGGGTAACCAGGCACACTGCGGCGGCCAGGTTGCCGCCGGCGCTGTCCCCGGCCACGGCCAGGCGGGTGGGATCGCCGCCGAAAGAGCCGGCTTCAGTATGGGCCCACTGCAGGGCGGCATATACATCCTCTAAAGCCGACGGGAATTTGTTCTCGGGGGCCAGACCATAGCCCACCGACATCACAACGGCCCGTGCACGGTTGGCCAGCTTGCGGCAGACATTGTCGTGGGTTTCGATGCTTCCTACCACCCAGCCGCCGCCATGGATGAAGAGAACGACCGGGAGGCCGTTTTTATCGGAGGGTCTGTAAAGCCTGGCCGGCAGGCCTTCGTGAATGCTTACATCGGTAGTGCTGAAAACCTTTTCAATGCGCCCGGCAACCAGGCGGCTGTCACGCTCCATGATGAGGCGGTTGGCCTCGGGGGATATATTGAGGTCGTAGAATTCTTTTTTGATCAGGCGCATGACAGCCAGCATCACGGTGATACGTGGATCGGGTTTGTCTCTTTTTTCACTCATATCCGGTTCTCCCGCCGTATCTGACGGTGTGTAAAGGCTTCGAATGTGCTAATATTATAGAGTATTTACATGATATACAGTATCACCCTCAAGCCTCTTACCAGGCTCCGTAAGTAACAAATCACAGGAGTACCTCGTGTCCTCGAAATTCCGTGAAGATATTAGAAATATAGCTATTATTGCGCATGTCGACCATGGCAAGACCAGCCTGGTTGATGCTCTGCTCAAGCAGAGCAAAGTATTCCGCGAGAACCAGCAGATGGGCGAACTGATAATGGACCGCAACGCGCTGGAGCGCGAGAAAGGCATTACCATACTGGCCAAGAACACGGCTGTGATGTTCCGCGGTGTCAAGATCAACATCATCGACACCCCCGGCCACGCCGATTTCGGCGGTGAGGTGGAGCGTGTGGTCAACATGGCGGACGGTTGCCTGCTGCTGGTGGACTCGGTGGAAGGGCCCATGCCGCAGACCCGCTTCGTGTTGCGCCAGGCCTTCGAGAAAGGTCTCAAGCCCATTGTCGTGATTAACAAGATAGACCGCGAAAACGCGCGTATTGCCGAGGTGGTCAGCCTCACGCAGGACCTTTTCCTTGAGATAGCCACCGACGCCGGCCAGCTCGATTTTCCGGTTTTGTATGCCAGCGCCCGAAATGGCACCTGCACAACTGATCCTGCCGTGGAAGGCACCGATATGGTGCCGCTTTTCGAGGCCATACTTAAACAGGTACCACCGCCGGCCATTGACGATGGACCTTTTCAGATGCTGGTGTCCAACCTGGATTACGACAGCTACAAGGGGCGCTTCGCCATCGGCAGGGTGCGCAGGGGCAGTGTCAAGCCCAAGGACATACTGGCGGTTATAGGCGCCGACGGCGACCCACGCAAATATGAGATAGACGATGTCTTTACCTTCATGGGGCTTACCCGTGTGCCGGTTGAGGAGGCCTCGGCCGGGGAGATAATATCCATTACCGGGCTTGATGAGGTCAGCATCGGCGACACGGTTGTTGATCCGGAGCATCCCGACGCAATGCCGCGCATTGAGATCGGCGAACCTACTGTGAAGATTACTATAGGTGTGAACAGTTCGCCTTTCGCCGGGCGTGAAGGGAAGTACTGCACCTCACGGCAGTTGCGCGAGCGCCTCTACCGCGAGCTCGAGGTAAATATCAGTCTGCGCGTTGAGGATACCGACAGCCCCGACCTCTTCCTGGTATCAGGCAGGGGAGAGCTTCATTTGGCCATACTGGTGGAGACCATGCGCCGCCAGGATTACGAGTTCGAGATATCGCGTCCCGAGGCCATCACTCGCGAGGTTGGCGGGAAAGTTCATGAACCGGTGGAAGCCCTTATCCTGGATACGCGAGAGGAATACATCGGCGCGATAACCGAAATGCTGGCCAAGAGGCTGGGAAGGATGACCAATATGCATAACGACGGGCGCGGCAACCTGCGCATGGAGTTCCAGGTGCCTACGCGTGGTCTCATCGGCTTCCGCAGCGCCTACCTGACGGCTACCCGCGGCGAAGGCGTTATGAATACGCTTTTCCTGGGCTATGAGCCATATTCGGGGGAGATATCGTCCACCCGCAGCGGCGCACTGGTAGCCGCCGAAGACGGAGTGTCGGTGACCTACGGCCTTAACAACGCCCAAGAACGCGGCATCACATTCATCGATCCGGGGACGCCCGTTTATGAGGGGATGATTGTCGGAATGAACTCACGCCCCACCGACCTGGCGGTCAACGTATGCAAGGAGAAGAAGCAGACCAATATCCGCGCCTCCACGGCCGACATCGCCGTTAGGCTGACACCTCCGCTTAAAATGAGCCTGGAGGAATCGATGGATTTCATCAACGCCGACGAACTGGTGGAGGTCACACCGAAAAATATCCGCCTGCGCAAGCGGCTGCTGAGCATGAACCAGCGATTCCGCGCAAAGAAGGCCGCCGAACGCGCAGAATAGCGATCAACAGGATTTAGTCTACGGGATGTATTAATCCCACCAGTTGGGGAACATCGCCATTTTCTGATCTGAGTCGTGGCCGAAAAGGACCCGTGCGCTGTACATGTCGGCTATGCGCCTGATTTTTTCGACGCTTTTTACATAGTCATCTAGATTGATTGCGGCACCCGGCAGCCTGGCCGGTGGTCCGTAATTCCCGGCGGTGTAAACCGCATCGCTGGCTATGATCAGGTCGCCGGTCTTTTTAGTCTCGATTCTGGCGCCCATCTCACCCGGGGCGTGGCCGGGGAGAAAGATGAGGTGCACGCCCGGCAGCAGATCGTAGTCCCCTTCGATGACCACCCAGTTCAGGTCCGAGAATTGAAAATCGGTGCCGATGTAGCCCGCGTAGGCCAGGTCTGAACGGTTGGTGTAAACGGCCGACATAGCAACATGTGCCTCGGCTTTCTGGATCACTACTTTTGCCTTGGTGCCCCTGAATGAGGCGAGTCCTCCGGCATGATCGTAGTGAAGATGTGACATTACAACGTAATCGATGTCCTGCGGCGTAACTCCTACCTCTTTCAGCTTATCCACCATGAAACTCGGTCTCACATACGGCAGGAATTCGTTCAGCAGCCCCCAGGTCTGCTTGTAATCGGGACTGCAGCCAGTGTCAAATAATATTTTGATCCCCGAGGCGGTTTCGATGTAGTAGCCCGGAATGGAGAATACGAACGGCTCGGATGGTTTGTCCGCAAAAAACAGGTTTGTCAGCCCCTGCTCCTCGCCGTAATCCAGACAGGTGACTTTGCAGTACGGTGATTCTTTACCCATCGTTTTTACTCCTTATTATTAATCCCAACATTGCCGTTGCACGATGAAATGTCAAATCTCTCTACATATACCGCCCGGCCTCCTTCCGCAACAGATGCGCAGGCTAATAAAACTTGGCCTCTTTAATTCTTAAAACGTTCGACAATGTAGTCAACGATTTCCTTCGTCGATGTGCCGGGACCAAAGACCGCCTCGACGCCGATTTTCTTAAGCTTCGGAATATCCTCGTCGGGGATAATACCACCGCATATGAAGAGGCTGTCTTTCTTACCCTTCCTGGCGAGGCCTTTAATGATCTCGGGAAACAGCTCCATATGTGCCCCGGAGAGAGAGCTCAACCCAACGACATCGACATCTTCCTGGATGGCAGCGGTAACAATCATTTCCGGAGTCTGGCGGATTCCTGTGTAGATCACCTCCATGCCGGCATCCCTCAACGCCCGTGCCACCACTTTGGCACCGCGGTCGTGGCCGTCCAGACCTAACTTGGCTATCAGTATACGTGTCTTCTTCGTTTTCTCCATGATCAATCCTATTTCTTAATGCAAAGCTTAACCAGGCTGGCTATATTATCGAGCTTATCCAGGCTGGATATGGCGCTTTTAAGCTCGACCGCCTGTTTTTTGGACAGCGTGCGGGTGGCCTGCGCCTCGAAATTAGAGATTACGCGCTCGTCGTTCATGACCTCGAGGTCTCCCATCTTCTCATGGATAACCTTGCCGCCCTTAAGTGTGACGGTTATCTCGCATGCCTGCTTCTTGGGATAAGCGTTGGAGATGGCGTCATCGACGTCCACTGTGGCAAGGGTAGTCAGCTTATTTACACGGGGATCTGAGAAATTCTCGTAATTGGACTGGGACAGCTCCTTAAAAACGAAGACGGCAGCCACCGAAAACTGCTGGCTCATCTTGGTTTGCGCGATATCCGTGAACGGACCCTGGTAATCAAGTCCGGGGAACATCTTGCCCATAGGGAATGTTTTTATCGCTATTTTCTCGATTGCCTGTGGATCGATATCATATTTGTTTACCATCCTGAGGGCCAGGGCTGCAGATGGTTGAGTGTACGCGCAGGCCGGGGCTGGTTTGCAGTATACCTTCATTATCTCGAAGGATTGGCCCAGACCCTCGGTGATTTTCTCGGCCAGCGGTTGTTTCCCGTAGGTATTCCAGGCGCCCAGGAAGCCCTCCAGGACCTGGTGCGACGCCTTAACTCCCTGTTTGCCCAGCAGCGCAGCCGAGATGCCGTTTCTGCAGGCAAACCCATTCTGATAGACCAGTTCGTGAGTGCCCTCCAGCGCCCACTGCATATTGCCACAGGACAGGGTGCCTGCCATGCCGAGTCCGTTGACCATCTGCTCCTCGTTCAGTTTGTAAAGTTTGGCCGCCGTGATTGAGGCGCCATATGGCCCGAACATACCGCTGGGGCGGAATTTTTTAGAGAAGTCGGGAGAGAGCATGCTCATGCCGATGCGCCCAGTGACATCGTAGCCGAGAACGATGGCAGTAATAACGTCTTTTCCGTTGCTGGCGAGCTCCTCGCCGACTGCGAACGCAACGGGTATGATCATCGAGCCGCAATGGCAGGATGAGTCCGCGTGCATATCTTCCTGGCCTGTGCTCTGTCCGATCACCGAGTTCACCAGCGCTACCTCCCAGGGCGGTCCTTTGATACCATCCACGAAAGTGGAAGCTTTGCCGCCGAGCTTTAGATCCTTCAGGTAATTGGGGGCGGGCGCAATCAGCTCCTGGCGACGTCCGGCAAAGGTGCAGGCCAGCGCGTGGAAAACACATATCTTCACCTTATCAACTACTGCCTTGGGAAGATCATCGAACTTTAACGACGAGGCGAATTTAGCCATGGTCTCGGTTACTGTAGCTGCGTCACTCATAACACTGCTCCTTTACATTTATTATTGAGCGAAAATCGGGTCACTGTTCTCGCGGCATCTTCTAAAGCTAAGTGAATAAAACTGCCCTGTCGCCAACCTGAAAAGTTGAAAAATTCCTTATATTATTATAATGTTATAATAATAAATTGTAAATAGCCCGTCAGGCATATGGTTGTTATAACAATTGCCTGAACAATTCCTGTATAATGTTGTAGTAATAAATGATAATAACAGTCAAGGAAGCAGGATGTTAACAAGAGAAAAAGGGGTGCCTCTCTATTATCAGCTCGATACCATATTGAGAAAGAAAATATTGTCGGGTGAGATAGCGGCCGGAGCTTCTTTTCCTACCGAGGATTTACTGGTTCAGCAATACAATATAAGCCGCATTACCGTGCGCCAGGCGCTTTCATCGCTGGAAAAAGACCGACTGATCATACGTAAGCAGGGCAAGGGCACGTTCGTGGCTGAGAAAATTGAGAGGGCCGAGTTGCCCAAGCTGGCTGGGACCGGGAATGACCTGGTGGACATCAGCTCGCGTGACTCCATGCGGATGCGGATTATGACCAGGGTAATCGGGTTCACCAGGCTGCTGGCCAATAAAACCATCACCGATTATCTGGGCATTCCCGAGGGTACCGAGATTATTCGCATCGAGCGAGTGCGGCTTGCCAATGAGAAGCCGCTGTACCACCTGCTCAATTACCTGCCCCTGGACATCGGCGGAAAGCTAAATGCTAAGGCATTGAAGAACAAAACGCTTACCCGGATCATGGAAACAGACCTTAAAATACCCATAAAGAAAGCCATTCAGACTATTGAAGCTGATATCATCGACAGCTATATCGGTCCTATCCTGGATGCTCGCGAAGGGGACCCCTGTTTGATTCTGCGAAGGGTGGTATACGAAAAGGACGGCAAGGCTATCGAATACCTGGTGGCAACCTTCCGGGCCGACAGGTATATGTACACTAATATGCTGCTGAGACATAAGAAGGGCAAAGGCTATGAGTGGCTGAATGCCGAGTTTTCAAAGTCGGCACAGTCGCGCCAGTCCGGCCCCGCCGACCCCCTGATGAATGACCACCTGCCTTCCTTTGTCCGCACTTAACGGACATCTGCAGCGCCAACCATCCTGAATAATCGCTGCTCACGCTATACCCCCGGCAGATCCTCCTTATCTACACACGGGATCATTGACAAGCTCGCGTTGTTGTTATATGATGATTTAACGTAAATATGATATAACAATAATACAATATAACATTACTATCGTTTTATTCTTAAAATTTTGTTATATATAATTGATATTCAGTGGTTTATGCCGATTAAATTAATAGTTTGAGGGAGGTAAAAGGACAATGACGAGGTCAAATCAGGTAGCTGTGATCACGGGAGGAGGACGTGGTATAGGCAAGGGTATTGCCAGGATCTTTACCCAGAAAGGCATCGACGTGGTGATAGCCGGCAGGAACTTCGAGAAGCTGGAAAAAACAGCCTCAGAGCTGAAATCATCCAAGGCAGAGATACTGTGCGTCCAGACAGATGTATCGGTTCAGGCGCAGGTGGAGCGCATGTTCGACAAGACGATGGAAAAATTCGGCAAGGTGGACATCCTGGTCAACAATGCGGGCATCGCCGAGCCGATGGCGCCTATCACGGATATAGATATGAAGCTGGTGGACGAAATCGTCGGTATCAATTTTAAAGGTGTTTACTATTGTGCCCGCAGGGCGGTCAAGGAGATGAAAGCGCAGAAAAGCGGCAACATTATCAATATCGGCTCGGTAGAAGGGCTGATCTCTTTGCCGGGTATAGCGTACGGCCCCATGAAGGCCGCAGTGCACAGGTTTACCAAACTGCTGGCCAGTGAGCTGGCCGCCATCCCGATCAGGGTAAATTGCATCTGCCCGGGGCTGGTCCTTACCGAGATGATGGAGGAGCTTTCCGACCGCGATGTCGAAGTGTTTCTGGTACATATCCCCATGCATAAGGCGCTGGTTCCCGATGATGTGGGTAAACTGGCCTATTTCCTGGCATCCGATGACGCCAGATATATCACCGGCTCCATAATCGCGGCTGACTCGGGCATCACTGCTGCCACGACAGGATTAAATGTTTTGCCTGGTGTTGAAAAATGGATAAATGCCGCTGTTGCCTGAATTAAGACTGGCACCGGTTAAGCAAGCGGCGATTATCCGACAATATGAGGTTCTAAATTAAACGGGAGGTGTAAGTTAATGGCAAGGTCAAATAAGGTAGCTGTGATCACGGGAGGGGGAAGCGGTATCGGCAAGGGTATTGCCAAGATATTTACGCAGAACGGCATCGATGTGGTGATAGCCGGAAGGGACTTAAAAAAATTGGAAAAAGCAGCGGCGGAGTTGAAATCCTCCAAAGCGGAGATATTGTGCGTTCAAACGGACGTGGCTGTTCAGGCGCAGGTGGAGCGCCTGTTCGACAAGACGCTGGAAAAATTCGGCAAGGTGGACATACTGGTCAACAACGCGGGCATCACCGAACCTATGGGATCGATAACCGATCTCGATATGAAGCTGGCCGAGGACATAATAAACATCGATTTTATGGGCGTGTTTTACTGTGCCCGCAGGGCCGCCAAGGAGATGAAAGCACAGAAAAGCGGCAACATCGTCAATATAGGTGCGACTGAAGGGCTGGTATCCTTGCCCGGCGTACTTTATGGTGCTATGAAGGCCGCTGTATCGCAGTTTACAATCGTCCTGTCGCGGGAGCTGGCCGCCGTTCCGATCCGGGTCAATTGTATCCGCCCGGGAGTGGTCATTACCGAGAAGACGCAGGGACTTTCCGGCAGCGACCTTGAGGCGTTTCTGAAAAACGTCCCCATGCATAAAGCGCTGTACCCTGAGGATATCGGTAAACTCGCATACTACCTGGTCTCAGATGACGCCAGATATATCACCGGCGCCGTTGTTTCGGCCGATGCGGGCGTCTCCGCCGACGGTGGATGGTTTGCATTCGGTCTGTAAATCCAAACTAACAACACAGGAGGAGTCTCATGGATCTGGGTTTAAAAGGCAAGGTAGCCATTGTGACCGGCGCCGGCCAGGGCGTCGGTGAAGGGATTGCAGCGACTCTGGCAAAGGAAGGGGCTAAAGTTGTAGTGAATGACTTCTTCCAGGAGCGCGCTGATAAGGTTGCCAAAGACATAGTTGCAGCAGGTGGAGAAGCCATCGCATTGCAGGCGGACGTATCGGATTTCGACTCGGTTACAATGATGGTCAAGGCAGCCACAGACAAGTACGGCCGCATAGATATCCTGGTGAATAACGCCGGGGTCCCGGCTCCTTTGCCTGAGGGCGATTCCGCATCCTCAATGGATAACACGTTCGACAAGGTTGACCGCGCACTCTGGAAGCGCTATGTCGATGTAAATATATATGGCGTGATGAATTGCACGCGAGCGGTACTCGATGGGATGATCAACCAGAAATATGGGAAGATCATCAATATCATCTCCGACGCGGGCAGGATCGGCGAACCCAGGCAGGCAGCGTACTCGGCCAGCAAGGCCGGGGTGGCCGGTTTCAGCAAGGCGCTGGCCAAGGAGATGGGTAAGCACCGTATTAATGTTAACTGCCTATCTCTGGGTGCTGTACCACATCCGGGCATTGACAACCGGAGGATAGGGATGATGGTGAAGATGGGCATGACCGAGGAGCAGGCCAAGGAAATGATTCAAGGTGTAAGGGAAAAAGCCATCAAGCTGTATCCGATGGGCAAAGGGCTGGGGCGGTTTGGGACACCAGCGGACGTGGGCAATGCCGTCGCATTCTTTGCTTCAGATGCCTCTGTTTTTATCACAGGCCAGACACTGAGCATCAGCGGGGGCTACACCACGGTAGGGTAGCTGATTGCAGCGAGAAAGGTGGACAGGGAAATGGCGATAAAGACGCGGCTAACTGAGCTGCTGGGGATAAAATACCCTATTATCCAGGCTCCCATGAACTGGATCAGCGGCGCCGACCTGGTGGCTGCCGTGAGCAAGGCCGGCGGCCTGGGCACCCTTGGTCCCAATGCCGGTCAGAAGGTGCCCAGCCTGGACCCAGTCGAGGTGAAAAGACGGCTGGTTGCACAGGTTCGTAAGGTGAGAAGCCTTACCGACAAGCCTTTTGCTATCAACATAACTGCTGCAACCAATCCACTGTACAAGCCCTTTGCGGATGCTTTTATGGAAACAGCTGTGGAAGAACATGTAGCGGTTGCTATCGTGATTATGGGTTCGCCCGCTTTATATACTGCAAAGCTTCATGACGCTGGGGTGAAGGTATTTCATTGCGTCACAAAGCCGGAGCAGGCAATAAAGGCCGAGAAGGCAGGTGTGGATGGAATTGTAACAGAGGGCTTCGAAGGCGGGGGGCACCTTGGCACAGAAGACCTGACGACGATGACGCTGGTGCCCCAGGTTACCGGGTCTGTCAAGTTGCCGGTAGTAGCTGGCGGGGGCATAGCAGATGGCAGAGGACTGATGGCCGCGCTCGCGCTGGGTGCCGAGGGTGTCTACATGGGCACACGTTTCCTGGCGACATTGGAAAGCGATGCTAATCCAAAATTCAAGGAGGCGGTGGTTAAGGCTCAGGGGGCCTGTACTATAACACACGGGATAAAGATGGGAGGTGGCGTTACCCGTGCTTTGAAAAACGATTTCATCAGCAAGTATCTCGAGGCGGAGCTCGCGGGAGCGACGGCGGAGGAACTGTACAAGCTGTATTCAGACTATCAAAAGGAAAATGATGGCTTTGCAGGCCTGGCAACTTACAGTCGGATATATCACTCGCTTGTTGATGGGGATATGGAGCAAGGGGTGCCGGTTGCGGGCCAGGTCAGCGGCATGATTAGCGAAATAGATGGTGCCGCGCAGGTTATTGAAGGCATCATGAAAGAGGCGCATCTGATACTGGCCAAGCTTAACAGGGCTGGTCTGTAGGACTTGGACGGTTGGTGAATAATAATTAAGGGGAACATCTATGGAATCGACAGCTGACACAAAAAAGGCATATCAAGTAACCAAAGGCCAGGCTGCCAGCATACTCATAGTGATGACTGTCCTGTATATCATAAACTACGCGGACAGATCGATCCTGTCAGTCGTGCTGCAGCAGATTAAAGTATCTCTGAATATCTCGGACACCGAACTGGGCATAGTACAGTCCGTTTTCAGCGTCGGCCTCGGCCTGTTCACCATCCCGCTTGCGTGGATGGTCGACCGCTGGAGTAGGCGCAAGGCGATAGGCATAATGGCACTGCTCTGGAGCGCCGCAACGTTTGCCACCGGCCTAGCCAGGAACTTCGTGGGCCTGGTATTTGCCCGCGCATTTGTCGGACTGGGTGAGGACGGCTTCAGCACCAGCGGCTCGGGTTGGCTGTCCCTGGTATACCCCAAGGCCAAGAGAGGGCTGATAACGGGTATCTTCGGCATTGGCACAGTCCTGGGCACAGCTTTAGGTCTGATTCTGGGCGGCATAATCGTGACCCGAACGGGCATGTGGCAGATGCCGTTTTTCATTTTTGCCATACCCGGCCTTATCTTCGGCATATGGGCTTTTTTCCTGAAGGACTATAAATCGGTAAAAAATGAGGGAGAGGCCGGACTCACCAAACAATACCTGGGGGACTGGATCAAGCTCTTCAAGATCAAGGCATTTACCTTTACCACCCTGGGACAGGTTTGTTTCGGGCTGTATGTTTTCACCTGGATAGGCTGGCTGCCGGCCTTTATGATCCGTGCGTATAACCTGGATGCCGGGCAGGCGGGCACCATCGTCGGAGGAGTGGCACTGCTGGCGGTACTGGGCTCGCCCATCGGCGGATTGCTGGCGGACCGCTGGCATAAAAAGAACAGGGGCGGCCGCGGATATATGATGGCCCTGGTGCAGCTCGTAAACTTCATCATGCTGGCGATAATTGTCTATTTATTTGGCTCCGTCCCCATACCGGTTTTAATTGCGTTATTTGCGGTGCAGATGATAACTGTCGCCATGGTGAATCCATTGTTTTTCTCTCTTGTTACCGATGTTACGCCCGCTTCGCATCGCATAGCCGGGCAGGGCCTTATGGTTACCCTCATTTATGCTGCAGGCGCCGCTGTGGGTCCCTGGGTCGTGGGCGCCGTTTCTGACTCCATAGGCGGAGGCGCAGCCGGAATACGCGCAGGGTTCCTGTGGCTGTTGCCGGTATTGCTGCTGGCCGTGGTCTTTTATACCATCAATTCCAAATACTACGCGGATGACAGCGAGCGAATCAGCGACCAGGTGTATTCGGAGAAGTAGTCCGCAGGCCTGCGTATAGGAGCGATGTTGTAATGAAGATTAATACTGTGCTTGGACCTATCTCTCCCGACCAAATGGGAAAGACGCTGGTGCACGAGCATTTCGTCTGCGGCCAGGTCGGCTGGTATGCGACAGAGACGACTGATCCCTATGACCGCAAGGCAGCGCTAAAGACCAATCTAGCTGTCTGCCAGGCCGCCAAAGATGTAGGAGTTAAGACCATAATCGACTGTACTACCAACGATCTGCCCAGGGATCCAGTTCTGTATAAAGAGCTGGCAAAAAAATCCGGACTTAATATCATTTGCGTTACGGGATTATTCAACGAGCATATGGGAGGATCCCATTACTGGATCATCAAGACCTGGTTCAACGCGGACATCTCCAGGCTGATGGCGGAGATGTTCATCAGGGAGCTCACACAGGGGATCGGAAAAACAGGCATAAAAGCGGGCGCCCTCAAAGTCGCCTCGGGTGAGACCGTTTCAGACTATGAGAAAAAGGTGTTTAAGGCTGCCGTTGCAGCCCAGAAAGAGACGGGCGTCCCGATCATTACGCATACCGAGGGAGCCACTTCCGTGCCCGGGCTGGAGCAGGCCGACCTCTTTATTCAGGAGGGCGCCGATATCACAAAGGTGATGATAGGGCACGTCTCCAATTCAACCGATTTCAACTACCAGAAGGCGATCGCCGACAAAGGGTTCTATATCGGTTTCGATAGGCTCGGCTTCAGTTTCTTCACCCAGGACGATGTCTGTGTAAAGAATATCGCGGAGCTGTGCAAGCAGGGCTATGCCGATAGAATCATGCTTTCGCACGACTCGGTCAATTTCTGGGGCGGTCGACCCGTGCCTGCCGATGTGCCGCCGGAGCTTGCCGCGACACTGAGTAAAAACTGGCGCGTTGACCACGTCTGCCGGGAAATAGTCCCTGCCCTGAAAGAGGCCGGCGTCAGTGACAGACAGATAGAAACGATGCTGGTGGATAATCCACGCAACCTCTTCACCGGCAAATAGAGTAATAAGAAAAGGCGGCGTGGTTTGCTACAAACCACGCCGCCTTCTTTACAGGCATATCTTGCCCGTATTTAGAATAGATTCGATTCCTTCTGCATTCCGAACACCTTTCTCAATACGTCGCACATCTCGCCCATTGTCACGTAGGCTGCCGAACAATCGATAAGGGCCGGCATTATATTGTCTTTACTCCTGGCTACCTCTTGCAGACGATCCAGACAACGGCCGATTTTTTCATTGTCCCTTCCGTTTTTGACGGCAGCCAGGCTTTTCTTCTGTCCCGACTCCACACCGGAGCCAACCCTCTGCAAGGAAATTTCCGGCGCCTGTGAGCGGTACTTGTTCACGCCCACCACTATCCGTTCACCTTGCTCGATCTCTTTCTGATATTTGTAAGCAGCATCCTGTATTAGTCCTGTCTGGTAACCGTATTTTATGGCGCCGGCCGCACCCCCCAGCTTCTCGATCTGCTCTATAAATTTATTGGCTTCGATCTCAAGCCTGCCGGTCAGGTTCTCCAGATAGTAGCTGCCGCCAATGGGGTCGACGACATCTGCCACGCCGCTCTCATTTGCAATAATCTGCTGTATGCGTAACGACTGCGTGGATGCTTCCTCGGTTGGTATGCAGATGGCTTCATCGTAGCTGGCAACAGCCATTGATTGGACGCCGCCCAGGACTGCTGCCAGGGCCTGTATTGTAGCCCTGGAGATGTTATTGAGAGGTTGCTGGGCTGTGAGAGTAACACCGCCCGTCTGGACGTGGGTCCGGAACATCAGCGACCGTGGGTCTGTGGCGCCGAATCTCTCCTTCATAATTCTGGCCCACATGCGCCGTAGCGCCCTCAACTTGGCCACTTCTTCGAAAAAATTGTTATGTATCTGAAAATGCCAGGACAGCCGGGGAGCAAATGAGTCGACATTCAAGCCGCGGTTTATGAGTGTATTAACATACTCGATAGCGTTAGCCACGGTGAAGCCGATCTCCTGGGCTGCAGTCGAGCCGGCTTCGCGAATGTGATAGCCGGAGATGCTGATAAAGTTCCAGCGAGGAAGATCCTTGCTGCAATACTCGGCTACGTCGGCCACCAGTCTGAGCGAAGGCTCCGGCGGGAAAATATAGGTGTTGCGGGCGATATACTCCTTGAGAATGTCATTCTGTACCGTTCCGTCCAATTTGCCCAGCTCGATGCCCTTTTTCTGAGCCAGACATATATACATGGCCAGCAGGGGAGCGCAGGTGGCATTGGCCGTCATGGAGGTGCTGATCTTATCCAACTCAATACCCTCGAACAACAGTTCCATGTCCTTTAAACTGTCCACGGCAACGCCGACACGCCCCACCTCGCCGCGTGCATACAGGCAATCCGAGTCATAACCGAGCTGTGTGGGCAGATCGAAGGCGATGCTCAGTCCGGTTTGCCCCTGCTTGAAAAGGTGCTGAAACCTCTTATTGGTATCCCGGGCGCTGCCGAACCCGGAATACTGACGCATCGTCCAAACCCGGCCGCGGTACATCGCAGGATGAATACCCCTGGTATACGGGTATTGCCCCGGATATCCAAGGTCCCGCCCGTAGTCGAAATCGCCCAGGTCCTCTGGAGTATATAACGCCTCCACCTCGCTCCCCGAGCTCGATTTAAAAGTCGACTGAAGGGACTTAACGCCTTTTAACGCGGGATTGAGCACTTCCTCAATCCATTTAGTTTTATTGCTCATATTTTCACCTGCTCCACTCTTCCGTATTGACAAATAAAATAATGTATTATAGAATTTTGCCGTCAATGTATTAATAATATTACAATATAACATTATTATATTAAATTGAATCAGTCCGGGTCAATAAAACTGCAAAAATAGCAGTCGGAGTAAAAGCCTCCTATGGCTACAGAGGGATATCTATTATAGGGTTGTTTTAAGGAGAGATGATCATGACGGAGAGATTATTCACAGAAGCCGAACTCCAGGAGCTGGGCACCGAGACAGTCGACCTGGTCGAGCGGGCGATCGATGCGGGTGATATGCAGAAGGCCAAGAAACTAAACCGCCGCCAGTATAAAGAATTTTTCTCCATGCACGAGGGTTTCCGGGATTGGATAGCGACGCTGATGAGCTATATATACAAGCACCAGGGAGACGAGGCCCTTTACGAGGTATTGCACGATGTCTTCAAAGATTTCACGATCCTGGCGCAGATATACCGCGCTGAAAACGTCAAACGTCAGGTGCAAATGTTGGCCGCCGGTTTCCGCGGGCACCTGACCAAGCTGCAGATTGAGGAGGACGACGAGAAGGTCACGGTTATGATGACGCCCTGCGGCAGCGGAGGCAGGGCCGTGCTCAATGGTATCTATAATCCTCCCAAGAATCTGGCCAAGGTGAAGAAAGCACAGCGTATGACTTTCGGCATGACGGATGTCCCGGTCTATTGCGTGCATTGCGCGCTGCAGGACATCATACCCATGGAGGAAACGGGCTATCCTATCTGGATCATTGAGCCGCCCAAAGAGTTCGGCAAAGATCCCTGCCGCTACATGATATATAAAGACCCGGACAAGATACCTGCCAAGTATTACGAAAGGTACGGCTTGAAAAAAACCGCAAAACAGGCGTGAACTATATTCGTTCCAGTTCAGGTCAGCACAATTAAATTAAATTATGGAGGTTGGTGATCAATTGAGTAATGCTGCCGACAACGACGAAAAAGTTATCCTGAAGCTTCCTACCTGGAAGGTATGGTACATGATGGTGGTGCTTTATATCCTTTACCTGCTTGATTTCGCCACCAGGACCGTTATCAGCCCCATGTTTCCCATACTGCAAAAAGAGCTCGGTCTGACGGACACTCAACTCGGCTGGTTGAGCACCATAGTACTGGCCATGGTAGGGCTGCTCTCCATACCCCTGTCCTATGCCATCGACCGCTGGCGAAGAAGTAAAATGATCTCGCTGATGTCAATTGTGTGGAGCATAGCTTCATTCTGTTCCGGGCTGGCATCTAACTTCGGTCAACTCATATCCACCAGGGCTGTGCTCGGTGTAGGTGAAGCCAGCTTTAATTCAGGCGGTCAGTCATTGCTGATGGCCTCGATCAAGAAGTCTAGAAGGGCAACCCTGACCGGTATATGGACTACTGCCGCCGCAGTGGGCACCGCTGTTGGTATGATGCTGGGAGGCGCGATCGCAATTAAATATGGATGGCGCACAGCTTTCATGGCCGTGGCCATCCCGGGCATCCTATTCGGTATACTGGCGTGGTTCATACCCGACTATAAAAACCAGCCGAGAAATGCCAGCGGGCAAGCCAATGACAAAGCACTCAGCTTCAGCGGCATCATGAAGGATATACTCAAGAATAAGACGCTGATCACTTTATTTTTATCTTTCGGTCTTGCCTATCTTTTCAGCATGTCGATCATGTACTGGCTGCCCACCTATTTCACCAGGTTTATGGGCATGGACGTGGCAAAGGCCGGGACATTGACCGGCGTCATAATGCTGACCGCCCTGGTGGCCGCCCCGGTGGGTGGGATTATCGGGGATAGAATTTCGAAAAATAAACCGCGGAATAAGATTCTTCTGTGCTGGGTGAGTATAATCGTCTCCCTCATATCTTTTGCCGCTGCCGTGTTCTTTAACCTCTGGTGGATGTTCTTCATCGTCATATTTTGCCAGTTTGCGTACATCCCCGTGCAGCACACGGCCAGCCAGGAAGTGGTTCCTTTCTATCAGCGAGCAACCACCTACGGCGCCTATATATTCGCCATGTTTTTCTTCGGTGGTTTGTGGGGGCCGGCGCTGACAGGCGCTGTCTCGGATGCGTCAAACCTTCAAATAGCATTCTGGGTTAATGCCGCCATACTGCTCATCGCTTCTTTCGGGTATTTAATCATGTACAGATTGTTCGATTCCGACTACTATAATGCCAGGAAGAGAGAGGAAGGCGTCGAAGCTCAGGTGGATTAATATAGTCAGCAACCCGGCCGGTTCAATCGTAGACACGATTGAACCGGCCGGTGTTGCCCAATAAAAACAAGGAGTGATCATGGTACAAGCACTGGAAGGCTTAAAAGTTATCGATATTTGCCGGGGATACCCGCCCGCCTTTGCGTCCATGCATATGGGCGACTTCGGCGCAGACGTGATCAAGGTCGACCCCGTCGGGTACACTATGGCGCTGCCCATGGAGGCAGCTGCGCAGACGATGTCCGCCTATACCTTTATCGACCGCAATAAGCGCAGCATCAAGGTGAACTTGAAATCGGAACAGGGCAAAGAAGTCATTTATAAACTAATTAAAAAGATGGACGTCCTGGTAGAGAACTCGAGGCCGGGCACGATGGAGAAGCTGGGCATCGGTTATGATACGTTAAAGGAGATCAATCCCCGCCTTATTTATTGTGCGGTAAGTGGTTACGGCCAGACCGGCCCCTACCGGGATATCGTTGGTCACGATGCCAACTTCATGGCCATCTCGGGCGCGCTCAGCCTGATAGGTCCCAAGGATGGACCGCCCTGCTGGCCCAGCAACATGGTCGCCGATTTTGCCGGCGCCGGGCTGCATCCTCTGATCGGTATCCTGATAGCCCTGCAGGCCAGGGAGAGAACGGGTAAAGGGCAGCTGGTGGACATCGCCTATCTCGACAGTGTTTTCTCGCTCATCTCTTTTGATGCCACCATGTATATGGTATCGGGAGAAAAAAGGCGGCGCGGCTGCACACCTCAGACCGGCGGCGATCCCCACACCTCTACCTATCTCACCAGGGACAGCGAATATATCACCATCCAGTTCATCGAGACTCCTTTCTGGAAAAATTTCTGCGAGGCCATCAACCGGCCGGACCTGATCGCAAGGCAGTGGCCGAAAGATGAGGCCGACCGCCAGGAGATGTTCAAGATATTAAGGGAGCTGTTCCTGACCAAGACACGCGATGAGTGGTGGGAATGGGCCAAGCAAAGACAGGTGTTCTTCGGCCCGGTGCTGTATATCGAGGAAGCGATGGAGGATCCCCAGTTGGTAAGCCGTCAGATGATCATGGAGAAAGAGCATCCCGTGCTGGGCAAGATAAAGCAATTGGGCAACCCTCTCAAATTGTCCGACACTCCCGCCCAGTTCAAAAAGTATTGTCCAATGCCGGGAGAGCATACAGATGATGTGTTACGGGAGATAGGCTACAGCGGAACCCAGATGGAGGAGTTGAGAAAAGCAAAGGCCGTCGAGTAGAAAAATATATCCTTTGTGGAGGTACTCACATGTTAAATGGCGTAAGAGTTATAGATGCAGGCGGATGGGGCGTCGGGCCGGTCGCCTGCTGCCTGCTGGGGGCCCTGGGGGCCGATGTTATACGTTTTGAGCCGCCCAAGCTGGACGGACTATACCACGCAGGCACCATGCAGGGCGGCGCGGGCACGGCTTACATCACGGCGCATTTCAATGAGCGGAACATAATCCTTGACCTGAAAAAGGAGGAGGACCGGGAGATTGCGCTAAAAATAGTTGCCACTGCCGACGTCATAATAGAAAACCACCCGCCGGGAACGATGGCGAAGTTACGCTTCGATTATGAAAACGTCTGTAAAGCGAACCCCAATATCATCTACTGCGCCAGTTCCAGCTATGGCGCAACCGGGCCGCTGGCCAATTCGCCCAGCAACGATCCCTTGATGCAGCTCGCATCGGGCTTTGCCAGTTTAAACGGCCCTCCCGGCAGCCAGGGCGAGATGTTTAGATATGTTGCATCGGTCGACTTTACCACCAGTCTGAACATCGTCCAGTCTGTGCTGCTGGCGCTGATGGCGCGCCAGGTGACAGGACGCGGCCAGAAAGTAGAGATGTCCCAGCTTGAAGCTACGCTGGCCCTCCAGACCACCAGGATATCCGAGTATTTCGCGACGGGGAAAAGCCCCATGCCTATGGGCACGGCCAACCCCAATATCGTGCCGTCACAGGCTTTCCGGACGTATGACAATAAATATATCAATGTCAGCATTTATCGGGAGGAGTACTGGCCCAAACTGTGCAAAGCACTGGCGCTGGCCGAACTTGAGAAAGATCCCAGGTTCGCCACCAATGCGGACCGTGTCAAGCACAGGGAGGAGCTCATCCCCATACTTGAGGAAAAGTTCGCCGTGCAACCCGCCAGGTGGTGGATCATATTGTTTCGGCGCAACGATGTGCCGGTAGGGCCCATCAATACGGTAGACGAGATCTACAACGATCCCCACATCAGGGAAAACAAGATGGTGGTCAAATGTAATACCACCTGGGGGCCGGCGCTCTTCAGCAACTTCCCGTTGAAGTTCAGCGATCCGCCCAAACCGATCAAAATAACCGGACCGGTCAAGCCGGATAAAAATAGAAAAGAAATACTTGCTGAGATATCCGGGACGGCCGGAAAACGCAAGAGTAAGCGATAGGAGGATCTAAAGATGACACCTCTGAAAGGAATAAAAGTACTGGATTTAAGCGAGGAGATATCAGGCCCGTTCTGTTCGATGCAGCTTAGCGACGGCGGCGCCGAGGTTATCAAGGTAGAGCCTATCGGCGGAGATTGGACGCGAAAACTTGGTGAAAAGATTAAAGGTGAAAGCGCGCTCTTTATGGCATTGAACCGCGGCAAGAAGAGCATTGCGCTGAACCTGCAGGAAACCAGGGGCCGGGAGATCGTGCGCAAGCTGGCTAAAAAGGCCGATGTATTGATCGAGGATTTCGGGCCGGGCAAGGCTGACGAGATGGGCATCGGCTATACTGAGCTATCCGCAGACAACCCCAAACTGGTCTATTGCGCGATCTCACCCTTCGGGACAGTCGGCCCCTATGTAAATTTGCCGGCCTCGGAGCTCGAAATACAGGGCATGGCGGGTTACCAGTGGTTCCTGGGTGAGACGGGTGGGGAGCCGGTGCGCCTGGGCGTGGACATCGTCGGCACAACCAGCGGCATATGGTCGTTTATAGGTATCCTTTCGGCCCTTTTCAACCGTAAGACAAGCGGCAAAGGTCAGAAGATCGACAGCTCGCAGTTCTTGAACATGATCATGATGTACAGTTATATTATCACCGCCCATCATAATCCCGACCTGCCGGGCGGCTGGCACTTTACAGGTCCGTTCGATCACCAGGAAAACGGCTATAAAACGCAGGACCGGGCCCTGATGTTCGGCATGCCGATCGACGCGGAAAAGGCGCAGAAAGGCTGGGAGGAATTCTGCAGGAAGGTCGGCCTGGATGCGCTGCTCGAGGACCCGTACTTCAAGGAGAAGGGCATGAAGATGATAGGGATAGGCAGGGACGCGCAGGAGTTTAAACCGGTTATCGAGCCGGCCCTGGAGAACAAGACTGCTGCAGAGATAAAGGCCATAGTAGAAGGCGTTGGCGGGTACAGCGCCGTTTTCAAGACAGTTGAAGATATACTGGGCGAGCCGCAGGTGGGTGCAGTAAACATGGTACAGGAGTTGGATCACCCGGTTGCGGGCAAGATAAAGACCATCGGCATACCCTGGAAATTGAAGGATACGCCTCTTATAATGCAGGGCCCGCCTCCTACGCTGGGACAGCATACCAGTGAGATCCTGCAGACCATAGGCTATGACGTTAAAGAGATTAACACATTGAAGAGCTCTAAGATCGTCGCTTAATAAATTGGAGGAATAAAACATGATTGTTGATGCTCATACACATTTCTGGTTTAAAGGATTTATGCCGACGGCATTCCACAGGAATACTGCGGAGGAATGGGCCAAAAAAGAGGCGGGACGCAAGCCTGAGATGATCCTGCCCAAAATCGAGGAGGGAGTTACCGATCCAGATGGCGCGGACTATATAGCCAATATGGATAAGGCCGGCGTGGATGCCAGCATCATCATGATGACCGATTTCGGCACGTACTGGACTGGTGAGGAGCCCGCCGTTCCCTATGCGGAACAGGTCGTGCTTTTCGGCGAGTTTCAGAAAAAATACAAGGGCAGGCTTTACGTCTGTGCTTATGTGGATCCCCGGCGGCCCGACTGCGCAAAGATCATGACCAAGGCTATTAAAGAATGTGGATTGAAGGGCTGCGGCGAATTTACGACTAAAAGCATGCTGGTGAGCAGCGACGAGGCAAAACCACTGGTAAAAGCATGTGCTGACCTGGATATACCGGTAGTCATCCACACACGAGCCGGAGAGGGAATCAATATGACCGGCGCTGATTTCACCCTACCCAACCACAATCACCCCGGGCATATAGCCGGGCTGTTGAAGGCCTATAAGGGATTGAAGGTGGTCATCGCTCATGCAGGTTATCCCAAATGGTGGGAGGCTGCCATACAGGTGGCTAAAGGACACCCCAACTGCTATCTGGAGCTGTCCAACTGGAATTTCGGTGCTGTAAACATGGATGACTTCGTGCCGATCCTGGCCAGTATGCGGGATAATCTGGGTGCAGACCACATCCTGTTTGCCAGCGATCATCCTTCGGGCAAGCGCTACCGTTCCCTCGCCTTCCTTCCGGGCTGGGTGAACTATTTCAAAGAGCTCCCGGAAAAAGCCAGGAGCCTGGGATACGAATTTACAGCGGCCGAGGTCGACCTGATACTGGGTGAAAACGCAAAAAGGCTATTTAAACTCTAGAGAACAGAGTGAAGGAGAAAGGAAAATGGCTATATTAGTTACTGGAGGAAAAGGTTTTATCGGCGCCAGGGTCGTCAAGAATCTTGTGGAGCGCGGGGAAGAGGTAGTCTGCATGGAGCCAAAGCTGACGCCGGGAAGGCTGGGCGACCTGGCCGGCAAGATTACCATGGTTGAAGGCGATATAGTGAACTACGCCAGCATCGCCGACATCCTGAGCAAGTATAAGGTCGACAAGGTGGCGCACATGGTGTTCTTCTCGGCGGAGGAACGCGGTGTAAGCGAGCGCCCGGAAAAGGCCGGTGACCTTTACAGGCAGATGATGATCATGAACACCGGCACGTTTCATATATTCGAAGCAGCACGTCTGGCCGGTGTAAAAAAATTTGTTTACCCGAGCTCGATCCAATATCATGGGATACCCTGGGATGGTCCCGAGCCCGTCAACGAAGACTCTCCCGCCAGGCCGAACAGGGGTTACGGAATCGGCAAGTTTTTATGCGAGCACCTTGCACACGAATATAACAGGCTGCTCAAGACCGACATAGTTACAATCAGGATACCCGGCGTTTACGGACCGGGCGTGAGAATAGGGGCCAGAGGTGTAAACCTTATTGGCACAGCGGGAGCGCTGGGCAATGAGATTCCCTTCCCATACCCGGCGAAGCAATACATCGTACTGGCGCATGTTGATGACATAGCCGAGATGGTAGCCAGGATTCTGTTTGCTCCCAAACTGCCGCACGAGGTCTACCACGTGGGCGGTCACTATGCCTCGTACGGCGATATGGCGGAGATCGGCAGGAAGATCATGCCTGATATGAAGATCACTTTTGACGAGAATGGTCCATATGGACGCATGTTTCAAATAGATTGCAGCAGGATGACCAAAGAGATAGGAGTGAAGCATCGCAGCCTGTATGACGGGTACTTCGACCTAATCAACCTGACGCGTAAGGAAAATAACCTGCCACCGATAGAAAAGAAATAGCTTACAGGTATAAGCGGGAGTTGAAAATGAGCGAAAACATAGCGGGCGCAGAGAAAATGACTATTCCATTGCAGGAAGGCCTCTTTGCTGCGGGCAGCGACGGCAAGTACCACCTGGTTGCCAGCCGCTGCAAAAGCTGCAATTTGACGTTCTTCCCCAAGAGGAAATACTGCGGTAAGTGCGGATCTCCGGACGTAGAGGTGTTTAATCTGAGCGACCGAGGCAAGGTCTTTACGTTCAGCCAGGTAGATAGAAAGAGTATATATACAATTATCGAGCCGCCCTACATGGAGGCGGATATCGAGATGCCCGAAGGCGTCCATATATACACGATACTGGATAAGTGCGACCTGAAAACTGTCAGCTTCGGAATGGAAGTGGAAATGTACGTTGACAAGGTCAAGCAGGATGAAGCTGGCAACGATGTCATAGCCTTCAAATTCAAGCCCGCGGCATAAGAATCATGGCTTAAAGTAGCTCAGTTTGACGGAGGATACAGGACAATGAATGAAGTAGTAGTAATGGGAGTGGGCACCCTGCGTTTTGGCAGGTGGCCCAACAAGTCTGTTATGGAGATGGCTGAAGTGGCCATTGAGGCTGCGTTGAAAGATGCTAATATCCCCTTCAAGGATATCCAGGCCGCGTACATCGGCAGCGAGCTGGGCCATTTCCCGGATGCCAGGATGATCGTACAGAACTTCGGCTGGACCGGCATTCCCATCAGCCAGATGCAGCAGGCCTGCGCCAGCGGGTCAGCCGCACTCAGGGAGGCCTTTTACTCGGTGGCCTCAGGCAGGTACGACGTCGTTCTGGTGGCAGGATATGAAAAAATGGGGAAGGGCCTGATCCCGGGCGGTGTCCCTGAGCAGGACAAGGAGTTCCATCTCCATTATATGGGGCTAGACGTGACGCCGGCCCGTATCGCCATGGCCATCAAAAGAAGGATGCTGGACTACGGCGACACTCCTGAAATGCTGGCGGCCGAAGCGGCCCAGTGCTTTGAGTACGGGCCGCTCAATCCGTATGCGCATAACCAGAAAAAATACAGCATGGCGGATGTGCTCGCGTCACCCATGATCTGCTCTCCGCTTACTCTCCTGATGAGCTGCCCCATCAGCGATGGTGCGGCGGCGGCCATCATCTGCAGCAAGAAAAAAGCCAAACAATACGGAGCGAGCAGGGCGATCACCATCGCCGTGAGCGTTGCAGGGACCCCGGATTACAATGACCTGGTGGGGGGGCCTGGCCCGCACATCGGCGGCGACTTCAAAGGTGGTAAACTGACCCGCAGGGTGAGCCAGGAGGCTTACGAGAAGAGCGGGATAGGACCTAAAGACATCAGGATAGTACAGTGCCATGCGCCCTTCGCCGGCGGCGGCGCGATCTGCATAGAGGCGCTCGATTTCTGCAAGGAAGGCGAAGGCGGAAAATGGTTTCTCGAAGGTAAAACAAAGATAGACGGGCAGGTAGCCGTCAATACCGACGGCGGCCTGATAGCCAGAGGGCATCCCCTGGGAGCTACGGGAGTCGCTGAGATAGGCGAGCTCGTGCGCCAGTTGAGGGGCGAAGGCGGCGCTCTGCAGATACCTAACAACCCGAAGGTAGCCATGGCTCATAACACAGGACTGGGCTGTGTAAATCTTCACATCCTCAAGAAGTAACGGCTGTGTCTCACAGGCCTTATCGATAAGGGTGTTTTATCACGAAGCATGCATATCTGATGTGATGTATCGTTTAAGAAAATAGGTTCCGCAATGAAAAACGAAGGATATTTCAAAGGTATATTCACCCCGGAGACACAGGATGGGCCGGACAAGGTCGTCAGCTTGCGCGAGGCGCTCGAGAAGAACCTGAAACCGGGCGCCTCGGTATTTCTGGGCTGGAACGCCAATGCGGCGGTCTGCGAGATTATGCGGCAGTACAAGGGCCGCAGTCCCGGTTTTACCCTTGTCATGTCCCTGACATGGGATATGTCGTTAAACCTGGTCCACTGCGGGCTGATCAAGAAGCTTATCTCTGGAGGGTGCTCATATCCTGCCCCCAATCCTGCACCCAGCCATGTCATTCAGAGGGCGTACCGCGAAGGGACGGTGGAGATGGAAAACTGGACTTTGTACTCCATACAGCAGAGGCTGATGGCAGGCGCGCTGGGCGTGGGATTCATGCCCACCAGGTCCATAGTCGGAAGTAGTATGGCCGGCGAGAACAGCGCTTCCTTTACGGAGATAGCCGATCCCTTCGACGGCAGCAAGAGGATCGGCGCAGTCAAAGCTCTGAATACGGATATTGCCGTTGTGCACGCGCTGGCTGCGGACCGCTGTGGCAACACAATCGTCTCGCCTGTCTCGCAAGACACGCTGTGGGGGGCCAGGGCCAGCAGGGGCGGTGTGGTGGTAACCGCTGAAAAAATAGTCGATACCGATTTCATACGCCGACATTCCCACCTGGTCGGTATTCCGGGATACATGGTGAAATCCGTTTCACTCTGTCCTCTGGGAGCTCATCCTGAAGGTCACTTCTCCAACATTGAGAGCATCGATAGTTACGGTGAAGACTATGACTTCATGCTTGAACAGAGAAAAGTCAGTGTTGAATTCGATGCATTGGACGCGTGGCTGAAACAGTGGATATTCGATGTCAAAGATCACGCGGAATACACCCGGCGCCTGGGCGCCGGACGTATCTCCGGACTGAGAAATATGCTGAAGAAGAGATACTGGGAAACCGGTGTTGATTTACGCAGCACGAAGGCTTCAGGCAAGTCCGCCAATCGAACGGAGGTCATGATAGTCGCCGCATCGAAAAAGATCGCAGAGCGGGTAAGAGAAGGCGGGCATAAGGTACTGCTTGCCGGGATAGGGATACCCGGGCTGGCCGCGTGGCTGGCCTTTTACAGGCTTAAGAGTGAAGGCATTGATATCGAGCTGGTGCTTGGTTCGGGATTGCTTGGATACGCGCCGGGGCCGGGCGATCCCAACTTGCTCAGTGTACGCCACGTGCGGTCCGCCAGGATGTTGATGGACACGGGCGAAATGTACGGATTTATTATCTCGGGGGAAGGAGCACGATGTCTGAGTGTGATTGGGGCAGCCCAGATAGATGAACGTGGAAATATCAATACTACACGGGTAGGTAAGGATATATACATCAGCGGATCCGGGGGAAATAATGATAATACCAGCGGCGCCGCAGAGGTGATAGTGGTAACGGCGCAGTCAAAAAAACGCTGCGTGAAGAATGTAGACTATGTAACCTCGTGCGGTGACAGGGTCAGCACTCTCATTACAAATATGGGAGTTTTTAAAAAGGGCGCCGACGGGAGATTTATGCTGGTAGATTGCATACTTGAAGACGCCGGAAACGGCCAGGCGCAAAAGATGCTTGAAATCCAGGAGAATTGCGGGTGGACGGTTAATGCAGCTTCATCGGTCTCAACCATAGGTTATCCCACTGAGAAGGAACTAGCGCTGCTGAGGATGTTCGATCCCCGCGGCTACGTATCAGGAACTTAGAAGGGATCCAGTCACGAGAGGTTATAAGTATTTGACAGAGCAGGATATAAAGAAACTTCTGGCCGGCGATGATATGACTCTGGCTTCGTTCATCAGCCTCATAGAGAGGGACAGCCCGCAGGTGCCGGAGATTATGAAATCGGTATCTGCTCATACCGGCAAGGCATACAGGATCGGAATCACCGGACCTCCCGGAGCCGGCAAAAGCACACTGATAAACAGCCTTACAACGCTTTTGAGAGAGCAGGGCTCCAGTGTGGCAATTCTGGCCGTGGATCCCAGCAGCCCTTTCAAAGGGGGCGCCATTTTGGGCGACCGCGTACGGATGCAAAAACACTACATGGATAAAGATGTGTTCATACGCAGCTTGGCCACCAGAGGAGTCAAGGGCGGACTGACATGGGCTATCAGCCAGATCATCGACCTGGTTGATGCCACCGGCAAGGATTATATACTGCTTGAGACTGTCGGCGTCGGGCAGAGCGAGCTGGATATCATCGGTCATGTTGATACGGTTGTCGTGGTCCTGGTACCCGATACGGGGGATAGCATCCAGACCATGAAGGCGGGCATTATGGAGATCGCCGATATATTTATAGTCAACAAGTCGGATCTGGCCGGAGTTGATAAGCTCGTTAACAATATGAATGTAATGCTCGATCTGAACAAAGGACGGGGCGACTGGCAAATACCTGTTCTGAAATGCCGGGCGGACCAGAATGACGGAGTGGCGGCTTTGCTGGATCAAATTTTACTGCATAAACATATGCTTGAAAGCGGTGGATTGCTGGAGGAAAGGCGGGGCCGGCAGCGCGTGCAGCAGTTCGAGCAGATGCTGGAGCAAAAAGTCCTGGCAGAGATTAAATCAACGATTCTAAATAGCAAAGAGATCAATACGATCGAAAAAAAGATCGGTAAAGGGGAAATGAGCCCCTACACAGCGTTGAACCGGATTATAGAACCCGGCAGCGCGTCTTTCATCATAAGAAAGACGCGTATTAACAGCGATAAAAGGAGTAAGTAATGGCCGACGAGATAATAGTAGAACTTAAGGGTTATATCTGCACTATCACTATCAACAGGCCTGACAAAAGAAACGCCCTGAATTATGAGGTATTGAGTGGGCTCACCAACAGTCTGAGTGCACTGACCAAGGAAGGTAAAGCACGGGTAATAATACTGACCGGTTCCGGTGATATGGCGTTTAGTGCGGGCATGGACCTGACGTTTGTAAACAGCCAGAGGGATATCGCCGATAAGGCCCTGGCGGACGCGCTGAGCAGCCTTGTTAATTGTCCTGTTCCCATCATAGCCAGGATACAGGCTGATGCCCTGGGAGCGGGCTGTGATCTGACCACGGCCTGTGATTTCAGGATAGCCTCTGATAATGCCAGGATGGGCATTCCACCGGTAAAATTCGGCTGGGTATATTATCCCAATTCCCTTCAGCGCCTTATCAATCTGATCGGTGTGGCCTATACCAAAGAGCTTTTCCTGACCGCAAGGTTTGTACCGGCCGGGCGGGCTAAAGAGATAGGCCTTTTACATTTTCTGGTTTCGCGTGAAGCGCTGGATGAAACTGTGCACACCCTTGCGCAGGACATCGCCGAGAAGGCGCCCATGGCTGTGCAGGGCACAAAGTGGGTTATCAACCAGCTTTTCAATCACCAGAAGCTGGATGCGGGCATTGAGAAGGAGATCTATCAACTCATCAAGAAATGCAATCAATCGGAAGATGCTGTAGAAGGAAACCGGGCATTCAAAGAGAAAAGGAAGCCCGATTTCAAGGGAAGATAGTCCGCGCCGCCGATTATCTCTCGCATCCGTGCCACCCGCCGTCGCAGGTGACCCCGGCGTCAACGGCTATTACGAACCCTTTTATAAATTTAGACGATGAATGTCAATAACTGTGTTGTATCAGGTTAGGTGTCGTTGACAATCATTTTATAGCTATGTATGCTGATACCATGCGGCGTCCGCTATTCAGCATTCTCATCTTGGTGACCACGGTATTCAGCCTGTCCTGTTCGACACAGCAGGACAGTCGGTTCAATCCGGTCCTTACGGACGATTTCAGCGACGCTGCCAGCGGATGGAATGTAAGCACCCGGGAAAACGGTGACTCGGCAGCATACGATAAAGGCGAGTATATTACTGCGATCAACGGGGCAGACCGCATCATCTGGTTCAGGAACAGCAGCCCGGCCTATATACAGGGGGACTTTTCCTGCGAGGTAGATGCCACTAATATATCGGGCGCGGGGGACGACAGCGAATGCGGCATCATCTTCCGCGGCGAGAAATATGATAATTTCTATGTATTCAAGGTGAAAAGCAGCGAGAGATCTTACAGCCTGGCGAAACTCATCAGGGGCCAATGGAGCACGCTCAAGGACTGGACGGTATCTGATAATATCAAAGGCGGAGCAAATACCAACAGACTGGGGGTGACCTGTATTGCAGACAGCATTGAAGTGTCGGCTAACGGCAGCAAGCTTGCATCGGCCATCGACAAATCACTTTCCAGCGGCTATATAGCGCTCGAGCTCGGCACCTGGAAAAATCCGTCAGCCGGCTATAAATTCGACAACTTTAAACTCTTTACCCTGAAGACTCTCGGTATCCCGGCGGCGACGCCGCCAGCTTCGACGCCCACCCCGTCTGCTTCTTCGTCTACTGTTGCTCAAAGTCAAACACCGTCCACCTTCGCTGATTCAGTGCTGCTGAAAAACAAGAGTCTGGACTTAGTCTTTCAGGATAATTTCGGCAATCCTAAGAGCGGATGGCCTGAAGGTTCGTCAGCCGGCGGAGGTTATGCCTACGATAATGGTGAATACAGTATGTGGTCCACTGACCCGGACGCGGGTAAGAATGTTTATAACAACACCTATCAAATGCCCCAGGATTTCGCTGCGGAGGTTGACGTCAGGAAAATATCCGGTGGCGGGAGCAGTACTATAGGTATTGGATTCAGGCTAAATGAAAGCCATGACGGCTATGTTTATGTAATATTGAGTGATGGCAGATATGCCTGCGTTAAAAGTTTACAGGGCAAGAGGACTTACTTGATGGATGTTGCGAAAGCGGGCTCAATTCCTTTGGGGGATAAATCCGTCAGGTTGGGCGTGGTCTGCATCGGTCCTCAGATTGAGCTTTTCGCTGACGGTAAAAAGCTGCAGTCCTTCAATGATGGTACGCTTTTGAAAGGTACCATGAGCATGCGGTTGGGCATGACGACCGATTCCTCCTCAGAATCCCGCTACAAATTCGACAATTTCAAAGTTTATTCGGTGAGATGAGGCAAGCCCTGTTTAGGACAGCCGCGCGCGCATAGAATAAGTCCGGATATTCAATGCAGTGCCCTCTTCAACTCCTGGTATAGTTGCGCCAGTTGTTCGCCGACACCCTCGATTTTGCCGACTTCGCGGGGCTTTTTGGCCAGCGCAGTAACATATCCCGCCCAGCTCATGCCGCAGACGGCGGCATAGGTCTTCAGGTTGTCCACGGCAGTGCCGATGCCTTCTTCAGCCACGGCGACTCCGGCAAAGCGCTTGTCTTCCAGCCTGGTCCAGACCGGGCAGGTCCTGTCCATAAAGTTCTTCAGCAGGCCGGAGACCATCTCGAAGTATACAGGTGTGCCGAAGACAATTGCGTCGGCCTGAATCAGCTTCGGATAGACAGCCTGCATATCATCCTTGATGGCGCAGAGGCCCTTCCTGTTTTTGCCGCCGGCTTCGCAGGCCAGGCAGCCGTTGCACGTTTTAACATCGAGCTTGCGCAGCAGCAGGAGTTCCGCTGCCGCGCCGTCCGCCAAGGCCAGCCCGTGAAGATATTTCAGCATCCACTCCGTGTTGCCGTTTCTGGGTGAGCCGCATACGATGAGCAGCTTCATAATCCCTTATTTCAGGTCGTCTTTGTTGAACCCCGTGAAAAAGCAGCTGCGCTCTCCCGTGTGACAGGTGGGCCCTGCAGGCTCAGCTTTGACCAGCAGGGCATCCGAATCGCAATCTTTGGAAATGGATTTGATTTTCAGTATGTTGCCTGAGGTGCTGCCCTTGTGCCATAGCTCCTGCCTGCTGCGGCTGTAGAAGACCATCTCGCCTTTCTCCAGCGTCAATTTCAACGACTCTTTGCTGGCGTAGCCCAGCATGAGCACAGTACCGTCCTTAACGTCCTGCACGATAATGGGGATAAGCCCCTTTTCATCGAATTTCAACATAGAATTTGCTCCTGGTTATAAACTTGTTTAGTGTGGCCTGATTCAGGATACGGATAGAGCGTCTTTGAGGTCGATATCGCCCGTGTAGAGCGCCTTGCCGATGATGACGCCCTCCACACCCAGGGCTGCCAGCTTCCTGATATGCTCGATGGAGGATACGCCGCCCGAGGCTACCACCGGTATATTCAGCTTGTGCACCAACTCGGCTGTGGCCTCGTAGTTCGGCTCTGTGAGCGTACCATCCCGCTTAACGTCCGTATATATAATGCGCCTGGCACCGATTGCTGCCATGGCCTGGCTCAGCTCAAGAACAGTCATCGTAGAGATCTTCATCCAGCCGTGCGTAGTAACATAGGAGTCGCGGGCATCGATGCCCACCACGATGGCCTCACCGAACTTCTTAATGATGCGCTTGGTGAGTTCGATCTGCTCCACGGCCACCGTGCCCAGAATGACGCGCTTCACGCCAAGCTTGATAAGCTGTTCCACCACGTCGGCTCGCCTGATACCTCCACCCAGTTCCACCTCGAGTCGGGTATTTTTCACGATGTCCTCTATGGCCTTTGTATTGCGGACCTCACCTGCGGCCGCGCCGTCCAGGTCCACCAGGTGCAGCCTGCTGGCTCCCTGCTCCTGCCATTTGAGCGCAGTGGCTACGGGATCGACAGAGAACACCGTTTCCTTGCTGTAGTCGCCCTGATAGAGACGTACACATTTGCCGCCCTTGAGGTCGATAGCAGGAATGATATCCATGATATTAGTTCTTTAAGATTACCCCGTTCTGCTCAAGTGCGTCAATCCCTGCCCTGTCATATCCAAGCTCTTTAAGTATCTCCTCAGTATGTTCCCCGAGCAGCGGCGCTCTGATGTTCTTTATGCGTTCGATACCGGAGGGCCAGGCCGGTATGTTGGCAAGCTTGATCTTGCCGACATCAGGATACTCCATGTCGAAGAATATCTGCCTTGCAATCACCTGTGGATCGTCAAGCAACTCCGGCACCTCGAGGACCGGGGCGCAGGGCACGCCGGCCGCCTCCAGCTTCTGTAATATCTCGTTGCCGGGCAATTTTTGTAAAACCGCCGAGATTTTTGTCACGAGCTCATCGCGGTTTGCCAGCCGCCCCTCCATGCTTGCATAGCTGGTGTTGCCCAACAGTTCATCGAGTTCCAGTGCGTGACAGAAAGCCTGCCAGAACTTCTCATTGGAGACACCGACGAAAACATATCTGTCCGCTGATAGGAAACACTGATAAGGAGTGAATACGGGGCTGGCTGATCCCATCCTGGGCATAACATAGCCTGTATATGCGTAGCCGGTGATAAAGGATGCCATGAAATAGACAGCTGTGTCGAAAAAGGCTGCATCGATTAACTGTCCTTTGCCTGTTCTCTCCCTCGAAATCACGGCCAACAGGACGCCGTATGCGGCCAGGAACGCCGTGGGGAGGCCCACAACATTGGCCGGCATGCGCACAGGTGGCCTGTCAGCTTCACCTGTGATGGACATCAGGCCTGACATGGCATGGATCACAGGGTCGTAAGCCGGCTTATGCCTGTAAGGGCCGGTCTGGCCGAAGCCGGAGACAGAGCAATAGATGATTCGAGGATTGATCTTATCTATCTCGGCATAGCCGATGCCCAGTTTGTGCGCTACTCCCGGCCTGAAGCTTTCGATCACGATGTCGGCGGAAGCCGCAAGCTTGTGGGCGACCTCCCTGCCCTCGGGCGCCTGCAAATTGATGGCCAGGCTGCGCTTGTTGCGGTTGGCATTATAGAAGGCCACAGCAGTCAGTCCATAGCGGAAAGGATCACCCTTTAGAGATTCTATCTTGATCACATCTGCCCCTGCCTGGGCCAGCATCATGCCGCAGGTCGGGCCATCACCCGCATGAGAAAAATCCAGCACCTTCAATCCTTGTAGTGGATACATTCCAGCCTCCTTGTGGGACCAAGAATCGAAAATATTTATACCACTATATATCGTTGTTTACAATGTCCGGAACACAGTATATATTATTTTTGCCATTGACTTAGAAAAAGGGTAAATGTATACTGAGGTCAATATTGTAACGGGGGGAATTCTATGAAGCTGTCGTGTCTGCAGGAAAATCTGAATAAAGGCCTCGGCATCATAGGCAGGGCAGTAGCTTCCCGGACGACGCTGCCTATCACCCAGAATGTACTGATATCCACCGACGAATCGCAACTCAAGCTGGCGGCCACCAACCTGGAGATCGCCATAAGCTGCTGGATCGGTGCAAAGATAGAGAATGAGGGGTCCATCACCATTCCTGCGCGCGTTTTGACCGAGTTCGTAGGTTCGCTGCCCAGCGACATTATCAGCATTAACCTCAAACACCACACTCTGGAGCTCAAATGCGGTCGTTATGAAGCCAGGATCAACGGCCTGGATGCCGCCGATTTCCCGCCGATCCCCCAGGTAGGCGATGGCTTCAGCACGAAGGTCAAGGCAGAGGACCTCAAACAGGCCATCAGCCAGGTGGCCTTTGCCGCAGCTACTGAGGAGTCGCGTCCTGTGCTCACAGGTGTGCAGACGGAGTTCGAGGGCAGCAAGCTGACCATGGCTGCCGCCGATGGATTCAGGCTGGCCGTCCACCGCACCACGCTGGCCGAGCCGGTCAAAGAGAAGGTGGCAATGATCATACCGGCCAAGGCCTATCACGAGCTAAACCGCCTGATGACCGCCGATGACCAGGAGATAGAAATAACTCTTAATTCGCAGAAAAGCCAGGTGCTTTTCAAACTCAAGGGTATCGAGATGGTATCGCAGCTGATCCAGGGCACCTTTCCAAATTACTCACAGCTCATACCGCAGACATACGGTACCAAGGCGCGCATCGACGTGGCGGAGTTCCTTCGAGCCATCAAGATGGCCGCTATATTCGCACGCGATGGCAGCGGCATTGCCAGGGTTATCGTGACGCCGGGAGCTACCGTGGAGGCGGGCAAGATAACCATCTCTGCGCGCGCCGACGAGATCGGCGACAACGTCGGTGAGATTGATGCGCTGGTAGATGGAGAAGCGGCTAAAATTGCGTTCAACGCCCGCTACCTGGCGGACGTGCTCTCGGTGGTGAAGCAGGCGCAGGTATCCCTTGAGGTCACCACCCCTTCCAATCCGGGCGTCATCCGCCCCGTGGGAGTGGATAACTACGACCACGTAGTCATGCCGATGTTTGTTCAATGGTGAATAATTCCAAAGGCACTGCAATTCGGATTTTCATCTTTTCCCGTGTTGCCACCATGAAATAATAACCGAGAGGAGAGAATTGAAATGAAGAATATCGCAATGATAGTTTTGCTCGTATTCCTGCTTTTGACCCTGGGCGCCTGCGTTGGGAACGGATCCTGGGACCAGAAACCCTCTTCGGACCTGGAGGGGTTTCCCCTCAATCATCAGCAGGTCCTCAAACATCTGAGAACGGCCAATGAGGTCTCCAAGGAAGCGGTGGAAACTGGTCATCCACCCTTTGGCGCAGTGCTTGTGGCACCGGATGGCGAGACGGTGCTACTGAAACAGGGAAACGTGAGTTTGATTGACCATGCCGAAACAGTGATCTCCCGGTTGGCATTTGCACAGAAGGACCCCGACTACTTGTGGAAATGTACCTTGGTGACGACGGTCGAACCGTGTGTCATGTGCTCCGGGAACATCTATTGGGCCAACATCGGAAACGTGGTCTATGGCGTTGAGGAAGTCACCGTAAGGGAACTGACCGGCGCTGACAAGAGAAATCCCACGATGAACCTGCCGTGTCGCACAGTCTTCAAGGCAGGGCAGAAGCCCATCAGGGTAGTGGGCCCCGTTCCGGAACTGGAAAACGAACTGCTCGCCACCCTCAGTGCTTTCTGGAAATGAAGCAGTCCCGTCGCGAACTCCTCAGATACCACGGATTTTAAAGCAATATCTCCCGGGGAAAAAGGTAGAAGGAGAACTGAGGGGGCGCTCTTGAGATGTTGAAATGTGACTAAAAGAACCGCCCAACAAGGCAAATTCAGCGGACGTGCTACCGCCCTGCCTGATCGAATTA
>CAYTIC010000004.1:210906-225207 GCA_964437795.1 uncultured Dehalococcoidales bacterium | reverse complement strand
GACTGGCTCTTCTCCCTGATCTCCGTAGTGTCGGCAATGGCGATCGCCGCATATCTCAGAATAGCCTTGCCCTATACAGCGGTATTCGACGGACGCTGGATAAAGCTGACCGGCATTGACGCTTATTATTACATGCGCCTTGTAGATAACCTGCTTGCCAATTTCCCACAGTTGACCAGGTTTGACCCGTTCATGCTCTTCGGCAGCGGGGATGTCATAGGCAGGGTACCGACCTTTTTCGCCTATATGCTGGCCGGGACGGTACGCCTGTTCGGGGGCGCCTCTGCGGCGCAGCCCGCCGTCGACAGCATAGCGGTATACCTTCCGGCAGTCCTGGGCGTGCTGACGGTGATACCGGTATTCTTCATCGGCAGGGCGGCAAGCAACCGCTGGGGCGGGCTGGCGGCAGCGCTGCTGGCGGCCACAATGCCGGGCGAGATCCTTTCACGCTCACTGCTGGGCAATACCGACCACCACGCGGCGGAGCTGTTTTTCACCACCTTCTTCCTGATGTTCTTCATGCTGGCGGTTAAAAACGGCAGGAGCTTCACCTATTCCCTGCTGATGAAAGGGCAATTCCCGCCGGCCGGCCGCCATGTTCCCTATAGCATCATCGCCGGCATCTTCCTCGGGCTTTACCTGATCACATGGCAGGGCGCGCTGCTTTTCGTCTTTATCATCTTTATCTATTTCATCATCCAGTTCATCAGCGACCACCTGCGGGGCGTCCCCACCGACTACCTGAGCAAGACGGCCATCACCTGCTTCCTGATCGCACTGCTCATCTTTTTGCCGGCTTCGCGCGACAAGATAACGCTGCTGGCGCTGGCCGCCGTAATCCTCACGCCCGTAGCATTGAATATCATCTCGGGACTGATGACGGCGGGCGGCCTGAGAAAGGTCTACTTCCCGCTGTTCACCGCGGGCCTGCTGGCGCTGGGCGTCCTGGGGGCATGGCTGATATTCCCCGCCATCTTCAACCAGACGGCAGGCGCTATCGGCGGCATCTTTTCCTGGAGGATCGGCCAGACCATAGTGGGCGAGATGAAGCCGCTGTTTTTCCAGGGCGATGTATTTACCTTCGAAATGGCCTGGTCCGAGTTAGCGCTGACGCTGTACAGCGGACTTGCCGGGCTGGCGGTGCTGATCTACGCCTGCATTAAACAGGGAAAGCCCCAGCACGTCCTGACAGCCGTCTGGAGCATCGTAATCCTGCTGGCCGCCCTGGCCATGGTCAGGTTCTCCGCCTATCTCAGCGTATCCCTGGCAGTATTGACCGGCTATCTGGCGGGGACCATCGTCGAGGCCTTCCAGCCCCGCCCCATGCCGGAGACCAGGGCGCAGCCGGTTAAAAAGTCCAAAAGGCCGCCGTCCAGGGCAAGGCAGGCGTCCCGCACCGCAGTAGCCATGGGCCTGCTGGTGGCAGCCTGTGTAATAGGCGTGATGATACCGGGCGCCGCCATTGCCGTTGGGATGGCCGGCCACCCGTCCCACAACCCCAGCAACGCCTGGATGGAGTCGCTGGAGTGGATGAAGGACAATACGCCGGAGCCGTTTGGCGCGGCGGATTATTATTACAGGCTCTTCGACGTTCCGGCGGAGGGCAAGACTTTTCAGTACCCGTCCACGGCTTACGGCGTGCTGGTATGGAGCGATTACGGGTACTGGGTCACGCGCATAGGGCACCGCATACCGGTGGCCAACCCCGCCATCACGCACAGGGACGAAGCGCGCTTTTACACCTCTCAGGACAGCGCCGCGGCGGACAAGATCATGGACGACCTGGGCGCCAGATATGTGATCATCGATAACCGCATAGCCTCTCCCAACGATAAATTCTACGCCGTGGCCGGCCTCAGCGATAAGAAGGAAAGCGACTTCTACGAGCTCTGCTGGCAGAAGAAGGAGGGGAAATACGTCCCGCTGCTGGTCTTCTACCCCGAGTTCTACCGCAGCATGGTCAGCCGCCTGTATAACTTCGACGGAAAGCAGGTCATACCTCAGAAAACCGCGGTCATGTCCTGGGTGCAACAAAGCATGCCGGACGGCCAGAAGTTCAAGGAGATAACCGGGTTGAGGAGTTTCAAAACTTACGACGAGGCGGCGGCTTTCGTGGCCGGGCAGAAGGACGGCAACTACCGCATCGTCGGCGCCGACCCGCTGGCCAGCCCGGTCCCGCTGCAAGCGCTGAACGAATATAAGCCGGTCTATCAATCCGCGGAGAAAGCCAGCGCCGGGTCGAGCCCGATGCCGGCCATTAAGATTTTTGAGTACAAACAGTAAGATGTCATTGCGAGCATTTACCAGTGTCATTGCGAGGAGCATAGCGACGAAGCAATCTCAGTGCATAACGTCTTCGAATCCACAGATTGCTTCGCTTCGCTCGCAATGACATAGGAATAAGAGCTCGCAATGACGTGTAATACAACCTTGTCCCACTGACAGTGGAACAAGGCCAACACAGGTTATAAGAAGGAGGTGTTCATGTCACAGGAAGCCAGGTCCTGCCCCGTAAGCGCAATTCGTCCCTTTTTAATCCAGCTGTTGATACCGCTGGGATTGTCCATCGTGTTCTCAGCCCTGCCGTTCGTCGCGGCGCTCACAATGGACAAGTCCAGCCTGCCGCTGGCCGTATTCATGGCATGGTACTCGCTCTTCCCCCCGCTGGTCATTTTCCTGGCCGCCCTCTGGCTCAACGCCCGGCAGCCCTCGTGGCTGCGCGCGCTGGGGGCCATCTGGATCAGCCTATCGATATGGTTCCTGTTGCAGTACATACTGTCCGCGCTGGCCGAGCTGAATGTAATAATCCGACTCTTAGCCCTGCCCGCCATATTCACCGGCAACACCCTGCTTTTCCTGGCTGCGGGACTCATCCTGCTCGGGACAGGCATCGCGCTGTATGCGGTAGGAGGGTCCACGCCCAGGCCCAAAGGCAGGCCGGCGCTGGCCTGGACCGCCCTTGGCCTGCTGGTGGTGATCTCCCTGGTGCTGGTCCCTGTCTCGGTGGCCGCCCTGTCCAATCCAACCATCAAAATCACCAGCCCCGGGTCCAGGCCCACGCAGGGCCAGATCTTCAGGTTGATCGGTGACATCTACAACCTTGGCGAGCGCAGGCCGGGCTCAGTGTCCGACCAGGCCGCCGTCACATACCTGGAGTCAATGCTCAAGATGTACGGCTTCAGCGACGTGCGCGTGGAGAAAAGCAATTTTGACTACTGGGAGCCGGTCAAGTGGGGAATAACCGTGCAGCCGGGCACGGCGGCGTCCTGGCAGCCCGAGTCATTTTACGTTCCGTACAGCGGTCCTGCCCCGGAGGGAGGCGCCGAAGCCGAGGTGGTTTACGTGGGAAATTCATCCAGCCCCGACTGGCAGGACGTTAAAAATAAAATAGTCCTGGTGGATATATCCCCCACGAACGTGAGCTGGGACCAGATGAAGCTCTTCAGCTATATGGCCTACGAGCCAGAGAAGATGCTCAAAGGCTGGTCGCACCCCTACCCCATCGGCTGGATGCTTAAATATGACTCCTTCTACGAGCAGGCCGAGTCGCGCCACCCGGCCGGCATCATAAGCATACTGAGGGGATATCCCGATATGGGCAAATTCACCTACTACGCCCCTTATGAGGGCAAGCTGCGCTCCATACCCAGCATGTACCTGCTGCCCGACGCCGGCGATAAGCTCAAGGCCCAGGTGGCGGCGGGCAAGACCGATGTGAAGCTGGTGCTGGACGCCAAAGTGGCCCTCAAAGGCGGAGAGAGCGCCAACGTCTACGCGGTGCTGCCCGGACGCAGCGACCGCGCCATAATCATACACTCACATCACGATTCCCCCTGGAGGAGCGGTGTGGAGGACAGCAGCGGCGCGGGGATGGTGCTGGCGTTGGCCGAATACTACGTACATCTTCCCGTCTCCGAGAGGCCTTTCACCATGATATTCCTCTTCACCGGTGGGCATATGGTTGGCGGGGCCACCAACGCCGATTTCATCGAGAAGCACAAGGATGACATACTTCCGCAGTCACTTTTCGATATCGCCATCGAGCACATCTCAGACGACTACATCCCGCCGGCGGCGCCGACGGGCAACGCCGAGCCTCGCGGCGTATTCATCACCGAGAACCCGTTCACGGTCAGCCTTTATGCCAGATCGGTGGCGGACGCCGGGCTGTCGCGCACGCTGGTCTTCCCCACGGGCACGCCGCTGGGAGTGCCAACCGACGCGCAACAGTACGGCCGCGCAGGCCTGCCCGTGGTCAGCATGATCAGCGGGCCCATCTGGCTGTTCGACGATGACGATACGCTCGAACGCGTGCACAAGCCGTCGCTGGCCCCCATGGCGGGCATGTACATCGATTTCGTCAACCGCCTGGCCGCCACGCCTGAATTTCTACTCCGCCTCAACCTGACCTGGGCGGTGCTGGGACTGCTGGTATTGATCATGAGCCCGCTTGCAGCCGTCTTCCTGGCCTGGCGCAAACAGTAGGGGCGGGTGTTTAAACCCGCCCGCGCAGGGGCGGACCTGAAGGTCCGCCCCTACAGGTATTGTGAACAATGTAATTAGAGTTAAACTTGACAGCCTTAAATACGTGTATCTATAATTACCATAGGGTTTAAAAAAACCCTGCTTTCCCGGCAAGTTCAAATCCCCCGCAGACACAATTTTAACCCATGTTTAATTATGCGAATGCAGATATATATGATCGCAGCCTTATATAGCTATGGCTAAATATATTTTCGTCACAGGCGGCGTGGTTTCATCGGTGGGCAAGGGCATCGCCACTGCTTCGATCGGGCGCATCCTCAAGAGCCGCGAAGTCTCCGTATCGGTGCAGAAGCTCGATCCCTACATCAACGTGGACCCCGGCACCATGTCGCCCTACCAGCACGGAGAGGTTTTCGTGACCACCGACGGCGCAGAGACCGACCTGGACCTGGGCCATTACGAGCGCTTCATCGACACCAACCTCACGGCGGCGTCCAACGTGACCTCGGGCCAGATCTACTCCTCGGTTATCGCCGGCGAAAGGCGCGGCGACTACCTGGGCGGCACCATACAGGTCATACCGCACGTGACCAACGAGATCAAACGCCGCATCCGCGAGGTGGCGCAGATATCCAAGGCACAGGTGATCATCGTGGAAGTTGGCGGCACGGTGGGCGACATCGAGAGCCAGCCGTTTTTAGAGGCCATCCGGCAAATGCGCAATGAAGTGGGCCGTGACAACGCCCTTTACATACATGTAACATACCTCCCCTACATCGCCACAACCAAGGAGCTCAAGACCAAGCCCACGCAACACAGCGTGAACGAGCTGCGCCGCATCGGCATACAGCCCGACGTCATACTCTGCCGCTCCGACTACCCCATCTCGCAGGGGCTGCGGGACAAGATCTCGCTTTTCTGCGACGTGGAGAAAGAGGCCGTCATACCCATGGTCACGGCTGAGACCATCTACGAGGTCCCGCTCATCATGGAAGAGTTCGGCATGAGCAATTTCATCATAAGCCGGCTGAGGCTCAACGCCACCAGGGCCGACCTGGCGGACTGGCGGCAGATGGTCGCCCGCATGAAGACGCCCCGTGAGAGCATCAACATCGCGCTGGTGGGCAAGTACGTGGAGCTGGAGGACGCCTATTACTCGGTGCGCGAATCGCTTTGCCACGCCGCCCTTTACCACGACCGCACGGTCAATATCATCTGGGTGCAGTCCGAGGACCTGGAGAAAGGGCTCCACCAGGACGTGCTGGGATCGGTCCACGGCATCATCGTGCCGGGGGGCTTCGGCAACCGGGGCATCGAGGGCATGATCACCAGCGCCTCGTACGCGCGCCTTAACAACATTCCCTACCTGGGGCTGTGCCTGGGCATGCAGGTGATGGTCATAGAGTTCGGGCGCTATGCGCTGGGCAACAAGCGGGCCAACTCCACCGAGTTCGACAGCGGCACGCCCTACCCGGTGATCGACCTGCTGCCGGAGCAGCGCAAGATCAACGATATGGGGGGCACCATGCGGCTGGGCACCTACCCGTGCACGCTGGTGGACGGCACGTTGGCGGCGCAGGCCTACGCAGAGCAGCTTGTCCACGAACGCCACCGCCATCGTTATGAATTCAACAACGATTACCGCGATATTTTTGAGAAAAAAGGGCTGGTGTTCAGCGGGCTCTCGCCGGACAAGAGGTTGGTGGAGATCACGGAGGTCAGGGACCACCCCTGGATGGTTGCCTGCCAGTTCCACCCGGAGTTCCGGTCGCGTCCCAACCGTCCCCACCCGCTGTTTGTGAGTTTCATCGGCGCCGCCAGGGAGACCCTCGTGGAGGGCACCCAGGTAACACTACCGATAAAATAATGCGTCCGGACGGCACCACAAGAATAATAAAATCAATACAGGGAGAAGTATATGCGCCTCTTTCTTGATACGGCCAACCTTGAACACATCAGGCACGGCGCCAGGCTGGGCGCTGTAAGCGGCGTCACGACCAACCCCAGCCTTGTCTCGAAGGAAGGCAAGGTCAACTACAAGAAGCTGGTGCAGGAGATATGCTCCATCATACCCGGCCCGGTCTCGACCGAGGTCATCAGCCTGGACGTATCCGGCATGGTGGCGGAGGCGCGCGAGATATCAACCTGGGCCAAAAACGTGGTGGTCAAGATACCCGCCGGCATAGAGGGCACCGAGGCCACCGCCGCGCTGGCGAAGGAGGGCATCAGCGTCAACTACACGCTGTGCTTCTCGGTCAACCAGGCCCTGCTGGCGGCCAGGGCGGGGGCGGACTACGTCAGCCCCTTCGTGGGCAGGCTGGACGATATCGGCGAGGAGGGCATGCTGCTGATCCGGGATATCGTACAGGTTTACCGCCAGTACCCCGATATAAAGACGCAGGTCATCGCGGCCAGCATACGCAATCCCCAGCACTGCCTGGAAGCAGCCAGGGCGGGATCGCACATCGCCACCGTACCCTACTCTGTGCTGCTGCAGATGGCCCGGCACCCGCTGACCGACATCGGCGTCAGCCGCTTCATGGACGACTGGAAAAAGGTCATGGGGGATGTAAAGAATATATAAATACTAAATACTAAATTCCAAACTCTAAACTCTAAACAAATTCCAAAATACAAAATACAAATTCCACACTATAAATAAACTAGGAAATTAAAAAATACGATTGAACATAAATACCGAATTTCCGAGGTGACATTATGATGAATTTACCCGACCTTGAAAACAAGCCCCTTGAGGAGCTGCAGGCCCTGGCCAAGGCACAGAGCATCGAGAACTTCGATGTGCTGACCCGGGAGGAGCTGATCGCCAAGCTGCAGCCCCTGTCCACACCGCCCGAGCCCCAGGCGGGCTTTTACATGAGCCTGGGAGGCATACTGGAGATCATGGACGAGGGCTACGGCTTCCTCCGGCAGGAGAGCCTGCTGCCGGGGCCCAACGACGTATATATATCAAACTCGCAGATCAGGCGCTTCGGCCTGCGCAACGGCGACACGGTTGTCGGGCAGGCGCGTCCCCCCAAGGAGGGCGAGAAGTACTGCAGCCTGCTGCGAGTGGAACAGGTCAACGGCCTGGACTCCGACCAGTCGAAGGGACGCCCCCACTTCGGCCAGCTCACACCGATCTTCCCGGACGACATGTTCGACCTGGAGGGCAACCCCAAGAACCTCTCCGCCCGGCTGATCAACCTGGTGGCGCCCATCGGGCGCGGCCAGCGCGGCCTGATCGTCTCCCCGCCTAAAGCGGGCAAGACGCTGCTGCTGAAAAATATCGCCACCGCCATTTCCACCAACTACCCGGAGGTGCACCTGATGGTCTGCCTGATCGGCGAGCGCCCTGAAGAGGTCACCGACATGAAGCGCTCTGTCAAAGGCGAGGTGGTTTCGGCCACATTCGATGAACCCGTGGAGAACCACACGCGCGTGGCCGAGCTGGCCCTGGAGAGGGCCAAGCGCCTGGCCGAGATCGGCAAGGACGTGGTCATACTGCTGGACGGCATAACGCGGCTGACCCGCTCCTATAACCTGGCCATGCCCCCCAGCGGACGCACGCTCTCAGGCGGCATCGATTCAGTGGCCCTCTACCCGCCCAAGCGCTTCTTCGGCGCCGCCCGCAACATCGAGGAGGGAGGCAGCCTGACCATACTGGCCACCTGCCTGGTGGATACCGGCAGCCGCATGGACGACCTCATTTACGAAGAGTTCAAAGGCACGGGCAACATGGAGCTGCACCTGGACCGCAGGCTGTCGGAAAAACGTGTTTTCCCTGCCATCGACATCATGCGCAGCGGCACCCGCCGCGAGGAGCTGCTGCTGGGCGAGGCCACGCTGGCCAAGGTATGGCTGTTCCGCCGCATGGTCAGCATGCTTGCGGAGGATTCCAACAATCCCACAGATGCCTCGGAGCGGGTGATCGAGCGGCTGTCCAAATCGCAGACCAACGCCGAGTTCCTGGATAAGCTAACCAGCAAGGATGGGTAACAAGCTGCTAAACAGCACTCACTTTAACGAAATTCCAATATATAAATTCCAAGCTCCAAACAAAAGAAGAAAATAAAGAAAATCCTAAGTTTTATTATTGGAATTTTAAATTTGTTTGGAATTTGGCTTTTGTAATTTGGAATTTTATTATTGTACTAAGCATAATCCATTTGTGTTATGATACATTCAAAAGCTTCGCGGAGGATTAAGAGATGAAAGTAAAGGTCCTGGCGGCTTTACTTACACTTTCTTTTGTGACAGCCCTCATACTGCCGTCCGCGGTACAGGCAGAATCGCTCACACTGGACCCGGTGCAGGGGCCGGTCGGCTCGGACTGCAAGATACCCGCCTTCTGCCAGTACGGCGAGGGCGAATACTTTCTCTACTGGGGTGACGCCAACCAGCTTATCCAGCAGGGCAATATCAGCAAATCCGGCTGCCAGCCGCTGATCTTCAAAATACCCCCTTCGCCGCGAGGCAAGCAGCTGGTCACGCTCAAAGTGGGCAGCAAGTCATTCCAGAAAGAGTTCAACGTGCAGGGCACCGTCTCCATCGGCGTTAAAAAAGGCACGGTGGGCACCGAGGTGCCTGTGCAGGGCAACGGTTTCAACGCCCGCGAGACGGGCATAAAAATAATCTACAACGGCAACCCTGTTGCCACGGGCATCGAGGCCACCGCCGGCGGAAGTTGGCTGTACACCCTCAAGATCCCCCCCAGCAGCAGGGGCAACCACTCCATAGCAGCCAGCGGTTCCACCACGCCTGCGACGGAGATCAAGGAGCAGATTTTCGCGGTGACCCCCTCGCTGGGCGTCAACCCTAACTCGGGCTGGGTGAACCGCGTGGTCACGGTATCGGGCGCCGGCTTCGGCGGCGGCGAGACCAACATAGCCGTCATCTACGATGATGTCGTGGTCAAGACCAATATCTCGGCCGACCTCAACGGCACATGGCAGTCCTCCTTCTCCGTCCCGGCCTCATCCAAGGGCCCGCACAAAGTGGACGCCAGGGGCGCCACCACCACAATTGAAGACGTCCCCGACACCATGTTCACAGTCTCGCCCGGCATTAAGGTCGAGCAGGCCAGCGGCAGGCTGGGCGACGTTATCAAGACGGGCGACACGCTTTTCGTGAACGGCGTGGGCTACCAGGAGAACGAGGGCAACGTGGTGGTCACCTTCGACGGTTTGCAGGTCGTGGGCGGCCTTGCCGCCGACGCGCACGGGTCATGGTCGACCCAGTTCACCGTGCCCCCCTCCTCCAGGGGTGAGCACATAGTCGACTCATTCGGAGACGCCACCAGGGTGGCGGACGTGACGGACTACGTCGTCGTGATAACGCCCGAAGTATCCATAAACCCGGCCAACGGCGGGGTGGGTGAAAACACACTGCTGGCGGGCAGCGGGTTTGGCGCCAGCCAGCCGCTTACCATCATCTATGACTCAAAGAAAGTGGAAAGCAGCGCCACCACGGACGCCAAGGGCAGCTTCAGCACCGCCTTCAAACCACCGATCAGCGGCGCGGGCAGCCACCTGGTGACCGTGAGCGACGGCACGCAGGCTGTGGCGTCTACAACCTTCACCATTGAATCCGTAGCCCCGGCGGCGCCATCCCCGGTAGCGCCGGTGGCCGGCACCAAAATAGGCTTTTTCCAGAACGAACCCATAGACTTCAGATGGTCCGTGGTCGAGGATCCCAGCGGCGTCACCTACTCTTTTGAGATGAGCCAGAAGGCCGACTTCTCGGGGTCCGTGGTGCGCAAGGAAGGGCTGGCCAAGCCTGAATACATCCTGACCTCCGGCGAGAAGCCCGGGCAGGGCGAGTACTACTGGCGCGTGAAGGCGATCGACCTGGCCGGCAACGCGGGCGAGTGGAGCCAGTCGCAGCTCATCACATTCGGCGGCATCGACTTCGCCTGGCCCGTCGTGGGCGTCATAGCCATCCTGGCCGTGGTGGGGCTGGTGGTCTGGCGCATACGCGCCATCAGCAAGAAGGGCGGATGGTCGTCATCGTAGCTTCACTACCTTGACAAAACGACCATGCGGCTTTAATATGGGTTAAACCTAACAGTATAGACGCGTATAGCTAAATATAAACGAAATAGTTTAAGCGAGGTAATACAGAATGAAGTTAATGGTTATCGGGCTGGGGCAGTGCGGCTCCCGTGTTGCCGATGAGTTTGCCCGTTTGGGCCAGAGGGCCCACGGTGAGCGCGGCACGACCATCGTCACGGGGACCTTTGCTGTCAACACCGACCAGACTGACCTTACCGGTTTATCCCATATCGGCTCAGACTACATGCACCGCATACTGATCGGCGGGCGCAAGACCTGGGGTCACGGCGTGGGCAAAGTCAACGAGATGGGCGCAGAGCTGGCCCGGGAAGACGGCGACAAAGTCATCGACGCCGTACGCACATCACCCCTCTTCTACCAGACCCATGCATTCCTGCTGATCGCCGGGACCGCCGGCGGCACGGGATCGGGCGCGATCTCGATCATCGCCCAGATGCTCAAGGAGCGTTATATCGGCAAGCCCGTCTACGCCCTCTGCGTGCTGCCCTTCGAACATGAAGAGGTGGCCGAGCTGCGCAGTGTTTACAACACCGCCACCTGCCTTAAGTCCATTCACTCCGTGGCCGACGGTGTATTTTTGGCCGACAACCAGCGCTACGTCCGCAAGGACGCCAGCCTGGCTATGAACCTGCAGCGCATCAACCGCCAGATCGTGGAGCCTTTCTACGACCTGATGTGCGCCGGAGAAGTTACCAACGTGCGCCACGTGGGCGCCAAGACCATGGACGCCGGAGACATCATGCAGTCCGTGGACGGCTGGACCGCCATCGGCTGCGGCCGGACCGACATCCCGCGTGGGTTCCGCTTCCCCTGGGAGCTATCCAAGACCAGCTTCCGCGAGAAGAGCGGCGAGACGCTGCGCGCCATGCAGGCCATGGACGCCGCCGTGAGCGAACTTTCCATCGCGCTCAACCCGGAGGACGCCGGCCGAGCGCTTTACCTGCTGGCCGCTCCCACCAAGGAGATGAGCATGGATATCGCCAAGGGCCTGGGCGACTACCTGCGCGAGCTGGCCGAGAACGCGGTCATACGCGCCGGCGACTTCCCCAGGGACCGCGGATCGGTGGACGTCACCATCCTCTTCTCGCAGCTTGCCTTTGTGCAGAAGATTCGCGACTACTACGACAGGGCCTCGGCATTCGCCATGACACAGAAGGACCGCCTGAAGGAAACGACGGGCCGCCTGCGCGACATGGAAGACGCCGCCAAGGGCCTGCCCAGCCTGATATAAACACTGATCGACATTTAAGAAGGGAGAGCGTTGAGCTCTCCCTTCTTTATTACCAGGCAATTGCGAGGGTTGTTTTTCTCCGGTCATTGCGAGCCCGGAGGGCGCGGCAATCCCAGGATTCGAAGACTCAATAGTCTGAGATTGCTTCGTCGCTGCTCTCCTCGCAATGACAGGGTGAAGATCGCCCGCAATGACGTATTATTCGGGAGAGTGTAAATGGAAAGTTCAGGACTGTTCGATATAAAGATAAGCGACATCTCGTCGACCATGCTGCTCACGCTGTATTGCCATGCCATGGAGAGCCGGTCGCCCGACCCCATCATCAACGACCCTGAAGCCGTGAGGATAACCGATGCCCTCAAGAGCCGGCTGGCCGGCTCCGGGGACATGATGTGCAGGGAGCTGGCGCAGGGCAAGCTGAACAAGAAATTAATACTGTTTATCTCCCTTCGCGCCTCGAAATTCGACGACTGCGCGCGCGCGTTCCTGCAGGACAATCCCGGCGGAACAGTGGTAAACCTGGGCTGCGGCCTGGATACGCGCTTCTGGCGGATCGACAACGGCCGGATGAGCTTTTACGACCTGGACCTGCCCGAGGTCATTGAGATCAAGAGAAAGCTGTGCAAAGAGGCCGGGCGTTATCACATGGTCGCCTCGTCGGTGCTCGACTATGACTGGCTTACGCCCTTGAAAGAGCAGTCGGCAGGGCCCTTCCTGTTTTTAGCCGAGGGGCTACTTATGTACCTGGAGAAAAAAGATGTGAGGGAGCTGGTATTGAAGCTGCAGTCCTCATTCCCCGGCTCCGAGCTGGCCTGCGAGGTGGTCAACGAGTCCATCGTAAACGGGTGGCTGAAAAGCGCCCTTAACATGAAGATGCAAAATCAATTCCACCTGGGACGGGGGGCCACCTTCCTGTCCGGCATAAAGGACGGGAAGGAGATAGAGGGCTGGGCGCCGGGCATCAGGCTGATTGACGAATGGTCGCATTTCGATTCGCATGAGAAGAAGCTCGGTCCCATACGCTTCTTTGGAAAAATCCCCTGGATGCGCAGGGTTCAGTGGGTGGCCCATTACAAACTAATGTAGAGGCGGACCTGAAGGTCCGCCCGGAAATTATTGCGCCCATTCGGGCGGGTTTAAAAACCGCCCCTACAGGCGGACCGTTCCCGCGGCTTTGCGGGGCGACAGCCTGGATGCAGCTTCCACACACAGCGCCAGGCTGATCAAATAGTCGTCATGCCCCTCGGAGGGGTCCACGAAGAAATTGATTGTTTGGTTGGGATGGCTTACGCCGCGGGCGCGTTCGAGCTGGAACATCATCTCGCGGTGTTCCGCCGATCCGTCTGCCGGGTACAGCCCGAGCCTGCCGGAATTGACGGCCGCCAGCAGGCTGAAGCCCAGGGCCGACTTGGAAGCCCGTGTGAACTTGAACGGAATGACGCGGCTGCCCAGGGCGGCCTGCAGGAACGAGACCACGCCCTCGCCCACGCCCGTGGCGTCCGCTACCACGCGGCTGCAGCGCCAGGTGTCCTTGATGATATGCAGCAGCTCCCGGTAAAGCTCGGGGTGCTTTTTGCCCACCCAGCTGTAGTGCTCCACCACCTCGATGCGGGGCTCACGGATTACCGCCTCGCACGCCGGGAAGCACAGCTCGGCGATGGTGAGCACCGCGGCGTCCCGTCCGCGCCGGGCCATGCCCGGCTCGTCCGCAATTTCCGCCTCGCCCGCCAGGTCGAGTCCCGCCACGTACGTTTTAGCCTCCGAGTCCCTGCCTGCCTGCCGGGCGTGTGTGCCCTGCATGAGGGCCAGTTGAGCGCGTGAAAAGAAGCCGCCGGTGCTGCGGATGGGCAGCAGGGCGTACTGGCTGAGGAAGAGCGGGTGGTCGGCGCCCAGCCTGGCGCGTTCCGCCTCCACGAAGGCCAGGTAGCCGGGGTTGTACTTGGCCACCTCCTGCCAGTCGAAGCGGAAGTGGCGCCTGAGGCCGTCGCCTTTTTCCAGTTCGAGGTTTGACTGGCTGACCTCCTCAAGAAGGGAGGAGTCATCCCAGGGCGTGCCGTAGTGGACCGTGGTGGCGTTGGTGGAAGAGGCCATGGGGCGGAAGTCGCGGGTGTACTTGTCCTTGCCCACGTCCTGCGACTCGTCGATCTCCAGCAGTATATCGGCGGTATGGCCGACCACCGAGGACGAGTCCTCGGCGGAGAGGAAGACCTGGCGCGCCGAGCCCAGGCGAATGATGTAGCCCATCTCGGCTTCCCAGATGCCCTCGAAGCCGAAATCGTCCAGCCGCTGTTTGAGCCGCATCATGGAGATGACCGTCTGCGGCTTGAAGGTGGGCGAGCATTTGACGGCGCTGCCCCCGCGCGCCATGAACATGGTGAGCAGCAGCACCCCGATATGCGCCGAGAGCTCGTTTTTTCCGCCCTGTCGCGCGATTTCCACGGAGAAAGTCAGTCCCCGCCGGTTCTCGATGCTATCCAGCACGGCGCGGGCGATTTCGAGCTGATAAGGACG
>CAYTIC010000004.1:0-210806 GCA_964437795.1 uncultured Dehalococcoidales bacterium | reverse complement strand
GCCGGTTCTCGATGCTATCCAGCACGGCGCGGGCGATTTCGAGCTGATAAGGACGAAGTTCCATAATTTCTGTCAGTGTGGGGACGGACCCGTCCCTACTTGATGAGCATTTTGACCCCAAGGGGTATGGCCAGCTCGGTGAGCACCCTGGTGATGGCCTCCCTGAGGCTCTTTTTCTGCTCTTTGGAGATGGAGTAGCGGATCTTGACCATGCCGGCGATGGCGTTGGCGGTGCGCAGGTGGAGCTCGATCTTATCCGGGCAGTCCCTGACGAGGTCGCGCAGCCTTAGCCTGAGCAGGGCTATTTCTTCGTCGAGTCCCTCCACGCCGCCCGCCTCCTCCAGCACCAGGCTGCGGGACTCACCCAGGGCGGGGCCGTAGAAGCCGCGCTTTGCGGCCTTTTTTACCTGCTTTTTTACCATTTACTATTTTCACCATGATCAGCCCGTAAACCAGGGCATAGGCAGCGGCGTCGTAGCGGCCCTGCTGCAGGGCGAATCTCAAAAGCTCAACCATGGGTTTTACAGTAGTACACCGGCTACAGCGAAGGCAACGTAAAAGTGTCGCGGGCGCGTCCGTTCGATGCAAACTGCAGGCCGGATTGAACTAATATATACCCGCGTGTAAGATATAGGCTGTACGCATATGTCTGTATCGAATCAGAAAAAAGTCTCCGTGATCGTGGTCAACTATAACGGCCTTCAGCACCTTGATACCTGCCTGGATTCGCTGTCGCGGCAGGCCCTGGCGGGCTGCGAGGTGATCGTGGTGGACAACGGCTCCACGGACGGCAGCCTGCAGCGGGCCCGCGGCAAATACCCGGGACTGACCTACGTGGAGACGGGCGTCAACCTGGGCTATGCGGGCGGAATAAACGCGGGGCTGGCCGTGGCCGCCGGCGAATACATATCGCCGCTTAACATGGACACGCGCGTCGAGGCAGACTGGCTGGCGAAGATGGTGGATTTCATAGAGTCCGGCGCGCAGGTGGGGGCGGTCTGCCCCAGGGTGCTGATCATGGAGGACCCGGGCGTAGTCAACTGCAGCGGCCTGAATATCCACGTGTCCGGCCTGGGCTTCTGCCGCCAGCTGCACAGCGTTGCCGTGGAGGCGGGACCGCCGCAGAAGGTCAACGGGATCAGCGGCTGCTCCTTCCTGATCAGGCGCGACCTTTTTTACCGCATGGGGGGCGCGCCGGCGTACTGCTTTATGTATAACGACGACGTGGTCATATCCTGGCTGCTGGCGCTGATGGGATACGACATATACTGCCTGCCCTCCTCCGTCATCTATCACAGGTACCGGCTGAGCATGACGCCGGATAAATTCTTCCACCTGGAGAAAAACCGCCTTTACCTGATATTATCCACGTTCAAGTGGCCCACCCTGCTGCTGCTGTCGCCCGTGCTGCTGATCATAGAGGGGATGATATTTGCCTACAGCATAATCAAAGGCTGGCCGTATCCGCGCTCGAAATTCGGCGCCTACCTGGCGGCCTGGAGGGAAAGGAAGGAGATCGGCCGCCTGCGCCGTTTTTACAGCACGCTGCGCACGGTATCCGACCGGGCACTGCTGCAAAAGCTGAGCTGGAACCTGGAATGGGGGCAGCTCTTCGGCATAGTGCGCTTCCGCCTGAGGAGGCCTGACTGATGAGAGAGCAGGGGCCTTTCTCTATAAAAGTTGACCCGTCCGGCCTGCCCGCGGTCAGCGTGATCATCGTCAACCACAACGGCCGGGCCTTCCTGCCCGTGTGCCTGGGCTCGCTGTACGCGCTGGACTACCCGCCCGACAAGCTGGAGGTCATAATGGTGGACAACGCCTCGTCGGACGGGTCGCAGGAATACGTTCGTGAGGACTATCCCGAGGTCAGGATCATACAGCTGGACAAAAATTATGGCTTTTGCCGTCCCAACAACGAGGGCGCAAAGGCTGCCGGCGGGCGCTACCTGGTCTTTCTCAACAACGATACGGAAGTGATGCCGGTCTGGCTGAAGGAGCTGGTGAAGCCCGCCATGCAGGACGGGCAGGTGGTATCGGCGGCCTCCCGCATGCTTTACTACGGCCGCCGCAATAAGATGAACACAGCGGGCGGCAAGATCACCATCATCGGCGGCGGCTTTTACCGCGGCTACGGCGAAAGGGACGGGGCCCGCTTTGACGATCCCGCTTACACGGGGTTCGGCTGTGCGGCGGGCGTGCTGGTACTGAGGGAATTTTTCCTGGAGATCGGAGGCTTTGACGAGGACTATTTCGCCGCCTGCGAGGAGCACGACCTGGGCTGGAGGGCCTGGCTGTATGGGCACAAAGTGGCCTATGCCCCCGGCGCGCTCATGTACCACCATGAGAGCGGCACCTTCGGCAGCCGCAGCAACGACCAACCACAGAAGGTATATCTCAACACGCGCAACCGCCTGTACAACCTGGTGAAGAACCTGCAGGGCGGCAACGTGGCGCGCGGGCTAATCATCAGCTTCGGCTTTAACGCCTACCGCTGGCTCAAATACCTTTTCGCGGGCAATAGAGCCGCTGCCGGGGCTATCTGGCGCGGCCACATCGATTTCCTCAGGGAATGGGGCAAAACGCTGGATAAGAGGCGTATAGTGCAAAAAAAGCGCGTCCGCAGCGACGCCGAGCTCTACCGCCTGGGCGTAATCGCCACCCTCAAGGAAAGCATAGCCGAGGAACGGCGGCTCAGCCGTCTGCAGGAATAAGGCACGAAGTCCGGGCGGGCCCTACGCTTTTACAGCTATGATAATGTCCTGGTAGCTCAGGTACCTTCCCCTGCCGCACCATGAGCCATAGCGTATGGGATTTGCGATTTCCAGGCCGTATTTGCCATACAGCCCGAGGATATAATCTTCAGCATAAGCGACTGCGTCTTCAGGAGAAGATTTGCTTATTGTGCTGTAATTCTTAAAAACATGGCTGAAATCCTGGGTGCTCAATTTGGCGTCAACCAGCGCCGACGATTCCGCATTCAACAGGAAGAAAGTGATTAGGCATCTCTGCCCTTTTCTCAGGACCCGGCTGATCTCCGCCAAATAGACTTCCATATCGCGGGGCAACATGTGGGTAAATACGGAGGTGAGGAACACAAAATCAAAGGACTCATCATTATAGGGAAACCTGTGCGCAGGCGCCTTCAACTGTCCTTTTGATATTTTACTTTTGTTGTGCCTGTCGACCAGTTGAAAATGAAAATTCGGGTACCTGGAAGAGATATTCTTTTGACACCACCCGACCAATGCGAGATCGATATCAAACCCTTCATATGCGGCGCTGCTCTTCATGTATTTTGTCAGCTGTACGGCCATGCGGCCGCAGCCGCAGCCGACGTCCAATACATCTTCATCCGGCTTAAGGCTGCACAGGTCTTTGAAGTAGTTAAAGAATTCAAGGCCCTGAGCCTCGTAAGCTTCGACACTGCTTCTGGAACCCACCAGACTTCGGAGGTAAGACGGGGGAGTTAAAGTTGTGGTTATATCGGGGACCCTGTGTATCTCGTACCCCAGGCTGTTTGCGGTCCTCTGAATAAGGAACTTGGCTTTATCTTTAATATCCATAATCTTGCGAATTGAAGGCCCGATATCTCACGCAAATTTTAATCCAGCGGGTTCCGCCGGCATGCCCTTAACCGGGAAAGGTAAATACGAAAGCAAAGCTATTTTATCATAGTGACCGGCTTAAATCTCCGTTCAATGCGGGATGCTCGCTTTAAATCTTCCATAGCAATCGAATTACCTCCCCGGCTATAACAAGTGCGCCGGCGTACAAGACAGTCAGACCCCGCACAGGTCTATGGTGTGCAGATAGACGCCTTTGCGTGTATCGTATTCCAGCGTGTAGCCTGCCACACGGAAAGACGCCGCCTGGTTGGCCGGGAGATCTGAGAAATTGAGGACGTCCCACAGCTCCAGCCCACAATGCGGGGGAATAGTAATCCGTCCACCGGTGCTATCCAGCCGGGCGCGGGCGAGGACATTCAGAGCAATATAACCGGCCTGTGTTGCTGAGATGGCAGCAGGGACGTGACGGACGTCCAGCCGTTCACCGACCAGGGCAGACTCCTCGCCGGTAGCGGAGATCCCGGTAACTTCATTGCCTGAGATATCCTGGCCTATTACGAAGGCCCGGTTGATTTCCTGCGAAGCCAACAGATAAGCCGCCTCAAGTACAATGTGAGTGGTTTCCTCCACGCCCCACGCGCCAATGATGGGGTCATGTTCGGTGGCATCGAAATAGGCACTGCCCGATGAAGAGTAGAGATTGCCATAGTACATATAGAAATAAGTGCTGGCGGGGCTGGCAGGAATATAGTCAAAGGATACCCAGACTTTGGCCTGATCAGCGGTATACTCCTCTATCCAATGGGGTATGACAGCAGGGTCGCCCACGGCGCTGCAGCAACCATTGAAAGAATCTGAACCGGCCATACCGGATTCAGCCAGAGGGGGGAAGACATAGGTCTCATAGGAGGCGGCCTTATAACAGCGATTACCACCAGTGGTGGTGGCATTGGCAAAAGCACCACTGATGGAAGCATTGGTGGCGATCCAGTAAACCGTGCCCGAGATCATGGCCAGAGGCGGGACCGGTACGATGGTGAAGGCATTTGAGGTACAGGCCACGCCGATATCGTTGGCAGAGAGGCGCGCGCCGGGTGCCGTTCCAGAGCCGTCATCGGAATAGATAGCAGCCTTAATAGAGCAATCCAGCGCACAGTAAACACGAATACCGGTGGCTGTGGAACTGGCCGCTGCGGTGTATTTATGATAGACGACGTAATTACCTGTATCGGAATACGTGCCGCTGACGGCATTATTGTTGCCGGCAATAAAGGAATATCGGTTGGTGAAGCGGAGATCATTAAAATTGGCCAGGCTGTGAGCAGCTAGGATATCCACAGCGGGTCCGGAGGGTGTTTCATCGGCTACCATGGCCACACGATTGATCGTCAACAATAGCTGATAATTGGTCTGATCTCCATCCACTGAGTAATTTGCGCACAGGGATTTACGGTATTTCCAGCCATTTAACCAGGGCGTCATGACGGAAACCTCAAGAAATAGGACGGCGAATCTGCGGCCTGGGGGAAGCGGATGTAGCCGGTGAGGCCGACAAAGAAAATGGAATCAGGAACCAGACCCAGCACCTGGCGCAACACGGAAGCGGCGGACTGGCCGGTATGTATGGAGATATAGGGATAGATAAGAGAAGTCATGTAATTACTGCGGAACTGCCACGACAGGCTGCCGCCGATGGACTTTACCAGCAACTCGATGATCTCGTAAATCGTCTTTTCACTGGCCTGGGCGTTCCACTCCACAGGCTTATTGAACGTGAAACGATCCAACAATGCCCATGCATCTATGCAGTGCAGGGTAAAGATGGCCCGGCCTGGTGAGCGGGCATACTCAAAAGCCTCAATGTAGTATTTACCTGCCACGCGCAACAGTTCAGATGTGGTATGGTAACCGATCGACAAGGTGACCTGGCTGCCCCGCTTGAGCGAAGCGGCAAGCGTACCGCCGCCTGATCCGATGGTATTGTACAACCCGGTGGAATTATCCAGGATAACTTCAAGCGAACCTGCGGCATAGGCTTTTACCTGCTCCTTGACGGCGAGCACATGGGTGGCTGGGATAGTGAAGTTTGCCCCGCCGCCGACACCGGCTACGGGCGGCGTCCAGGAGGAAGGCAGCGCGGTACGCCACACCTGATTGGTCGCAGCGGCATATAAGTAAGTGCCATCACAGGCAAGAGAAAGGCCATAGGTAGCAGTGGTATCCAGCGGGAAAGCTTTATACCAGTCGGAATCCTTAAAATAAGTACCGGGGCGCAGCCGATAAAACCACGGCTTGTTATCTCTGGCGAAGCTGTAAACCGGGCCCAGGGCTGCGCTATAAGTGAGATAGGGGTCATCCACGCCCAGGTTATCCGATGCCTGCATCTGCTGGACCGCGGAGAATTGTTCGTAGTAGGTGGCGACATTGCGGCCTGCCCGGCCGGTACGGAACTGGCGAAGGTGAAGCGGACCTGAGAAATCCACACGTGATTTATATGAATTGATGTACTCAAAGCCTGAGAATGTACCTACGGCATAATCACCGCCGTCACCATAAACGGCCCGCGCCAGGCGGACATACGAACCGTCCAAAATAAGAGCGAGAATATTCCAATCGCGGTAGTGGTAAAGAGCTAGAGCGGAGATAGAATAGTCACCGGAGATCTGCCCAAGGCCGGTGGACCAGATACCACCGGTCCTTTTCTGGATATACAGGGAAGTAGGATCGTTGAAATCGGAGGCATGGACGACCGCGCAATCACCATTAGACTTATAGGCTGCCGCTACGCCTCTTTCCAGTGGACGGGCATTATTCATGATTGTCCACGCTGACCAGGTGGCTCCATTGTCGTTGGACTGACGGCGGGCGAGATTAACACCATCCGAAGCAAAGACAATGACCTCCGCTCCGATGGCTATAATAGCGGTGGGATTACCCACGACAGTGCCAAGATTCGTCCATGCTGTCGCCCAGTTTGATCCGCTGCCGGGGGACGTAATCCGCTGATGGTAAAGCATACCTGCCGAAACCCGGACACGGTTGATCGAGCCATCCGCAGGGATTGCGATGGCATGAGGAGCAGGGGCGGTGGCGTCAGTAGTGGAAGTGAGACGTTCCCATCTAAAGGCGCTCCACTGATGTGCGGAATCAACCGGAGCGGCAGGGTGTCCATAGGTGGCAACGTCCAGCTGGATAAGGGGATGACGAGAAAGCTTGACCTGCTCTACTGCCAAAGCTGTTGAAAGGGTTCTCATAAAACTGATTAGTGGTGGCCGGCGCCGGGAAGAGGGCGCCGGCCACGATCGTTTAAAGAAGCTTCACGTAATCCCAACCGACCTGAGTGGGGCTGTAGGATTTTCCGCTGTAGATGCTCCAATCCACAGTTTTGCCGCTGAGCTGGGCGAGGCCATCCTGGGCATTGTAGAGCTCGTTGAAATAGGATATGAGGTTGCGCAGCTCATCGAAGGTCTTATCGCTGCAGGTGAGGCCGTTGGCCTTCTCATAGTCCTTTTTCAATTTGAGCAGGTAGGCATGGTAGTTGTTGGCCTCCGCCAGGGTGGGGAGCTTGGGAAGTTTCGTTTGATATTTGAAAGCCTCGCAGAAAAGCTCGACAGCCTTGTCGACCAGGCGTCTGGCTTCCTCGATTCGCTTCGCTTTCGGCACTTCACGCAGGTCGAAGCTGGTCACGATGGGGTAGAAGTAAAAGGCCCGGCTGATGGGGGTTACCTCCTGGCCGTCTTTCCGGCAGGATTCCTCAGCAGATCCGACCGCCGCATCAATATCGAACGGGCAATAGTTATCCACCGGTGCAGCCGGCATGATTGGCGCAACGGCTGGCTGCTGAGCTGGTGCGCTCTCAACTTTTGGGGAAGGATTAGTGTCGGGAGATTGCTTAGCTACACTCGCAATAATACTCGACTTGACCTTCTCCTTATCGATATTGCCCTGCACCACGGTGTAGATGATGCCGACCAGGGTAATGGCGACCGGCCCGATTACATCGACCAGAAACTGTCCGATCGTCTGGGCTTTAGCCGGATCGGTGATGAACAGGCCCAGGGACCCTGCAATAATGGTTAATAGGGTGACAATGATCTTCTTGTATCCGTCCAGCGGGGTTGTTTCCATGAATTATTCTCCTTTTATTTTATTTGCCTGTCGTTGCGCGCGCTGTATTGACTATTTAGATCAGTGCGCAAAGTTCAGTGGGTATTGGTTTACTTGCTTTGAGGTAATGCCAGGCGACGTGGCGGGCGGCATAGATAATCTGAGCGGGGTTGGCGGCGACACGGCGGCCTTCATCACCATGGACTGATAAAAGCAGTGTGGCCTTTTCAAGAAGCTGCCAATCGACAGAGCCCTCAACGGTTTTGAGCACCTGGCGCGTATGGTGCGGGAGCAGCCAACCGTCCGGTTGCAGCGGATCGGGGGCTACGGCGAAGGCTTGTACAGGGAGTCCGTCCTTTTCAGCAACGGTTTGCGGGGGCGGACTTTTCAATTTGACCGAACCGTTGGGCGTACCTGAAGGTATGCTTCTTCGCTTTTGTTGAGAGGCTATATTTATTTTCGGCATTAAACCGTTTCCTCCGTATTTATTCTGATGCTGCTTAATAACGACTAAGTCCATAGATATTTTTTTACCCGGGGGCGGCCGGGTGGATGAGAGGCCGACCGCCCCCGTATCGCAAGGAGGTATGCCGGACAGACCGGGCGGCCTGTCCATGCTTAAAGGCAGTCACTCCTTTAAGCCTGAGGGTTGGGATCAGTCTTTTACGCCGATCAGCGCAGCGGCCTTGATATTGGAAAAGAGCGCCAGGCTGACGTACCATTTGATGCGCGTGCGGGAGGCGTCCTTGGTCTCCATTTCGCCTATCCTGATTACCTGCAGGCCGCCTCGATCGGTAAGTCCGCAGATCCCGTCCTCGCCGAAAGACAGCGAATAGATGGTAGAGCACGTATCGCCGGTGTAGGCCGTCTCAACGCTGCCCGCCAGCGTATGCGTATCCTTTATGAAATCGTTAACGGCGATGGGGATGCCATTGTAGTACTGCACGAACTCGCCCAGGGCGCCTTTGCCCACTTCGAGGTTATTGCCGGCCGCCCTGGCCAGTGCCATGATCTTGCGGCGGGAACGCCTGCTCATCATGAGCAGGTCAGGCTTGCCGCCCTTGACCGCGTCGATAAGCTGATCGATCATGGAAAGCGTAAGAGCGGCGCCCGTAGCGCCGGCGGCGATAAGCTGATCGCCGGCCGCGCCGGTATTGATCAGCGTGATCAACCCATCGAACTGGTTGGGGCTGGCCGTATTATCGCCGTAGATGAGCTTGTCCTCGAGCTCATGGCGTATGGCCTTGGCGGTGAGCTCGATGATAGCGGATTCAACATCCTGTATGTTGGAGCGGGTTTGACGTATATAATTGTCCACATCAGCGTTCTGGCCCAGTATGGCCAGCGTAGCGGTCTTCTGCGTAAAGGTAACGGCCGGGCTGGTGGTCCAGTCGTCATTCACTGCGTGCCATTCCGCCGAGGGCAGAGACAGCTCACGGTTATAGGTCAGGGCATTGCCCTGGATCTCGATCCACGGCAGGAGCTGCAGCAGGGGGCTGTCCTTGACGATAGTCTCGATAACACCCTGGTAGAGGACGTCGTTGGATAGTTTGGCGGCTTCGGTTAATAGTGTTGCCAAAGGTTTACTCCTTATATCACCTCACCCCTGCCCCTCTCCTCAAGGAGAGGGAGAAGATAAGTGAGAAGGGGCGGTGCCCCTTCCTCAGCATCTCCCGAGGGGTGAAATGATGCATTTATTTAGTATTTTTCCTCAGTAGGGGCGTACCTTCAGGTGCGCCCGGCGCGGGTTTCGGGCAGATTTGAAAACCCGCCCTTACAATAGAGCCCGGCTATTTCTTTTCCAGGCCTTGTTTGATCTTGTCCCTGGGGGAAAGGCCGGATAAATCGGGCGCCGACCTTTCGGGTGCGCCGGCCGGGACGGTCAGGTCCTTGAGCTCGGCTTCGAGCGACGATCTCATCTTTTTGACCAGACCGTTGACCTTCTTGACGGAGGCATCGATCTCCTCGACCGAGTTCCCTCCGATGATGTCGTCGGAATAGAGCGGGCTGGTACTGACGGCAAGCTTGCGGTAGGCGCTCACAGCATTATCAAGCGCGGCCTTGAGACGGTCACAGTCGCCGGCCCTGGCATCCAGAGACTGTCTGGCTTCATTTAAGGCGGTTTCCATCTCGGCCAGTTTATTCTTGTCTTCGGGAGATGCCGGCTTTTCGGGCGCACCTGAAGGTACGCCCCTGGGTTCTGTACCGCTATGAGATTGCCGCGGGACTTCGTCCTGCGCAATGACATGTTCCTTTAAGAGATCGCCCTTTTGGATAGACGAACTTAAAGTTTCGTCTTTAGGTTCTGTTTGTTCTTCAGTCATATTTTTCTCCTTTATAGCTGTAATTAAGTCACATCCATCTCTGCGGCCGTGCTTCTCTCTCTCGCTTTGCCGGAGGCGGGCTGCGCCTTAAACTCACTGTTCATCTCGAGGATGCGCCTGCGTTCGGCCATCCATTTCTCAAATTCAGCCTCGGGGTCCCGGACGGCCAGATTATCCATGGCGGTGCGCCTCGAATGTATACCGGATTGCACTAAAAGCTGCTCATTCTGAGACTCTCGCGCGCGGTCCTGCGGCAGGACATGTCCCCAGAGGATGCGCTGGCTCACGCCGGTAAGGTCCTGGCGGGCAAACTTTTTATGCAGCGCCAGCACCATCTCGTTGCGCCGCCTGTAGACATTGGTCCTGATGAGCCGCTTGCGCCGCACCTTTTGCAGCAGCGATTGCAACTCCACTTCCAGCGCTATGCCGGAGAGCTCACGTTCAATGCCGCCATATGATGCGCGCGGCGATTCCGACAGGTCGTGCATTGTACGGTAAACCAGGTCTATATAGTCGATGTGCAGGCGTATGCCTCCGCCCTGCAGCAGGTCCAACAGGTACGCCCGAGCATCAGGAGGGACGTTCCAGACGGCGCCCGGGACAACCTGTATATTCTCGGACTGTTCCACGCCTTCCAGGACAGCGATGGGATTGCCCGACACCTCGAGGATGCGTGAAAGTTGGGTTAAAGCGCGATTCAGTTCGCGCTGTGGTTCGCGAAGGGCCGGAATATCCGAAAGTCCCCAGAATTGTTTTGGCTGGCGCAGGTTGGGAAAAATAATAAAGGGTATGAACCCATAGGGATTGGGCTTGCGTTCAATGATCTTGTCATCGAGATAAAGCGCGAACTCCTTCAAGTCCCAGATCTCCGTTATAGACGCGCTTTTCTTGCTGATCTTTTGCTTGTAGAGTGCAGCTACTTCGTCGGCTGTAAGCGTATATCGTGAGGCAACGCGGTAAAGCCGGGTGATATCGTCTCCCTGCCACCAGGCGAAGACTCCGTTGACGTCCGGGGCTGTTATGCGGATTCTTTTTTCGAGCGCGTCCCAGGTGACCTTATAGCAGCCGTCACCCAGAATGGCTGTATCTATCTCGGTAGTGTAGTCAAGCTCGGAGCAGCTATTCTGGTCATATATGCGATAGATCAGTTCCTCCGCTCTTTTAGCCGTCTCCTGCAGGGACTGGCTTTTAGTCCCGCCGGTTTCCTGCTCACAGGCAAAGTTCAATTCATTCATGAGGTAGCTTGTGACCTTGTCTACGGCGATTTTGACGTAGTTAAAAATGAGTTGGCGATAGCGGGAGCGTTCCGACCACTGGGCGCCGTTATAGAAATCAAGGTTGGACCTGTAGGCAGCAAGCCGGGCGCGATCCATCTGATCAAAGCTATTAATATTCAAATCCATAAATACAGCACCTTAATGTCATTGCGAGCGAAGCGAAGCAATCTCTCAGCTACTATCATTGCGTGAGTCGCATTTTCCTGATTGAGTAACATCTATGTAATATATGAATATCGTGCATGTTTATGTCGATCATATTGTATTAATACGAATACGTACAATTGAGTAATGTCGTTATTGATCCTGACGGGGCAGGCAACCGGACAGATTGCTTACTGTTCTGCAAGCAGGTTAAATGTCTTCATGGTATGAAAGATAGAGCCGGGACCAAGGGCAGCCATAAACTGCCTTAACCGGTCGGCAGCGACGGCGCCCAATGCCCTTGCCTCTTCCGTGTAGGTTGACGATAAAGAGCGGTGTTTTGACGCTTCATTAGAGAAGGAATCCGCCGAAGACAGGTGGGCGGCGGCAGTCTGGATATATGCATTGCGCTTATGGTTTAGCTCCGCCGCGACTCCGGTGTATTCAGAGGCGACCGAGCAATATTTAGTACCCGCGTCAAGAAGAGCCCTGCGCTTATCGTCCAGGACTTTAATGTGTGCCAGTTCGGCCATGGCTTCAGAGATATACTGCCCCGCCTGGGCGATATAACCGGCTGCCTGATGGTTGTATCCCTCTCCGGCAGCTGTATTACGCTGAGCGTATTCCGCCCACTTTCCGGCCACGTCACCGCCCACATTGGCTGTATTTATGTAATCATCACCTGTAGCCATATCCGTGACAGCCGCAGCGAAGCGGCTGGCGGCAGCTGTGAGCACTGTTTCGGCCGAGGTCAGCGCTGTGCCTGCCGATGCAATGCGAGCGGCTGCGTCAGTCAGTTTTGCAGCAACAGCCTCATCAATAGTACCTGTACCGGTAGCTATGGCGGTGGCCAGGGCGGTTGAAGCGGCGTTAAGCGCGGCGCCGGTCGAGGTGATCTGCAAAGCTATATCCGCTGCTACAGCTGCAGCTCCGGTTAAAGCGGTTTCAGCCAGGGCAACCCTGGAAGATACCTTATCTGCAGCGTCTTTGGCTGATTCCAGGGCTGCGACAGCCTTTTCAACGAGGATAGTATCGACATAGGCCTGAAGGGCATAGGCCGTGGCGCCCAGGATGATGATATCCAGCCGTGAATCGGGTATGGTGCAGGCGGATTCGGTCAGAGTATGGGTACCTGACCAGTATACATAGCAATTAGTGCCGTCACCTTTTGTATAGAGCATTGAAATAGAATCAAGATACAGGGTGAAAGGTTGGAATACCGGGGGAGACTGGTCGACAGGAAACTCCACTTTATCAACTGTAATGCGATTGATTAGAGAGGTAATATCGATATTACTGGAACCACTGGCAATAGCGAGGGTAGATTTCTGACGGCAGGGATGATAGCGGGAATAAACGAAAACGGCACGGTCAAGGGCACGGGATAGGTCAGCCGTGGAAAAGCGAACCGCTAATGGATCTCGGAGGTCCATCCTGACAAGGGCAATGGCATCAGTCAGATATGTTGTCATAGAAATACCGTGCCATTGCGATACTTTTCAACTTGTTTTCATGAAAGTGCAGGGCGCGGTAATTTGCATATTATTATTCGTGTTCCATTTCGACAATGGCAAGATGTCGTTATTCTATATTTGGTATTAAAACATCTGTCACATCAATCGATTATGATTTTATTTTTTATGTTAAAATTGGATTCACCTCTCTGTGTAGGATAAAAATCCATAATATGACAGAGGAACAATAATAATCTATGCTTGAGCTCTGGCAATACCGCGAACTGACATGGAACCTCACTGTAGTGGATCTTAAGAACCGCTATCAGAATACCGCACTAGGCTTCCTCTGGTCACTGCTCAGCCCTCTGCTGATGGCCCTGGTGCTTTACTTCGTCTTCCGCTATCTTTTTGAGCAGGAATCCAACTTTGCAGCCTACTTGCTGGTGGGGCTGATGTCCTGGCGCTTCTTCGCCACAAGTACCACATCGGCGGTTTATTCCGTGGTAGGCAAGCCCAGCCTGGTGACCAAGGTCTATGTCCCCAGACAAATACTGGTGCTCAGCAACATTATAGCTAACCTCATTAGCTCGTTAATCGAGTTCATTATTATCATACCAATCCTCTACTTTATCTCTGGCGACCTTCCCATGACTATCGTACTCTTTCCCCTTATCTTCCTAATTTACTTCTGGTTTGTCTATGGGATTGCCCTCTTTCTGGCGTCCCTTTATGTCTATTTTCGCGACCTCAACCAGATCTGGGAGGTTGTTAGCAGCATCCTTTTTTTCCTCTCCCCTATCTTCTATCCCATGAGCGCCATTAAGGGCGCTATGCCCATCTACCTGCTCAATCCAATAACCGAGTTTATTATCATCTACCGCGACCTGATGATCTATGGCAAATTGCCTTCCCTTTACAGCCTTGCCATCATTGCTGTCGCATCAACTGCGGCATTTATCGTGGGCACAATCGTATTTAATCGGCTGCAACGCCGTTTTGCTGAAGAGATATAATGATCGCAATCACTGTTAATGGTATTTCCAAGCGGTTCCGCATACCGCACCATAAGAAGACCACCCTTTTTCAAAACGCCATCGGCCTGATTAAACGTCAGCAGACCTACGAAGAATTTTGGGCACTGAAAGATGTGAGTTTCGATGTTAACCGGGGTGAGACCTTTGGCATCATAGGCCGCAACGGTTCAGGCAAATCCACCTTACTCAAGCTACTAGCCAGGGTGCTCTATCCGGATGGCGGATCTATCTTGATCAACGGTAAGACAGCATCCTTTCTGGAGCTTGGTATCGGATTTCAGCCCGAGCTAACCGCCGCCGAGAACGTATATATATACTCATCGGTCCTAGGCCGCGGCCGACGGCAGACTGATCGTGTTTATGAAGCTATTTTTGAATTCGCTGAACTAAAGCGGTTCGAGGACATGAAGCTCAAGAACTTCTCGTCGGGCATGTATGCGCGTCTAGCATTCTCCACTGCCATTCACACCGATCCGGACACGCTACTCATCGACGAGGTGCTAGCGGTGGGCGATGAGCCCTTCCAGCAGAAGTGCTCGGATACCATCTATGATCTACGCAAAAAGGGCAGGACAATTATCTTCGTCTCGCACGACCTGCGCTCTATCGGCAACCTCTGCCAACGAGCGTTGCTACTAGATGGGGGCAGGCAGATGATCATCGATAGCGCGGATAAGGTAATTGAGACCTATCACCGGTCTTTACAGCCTCATTGATGAATGCGCTCTGCTATGGATGCTGTATTTGACCCCAACCGGGCATAGATATCCTCTAGGTGCCTGCGGACACGCTGGCCCCCGGATTTGATATCCAGCAATGATTTAATATCCTGCCCCGCTTTTATACCCACTTCACGAGCACGGTCTCTTTCTTGGAATACACTCCTCATTATCTCAGCGGCCTGGTTGATATCTGGATCAGCCCAGATATATCCTTTCTCAAAGGGCGGATAATCATTGGGGTGCATATCGATGATTTTATAATCCACTAGGTAGCTATTTTCCCCATTCATGAAATCCATATTCCCCGAGTATCCAGTAGCTATCACAGGCTTCTCCAGATACATCGCTTCTGCCATGGTAAGACCCAATCCCTCAGAACGGTGCAGTGATGCGTAGCAATCGCAACTGGCCATTAAGGAGTAAAGATCGGCTTTCGACAACCGCTCATCTAATATTTGGATATTGCTGCAACCGTCAATGGCCTTAGTAAGCTCTTTAACATGATAAGGATAGCCGCTCTGATTCATATATTTTAGAATCAGCGTTGCCTTGTCCGTTGGCCCGAATGCCTGCTTGAAGGCTTTGATTAAGCTCAGTGGATTTTTCCTCTGGAAATAGCTATGAAAGTCGAATATAAAAAGAAAAGCATAAGTATCTTCTTTTATGTCGAACCTTTTCCTGTCCACGCGGATCCCCTCCATATCAATTTGCAGGCTGAAGGTCTTGAAAACCGGCGCCGGTGATACACCGGTCAGTGCTTCCTGGCAAAAGGAACTGGGTACCCAGATTTCATCACATAGTTTTAGAGATTTGTGCCATCGATCGGGAAAACGCGATAGTTCCCATACTAAGGAGACTATGTTATATCTGTCCTTAACATAGCGCGCCAATTTGGTGCACATGAAATATCTTAATCCGTCCGCATTAACGCATATCAGGTTAACAGCATATTTATTGGACGGATCCCCCTGTCCAGATGATCCTTCTCGCGGATCGGCAACGCGCTTTCTAATATTATTAACCGTATATGGTATCCCCGCAGCTTTTATTGCCTCCAGGTTATAAAGAGCAAGCGCGCCCAGCCCAAATTCACCGCTCAAGAAACCGTGGATACTAATGCCCACGGTCGGAGACGGCGATTGTGCAGCATATGTCTCCCCTGTAGTCTCCTTCTCCATATGTAATGCGTCGTCCAGCCATTCATAAAATTGCAGTAACTTATGAAATGCCTTCTGATTGCTGCGGAAGATATAGATTGCCATATTCCGCAGACATCGATTCACACCCGAGCAGGCCCTACTGAAAAATGTTGTCATACTTTACACAGTCGGGGTAATTATTGATGACCAATATTAGCGTAATACAAATAATAGTTAAAGGTTGCGATTTGCAAATGTGGTAAACTATATTTAATTTTCGTATTCATTGTAATAAGGACCATCTTATTTTATTACGATGCCGCATTAAATAAAGCTACATTTGTAATCACGTCAAATATTATTTAGATTATTGCTGTGAACAAACATATATCCGTCGAAAAGATTATGGCCCGGATCGGGGAAAACCTGAGCACTGAGCCTGGGCATGCTGTTAATCAAATGCAAGAGACATCGCTTCATCCGGGCAGTACATCCAGCGCATTATTAGCTCAGAATAGACAGCGCATGACACCTAAAAGACGGATCGATGCATTGCTATGGAAATACGGATTGAAATATGCGCGAATTATTAAGAAAATACCCATTTTGAATGGAATAGCGCAAAAGCAATATACAAAATTGTCATTTGATTACCATGCCGGGCCGTTCATGTCGCAACCCCGGCAACAACCAGCACAGGGTTTATCAGATATGCCCTGGAGTTATAATAGGTTTCGCAGGCAGGCCAGTGAAGAGGGCTTGAAAGGCAAGATCAAGCTTTTTGTTTTCACATGTCTGGGGTTCTTTGCATCCTGGCAGGAACAGATTAATGCTGCGCTATTCCAGACTATTTATGCGAGGCAGGCTGCCAGCGAAGACAAGCTTACGCGGATGATTGAGCATTCTATTGCCATTATGCAGGCCCGGACCGAGAGTGCGCATTCTCAGATAGATCCCTCATTTAAACAGACGGTCATGTCTGGAAGTATTCAGTCCAAATCTTTGAGCGTAATAAAGGAAATTGATAGTCTCCTCAATAATCAAGTTGAACACTATCAACCAATCTATGGAATTCCTGGTAAATTTTTTACAACCAAAGCAAAAAGAGCTTGTTCTGACCGGGCAAAGATCATTGAGAGATACTTTAATAACGATGTCAACAGCTTGAGAATACTTGATATCGGTAGCTCACTCGGTTATTTCTGTTTTTATCTTGCTGATCGAGGAGCTTTAGCTGAAGGATGGGACTTTAATGATCTTAATTATTATGTGTCAAATCTAACCAAAGAGATCAATACAATTAGCAATGCAAAATTCGTTTTGCGTAGTTTGGATTTGGATACAGTGAAAAATATACCCTATGACAATTACGACTGTGTACTTGCCCTCAGCGTTTTCCATCACATAAAACATGAACATGGTTTAGCTTATTGTCAAGATTTGATAAAAAGCTTACTTGATAAAATTCCCGTTTTAATAATAGAGTTGGCGAACAAAAATGAGAATAAACATTACCTAATTGATACGCTGCCGACTAACGAATTGGAATTTTTCTCAAGGGTAAAAAACTATAATATTGAAAAAATAGGTGATTTTGACACTCATGTCTCAGAAACGAAAAGATCAATGTATGCAATAAGTCAAAAACATATAACGGTGAATAATCATAAATATGTAATTAACAAAGTATTATATAAATCCTTCCAATTTTTTAATTCACCTATCCAAAGGAGATATTATTACACGACAAATTATTTGATTAAAAAATATCATTTAGCTCCTCATGTAGTCAACGAGGAAAATTTCAAACAAATTATTAATGAAATAAATATTTTAAATATTATTGGACCAGCCAACATTTCACATACCGCTCGGCTAGTTGATTATGAGCTTGGAAAAACTAGTGTAGTGTTAGTTTTAAACAGGATAAATGGAACTCTATTACCAGACTTAATTGACAGGCTAAATATCAAAGAAAAAGATAATATAGTAAAAAGCATCTTAGTCATTTTATGCGAGTTGGAATCCGTAGGAATTTTTCACAATGACATCAGAAGTTGGAATATAATTATCGACAATAACAACGAACCCCATATAATAGATTTCGGTTTAGCTTCACTCGCAGAAAATGAGAATAATCTTATTGCATTCGCTTATTTAGTTAATAGTCTCATCACAAACAGACCTGAATCAAATACTTACAATAAAAAAACCCTGCCTGCATTTAGTAAAAGTATTTTATATACGAAATATATTAGTCCGCTTAATTCAGGTAAAATAAAATCGTTCAAGAATCTTTATGACAAGACTATACGACGCCTAATTGATTAATAATCGAAAGGTGGGGGGGGGGCACATGAGAAGGAAAAGAGTAGTTTTGCTGGGCAGTGGTGGACATGCAAAAGTGATTATCGATGTGCTCCGGAGCGATAATATCTATGATGTTATCGGATGTCTCGATGCCTCATCAGTAAAAAAGGATGTTTGCGGTGTTAAAATTCTCGGTGACGACAAGGTATTACCTCGACTTTACGATGAAGGGATAAGATATGCGTTTATTGCTATCGGGGATAATGCCAGAAGGGCCGAAATTATGAGATCCATTACAAAAATGGGTTTTGATCTGGTCAATATCATTAGCCCATTTGCGCATATTTCTCCTTCAGTCCACTTGGGCTGTGGTATCGCAGTCATGCCAGGCGCGATGATCAATGTGGATTCTGTAATTGAAGATAATGTAATTATTAATACAGGCGCAACTGTAGACCATGACTGCCTGATCGGTGCACACAGCCATATAGGGCCGGGCTGCCACCTTGCCGGCACTGTCAGTATTGGCCAGGGCTCATTTTTAGGAGTTGGTTGCAGCGTAATTCCACAAATAAGCATAGGGGAATGGACGGTAGTCGGTGCGAGCAGTGCTGTGATAAATGACCTGCCAGGTTATTCCAAGGCAATCGGAGTACCGGCTAAAATACAGGAAAACTGGAAAAATGATTAAGCGTATTCCTGTGGCAAGCCCATCTTTAAATGGAAACGAGGAAAAATATGTCTCGGATTGCCTCGAATCGGGTTGGATATCTTCTGTCGGTAAATATGTCAGTGAATTTGAGGAAAAATTCGCATCCTTCTGTTCTATCAAGCATGCAATTACCTGCAGTAATGGCACGGTTGCGTTGCACCTTGCCTTGTTAGCGCTTGGTATAAAACAAGGTGATGAGGTAATTGTCCCCACTTTAACCTATATAGCCACCGCCAACGCAGTAACCTATTGTGGAGCGAGGCCAATTTTTATCGATAGTGAGCCGCAAACCTGGAATATTGATCCCGCGTTAATTGAGAAGAGCATTACAACCAAAACAAAAGGAATAATTGTTGTCCATCTTTACGGTCATCCCGCCGATATGGATCCCATCTTAGCTATAGCTAAAAAACATGATTTATTCGTGATTGAAGATGCGGCGGAAGCGCACGGCGCTATGTATAAAAATAAGATAGCCGGATCGATGGGAGATATCGGTACTTTTAGTTTCTTTGGAAATAAGATCATAACCACAGGGGAAGGCGGGATGGTGGTCACTGATAGTGATGTGTTAGAAAAAAGGGTACGCATGCTTAAAGGCCAGGGGATGGACCCGCAGCGCAGATACTGGTTCCCCATGATTGGATATAACTACCGCATGACTAATATTCAAGCCGCTATCGGGCTGGCCCAACTCGAGAATTTCCACTGGCACCTGAAAAGACGCAGAGAAGTGGCCAACCTGTATTATAAGTATTTGGATGGGCTTAAAGGCATAGTGGAGCTCCCTGTGGAAAAAGAATGGGCCAGACACTCGTTCTGGATGTTCTCTATTCTACTCAAGAAAAACGTGAAAATATCCCGTGATGAGCTTATACAGCTTCTGGAAAATGATGGGATTGAAAGCAGGCCCATTTTTTACCCTATGCATGTCATGCCACCCTATTTCAATCCTGATGCTGCACTTCCCATCGCGACCGATGTAGCCGCAAGGGGGGTAAGTCTACCTACCCATTCCTTACTGACTGAAGCAGATATCGTTTATATTGCGGGCTGTCTAAAAAAACATTGTAGCCGGGCTGAATCTGGATGAAGATTTTAATTGTTAGTACCATGGTGCCTTTTGTTAAAGGTGGGGGCACACTCATAGTCGACTGGCTAGATCAAATTCTAAAGCAGTATGGGCATGATACTGAGGTGATTAAAATTCCCTTCCACTCATATGCACCGGAGATGATCGAGCAGATGCTGGCCCTAAGACTATTAGACGTAAAAGATTATTCTGATCTACTGATTGCCATAAGGACACCAAGTTACATCATAGACCACCCCAATAAAGTCGTATGGTTCATTCACCACCACCGGCAGGCTTACGATTTATGGGGGACGACGTATCAGGATCTTCCCCTGACTCCAGAGGGACTTCACATCAGGGACATGATAATACAAACAGATAACTTCTATTTACGGCAGGCTAAAAAGATATATACAAATTCCAATGTTGTATCGGGCAGGCTAAAAAGATACAACGACATTGACTCAGAGGTTTTATACCCACCCATTCTTGATGCGCAGAAATACCACTGCGAAGAAGCGGGTGACTATTTATTCTATCCCAGCAGAATAACTCTGCCTAAGAGACAGTACCTTGCCGTTGAGAGCATGAAATATACCAGGTCCAAGGCGAAGCTGATCATAGTAGGCGCACCAGACTCGCCTGGCGAGCTTGAATACGTTAGGTCTATCATTGAAAGTAACCACCTGCAAAATAAAGTGAAGCTAATGGGGGAATGGATATCGCAGGACGAAAAGATCAGTCTTTTCGCTAACGCCGTGGGTTGCTTGTATATCCCCTTGGATGAAGACTCTTACGGATACGTTTCGCTAGAGTCATATTATTCCAGAAAGCCAGTTATAACCTGCAGCGACTCGGGTGGTGTATTGGAATTGGTGGAGGATGGGGTCACCGGCAAAATCGTACCGCCTGAACCACAGGCCCTTGCTGAGGCTGTAGATAGTCTTTTTAATGACAGGGCTATGGCTGTTAAGATGGGGAGGGCCGGCTATCAAAAACTTTCTTCCATGAATATAAGCTGGGACCATGTTGTGGAGAAGTTAACAGGATGAAGATAGCAATTGTGAATAATTGCGTGCCATTCATCCGTGGCGGCGCTGAATATTTGGCAGATAGTCTCTGTACTAAGCTGCAAGAATATGGGCACCAAGCGATACTCATAAAAATACCTTTTAAATGGTATCCGCCTCAAAAAATAGTTGAACATATATTAGCCTGCCGGTTACTACGTTTTGAAAATATTGACAAGGTTGTGGGCCTAAAATTCCCAGCATATTACGTAAACCATCCCAATAAAGTTTTGTGGCTGCTGCATCAGCACAGGACTGCCTATGACTTATGGGGTACCGATTACCAGGATATCCCTTCTACACCAGAAGGGCTGCGTATCAGGGAAACCATCATCCAATCAGACAATCTCTATTTACGGCAAGCAAACCAAATATATACTATTTCTAAGGTTATAACTGGCAGGCTGAAAATTTTTAATGGCATCGATTCCGAGGTTTTATACCCACCCCTCATGGATGCGGAGCAATACCACTGTGCCGATTTCGGTGATTATCTGTTTTATCCAAGCAGAATAACAATGGGTAAAAGGCAGCATCTGGCTGTTGAGAGCATGAAGTACACCAGGTCCACTGCAAAGCTGATTATAGCGGGCAATCCGGACAGCCCTGAGCAGCTTGAATATGTGGAATCTATCGTTAAAAGAAATAATCTTCAGAATAAGGTAAAGATAATCGGCAATTGGATATCTGAGAAAGATAAAATCAGTCTTTTCGCCAATGCATTGGGATGTCTGTTTATACCATTTGATGAAGATTATGGATATGTTACTCTTGAGGCTTGTTACTCTAGGAAGCCTGTCATAACCTGCAGCGACTCAGGTGGCGTATTGGAATTAGTAGAGGATGGGATTACGGGCAAGATCGTACCACCTGAACCGCAGGCCCTTGCGGAGGCTATTGATAATCTTTTTAATGACAGGACTATGGCTGCTAAAATGGGGCTTGCCGGCCATGAAAAACCTTCGTCCTTGAATATATCATGGGAACGCGTGATGAGGTGCTTGACAGCATGAAAATCGCCTGGTTCACACCGTTTTATCAGAATAGCGCCATAGGCAAATACAGTCAGGCCATCATGAAGGAGTTGCCCAGTTATTGCTCGGTTGACCTGTGGGTTCCCTCAGGAGAAGGCACTCTGCTTGACACAGACTTAAAGGTGATTCGTTTTACACCTGATGTCAGTCAAATAAGCAGGCTAACGGATTACGACTGTATAATCTATAACCTGGGCGACCACCTGGATTTTCATCAATATATCTATGATATAGCAATCAGGTTCAAGGGTGTGGTAATTCTTCATGATTTCGTTATGCACCATTTTTTTGCCGCTTACTATTTTACATATCTAAAAGATAAAAATGCGTATTTGCATGAGATGAGTCGGTTATATGGAGAGGATGGGCAAAAAGCTGCGGCAGATTCTCAATCCGGCCTCACGAGACCAGTTTGGGAAACCGATGAAATCGTCATCAAATATCCCTTCTTTGAGAAAGCTATAGAAGGTGCTCTCGGGGTCATTGTGCACTCACATTTTCTTGCTGATAAAGTCAAACAAAGCTTTTTAGGACCGGTAGCGGCTATCCCTTACCCATTTCACAAGTATCCTCTGTCAGCCGGGAGGGGCAAGACGGAAATTCTATTCGAACATTCTAGAGATAACATATTGTTACTCACCGTAGGAAATGTCAATGCGAATAAAAGGATTGATAAAATCATTAAGGCGATAGGCAAGAATAGCGATATTTCTGAGAACATCAAATACATAATTATCGGCCATTATGATAGCAACGGGAGATACTTTGCATCATTGCAAGCGCTGGTAACAGAATACGGCCTCCAGGATAAAGTATCCTTTCTTGGTTATCAGCCTGATGAAATTTTGTTTTCTCATCTCTCGAGCGCGGATATTTGCCTGAATTTGAGATTTCCGGCAATGGAAGGTGCATCCTGGTCACTTATCGAGCAACTGTATTTTGGAAAGCCAGTAGTTGTGATTGATTCAGGCTATTACAGCGAGTTTCCAGATAATTGTGTGCTGAAGATAAATCCGCAAAACGAAGACGAAGAACTCGCCAATATGCTCAAGAAGCTCATTTCAGATAAGAAGTTTAGAGAGGAAACAGGCAGTATGGGTGAAGGATTTGCCAGACAGCATTTCTCCGCGCCCAAATACTGCCAGGAATTATTAAAATTCTATGAAGAAGTCAGGAGTTATAAGCCGCTTTTAGCGTTGACCGATAAGGTCGGGCAGGAACTATCCATGATGGCGGCAATCAGGAACATAGAGCCCATTCCTAGGATTGCTGGGGAAATCTATAATATCTTCAAGACCTCCAGAGGAGATTCCACCTGAGTCATTTACTGCTAACGTGAAAAGTATGGATAGAGGATTTCTGTGTTTATATTGAATTTCTCCCTTATTTTATATTCTTTGCTTTATTATGCTTTGTTCTTATTTTTGGGGTTCGGCTTGACTATTCTTTTTTGTCCCAAGGAACTTCGCAAATATACAGTCTTCTTGTCTCCCATTATTGGATACTGTTTTCTGACATTAGCAGGGTGGTATTTTTATAGTCTTAATTTTAAAGGGACTGATGATTACTACTACTGGATCCTATTAATATCACTGCTCTTTTTAATTGCGGCCATTTTTAAAATTTGGAAGCATAGAATTCTGCGTGATTTGTTTGATCGTAGCTTAATCATACCTATAGTGATCGCAATAGTCGTTTTTTTCATAGTTGCCTTACCTGCCCTGAGACAAGAATACCTGATTGTTACGGTTTCTGGGAATAACGACGTAATCTTTTATACCGAAGCCAGCAAAATACTCAAGGAAATCTCTAAAATTGATGCGCCACTCATTGTTGACCCACATATAATTCGTGAAGGGATTCTGGGTGCATCTCTAAATACGGCTTTTTTCTGTTCAGTGGCAAGACTGGACCCATATCAAGTTCAGATGATTAGCCTATACATATTTTTTATTATCTCTTTGTTTTTAACATATATTCTCGCAAGAGAAGTTTTTAAATATGCCAGCTTCGCAGCAAATATCATTATTTTACTCTATGGTTTGAGTTCACTGCTGTATTTTGTGATATTCAATGGATTTGAATGCCAAATAATTGCGGTACCGTTAATGTTGTTGATTATGTTATCCAATGTAGCAATGATCAGGACTAATAAATTTAAGGATGCTATTCGCTATGCGCCATTTTTGATCCTTTCTATATGGGGTATATCGCTGACATATAGTCATATGCTGGTCATTATATATGGTCTAATTATTTCCTATCTCTTGTTATCCTACTGGAAGAATAAAGATGTTACCAAATTATTAAATTGGGTAGTGATTAATTGCATTGCATTGGTTGTCCTTGTTTGCCTATCACCTCAAAGGCCGCAAATGATTATTACCATGACCTCTACTATGAGTAGCGTTACAGCGGGTTGGTTTATCCCCTGGATAACCCCTCAAAAATTATATGGCATTACCCCTTTTTCTTTGCCAGATCCGACCGCTGATTCATTACTCCACTATAACCAACTGGCAAACTTTCAAAATTATATTGGCATCACAGTTGTTATCTCAGTAATTTTACTAGCTGTGATTGTTTTCGGTTTTATTAAGCTATATAGAAGTGACATGGAGAATTTTCTTTTTTCGCTCTCCACATTTCTACTAATTTTTATAGGTGCTATAGCCCTATCTTTTATGAATATATCAAGAACTAATGAAGGATTCGGTGGCTATAACCAATTCAAATTGATCTCGTTTTTTTTCCCGTTATTATTGTTGTCATCTTTCCCTTTATTGAAGGATACGACTATTAATATGGGTAGCATTTTCCAGACCCCCATTAAATCAAATCATCACTATATAGGTATTAGAAAAAATACACTATATTTACTTGTCATAGCAGCACTAGTAATGTCCAATTCTATTTCCGCAGGGGCAACGCTATATGCAGCCCTCAGACCTGGTAAAGTCATTGCCATTCCCCCTGATGCAATCAATTTACAGAGTGTTCGGAATAATGAGGAAATTAAGTCTATAAATATCCCGGCTGATCCCGGAAGTTATTGGAATATCATGTGGGAGGCTTATTTTCTATTCCCCAAAAAGTTATATTTTGAGGAATCAACCTATTATGCTGCAACACCTCTTAAAGGTGAATGGAGTTTGATAAGAAATACCGGGAAAGGTGCCGATGGAATATTGTCTATTCTTCATAAAAGTGATTCAAATACTTTGCAGATAAATTCTACGTATTCGCTTAGTAAAAGTTCACCCGTTTTCACATTAAAATTTGGTGAAGGCTGGGCTAGCTATGAACCGGACAAACGTTGGACCGCCTCTGATGTTGCCTCAGTTATTGTTGATTCTAATGAGGAAAATATTCGTACCAATTTAATCTTACGATATGTGCCTCTGAATAATGCGAATAGCCTTTCAGTCTATCTTAATGGTATTAAAATAATGGATTGCGATAATAATAACTTCTGTGCTATTAAAGACTTATTATTGAAAAAAGGCGAAAATACTATTGAATTCAAAGCAAAGTTAGCGGCAGAGTTGCCTGGTAACGGGGACCCACGAAAGTTGTGCTATGGTTTCTACACGATACAATTTGAGGAAGTTAAGTAATCTCTAGAATAACGATAGGTAATTAATAACCAATGCGCCAGCCATTACCAACTGCTCAAGGTTAAGTATATTTGATAATGGAAAACTCATTAACTACTGAAAACTTGCACATTAATAATGAAATTGTGTTGCGTGCAATTTAAATAACATAGAGGACTGCATAAAAATGAAAAAAGTTCTGCTTGTGGTGCCACCGCAAAGGAAAATCACTGATGTTAAGCAACTTGGTTCTATATGGCCACGTATTGGCATCGCCTATATTGCCGCATATTTGAGGGAACAGGGCGCAGTTGTGCAAATATTAGACTGCAAGGCAGAACAAATTGATACCAAGGAGGCTATAAGAAAAATATCGGCCTTTCAGCCGGATCTTGTGGGTATTACTGCTTTTACTGAAGAAATCCACGATGCCGCTGATATCTGCCGGGAGATTAAAAGCGTCAATAAAGACATAAAGACAGTAGTAGGTGGGGCTCATGCGTCTGCTCTTCCAGAATATGTGCTGTCTGAATTCAAAGACATAGATATCATAGTCTGTGGTGAGGGAGAACACACCCTATGGGATATTGTTAGGACCGATGGATTTTCTAACTTAGAGGTAATAGATGGGATTGCTTTCAGAAGCGGTGATAAGATAATTCTTAATAAGCCGCGTGCGTTGATCAAGGAAATAGACGATTTACCGTATCCAGCCTGGGATCTATTCCCACTGGATTTATACCGTGGAAGAACCATGATAAGTCTGGGAAGCACAAATGACAGACGAGTACTAGAATTGCCCATCCTCTCTATACGCGGGTGCCCATATAGGTGTAATTTTTGCTTTCATGTATATGGCAACACCGCCAGGTTCCGTGATTATATTAAGGTAGTTGATGAGATCGAGCATCATATGAAATGCTATGGGGCAACGGATTTCTTCTTTGCTGACGGGACCTTCGGAATCAGAGAAAACAATGTTATTGGTTTATGCGATGAAATCATCCGACGTGGTATCAATAACAAGATCAGATGGAGTGCGCCAACTAGGGCGGATGTTCTTAATGAAGAAGTATTAAGCTTAATGAAACAATCTGGTTGCTTGACATGCAATATCGGTATCGAATCTGGCAATGAAAAGATATTAGCTGCTTCAGGGAAAGACGAGACCAAGAAACAAATAAGAAATGCAGTGTCCGCAGCGAAAAAGGTTGGGTTGCCAGTCGATGCTACATTCATAATTGGTCATCCGAACGAAACGATAGAGTCGATTAGAGATACCGTTGACTTCGCCATAGAACTTGATGTAGCTATATTCAATTTAGCTATTATGATCCCTTATCCCGGAACTAAGATACAACAAATGGCCGAGAATGGGGAGAGTAATTATAGGCTTCTTACCAGAGACTGGAGCAAGTACACTAAGCAATCAGGTGGACCGCTAGAACTAGAAAACATTCCGTTGGAGAAATTAAGAGAGTTGCAGGCACGTGCGTATTTACGCTTCTATTTTCGCCTGAGAAAGATCACATATATTATAAAGACTATTCCATTGCTCAAAATAGTTAGCATAGGCATTGATTTGCTTAAAAACGCTCTGCTCAAGCCTATAGCAAAGATATTGAAGAGGCCAAGTTAAAGGCTACATGCTCTATGTATTTCTATCGGTGATCTATTTTCTCAAACTAACTTCTTGAGACTAAATATACTCCTATGCAGATAACTATAATCCCCACCCACCTGAGTATGGTTACATCTTCTTTGAAGATTATCATGGAGAAAAGGGCGACTAGCACATAAGATAACGCCATAAATGGATATATGAAACTCAGTTGTGCTTTTGATACAGCTAGAACCCATGCCAATGATGTTAAAATTATCACGAATACGGCTGAAATAATGTACGGGTTGTTGTAGGCCTTTAAAAAAAAGGGTACGAGTTCTCCAATATTCTGCGGGCTTTGACCAGTTGAAAGCATCCCCTTTTTTAAAAGCAACTGTGCTGCTGTCATCGCAGCTACCGATATAAAAACTAACAGATAGACCATCCCAATTATCTTTCTCCCGTGTATTATTTTATTATTGCGCTAACCTAAGCCTATTTGTTCTGTGTAACCACTTCTTTCACCGTTTGGATAACATAATTGATTTCTTCATTCGTCAACTTGGGATACATTGGAATAGAAATGGTACTGTCACCCATCCTTTCTGCTATAGGATACATCCCTCTCTTATAACCAAAGAGCTCCCTGTAGTATTTTAGCAGGTGGATTGACCTGAAATTAATTGCAACTCCAATTTCTTTCTCCTGAAGTTCATGTAAAATAATGTCCCGTTTTTCCGGTGCGACCAGGATAGTGAAAAGATGCCTGGCGCTTTTCGAACCTGGCAATATCTTCAGACAGGTAATCTCAGGGTTACTCTTGAAGGCCTCTTCATATTCCCTACAAATATACTCACGCCTTTGAACGTTTATTTCCATTTTATCCAGTTGTCCCAGTAACATTGCCGCCTGGATATTGTTCATATTGTATTTCCAGCCAAGCATTTCCATATCCCAATGCTCGTATTTCTTAGAATATCTCTCAGATGCCCCTTTACTCATTCCATGCAGTCGTAGCTTCCTTATGGTTTCAGCAATACTCCCATTGTTGGTGCTGACTGCCCCACCTTCACCTGATGTGATGTTTTTTGTTGCGTAATAGCTGAAACAAGCAGCATCACCTAGAGTGCCGGGCCTTATGCCATCACGTATCCCCTCAATACAATGAGCAGCATCTTCTATAACAATTAAACCGTGCCGATCAGCAATCTCCTTTATTTTCTTCATATCGCACATCTGACCGTACAGGTGTACAGGTAAAATAGCTTTTGTCTTGGGTGTAATTGCTTTTTCAATCAAATTTGCATCCAGGTTACCGGTATCAGGTTCAACATCAACGAATACTGGGGTGGCTCCCACATACAATATAGCGTTGGCCGATGCGATAAAGGTCATGGGGGTAGTTATTACTTCGTCACCAGCCTTTATACCCAAGGCAAGCATCGAAAGGTGCAAGGCAGCGGTACAACTGGTTACACCAACTGTATAACTACAATTCAGATAATCGGAAAACCTTGTTTCAAACTCTTTTACTACATCACCAGTTGTCAGAAACAGCGAGTTTAATACTTGAACAACATTGTTTATATCATCACCTGATATATTGTGCTTATAAAAGTCAATTTTCATTTCGACTATCCTTCTGCGCCAATATTAATATAGAAGATCCAAAGGGGAGTGATATATACCGGATCAAATATTTCTCAAACCGCAGTAAAGCCAGGAATATTCCATTGATGACAGGAATAGTTCTTAATTCGAGTGTTTTATTTGAAACGCGCGCACTGTTATTACTCTTTGGATTTGCCCTTCTAACAAGACGTATAAAGGCTAATAAAGGGAAGAGGAAAAACATAAAATATGTATATCTTCGGATTTTAAATCCTGCGGTATTTAACTTATCCACAATGTCATGTTTCCCATACCGGCGCTTATGATATGAGATCTCGTCAAAATCGCTCCAGAGATACTGGTATGCGGGAACTGTCAATATTAGATATCCATCAGATTTTAACGCAGAATTAATTTCTGACAGAGCCTTAACATCATCGTCAATATGTTCTAGCACATCGAACAGTCCTATTAGATCAAGGTTATTTTTAAAGGGGAGAGCCGTGACATCAAACTGATATAAGTTAATAGAAGTCGTTCGCCGGCGGCAAAATTTCAATCCCTCGAGAAAAATATCTCCACCTTCGATATTAACCCCCTTCTGTTTTAAGTAAGCCAAAATACTGCCGTTGCCACAGCCAATCTCAAGCATGTCAAACCGGAATAATCCAGAAATGCTTCTTCTCAGCATATCAAAGATTAACTCGCGTCTACCAATATGCCAGAAATGTTTCTGTTCCATCTCAAATAGGAACGCGAAAGCCGAAACATCGAAACTGTCTATGTACATTTGCTGATCAGCAAATAAAGGGATGGCATCAACCACGGGGTAAGAACGCACACAACTTCTACAAATATAACATTTACCCGTTATGACAAGAGTGCCTTTGCAGTGCGGGCAATAGAAGAGACGTTTACTATCATCTACTGCTTCAACAGAATTCATATCGCCCTATCCCTGCCCTTACAAAGATAACGCCTAGGCTATTCCGCTTCCACGAACAATTACATACATCAGTCAAAAGTGGTTTTGAGCAAACCCATTCGTTATTTCAGCCCGCCATACATAGTTTAAAATATTTTCCCTTTGTAGCTAACTTCTTTAAGGACTCTATCTGCCTCAATTAAATATTGATAATATCTTAATGTTATTGTACGTATATCCTCTGGATCAATAACACCATTCTCCAACGCCTGCTTAATCTCTTCAACGCCCTCATGAACCGATCTATCTACTTGATAATCCAAGGTATTTCGAATCTTGTCAAAACATACGTTATAGTTGCGTTTATCCGGGTCATCGGGCACAACTTCTATATCAACGTGTGGTATCACGTCTCTGACGATGGCAGCGATTTGAATAACCTGATGGTTCTGTTCATTCGAACCGACATTGAATGCCTCGCCATTTACCTTCGCCTTATTTGCATCCATCACCAGCATAAACGCTTTGGCCACGTCTTTTACGTGGACAACTGGCCTCCATTGCTTCCCTCCCCCCAGTACATGGATCCTCCTATTTTTCCAGGCACGCATTGTCATAATATTGACTACGAGGTCAAACCTCATCCTGGGTGACAGGCCGTAGACGGTTGCGTTTCTCAAAATTGTCACACAAAAATCTTTGTCTGACAGCGGCAATATTTCTTCTTCAGCCTGCACTTTAGTACGTGCGTAAAGTGATACTGGATTTTTCGGCGCACCTTCAGTAACACCAGTGGACCCAGCACCACCATAAACACTACATGAAGATGAATAAATATAACGTTCAACGCCCATTGCTTTAGCCAGTTTAGCCAATCTTACAGAGCCCTTGTGATTGATGCTTGTTGTTACTTCATGATCCAGGTCACATGAAGGATCGTTAGAGATTCCGGCTAAATCAATGACGACATCACAGCCACGCAATAGCTCCTCGTTAAAATGGCGTGTGTCGTCTCTGAATAGCTCGAAGTTCGGATTGTCGATATATTCATTGACCGTCTGCGTCCCGAAGAACATCCGATCAAGCACCCTGACCCTGTGCCCTGCTTTAAGTAGTATGCCAGACATCACAGACCCTATGTACCCGGCTCCTCCAGAAATAAGAACTTTTTTCATTATTACATCTTCGACCTAAAATTGTCTTCGTAATATTTTAGAAGCAATTTAATACAATTTTTACCTTATGCTCAATTAGCTACTTAGTCTCAATCTCTCTATGGAATCGCGCCGGAGACCCAATCCAAACTTGATTAGGCGGTATATTGTGATTAACAAAACTATTGCTACCGACCACCGCGCCTTTCCCAATAGTGATACCGGGCATAATGACAGTATTTGCACCTACCTTACATCCTTTTTGCAGGATCACTTCGCCACCCTTATTATCGATGGACGAATAACTTAAAATAGAGCAACCAAAACCTATCTTAGCATCATCTTCAATAGTAACACCATGTCTAGCGTCAATCATACTGAATGATCCTATCTCAACATTATTCCCAAGTTTAAAATTTTGCCTATGGCTTACTCGCCAAAACCACTGGGTCATGCCAACATCATTATATTCTGGACCAACCCAGTTTGATTTGTCCTCCTTCATTAAACTTCTCCTTTTTATCCCAAGCTTTCACGCACAATATATTCAGGTTTGTCCTTAATATCTTTGTTCATCCTTCCTATATATTCACCCATAATGCCCAGACAAAACAGCTGAACTCCGGAGAAAACGGTGATAAGAATCACAGTGGTGGCAAACCCTGAAACACTGAACCCATAGAGCAAGTATAAAACAAAATATATTAGAGCCATGGTAAGACCTATGAAGCTCATTAACAACCCTGCAAATATCGCTATCTTCAGCGGCAGATCAGTAAACGTGACCACCATATCCGTCCAGAGGCCTACAAGTTTGAATAGGGTATACTTCGTCTTCCCGCTGTATCTTTCGCAATGTTCTACTTCTACTATCCCGACCTTGAAACCCGTCCAACAAAGCAAGCCATCAAGGAATCTGACTTTTTCGTGGAACTGCTTCAATTGCTCGATCACATGCATACGCATTGCTCTAAAACCGCTCAAGTTCGTTGTTTCCACCGGAACTACCTTGGAGAGCACCCACTTGGCAAACCGCGAACCTGCCCTTCTGAAAGCTGAATGCTTACGCTTTAAGAACACCCCAAATACGATATCGTAGCCTTCATCCAGTTTGTTAATAAGCTTAGGTATTTCCTCGGGAGGGTTCTGCAGATCCGCATCAATTGTTATAACGATCTCACCTCTTGCGGTATTAAATCCTGCCATGACGGCAGGATGCTGTCCGAAATTACGTGTAAACCTTATGACCTTTAAGCGGTTATCCTGTTTGTGTAAGTCACTGAGTACTTGAAAAGAGCCATCTGTGCTGCCATCATCCACATAGATTATTTCATAGGTCTTACCCAAACCCTGCATTACACCATTCAGACGATCAGTAAGGACACGCAGATTGTTTTCTTCGTTGAATACCGGAATAACTACAGAAAATCCAAATAAAAGATCCCTCTGATTATTAATCATAAGAATATACTGCTGATTTTCATGGTCACTATTTGTCTAATTGCCCTGTAGCTTCAATACTACAGCTAATTAAACTGTTTGTATATTTTATGGTTGTTTAATAAATTATGTCAAGAGAATTCGCTATATCCGAGTTCAATCCGCAGAACCCCAGCCCGTTATATAGTCATACCAGATCGTATAGCTCGTATTAAATCCACCACCGGCAGAAGCAGGAAAAGTAAATCCATTATATGCCACCGGCTTAAAGCATCGGGTTGTATTTCCCTCTTGCCTGTAACTGACACAGCTGGTGTCCATAATGAATGAAAGCCAGTAATATGCTCCTGCATTTACCGCTGTCGATGGAATCGAAATGGTGTTCCATCCCGTTGTTACCGCTGTCCCGGTGTTGACTGCATTGAGCAGCGCACCCGGACTGCCTGCGCTGTCGGCATATATCGCCACTTTTACATTGCCGTTCGATCCGCATTTTATCCTGATCGATGTTATGTCTCCCGTGGTGTTTGCTGCAAACCGGTCTAATATAAAATAATTAGGCGATGTTGTGGCAGTGGCGGTCGAATCCTCCGGCCCTATCAGCTTGCTGCTCGCAGGTGCACTCGTGACAGTACCCCAGGCGGTTATATAGTCATACCAGATGGTATAGCTCGTATTAAATCCACCGCCGGCAGAAGCAGGAAAGGTAAATCCATTATATGCCACCGGCTTAAAGCAGCGGGTTGTATTCCCCTCCTGCCTGTAACTGACACAGCTGGTATCCATAATGAATGAAAGCCAGTAATATGCTCCTGCATTTACCGCTGTCGATGGAATTGAAATGGTGTTCCATCCCGTTGTTACCGCTGTCCCGGTGTTGACTGCACTGCGCAGCGCACCCGGACTGCCTGCGCTATCGGCATATACCGCCACTTTTACATTGCCGTTCGATCCACATTTTATCCTGATCGATGTTATGTCTCCCGTGGTGTTGGCTGCAAACCGGTCTAATATAAAATAATTAGGCGATGTTGTGGCAGTGGCTGTCGAATCCTCAGGCCCTATCAGCTTGCTGCTCGCAGGTGCACTCGTGACAGTACCCCAGGCGGTTATATAGTCATACCAGATCGTATAGCTCGTATTAAATCCACTGCCGGCAGAAGCAGGAAAAGTAAATCCATTATATGCCACCGGCTTAAAGCAGCGGGTTGTATTTCCCTCTTGCCTGTAACTGACACAGCTGGTGTCCATAATGAATGAAAGCCAGTAATATGCTCCTGCATTTACCGCTGTCGATGGAATCGAAATGGTGTTCCATCCCGTTGTTACCGCTGTCCCGGTGTTGACTGCATTGAGCAGCGCACCCGGACTGCCTGCGCTGTCGGCATATATCGCCACTTTTACATTGCCGTTCGATCCGCATTTTATCCTGATCGATGTTATGTCTCCTGTGGTATTTGCTGTAAAGCGGTCTAATATAAAATAATTAGGGGATGTAGTGGCAGTGGCTGTCGAATCCTCAGGCCCCAGAAATCTTTGAGAGTTGTTATTTACAAAGCTCCTTACTTCTGAGGGTATACTCCATAGGTCACCGGCGTTGCCGGCATAAACACGCCAATAATAGGTTCCACCGGTGTTTGTGAAGCCTGAAACCGATTGAGAGGAACCTGCAATTATCGAGTCGAACATAGTTATGCCTGTAAATGTTGAATTGCTGTTGACTTGAAGGCGATATCGCGTAGCGCCGCTTGATGAAGCCCACTGAAAGAACACGCTTGTTCCACCCGCAGAGGTTCCATTGGAAGGGGATAAAAGCATCGGCGGGGCCGGTGCAAGAGCGGCCAGCCGGATAACCGTCACAGCCAAGTGCTGCCTACCGCTATAAGATCCGCCCCATATCATTGTATGGCTATTGTAATCCCAAGTATCGCGGATATAGATAGTATTAGTTGAGGTATCATAACCATATCCCAGCATGGAATGTCCTTCAACCTGTATCATCACGGGCCGCCCGGCATCGATTTCAGCCTGGTAATCCTGGAAGGTAAAGCCTTTGGTCTTATCAGTTAGCCTCTCCCTTATCTCCTGGCTGAAATTAGCCGTCACCGTGTAGCCGCGGGACTCGGCAAACAACCTCATGCCATGGCAGCCGTCACGATAATGTGATGACTCCATACCAGTATAGTCGTAGAGCGGGTCACCGCCATTACCATTCCAAAAGAAATAGGTCGCGCCATCCCAGAGGCGGTACTTCACCTGGTTGGTGCCCATAAAGTCGGCGGTACAATCGCCGGTTGCATGCTCCGTCCAGTTATCAGTGTAGGGGTCAGGCCCGTAGTTGCCATAATCAATCCAGTAGTCGTCGACGTGGCCTTTTATGGCCCTGCCGTCGACACCCTGGTGTGTTGCGCTGAGTGGGCACTCGCCGCAGGTAACACTCGGATAGGCTGTACGACCCCAGATCGAGTTATCCATGGGGCATACGCCACCCCCGGCCGGCCCGGTATACATATTGCTGTAACCGATGCGGTCATAATAGCCGAACAACATGGCGGCCGCGGTGGCGGAACAACCGTAGCTCCAGTAAAACGCCGGCACGTTTGACAAGACGTTAACCGAACCCGCCACATACCCGGACGGCGAAGCGGATGAAGAAGGCACATTGGCCGGCGCCATCTTCACTTTCGGCGGCGGCGAGGGGAAAACAGCCTTGATAAGGTTATGCCCCTGGCTATCGGTGACCCTGGTCTCATAGGAGCTGAGCTCGGTAGCCGTCCCCCCTTCGGCAAAGACTTTATTCGTGAATACGCCGGCTAATAAAGATGACAGTATGATGAGGCAGGCAACAAGGGCCAACCACCGGTTATTACTACTAACGTTTCTCATATTATGTCTACTCTAAAATGAAGGAGGGTCCGGTCAGGCTACTTCCCCTCCTGTTTGCTTGCCAATATGCTTTTGACCTGCTCAATAAAATCAGCTAAGCGAATATTATTACTCAACATGCCGTTTTTATCAATCGAGTATCTGCCCTGCATACCGCCTTCAATGGTAAAAGTGCCGGTGCCTTTATCTAACAATAGTAATACCCTTTCGCCAACGGTAAATACCGGGGTATCAGCCCTCGCTTCCCCGTCAACAATGGCCGGGACCCTGACAACCGCCTGCGTAAGCATCTCACCTTTCAGTACCTGTTCAACATCGATAGTGACCATGTTGTACAGCGGTTTTCCGCTGCTGTCATTGAAAACAGCTATATCGGTGACCTCGCCGATGAGAATGGCGTACGCATGGGCAACGAGCTGTTCAAAAGTGGCTTGCCCAATTGGTCCCATTACGTTTTGCTGCGGTGTTTGCGGGACTTGAGAGCCCAGGGAGCAGGCCAGTCCGACTGACCCGGCCGGCAGAAGGGCAACCAGCAGCAGCCAGGCAAGCGTCCGGGGGGTGTTGCTTTTATACATTAACCCAGTATAGCAAAGGATAGCGGGAAAATGGAATAAGGAATGGGCAGTCGCGCATCTCGGTGTATGATCAGAATTATATTTAAGGCGGTACTTTCGTACTGTTCGTGGGAGGCGCGCCCCGGAATCACAGGATTGCCGCGTCGCTGCGCTCCTCGCAATGACAGTGGCTAATGGATGTGGCCTTTACGCCTTAAATAGTCTCCCAGCGCGTCCTGCCAGGGGGGCAGGTCGTCCAGGCCGAGCCGCTGCAGCTCGCCGTGGCCCAGCACGGAGTAGCGCGGCCTCCTGGCCTTCTGAGGGAACTGGGCGGATGTGATGGGGATGACGGGTGTTTTCAGCCCGGCCTGTTTAAGTATCTCAACGGTAAATTCATACCATGAGCAGCTACCGTTATTGGTCACGTTGATTGTGCCGTTGAAACCGGTCTCAATGACCTGTGCTATCTTGCAGGCGAGGTCGCGCGTGTATGTGGGCGAAAACACCTGGTCGTCCACCACGCGTAGCTCCGGCTTCTCCGCCGCCAGCTTCAGCATAGTCTCGACGAAGTTGCCGCCTTTGCCCATGGAGCCGGCCGTGCCGAAAAGCGCAGAGGACCTGACGATGATATGGTCGCCGCAAAGAGCACGCACGTGGTTGTCACCCTCCAGCTTGGAGGCGCCGTAGACGTTGCAGGGCGAGGGCTCGTCAGCTTCAAGATAGGGCACGCTGCGCGGGACAGCCCCGCAGCCGAAGACGTGATCGGTGCTGATATGGACGAGCCTGGCTTTGACCTCCGCCGCAGCCACGGCCACGTTCCTGGCGCCCAGCGCGTTGACGCGGAAGGCCAATTCCTTCCTGTCCTCGCAGTCGTCCACACGCACGAAGGCGGCGGTATTGATGATGATATCGGGCCGGTTCTTCAGCGCATGCCCCCTGACGAAATCAGCGTCGGCGATATCGCCGTCCCCGATGGTCAATGGCGCCAGCACATGCTTTTTCAAGGCTATACAAAGGTCGGCGCCGAGCTGGCCGTCGGCGCCCGTAATCAATATTTTCACCGGCTGCCGTACATCCTGGCGTAGTATTCCCGGTACTCACCGCTTTTTACGCTGCGCCACCAGCCTGCGTTTTTCAGGTACCAGTCCACCGTGGCAGATATGGCTTTCTCAAGTGTGTTGAGCGGCTTCCAGCCCAGCTCGCGCCCTATCTTGCCGCAGTCTATGGCGTAGCGGCGGTCGTGGGCAGGCCGGTCTTTGACAAAGGTGATGAGGCCTTCGGGTTTGCCCATCAGCTTTAGAATCAACTTCACCAGCGTTACATTGGGCCTCTCCTGCCCGCCGGCGATGTTATAGACCTGCCCGGCGCGGCCTTTGAGCAGCACGGCCTCCAGGGCGCTGCAGTGGTCCCTCACGTAGATCCAGTCGCGGCGATTGAGGCCATCGCCGTAAACGGGTATGGGCTTATCCTCAGCTGCATTGCTGATGACCAGCGGTATGAGCTTCTCGGGAAACTGGTATGGGCCGAAGTTGTTGGTGCAGCGGGTTATCATCACAGGCAGAGTGTAGGTCTTATAGTAGGCAAGGCACATCAGGTCGGCGGCCGCCTTGCTGGCCGAATAGGGGCTGCTGGGCTCAAGCGGCGATTCCTCCGTGAAATAGCCCTTGTCCCTTGATCCGTAGACCTCATCGGTGGATACCTGCAGGAAGCTTTTAACTCCGTGCACGCGCGCGCCTTCCAGCAGCACCTGCGTGCCTTTGATGTTGGTGTCAACGAAGGGTGTGGCGTCCAGTATGCTGCGGTCCACGTGCGATTCTGCTGCAAAGTTGACCACGGCCTGGTACCCTTCCTTGAGCACGGCGTCCACCTGCTCCCGGTCGGCTATGTCTCCTTTGATAAAGCTGTATCCCGGATGCTTGCGGACATCTTCCAGGTTCTCCAGGTTGCCGGCATAGGTCAGCTTATCCAGGTTGGCGACCTGCCAGCCGTCATGCCGCTCGAGTATATATCGTATGAAGTGGCTGCCGATGAAGCCGGCGCCGCCGGTGACCAGTAGTTTCATGTTACCGCCTTCATTTGTATGGTGGGTAAAACCAGTCCCAGGGCAGGCCGCAGCGCGGGTCTTCTTTAATTCCATTGATCTCAGCCGGCTCGATGCGCGGGTCGTCCCAGGGGATGCGCTCTTCGTCGGGGTCCTTGTAGTCGTAAAGACGGCTGGTGAAATAAACCATCAGCGACGGCTCGTCGGCTATGGCCTTGAATCCGTGGTAATAATAGCCGGGCATCCTGATGAGCATGGGCCTGGCCCCGCTCGCGACGATCTCGACCAGCCCCGCCGTCTTCTCATCGTAGGCGCAGACCTTCGAGGCGCCCTTCAGCACCAGGAAGTAGTCCACCTGGCCACGCAGATGCCTGTGCCAGGCCCTGACCACGCCGGGATAGGTGAAGCTGATGTTGGCCTGCTGTATCTCGTCCGGTATAAAGTCCTTCCAGTCGCGCCTGACGGCCTCGGCGAAAAAGCCGCGCTCGTCCGGCAGCAGGTTGATATCCCAGGCTCGCAGGCCGTCGAGAGAATATTCTTTCATCATCTTTTATCTCACTTATTATAATTCCAGGGCGGCATCGTCGCCCACAAGGAGACTGACCGGGCTCGATATGGTCTTGCGGCTCCTGACCGTGGTGTTGCGGCCGATCATGCTGTCGGTCAGGTTCTCGATATCGCTGATACGGCAGTTCTCCAGTATGATGGAGTGGCGCAGGGAGGAGTTCTCGATGACCGCGCCGGGCGCTATACTGGTATACGGGCCGATAAAGGAATTGATGATCTTGCAGTTCTCCGCGATGGAGACCGGCCCCCGTACGGTGCTCCCCTCGATCACCGTACCCTCGCCCACCGCTACACGGCCCTCCACCTTGCTGCCCACGCCCACTTTTATTTTGACGTTGCTCCTGACCAGGTCGTCCAGCACGGTGCGGTTGGCCTCCAGCATATCGTCCTTTTTCCCCGTATCAAGCCACCACCCGCTGAGCACATGGCTCTCCACCCTGTGCCCCATGTTGAGCAGCTCCTGTATGGCGTCGGTTATCTCAAGCTCGCCGCGCCTCGACGGCTTGATGCGGTCGATAGCCCGGTGGATGTCCGGCTTGAACAGGTAGACGCCGACCAGCGCCAGGTTGCTCTTGGGCTCGGTAGGCTTCTCCACCAGCTGCAGTATCTTGCCCGCGCCGTCCAGCTCGGCCACGCCGAAAAGCCGGGGGTCGCTAACTTCTTTTAAGAGCACCAGCGCGGTCGGCGATTTGCTCTCAAACTCAGCGACGAATTTTTTTACCCCGTCCTGGATGAGGTTGTCTCCCAGGAACATGAGAAAGCGGGAATCCCCCAAGAAATCACGCGCCGTCTTGACGGCGTGCGCCAGGCCGGCCGGCTTCTCCTGCACGATGTAGCTGATATCCGCGTCCCAGCCGGATCCGCCCGCTACCGCCTTCCTTATCTCCCCACCCGTCTCCGGCGAGATGATGATGCCGATCTCCCTGATGCCGCTCTCGACTATCTGGTCGAGCACATAAAAGAGGATGGGCTTATTGGCCACCGGCAGCAGCTGCTTGGCCACAGTGTGCGTCATGGGCTTGAGCCTGGTGCCCTTGCCGCCCGATAAAATAATAGCCTTCATTTGCGATCAATCCTGATGATGTTACCCTTATTTGCCGCCATTATACTTATATACTATTGGCTTGTAAAACAATCCCGTACAGTCATTGCGCAATGCGGGGCTCGATCCACAGGGCATAGTTGTTCCGCGGGTCCGCGCCGTTCTCCACACGCATTATGGCCGTGACCTTCCTGCCGCCGTAGGCCGAGAGGTCGATATCCATGTCATCCAGCCGGCCGTCGTAAGCCGCGCCGACCGCCGGCCACCAGTTGATATTGCCCCGCTCGTCCTGCAGGCCGAAGAGGAAGGATGTCCCGGTGACGCCCCGGGCCTCCCCGGACAACCCCACCCTGGCGGTGAAGCGCGCGTTATACGGCAGCTCCAGCGGCAGCATATAGCCCCCCGACTGCCACTGCTCCTGCCAGTCGCCGAAATAGCCCTCTATCCAGCCGAAGCCGGATTCCGGCGGGACCATCTCGATCACGTTACGATAGGTCTGGTTGTCCTCGGCCACTACCTCAGTCAGCTTCGCGGCCGTCCCGCTGATCCTGTCGCCGTCAGCGTATTTGATCGCGCCGGCGCTGCCCCTCCATTTGACCCGCGAGGCGAATTGCCCGAAATCGTAGTTATACTTGAACCCGAAGGATGGGACATAGCAGTTGTTGTCCCTGCCGGCCTCCAGGACTTTGCCGCCGCCGTCCGCGCAGATCCTGATCCTGGCACCCTCCCAATCGTAATTGGTAAAGGGCAATGTCTTCTCCTCGCCGGCCTTGAGCCCCTCCACCCAGCTCGTATCCCGCAGCATGTTGCTCTGGTCATAGACATAGGTCTCGCTGGGACCGGCGTCCGCCGCGCCGACGTTCTTGATTTTATAGTAGAGCAGCCCGCTGATCTGCGTCACGCCCGTGATGACCAGGTCGGGCAGGAACGTTTTTTTGTCCGCCACCTGCACCGTAACCCAGGCGGTCGAAACCCCTCTCTCCCCGGCGGCGGTGAGCGTGTATTTGGTGGTTTGCTGCGGCGCGACCACCATCGAGCCGGCAGCCATAACCCTGCCCGGCCCGTTGTCGATGCTCACGATGGCGCCGTCAGAGACTTTCCAGCGCAGCGTCACGTTCTCGCCCGGCAGGACGTTTCCCGAGCCGGCGGAGAAGTCATCTATCACCGGCCAGGGCCTTACAGCCGCGGCCGCTGCCGGGACCGTGGCGTTCTCCGCGGCCGGCGCCTTCACGGTTTGAGCCGCCGGGAGGCAGCCGGACAGGATCAAAAAGCCGGCTACCGCGATTATGCTGCGCGCTGCGACCATTTCAATTCAAGTATAGCAAAGAGCACAGCGCCTAACATGACGGCCGTCGGCAAAGCCGGGTAGCGATGTATTGAAAGCTCTTTAGTTTTAGAGTATGCTATTTTCTGTATGTGACCGGTTCATGAATAATGCGGCAGGAGGATGTTAATGGTTGAAACTTTAAAAGAGAAGTACGACGCCATCGTGGTGGGGACGGGCCCCGGCGGGGCCACCGTGGCCAAGGACCTCACAGTCAAGGGCAAGAAGGTGCTGATGCTCGATTGGGGCAGCAACGCCCCGGTAACAGGCACCAACGGCCAGGCCTTCGGCTACATCGGTATGCCCTATAAAAGCCTTTATATCATCGACGGTATGCTGGGGCTGGTGCGCGCGGTAACGGTGGGCGGCAGCTCGGTGGTTTACTACGCCACCGCTTACGAGCCTCCCTACGAGTGGTGGGACAAGTACGGCATAGATATCAGGGACGAGGTCAAGGAGGTCAAGCGGGAAGTCCCGGTCGGCCCCCTCAAGGACGAGCTGATCGGACCCATGGCCAAACGCATCGCGCAGAGCGCCCTCGACCTGGGCTACAACTGGCAAAAGCTCAACAAGTTCGTCTACCAGGATAAATGCCGCGCCGCCTGCGACAAGTGCGACCTGGGCTGCCCCTACAAAGCCAAGTGGAGCGCGCGCATGTACGTAGAAGAGGCGATGGAAAAGGGGGCCGCCCTGATGGACCTGGCAAAGGTCGACAGGGTCATCATCGAGAATAAAAAGGCCACCGGTGTGGAGTTCACACGGCACGGCAAAAAACAGATCGTCCAGGCCGACACCGTGATCGTGGCGGCGGGCGGCATCGGCTCGCCCCAGGTGCTGCAGAACAGCGGCATCAAGAACGCGGGCAGCAACTTTTTCTACGATCCGCTGATCGCTGTCTTCGGCACGGCCAAGGATATCGACGGCGGGCACGAGTTCCCCATGGCTATGGGACAGCACATGATAGATGACGGCTACCTGATGACGGACATGACGCTGCCCTGGCTGATCTATGACGTATTTACCGCCGAGGTCTTCCGCCTGGATAAACTCTCCAACAAACACCAGCTCACCATCATGATCAAGGCCAAAGATCACCTGGGCGGCAGGATCAGCGGCAACTTCATCAAGAAGCCTTTCACCAAAGACGAGCGCGGCAAGCTCATGCACGGCTATGACCGGGCTAAAAAGATCCTGGTCAACGCGGGCGCAAAAGACATCTTCAAGACCTGGTGGATCGCCTCGCACCCGGGCGGGACCTGCAAGATCAACGATATCGTCAACTCGGACCTCAAGACGGAGTACGACAACCTCTATGTCTGCGACTGCTCGGTGATACCGGACGAGTGGGGCAGGCCGCCCGTACTCTCGATACTGGGGCTGGGCAAGCGCCTGGCCAGGCACCTTACCGCCGGCAGGGTGGAGTCCAGGGCGGCAGCCCCGGCGCCTGCGGGAAATTAATAGCCTATGTCCGTGCCAGGAACGTATTTTAATTCGTCATTGCGAGGGTGAGCTGAAGCTGCGAGCCGCAGGCGCGGCAGGCTGCGACGAAGCAATCTTGTGCGTGATTACGGGTACACAAGATTGCCGCGGCCTTCGGCCTCGCAATGACATAGGACCAAACTGATGACTATACCTCTTTTCGAAGCCTACCCGGCGCTGGAGAAGCGCCTGCCCTGGATATCCCTGGGCCAATATCCCACGCCGGTGCAGAAGCTCAGTAGCCTGGGCACGGCCATCGGCTACCCCGAGCTCTGGATGAAGCGCGATGACAAGTCGTCCGACCTGTACGGCGGCAACAAGGTGCGCAAGCTTGAATTCGCGATCGCCGACTCCCTGCGCAAGAAGAAGAAATACATGATCACGGTGGGCGGCATAGGCACCAACCACGGCCTGGCCACCACTATTCACTGCGGCCGGGTCGGCATCAAAACGGTGCTGGTGCTCATACCTCAACCTATAATCGACAAGGTGCAGGAGAACCTCCTGCTCGACCAGCATTTCGGCGCCGAGATAAACGTCTGCCGCAGCACAGCCGAGGCCTACCTGCGGGCGGGATGGCTGCTGCTCAGCCACCCCAGGTTCTACCTGCTCTGGGCCGGGGGCACCTCACCCCTCACGACCCTGGGATATGTCAGCGCCGCTTTTGAACTGAAGAAGCAGGTCGACGCAGGCCTGTTGCCCGAGCCTAAATACATCTTCGGCGCCACCGGCTCCATGGGCACCACAGCCGGGCTGATCGTCGGGGCAAGGCTGGCCGGGATGAAAAGCCGTATCGTCGGCGTCAAGGTCTCCATGGACTCCTATTCCAACGTCAAGGGCATAGTATCACTAAGCAATAAAACGGCGCGGTTGATGCGAAAGTATGATCCTTCGGTGCCTGAAATGAAGTTCTCGGCCTCCGATTTCGACCTGGATGTGGACTTCTTCGGCGGCGAGTACGGCAGGGTAACACCGGAAGGGCGGGCCGCCGTGGACCTGCTAAAAAAGACCGAGGGCATCGCGCTGGAAACCACATATACCGGTAAGGCGCTGGCGGCAATGCTGGATTTCGTTAAGAAAGGCAGATCGCCCGACGGGGCGCCATTGCTGTTCTGGAACACCTACAACAGCGTTGATTACAGCGAGACCGTCAAGCAGTGCGGGGGCTTCAAGACACTGCCCAAATCCGCGCAGTGGGCCTGTAAAGAGAACCTCATACCGTATTTGAAATAGGGGGAGCGAGCACAACTGAAAGAACGCTCCTACAGCTAACTAAGACAGGAGGCTGACTATGCAGGAAGAAAAGGGCTCGTCCGGCTCAGGCCTCAAGAAATCTCTGGGCCTGCTGGACACGGTCTCGATAGAAGTGGGCGCCATCATCGGCGCCGGCATCTTCGCGCTGACGGGCCTGGCGGTGGCCAAATGCGGCCCCGGCGTGCCGATCGCCTTTGTTATAGCGTCAATGCCCATGGTGCTGGCGCTGCTGCCCATCGGCATGCTGGCCTCCGTACTGCCTACCGTGGGTGGCAGCTTCCGCTACCCCAGCCGCATACTCAACCCCTTCTGGGGCTTCATCGGGGTCTGGGGCATCATGATGGGCATCATGCTGGGAGGCATGCCGATGTACGCCCTCAACTTCTCCGACTACCTGCGCGTCATCTTTCCCGCCTTCGACCGCAACCTGGTGGCAGTGATAGCCCTGTCTTTCTTCTTTCTGATCAACGTGGTGGGCGTCAAGGCGGCCAGCATTGTCCAGGTCGGCATGTTCTTCGTACTGCTGGCCGCCCTGCTGGTCTATATCATCTGGGGCATACCGGCCATAGATCCCGCCAACCTCACTCCGCTCTTCCCGGGCGGCCTGGCAGGCCTGGCCATAGCCTCCGGCATGCTCTTCTTCGCCTATATGGGGGCCAACTTCATCATCGACCTGGGCGCCGAGATCAAGAACGCGGGCAGGAACATACCACTGTCGTTCGCCATCAGCATGCCCATCGTAATAGTCATCTATACCCTGATGGGACTGGTGACAGTTGGCGTCGTGCCTTCCAGCATCTGCGCCAACCAGCCGCTGTCCGTCGCCGCCGGCTACTTCATGCCACCCGGGCTGGCCCTTTTCTTCACCGTGGGCGGGGGGCTGCTGGCCCTGGCCACCACCATCAACGCCACCTTCATGTTCGCTTCGCGTTATATACTGGTCTTCGCCGAGGATGAAGTTTTCCCAAAGGCACTGGCGGGTGTGAATAAAAAGTTCGGGACCCCCCACTGGGGACTGCTGATCATGTTTGTGCTCTCACTGGCCTTCCTGCCCATGGGATCATCGTCATTCGAGGTGCTGGCCTACACCGCCTCCATCGGCTCCATCGTATTGCTCTTCCCCATCCTCATATCGGCCATGCGCTTCCCCCGCAAAATGCCCGAGGCCTACGCCAGGGCCCCCTTCAAGCTGAAGGGCATTTGGCTGTGGGTCGTGCCCATACTGGCCCTGCTCTTCGGAGCATTTTTCATCGCCGCGCTGGTCATGGAGAGCCTGACGGCCTTCCTCATACTGGTCGGCTGGATGGTCATCGGTGTTGTTTATTACGTGATCCGCGACCGCTACCTGAAGAAAACACGAGGAACAGGATTAGGCGCGATCGCAAATAAGGCTATGTAGAAGCGGATTGTGGAATTTTATCCGGGGCCCTTCTCTATTTCTCCGGTATTATTCCCCGCCTGATGGCGAAGTGGATGAGCTCGGTGCGGTTGCGCAGTCCCAGTTTTTGCATGACCCTTGCCCTGTGCACCTCCACGGTACGCGGGCTGATGAAAAGCCGCTCGGCAATCTCCGAACTGGTGAACCCCTGCGCGGCCAGGTGCAGCACCTCGCGCTCGCGCGAGGTCAGCATATCGTAGGGCTCCAGGCGGCTCTCCTCCGACCTCTGCAGGTAAGCTTCTATGGCCCTGTCCGAGAGGGGCGGCGCCAGGTAGCGCCTGCCCAGGGACGCCTCGCGCACGGCGCGGACCAGCTCTTCGGGCGATGAATCCTTCAAAACGTATGAACAGGCGCCGGCCTGCAGCGCCTCTACTACGTAGCAATCATTGCCGTACATGGACAGAACCACAGCGGACGTCAGGGGAGACCTCTTCCTTACCTGCCGGATGACGGCCAGCCCGCTCATATCCGCCAGCATCAGGTCGATGATCATGACATCCGGCTTAAGCTGCCCGGCCAACTGTGCGGCCTCGGCGCCGCTGCCCGCTTCACCGCTCACACGTATATCGGCCTCAGCCTCCAGCAAAGCTTTGATTCCTTTGCGCACTACATGATGATCGTCAGCCAGTACAACGTTAATCATTGTTCAATCCGTCAGGATTTTCCTCGACCTCGCGGGCAGGGGCAGTTCCACCGTGACCGTCGTGCCGGTCCCCGGGACAGAAGCGAGCGAAAACCTGCCGCCCGCGATCTGCACACGTCCGCGCATGCCGTTTATGCCGCCCGGCCAGTTCTCCGATATCTTATCGGCCTCGAAACCGCATCCGCTGTCCTCGATTCTGGCCGCCAGCACCCATCGGTCCGACCATACCCTGACCCTCGCCTCCCCTGCTCCCGCGTGCGCTGCTACGTTTTCCAGCGCCTCCTTGACTACACGGAAAGCGGTCAGGCCCGTCTCGGGCGGTATCTTCTTGTGCAACCCCTGGTGCTCGAACAGGACGGCTACGTGAGTCCGCGAGGTGAAGCTCTCAAACAGGTAAAGCAGGGCGGGCAGCAGCCCCAGGTCGTCCAGCATTTTTGGGCGCAGCTCCAGTGAAAGATCGCGTGTCAGCGACATCATCTCGTTGACCAGCGACTGCGCTTCGCCCAGTGTATAGCGCACCTTGTCCTGGGAGGAGGCCATGGCGTCGCCCAAAAGTAATTTGAGCACGGCCAGCGACTGGCCCAGCCTGTCGTGGAGTTCGCGGGCGATGACCTTCCGCTCCCCCTCCTGAATCTCCACCAGCACCCTGGCGGTTAATAGAGGGTCTTCCATAAGGTCAACATCATAATGACCCGTCCCGCTGTTTGTCAATCCGGGGCCAATGGCAGCCGCAGCTTGATTTCCTATTGCGTCACCTGTTAAGATTAACGCTGTTTTTGGCCTCAAACAGGCCGTTTTTAAGGCAACAGGATGAAGATAAGGGAGATCATTCAGGAACAGGGCAAATGCCTCTCTTTTGAGTTCTTTCCACCGAAAACACCCATCGGCGAGGAGAGGCTGCTGCAGCGTATCGAGAGCCTGAAGATTTTTAAGCCTTCCTTCATCTCCGTCACTCAGCATGCCGGGGCGGACACGCTGGGCAAGACCAAGCACATCGTGCGTAAACTGCACGACGAAACAGGCCTTACTGTGATGCCGCATATCACTTGCGCGGACCCGCGCAGAAGCGAACTGGAGCCGGTCATCGACTATTACCAGCGACTGGGCACGGAGAACGTGCTGGCGCTGCGCGGCGACCCTGAGGAATACGGCGCCGACGTTTTCGACGGGCAGGAGCACTTCCGCTTCGCATCAGACCTGGTGCGCTTCCTGGCCACCTATAAGAGCTTCTGCATCGGCGTAGCCGTATACCCCGAAGGCCACCTGGAATCGCCCAACCTCGGGCTGGACACCGCCTACACCAAGCAGAAAATAGACCAGGGGGCTGAGTTCGGCATCACTCAGATGTTCTTCGAGAATTTCCACTTCTACCAGATGATGGACCGCTTCGAACAGGACGGCATCGACATCCCCATCATAGCCGGTATCATGCCCATCACTGATTTTCAGAAGGTCGAGCGCTTCAGTGAGCTGTCCGGGGTCGAAATACCCATACCAATCACCACCAGGTTTGAGGAAATGGACAATCCTGACGACGTTGTCGCTGCCGGTATCGACCTGGCCACGCAGCAGTGCCTGGACCTGTTGGAGAACGGCGTGCGTTGCTTCCACTTTTACACGCTCAACCGCGCCGAGGCGGTAGCGCGGATCCTGCACAATTTAGCATCTGCTTTCATATAGCCGTTTTCATAAATTCTAAGCACTAAACTCTAAACAATCTCAAATATCACAGCTCATGGATTCGAATTTTATGTTTATTATTTGTTTAGGATTTAGGGTTTAGATTTTAGATATTTTTGTTTCGTTGTTTTGACTGACTTAGCACGAGCCTGTAATATTACACAACTTCTTCACAATAAGGGGGTTACATGCAGGTATTGGAAGGCATCAAGATCGTTGAGCTCGTGCACATGCCGCCGGGCGAGCTTTGCAGTATGATCCTGGGAGATTTCGGGGCGGATATCATCAAAGTGGAGGCGGTCCCCCTGGCCGGCGGGCGCAAGCTGATCGATCCCGCCGAGGCCGAGGCGCTCAAGTCGCTGATGGCTTTCAACGCCATGAACCGCAATAAAAAGAGCATCCGCGTCAATCTCAAATCCGAGGAAGGCAAAAACGTCTTTTACAAGCTGGCCAAAGAAGCCGACGTAGTTATCGAAGGATTCCGCCCGGGCGTGGCCAAACGCATGGGTGTTGATTACGAAACAATAAACAAGCTCAATCCGGGCATCATATATTGTTCTCTCAGCGGATATGGCCAGGACGGGCCCTACAGCCATCTCCCCGGACACGATATCAACTATATATCCATAGCCGGGGCGCTCAACCTCATCGGATGGCCGGGCAGCCCCCCTGCCATCCCGATGAATTTCCTGGCCGATTTTGCCGGCGCCTCGCTGCACGGGGTTATGGGTATCATGCTGGCGCTCTTCGCACGGCAGCGCAACGGCCAGGGTCAATTCGTGGATATCTCCTATACGGACAGCGTCATCACGCTTATGACCTTCTTCCTGCAGCAACATTTAGCGGGAGGCATGAAGTTCCCCCGTGGGCAGTGGGCCCTGTCCGGCGGCTACCCCTATTACCAGACTTACGAGACATCGGACGGCAAGCTGATCAGTTTGGGCTGCGTGGAGCCCTGGTTCTGGGAAAACCTGTGCCGTGCCATCGGCCGGGAAGATCTCAAGGAATTCAGCTTCACTCCCGACCATTTCCTGCAGCCGAACCTGGATGAGAAATGGCAAAAGGCTGCTGAGGAGGTGAAGAAGGTCTTCCTGACTAAAACGCGCGACGAATGGTTCGAAATCCTGTGCAAACACGACGCGCCGGCCGGCAAGGTTTACGAGATAGACGAGATATTCACCGATCCTCAACTCCTTCACCGTAAGATGCTGCTGGAATTCGACCACCCCAAGCTGGGCAAGGTCAGGCAGCCCGGCATCGCGCTCAAACTCTCGCAAACCCCGGGCAGCGTGAGGAGCCTGGCCCCCTACTCGGGCGAGAACACGGACGAAGTTATGAAGTCCCTGGGCTTCAACGATCAGACCATCGAAAGCTTGCGCAAAGCTAATGCGATAGGCTAAAATTTGTGATACAGGAGGTGGGAATATGGCAGCAAAAGCATTCGTACTAGTGACAACCTCGGTGGGACAAACCAAGGCGGTCCTTACTCATCTCAAGAAGCTCGATGGGATAAAGAGCGTTGATGCCGTGATGGGGCCTTATGACATAATAGCTGTCGTAGAGGGAGAATCGGTGGATAACGTCGGCAAATTGATCACCGAGCAGTTCCACAAGATCAGCGGCATCGAGCGTACTACTACCTGCCAGACAATCAGAATCGCCTGATAAGCCCTGCCATGGACTGCGTGTTCTGCAAGATCGCGGCCGGTAGCATACCTGCAGACGTCGTCTACAGCGACGAGGAACTGCTGGTATTCCGCGATATACACCCGATGGCGCCCGTGCACGATATCCTCATCCCCAGGAAGCATATCGAATCCGTAAACGGCCTCTCCGCTGCCGACCAGTTGCTGGCCGGCAGAATGTTGCTGGCGGCGGGCAAGGTTGCTGCAAAAGAGGGCATAGCGGAATCGGGATACCGGCTGACCATTAACTGCGGACCGGACGGCACGCAGGTTGTACCACACCTCCACCTCCACATCCTAGGCGGACGCCTGCTATCGGAAAAACTGGGCTAAGCCCCTGCCGAAAACGGGCCTATCTTTTCTATGACCTGCTCAATGGCCTCGTCCGGCGTGGACGCGCCTGCGGTGACTCCCACGGCTTTCTTGCCTTTCAACCATTCCATATTTATCTCACCGGCGTTCTCTATATGGTGTGTCTCCACTATATGCTGGCAGACCTCCGCCAGGCGCCGGGTGTTGGCGCTGTTGTGCCCGCCCACAACTATCATGAGGTCACTGGTACCGGCCAGCTCCTCGGCGGCAAGCTGCCTTTTCTGTGTCTCCTGGCAGAGCGTATTCTCCACCCTGATTTCCCTGGCCCAGGGCAGCAGCCTTTCATTCAGCCTGTTGACGAAGGCGGTGAACTCCGCCCTGCTTTGTGTTGTCTGCGCCATGATGCCAATGCGGGCAGGCAGCCTCTCAATGGGAACGTCCTCGGCATTCATGGAAGCAATAGCCTTATCGCCGGCCCAGCCCAACAGCCCGCGCACCTCGGGATGACTGGCCTCTCCAAAGATAATCACGCCGAAGCCGGCATTGGCCAGCCGACGGGCCGCTTTCTGAGCGCTGCGAACTATGGGGCAGGTGGTGTCTATGACCTCAGCCCCTCCGGCCTGCAGCTTCTCCAGCACAGCCGGAGAAACGCCGTGGGACGATACGGCGATCACGCCTCCCTCCAACTTTTCCATGTCTTCCGCCACCGTCACACCCAACCCCTTGAGCCGTGCGACAACGGTCCTGTTATGCACGATAGGCCCGAGCGTGGCAATGCCCTGGCCCTTGCGGGCGGAGCTCTCAATAATCTTGAGCGCGCGGCGCACACCGAAGCAGAAGCCGAGCTCGCGGGCTTTCTCTATCTTCATATTGGTAGATTATAACGCCAAGGGATTGCTTCGTCACTATGCTCACTTATTACCCTGTCATTGCGAGCGAAGCGAAGCAATCTCAATGATCGCCACGTCGCTACACGCCTCGCGATGACATATTGGTGATTTCTACTTATAGTCGTAAAATCCCTTGCCTGTCTTACGTCCCAGGTGGCCTGCAGTGACCATCTTGCGCAGCAGGACGGGCGCGATGAACTTGGGATTTTTGGTCTCAGCGTAGATTGCGTCCATAACGAAGAGCAGCGTATCCAGTCCAACCATGTCGGCCAGAGTAAGAGGACCCATGGGATGGTTCAGGCCGAGCTGCACACCGGTATCGATATCTTCCCTGGTGGCCACTCCGTTCTCGTACATCTCGAAGGCCTCCACCATATAGGGCAAGAAGGAACGGTTAACGATAAAGCCGGGCCTGTCCGGGGCGACGATCACGGTTTTGCCCAGCGACTTGCCCCACTCCACGGCCGTCTCAAGCGTCTCTTTGCTGGTGGTGATAGTCTTCACCAGTTCCAGCAACTTCATAAGCGGCACGGGATTAAAGAAATGGCAGCCCAGCACCCTGTCCGGCCGCTTGGTCACCGCAGCCACGTCCATGACCGAAAGGCATGACGTGTTTGTGCTCAGTATGGCGCCGGGGTTACAGATGCGGTCCAGGTCGATGAAGATTTTTTTCTTCAAGTCGAGGTTCTCAATGGCGGCCTCGACTACCAGGTCGCAATCTTTGAACTCCACCATGTCCGTCGTACCCTTGATCCTGGCCACCAGGCTATTTGCATCGTCCTGGGCTATTTTGCCCTTCTCAACGGCCTTTGCCAGCGATCCCTTCACGGCGCCCAGGCCCTTGTCCAGCAGCTCCCTGTTGATCTCTGAGACGACAACGTCGTAACCCGCCCTGGCGCTGACCTCGGCAATGCCGCGACCCATCAGGCCACATCCCACAACTCCGATTTTTTTTATAGCCATGGCCTTTCCTCCTGAAAAATCTTATTTAGCTTTGAAATCAGCCTTGCGTTTCTCGATAAATGCCTTGCGTCCCTCTTGAAAATCCGCTGTCCCGGTAACGGCCTTCTCAAGCTGATGCTCTATCTCCAGACCGTTGAGCAAGGTGGTATTCAATCCCAGCATCATGGCCTGTTTGGCAGCCCTGGCCGCCAGCGGCGCGGGTTTGAGCAGGGTCTCGGCCATTTTCTTAGCCTCGTTCATCAACTCGGCCGCCGGCACGACCCGGTTGACCAGGCCGATGCGGTAGGCTTCCTGCGCATCGATAGGCCTGCCGGACGTAAGCATCTCAGCAGCTTTTGCCAGGGCAATGGCCCGGGGCAAACGCTGTGTGCCACCCCAGCCAGGGATGAGGCCCAGGTTTATCTCAGGGAAGCCGAAGGTGGCGTTCTCGGCTGCTATCCTTATGTCACAGGCCAGGGCCACTTCGAACCCGCCACCCAGGCAGGCGCCGTTGATGGCGGCTATGATGGGTTTCCAGATCTGCATATCCTCGCAGATGGCCGGCGCCGGCATCTCGCCGCGGTGGGCGCTTTGTTGTATCAGAGGTAACGTGGTTTTGATATCGGCCCCCACGGAGAAGGCACGTTCGCCGGACCCGGTGAGGATGGCCACCCACAGATTTTCGTCTGCATTGAAATCGTAGAAACACTTGTTGACCTCGCTGATCTGCTGCGGATCGAACGAATTAAGGGCTTCAGGGCGGTTAAGCGTTATTATGGCCAGCCTGCCCTCTTTTTGATAACCTACTGCCATGGAAATCCTCCTTTTTTTATCGATTGATAAACGCCAAATTATATCAAAATAACGCATGGAAGTTTCACAGTTTCCTACATCGCTGCGGGAATTTATCCAAATGTCATTGCGAGCGAAGCGAAGCAATCTTTGGGATCGAAGACGTCATTCGATGAGATTGCTTCGTCACTTCGTTCCTCGCAATGACAGATCGGGGAGACTAGCTATCTGGCGATTAAGTCCTGTCTTTACTTAAGGGCCTCGGCTATCTCGCGGGCCAGCCTCTCGCTCTCGTCACCGTCCAACCCATCGCCCACCTCAAGCTTGCGCACCATGTTTTTTATCTCGGGGGACTTTTCAAAGAGCCTGGCGAATTTATTATTCTGCTCGTAGATGACAGAGTCCAGCGCTGTGAAATCCACACCAAGGTCATACTTGCTGTTAAAAAAGTAAACGAGCCGCTTGACGGCGCGAGGATCATCCGTGGGTACCAGGTAATAAGGCACGGGTACCCACAGGTTAACCGCCGGTATGCCGCGCTGCCCGGCCAGCCAGGCCAGGTAGGAACTCAAAGTCGGCTTCTGGCCGGGAGGGGTCTCGTAGTCGTTGTCCGCCGTGACGTTATAAGGCTCCAGTCCGGCCTTGATCTCCTTATTATTCACGATCGAAATAAGCAACCGCGGGACAGTGTGAGCAGCGGGTGAAATCATGGCGCCCAGGGTATATATCTCCTTGACCTCGCAATCCCGCGACGCTACGTCCAGCAGCGATGTCAGGAACCGGTACCAGCCCATCCTGGGTACACTGCTTTTGAAGATGACGAGGTTCTTGCCCTCGCACATGTATAGCCTGCTTTCGGGGAAGCGCGCTACGTCATCAACTACGTTCACGCCGCCCATGGTAAAGAAGCCCTCGGGCCGTATCTCGCCGAACTCCCTGTATTCCAGTGATTGCAGGAGGTAGTCCGCAGTACGTACTCCCAGGTTGCTGGCATCCTCGGCCCAGGCAACTATCAGGACAGCTCCTTTAACATCAGGATTTCCGCTCGGTCTGTCTGCCTGTTCCCCGTTCAATGCTGCTCGCCCTCAATATCATGTTTAAAGAATTTATCGATATTATCAAGTATCTTCTTTTTATCATCCTCGGTAATCAGCCCCTCACTCTCGGCCGCCGCCACGGTAGAACCTTTGAGCCGGTCCAACTGCTCTTTGATCTCATCCGGAAGTTTCTCATACAGCCGTGTAAGTTCACTTTCGCTCTGCCGCGCCAGCTCATCCATAACGTCCATATCTATCCACATATCCAGGGCCGCCGACAGCACTTCGAGCACCGACTTGGATCCTTTGGGATATGGAAAGGGGAAACCCTGCAGGTAGATCGGTATCTCGCCCATAATGCAAACCGCATCGATGCCGCGGCGACGCGCTATGCCCAGCAGCAATCCGTTAAGGCCGGCTATATTGCCTTCACCGCCGCGACCCTCTATATCAGACATCAGTACCGTGTTGTCATATCCTTTGAATTCGGCGATAAGGCTTGCCGAGTTAGGCACCGCCCAGGCCCTTGACCTGGCAGTGTGATGAATGGGCGCCACCGCTGCGCCTGACGTGTAGATGCGCCTGCACTTATATTTCTCAGCTACATCAAGGACCAGGTTGGCCATGCTATAAGCCATGCTGCCCGCAGCATATACACCCCCTCCCTCGGCCGGTTGCTCTTCCCCGACAAATATAATGAGGTCACGCTTGCCGCTCCTGTGATAGAAGAAGTCGCTGGCGGGGAAATCCAGCTCCACCAGCTCACCGCCACGAATAATAACCTTTTTGGGATAGAAAAACTCGCAGGGCTCTATATAGGCCATTTGCTCAGCACGCAACGACCTGCGCAGCGTGTCCAGCGCAATCAGGCCGATATTGCCTATGCCCGGCCAGGCGGCGATCATCACCGGATCGATCAGTTCTGGCTCTTTTATATAGCGAATCCCCATATATTCCTCTCCGGCAAATTGATTATAGCATATCAAGTACAGACTGAACGGCAAAATGTATATGAAACCGGCGATGCGGCATACGTCGCACAGCCGGGCAGCTATGAAAAAACTTGACATTGAGACGCATAATCAAGATGATATTAAATAGTGCAGGCATTGTGAAGTGAAGGAAGAAGACCGCATTACGCCCGCGAAGGCGGGAAGAGGGAAAAAGGTCAGGGAGCTGGCGAAAATCCTGATTGCAGACGACAGCGAGGAGAACCTGCGCCTCTTTAAAACCCTCTTGAAAAACAAGGGCTACCGGATTACTACGGCCGTGAACGGCGAGGACGCCCTGCGAAAGCTGCGTAAACAACAGCACGACTTAGTACTATCCGATATTCTTATGCCCATAATGGACGGGTTCCGCCTCCTGCAGGAATGCAAAGCGGACCCGGCCCTGGGACGTATCCGGTTTGTCTTCCTCACCGGCGCTTTCACTGACAAGAAGGATGAGGAGCTCGGGCTCAAGCTCGGGGCTGACGCATTCCTGCGCAAGCCCATCGAGCCGGACGACCTGGTACGGGAGTTGGCCGAGGTGCTCTCCCGCAAACGCACTGCTAAAAAGGTCGGACGCAAGATTAAAGAAGATGAGAGCAGCCGGCAAAGCGGTCTGTATAATGCCGCTCTCATGCAGAAGCTCGAGCGAAAAATGGAGGCGCTGGAAAAGGAGATAGCCGAGCGAAGCAAGGCCGAGGGGGCATTGGCTAAGAGCGAGGAACAATATCGCGTGCTGTTCGAGACCATGGACCAGGGCGTGATGTGCTGGGCCGAAGGCAGGGTTATATCGGCCAATCCGGCGGCTGCCAGGATACTGGGGCTGAACGTCCAAGACCTGATTGACAGGAGCGCAGCGGACCCCATTTGGAAGGGCTTTCATGAGGACGGCAGCGACTTCGCCGCTGAAGATTTCCCCGTAACCGTGGCAGCCAAAACAGGCGCGCCTGTTCGCGACATAACGATGGGATATTTCAGCGGCAGGGATGATAAGTCCCACTGGATCCGTGTAAGCGCAATACCGCAGTTCCGCCCGGGCGAAGACCGGCCCTACCAGGTCTACACCACTTTCGACGATATAACCGACCGCTTCTTCGCATTTAAGGCACTGCAGGAGAGCGAGTCACGTATATCGGCCATCCTTGAGAATACCCAGGACGCCATATGGTCGGTCGACCGCGATTTCCGCCTGATCACGGCCAATACCGGCGCCCGCCGGTTATATAACAGGTTTTACGGCATCACCCTCATAGAGGGCATGGATGTAATCTCCGCCATGTCCGGTGAAAACAGGGAACTCTGGGCCGGGATCGGGCAGCGGGTATTAAACGGAGAAAAAGTGACGCTTGAAAAGAGCTATGAATCAACCGATGAACCCATCTATCTCGAATTCTCGTGTAGTCCCATATTTTCACCTTCCGGCCGAGTTATGGGAGCATCAAACTCAGCCAGGGATATAACAGAGCGAAAAAAGGCGGAGCAGCACATACGGGAGAGCGAGGAGCGGCACCGCCTGTTGGTGGAGAACGTCTCCGAATCGATCTATGTCATTCAGGATGGCAAGATCAAATTCTGCAAACCCGGCATTTCAGCCGTCACCGGCTACAGCGGGGCAGAGATAATGAGCATGGGACTGTCAGAGATCGTCCACCCCGATGACCTCAAACCTATGCTGGATAATCATGTCCGCAGGATGAAAGGAGAACAAGTACCTGCAAAATATTTATTCAGGGCGATGCGCAAAGACGGCAACATCCGCTGGGCAGAGGCCAGCGTCACTACCATTGAATGGGAAGGGCGTCCGGCCGCGCTTGTGCTGCAGTCCGATATCACTGAACGCCGTGAGATGGAAGCCTCAATCAAAAAGACCAGCCGACTCTTTAAGATGCTCTTCCTGTGTAACGCAGCTATGGTACATGCTGCCAGTGAAACTGAACTTTTCCAACGAATATGCAGCATCATGACTGAGACAGGCGGCTATCGCGTAGCCTGGGCAGGATATGCGCAGGATGACGAACATAAACTTGTAAAACCCGTCGCCGCGAGCGGCGCCGACATCAGTTTATTTGAACAGGCAGGCATATCCTGGGCTGACGAACAGGGAGGCGGGCCGGTGGGCAGGGCTATACGAAGCGGGAAAACCGTCGTAGTCCAGGATATCTCGATGGATCCGGTGTATAAACCCTGGCTCATCTATATAGAAAAGGCCGGCGTCGCATCGGCCATAGCGCTGCCGCTCAAGTACCGCGACAAGATTTTCGGCTCGATCAGCATATATTCAGTACAGAAGAATGCCTTCGAGGAGGATGATATATCGCTGCTGGGCGAACTTGCCGAGGACCTGGCTTACGGCATCGCAGCACTGCGCGAGCAGGAGCAACGGCAGGAAGCCGAGGAGGCGTTAAAAAAGAGCGAGGAGCTCTTCCGCAAGGCCGTCCAGAGCACCACCGACATCGTATGGGATTGGGACATAGCCAACGGTAATGTAACATGGTACGGTGACATCGACGGCATGTTGGGATATCAGCACGATGAATTCCCTCGTACGCTGGAAGCCTGGGAAAAAGCGCTGCATCCGGACGACCGCGGACGTGTCATGGCGGCGCTCGACCGTCATGCCGAAACCGGTGAACCTTACAACGTCGAGTACCGCATAGTACGTAAAGACGGATCGTTGCGTAACTGGATCGACCGCGGATTGGTGATCCACGACGAAAAAAGCAAGATCACCAATTCAGTGGGAGCCTGTGTCGATATCACGGAACACCGGCAGTCCGAGGCCATGGCCAGGATCCGCCGCGACCTGGCCTTGAGGCTGGCCGGCCGCATAGACATGGAGACGGCTCTCAGACACTGTCTCGACGCCGCTATCCAGATCTCGGGATTCGACACAGGCGTGATCTTTACCCGTGATGAGAAGAGCGGAGATTTCACAGTCGCATGCCAACACCAGGCCTCGGCATATCTGATAGAAAACTACTCCGTCCTGAAGGCCGATTCAGTTGATGCGCGCCTCATGAGTAAAGGCCGACCGCATTACGTCACAGCCGGGGAGTTCACACCGCCTTTTGAGGAACGTCTCAGGCCTGAAGGACTAACCTTCGATGCTATGATACCGGTAGTTTTTCAGGGGCGTGTTATCGCCAACCTGAGCATCTTTTCCCATACGCAAAATAATATGCCACCACTGATCCGCGATTCCCTGGAAACGATAGCCGCCGATATCGGCCTGATCATCGACCGCATTTCCTCAAGGCAGGCACTACAGGGCAGCGAAGAGAAATACCGGCTGGTAGTGGAAAATGCGCGTGAAGTGATCATCGTGGCACAGGACGGATTAATCAAACTGGCAAACCAGTTCACTGCCAGTCTCAGCGGCTATTCTAAAGAAGAGCTGTCTTCAATTCCCTTCTCAGATCTCATCCACCCGGACGACAGGGGGTTTGTTGTGGAAAGGCACCTGCGCCGCATCAAGGGCGAATCTTTTGATGAAGTGTATCCTTTCCGCATTGTCACTAAAGACGGCCAGACGAAGTGGGTGGAGATACAGGCGGTTTTAATAGAGTGGGAGGGACGGCCGGCCACGCTCAATTTCCTCGCCGATGTAACCGAGCGCATGCAATCGGAGCAGCGAGGCAGGATTCGGCGTGACCTGGCAATATCCCTCATCGGCATAACCGACATCGAGACTGCAGCCAGGCTGTGCCTTGATGCCGCCATAGATATTGCCGGATTTGATTCAGGGGTAGTTTACCTGCGGGATGAAGTGTCAGGCGATTTCAGGGCAACCTGCCATCGCGGCTTATCTGTTCCTTTAGTAGACAGGTTATCGGGCCTGGCGTCCGATACCAAGTGGGCGCGCCTGATCATGAAGGGTCGCCCACTTTACACCAGGGCCGAGGAATACACTGCGCCCTTTGACGAACCGCTGAGGGCGGAGGGCCTGACCTTCAGCGCAACCATACCCGTGCTGCACGGGGACCGTATCCTGGCATCCCTGGGCGTCCATTCGCATACTATGAATAATATGCCCGATGTCATCCGCAATTCGCTGGAGGCCATAGCGGCGGATATCGGAATCGTGATAGAACGCATCGGGACCAGGCGGGAGCTGCAGCAAAGCCAGGAACGCTATGCCGTCGTCGCTGAAAACACCAGCGATGTAATATGGTCCGCGGATAAATACCTCTGCTATACATACTTCAGCCCATCTGTGTATAAGCAGCGGGGTTTTACACCGCAGGAGATGCTGCAGTTTAAGATGGAACAGGTCATCGTTGCTACGTCTATCGAGCCGGTGGTAAGCGGGGTAGCTAGCGCCATATCGCGTTTTGAGAGTGATCCGGGCAGCGGACCGGTCACGTTTACAGGTGAGATGGAGGTGTTCTGCAAGGATGGCTCGACCAAATGGACGGAGACATCATTCACGGTTACCGGCGATGAGCAGGGAAAATTCAACGGCGTGATGGGCATATCTCGTGACATCACGCAACGCAGGCGGGCGGAGAAAGCGCTGATTGAGAGCGAGCAGCGGTACCGCTCGCTTTTCCAATATAATCCCGCTATGACCTATGCGCTGGACCGGCAGGGATATTTTACCAGCGTCAACGCTGCAGCGGTCAGGATATCCGGCTATTCAGAGGAAGAGGCCCGCAAGATGCATTTCAGCCAGTTGGCCGCTCCTGAATATCTGGAGATGGTCAACCTGCATTATGCCGGGTCGTTGAGTGGTGTGCCGCAGTCCTACGAGATTGTCATGATCGCCAAGGGCGGCAGGAGGATAGACGTCCACATTACCGGTATACCCATCATAATCGACGGCAATGTGATCGGTGTTTATGGCATAACGGAAGATATCAGCGGACGCAAGAAGGCGGATGAAGACCTTAAAGCAGCCCTGGAGAAGGCCAGCTCCACGCTGGACGGAACCATTGAGGCCATAGCCATGATGAGCGAGTTGCGCGACCCCTACACCGCGGGCCACCAGCGAATGGTCAGCCAGCTTGCCGTAGCCATCGCAACAGAGATCGATATAGAAGCGGACAGGATACAGGACCTGACCGTGGCAGGCTTGCTGCACGACGTCGGCAAGGTCTATGTCCCCTCTGAGATACTGAGCAAACCCGGTAAGCTCACCGACCTGGAACTCGGGCTGGCCAAAGCCCACGCCGAAGCCAGCTACAACATCGTCAGATCCATAAAATTTACGGGTCCCATCGCGACTATAGTGTGGCAACATCACGAAAGGATGGACGGGTCCGGATATCCCCGTGGCCTGACCGGCGACCAGATCATGCTTGAAGCAAGAATTTTAGCCGTAGCGGATGTGGTAGAGGCCATGGTCTCGCACCGTCCTTATCGGCCCGCCCTTGGGCTGGAAAAAGCGCTGAATGAAATCAGCAAGAACCGCGACATCCTGTACGATGCGAAGGTAGTTGACGCCTGCCTGGCGCTGTTCAACGATAAGGGCTTCAAATTCCAGGATTAGTGATAAAATTCAGCTGCGCCTGCCTTTGCAGGGATAGCGCCTGCCATAGCAATGCGTTTGTTTTACGATTATGAGCACTGATATACCGGCTTTCAGCCTTCTGAGCGAAGACGACCTCTACCTTTTTAACGAGGGCAGCCACCTCCGATTATACGAAAAACTGGGGGCCCATCCGTCTTGCCCGAACGGGCAAGACGGAACGTATTTCTCCGTTTGGGCGCCCAATGCACAGCATGTTTATATCACCGGTGATTTCAACGGCTGGGAAAAGAAAGGTCTCAGGCTGGCTCCCCGCGGTGATTCAGGAATATGGGAGGGCTTTGTCCCGGGCATAGGACAGGGCGCCCTCTATAAATACCATATCGAGTCCAACGTGCGCCGATACAAGGTGGATAAGGCCGATCCTTTCGCGTTCCTCTGTGAAACCCCGCCTAAAACAGCGTCCGTGGTCTGGGATTTGTCCTACAACTGGCAGGACCGAAAGTGGATGAACGGGCGAAAGGAGGCCAACGGGCTTAACTCCCCCATATCCATCTACGAGGTACACCCGGGTTCCTGGATGCGCCTGCCTGAAGAAAATAATCGATACCTCAGCTACAGGGAGCTCGCACCCAGATTGGTAGATTATGTCAATAAAATGGGCTTCACGCACATCGAGCTTATGCCGGTCATGGAACACCCTTTCTACGGCTCCTGGGGATACCAGGTAACAGGCTATTTCGCTCCCACCAGCCGCTACGGCACTCCTCAGGACTTCATGTTCCTGGTTGATTACCTGCATCAGAATAATATCGGAGTCATACTTGACTGGGTCCCATCCCATTTCCCCAGCGACAACCACGGGCTGGGCTTCTTCGACGGCACACACCTGTATGAACATGCCGACCCGCGCATGGGATTTCATCCCGATTGGAAAAGCTACATCTTCAACTACGGGCGCCATGAAGTACGCAGCTTCCTGTTGAGCAGCGCTATGTTCTGGTTGGATAAATACCACGTAGACGGGCTGCGAGTGGACGCTGTGGCCTCCATGCTATATCTCGACTATTCGCGCAAGAAGGGGGAGTGGGTGCCCAATGAGTTCGGAGGACGGGAAAACCTTGACGCTATCTCTCTGCTGCGCCGCTTCAACGAGGAGATTTACAGGAGCTACCCTGATGTGCAGACCATCGCCGAGGAATCTACTGATTGGCCAATGGTCAGCCGGCCTACCTACGTCGGAGGCCTGGGCTTCGGCATGAAGTGGGACATGGGCTGGATGCACGATACACTCGAATACTTTGCCAGGGACCCTATTTATCGCAAGTACCACCACGACAGGCTGACATTCCGCATGCTCTATGCCTTCAGCGAGAACTTTGTCCTCTCTCTATCCCACGACGAGGTTGTACACGGCAAATCCTCGCTGATAGGGAAAATGCCCGGTGACGACTGGCAGAAATTCGCCAACCTTCGCCTGCTCTTTGTCAGCATGTTCACACAGCCGGGCAAGAAGCTGATTTTCATGGGAAATGAGATCGGCCAATGGCAGGAATGGGACCACGAAAAAAGCCTGGACTGGCACCTGCTGCAATTCTTACCCCACAGCGGGCTGCAAAAACTGGTGCAGGACGCTGCAGGCCTATATCGCAGCGAACCGGCGCTGTACGATCTGGATTTCGATCCGAGCGGATTCGAGTGGGTAGACTGCAACGATTCATTGCACAGCGTGGTGAGCTACCTGCGCCTTGGGCGCTCCACCCGTGACATCTTCCTGGTGGCCCTTAATTTCACGCCCATGCCGCATCCCGGCTACAGAGTAGGTGTTCCATGCGGGGGGCACTGGAAAGAGGTGCTCAACAGCGATGCTGAAACATACGGCGGGAGCGGCCAGGGCAATCTCGGGGGATTAGACGCCGTATCACGTGCCTTTCACGGCAGGCCTTTTTCACTCAACATCACGCTGCCGCCGCTGGCGGCGGTGGTCTTTAAATCTTCCTGCGCCGGCCAGGAGTGAATCCGGCTGGTTGATGGCTGTAAACGCCGGCAGTACAGACCGGGAGCGAAACGATCAAGGATCAGATTACAGGGGTATTTCTACACTGATAGTGGTGCCCCTTCCCCTGACCGAATCGATATCCACATTTCCGTCCAGCATCTGCACGCGCTCCACAATGCCGGCCAATCCCAGCTTGCCATCCCGAGGCAGGGTTTCAATTTTTCCCGCCATATCAAACCCGAGGCCACGATCGGTCACGCTGACATGCACACTGTTCTCAAGATATTCAATCCGCACCGTGGCCGATGAGACCTTGGCATGCCTGGCAGCATTGATTAGAGCCTCCTGGATAATCCTGAAAAGAGCCAACTCCATGTCCGGTGGGAGCCTTTTTTGCTCGCCGAGAGTAACGATCTCGACCTCCATGTCATACATCTTTTTCAACTCGCCGGTCAGCCACTCCAGCACCGGCATCAGGCCGAGGTCATCCAGGACAGGAGGGCGCAATTGGCGGCTGAACCTCCTGACCTCTTCCACTGCCCATTTCAGCCTTTTGTATATGGCGTCGAGCTTGGTCATATCATGGTCTGTGAGGTCGGGTTTGCCTGCCCTGAAATTATCCATCTGATAGATCAGGGCTACCAGCGTCTGCACGGTAGTGTCGTGCAGTTCCCTGGCGATGTACTTGCGCTCCTCTTCCTGCACCCGCGTGATCTGCCTGGCATAGTAGCGCAGGTTCTGCTCCGCCATATGCCTCTCCGTCACATCCTCCAGTATCTCGATGGCCCCGATTACCTTTCCCCGGCTGGTCAAAGGACTAGCTGTGAAATGGTACCATTTGCCGTTCTCGCCCAACGATGGGAAGAAATCTTCCGCCTCGTAGGCGCCCCTGATTAAAGCTGACTTCCTGGCCTGTCCGTGATAGCGCGCCGAGATCTCCTCCTCCGAGGCGCCATCCGTTATAAGATCAGCCAGCACAGGCCTTTCATGTGGGTAGAAGGCCTTCCACTGGTTGCCCGTGCCCAGCACTTCCTCTTTGCTGACGCCCGACAGCACCTCCAGCGCTTTGTTCCACTGGATGACATGATGCCTTTTATTCACAGCAAATACGGGAAGCGGGAAACGGCCCAGCACGCGCGCCAACACTACGTCGGAGCTGGTGCGCAGGTCCTCCCTGTTAAGGTAGAGCTTGACCACGAAGAAAATGAGCAGTCCTGCCGTAACAGCCAGGGCAATCAGCAGGATGAAGATAATATTTATGTATGACATGGCTGCAGGGTCAGCTCAGGTCCTTGAGGCTCAGCCAGTTCCTTTTCATGGCCTCAACCACCGCCTCCGTGCGTGAACCAACTCCCAATTTACTGAATATGGTCCTCAGGTGGCTCTCAATGGTGCTCACACTCAGGTGAAGCTCATGGGCTATGGCATTGTTGCTGAGCCCGCCGGCGGCCAGTTTGAGCACGGTTATCTCCCGCTCGCTGAGCAGATCCGGCGATGGTTCTTCCACGGCCTCACCCTTGCCCGTCCGGAATTTCTGCAGTACCTTCTTGGCTATATTAGGATGCAGCACGGATTCCCCCTTGTGCACGGTCTTAATAGCCTCTACGAGGTCGGATACACCGACATCTTTCAGCAAATAGCCGGCGGCGCCAGCGGAAAGCACTGAAAAAATGTATTGCTCATCGTCATAGGCGGTGAGCACAAGGATAGATACGTTAGGGTGAAATGCCTTGATTTGCCTGGTCGCTTCTATTCCGTTCAGCTTGGGCATGGCCACGTCCATGAGGATTACATCGGGTCTCAGTTCCCGGGCCAGTTTGACTGCCTCATCACCGTTGCTGGCCTCACCAACTACCGAAAATTCGGATTCGCGCGTCAATGACTCGCGGATGCTCTCCCTTACGACAGCATGGTCCTCGGCCAGCAGTATCTTTATCAAATTCAACTCATGCTTATGCAGCGTAATTTGCTGTAAGTATACAACTGCGCTTAAGCGCAAGTAAAGCAGTCAACCCGATCAAAACCGCGGCTCTGGTATCTAACTGAAACAATTAATCGTTGTATCGTACTCGCTGTAAGCTGTTAAAGCGAGTAGATCTCCTGACCGAACATGTGAACCCAGTTGTTCTTGAGCGCCTCGGCTGCTGCGGCAGTCTTATCCACCCCGATGATGACGACGGGCTGGCCGCTCTCACCCCGACCCAGGAAGGTATAGAAATAGAGCACGTTGATATCGGCCTCGCGCAGCGGCTTGAGGATGGCCTGCATGGCGCCCGGGTGGTCCGGTATCTCTACTGCCAGCACCTCGTTTTCTATCACCTTATACCCATTGCTTTTAAGCACACTAACGGTCTTGCCGGGATTGTCGGTAACAAACCTGACTGTGCTGGTTCCGGAAGTATCGGCTACGGAGATGGCACGTATATTGATGGCCTCGCGTCCCAGGCATTCGCTGACCGCCAGGAACATTCCGGGCACGTTTTCAAGTATGACCGATACCTGCTTTATACTCATTATTCACTCCTTTATTTCCCGAGCCGCCGCACCACAGCAAAAGTCAGAACAAATTATACCCCGACTGCAGCGCTTTTTCATTTATGTCGAGCAGTTTTTTCTTGGAACCCAGGATGTGCCTGAGGGCCTCCGAAACGTTTGCCAGATCAACGACTCCGCTCTTTTTAGTGAATGCGCCAAGCATAACCATATTGGCAGCTTTGGGGCTGCCCAGGTCCTCGGCAATCTTACTGGCGGGGACGCGCACTATCTCAATATCCCCCCTGATTATCTCAGCCTCCACGAGGGACGAGTTGAGGAAAAACACTCCCCCCGATTGTATATGGTGCTGGAACTTGACGGCCGAGGGCTGATTCATGGCAATTACGAACTCAGGAGACGAGGCCACAGGCGATGCTATCTCGTCATCGGATATGCCAACCGTGCAGTTGGCGGTGCCTCCCCGCACCTCAGCGCCATAAGCGGGCAGGTAGGTGACATTTTTATCTTCCAGCATAGCCGCCTCCGCCAGGTTGAGCCCCATTGAGAGCACCCCCTGACCGCCAAAGCCGGCAATAAGTGTTTTAATCAGCACCGTTTTTCTCCGCAATGTCTTTGTATACGCCGAGAGGAAATATTTTTGTCATCTCTTCATCCACCCACTGCCACGACTTCACCGGCGACATCTTCCAGTTGGTGGGGCAGGGCGAGAGTATCTCGACCATTGAAAAGCCACGCCCATCAAGCTGAACCTGAAACGATTTAATAATAGCCTTTTTGGCCTTCCTGATATTTGCGGGGGAGTTCACAGCTACACGTTCGATAAAGGCCACGCCATCCAGCATGGACAATATCTCACTCATCCTGATCGGGTGACCCTCCAGGATATGGTCTCGCCCGTAAGGTGTGGTGGTCGTCTTCATACCACGCAGAGTGGTGGGCGCCATCTGGCCGCCTGTCATTCCATAGACGGCATTGTTAATAAAGATGGTCGTTATATTCTCTCCCCGGTTGGCCGCGTGAATGGTCTCAGCCGTGCCGATACCGGCCAGGTCGCCGTCTCCCTGATAGGTAAAGACCACGCTCTCCGGGTATGCACGCTTGATGCCTGTGGCTACAGCTGCGCCCCTTCCGTGCGCCGATTCCGCCATGTCAACATCGAAATAGTTATAAGCAAAAACCGAGCAGCCCGGGGGCGGTATGCCAATTATCCGCTCCTGAAGTCCCATCTCATCGATGACCTCGCAGACCAGCCTGTGCGCTACAGAGTGCCCGCAGCCCGGGCAATAGTGGAACGGGGTCTTTTTCAACGATTTCGGATGTGTGTAAACAGCCTTCATTATTTCAAACCCTTCTGATAATAGAGCCTCGAGATGACCCTGGCCACTTCGCTGGGATTGGGTATCACGCCACCCGGCCGGCCGTAAAAGGACACCTCTCCCTGGCCGGCCAGCGACAGTTGTACGTCCTCGACCATCTGGCCCATATTCATTTCAAATACAAGATATTGTTTGATGGTCTTGGACATCTCCTTGAGCGGATCATCGGGAAAAGGCCACAAAGTCACCGGCCTCATCAGACCGACCTTGAGCCCTTCTGAGCGCAGGTTCTTGATAGCGCCCTTCGCTATGCGGGCGGCGATACCGAATGCCACCACTACCAGCCTGGCATCGTCCGTCATGAATGTTTCGTAAGTGGTCTCTTCCTTCTTTATCAACGTATAACGGCGGAACAGGCTCCAGTTAATCTCCTCCAGTTCCGACGGGTTGGATGTGAAGGTCTTAATTATTCTGCTGGGGCGCCCTTTTGCTCCCCGCAGTGAGCCTTCTCTTACGGACAGCACAACAGGGGCCTCCCTCTTGAACTCCACAGGCTCCTTCATCTGTCCCAGCACACCATCGCCCAGGATGATAACGGGTATCTTATACCTGTCAGCCAGGTCAAAAGCCCGCATGGTAAGATCGGCCAGTTCCTGCACGGACGAAGGCCCCAATACGATAGTGCGGTAATCACCGTGCCCGCCACCTCGCGTGGCCTGGAAATAGTCGGACTGCGCTGCCGAGATGCTTCCCAGCCCGGGCCCGCCCCGCTGCATATTTACGATGACTGCCGGCAACTCGCAAGCTGCCAGGTAAGATATTCCCTCCTGCTTAAGGCTGATGCCGGGGCTGGATGACGAAGTCATAGCCCTGGCCCCCGCAACGCTGGCGCCGTAAACCATGTTGATGGCAGCTATCTCGCTCTCGGCCTGCACAAAGGCGCAGCCTTTGCGCCGGCTGAGGTGGGTGGCCATATGTTCTGTAAGCTCGTTTTGAGGCGTGATGGGGTAGCCGAAATAGCACTGGCAGCCGGCCCTGATGGCCGCCTCACCGATAGCACTGTTACCGTCCATCAGCAATTTAGTCACGGTATACCTCGATAGCCACTTCAGGGCAGACGACGGCACAGATGGCGCAGCCGGTACAATCACTGCCGTCTTTAAATTCAGCACTCTGGTACCCGGCAGCGTTGAGTTTACCCGATAGTGCAATGACCTTTTTCGGGCAAAAATGTATGCACAGTCCGCATTCCTTGCAAAGCTCCGCGGATATTACTATTTTCCCTTTGACAGGTTTTACCGCTTGCTGTTTATCCGGCACAATTATCCTTTAAACGAAAGCCGGGCCCATTGGCCCGTCCACACTCTTAATTTTATGCGTCTCCAATGCGGACGGCAAATATAGACGACTATGCTTCTTTCAAATCAAAAACCCCGGGAGCCGGCATCAGCGCCTATAGAACTCCAGCACCTGCTGGAAAGGAGTTACCGTGATACTCAGATCTCCGCTGTAGGGAAAATCCATGAGCAGGATGGTAAAGATAATAAGCACGATCAGTATCGCCAGGAGCGTAGTCATAGTAAGCTGGGCGAAGAGATTTTCCGACCCGAAAAAGAAGGTAAAAACCACCGTGATAATACCGCCTAATAGAAGTACAAACCATAGAGATGGGTGCAGTCCTGTCCTGGCATCTTGAAGGCGCTGCCTCCTCATCTCAACCGCATCGTTCATCTTCCGTAACATTTCGCTGAAAAATATCTTCTCTCCGGCTGTCTGAGGATTAAATTTCTCGGTTATTTCCCAAACCTTGTCGGCGGCCGCCTGCGTTTCCATGCTCCTCTCACCTCGCTGCATTTCCCGCCATTCATATTTGATCACTGCATCAAGGTAATTTGCATTGGCTTCGCGATACTGGCTCCTGAACGGTTCTGACAACCCCCCGGCGTCGCGGTAAATATCTGCAAAGTAGTTAGCTTCCGTGATAGTATTGTTCTGCGCCTTGTCGAAGTCCTGCCAGACGATCACCAGCACAAAGGCCAGCATAACCGCATAGATTACCCCTATGGTGCTAAAAATGGGGCCGGCTATGTCGTGGTGTTCCTTGAATTTCCTGATGTCAACCAGGCGGCGTACCAGTAAAACACCGCCTACAGCCGTAAACACAGCTATGGCCAGCATCACGGCAGCGATGACCCAGGTCGGAATATTCAGCAGCATCCATTGTTGTAATTGCATATGTACCTCGTATTCTTATTCAGCCTTTATTAAACTACTGCTGACACAGTCCGTCAAACTGTGCAGGGCAACAACCGAACCCCGGTGCTCATGCAAGCCAGCTTGAAACTGCCGCCCCTTATTTGTAGAATATTACCCGTATTGCCACGATGTACGGCCGGATACAATTGCCTGCCGTCCACAAAACCGGAGGTCAGCGTATGGAAGAATTGAAGCAACTGGTGATAGACGGCAAGTCCGACAGGGCAGCAGCCCTGGTAGCAAAGCTTATGGATGAAGGCAGGTCAGCAGACGTGCTAATGGAGCAAGCGCTGATACCGGCCATGGATGTGGTCGGTAAACTTTTCCAGGACGGTGAGTACTTCCTGCCCGAGCTACTGGTATCGGCTAAGGCCATGCAGAAAAGCGTGGAAGTGATCAAGCAGCGCTCCCCGGTCGGGGCAGTTACCAAAAGCGGCAAGGCCGTGGTCGGCACTGTCAAAGGAGACCTGCATGATATCGGCAAGAACCTTCTTGTCATGGCGCTTGAAGGAGCCGGCTTCGAGGTAGTGGACCTCGGCTCGGATGTTTCGGCGGAGCAGTTTGTAGGGGCCGTCAGGAAGCATACACCCCACGTGGTGGGTATGTCGGCCCTGCTGTCCACTACGATGTACATGATGAAGGACGTTATCGAGGCTATCGACAAAGAGGGATTGCACGCGGGTGTAAAAATCATGGTGGGCGGCGCCCCCCTTAACGACGATTATGCCAAAAAGATAGGCGCGGACTTTTATGGCCCTGACTGTATCGCCGGCAGAGACTACGCGCGCTCTATTGTGGCCCGATAGGATTAAACGGTCGATCCGTCTAACGGAAGGAGGTAGGCCATGAGCAGCCTGAACAAAGGCGGCATGACACCTAAAGAGAGGATACACGGAGCGGCCAGAGGACTGCCCACTGACCGGGTGCCGGTATTTTACTGGATCGAGGCGCACACAGGCTGCAGGCTGATGGCCGAGTATATGCCATCCAGCCACTGGAACAGGAACCTGCTGGCAAAGATCCTCTGGGACCAGCTGAAAAAGGGCGGATATATGCAGGCAGCCGAGATCTGGAGGTTCCTGCCTCTGCTCTACGACATCCACAGCTACAATTTCGCCAACGCGTACGGCATTGACCTGGGCGCAGATATGGTGCTGGCCTCTTACGCCACACCCTCATACAGTAAATGGAGCTTAAAAAAAGGCCACATCGACATCGTGGATATCTACGGTGTGGGCCGCAGGATAGGGGGAGGTATATATCCGGACATGATAGATCCCCCGGTCAAGGACCTCGACGACCTGAAGAATTTCCGATTCCCCGATGCTACCCGGGAAAGCCTCTATGACATCTTCCGGCAATACAGAAAACAGTACCCGAACCACAGTATAGCCGCTGAACTTTGGGGGCCACACGATTGGACCAGCAACCAGATGATAGGACTTGAGAAGTACATGACCTGGTTGGTGGAGTACCCGGATGAGCTTAAATCATTCATGGACCGCTTCATCGACCACGAGATCGAGATCGCACGCAGGAGCGTCAAGGCGGGAGCAGACGTGGTATTTATCTATGATGATTACGGCTATAATAACCGCCCGCTCATATCGATGAAGATGTGGAAGGAATTTATGTATCCAAGGCTGAAAAAGCAGGTGGACGCCGCCCACGAAGACGGCGCCCTGGTATGCCTGCATTCCTGCGGATACCAGATGTCATTCCTCGAATACTACGTGGAAATGGGCATCGACATGTTGCAATCATTACAGCCGGCGGCCGGGAACGATTTCAAGCTGGCTGTGGACAAATACGGGGACAGGCTGTGTTTCATCACCGGCATCGATATACAGAGGGGCGAGGCTATGACGCCGGCTGAATATAAACAGGACATCCTTGAAAGCTATCGGACCGGCCGGACTAAAAACCGCCACATCCTGGGGACCACCCACGAAATACAGTACACCATGCCCGAGGATAACATGAGAACCATCTTCGAAACGGTACGGGATATACAGGCCGGCCTGTATAGTTAATAGGTGCACATAAAATCGGCTAAGAATGGCTGCCTGTATAACATTTTGAATGGTGGTTCGAGTTGAACCGATTAATGTGCTATAATCTGACAATTATTGTTTAGCCTGTGTGTATGCGCGCCATAATACGTATATGATATATAGTGGCTCGATACATATGTTGAGGTCTAAGGTATGAGGCAGTTATAGAGGCAACGTATGGCAAATCCGCCCAAACCATCCTCCGGGAAAAGCACACGCAACAAAATAAACGTAGCCAGCCTGCCTGACCAGACAGCGCTGGGACAGGCCCTTCTCCAGAGCACCGGAGCCGGTATCTACATAGTCCAGGACGGCAAGTTCGTGTACCTCAGCCCCTTCTTTGAAACCCTGACGGGCTATGCCGCTGAAGAGCTTCTGGGACAGGTATCTCTCAGCCTCGTACACCCCGACGACCGCGAGATAGTCCGCAAGACGGTCATCAACAACCTCAAGCGACGCAAGGCTGCAAGTCCCTATGAATACCGTTTTCTCAAGAAGAACGGCGATGTCATGTGGGTGATGGAGAGGATATCATCGATCGATTATAAGGGACGGCGCGCCACTCTGGGCAGCTTCATGGACATAAACCAGCGTAAAATGCTTGAGGAAGCCCTGGCCAAATCGGAACAGCTGCACAGTACCATACTGGCCCAGATGCATGACGCCTGTTTCGAGGTGGACCTGGCCGGCAATTTCGGTTTTACCAACAATTCCATGTGCCGTGGCCTTCATTATAAGCTCAATGAACTGGAGGGCAAGAACTTCCGCATCATTATCCCTGAGGAGGATCAGGAATCCGTCTTCAAGGCCTTTCACCAGGTTTTTAAAACCGGAAGGACCAACGCCGGTTTCGCTCACAGGGTTATACGGAAAGACGGCATCACGGTGGTGGTTGAATCAACGGTCTCACCCATCAGGGAAAACGGCGGCAGGCTGCGAGGCTTTATCTGCGTCAGCCGCGACGTCACGGAGAGCAAACGCCTGGAAGCTGCGCTGCTCCGTTCCCAGGAGATGTACCGCGATATACTCGAGCAGATGCTGGACTCCTATTATCACGTGGACCTGGCCGGCAATTTCATTTTCGTCAACGACTCGACCTACCGTAACCTTGGATACGGGAAAGGCGAACTGGACGGCAAGAATTTCCGCATTATCATGCCGGAAGACGAGCAGAAACACGTATACGATATGTTTCACCGCGTCTTCCTGACGGGAGAGCCCAATAAGGGCTTCGCCCATATGGTGGTCCGTAAGGATGGTACCACGAGTTACGCCGAATCCACCGTGTCCCTGATAAGGGATGACGATGGCAATCCCACAGGGTTTACCTGTGTCGGACGCGATGTCAACGAGCGCAGGCTGCTTGAGCAGGCCGTTCACAAGTCGGAGGAGAGGTTCCGCATCATCCTCGAGCAGATGTACGATTCATACTATGAGGTAGACCTGGCCGGCAACTTTACATTCGTTAACGACTCTGTTTGCCGTAACCTTCTTTATACCAGGGAGGAGCTGCTGGGGAAGAACTTCAGTTTCAGTGTCCCGCCGGATGAGATCAAGAATATGTTCGTGGCCTTCAACCAGGTATTCAAAACCGGTCAGCCCAACAAGGCCTTCACTCATAAAATACTGCGCAGTGACGGCAAAATCCTGCATGCGGAAACCTCCATCGAGCTGAGCAGGGACGAGTCGGGCCAGCCCATAGGATTCCGCAGTATCTCCCGCGACATCACCGAGCGCAAACAACTGGAAGAGGCTTTGCTGGAGGAGAAAAATTTTACGGACTCAGTTCTGGACAGTATGCCCGGCATTTTTTATACACTCGATGAAAAAGGAAACATCATACGCTGGAACAAGAACGAGGAAAAGGTGACCGGGTATACAGGGACGGAGCTGAACAACATGAATGCGATATACACCATAGCCGAGGAAGACAGGGAGTTAGTAGCCTCGAGGATCGCAACTGTATTTTCACAGGGTTATGCCGCGGTGGAAACCAATATAGTGGCGAAAGACGGCACAAAAACTCGATACCTGCTGACAGGCGCCCGCGTCGATATCGGAAACAAGCCTTATCTGATCGGCATGGGCATTGACATCAGCGAGCGCAGGCAGGCCGAGCTGGCTCTAAAACGTAGCGAGGAACGCTACCGGGCGCTCTTCGACAGCTCGCTCGAACTTGTATATATCCTCGATTTCGAAGGCGGATTTTTAGATGCTAACCCCGCTACCCTCGAACTCATCGGCTACAGCAAGGAAGAGATCTACTCATTGAATGTCGCCTCGCTTTTTGACCCGGAGGACCTCCCGGGCATCATGGAGATGATAAAAGAAGCCGGCACGCCGGGATTATACAAAGAGATGATGGAATTCAAGCTGCGCCGCAAGGATGGCAGCCTTGTGCATGTGGAGGCACAGTCTTCTCTCATCCGGCGTGATGGAAAACCATATGCCATCCAGGGCATCGCCCGCGATATAACCGAGCGTAAAATGTTTGAACAGCGGCTATCTGAGATGGCTACTCACGATTTCCTCACGGGGCTGCCCAACCGGGTATTGCTCAACGACCGTTTCATAATGGCGCTGGCTCAGGCCCACCGAAATAAACACATGCTGGCCATAATTGCAGTTGACCTCGACCGTTTCAAATCGGTTAACGACACTCTGGGACACCAGGCCGGCGACGATCTGCTCAAAGCTATAGCCAAGAGGTTGAAGGATAGCGTACGTTCAAGTGACACGGTAGCCCGCATGGGTGGTGACGAGTTCCTGCTGCTCATGCCCGAATTGCACTTTGTAGAGGACGCCAACAAGATCATTGACAAGATAGCACTTGCCTTTAAAGAGCCGTTCATTATCCAGGGCAGCCGCTTGAACATGTCGGCCAGCATGGGGCTTGCCATCTACCCCGACGATGGGGAGGATATGGAAGCTTTGATGCGCAAGTCCGATGCCGCCATGTACAACATCAAGCGCCACGGCCCCAGCGAAGGCCGCCCGAGATACACACCGGAAGAAAACTAAGTCACGCCAGGCGGGCCTCCTCAGCTTGATTTCAGCCAACACAATTCAATTATTATTCATGTGAACTATCAGGTATACTTTGTCAAAATATTAACGTTTACCGCCAGCTTCTAATGGAAATCACGAATTGCACCAAAGAAGATTTCGACCGGATACTGACCGATTTCGACCAATTCTGGGAACATGATCGCACGCTCATCCTGCACCACCCCACGCTGTTATACGAGTTTGGAAATTCAGCTTTCGTGATCAGACAGGGCAACGAAGTCATCGCCTATCTTTTCGGCTTCATATCCCAGACAGAGCCGGTAGGTTACATCCAGCTGATAGCGGTGCGACAGGATCATCGTGGGCGTGGCCTGGGCAAGATGCTCTATCAACATTTCGAGCGGTTCGCGGTGGAACACGGCTGCAGGCGACTGAAGGCTATTACCAGTCCCATTAATACGCTTTCCATCAACTTCCATCGGAGTATCGGCATGTTGCCCACAGGCGAGCCGGATAATCGAGGGACTCTCGTAATCAAGGATTATTCAGGGCCAGGTAAAGACCGCGTTATCTTCAATAAAGAAATAGGCCGGGCAGCGCATGAAAGCTGATAAAACCCTTCAGTACGGTTGGGTGGTGGTGGCCGCCGCCTTTATAATCACCTTCGTCACCTGCGGGGTAAATTTCAGCTACGGTGTTTTCTTCCTGCCCATTGTCAACGAGTTCGGTTGGTCGCGAGGGCTGGCTTCCGCTGTCATGCTGGTGGCCGGCATCACCTACGCCGCCACCCTGCCTTTCACCGGCATAATGGCCGACCGCTACGGCTATAAGTGGGTACTGGCCGTATCAGCCGGCTTCCTCAGTCTGGGATTGATGCTAAGTTCGCAAATCCAGGAGCTGTGGCAATTATACGTGTTCACCGGGCTGCTGGTGGGACTCAGCATCAGCGCCTCCTTTGCCATCCCGGTTGCCCTGGTGTCGCTATGGTTTACCAGGAGACAGGGCCTGGCACTGGGCGTTGCCACTCTCGGCATCAGTCTGGGAACGGCCATTATTCCGCTCCTTATAAGTTATCTTATCTCATCGATGGGCTGGCGCCCGGCCCTGCTCATAGCTGGCATAGCTGTCGCTATCCTGTGTATCCCGGCCACCTTGTTGATGCGCAATCCCCCGCGCAACATCCGGTCAGAAGCGGGCGCCGGTGATCAAGAATCCTCTGCGACGCAGAAGGATTCGCCTTCAGACCTGGATACGGGGCTGACAGTATCTCAATCCCTCCGTACCGGCCAGTTCTGGATGCTTTTCATTATGTTTCTGCTCTTCCTCTCCAGCCTGGGACTGATTATGCTTCACCTGGTGCCGTACGCGGTGGATTCCGGCATAGATCCCTTGAAAGCAGCTTTGCTGCTTACGTTGATCGGCATTTTCGGCATCGCCGGCAGGCTGGCCTCCGGCGTCCTTTCCGACAAGGTCGGGATCAAGCCGATCATGCTGTTCTGCACAGTACTGCTGGGCCTGAATATAGCATTTATAGCCCTGTATAATGAACCCTGGGCTTTCTATGTCTTCGCCGCTGTTTACGGCATCAGCTACAGCGGATTCGTTACCCAGATGGTGCGCATCACACGCAAGGTCTTCGGCGGCAAGGCACTGGGGTCGGTTTTTGGTGCGCTTATGGTATCGGACGGCATAGGCTTCGGTGTCGGGCCCTGGGTGGCAGGCAACATTTACGATGCCACCGGCAGCTACCAGTCATCATTCCTGGCCGCAGCAGCAGGATTGGCCGTCGCCACAATCCTGGTAGTCATTGTCAAGCCTGCCGTCGCAAAATCATAAGATCACGGCCTGATAACATTTCTATGCCGGCAGATAAGGGAGACCGTTAACCGCCTGCGCTGGCCCGGCCGGTGATAGCCCTGATCTCTTGGTATAGCGGTTTCAGCTTGTCATACATCTTGAGGTAGACCTCGCGGTAAAGCTTTTCATAAACATCGTGTGTGTCCTTGTTGGGCTCAAAACAATCACCCAGATGCGTCATCTCGTTCACGGCAGTCTTGAAATCGCGGTGTATGCTGATCCCTACCGCAGCGTCCATAGCAGCCCCCAGCCCTGATGCCTCATAAACGTGTGGTCTGGCAGTAGGCAGGCCAAAGATATCCGCAGTTAGCTGCATGGCAGCGTTGCTCTGACTGCCACCGCCCGCGATACGCAGGTCGGTGATCTTAACGCCACTGCGCTTCTCGGTTTTCTCTTTGCCTTCCCTCAAAGCGTAGGCCAATCCCTCCAGGATGGCGCGATAGATGTGGGCGCGTGTGTGCGAGTCGCCGAAGCCGATAATTGCGCCACGAGCCTCAGGACCGGGAAACCGTAGCCCGGGCGACCAGTAAGGCTGCAACACCAGCCCCTGAGAGCCGGGCGGAACCGACTTAACCAGGTCGTCGAACAGAACTTCGGGCTCCATGCCTTTCTCATCGGATATACGCTGCTCGCGCAGTCCAAACTCCTGCTTGAACCAGCTCACCATCCAGTAACCTCGAAAAATCTGTATCTCAAAGTTGTAAAGCATGGGCACGGCCGACGGGTATGGAGGGATCAGAGGTATGACCTCGATGTATTTATTGTGAGTGGTATTGATGGTGGCGGTGGTGCCGTAGCTGAGGCAGGCAACATGAGGTTCCAGCGCACCGGATCCCAATACCTCACAGGCCTTATCGGCGGCAGCCGCGATCACGGGTAGTCGGACGGGTATGCCGGTCGCCTCGGAGGCCTTGGCCGTTATCTCGCCCAGCACTTTCCCCTGTTGTATAAGGTCAGGGAGCATCTTGGGGTCAATCGGAATGGCCTGCCATTTCCAACCCCTCTTGGCTTCCCAATTCTGGCTTTTGTAATCGAACGGTATGTAGCCTACCTGGCAGCCCACCGAGTCAACGAACCTTCCAGTCAATAGGTAGGTCAGGTAACCTGAGATGATCAGATATTTATGGGTCTTCTTCCAAACCTCGGGCTGGTGTATGCGGATCCAATTTGCCTCCGCCTCGGCCTGCAGGTAAGCCACGGTCTCGCTGGCCCCGGCCACGGCAAAGGCGGCGCCCCAGAAGCCGCCCAACGGCGGTTGTCCCTCGGTACGGCGCTGATCCAGCCAGCTAATGGCGGGTCTGAGCGGCTCACCCTTCTCATCAACGTTTATCATGGTCGCACGCTGTGTGGTAAGCGCCACAGCCGCAATGCTGTCTTTCTTTACCTCGGGGTTCTGCCAAAGACCCTGGCAGGCCCTGGCAATGGATTCCCAGAAAAGCTGCGGCCTCTGTTCGGCCAGGCCGGGGGCATCCGAGTAGTAAGGTTCGTACGGCACTCTGTACTTGGCAATCAGTTTCCCTCTGGGATCGAACAATAGTACGCGGACGCTCTGCGTCCCCACATCGATGGACAACAAATTCTCAGCCACGGAACACCTCCTGGATTATTGTTTTCTGAAGCCCCACCGTTTGGCCATTTGCTCCTGTGACATATCGAGCCCCAGCGTCCCGCCGGGGTTCATGATGTGGTGTGGGTCGAAATGATCGCGGAGTGCGCGAATTACATCTACCTGCGCTTTGCCGATCTGGCCCTCCAGCCACGGCGCTGTTTGCTTCCCCACGCCATGGTGGTGGCTCATGGTAGCGCCGGCCTTTTGTATAGCGTCCAGCACGCCATATTGAAGATCCAGGTACTCGTTGATCTCCTTCATTTTAGCCACGAAGATGAAATACAGGTTGCCGCCCTGCGGGTAAGCGTGTGAAAGGTGCGTCATACAGATCGTTTTAGGGCGTGATTTAATAAAAGCCCTCACGTCGGCATGTACCTTTGCCAGGTTGTCCCAGGTGACGGCACACTCCAGCGTATCGATCAGCACACCGTAATCCATCAGGTCCTCACGCATGAATGGGTCGGTGAACCGGCTCTTCTCCCAGGACTGGGTTACCTTGGCTGCGCTAAGGCTGAAGACGCCATATTTCTTGAATATCTTGTGCACCTTTTTGGACACCAGGCGCGCGAGCTTACCATCTCCCTCGGACATGCCGATAAACATGCAACGTTGCATGGGTTTATATCCCAGGGCCTGCAATACGGAATCGACGGGTGTGCCGTGCACGTGATACATGCGCATGGCCACGTCGGTCTCCTCCGGATCAGACAGCCGGAATACCGAAGGGAAACCGAACTCGCCCTGCATAACTTCGCGGCAGGCGGCGAGAGCACCCTCCCAGGTCTTGAAAAGGTACGAGAACCTGCGGCGACTTTCGGGCATGTAGCGGCACAGCCTCAGCGTGCAACTCACCAGCACGCCGAAGGTTCCTTCGCTGCCGATCATGATCTGATCAAAATCAGGGCCGGTTGCCGCTCGCGGGAAGTCAAGAGTTTTAAATTCTCCAACGGGGGTGACATATTCCTGTGAGATCACCATGTCCTCGATCTTGCCATAATAGGTAGAGTTCTGGCCTGCGCCGCGCGTAACCACCCAACCTCCCACAGTTGAGTGCTCGAAGGACTGAGGGAAATGCCCCACAGTGTAACGCCTTTTCGCTTTGAGCGTCACGGGTGCATCGTTTAGTATCCGCTCCAGGTCCGGGCCCATCATGCCGGCCTCCACTGTAACAGTCTGGTTGTTCTCGTTGATAGAAATGATCTTATTCATGTGGGTATTCATATCCAGGCAGACGCCGCCCTTGACGGCCTCCTTGCCCCGCGTAACGCTGGAGTTTCCCCCTACTACATACAGGGGTATGCGGTTTTCATCACAGAATTTGACCACTGCATGGACATCCCTGCGGTCCCGAGGGCACAGGACTATATCAGGCAAGTTCTCAAGTATATGATTGCGCAGGCGCAGTACATCGATTATCGCCGAACCATACGATGTGCGCGTACGGTTATATGTGTCCGTGAAAACATTATCGGCGCCGACGATGTTTTTTAGAGCCTCCATTTGCTCGGTCGGCAGCTTCGGCGGTATATCGATATTTATCTCCTCGGTGCACAGGCTGGGCCTTTTGAAATCATCGTCCGACATGCCGAAGGTTTGTTTAATCAGGTGGAACATGCCGGGATTAGGATGTTTAAATCTCCTGGGATCGCCGTACTTTATAAGGCTGCGAAACGAGCCCGCGGGAGCTTCATCTTCGCACCACTGCGGGTAAAACTGGTCTTTGTGTGCCATGAGTCCTCCTCTATTCAGGTGTCGTTAAAATTTAACGTCAATCGCGTCACCGATAGATTTTCAGCCTGGGCTGGGGCTGTAATATCGGCGCCAGGTATCCATATAAGCGGCTGATTCCTGCTGCCACTTGTCATCGCTCCAGCCGAGCTCGGCCTGTACTGCTTTGCGCACGCGCGCCAGCTGGTCTTCGGCGCCGCCGGGCAACAACATACCTATCCTGACCCTCCTGAGCAGCAGGTCAGCCAGGTGCATCACACCCTCCTCACGCGCCGCCCAGCGAAGCTCCGCCCATACATTAGGTAAACTGCCGATGCGTTCAAGCTCTCCGGCTCCTGCCGATTTTATCAGCTCAGCCGTATCATTGCCGTATCGCCCCAGCAGGTGCGCCAGGGTGGCGGGGTCGATATTGGGCGCACTCACCAAGGGCAGTTTGGGGAAGATGCGCTTGTTTTTCACAACCGGCAGACTGCCCAATTTCTTGAGCACCGCCGCCACAGTGTGACGCGACATAATACGGAAGGTTGTATACTTCCCTCCCGTGATGGTAATCAGGCCGTTCTCCTCCCAGAGAGCATGCGCGCGAGACTCTTTACCGGGCGTATCGGCGCCGCTCTTGATAATGGGGCGCAGGCCCGCGAATGACGAAATCACATCGCCGTGTGTAAGATGCAGGCCGGGGAAGAGGAAGGTTGATGCATCCAATATGTAGTTTATCTCGTCCTGGCCGGCGAACGGCTCACTGTGGCCTGCATCCAGCGCCGGGTCATGGTCAATATCGGTAGTGCCGATCATGGTAGTCCCCTCCCAGGGGATAACGAACATGGCACGGTTGTCCTTGGGGTGTAACAACGTGAGAGCGTCCTTCATTGGCAGCTTCTCTCGTTGAAAGATGAGGTGACTTCCACGCTGCCTGCGCAGCCTGGCGGGCTGGCCGACCTGCTCTCGCATCTGGTCGGCCCATGGCCCCGAGGCATTGACAACCGCTTTGGCACTCACCTCGTAGGTACTGCCGACCGGGGAGGACGTGTCTTTGAGCGCCACACCACGGACCTGGCCACTGCCGTCCAGTAAAAGCTTTTCCACTTTCAGGTAGTTTATTGCAGTGCCGCCGCTCTTCACGGCTTCTTTAAGCACGCGTATGACGATGCGGCTGTCGTCCATGGCCGCATCAAAATACAGGTACCCACCCAATAAACCTTCCGAATTCAACACGGGGTATTCCCTGAGAATTTTCTCCTTGCTGTAAGCGTAGTGGTCCCACTTTGGCGCCAGCAGGTCATAGACGGCGATTATCTTGCCAATCTGATCGGTCTTGACGTGGTAGCGCTCAAAGTTCGGGAATATAAAGCCCAGCTTGGTCACCAGGTTACGGGCCTCCCTGAGCAACCACTCCCGTTCCCGCACCGACTCCTGTGTAACCTTATACTGTTTGTTCAGTATGTAGCGCAAACCTCCATGAATCAGCTTTGATGAACGGCTGGAGGTTCCCGATGAGAAATCGCCGCCTTCCACCAGCAGAGCTTTAAGGCCTACTGAGGTGGCCTGGAAAAGCACCCCGGCCCCAGTGATACCACCTCCTATGATGACCAGGTCCCACGGCTGGTCGATCTGTGATAGGGCATGTTCGCGCCATCCTTTACGCCACATAGTATCTCCTATCGAATCCGGAATAGATTTGCTGGCTGCAGAACGCCGGGTTCAAAGCATATTTTAACGCTTTTTATAAAAACTTTCAGTCAGGCTTATTTGTAGGGGAACAACGCCGGCCAGACGATGGCATCAATAATACCTGCCTGAATAAGAAATAACGCCGAGCCGGCCACTGCCAGCCAATAGCTCCATGCCGGCTCCTTCTGGCTGATCATCAATAATGCACACAACAGGGCCAGTGAAGCCAGTCCGACGATGAAAAGCACGATGCGGATATAGATCCACCAGCCCCGCCCTTGTGTCTCGATCAATTTATATGTCAGAGGCATCCAGAATGCCGAGAAAACCAGTATGGCCATGAATATTATGTCGAGCACGAAGAAACCGTCGTAACCCCAGATACGCACTGTCCCGGCATCCAGGTAAAAGAGGATGAAGAAGAGGCACGACAGATACCCCAAAGCAGCCAGTGGCATGCTCACAAAGTATACCGACTTGAGCGACGGTGTGATGCGGCCCCAGAGCAATTGCTCCGTGTTGGGATGAGTAACCATGCCCGCCACGTAACTGGCGATGACGGCAAATCCTCCCAGCGCGTTTATCACGAGGAACCAGATCTTCTGTTCGTCCATGCTGATACCTCCTGACAGATACTATGCTGGGCCGACCTGTCCGCAATAAATAGTAATTATCTGGCTGTGATCTGCTATTTCCAGCTGCCGTCCTTAAGGTTGAGCGTTACATTGTTGTCCGGCGGGGGCAGATCCTTCCAAAGGCCGGTGATGAGGTCCTTGCGGTATTGAATAACGAGCCAGGCCAAAGGGCTCAAACCGGTCTCCGTGACCATGGACTGCCCGGGCGCCAGTTGCTCATCGCCCGCGTAATGCGCCGCAAATCCCTGTGCTATCTCCTTGGCTATCTTCTCCGCCTCGGGACGGTCGACCTTGTAGCCCTGCAACGTATTGGCAGCGATGCCGGCGATACCGTCCAGCAGGTACTGCTTGGCATAAGCGGGGAAATCCGTGGGGTGTGATTTGATAGAAGTCACACGCTCTTCTGTAATCGATGCAATCTGGTCTTTGCCGATTTTCACGACCCTGATGGGGCAGGGGTAAGTTACCAGAGAGCCTGTCTCAATATCGAATACGTACTTGCCGTTGTCGGCATATTTTTTCTCGGTGATGTCCTGGGCATGATAGTGGCCGGTGAAAACCATGCGTACGTTGTAATTGGCAAACAATTTGGCGACTTCCTCATAGTCGTCAACTATATACTCGCCGTAGTTCTTCTGCTGGCCCACGTAATGCTCCATGATGCCATGGTGCATCATCACGATAACTGCCTTGTTTTCCTTGGCCGCCTGCCCGAGTACCTTCTCTATCCATGCCAGTGTCTGGGCGCTGAACTTACCGTCTGTGACTGGCGCCTGGTTCTCAATATTCTCCTTGTAGCGGTTGGAATCCAGCGCCAGCAGCCACAGGCCGGGCTGTGGCTCAGCCACATAGCTCAGGGAGTCCGGGTCACGTTGCAGAGCATCTTTGAAGCCATAATCAGCGTAAATCTGGGCGAACTGATCGGGCGTTACATTAGGTGTACGCTCCATGGAGTCACCAACATATTTGAATGAATGCCCGTTCAATATGTCATGGTTGCCCGGCACCACGAAGACCTTCTTGCCGGCCGCTTTTAACCCTGCGAGGTAACCGGCAGCCAGCTCATGGGACGACTTCTCCCCGTCCTTGCTCAGGTCCCCGGGCACCAGCACGATGTTATCCTTCAAGTTTTTAATCATCGTGACAGCAGATTCCAGTATCTCCGGGCCCTCCCTGACAAGCTTGCGGTCTTCATTGATATAAGCTTCAAACGCCTTGCCCGTAGTTCCCAGTGAGGTATCGTAGATATGCGGGTCACTGAACACAATTAAGCTGACCTCAGGGTACGCAGGAGCCTGTGCCAGCTGCTGCCTGAGTGATGCGTCTGATTCATATTTAAAAGCCGGTTTGGGGGGAGCACAGGCCAGCAGGCTGATGATGACTGTTAAGCATATGGAAAACTGGATGATGCGTGAAAAAACTGTAGCTGCCTTCATGTACAATACACCTCCACTAATAATCTATTGGACAGCCCGACCTGCTTAATATACTACATGCCGTCAGGCACAGCAAGCATATCATACGGAGCTGAATGTCGGTTTTGACATGCCCGCCAAGCGGGTATTATATTTAATCTGGAGGGGGACAAGGAGGCCGGCGGTAGCATGAAGGGTAAACGCAAACCGCATGAAGTGGATTCGCAGGAGGCTATGGAGCGTTACCTGGCCCTTTTCAACAGCTCGCTGGATGCCGTATATCTGCATGACCTCACGGGCCTATTTCGCGACGCCAACGATGCCGCCCTCAACCTGTTAGGCTATTCAAGAAAGGACATCATCCATCTTAGTTTCGCAGACCTCCTGACCGATGACCAGATGCAGACGGTTGAGGACCATGTAAAGGAGCTCATTGACACGGGAGCACAGCAGGATAACAAAGAATACAGGTTGAAACGCAGGGACGGCAGCTTTGTGGACGTCGAGATCAGGGCCGTCCTCATTTACAGGGACGGCAAGCCCGGGGCCATACTGGGCATCGCCCATGATATCACGCAACGTAAACAGATGGATGATGCTTTACGGACCAGTGAACGGCTCTACAAATTGCTTGCCGACAATATGAGCGATGCTGTCTGGTTAATCGATATGAACCTGCGCACCGTCTATGCCAGTCCTTCCACGGAGAAATTGCGCGGCTACAGCTTTAAAGAGCTCCAGCAGTTACCGCCGGAGAAGCTGCTGACGCCTGCCTCGCTGGAGCTGGGCACGGCCATCCTTGCTGAGGAGATGGAAAAAGTCAGCAAAGACCCGGCCTACATATTCAACAGGACGCTCGAAATGGAATCATACCGCAAGGACGGATCAACCTTCTGGGTGGAAAACACCTTCACGCTGATCAGGGACGATACAGGCAAGCCAACGCACATCCTGGGTACCGGGAGGGATATCTCCCAACGAAAGAATGCTGAGCAAGACCTACAGCGCAGCTATGAAAAGCTGCAAAAGGCCATGGAGGGGGCTGTTGAGACCATTTCTATGATGTCAGAGGTCAGGGACCCGTATACGGCGGGTCACCAGAAACAGGTAGCCCGGATCTCGGCTGCCATAGCTGCTGAGATGGGCCTTTCCGATAAAAGAATCGCGGCCATTAAAATGGCGGGAACCCTCCACGATCTCGGCAAGATCAACATACCCTCTGAGATACTGAGCAAGCCGGGGAAGCTCAACCGTTTGGAAATGGATCTCATCAAGACACACCCGACGGTGGGACAAGAGATATTAAAATCCATAGATTTTCCCTGGCCCATCTGCCGTATCGTATCTCAGCACCACGAGAGGATGGACGGCTCCGGCTATCCTTCCGGCCTCGATGGTGACGAGATCACTCTCGAGGCACGCATACTTGCGGTGGCCGACACGGTATCGGCCATGGGCTCGTACCGTCCTTACCGGCCGGCCATGGGTCTGGATAAAGCACTGGAGGAGATAACTGCCAATCGAGGTAAACTCTACGACCCGGCAGTCGTCGATGCCTGCTGCAGGCTGTTCCGGGAGAAAGGATTTAAACTGGAAGAATAGGTTCCGACGGGCCAGCCGGCCTATAACAGTGGATTTACTATCCTTCCCACGAAAATGACCGACCCTGTCTGGATATCCCTGATGAGAAAAATGAAAGGCCGGTCGACAGTGACCTCCAGGGGTTTGACCGGCATAGCAGTAGCTCGCATGATCACAGCGGTTGCGGCCGCTGCCTCTGTTCCATCCTCATCTACACCCACGAAAGACTTATGAATTACCCTGGATATCGAGAGTTCACGGTTGCCCGTCATACCCGAGAAATCGGCCTGGCTGGAGAAAGCCGTGGGCATCCCCATATCGGCTAATATTTTGCCGAGATCGAACTCGGACTCGAATTTAAAGCGTGGTAGTCTGAGCGCAACCTGGCTCGGCACAATGCCCTTTATAATTGAGCCTGCCCTGTCCGCGTCCAGTGATTTCTCGAATTCAGCAAATTTCCCCTCGTCGGGCAGCAGCACTACCATCTCAAGCTCACGCCCGTCGTAGGGGAGCGATACGGCCTGGTAGCCGTCACCGGCTGCATATCCCAGCAGCTCCGTCTGCCGCATCATGGGCACATCCACCGTCGACCCGTCCATCAGGTGGAAGGTCACGGGCTGAGTAAGGTCCTTTTCGAAGGCATTGGCCCAGGCTGCGTTGAAATAGATGGCGTTGGTCAGCACTAACCGTGTCAACGGGTCGATAGCTCCTGCCGGTATGAGGTCTTTGATGCGCTGCTCTGTCTGGTCCTCCACCCATTTATTGATGACCTGGCGGCTAGGCTCAGGCGCAGTGCGAAAATCAAGTGTCCTCAAACCAGCCCCGTAGAACTTCGCCAATAGATCCAGGTAGTCGGCCTGGAAACTATAGCCTGTCTGCCCCCAGATAGCATTTACTATATTGAGACGAAATCCCTTGCCGTCCTTGCCCTTAGCCCCCTGGCCACGGGCCTTCAATTGCTGATCGAGACTGTTGAATGCAGGGTGCAGGCGATCTTGCGGTAATGTGAAGTGAAGCGTGCCGGCCATCTCTTTTTCGGTGCTGTTCCGGGCGCCGGCATAAGTCATAGCCAGCGCCTGAGAAATCGAATATGGCGAATAAAAAAGGTTACCCTGCGTGACTTTGAGCGCCCCGTACAGGTTGAAGGCGAATGCATTATTGCCGTCCACAAGCGCTGATAGGTCGGTCTGGCCCACCTCAGCGTCTGTCCTCGGCTTGTCCGAACTTATAACGCCGGGTGAAGCCGGCTGCAAACAGGCTGTTAAGCCGGTCACCAGCACAAGTACCATACTTATGAAATATATCCATATTTATTTCATTTCACTGCCTCCTGTATACTCAATTCACACCAATAATAACGTCTTCATCACCAGTAAAGTTTAGCAAAACAAAGTACCCCCGCGCACAACTGGTATGACTATGCAGATCGACGAAGTTCTTGAACAGCTCAAGTCGCGGGCCAATCCAACTCCTGAGAATCTTAGAGGGATGGCCAGGTACGGCATCAACACGGAGCGCGCTCTGTGTGTCTCCACTCCCGATATGCAGAACCTGGGCAAACAGGTAGGCAAAGACCATGCCCTGGCACTGAGGTTATGGCAGGCCGGTTGGCGCGAGACGCGTATACTCGCCGCCATGGTGGATGATCCGGCAAAGGTGACGGGCGAGCAGATGGACAAATGGGTCATCGACTTTGATTCCTGGGATGTCTGTGATGCCACCTGCCTTTACCTATTTTCCTGGACCGGGCTGGCCTGTGATAAAGCTCTGCAATGGTCAAACCGGGAGGAAGAGTACGTTAAAAGGGCTGGTTTTACCCTTATGGCCTGTCTGGCAGTAGGCAAACGCAAGCCGGGCGAAGAGAGGCTGGCCGCCTTCCTTCCCATCATTGAACGCGAGGCGTGGGACGAGCGCAACTATGTAAAAAAATCGGTTAACTGGGCGCTGCGCCAGGTGGGAAAGCATAACCTGCACCTAAATCAATTGGCGATTGAATCTGCCGAGCGTATTAAGCTACAGGGGACCAGGAGCGCCCGCTGGATAGCTGCGGATGCGCTGCGCGAATTAACCTCTGACAAGACACTGGGCAGGTTAAAAAAATAGCACTGTGATTAAAGTCGTCGTTAAGCGGGCGTACATTCAGATAGAATTTGGGGGAACGTTGGGGAGGACAGTATGAATAAAAAATTACGCATTTCTGCAGCGCTGGTAATAGTGCTTGGAGTCATAAGCCTGGTCGTTGGGATTACCGTGGCAGGCGTGGCCTTCAGTAAACAGGTCTGGATGACGGATGCCATGAAGCAGGAAAAGGTTGAACTGGCGGCGCTCGGGGTCAAGGATGCCCAGCCCGGCGTCATTATTGCCAACGCCGAGCAAGCACAGTTGGCGGCGGACACCGTCAGGGGACACCGCCACGGCATTGCGCCTACATACAGCGATCTACTGGCCGGCGGCAAATACGATCCCACTAATATAAAAGACCTGCTATATGCCCAGGCATTGAACCTTGAGAACTACCTTTATCTCGGTGTGCTGGGATTTGGTGTAGCGCAACTGGCCATGGGCGTAGGCGCCTTCGGTGTACTTACAGGCCTGGCGCTCTGTATTACCGGCTACGCCCTGTTAGTGCTGGCCCGTGTGAAAAACGCTTAAGCAGGGTTTATCAAGGTCAGGCCTGCGGGTGTGTGTCTTTGATCCACAGGGATACCAGGAACGATCCCACAAAAAGAGCTGCCAGCAGGGCCAATGGAGCCACAAACTGGCCGGTTGATGATTCCAGCCCCTCCATGGTGGGTACAAGTATCACAGCTGCCAGGTTCCCGAGCAATTGCAGGTATCCGACTGAGACACCGGCATATTTGGGTCCTGTTATCTCGGCCGACATAGTGAGAGTGATCGGGAAAGCCGAAATCAGGAAGAAGCCCAGCACTATACAATTGATCATATTTGCCGTGTAGCCCCTGATGAATATCATGGCCGTGATAGTGATGGCGCCCATCAGAGTTGCGACTATCACGAAAGGCTTTCGTCTCCTGACCTTATCTGATATAAGCGGCACGACGATGCAGCCGATCATACCGGCGAATATAAGGGCAGTCGATATGGTGCTGCCTTCGGCCATAGGTATATCGTGAAGCTCAAGCAGAATTTTCTCCAGCCAGGTTGCAAGCCCGTTGAAACCGCCCAGACCTACTAACGTTATAAAGCCCAGCAAAACAAAATTCCTGTTTTTCAGGATGATTCCCAGGCCGCCCCAGCTGGCCGTAGAAGTATCGGTTTCGGCTGCTCGTGACGGCGTAAGCGGTTTTGATTTTACTGCCAGGACAAATACCAGAGCTCCAAGTATGCCGGCTATTCCGTAAATCAACAACATGGACGAGTACCCAAGGCCCTCGACCATCGCGGGCGTAGCTCCCAGCGCCACCATCATACCTATAAAAAGCGCCAGGGTGCCCAGGCCGACCGCAGTGCCCTCTTCCTTGGGAGCAAACCATTGTGATGCAAGCTTGGTTATCCCATTCAAAACAAAGGGCTGGCCCAGAGAGATTCCTATCTGTGACATGAGCAGCATATCAAACGAATCTGGTCCCGCCAGTCTCAACAGCGCGAAGACGCCTGTGAGGACGGCCCCGATGCCTACACCCCACTTAAAGCCGATTTTATCTATGATTACGCCCGCAGGAATAGTGAGAATGACCTGGATTAGAGGGAAGACCAGAGTTAACCACTGTGTACTGCTGGCGGGTATATGCAGCATGTCTTCGATATAAGTATCGATTGCTGCGAAATTCAGCCAGTAAAGCTGTGTCAACGCTGAAACGTACATATAGATGGCCAGAACCACCCATCTGTACCGGTAAACCTTGTACTGCTGTTCCATCAATAACCCTCCCTGTTTCGTAAACTCAACTCACCTTTGAAGTGATCTACAACCGCCTGCATAGGGTTTAAATGTTGCACATAGTATAAATCGCACTTATATAAAAGTAAATCTTGCCCAATATCAGCGCTTCACCTTGCTCACACTCATCTCTTGAAGTACAATTCAGCTTGTTCCTATGCCAACCAACGATGACTTCACACTTGCCCGCATCAGCGCCAGGGGAGTGGTGCAGGGTGTAGGCTTTCGTCCGTTCGTTTATAGTCTGGCCACAAAATACAAGCTAAACGGCTGGGTTTGTAATACCTCGGAGGATGTCAGGATCGAGGTCGAGGGCACCCGGGAGATGCTTGACCGCTTCATATCCAGCATCGAAAAGGAGGCCCCGCCGCTGGCAAGGATCGAAAGTCTGTCGGTAGATTTCGACAGACCTGCCGGCTACCATGACTTCAAGATACACAGCAGCATCGCCCGTCCGGGTAAATATCAGCTGGTCTCGCCTGATATCGCCACCTGTGACCCCTGCCTCGACGACGTTTTCACTCAAGACAACCGGCGCTGGCATTACCCGTTCACCAACTGCACCAATTGCGGTCCGCGCTTCACTATAATCAAAGATATCCCATACGATCGGCCACTCACCACTATGTCTGTTTTCAAGATGTGCCCGGACTGCCAGGGGGAATACGATAATCCCCTGGACCGCCGCTTCCATGCCCAGCCCAACGCCTGCCCGGTGTGCGGACCACAGCTTCAATTAACAGACAACAATGGGAACATCGTGGATTGCCCTGACATCATCGAGAAAACAGCAAATATTCTCAGGGAGGGAAAGATTGTTGCAATCAAGGGACTGGGCGGCTTCCTGCTGGCCTGCAACGCAGAGAGCCCTGAAGCCGTAACCAGGCTGCGCCAGCGCAAGCGTCGCCCTTCCAAGCCATTGGCCATTATGATGAAAGATATAGCATCGGTAAAAAAACATTGCAGCTTAGATGTTGAAGAGGAGAAGCTGCTGGTATCGCCGCAGGCGCCCATCGTGTTGTTGCGATGGAGGGACGGCTCCAGCATATGCAGGGAGGTGGGACCCGGGCTGAAATACCTCGGAGTGATGATCCCCTATACACCGCTGCATCACCTCATCGTGAGGGAATCCGGCCTGCCGCTGGTCATGACCAGTGGCAACGTCAGCGAAGAGCCCATCGCCGGCCAGAACAACGAAGCCCTGTGCAAATTGGGTGGGATCGCTGATTATTTTTTATTACATAACAGGGACATCCACTCCACGTACGATGACAGTGTGACCATGGTAGTGGACAGGAACACACAGCTCATCCGCCGGGCCAGGGGCTATGCCCCGTATCCGATTCACATAGCCCACAAGTTACCCCAGTTGCTGGCCTGCGGCGCCGAGGAGAAGAATACCTTTTGCCTGACCCGTGACAACCACGCTTTCATCAGCCAGCACATAGGCGACATGGAGAACATCGAGACCATGGAGCACTATATTCGCACAGTAGAGCTTTATAAACAGCTCTTCCGCATAAGCCCGGTAGCCATAGCTCACGACATGCACCCCGAGTATCTTCCTACTAAATATGCCCTCGAAGAAGCTGAGAAGCACAACCTGAAGACCGTTGCTATCCAGCATCACCACGCACATATAGCATCCTGTCTCGCTGACAACGGTGTGGATGAGGCGGTCATCGGGGTTGCATTCGACGGCACCGGCTACGGGACCGACGGCAAGATCTGGGGCGGGGAATTCATGATTGCTGATTGCCGGGGCTTCAGCAGGGTCGGTCAGCTTGAGTATTTGCCTCTTCCCGGCGGCTCCGCCGCTATAAAAAAACCCTACCGCACCGCACTGGGATATATGCTGGCGCTGCTGGGCAACAGCACCTTTGACAGCAGGTTGGGATTCCTCAACGGGATCAGCAGGGACGAGATAGACCTGGTGAGCAGCCAGGTAAGAATAAGCCTTAATTCACCGCTAACGTCCAGCATGGGCAGACTTTTCGACGCGGTTTCAGCAATGGCCAATATACGAACTACTATAGACTACGAGGCGCAGGCTGCTATTGAGATGGAGATGCAGGCCTATGACGCAATCGATGAAAAAGGCCTCTACCCTTTCTCCACGACAGGAGACCAAAACTACTCGATAATCCTGCTCCATGAGTTGATAGCCGGCGTAGCTGCGGACATCCTTAAAGGATGCCGGGCTTCAACCATCAGCATGAGGTTTCATAACACGGTTGCAACCATAACCCGCGATGTGTGCCTCAAGATCAGGGACCAGTCCGGATTGAGTACGGTTGCACTCAGCGGTGGTTGCTTTCAGAACCGGCTGCTGCTGAGCAAAGTGATGGCACTGCTCAGGCAAAGCGGATTAACAGTTCTCACCCATAAGGACGTGCCGGCCAATGACGGGGGTATATCTCTTGGTCAGGCGGTCATAGCAGGAACGACGCTGCTGCAGGAGGGTAGATGATCTGCAGCTATATGATCTCCTTTGCCATCAGGTCCCCTATCTTCTCATCGCTGAAGCCGAGCAGGCCGCTGTAGATCTCGTTGTTGTGCTCACCCAGGAACGGAGCGGATACCATCGGATCACCGGGAGTCGCAGAAAGTTTGAATACGCTGCCGGGCATTTTGAGTGAACCTGAAAGCATCTGTTCCACATCCACTACCATCTGGCGGCTCTGAATGTGAGGATCGTTGACAAGCTGCTCGGTATCCATGACCGGGGCACACGGTAATGACGCCTCGTCCATTATCCTCTGGATCTCCGATACGGTCCTGTCTTTAACCCAGTCAGCCACTATTCTGTCCAATTCCGCCCTCCGCTGTACTCGCGAGGCCAGGGGCAGGGTATCAGGGTCCTGCACAAGTTCAGGCCTGCCCATGACCTCCGCCATTTTCTGCCACTGACCGATTGTCACTATGCAAAGCACTATATATCCGTCCCTGGCATGGTAATTGTTCCAGGGGACTATATTGGGATGCATATTGCCGATCCTTCCCGCCGAATGGCCGTCCAGCGCGTACGAAGCGAGTGCCTCAACCGCTGTCGTTAGCCACATGCAATCCTGCAGCGATATATCCACACGCTGTCCCTGGCCACTGGTATTTCGATGTTGCAGGGCTGCCAGTATAGCTATGACCGTATAGGCACCGCCTGAGAGGTCGGCTATGGGCGGGCCGCATTTAGTGGGCGGATTCTCGGGGAAGCCTGTGACGCTCATGAGTCCGCCCATGGCCTGCGCAACTGTATCATAAGCCGCCCTGCTGGCGTTGGGGCCGGTCTGCCCGAAGCCGGAAAGCGACGCATAGATCATCCGTGGGTTCAATTTAATTACCTCTTCGTAGCCCAATCCCAGCTTGTCCATCACACCCGGTGTGAAATTCTCAAGCAGCACATCACCCTTTTTAATCAGGCTGCGCGCAATTTCCCGCCCCTCTTTATCCCTCACTTCCAGTGTTATGCTCTTCTTGCCACGATTAAGGATGGAGAATACGTATCCTTCGCCCCCCTCAGTTATCGGTGGAATTGTCCTGCAGGCATCCCCACTCTCCCTGAACTCGATTTTGATAACCTCCGCCCCCAGCTCCCTCAGGATCATCGAACAATATGGGCCCGCATACATGCGGCTGAAGTCCACCACGCGGACTCCTGAAAGTGCTCCGGGCATGTTACCTCCTTTTGTTCGTTTGATAATCAAACTTGATATTATCCGCTTTTATCGCTCGTCTGGCAAGCCGGATTTGTTAGCCCCATGACCTTGGGTTATACTTTTACCAAATGTGTCTTGCAGTCCCCGTTAAGATAACCTGTATTGAAGGCGACCAGGCCGATGTGGACATAGGCGGCGTCAGCCGCAGGGTTAGCATCGCTCTCACGCCGGAAGCCCGTGTGGGTGATTATGTGCTGCTGCACACGGGATATGCCATCAACGTGCTCAACGAGGCGGAAGCGCAGGAAACGCTGGACATCCTCGAGCGCATGGTCGCTGCGGACAGCAGCACTGCCTGACATCGAGCGAACGCAGCACCGCTAGGGACCTGCCTGCCCAGAATTCGTGAGGAGGAAACGCAATGAATTTCAGAAAAGTCGTATCGGCTTTGATCATAGTGGCCCTCGGCGCAGTCTGTCTATCGTGTTCCGTAGCGCCTGCAGCCCCCACCCAGACACCGTCTGATATTCCCCGGCAAACGCCGATTGCAACGCCGACGGCGGACAACGCTACGCCCGCAACAGTACCGCAGGGGGGAAAGACCGAGGCAGCCAAACCACCGGTCATCCTGAATAAGCTGGTCTTTATCTCAGGCACCAATGATGACGGCGGGCCACAGATGTACACATCCAATACGGACGGCAGCAACTGGCAGCGGCTGACTAATAACAAGATCGGGGGAGAGCGGTTCCCCCGGTGGTCCCCGGACGGCGAGAAAATTGCCTTCTTCACCGATATGGACGGTTACTGGCAGATATACTCCATCAACGCTGATGGGAGCAACCAGTTACGCCTGTCTAATAATGACGCAAACGATGCCTTTCCGGCCTGGTCGCCCGGTAGCAGGAAGATCGCCTTTGACTCTGACCGCGACGGCAACGAGCAGATATATGTGATGAACGCCGACGGGAGCAATCAGACGCGCCTGACCAACAATACCTTTAACGATGCAGCCCCCAGCTGGTCGCCTGACGGGAATAGAATAGCCTTCCAGAGCGATCGTGACGGCAATGCTGAGATTTATGTCATGCGCGCTGACGGGACAAACCAGACGAAGATCACGAACAGCCCACAGGTCGATACCTACCCCGTGTGGTCTCCCGACGGCAACAGAATAGCCTTCCAATCCAACGAAAACGGCAACTTTGAGGTCTACATCATGTACCCGGACGGCAGCGGACGCACGCGCCTCACGTCCGGCCTTGTTGATAACAAGTATCCCGCCTGGTCTCCGGACGGCAGCAAGATAGTTTTTTACTCAAAACGCGACTGTGCTAATGACAACGGCGAAATTTATATAATGAACGCCGACGGCAGCAATCAGATTCGCGTAACACGCAGCGAATGCACTGACTCGGGATTGGCCGACTGGCGCTAAGCCGGATGAGGCGAGCATGCCCTCACTCAGATGAGTGAAAGATATGCTTGTACGTTTCGATCCCGTTCAAGTAGAATTGTTGCCTGATGAAATTCATTGACGAATTCCGCGACGCAGGGCTGGCACGTAGACTGGCCGATAAAATTGCCATGATCTCCACCAGGCCGGTGCGCCTTATGGAGTTCTGCGGCGGGCACACCGTGGCCATCATGCGCAACGGTATTCGACAACTCCTACCCTCACACATCGAAATGCTTTCCGGTCCCGGTTGCCCGGTATGTGTCACCGCCAACCGTGATATTGATAAAGCCATAGCCCTGGCCGGCCTGCCCGAGGTCATCATCACTACCTTCGGCGATATGCTCAAGGTGCCGGGCAGCTATTCAAGCCTCCAGCAGGCTCGCGCTGCGGGCGGTGACATTCGCATCGTCTATTCCACGCTTGATGCGCTGCAGATAGCGCGCGACAATGCCCATAGGCCGGTTATCTTCCTTGGCGTTGGTTTCGAGACCACAGCACCCACGATTGCATCTGCTGTTATTCAGGCCGAAAAGGAAAGGATCGACAATTTCTCCGTCCTCTGCCAGCTCAAGCTGACTCCCCCCGCCATGCGCGCCCTGCTCGACCTGGGAGAGACCCGCCTCAGCGGCATTATCTGCCCCGGCCACGTCAGCGCCATCATTGGGACGCGACCTTATGAGGCCTATGCCCGGGACTACGGCGTGGCCTGCGTTGTCGCAGGCTTTGAGCCAGTGGACATTCTGCAGGCCGTGGAGATGCTGGTTCAGCAGGTCGAGGAGGGTGTTGCCCGTGTCGAGATCGCATACACCCGCGGCGTCAGGCCGGAGGGTAATAAGAAGGCCCTGGAGTTAATGAACAGCGTTTTTGACACGGCCGGAGCCTGCTGGCGCGGCATAGGGGATATCCCGAATAGCGGTCTGAAGCTAAAAAATAAGTACTCACATTATGATGCCGATCAATATTTCGAGGTCGAGATGCCCCCGACCAGGGAGCATGCCGGATGCCGCTGTGGAGAGATACTGCGCGGCGTTATCACGCCTCTTGAATGCGGGCTTTTCGGCAAAGCCTGTACACCTGAAAACCCGGTAGGGCCCTGCATGGTCTCTTCGGAGGGAAGCTGTGCCGCTTACTATCAATACGGGGCATCCGATGGGTGAAAAGATATTGCTGGCCCACGGCAGCGGCAGCAAGCTCAGCCACGACCTCATCTCAAAGGTCTTGACGCCGGCTATTATGAATCCGGTGCTTGCGCATATGGATGATTCAGCGGTGCTGGACATATCAGGCAGGCTGGCTTTCACTACGGACAGTTATGTAGTCAATCCCATCTTTTTCCCGGGCGGTGACATCGGCAAGCTGGCTGTCTGCGGCACGGTCAATGACCTGTCCATGAGCGGGGCAAGGCCACTCTATATCAGCCTGGCCTTGATTATCGAAGAGGGTCTGGATATCGACGACCTTCGGCGCATTATGGAGTCGGTGAGGGAGACCACAGTTGAGGCCGGTGTCCAGATCGTTACAGGTGACACCAAGGTGGTGGACCGCGGCAAGGCGGACCGCCTGTTCATAAATACGGCGGGAATCGGTTTGATAGAAGAGGGGTTGGATATATCGGGCTCCAATGCCAGGCCGGGCGATAAAATAATCCTGAGCGGAGGCATCGGCGAGCACGGCATGGCCGTGATGAGCCAGCGTGAGGGACTGCATTTTTCCCTACCCGTGGCCAGCGACTGTGCGCCACTAAACCACCTCGTGGCCGCAATGATAGCTGCCAGCAGCAACATACACAGCCTCCGTGATCCTACAAGGGGCGGGCTCGCCTCTACCTTGAATGAGTTTGCCAAACAGTCTGATGTCGGCATCGTCATTGAAGAAGACAAGATACCGGTGCACGATGGAGTACGTGGGCTCTGCGAGTTGCTGGGGCTTGATCCCCTGTACATCGCCAACGAGGGAAAGCTGGTTGCCACGGTGGTTGACGGCGATGTCGCCAGGGTTCTTTCAGCCATGCGGAATAATAAATACGCCCGACAGGCGGCGATCATCGGCGAAGTGACGGACGAGCACAGGGGCAGGGTTGTTATGAAAACCAGAATAGGGTCATCGCGCATCGTCGATATGCCCGTTGGCGAAATACTGCCGCGCATCTGCTGAACAGGCCATGAATAAGCAGGGCATAATGGTATTGGGCATAGGAAATCCGCTCTGCCGTGATGACGGCATTGGAGTGCGCATTGCCGCTGAGATGCAGGGTATGGATAAATACAAAGGGGTACGTATCATCGACGGTGGCAGCGCCCCCGACCTTTTTGCCCTGCTTGACAGCGATGTTCATAAACTGATCGTTGTGGATGCGTTGCGAGGCGGCGGCCGGCCGGGGGATATCTATCGGCTCGACCTGCGCGAAGAAAATATCTCTGACGGGCCGGCAGCTTCACTGCACGGAATGGGTATGCTCGACAGCCTGAAGCTGATGAGTCAGCTCGGACAGCAACCTCCGAAGGTTACTGTGATCGGCATCGAGCCTGTTGATGTTTCTCACGGCCTTCAGCTTTCACCTACTATAGAGGCGATGGTACCGGCCATCATCGGAGCCGTGGAACGCGAGTTTGGGCAGATGGATTGAAATAGGCCGCCGGTTGTGTTTAAATTAAACTGATTTAGAATTGCAAACAGCATATAAGATGGATCTGAGAAAATGAGCCCCAAGGAATTTGCGCAGGACATAAAAGACAAGGCCTTTATAAGGCAAAAAAGAGCGTGTGCCCATTGCGGTGACACGATCGAAGTAGATTCCGGCTACCCCCACTTGAAGAAGCCGGCGGAACTGGGTGGCGACACTTCGCTGCAAAACTGCGTCATGCTGTGTCAGAAATGCCACTTACAGTACGGTCACATAGGTAAGTGGGCCAAGTTCGTCATAACACAGGACTATCCCCATTTCTCGGCTGATGGGATGCCGCGCTGACTGCCCTATTTAGGTTTGAAGAAGCTTACTGTATTACCTGTCATCACATACTGATATTGGGTCCCCATCATCGCAACCTTCCAAATACCATAGCTTCCCGCAATGCGTTCTCCTGACTGGTTGAAAGTGATGGAACCGCTGGCGCCGGGGTATTTATTGCCGACTACCAGCAGCGCATCCCTGATAGCCCCGCCGTTATATGTATTGGCCCTTTGCAGAGCTGCTGCTATCATGTTTACTCCATCGTAGACAGTATCACAATAGACGGTGGGATTGAATTGGTACGTGCTTATATAGTTATAGGCAAAGGCCTTATACACTGGGGATTGCTCATCCGGCACAGGAACTGTGCCGGTGACAGCCTTTTCCATAAACCTTGCGGCATCGAGATACTTCTCCAGCGGCATATCGTAAGATCCGTCAACCGCTATCCAGGGTATATTTTCCATGCCTTGCTTGAGCGCCTGCGCGTACACCACAGCTCCATCAGTATAAAGCCCTGCGTGCAGCACGCAATCCGGTCCGGCTTCTTTAATAGTATTGAGTTCCGAAAGGTAGCTCAGCTTGGTAGGATCGTACGTCAGCGATGCAACAATCTCAACAGATCCACCCAGGTTATCTCTGGCCATCGCCTCAATCCCTTTGCCGTAAATCGTATCCTGGACGAGCATGGCAACCTTTTTATACCCCTTTTCTTTAATAATCATGGATACCACCCCACCCTGAAGGGAATCCCCCGGGCAGACCCGGAAAGTCCACTTTGACCAGCTATAAGCGCTCAGCGCGCTTGACGTTGCAGACGGTGACACAAGCAGAACCCCTTTGTTTTCTAAATAGGGACCTGCCGCCAGAACAGCTTCGCTGGTATCGCAGCCAATTATTACCTGGACTTTTTTCTCTTCGACCAGCTTGTGGACCGCGTACAGGGCGGTAGCCGCAGTCGGTCCCTGGTCCTCTATAACAAGAATGAGCTTCTTGCCACCCAGGCCGCCCCTCCCATTGATCTCGTTCACAGCGATCTGTGCCGCCTTGATCAGGTTGGGACCGGGTGCACTGGTAAGCGGCATGACACAGCCGATGGGTATCTCTGCCGGCAATTCCTGCTGCGGGGCGCAGGCTGGGATCGTACATAGAATTAGTGCCGCTAAAATAGCTACAGTCATGTATACTGTTCTCATATCTCACTCCCGGCAAACTTTTTGCCTGTTGCCGCATACGGATGACATCATTATATCACTTCCCATATGCCCCCATTAGGTGTAATTTTTACTGATTTGACCAATCAATGTAAAATAGTCAGGTAAAGCCTGGTCATTTCCTGTATCGATTACGGGCGAGGGATCAGAGGAGGGAGGATGCAGGTAACTCGGAGCAATTTTATGGACGTGATTTCCGACAGGACAGATGTCCTGAGAATATTGCCGGAGGCGGCGGCAGACCTCTGTACCGCCCTTTTGAGAAACTCGCCGGCGGGTATTTACGTTACGCGCGACGGCAAGTTCATTTATACCAATATCGAGTTCCGCCACATCACGGGCTACAACCAGGACGAGTTATCGGGCAAGGACTACCAGCGATTGATCAATCCCCGATATCGCCAAATGCCCAAGCAGAATATGGCCTCCCTGTTCGAGGAGGATGAGGGCACCAGCCACGAGTTCAAGATCACAACCCGGGAAGGCAAGAAGAGGTGGATTGCCGAGAAGATTACCTATTTTAAATACGGTGGCAACTGGCTGACGCTCGGTCATTGGCTGGATATAACTGAACAACACTCGGTGGAAAAGGCCTGGCGCGAAGCTGAAAGGCGTTTCCAGCTGGCCTTTGAAGACCTATCAACCGGCCTGACCATCATCAGTACGGAAGGCATTTTCCTCAAGGTCAACAAGTCCTTCTGCGATATGGTCGGGTATGAGGAAATGGAGATATTGGAGAGCCGCTTCGATGATGTGCTGCCTCCCGAGGACAGGGAATCCGGCGGCGATATCATGGCTCTCTTCCTATCCATGGAAAAACCCGAGTTACCTGTGAGGCGTCGGCTGCAGGCCAGGGATGGCCGAATCTTGTGGGTAGCCCTGAGCATATCGCTAATCGGCGATAATGAGGCGGGCCCTTCGTATTTCATCGTCCATTTCCAGGATATCACCGAGCAGAAAAGGATCGAGGACGGCTTGAAGGAAGAGGAACTGCTCTACCGCCGGGTGGTCGACCTCTCGCTGGAACCCGTAGCCATCACGGACCTCGATTGCCGAATCACACACGTTTCGGAGAACCTGCTTCGCCTGCTAGGATGCCGCAAAGAGGATTTGCTGGGAAACGATCTAAAGAGTCTTATGCCGGCGTCGGAGGACAGTGATGTCCAGACCCGGATTATGGATTGTGTCAGAAACGGCCAGCCGACGGAGATTGAAATCACCCTGCAAAAGAAAGATGGCTCGCCGGCGCCATGCCACATTCGGGTTACCTGGATAGATAATGACCTGGGAAGCCCGGCCTGCCTCGTCCTTAGCTTCAGAGTAAATGCAATTCAGCCTGAACAACAGTCTGAAAGTACCCTTGCCGCTACTCAGCCGTCAGCCACAACCAGCGATGAATCGTCGCAGCCAAACATACCGTCTGACATCACACCTACCGCAGTCATTCTGATTAACCAGGACACCACGATTGCAACCGCCAATGCCGGCTTCGAGTTTCTCTCTGGATTTACAAAACAGGAACTCGAAGGTAAAAAGAGTTGGATAGACTTCGTGGCCATCCAGGACCAGGCCAGGCTTAAACGCTATCACCTGCTGCGCCAGATCGACTCTGAATCAGCTCCCAGCACTTATGAATTCAAGTTCGCCTGCAAGGACGGGACGACCAAAGACGTGGTTATCTTTATCAGCCCGGTGCAGGGCACTGGACAACTATCAGCAACGATCATTGACCTTGCGTCTCACAGGAGGGCTGACATAGCTGAACAGAAGGCTTTGGATGAGGAGATCTGCTACCTCAGGAGATCCGGGGAGCAAGCCGAGCGCAGCCTTGAGCAGCTCCATAAGACGGTGCATGCCGTGGTCACCGCCATGGCCAGAATAATCGAGATGAGGGATCCCTACACCTCCGGCCACCAGGAGCGCGTATCAAAGCTGGCCGGCGCCATAGCCATGGAGATGGGGATGTCCGAGGATCAGTTGGAAGGGATCGAGATAGCTGCCAAGATCCACGACATAGGAAAGGTCTACGTTCCTATGGAAATCCTGAGCAAGCCGGGTGCGTTGACTGATATTGAGCGCCAGGTTATCCAGACGCACGCGCAGGGCGGCTACGAGATGCTCAAACCGGTGGATTTCCCCTGGCCTATCGCCCAGGTTGCACTGCAGCATCACGAGAGGTTGGACGGCTCGGGATACCCGCGCGGGCTGAAGGGGGAGGAGATTTGCATGGAAGCCAGGATCCTGATGGTGGCCGATGTCGTGGAGGCCATGGCATCCCACCGTCCGTACCGGCCCAGCCTGGGCATTGAGGCAGCTTTACAAGAAATCTCAGAAAACTCGGGAACGCTTTACGACAGCGATATTACAGCCGTTTGCCTGCGTCTATTCCGCGAGAAGAACTTCTCATTTTAGTAGTCTGCAACAAATTAGAAAAACCTGCGCCGTCTCCTGCACTGTTTGGCCTGTTGATCTAGGAAGTTCATGGCCGCCGTATGCCGTCTCTTTGCCTGATCGCTTCATACATAACAACGGCGGCCGCTACAGACGCGTTAAGTGACATGATCTTGCCCTTCATGGGTATGGAGGCTATCCAATCACACCTCTTGCGCACCAGCTCCGATAGACCCGTACCCTCGCCACCTATTACTATGGCCGAGGGCAGGGTGAAATCCAGGGCCCGGTAATCAGTCTCCCCATCCATATCTATGCCCGTAACCCACACACCGCTTTTCTTGAGTGTAACCACAGCCTGGGAGATGTTGGCCACCCTGGCTATATTTACATACTCCACAGCCCCGGCCGAGGCCCTGACCACGACTGGCGTAATGCCCGCGGCCCTTCTCTCACGAATAACAATGCCGTGCACACCGGCTGCTTCGGCAGTCCTTAAAATTGCACCCAGGTTATGGGGATCTTCAATACCGTCCAGCAATAAGTACAACGGCGGATCGGATTTGGCCCGCGAAATTACCATCAACTCACCCAGGTCTACGAACTCCTTAGCTTCGACGAAGGCGATCACCCCCTGGCTTGAGCCGGTTGACGCCTGCTTTTCAATGACCTGCCTTTCCACGAATTCCACGAGGACGCCTCTCGACCTCGACAGGGATAGAATCAGTTCCACAACCCCCTGCTTTTTGATATTGCTGTCAAGCAGTATCCTGCTGATCGGACGGCCGGCTTTGAGGGCTTCGATCACAGGGTTCCTTCCCTCTATTATCGCCACAACAAACCACCTGTCAGCAACGCACTAAACGCCAATTCACCGGTCGGTGCGGGCAATGTACCTCAGCCCTCCACCTTGAGTTCCATAACTTCCTGGAAATTGCGCACCACGTAATATCGCTTAACCCTGATTTTAAACAATGCTGAATCAGGAGAATGGACGAACTTTTCAAGGTTATGATGCTTGATGAGGTAAAGGCTGATCAGACTCTCAGATTCGCTTTCCTTTACCTCCTCAGCTGCGCCGATGGCGGTGACAGCCACGGCATAGCGGAAATCTGAATCCCGATTGGAGCGGTCATCGATCAGCACCGAGACGTTGTTATTGGAGAGAATATTAGAATACTTGTTAGTAGCACGCCTGGTAGCGAATATTATATTCTTCAGGTCATCGGTGGTTGCAAAGGCGACCAGGCTATTATAAGGACGCGTCAATTGCTGCGTAGCCAGCGCTGCAAACAACTGGCTGCGAAAGAGCTCTCTGAGCAATTTTTTTAACTGAAGCTCATCATCGTTCATATCCCTCGTCCCGTCGGTATTTTACACTATTTAACAACCTGCGGTCATAGACAGCCCTCGCAGCTGAATACTCTGGACAATAAACTCAAGGGGTGTGACTGAGGGTCACTTATCGGGCATCTCACCGATGCTGACGATGCGCTCCTTATTGAGCGCAACAAAATCGAAATGCGACCTCTTCCCCGGCATTGCAGGATCAATCTCCGCCTGCGTAAGTGGTATAAAACTTTCCTCAGTTTCCAGGGTGTCGGTTATCTGGCCCCAGGTATCGATATAAATACGTCCGTTTATCCTGTAAGGTCTGGCCGCAGCCCCGGCTGCATAGGCAATAATTGTTACAGGCAGTTTCTGTTTAAATGGATAAGTGGTGAGCGGTTTGTCGGGTGCGGCACTGCTGGTCTGTGCAACAAATATTATGTTGTTCTTAAATATCTGCAGGCGTGGCATCGACGTAGTCCCGCCTCCAAGGTCAGTGATCGTGACATCTGACAGGGGCAGAAAATCTTTTATCCTCGATCGTGTTTCCGCCCTGACACCTTCGTTCAAGGCATCTATCAGGCGCTGACTGAAATCGCAGCGGACGCTGCCGCTGAAAATTAACTCACCAGTACAAACCAGTACATTGAATTGCCGGTAAAGCTCGGAACTATCTGTCTCAGGATCCATCTAAATTCCCATCCGCCCTCTGCTTAACGCAAAGGATATCTATATTCATATACTATGGCAGGAGAGAGTTGCTCTGTCAAGCATCCGGTCAATATAAACCATTCTTCCCTCCCGGCGTTATATATAGCATGATGCCCATCAAAGGAGGTACAAATGTGCATTTAAATAAGGTGATCACGGTCAACCCGGTAAAGTCATCTTTTCAGGAGGTTATTAATTGAAACGCATATTCGCAGGTCTTTTTTCACTTTTAATAGGGATCATCATGTACCTACCCGCTGCAGCGCCGGCGCAGGCAGATTCCGGGACCATTAACGCTGACATGGCGGCAAGGATACAGTCGCTGATGATCAAGGTCAGCAATACAGTTGAAATGGGCCAGCCGTTTACTATCACAGTTCTCAGCAGACGCAGTCAAGAGACAATTGCAGGAGCCCCTGTCTACGCCATAAAAACAAGCAATAGGGTCGGTACGACTGACCCAGGCAATTATACTACCCTTGCCATCGAGTTTGAAGCTCAACTGGAGTCGGATGGAATACTGATCGGTACTTCGGGCAGCGACGGCACTGTATCGGCTACCCTGTCCGAGCCCGGCCGATACTTACTGGTGGCTACCGGAGACGGATTCATTCCAGGATTTGCCCGGACACAGGTTAAACAGGGCAGTTCCAGTGCCAGGTTGGTGCTGCAGGCACCGACATCTTCTGCGGTTGGTCAACAGGTCACGATCAAGGTAACTTACGGCGTTTCAGGACAGGCAGCGGAGAACGCGACCGTCTCCGCCTTCAGGACCGCCAACCCATTGCCGCGCATTATAAAGCCGGCGCCTGCGCCGATCGAAAACGGCACCGCCACTCAGATGATCATTCCCCAACAGGCCCCTGTTATAATCGATACCGAACAGGAGGATGCTTTGGCCGGTCGGCTTGGCAAAAGGGAGATAATTCTGGGCAGCAGCAACAGTGCAGGTGAGGTCAACTATACTTTCAATGATCCGGGTACATACATGCTGTTAGTCAGGAAGCCCGGCTATCTTCCGGGCGCACGCAGGATCAATATCCAGCCGGACACGGCATTGAAGTCACTGAAGATAAAGACTGTACAAAACATGACGATCGGTCAGATCACCAGCATACAGGTCATCGAAAGAACCAGCGGCCAGCCGGTCGCAGGGGCGGCAGTCTATTCCCTCAGCGTGGAAAACAACCGTGAGATAAAACCGATGCCCCCCACAGCCAATAATTTCAAATCGACGATAGTCCGGTCATTGAACGATGCCGACAGGGTCAGGGAAAAAGGCGTGTTAATCGGCAACACAGACAGCGCCGGACAGGTCTCCTACAGCTCCCCCTCATCCGGCCCGTATCTCCTGGCGGCCTTCAAGGATGGATTTGCCCCTGCTTTCGTCAAGGTCAATATCCTGCTGGCGGCTACGTCAACGTCTATCCCCATTCCACAGGTGACCACAACAACTGCAATCGAATGATAAATACTGGCTAATATATCAGGGCGGGGCTGAAGCCCCGCCCTTTTTTATTCCTCATAACGCAATAGCTAAAGCTCCACGACTGTCGCACCGGTGCTGCCTTCATAACGGTTGCCCGTGCGGAAGGATTTCACCAGCGGGTGGCTTTTCAGCTCGCGCATTACAACCTGACGCAATGCGCCCGTTCCCTTGCCATGCACGATCCTCACTTCCTTCAACCCGGCCAGACAGGCATCGTTGAGATAACCGTGAATGAGCGGAAGTGCCTCGTCGACGGTCAAACCATGCAGGTCAAGCTCAGGACTTATACCGGCTATCCCGGCCCGCACAATGTGGCCTTCAATATCAACCTGCCGTTTACGTCCCATTCTACATTATTCACTCTTGTGAAAATCCAGCCGCAGCACTCCCTGAGTGTCCGTGGTAACCTTCACGCGGTCATCGATGCGCCAGCCGACAACCCAGACCACCTGTTCCGGGGAACAAACGATGGGCACGCTGCTACGCCAGGATCTCGGTATGGCGGAGTCGACCATGAAATCCTGCAGTTTGCGGCTGTGCACCATACCCAACGGGTGAAAGCGATCCCCGGCCTTGCGCCCCCTTACAGTCAGCTCCCCGCCAATCCTGGCCAAATCAAAGCTGGCGCTGAATATGTCATCGTCTTTGAAAAAATTCTCTTTCATGACGGTGGCAGACACCAGCCAGCCAGGCAATTTAGTCTCGCCCGGAATCTTGAGCGTGTAATCCCGGGTCAGCGCCGGCCAGGGGCAGGCTGTTGAACCAGGGGCAGCCATAACCATACGGTTACGTTCATTGGCAATAACCTTTCCTCCCGGGAGATTCACGCTCCTTCCCGTATCTGAAAATAGGAGCCTGACCAGGGAATCAATGTGCGTAGCCTCGATATTTTTCAGGCTCCCGTACTCCCTCTCAAGAATGATGCGGAACACCCTCCTCTGCAGCGCCAGAGGTAGTCCCCTCAGTTTGCCCGAATCGAGACAGGTCAGGCACCCTTCGCTGGTGACCGCTGTATAGCAGATGGCTGCAGCCTGTTCATCTATAAAATCAGCATCTTCGCCAGCCAGGTCGGCCAGCCGTAAAAGCGCGCTATCTATATCCGCGTTATATTGTCTCAACAGTGGTATAAGCTCGAGCCGGATCCGGTTTCGCAGGAACCGGACCTGGTCGTTGGATGTATCTTTACACGGATGAAGGTTATGCGCAGAGCAATATGCCCCGGTCTCCTGCCTGGTAACCTCCAACAGAGGCCTGATTACCCAGATGCCATCGTCCTTTGCTCCATATGGCAGGGGTGCGGCCGCCTTCAGTCCACGCAGACCCTGTATGCCGGAACCGCGCAGAAAATGCATAAGCGTCGTTTCAACCTGGTCGTCTCGTGTATGGCCAACGGCAACACGCTTAGCCCCGGTCTGGCGGGCTACACTTTCCAGGAAACGGTATCTGACCTCACGCGCAGCCTCCTCCAGCGAGATCTTGCTCGTTTTCCGCCATTCAGCCACATCCTTTTTTTCGATTGTGGTGGGGATGCCGAGGGCTGCTGCCACACTCTCAACGTAACCCGCATCCGCCGCCGACTCATCGCCGCGCAGCCCATGATCAAGGTGGGCTATGTGCAACTGGATATCTAAAACTCTCCTGATATTATTGAGCACATTAAGCATGCAGACCGAATCCGGCCCACCCGATACTGCCACCAGCACTTTCTCACCACCCGACAACAGCCCGTATTCCCTGATGAAACCACCTATGCGTTTTTCGAGGGTATTGCTGCTGGAAGGCAAGCTATTTCTCCTTTAGATGACATATATCACTCAGTAGCAGCAAACGCGGCCGGCAACCTGCCTCGAATTCTAAAATAGTCTGGCTGCTGGGCTGGATGCGTACACGTACCAATTGGGTAAGGGGCATACCGAGCGCAGTACACACAACCGTGGCAGTAACAAAATAGTGGGAGACAACTGCCGCGATGCCGCCGGGGTTGGCCTCGACAATCCGGCTGACGGCTGCCCACACCCTGTCCCTGAACTGGCCTAGGTTTTCGCCGCCTTTAAAATCGACAGCATCTCCCTTGGTCCGCCAATCCACCAGGAACTGGCTGAAATTCTGGCCAAAGGTTTCAAGCGACATCCCTTCCATCTCACCCACATGTATCTCTCTCAGGTCAGGCTCGGGTACAACCTCGAGATGGTGAGGCGCTGCCACGGCGGAGGCGGTATCCATGGCCCGTTTGAGCGGGCTGGAATAAACCGCTGTGAGAGGCACATCTTTCATGACCTGCCCCAGCTTCTCAGCCTGCGCCTTGCCGTTCTCGCTCAGGTCAGTATCACTGCCGCTGCCCTGTATGATACGCTGCTGGTTCCAGGTAGTCTCCCCGTGCCTTATCAGGTACAGTTTAATCGCGCCTGCCCTCCTTTCAGGATAACGGCTTATTATATTGCTTCAAGTTGGAAATATAAAATGGCGTGCGGATAAAAAATCCGCCCTGCAGTGCGCAGAACAAGGACGTACCTTCAGTTACATCCGACAGCACTCATGTAAAAATGAGCTTTGTTCTCTCGATGGATTCGGGTGTCCCGGCAAATCCCAGGGCTTTCATGACCTGCTCCGGCCTGCCTGATCCGGATGAGTCGCAGCGCAGACGCATGCCGATTGAGAACACCATATCTTTTTTTTCAGCCAGCCACAGGTCGTCCAGGAGGGGTCGCAGATCGTAAAAACGTTCACCGGTATCGCGTGTATGGTGCCAGGGCAGCGTTTCCAGCGCCAGCAGCGATTTCAGCGAGCTCTCGACATCCGCCATATCCCTTTGTTCCTCCGCTTCGACTATATACTCGGCGAAGCGAAGCCGGGACTGCAGCGATGGGGCCTCGAGACTGACCGGCTGGACGTCGATTATCTCGATCCCGTTGGGAAGTTGAGGGGCGACCTTTTGAGTGAAATTTCCGGGAGTAGTACGCCGGCTCAGGAAAACATCCAATAATTCGGCTTTACTGGTGACACCAACAGGCAGGGGAGCGGCCAGTGATATTCTGGGGTGGGGACTGAAACCCTCCGAGTAGGCCATTTCTACGGCTGCCCTGCGAAATACGCGCTCCCAGAGCCTCATCAAATCGAGATGCGAAAGGAACTTAAGCTGCGGGCCACGGCTGAACTTAAGGCGCAGACGGTGCATTCTTTTCCCTGGTGATGGTTATGCGCTCGATCTTACGGTTGACGATCTCCGTGATGGTAATCCTGATGTCTCGGTACCTGAAATGTTCACCTTTTCTCGGAATTCGCCCAAGGTGGCTGAGAATGAAGCCGGCCACCGTGTCATATTCACCCGCAGGGAGGTCGAGGTCAAGCTCATCGTTGGCCTCTTCTACCCTGAGCCCGCCATCGATATCATAGGTATTAGCGTCGATGGGGATGATTTCTTTCTCGTTGGCGACCATCTCATCCCCTATACTGCCCATGATTTCGGATGCCAGGTGCTCAAGGTTGGCTATGCCTGCAACACCGCCAAACTCGTCGATAACGATGGCCATATGGAAATTATGGTCTCTCATCTCGGCCAGCACCTCACCCAGCCTCTTGGTTTCAGGCACGAAATAGGCCTGGCGTACCAGTTTGTCAACCGGGTCATCGGCCTTTATCTCGCCCCTGGCCATGGCCATGAGCACATCTTTGACCGTTAACATACCCGTCACGTTATCCATAGTATCGAGGTACATTGGGAACCTAGAGTGAGGGTGCTCGCTGTAGGTCTTAAGGAACTCCTCAAGTAAAGTACCTTCTTCGATAAAGGATATCTCCGTGCGCGGCTGCATAACGTCGCTGACGGGGCGGTCGGGGAACTCAAAAGCCTTGTGGATCATGTCGGCTTCTGTCTCCTTCCAAACCCCCTCAGCCTCACCGACATCGATTGCCGTGCGTATCTCAGCTTCGTCCACTGTCATCCTTGCCTCACCGGCATCGGTGACCATGCGTGTGAAGCCGGCGCCGATCTTATTCAGTACCCAGACAAAGGGGTAAAGAATCCAGATAAGAAGCTGGACAGGTATGCTGTAGGCCAGGGCCAGCTTCTCAGAGTTGTGGGATGCAACGGTTTTAGGGATAACCTCGCCCAGCACAAGGACCAGGAGTGTGATACATATGGTCGCCACCAGTGCGCCCATGCTGGGGCCTAGTAAAGCCACAGCTATCACGGTGCCCAGGGATGCTGCCGCTATATTGACCATGGTATTACCCAGCAATATGGCGGAGAGGAAGATGCCCGGCTGTTTTTGAAAGCTATCCAGGATATCTGCAAACTTAACATCATGGCTGAGCAGGTGCTTAACCCTTATCCGGCTCAACGAAACGATGGCCACCTCGGCGCTGGAAAAGAAAGCAGACAGGAGGAGGCAGACAAAGATTAATATAAAATATAGGGTGCGTTCGTTATCCATACGACGCCCGTTCGTACCGGGCTAACGCTATAATATCATCCGCTATGTGCACAGTCAAAGTTTTCAATAGCCCGGCCTATCTGCCGCGCCCTGTGAAAACGACCTGCTGAAACGTGATAGAATTATATGGCAATGCAGGTGGATTTTGCTTTTATCTGCGATTATGCTGAGGCGACCAATAAGATCAATGCGCTAGGCATAGGATTCGATACAATCATGGCCGGCAGGGTACCTGTCAGGCATCCCAATTTCTTCCTGGTGATCCAGCTGCGCGCCAACGTCGTTGAGTCAGGGGAAAAGAATTTCGAGGTGCACCTGATCGACGAGGACGGCAATGAGGTAATCCCTTTCATCAAGGGCAAGCTCAATATACCCAGGCCTCCGGCGGGAACGGAGAGCACAGGCCGTTTAGCCATGCGCTTCGACGGCGTGGAGTTCCCCAAGTACGGCGTATACTCCATGCACGTACTGGTCGAAGGGCACGAGATGAGCAGGATACCACTGAGGGTCGCCCAAGCGCCGGTCTCTTCGCAAAATTAGAGTCCCGGCTGATTGCTGTTACGAACCGCGTTTGGCATAATCCGGGCACCATACCGCGTTGGGCCGCGCCGGCTGGTGGCATGCGCCGCGCCAATCATATTTACAGGAATCGCAGAGTATGACTTTCATCCCCAGCGCCTGCTTGATACTGATCTTGAGGTTATCGAACCGTGAAGGCTTGAGTTTCTTTCTTCCGGACATAATTCTTGAGTTTACTTCGTGAGGCCTCGGGCTGTCAAAAACCTGCTTACCGTAGTAATATATCCGTTGCCATAAAGATGAGGAGGTGGCTATGTCACACTGGGAACATCGCAATGAGAGCAACTGGTCCAAATTCAGCTTTAACCAGCCGTATCAGTCCGGCTTAAGTCGCCTCAAGGAAGAGGTGCTGGGCAAGACAGATTTCGACCCGGCTACGCTCTGGCAGTGGGGAACAATGCAGGCCATGTCCGTCATCCAGATACTCAAAGATTGCGAAAAGGAATTCGGTGAGGCAGGCCAGCAACTTGTAAATAAGTCCCTGCGTACAGTCGGCCACGACGTAGGAAGGCAGCTTTTTGCCGGATTAAAGAAGCCACAGGGCCTGCGTGAAGCGGAGCTTATTAGTTTCTTTGCCACGGTGGTAAACCGTATAGCCTATGCCTCGCTGGAGGAACCTCGCATAGACTCCGATGACAGGATCAGTTTCGATATTACCTGGTGCCCGCACCAGGACCACTATTCCGCGTTCGATTGCCGTGTTCAACGTTACCTGGTGCAGGGGATGCTGGATGCCCTCTTCGAGACCGGCTGGGTCAGCGGTGATTGGCAGGTCAGATTCACCTGCACAATTCCGGCCGGAGCCAGCGTCTGCACATTCACTATCTGGAAAGCCACCGGGCTGGAGAAAGCCGAGTGGGAACTGTACACGAAAAAACTGGAGCAGCGGGCGCTCAAAGGATCTATGTGATTATCACAGGAAAACGGACCGGGAAAATACAATATTTAAACCGGTTATTTCCCCGGCTCCACCTGCTTCAGCCCCTCCGGGAGGGGCCTGCCCGGGTCAACTTTGTACAAGCCGCGGCTATCCGGCAGGGCCATGATCAGCCCTGCCTTATTATCGATATTTATCCTGACATCTGAGGTAGTGCATGCTAGCACGTGTCCGCCTCTTTTGCGCTCCTTGTCAATAAAGTGAAAGTAATAGCCGGGCACATTTACACCATCTACATAGGGCGGGCAGATGAAACCTACCATGGTGCCTTCAACGTTACTGAACTCGCTAACCTGCTGATCTTTGATCGCATTAGTTAGCGGCAGATAGGGTTTTACCTGTGCCGGCGTGCTATTTATCTTCATACTGCTGAAAACCCCATCCACCCTTACAGCATAAAAGAGGTTCCGGCTGGGCAGCAGGCTGTCTATATAGGTCTGCAGTACGGGGAGGTCGGCCGGCCTGTCCAGTGTGTAAGTTTTATCTGTATCAAAATAGGTTACTGCCGCAAACGGTGTCGTCAGGACATCCGGGACATTCACCACTGTCCCATCCACCTTGACCTGGTAAAATTTGCCATCCAGCTCAATCATTTCCCCATCCAGGGCGTCGAAGGTACCCAGGCCGAAATCACCGTATCTGCGCAGGTCACCCAGGGCCATACTTCCTTCGTAGACACCCTGCATGATCGTGCTGATGCTGGAAACCTGGTACATGATTTCCCGGTCGGGCTGAGGGGCGGGCTTGCACCCGGCTGCAGCCAGCGTTATAACCAATAAGGCGGTGATAGAGATCAGGCTTCTTCCAGTCATCTGCCTACTGCACTTTGAAAGGAAGCACCACTTTTTCTTCCCCGTTTAACAGCAGCCTGACAATATAATCCCCTTTGGCGAGCTTGCCTTTGCTGGTGGTTAGCTTGGCGGCAATGCCCATTGTACCGTCGATGACATTCATATCTTGCGCGATCTGGTAATTATCCACGCCGGCTTCATCACTGCTTACGATTATCCACTGTACATCCATCTGGGTCCCGGGCGGGGCATTGTAGACTTTAGCCCTGAAAAAGACCTCCGGCGTGTCCGCCGGAATTCGGGATGTCAGGTTGATCTCCTTTTGCTCCTTATCTGTAAACGTGTACACATTGGCTTCGCTGATATACAGGGCAGGCAGCAGCGTCTCTTCTACCACGCTGAAAGGTAGTCTCAACTGCTCCATACCTCCGACATTGAATCTCAAACTATAACGCCCCCTGGGAAAGGGTTTGCCCTCCGCGGGTGATATGGAAAAGTTTAAATATTCGCGGCCCTCGACTTTGAGGGATGACTCGGCGACCTTCTGTTCCCTGTCATCTCCCAGCTCGCCGCCCTCATAAACCCAGCGGGCTGTCACCTGGTCATTGAAATCAGCCCCGCTGACTTTTACCGATCCGTATACAATCGGGCTGTCGGCAGGGAAAATGCTGACATTGTTTAACGGCTTCCCGCTGAGTGCGTCAATCCCGGTCGACATTGTGGCTTCCTCCAGTTTGACCAGCGTGGCAGCCGGTTCACCCTGAATCACAAACGGCACAGACTGTGCCGGCTTATCGTCATAGAAAAGGCTGACCCTGTAATCGCCGCGGGGCAGCAGTAGATCCGAACGGGCAAAGGCAAAGACCACGTAAGGCGCATCCGCCGCGGTTTTCTCGCTGCCGATGAGGGCTTCGGTTAGACCGGCCTCATCGCTCTTGACCACGTACCAGTCCGCCCTGATTGTGGACTTTGCCGAAGGCGCATTGGGCTTGACCGAGCAATAGATTGTCTTGATATCCGGCGTAAAGTTGTCGGATACCAGCAACGGCTCCCCGGTTTTAGATACGCCGGCACAAATGACTGCCCTCTCAATAGGGGACTGGCTCACGCAGCCTGCGAGTAGCGGCAGAGCCAGGACTACCGCCATCAGTATATAGATATTAAGCTTGATTGTTTTCATGCTGACAAGTTCTCCTTGATCGCAAATTAAAGATTCTCATTCTGGTATTTGCCGTTATAGCCCTTATCCACACCTCCCGATGTATAAAAGAAAACGAGCTGCATTATGCGCGCGTTCCTGTGTAGCCTGAAGCCCTGTGGATTATAGACCACCAGCAGCGACTGCGAACGGCCGCTATAGCCTGCGTCCCAGACAGCGCTATGCATGCTGACGCCGCAGCGGTTGAGGCTGGAGCGAGGCCTTCCCAGGGCCATGATATAGTCCGGTAGTGTCACAACCTCATTAAAAGTAACAAGGTAAGGACCGGGCAGTAAATCAAGGCCGCCGTCCACACCGAATTCCAGCCGTGTTAGATTTGACAGCTCCCTGCCCCGGTTACTTGTCGACAATTTGCCGCGCGATGAGAAAAAGGCGACCTCCCTGACCGTCAGGTCAATACCGTTGGGCTGGATCTGATCGTTCAGATCGACGGCATCTGCTATGAGTGGAGGCTGATTATCCTGCATCCTGAGTATATCCACTCGAGTCAGGACGCCCTGTTTATTAGTCATCCCTTGTTTATTCCCGCTCTCTGCAAATGATGTTATTATAATACGGATTCCATGGAATGTCAGAATATATAGGTCCGTATGTCAAGGAGCACTGAGATGGGAGAGATCAGCGGGTTTGAAAAGCTGGATAATCCGACTCTGAGCAGGCTGGCTGTGGATTTGCTCCGGCGCAGTATGCTGCATTACGGAATGTGGTTCAACGAGGTAGTGCACGAGCTCGGGCTGGAAAAGGCTTTGCAAATAGAGGATGAGGTCTTCAACAAACTTTATCCCCTGGTGATGAAGCGCCTGTCGGGCACGTTGGGATTCTCCGTAGCCGATGACGTGCCGCAGGCGCTGTCTGCACTGCCGCGTGAAAAAATATTATCGTTAATAGATGCCATCTCTACCAACTGGCTGGCCAACGACGGCCTGTGGTTCCAGGCAGTGGAGTCCCGGCAGGAGATATCCACTGCTATACGATGCAATAATACCTGCTGGATGAAATTTTCCCCCTTTGAAGCCGGCCGTATCAAGGCGATGCTTGGCCTGCCGGACAGAGGCGGGCTGGACGCCCTGGAATCAGCCCTGGGCTATCGGCTGTACTCGAGGATCAACGTCCAATTCATGGAAAGGCAGGGGAACAGCCTGGTTTTCAAGATGGTCAAGTGCAGGGTGCAGGATGCACGCAGGCGCAAGGGGCTGGATGATTATCCCTGCAAGTCGGCGGGTGTGGTGGAGTACACCAGCTTTGCACTGACCATTGATCCACGTATCAGGACCGACTGCATAACCTGCCCCCCTGATAAGCTCCAGGGTGACTGGTTCTGTGCCTGGAAGTTTACTATAGCATGAGCGCCGGGAGGGTCGTAGTCATAGGGGGAGGGGCAGGCGGTATGCTTGCCTCCGGCCGTGCTGCAGAACTGGGTGCAGATGTAACACTGCTGGAAAAAATGGAGCGCCCGGGCAAGAAAGTGCTGGTCAGCGGCAACGGGCGCTGTAACCTCAGCAACACACGAGATATCAATGATTTCGTCTCGTTTTTCGGCCGAAACGGCAGGTTTCTTTATCCCGCCTTTCACCATTTCTTCCGGGATGAGCTGTTGAAACTGTTGGCTGATTCCGGCGTCAAGACGCTTGCGGAGCCGGATGGGCGCATCTTCCCTGCTTCAGGAAAATCAGCCGATGTCGTCAGGGCGCTGGAAAAATACATGTCCGGGAAAGGTGTGAAGGTGGTAACCGGGGCGAGTGTAACCTCGGTTGAGGTCGCCGGCAGTTCAGTCATCTCGGTAAAAACCACGGCGGCCGATTACCGGGCCGATGCGGTGGTGCTGGCCACGGGAGGAGCTTCATATCCGCAAACAGGTTCTTCAGGCGACGGGTACCTCATTGCTGGAAAGCTGGGGCACAGCATGACGAAACTGCGTCCGGCCCTTATTCCCCTGGTAGTAAAGGAAAAACAGGGCGCCGCAGCTCTAAAAGGCATCAGCTTTCCCGACGTACGGCTCACTTCCTTTGCCTGCAAAGCAACAGATATCGACATCGCAGCCACTCCACGGATTGACAGGGGACGAGGCCTGGGAGCAGGCAAGCCTCATCCTCCCGTGATCGAAAGCCGCAGGGGCAGCATTATCTTCACCCACTACGGTCTCAGCGGGCCGGCAGTCCTGCTCATGAGCCTGGCAGTGGTCGACGCACTGGTATCCGGACCGGTCAGCCTGGCCATTGACCTCGTGCCTGAAAAAACGTTTTCGCAACTGTCCGGGTATCTGGAGAGGGCCATCGGCACATATGGCAGCAGGCAGATCAAGAGCTTGCTGTATGAGTTACTACCTGAACGGATCGTCCACACGGTCCTGGCCGGCGCCGGGACTCCGGCAGATATCAAAGCCAGCCAGGTGACAGCGACACAACGACAGGCCCTGGTGAGATCTCTGAAGGGCATTATATTTGACATAGAGCGGGCACGCCCATTGACGGAGGCCATGGTGACAGCAGGAGGCGTTTCGCTCAAGGAAGTCGATCCCCGGACGATGCAATCTAAAATAGTCACGGGCCTTTATTTCTGCGGCGAGATACTCGACCTGGATGCCGATACAGGCGGATTTAACCTGCAGGCGGCCTTCTCGACCGGTTACCTGGCAGGCGAATGTGCGGCAAACATGCGCTGAGATCAAGCCGGCAAAGTAATGCCGAATCTCTTCAGTACTCCGGCCAGCGCGCAGAGCGGCAGGCCGATAACGTTATAATAATCGCCCTCAATTTTCTCTACCAGCAGCGCCCCCAGTCCCTGTATTGCGTAGGCGCCAGCCTTGTCCAGCGGCTCACCGGACTTCACATATCTCACAATCTCCGACCGGGACAACTTCCTGAAATACACCCTGGTCTCCACCGACCGCGAAACGATCTTGCCGGTGGTCGAATCGATGACGGTGAATCCTGTTATTACACTGTGGCACCTGCCGCTCAATTCCGCCAGCATTTTGCTCGCATGACGCGCATCCACCGGCTTTCCCAGTATTACCCCATCGAGCACACCAAAAGTGTCCGCCGCTATTATAATTGAGTCAGCATGCCGGGATGCCGCCGCCTGAGCCTTATGCAACGAGATTGATTTCGCCAGCTCTGCAGGCTTCAATCCAATATTAAAAATCTCGGTAGCCTCAGCGCGGTCCACAGTGAACGCCAGGCCGATATTTTCAAGCAACACTCTGCGGCGCGGTGAAGCCGATGCAAGAACAATGGGCTTTGTCATGACGACAATTTAGATGAAGGCCGGGAACCTGTCAACCTGTTACACCACTCACACTCGATCGATGCGGCTGTTTTCTATCAGGTTTGGCCCGTGTTATACTTTGCTATTAAACTCTCTCCACCGCCGCAGATTATGACGGTGTCGTTGTGATATTATAGTTCTGATGTCACGGATTAAGCTCAAGATTACAGGTAAAATCCTTCTCATACTGTTGGGATTATCCCTCGTTTCACTGGCCTTTTTCTCGGTCGTGGCGTTGAACAACATGGCCAACATGGGCAAGTATGCCCTGGAGAGCAATGCCTCGTTGGGCGCCAGCGCTGTCAGCGACAGCACCGACGCCCTGGAGAAGCAGGCCAGGGAACAGCTGCTGACGACGGCTATTGGCCAGGCAGCCATCAGCGACTCACTCTTTGAAAAGGTGGAATCGGAAACTTCGCTGGTGGCCAGCTACATGACAGACCTCTGGGAAAAACCGACGGATTTCCCCGGGGGACGCACCTATTTCCAGGATGAACAACCGGACACTATCTATACCGCTTCGGTCAGCGTGATGGCTCCGGATGTTACTCCTGGTGCAGTAAGCGCTGACCTCAGACTTCTATCAAACCTCGACCGTGTATTCATCCCCGTCTTCCAGACTGACCGCAACCTCACTCAAATCTATGTAGGCACGGAATCCGGTGTTATTCAGGTCTACCCGTGGACCACGAGCTTCCCCTCCGATTTCGACGCGCGCCAGCGCGAGTGGTATACCAGGGCAAAGCAGGCCAGGACGCCGGGCTGGACAAATACCATGATCGATGCGGTCAGCGGCAAGCCGAAGGTCACATGCTATAGACCGGTCTTCGACGATAAGCGAAAGCTGATCGGCGTAGTCGGCGCGGATGTAACCGCCGAGACAATCAACCAGAAGATTATAGGCACACAGATCGGCAAGAACGGATACGCGTTCCTCATTGACGGCAAAGGCAACCTCATAGCGCACCCGCGCATGCAGGGCTTGGCCGGTAAGTGGGACGAGGCCTTTTATACCGGCAACCTGCTCAGCGCCAAAAACACGGAACTGGCCCGCATTGCCGCTGAGATGGTGGACGGCATGGCCGGTGTGGAAAAGTGCACACTGGACGGCACTGATAAGTTTATCGCCTACGCTCCCATAACAACTACCGGCTGGTCGATCGGTATAGCTATGCCAATCGATGAGATTGTGGCGCCGGTGCAGTCGACCAGGGAACGCATTGATGCGGCCACGTCTGATTTCTCCGTCAAGATCAACCGTCAGATAACCGACATGCTGACCATCCTTATACTTACTTCAGCAGGCATAATCCTGGCAGTAGCAGGCATAGCTTACTATCTCGCCAGGCGCATAACCCGCCCGATCATAGCCCTGGACCAGGGCGTACAAATCATCGGTCAGGGTAACCTTGACCACAAGCTGGTGGTCACGACGGGTGATGAGATACAGGACCTGGCCGGAGCGTTTAATAAAATGACGGGTGACCTTAAAGTGTATATACGCAACCTGCAGGAGACGACCTCCGCCAAGGAAAGGATCGAGAGCGAACTGCGCGTTGCCACCGAGATCCAGACCAGCATGTTGCCCCGGCTGTTCCCGCCTTTTCCCGACCGCAAGGAGTTCGACCTCTATGCCACTATGCAGCCTGCCAGGCAGGTGGGAGGCGATTTCTACGACTTCTTCTTTATCAGTCCCACAAAACTATGCCTGATTATCGGCGATGTCTGCGGCAAAGGTATCCCGGCTGCCCTTTTCATGGCCATCAGCAAGACCCTGCTGCGCACCGAAGCGCTGCATGAGCCGTCGCCTGATCGAGTACTGTTCGACGTAAATAATATCCTCTATCCCGATAACGAGGCGTCTATGTTTTTTACCGGCCTTTGTGCAGTGCTTGACACTGAAACCGGCGAACTGACCATTGCCAACGGAGGCCATAATCCGCCGCTTATATGTCCTGCGGGAGGCGAATTCCAGTATATTAACCTGCCCAAGGGTCTGGTAGTTGGCGCCATGCCCGACACCGCTTACCTGTCAAACACTTATACAATGAGGCCGCACGATATCCTGGTCATGTATACAGACGGCGTAACCGAGGCTATGGACGGGAAGGACCGGCTTTACTCCGAGGCAAGGCTTCTAAGCTGCCTCAACGACCTGTGCGGCAGGAGTGTGTCCGATATCGTTCACGGTGTTAGGGCGGATATTGAGACTTTTATCGACGGCACAGAGCAGTCCGATGATATCACCATGCTCGTCCTTGAGTTCAACGGCAGCGGGCAATCCTAAACGTAGAGCATCCCGCCATCCACTATGACGGTGTGCCCCGTTATATATTTCGAAGCATCCGAGGCCAGGTAAATCATAGTGCCCACCATATCTTCCGGCTCCCCGATGCGGCCCATGGGGATGCTCTTGCGGCACTCCTCCTGACGGCCGGGACGGACTTCGAAGCTGGAATCCAGCAGCTTCGTGTGCACGAAGCCCGGAGCGATAGTATTGACCCGTATGTTATAAGGGGCGAGCTCCCTGGCCATGACCTTGCTGGCCATGATTACCCCCGCCTTGCTTACAGCATATACACCGTTGTCCATCTCGGGCAGGAACCCGTCGATGGACGATACATTTATAATGCAGCCGCCTCCCTGTTCCTTCATGATGCCCGCCACAGACTGGCTGAGAAAATATAGCCCTTTCAGGTTAAGCCCCATCACTGTATCCCACAACCTTTCCTCGCTCTCGAGAAACGAGGAGAAGATGGGGCTGGTGCCGGCGTTATTGATCAATATATCGATGTGGCTGAACGCAGCCTTGGCTGTATCGGCCACCTTTTTTACATCACCCATTTTACCCAGGTGCGCACTGATGACCAGCGCCCTCCTACCCTCGGCCCTGATATCGGCTGCCGCTTTCTCGAGGTCTTCGACTTTGCGGCTGGTCAACACGATATCGGATCCCGCCCTGGCAAAGGCCAGCGCCGTGGCGCGACCTATACCCCGGCTGGCTCCGGTGACTATCGTAACCTTACCCTCTAAAGAGAATTGCTTCAAGTCTGACATCTTAAAGTTCCTCCGCAAAAATCGATAAAAGCGTTATCCAACTTTATGAACCCCGCCGCCTTTTGTCAAGCCTGCAAGCGTTCTGCTAAGATGCATTAGCCATTATCGACAGGAGGCAGAAAACCATGTGCGATACAATTGTTGCCCTCGGCCCGTCAACCAGAGATGGAGTGACCCTATTCGGCAAGAACAGCGACCGCGAGCCTGATGAAGTACAGAATATAATAATAATCCCGCGAAAGCAGCATAAGCCGGCCGACACGGTCAAATGTACTTATATCTCGATTCCACAGGCACAGGAGACCGCGCGGGTGCTTCTTTCACAGCCTTTCTGGATGTTCGGAGCGGAGATGGGCGCCAACGAATATGGTGTGATGATCGGCAACGAGGCTGTTTTCACACGTGAGAAGCCCTCTGCAAGCGGACTTACGGGCATGGACCTTCTTCGCCTGGCGCTGGAACGGGGCAAAACGGCGCGCGAAGCCATGTCGACGATTATCAGCCTGCTCGAAAAACATGGGCAGGGTGGCAACTGCGGCTACCGCCAGAAGTTCCTGTATATGAACAGCTGGCTGATAGCCGATGAACACGAAGCCTACGTGCTTGAAAGCGTGAAATCATGGTGGGCCTGGAAAAAGATAACGGACCACTGGAGCATCTCAAATGTCCTCTCGTTGGGCAAGGAATTCGATGCGGCATCGCCCGGCCTTATCGAAAATGCCGTCAAGAAAGGCTGGTGCAGGAGCGCGGCTGACTTCAACCTGAGCAAGTGTTATTCCGACCCCATCATAACCTGGGGCGCGGCGGGCAGGGGCAGGCAGGCCTGCTCCAGGGACAACCTTGCGCTGAAAAAAGGAGACCTGACGACTGCCGATTTCATGGCCATTTTGCGCCATCACGGAGGCAGAGAGGATTTCCGCCCGCATAAACACGGGGGTACCGTTTGCATGCATGCCGCCGATAAACTTATCCGCCGCAGTCAGTCGGTTGCCTCCATGGTAGGTAATGTCAGCAGCAAAGGCCGCTACTATTATGTTACGGGATCTTCCAATCCCTGCCTCAGCCCCTTTTATCCCATCTTCGCCCCCGGTACGATCAATCCGGCAGGCTACCTGGAGGGCGGGGCGGAATACAGCCAGGAGGTCTACTGGTGGGAAGCTGAAAAGATCCACCGCAAAGCGCTGCACCATTTCCCCGCGGCGTTGAAAGCTGCCCAACAAAGGATTCAGGAACACGAACTGGATATGATCCAGGCCCTCGAGGAAAATCACATCAAAGCCAACCAGGCAGCTATCGACAGCTACTTCAACCGGGCCAGGAAAATAGTGGCCGAGTGGGGAGCTGAACTGGAGGCCATGCCTAAAATCAAGCACAACTGGCTCTTTCAGCGCTACTGGCAGGGGTACCACAGACTGAACGGGACCGGGTGAAAAACTGATACCCCGATCATTTTTGACAATATCCCGGTATTGTTATATATTTTCATAATGGTAATTTTTCGGAATGATAATAAATCAGGCCGTTCCGGATTGAGGAAAGCGGACGCAGTCCAGGTCAGTTCCCTGGTGCAGGGTTTCGTACAGATGTGGATCAAATTCGAGGCCGCCCTGCACAGGGAGATAGCCATAAAGCAAACGGGTGGCGGTGACCAGGCCGAGAGCAAAAGGCTGCAGTCCTACATTGACTACGGCATTTTTTACAGGGTCAGCAGCAGTGTACTCAAAAATGGTGAGCTTACCATGGGTGAGCTCAGCGGGGCTCTTTCCGTGCCTTTCAGTAAGGCAACCAGGATCGTCGATGGCCTGGTCGCGGATGGATATCTCAAGCGACTACATGATCCGGATGACAGGCGTGTTATAAGAGTGACGTTGACCGATAAGGGGACCCGGCTTCACAGGACCATCGAGAGCTTCACCAGCGAGCACGTCCAGGATATACTCTCCGGACTCACCCACGAGGAGCAGGAGATACTCTTTGTGCTCATACGCAAGGTGGTATCCGCCCTTGAGAAGGTAACTTAAAAAATTTTAACCATATATTTTCATTTCATAAAATTTTCATTCAATAATATTATCAAGCGGAAATAAGTTATGAAAACTGCACTGGGCAATCTAAAACTGGCATTATTCCTGGCCTTCAAATCTATGTTCAGGAGCAATAAATGGGCATTGGGGTTGATAATTGTGGTCATGGCCTTCAGCTTCGTGAACCTGATATTTACTTCGGCTGTTATATCGGGAGTTATGGCGACCATGGACAGCCAGATGATCAACACCTTTTTCTCCAATGTGATCGTGAGCCCGAAGGAGGACAAGTACTACATAGAGCGGGCTGATGAGGTTTCATCCAGGATAATGCAACTGGCCGATGTCACCGAAACCTGTCAGCATCTCAACAGCCGCGGTTTCTTCGAATACGGTTGGAAGGGGAAAAGCCTGCCCTGGGACAGAGTGAAGAGCGGCAGCTGGAACATTATCGGCATCGATCCTGCGCAGGAAGCCAGGGTCACGTCTATTGGCCACAATATGATTGAGGGTCAATACTTGGACGACAACGACTCGAGCCAAATCGTGTTGGGCGTGGAGGTGGCGGGCGGCAGCCTGGCCCAGACGTCGGATTTTCTCACGCTGGGAGGGGTTACCACGGGCCAGAAGGTACGCGTCACCTATCCCAACGGAGTGCAGAGGGAGTACACGGTCAAGGGGATCTTCCGCGCACGCGAAATGATGCAGGCAGACCACCTGGCATTCGTCACCCGCAAGGAAATGGTTACAGTCCTGGGCAGGTCGGAGTTTGCCAACAGGGCCAGCGAAATACTGGTCAAGGCCGATAGAAACGGCATTGAAGAGAGTCTGTTGTCAGGGATGAAAGCATCGGGCATTGATCTTGAGATCAGGAGCTGGAAGGAGTATGGAGGGGCTTACCGCAGTGTAATTTCCACCTTCGAGATCATCGGCGCCATAATAGGGGGCACCGGACTGATCGTGGCCGCCATAGTGATGTTTATCGTAATATACATCAACGTCCTTAGCAAGAAGCGCCAGATCGGGATTCTCAGGGCCATCGGCATACCTCGCAACGCCGTCCTGGGCTCTTATCTTATTCAAGCGCTCTCATATGCTTTGATGGGCATTGCCCTGGGCTGGCTGGTCATACGGCTTGTGCTCCAGCCTTATTTCATCGTCAATCCTATCGACTTCCCATTTGGTTTCCTCAGCCTTAACATCGAATCCGGCAGGATAGTAGGCTCGGCTATCGGATTGACAGCGGCCTCCGTCCTGGCAGGCTTGATCCCTTCCTGGACCGTCATGCGCGAAAGTATAATTAAGACTCTCTGGGGAGTATAGGTGTGATAATAGTCCGAAACCTCCTGAAACATTACGGGCATGGGCGCGGCAGCGTACACGCGCTTAAAGGCATCGATATGGAGGTTGCAGAGGGCGAGTTCGTAGCCATCATGGGCAGGAGCGGTTCCGGGAAATCCACATTGTTGCGCATAATGGGATTGCTGGACATGCCCACCGCTGGAAAACTGCAAATCGATGGCATAGACGCCATCACTCTGGCTGAGCAGAAGAGGGCCCGTTTCCGGTTGGAGAAGCTGGGCTATGTCTTCCAGGAGCATTCCCTGATTGCCGAATTGAACGTGCTGGAAAACGTCTATCTTCCGGCCGTAGGGGACCTCGGGCGGGCTGACTACAAGCAAAGGGCCGAAGAGATCCTGGAGATCGTGGGGCTCAAGGATAGAATCAACCACTACCCCAGCGAGATCTCAGGAGGGGAACAACAGCGGGTCGCCATTGCACGCGCCCTTATCAATCAGCCCAGGACCCTTTTAGCAGACGAGCCAACCGCCAGCCTGGACGAGGATTCATCAAAGGTGGTGCTGGACCTATTCTGCAAACTCAACCGAGAGCTCAAACAGACCATAGTCATGGTTACACACGAGCCGGAGGACAAGCGGTATGTGGACCGTGTAATATGGATGAAGGACGGCCGCATAGACTATGGTTGAAATCAAGGAGATAGCTGGCGAAGAGGAGTTGGAACAGAGCATCTCAATCATCCGCGAGGCTTTCCGCACAGTCGCACAGGAATTTAACCTGACACAGGAAAGCGCGCCTACACACCCTTTCTTTTCCACCAGGGAGCAATTAATTGAACTGCGTAAAAAGGCCGCTTTTTTCGGCCTGTATGCGAAAGAAACGCAGGCAGGCTTCGTAGCTGTGGAAAAGGCGGAGGGCGGGACTTTCTTTTTAGGCCGCCTTGCTGTCATCCCCACTCTCAGGCATCACGGTTACGGTACCATGTTAGTCAGTTTTGTGCTGGATTATGTCAAAAAGCAGGGGGGCGTCAAAGTCGCCCTGGGTATGATTGACAGCCATACGGTTTTGAAGGATTGGTATAAATCATTTGGCTTTATTGAGACAGGGACAAAGCAATTCGACCATCTGCCCTTTGTAGTCTGCTTTATGGAGAAGGTCGTCTCAGCCGAGCAGATAGACTAAAACGTCGCTGACATTGGTTCCGGTGGGACCCGTCAGGATCAGCGACCTGCCGATCCCTGTAAAAAGCGTATTACTATCGAACCTTTTGACATAGTCGGCGACGTCCAGGCCTGCGGCCCTGGCTGCAGCCAGAGAATGATCATCCGCGATTGCACCCGCCACATCGGGCATGTAATCTGAGCCGTCGGTCCCGGCCGAGGCCACCAGCCAGGGTGCAGAATATCCCTGCATCGCCAGTATAGATACGGCTGCATAGTGCTGATTCCTCCCTCCCTTTCCCGCGCGCTCGGGCAAAGTAGGTGTCGTCTCTCCACCGATCATCAGGGCGCCAAAATCCTTATACCGGCCCTCCTTCACCTCAGCCGCCACATTGTAAGCACATTCGGACGTATCGCCTCTCATTTCCGAGGTGATTATGCACGGCTTGATGCCCAGGTCCTTGGCTTTCTCTGCCATGGCTTCCAGCGCCATGCGATTATTCCCTATAAGGTGGTTCGTGCAATTGCGCAGCCTCTTGGGGGTCTCCGTTTCCAGTCCCATACAACCCCTGCTTATAAAATCTACCGCTACCTGTGGCGCTTTATCCAGCAAATTATATTTCTGCAGCACTCTGAATGCGTCCTGATATGTTGAGGGGTCCGGCACGGCGGGGCCGGATGCTATAACGTCCAGATCGTCGCCGACCACGTCAGAGATGATGAGAGATATGACCCTGGCCGGCGCAAAGAACCCTGCCAGGCCACCCCCTTTAATCAGAGAAAGGTGCTTGCGCACCGTGTTAATCTCCTTAATATCGGCGCCGCACCTCAGCAGAAGATGTGTTATAACCTGCTTATCCTCCAGTGTCACGCCATTTACAGGGCAGGGCAGCAGCGAAGAGCCGCCTCCCGATATCAGGCTTATTACCAGGTCCCCCTTTCCGATGCCGTAGCGGGTTTTCATAGATAGCATCTCCCTCACGCTCTGCACACCCGTCGCATCGGGAACCGGATGGCCGGCGCTGACAACCTTGATCTTTTCCAGGCCGACAGTGCCTGACTTGCTGTTGACAATGCCCGCAGTTATTGATTCGGGACCTACTATTTTTTCCAATTCTACGGCCATGGAGCCCGAGGCTTTGCCCCCACCTACGACAAAGACCCTGCCCTTTGATATATCCGTTGCCTGGCCGTTAACGGACAGCCGTTTTCGCCTGTTATCATACTTAACGGACGCGCGCATCAAGTTGAAGGGCAACACCCGGCTTATGCCGGCCTCGATCAGTTCGATAGCCCTGGCGCGCTGCCCCGAAGTGATAAGCTCCTCGCGGTTTTTAATTATCACAACTACGCATTCCCATAATCAAATAAGCGCAAACCGGTAAAAATTATACGCCTTCAATGCGGGGTTGTCATGACTTTTATATTTATCTTATCAATGCATCCCTCGCAATGACTCAACGTTAACTGTATAATCCTCTCACACTACATAAGAAAAGGATGTGAATAACATGAGCTGGATACTGCTAATCGCCGCCATCTGTATGGAGGTATGCGGGACCACCTGCATGAAACTATCTGAAGGGTTCACGCGGTGGGTCCCTTCAGTGCTAATTTTCATCTTCTATGCGGTGGCCTTCATCCTCATGATATATGCCGTCAGGAAGCTCGACCTCAGCCTCACCTACGCTATCTGGTCCGGAGTCGGCACCTTTCTCATCGCCCTCATCGGGCTTTTCTGGTTCAAGGAGCCTTTCACGCTGCTGAAAGCCGTCTCCATGGCGCTGGTGATAGCTGGCGTGGTGGGTTTAAACCTGGGCGAATTCAGCTGATTAACAGATTATTATCAACCTGAGCAGGACACTTCCAATGATAGACAACCGTGCGTAGACAGGCTATAATACAACAGTATTTAGCCCTGCTCAGGGCGTCGGATTTTTGTAAGAAATCATCATGAAAATAGGTGTCATAGCCGATACTCACGTTCACCGCATCAGTGAATTGCCCTCCTCTTTAATTAATGCCCTTACCAGGATGGACATGGTCGTTCATCTGGGCGATTTCCATTCGGAAGACCTCGTCAACGACCTCAAGGAGATCAGCAATTTCCGCGGTGTGGCCGGCAACCATGATTCGCATATCCCCGGTCTGCCCGAGAAGGACCTGGTGGAGATAGGGAACAAACGCGTAGGCATCATACACGGCCATGGCTGCGTTTTCCCCTTCGGCTTCAAGTGGGGCCTGCTCACACAGTTCGAGGGCAAGATGGACGCCATCCTCTATGGCCACACTCACTCGATCCGCAATACTGTGGAGGAGGATACGCTCTTCTTTAATCCCGGCAGCGTTTGCGGCCGATTCCCCGCCATGCACCGCAGCTACGGGGTTCTCACAGTCGATGAAGAGATTAGCGGCGAATTAATAACCATCGAGACCAAGCGCTACTATTATCTCAATCGTTACATAGGACTGGCCAGCAAGGCGATTTCATATTGCTGCGGGCTCAACGGCCGTCCTGACAGCTATCTCCAGTAACTCCTACCGCTCGGCTACCTAATCGTCATAATAATACTGAGAGCCTGAGCCTATAGTTACAAAGGTCTCGCCCTCCATACCCGAAGACATATCCTTTACCACCGCCCGGTACTGACCCGCAGCCCAACCTCCAGCGTGCAGGTCGAAGTCTGCCTCGCGGTCCCATTCACCGAACCTCTGCATCTGGAAGGCTACCTGGTTATCCGGTCCGTAAACGGTCAGGCTGACGCCGCCGCCGGGGCTGACGCCGCGCGAATCGATATCCATTTCTCCCCAGGGGCTGATATAGGGATGCTCGGTCCATACCAGAAGCCGGCCGCTTGTATCCCGGGGTGGCGCTGCCGGTTGATATGCCTGATTGGGGTAAGCCGTTGGCGCCAACGGCTGGGCCTGCGGTTGGACCGCCGGCTGTTGGTTGGGTGGCAGTGTCTGCGACTGCTGAATCGGCGCCTGTGCCGGATATTGCTGGACCGGCGCCGGGACGACGATACACGAAGCGCCGGACACCACCGCCAGGACTACAGTCAAAACCACAGCGGCCAGGGCAGTGACTGGATTACTTTTCTTTACCATCGTATATACCCCTCCTTTGTGAACTTTATGATACCATACTTGCTCACGTTTCCTCTCCTTTCAGAGGCGACGGTTTTGCTTCATCGCGGAAGTACCTGTATATCCCCCAGATCGTGGCTCCCACCGGCAGGGCTAATATTATCCCCCAGTAGCTGCCTATAAAGCCGCCAACTGTCATGAGAACCATGACCACCCCCGGGTCAAGGGGGAAGTGTTTTTCCTGCACTAATCCCTGCAACGCCATGACTATTAAATAGGCCGCCAACAGCACGATAAATACCATCAACATGGCCTGCGGCTTGAGCGCCAGAGTCATCATCAGGATGACGGCAGCGGAAATGAAGGGACCGATTATGGGTATCACCTGGGTAAAGGCTGCCACCGCTCCCATAGCCAGCGAGTACTCCATCCCGACAATAAAAAGCCCCAGCGTAACGAGGGTACCCTCGATGGCGGCCATGATGATCATAAAACGGATGTAGCGTCCCATTTGATTGCCGAAGATGGTCAGTATCTTGGTGCTGTGCCTGGCCACCCTGGCCGGAAATATCTCGTTGAAATACTTACCGTACCTCTCGTAGTTCAGCAGCACAAATATTAGGAAGAAAGGTAGCGTAATGAAGCCCAGTATAGTCGGCACACTGGAGGGGATGACTGCTATACTGCCCACAATGAAGTCCTGGATAAATTTACTGATGGCGGGGCCGGCACTGGTTATGGACTGCTTGATGGTGGTTATCGTGTCCTGAGGCACGTTCGTCTGTATCACCGTCATCCACTGGTTGACCTGTTCCATGCCCTTATTGACCATTTCAGGAGCTCTGCTTACCAGCGCGGTAGAGGCGCTGATGATAGCCGCCCCGATATATACGATGAAAGCAAGGAGGAGCAGGGTAAAGAGGAGAAATACAATGATTACAGCTATAACCCGCTTGGAACTCTTGCTCTTACCTCTGGGTGGCAGTATCCGCTCCAGCCAGCCTACCAGAGGGAACAGCAGGTAGGCCAGCAGTATGCCCACAAAAAACGGTATCAACACGGGCAGCGAGATCCAACACAGCCAGAGAAACAGAGCGATCCCCAAAATCACCAGCAGGGTAATCCATACCTTTCTGAATGTTGCGCTATCTGAAGCCACCTTTATACCTCCTGCACGATAAATCTTTACCTGTACGAACTACGGATTTAATTCTCCGTAATCAATTGCACACGCCTGTTCCATCCAAGATGTGCTCTAATCATACAACTCAATTCACTGATATTTCCAGTCGCCTGTAAATATCCTTGACAGGTACCTGATCTGCTATTATTTATTGGCCAGGCCGGGCATTTATCAAATAAATGAAGCCCATCAGCCACACAGGAGGACACATGATACGGAGTTTTAAAGGCAAGACGCCGCAGATCCACCCCACGGCGTTTATCAGCGAGGCTGCTTATATCGTGGGAGATGTAATTATCGGGGAGAACGCCAGCGTCTGGCCGGGCGCCGTAATACGAGGCGATTTCGGCAGCATCACTATCGGCAAGAACTCTGCCATCGAGGACAATTGCACCGTTCATACCTGGGACTGTGTTATCGGTGAGAACGTGCTGGTCGGGCATGGCGCGATGTTGCACTGCAAAACCATCGGCAGCGGATCGATGATTGGTGTGCATGCCATTCTGCTACACGGCGTTGAGATCGGCGAGAATTGCTTCATCGCGGCGGGCGCCCTGGTTACGCCCAATACAAAGATACCTCCCAGGTCTTTGGTGATGGGCAGTCCCGCCAAGGTCAAAGAGGAGCTCAGCGAGGATAAGCTCGAACAAATAAAGTTCGGCAACCAGACCTACGTCCAGCTTGCGCAGGAATTTAAACAGCACGGCCTGGGCGATCCCGATCTCAAATAAAAAGGCGGGCCCGAGGCCCGCCTTTTGACTCGTAACGCTAAATTAAACGGGGACAATATCAACGATGAATTCGTCAGGCTTGTCGCCCGGCATGGTTTTTATAGTGGCGAAGCCTTCGCTGAAGGCCTTCATGAACTCCTGGGGATCGATACAGCCCTCGGCTGCATAGGCGCCTTTTACATGAACCTGACCGCTTGCCACCATCTTGGCCACCGTAACCAGCGTGCGCGGAGTGGTCGTCATTCCCTTGCCTACTCCTGAGAACAGCAGCCTCGTTTTTTTACCGTCCTTAAGTCCCTTGACCTCGATGATGGTGCCGCCGTACCTGTACTCTCGGCCCTCTACTTTCCATTTCTCGATCTGCTGCTGCACCAGGTTGAAGGCCATATGCGAAAGCACTTCAATGGGAGCAACCTCAGCTCCACGGACCTTAACCGGCTGCATGAGATAGTCCTTGAATCCGGCTATCGCGGACATCGATAACCCGGGGACCTCCGGCCAGGTGGCGCCGGCGCAGATCACGTTCTTCACACCTTTGATATAGCGAGGCAGCGTGAAGGGCTCCGGATGGTCGCAGTACAACAATTCGATCTTGCCTATCGGTTCACCGAACTCCACCGTGACTCTACCGTCCAGGTCAACCAGCTTGCCATTAACATACTGGTGAGGAAAAGCAAAACAATGTATACCATGGAAATATTGCGCCAGCCCGACTTCGCTCAAAGGCGCCACCCAGAGGATATTAATGTCTTCTACACTATCCAACTGGTCGCAACAGTATTTGGCCAGTATGTTGGTAAGTCCCGGACTGTCGCCCAGGCCGCTCACAATGGTGATACCTGCCTTCTTAGCTTCATCATTGACGGCAAAGGCCTGGCTGACACCGTCGATATCATCGCAAACGTCAACGCAATTTTTTCCGGCCGCTATACAGGCTTTATATACCTTGCCGGCATTCCTGTAGAAAGGCCCGATTGTGCTGGCTACGACATCGGGATTTTCCTCTTTAATGAACTTAACAAAGCCGGAATGGTCGTCGATGTCCAGTCTGCATGCTTTGACACGGTCTTTGCCGTATTTTGCCGCGACAGCTTCAGCCTTGGCCAGGTCAATGTCCGCATTTACAACGGCGGCATCGCTGTATTTGACCAGCTGTCTGACGGCGCCTGCGCCTATAATGCCGCTGCCCAGTACAAGTATTTTCATATGTATCCTCCTGAAACGGGTTATTTATTACCTTTTGTACGCTTTACCGGCCGGCCGATCTCAATCAAGTAATTGCCGTATTTAGTAATCGATGCTTTGGAGCCGGGCATGACCAGTATGGTAGTGGTAGGCTCTTCAATGATAGCCGGCGCTGATATACGGTTGCCCGGCTTCAGGTCCTCACCCTTATAGAGGGGTGTATCTACCATTCCACCGAGCTCCTTGAAATAGGCCTTCCGGGTACCATGGCTTATAGCGATGCTGGATGAGGCCCTGGCTACCGGGAAATCGGTTTTGAGCAGTCTGCCGATAGCCTTAACCCTCCAGTAAACGAACTCGACCGGCTGGTCCCCGGCGCTGACCGAAAACACTTTATGGTGCAGCTTGTGAAAATCCGAGACCAGCGAATCGAGCTGCTTCTGGTTGCTGATACCGTTGCCTCTCAGCGGGACCGGCAACTCCCACACCTGGAACGGGTACCTGGCTTCGGCATAGACCTGCAGTTTCCTCTGCTTTTTCGGCACCCGCATGTGCTCGAAGAATTCATCCGCCTGTTTTTTCAGGCCGTCCAGGGCCGAGTTGATACCATCGAAATCGAAGCTGCCGCTCTCTGTGAATTTGCTCAGGCTGAACTCGGAAGTTATATCGGCGAAGGCGCCGCCGAAGGCGCTGAGCGCCCCGGCCACCCTTGGAATCAATACCTGCTTGACTCCCAACTCCCCAGCAATGGCGACTATATGCAATCCACCCGCGCCACCACCTGAAACGACCAGGTATTCACGGGGATCGATGCCCCGCCAGATGGTGATATCCTGGATGACGTTTGACATGCTGGCATTCACAGCGCCCCAGATGGCATACGCAGCTTCCTCGACGCTGATCTTCAACGGTACCGCGATTTTTTCTTCGATCGCTTTTTCGGCAAGCTTCTTATCCAGCTTCATACCGCCACCGAGAAAATACAACGGGTCGAGATACCCGAGCACCACGTTGGCATCTGTAACAGCAGGCTCCTTCCCGCCCTTGTTATAGCAGGCCGGCCCGGGGACAGCTCCCGCGCTCTGCGGGCCGATGTGCAGCAGCCCGCCGCTGTCCACCCAGGCGATGCTGCCGCCTCCCGCGCCTATCGACTTACTGTCGACCTTGTTGATGCCCAGCATGTAGCCGCCAACCAGAGTCTCGCGGGAGACACCGATCTCCCCGCCGGTTATGCAGGCCACGTCAAAGCTGGTCCCACCCATGTCGGTAGTTATAATATTCTCTGTGCCGAGGTCTGTGCCTGCGATCAGCCTGCCCGCACTGGGCGCCAGCGCCGGTCCGCAGTCGACGCTGAAAATGGGCTTCCTGACGAACTCCTCGGCTGATACAACACCACCGCTGGATGTAAGCAGCGAGAGCTGCCCTTTATATCCTATCGTCTCCAGCCTCTTTTCAAGCTGGGCGACATAGTTGCTGACCAGCGGTTTGAGCGAGGCATCGATGGCAGTTGACGAAAACCGCCGGTATTCCCTGATACAGGGATTGACCTGGTGACTCAGGCTATAGGGGATGCCGGGCCATTCTTTTTCAATGATCCCGGCGATTTTCAGCTCGTGGTCCGGGTTAACGATAGACCACAACAGCGCCACGGCTATAGCGCGGACGTTATACTCCTTGAGCCGTTGTAATGCCTGCCGCACTTCATTGGCATTGAGCTCTTCCTCGATACCTCCCTCGGCATTGATCCTTTCTCCCACGCCGAAAGTCAGGTAACGGGGTATATAGGGCTCGGGATATTCCATCTGCCAGTTATAAGGGTTTTCCTTGCCGCCCTCACGGGCGAGCAGTATATCCCTGAAGCCTCTGGTGCAGATCAGGCCGGTCTTGGCTGCCTTGCCCTCGATGATAGCATTGGTGCTGACGGTTGAGCCATGGCCGAAATAACCGCCCTCGATCGTACTGCATTGTCCCATGAATTCCTTGATCGGCAGGCCGAAGTGGCCAGCAGCCATCTTTACAGTCTCAATAAATGCGTCCGTGTAGTTACCCGGTGTTGTAGGTGACTTGAATATATTTACATTACCCCTGGCATCCGCCACAACCAGGTCTGTAAAGGTACCCCCGATATCTATACAAAGCCTGTAACTCATTTCGCAGCCTCCCTGTTCTTTTTCATTCCTGCACGCAGGGCTCTGGTGGCCTCCAGGTCCACCGAGTAAAGTTCCGTACCGGTATTGACCACCACTCCATATATCTCACGGGCTTTTTCCAGCGTGACGTAGCCCTCGCGCACGTCATGGCGTACCTTTTCGGGATCGCGATCCAGCGGGTTGCCGAAGCCTCCCCCACCCGAGGACAGCGATATCATCATCTCCGTTGGCTGCAGCGTTTCCATCGATACTGTGGGCAGCTCCGTTTTTGTTGCTTCCCCTTTGGCAATTTCATATTTATAGAGGGCCAGGGCGCTTCCGGGCAGTCCTCCGTTGATCCCCTGCGGGGGATTGAAATGCCCATCGGCAATGAAGCCCCAGGAGCCCGCATCATGCCGCGGCTTTTGCCTGCACTCTATGCCGATGGCGCCGCGCCATTGCCCGGCGCCTCCGGAATCCGGGATGATCTCGTGCTTGGCAATCAAAAGAGGCATGGCCTGTTCATCGACCTCAATGCTGTCCATGTGTACTACGCCGGCTGTGACCGGGATGCCGTAGCCTAACCATCCATCGTATCCGTAATGGCCCGGACCGCCTGCGCCTCCCATCATGAGTTGCCTGACATAAATGGCATTATTCTTTCGCCAGTCGATGCCGAAAACGCTGCCGGCTGCCGCCGGCATGAAGGCGCCGTCCGCCAGGCCCAGATCTTTCCTGACCTTGCCGAAACAGGCCTGCACGACATTGATCACGCGGTCCGCAAGGTTGGTAGTCGCCATTGATCCGCTCAAAGGGTGTTTGACCTGGCCGATAACGCAGCCCTCGCGCGTCTTGATGATGATGCGGCTAAATGCCCCCCAGTTATGCGGCAGTGTTGGGTCCAGGTTATTCAGTACCCCTGCCACGGCGGCGGCCATTACCGTAGATTCGCTCATATTAAGGCCGAAAGAGATGCAGTCGATATTACCGGTGAAGTCAAGCGTTATGTAGCTCTCTTTTGGGTCGATTGTCAGTTTCACCTTGATTGGCACCCCGTCCGGCGCTACGAAGGGCAAAGGATCGTGGCGGGTCTCGTTTTCCCACGTCCCAGCCGGCAATTTCTTGATGGCGTCGATCATCCGGCGCTCGCCATATTCCTGCCAGCGTTTGGTAAAAGCCACGACTGCATTCAGGCCATATTTGTCGCACATTTCGATGATCCTTTTCTCACCTGTGCGCACGGACCCAAGGGCAGCCAGGTAATCGCCGTACCACTGTTCCGGAGCTCGGATCCTGACCTTGGCCATCCTGATGATGTCCGCCAGGTCCTTATAGTCACGTTGTACGCGGACACAGGGGAAGTCCAGTCCCCCCTCGGTATACACGTCTGTCGCAAAGGGCATATAGGTCGAGGGGTCGTGGTTGCCGATATCGCCCTGGTGCGCCCTGGTGATGGTGGTGAAGACATGTTTGCCCTTGTAGAAGACCGGCGCCATGAACGTGAAATCGGCATGGTGGCTGTTCCCGTAATAGGGTGAGTTATTGAGGAAACAGTCGCCGGGCCGGATGTCGTCAAAAAGATCTGTCATGGACTTGGCGGCCAGTCCTGCTCCCACGATGTGGATGGGAAGGCCTTCGTCCACGCACACCATCTGTGCCTGCCCGTCGGTTATGCCGCAGGAGAAGTCCTTGGCCGTATTAATATTACCGGAGCGCCCTGTACGCGTCAGCGTGTTGGCCATCTCACGGCTGATGGCTTCCAATCTTTTTGATAGCACCACCATCAGCAGCGGGTCTACGCGTACTTCTTTTTGTTTTTTCGCTGTCATACCTCTACCTCTTTATTTCAATTATTTGTTCAACTTGCAGTAACCAGTTTGTCGTGGCTTGCTCTATCGGCATCCGCAATGTAGTACCTGGAGGCTATTATGTAGAACCCGCCGCCTATAATTCCGAAAGCAGAGGCGATTATCATGGCTGTGCTCAGTCCGGGGGCGCCTCCGCCCATAGCGTCGGACATAATACCTACTAAATAAGGCCCCCATGCGCCACCCAGCAAGTATTCGAAGAATACGGAAAGCCCAAATGAGAATCCTTTATGTGCCGCCGGTGCACAGTCCTGCGAAATCGCTCCGAAGGCCGGGACCGCCATCACATTGAGGATGCCGTACAGCATGCCAAGAGCAATGCCCAGCGGGCTGAACCCGGTAAGGATAGCAGCTATCAGTACCACTGCCGCTGCTGCCAGTGTGATGCCCGGCAGATAGACTCTGCCCCTGGGGTCATGCTTATGCCAGAGGTCAGTCAGCCAGCCGCCCAATGGAGCGCCGATAAGCGCCATCAAACCCATGGCTCCGACGATCAATCCTGCCGTTGATTCGTTAACATTTAATACGCGCATGACCAGGGCCGGCGCCCAGGACATGAAAGTCATAAGCATTATCCCGGCCATACCAAGGGCTAAGAAATGCCAGCGTAGCGTGGGGATCTTCACCAGCGTGGTGAATGATGTCACAATATCCTTGCCTGTATTTTGAGATGTGTCGGATTCCTGAATTTTATAATCCTTCATGAACAGGGCCAGGACGCCCAGGATAATGCCCGGTATTGCAAAGAAAAAGAACGGCGCGCGCCAGCCCATTTTGACGGAGATCATCCCGCCGACTATTGCGCCTATTGCTGCACCAAGCGGAACTCCCACATTGAATATGCCAAGGACTAGCCCGCGCTTTTCTTTAGGATAAGCGCCGGAAACCAGGGCCGTCCCACCGGACGAAAACCCTGCCTCGCCCACGCCAACCAGCGCGCGGGGTATGATGAGGCTGATAAAACTGGTAGCCAGGCCAGTGCAATACGTAAATATACTCCAGAGTATCGCCATGATGGCCATCGGCTTTTTCCTGCTCCAGCGGTCCATTAGGTAAGAAAAAGGAAACGTGAAGAAGGCCACCCCAAGGATAAAAATGGTCTGTACGAGGCCGCATTCTGCATCGGTAAGCCCGAGCTCAATTTTCATTGGCTGCAATACTGCTGAAAGCACCTGCCTGTCCATGAAATTAACCATGTAAAGTAGTGTGCAGATCACCAATATGAAAGTAGCGTTCCTGCCTCCGGTACTATATTCTCGATTGTCATCATGTACGGACATATGTAGCAACCTCCCTTTTTACGATATGTCTAAGTTGTGGATTTATTCTGCAGAGCGCTCAAACTAGTCTCCGGCGCGTGTGCAAGATCAGGCAATGCGCCGGGGACTTTCCATCTGCGCCTGATCACTCTACCCGACTTTGAGTCAGTCAATTTCCCTTTATCCACAGCCAGAACTCCATTCACGATCACATAAGGTATACCACGTGACGGAATGCCAGGCTCAATATATGTTGAAGCGTTCATTATTGTGGCGGGATCAAAAACGGTGAGGTCGGCGTCGCAGCCACATTGGACTCTCCCCTTTTTTTCCAGGCCGAGCCACACTGCGGCCGTAGTAGAGCATTTAGAGACACCTGTAATAAGGTCGCAGACTTTCTTCTCGCGGACCCAGTGGCCAAGGAAATGCGCAAAGGCACCCGCTCCGCGCGGGTGGCCGCCATATTTGCCTGAATTGACATCCATGTAGATGGCATCGTCGTTTTCCACCATGGTGAACGGTGCGGAATAGTAAAGCCAGATAAATTCCGGTTTGTGCAGGTGGAACAGTAAGGTCGGTTCAGCTATCGTGCCGTCTCGTACACGGTCCCGGACAGTATAAAACTGCTCAAAGCTGGAAAACCTTTCATTGGCCTTGATGATGGTTTTGCCATCGATTACCACCGTAGTCGGACATTCCAACTCCGAGACGGCCACACCCATCATTTCGGCCAGTGGTTCAAGAGGCTGGTTAAAGAACTCTCCGCCGATGATGGCGGTGCCGGCGGTAAAGGGGGTCTGATCGGTTGTGACTTTGACACCGTTTTGCCGTGCAGTAGCAATTAACTCCAATGCGATACCTGTGTTCCTGCGTGTGACGATGCTGCCTCCCCTGTGAGAGATTGTCAGTGGTATGCAGGATTCGCGGGATATGCGTATAGCTTCCTCCACCGCCTCGATATCCTTGGGTGAAGGGCCGGCATCCCTTACGTGTATTGAAGCGCCGCCGCCCAGTTTTTCAGCATGAGCGGCCACGGTTGCCATTTCTTCGAATGTTGCTCCCGGCGCGTAAAACGGGCCGAAAGACATGCCGGCGCCGCCGGATTCCAGCTCTTGCTTTATAAGGCTGAGCATTTCCTTCAACTGGGCCGGTGTTGCCGGTTTATTGGCTTCTTTGGCCCCAGCCGCCTCACGTATCGTGTTATGACCTATGAATGAAGCGACGTTGATGATCAGCCCTTCCCGTTCTATAGTGGAAAAGAAATCCTTTATCGGATAGTGCGGCCTTTCCTTTATACCGGCTATCTCAAAAAAAGTGCCGGATTTGCCGCAGTTGCCAGTGATCTCTGTGGTGATGCCGTCTCGTACGTGGAACTCAGCCCCCACACCTGTTCCACAGTCATGTCCATGGATGTTAATAAACCCGGGCGCCACTACCAGTCCTGAAGCATCTATTTCCCTTTGCCCGCTGAGTAATTGGTCTGTCGGTGTGATCTGAGCAATCCTGCCATCGCGAATACCGACATTCGCACGCCCGAAAAACCTGGTAAGCGGATCCATTACAGTTCCGCCATTTATCACGATTTCGTAAGTGTCAGTATCACGTTTTCGCATATTCCACTCCTGAAGTGACCGCAAACAAATTTAATCCAGCTTGATATATGCGGTTGATTCGGTAACGGTTTCACGCACCTTCGCATCCTGGCTCAATGATTCGAAGAACATGGCGGCGTCCAGCGCTCCTTCAGGGGCCATAACTCCGGCCGCTTTAACTTTCCCGTCCATCAATGCCAGTGCAGCCATCACGGCGGGCAAAGCGGTGCTGTGCGCAACGTTGTTCGCCATAAGGTCGTAGGTTCGTGTCACCAGCTTGTCGCCTTTCTGTCCGCTGACCACGATTTTGAATGTGCCGGCGCAGCCCTCATATTTGCCCAGCGCATCCTCGAGTACATCCTTGAAGTAATCCGGAGCAAAGCGTGGCATCGACCGAATTATCCTGACTGCCAGTTCCCTGAACGGCATCGAAACATTCTCGTTTACCATGAAAGTATCATTGCTGCCGAAACCAGTATCGATCAGCCAGCGATACAGCTCCATCATCTTGGGAGGATAAAGCGCACCCTTGATGCTGACGTTTTTTACACCTTTGATATACCTGGGCAGTGAAACAGGCTCGGGATGCCCGGTCAAAACCACTTCAAGCTTTCCTACCGGAGGCATAAACTCAATGACCTCAGGCTGTGTGAAACCCTGTTCCTCAACCCATTTGCCATCAATAAAAACGGGCACTTTCTCGGCTGTGATGTGGAACCAGTGCATCAAGGCCGCAGAACCGGTCGGATCGATTGCGCTTTCTCCCCAGTACAGCCTTATATCGTCGGTCCTGTCCATACGACTGGCGCCCAGCTTGGCAACCAGGTTGGTTACACCCGGGCTGGCGCCCATACCGATGATGGCGGCAATGCCGGCTTTCCGGGCAGCCCCATCCAGTTCCAGCGAATCCTTGGTCGCGTCGAAATCGTCATCTATGTCGACCAGGTTCACCCGCGCATCGATTGCAGCTTTAATTACAGCGGCTGCATACTTATAGAACGGACCGACCGTGCTGATAACCACATCGGCGCCTTTAAGCAATTTAACCAGTGCCTCCCTGTCGTTCACATCGGCGCCGGCAGTTTTGACCTTTTTGCCAAGTTCGGCTTCGACGCGTTTCAAGCCCTTGACACTGGCGTCGGCCACGGTGATTTCTGCGTCCGTCCTCTCCAGCAGCAGCTTCACTGCCTCGTAGCCCATGGTCCCCGCTCCGCCCAAAACAATAATCTTTTTCATTCTGGATATACCCCCTCTATCTTATTTTGAATCGGTTTTCTTCCTCTTTTCAGTCTCGCGCTTGATCTTTACCCCTTCGCGTACCCTGTCCCATGTTTTATCCGTGACCTGTTTAAGTTGCTCTTTAACCGGCCTGCCGCTGCCCCCCGTGCGCGGGATGCTCTGCACGAACTCGATATACCTGGGCACCATGAAATAGGCCATGCGTTCATCACAGAAGGATATTATCTCAGCGGGATCGACCTTGCCGCCTTCGTTGCAAACAATGACCAGCTTAACCTCCTCGCCCCACACCTCTGAATACGCGGCCACGGCGGCGCATTCCTTCACGTCGGGGTGGGATTCCACCACCTTTTCTACCTCCAGCGCCGATATATTCTCATCGCCGCGCCTTATCATGTCTTTATCACGCCCGACGAAGAAAAAATACCCGTCATCATCCTGGTAAGCCAGGTCGCCCGTGTGCCACCACAGGTTACGGAAGGCTTCAAGGGTCTTTTCCGGCATCTTATAATAACCTTCGAATATGGTATGCGGCTGTTTTGGCCGCAGCGCTATCTCGCCCACCTTGCCCCTGGGCACCTTGCGATCCATGGAGTCGAGGAGCTGTACATCAAAATATCCCCGGGGTTTGCCGAAGGAGCCCGGCCTGATGTCATCATATGTCGCCGCGATGGTGCAATCCCCCTCCGTCAGTCCGTAGGTATTGACCAGCTTCACATTGAACCGCTTCTCAAAAGCTGCCTGGCTTTCCGGTGTTATATGCGCTGTCGAAAAAACACGCATGGGGTTGTCCGCATCGTCCGCTTGTTCGGGCGCCATCAGCAGGATCTTGATCACAACCTCAAACATGCCGGACGCAGTGCAATTGTATTTTCTGATATCCTGCCAGAAATCCGCCGGGCTGAAGCTGCGTGTAAGCAGGAGACTACCTCCATAGAGCATGGAACCCAGCACCAGTCCGAATTGCGGAGCCTCGTGGAAGAGCGGTATATAACAGTAACCCACATCGCTTCTGCCGACGTCGGTAAAATTCATATACTGGCTGGCTACAAAGAACGCCTGGTTGTGCGTTACCAGCACACCTTTGGAAGGTCCTGTCGTGCCGGAGGTGAACATCAGCGCCATGATATCGTCATACCTGACATCTACATCCAGAGGCCCGGCCTCTGCCTGTAATAAAGCGGCAAACGCAATGGCCTGGATATTTTTAAATGGCTTCTTCTCGAAATGCCCCTCGATAACAACCTTCTTTACCTTCTTTATGCGGTCCTCCACCGACTTGATCTCATCGATGAAACTGCTGCTGATGACCAGTATCTCTGCGTCCGAATAGTTGATAAGGTATTCCAGGATGCTGCCTTTGTGAAATGGATTGAACGGCGCCTCCACCGCACCCAGCAAAGCCAGACCGAACCACGTATAAATGAATTCTGGACAGTTCTCCATCAGCACGGCAACATGATCGCCTTTCTTCACACCCTGGTTGGCGAAGCCCTGTGCAACCCGCTGTGACCTGGCAAGCACCTCGCTATAGGTGTAGCGCTCACCCTCAAACCAGAAATACGTGGCCCCGGGATACTTCTTGGCCGCCGCTTCCAGCACCCTGCCGAGGACATATTTCTCGTCCGTTTTGAATCTCATATCACCAGCCTCCTTATTCAGTTCAGACCACCCCTCGCGGGTTAACGCCCGGCGCAGGAAACCTGTGCCATTATCAGGTCGGTCTGTTCCTTCGTGTACTGTTCCAGCGTATAACGCCCTTTCAACAACCATCTGCGAAAAGCCCACATATCACAGAGCACAACGATATTGTTTGCAGCCATAGCAGGATCTTTGATTTTAAACTTACCGGACTTGATACCCCTTTCAAGTATCATCTGGATTAACTGTATGGTGTACTCTTCCTGCAGCTTCAGCGCTTTAAACTGGGCAGGTGAGAGGTTTTTTGCTTCCTGATACCAGAAAACCGTCAAATCCTGGTACTCTTCCACCCATTTCATATACTCCCTGATAACGTACTTCAAAGCGCGCTGGGGCTCCATACTGTCTAAAACAGCCTGATTTTCTTCTGCAAAGAGACTGATTACACCCATGGTGTATTCGTGGAACAGGCCGAGTATATTGTTCTTGGAACCCACATAGTGATAGAGGGTGGCCACGTTCATACCGAGCTCGCCGGCTATGTCGCGCACCGATGTGTTCAAATAGCCCTTCGTGATAAAAAGAGCTGCAGCTCCCCTGAGTATCTGTCCCCGCCGCTCTGCCGCCAGGCTCTTACGACCCATTGTCTGTCAGACCCTCACAATACATCTCTTTAACTCGCCAAGATATATATATATCAAGCGCTTGTTTTATATATTACACATCAATTATTTTCCTGTCAATACCCCAATTTCTGTGATTACCGCGACATATTGACTTTGCCCACCCCCGATGCTATATTGCGGTACAGCCTATTTCATCCATTTAAGTGAGGCAGTTGTAAGGAGGCAGGAATGGTAAAGGTTAATACCGTCCTCGGCACGGTCCCCGCCGACCAGATGGGTCCCACGCTCATGCACGAGCACATGGTTCTAGCTTACCCGGGATGGGAACATGATGCCCTGGCACTGCCTGTTGATCTCAAGGAGCTGTCGACCGCCTGCGCTGAGGCCCTGGGCGAAGTCAAACAGTATGGCGTTAAAACCGTGGTGGACGCAACGACCTGCGACCTTTGGAGAAACGTAGAGCTTGACAAGGTTGTTGCGGAGAAGACCGGCCTCAATATCATCTGCGCAACCGGGATGTACTACGAGGCCGAGGGCATGCCGGCCTACCTCAAGTTTCGCAGCCAGGTAATGGATATCACAACCGAGCTGTACGAATCCTTCATGAGAGAGCTGACTATCGGCATCGGCAAAACCGGTGTAAGAGCCGGTGTAATCAAGGTAGCAACCAGCCACGGCTGCATCACTCCCTACGAAGAAAAGGTACTCAAAGCAGCAGCCAAAGCCCAGAAAGAGACCGGCGTGCCAATACTGACGCATACTCAACAGGGTACCATGGGGCCCGAGCAGGCAGCGCTGCTGACCGGCGAAGGAGTGGACCCGAAGAAAATAGTCGTCGGGCATATGTGCGGCAACGCCAGCCTGGAGTATCAAATGGCGGTTATCGATAAAGGTGTCTACGTCGGATTCGACCGCTGGGGCATCGATTTCCTCTTCCCCGATAACCTGCGCAGGGCTACTGTTCTGGGCCTGCTCGGGTTGGGATTTGCCGATCGCATAGTGCTCTCCCAGGACTGCAGTGCACGCATTTTGGGCCGGCCGTTTATCATGCCCGACTTCATACAAGCCCTAATAGCCAACTGGTCTTATACACACATATTCAAGGACATCATCCCACAGCTCAAGCAGGCCGGTGTGACCGATGCACAGGTCGGACAGATGCTGGTGGAGAATCCGAAGAGGATATTCGGCGGGTGACGTTTTATCATGGGAGGGTTTTAAAACCCGCCCTATTAAAATAAATAAACAGGAGGTTAATTTGTCAGACCCGTATTCCGCCAAACCCTGGCTCAAACACTACGACGCACATGTTCCAGCCAACCTCAACTATCCATGGATGTCCTTCATCGACATGGCCCGCAAATGTTTCGGGGAAGTGCCCGACCGGGCGGCCATGATCTACATCGACACGGTCATCAGCTTCAAAGAGCTGGATGTGATGTCCAACAAATTCGCCGGTTTCCTCCTTGATAAGGGTGTCAAGCAGGGCGATGTCGTCGGATTGAACATGCCCAATATCCCTGCATACCTCATCTGCTTCACAGGCGCACAGAAGGTGGGATGCATAACATCCGGTGTCAGCCCGCTGCTCACCGAGCAAGAGCTGGAACACCAGCTTAACGACTCGGGCGCCAAGGTGCTGGTGACTTTCGATGTCAATGTACCCCGCGTCAACGCCGTGATAGCCAAAACAAAGGTTAAAACGCTGGTAGTGGCAGGCGTTTTCGACTTCATGGGCCCGGTGGACTGGAATGCGCCCGCCGGAGAGGTCAAGAAGCAGGACGGTATCGAGGTATACAATCACATCGATATTCTCAAGAAATACCCTGACAAAGAAATCAATACATGGGTGGACCGTGATTCGGATTGCCTGATGCAGTATACGGGCGGCACGACCGGCCCTTCCAAGGGCGCTGTGCTCACCAATCGCAATATCACGCATCAGATTATGCAGTGGGTGGTCTGGACAGAGAGCAAGATCGGTGAGGAAGTTGGGGTATCCGCTTTCCCGCTGTTCCACCTGGCCGGCCTGCTCTATGCATATGTCGGCCTGTCCATCGGCATGACACAGGTCCTCATACCCAATCCCCGCGATGTGGCATTTATCGTCACCCAGATCAAAAAATACAGGCCCTCGGTGGTGGCCAATGTCCCAACCCTCTTCATTGAGATGATGAAGAACGAGGACTTCCAGAAGATGGACCTTTCCTTCGTCAAGTTCTACGCCAGCGGGGCCGCGCCCTTCCCGGCCGAGCTGATCAAGCAGTTCTACGATATCGTGGGAGACAACAAGCTTATCGAGGTCTACGGCATGACAGAGACAAGTCCCCTGATAACTGCTCAACCATACCTGGGCAAAAAGAAAATCGGCTCCGTCGGCATGCCCCTACCTGATACCGACGTCAGGCTGGTAGACCCGGCTACCGGCGAGATTGCCAAGCTGGGAGAGCCGGGCGAGTTTTGCGCCCGCGGCCCCCAGATCATGAAAGGCTACCATAACAAACCCGAGGAGACTGCCAACTCCATACGCGAGGGATACATGCACACCGGCGACATCGCCACCATGGACGAGGACGGGTTTTTCTATATCGTCGACCGTCTCAAGGACATGGTCAGCGTAAGCGGCATGAAGGTCTTTACCCGTGAGTTGGACGACATCATCGCCCAGCACCCGGATGTGGCCATGGCCGCATCGGTCGGCGTGCCCGATCCAGGCCGGGCATTTACCGAAATGGTGGCCTCGGCTATCGTGCTCAAACCCGGCGTAGAGGCCAATGATGCGGCCCGTCAGTCTATCACCAGCTTCATGCGCGAGAGGGTAGCGCCCTACAAGGTGCCCAAACAGATCATCTTCATGGATTCCCTCCCATTGAGCGCCGTAGGTAAAATACTTAAACGCGAACTCAGGGAGATGCTCAAGCCGGCAAAATAAAAATGAACCCTGCCATTGCCGGCAGATCAACGCGACCTAATGGGGGGCGCACTTAAGTGCGCCCCCCATTCTAAAAAGCATGAATGCTTGTTGGCCTGCCTGTTTTAGTATTATACTGATGCCGAAATTATGACTGGTTCAAGCACAGGTCCTTCAAGAATACGCTGGAGCGTGGCCACCAAGCTGCTTGTGTCCTTCCTCCTGCTGACCATCCTCTCGTTCGGTGTCATAGGCTACCTGGCGATAAGCACCCTTAACGAGATAGGGGTCTTTGCAGAGGAGAGCAGCAAAAAGCTGGGCAACGATGCCGCCAGGGACAGCACACTGGCGCTGAAGGCCCAGGGCGAAGCTTCCATCAAACAAAAGGGCACCGACGTATCCAAACAGGTAGAGATCTATATGAAGAGTCACCCGGGGACTTTCTCGGGGGCACTGGACAAAGATGCAGAGCTGGCAGCCATAGCCGTGCAATCCGTGGGCAGGACCGGCTACACAGCCCTTTACGAGAAACATACCGGCATCATGCGGCTGCATCCCAACCCGGCTCTGGTCAATTTTGATATGCACAACCTCAAGGACCAGTTGCCTTCCATGTGGAAGATTTACGATGCCAGCATCGATGGCTCCGTTGCCTATGGTTACTATGACTGGGCCGAGCCCGACGGCAGCATCAGGCAAAAGTTCATGTACATGCTGCCCGTCGAGGGCTATGACTATATGGTGGCAGCCACTACATACATCGACGAATTTACTGAGCCGGTCGTAGCCACCCGCGCGGCAATAGACGCGGAGACTGCTTATGCGTCCGACTATATCCGCCAGAAAATCCAGAGTACACTGCTCGTATTCATTATCTCCTTCTCTCTCGTCCTGCTGCTGGCCGCGCTCCTGATTATCGTCATAGCCAGAAGGATCACCAATCCGTTGCGCAAGCTGGCTTACGGCGCCGGCATTATCGGCGAGGGCAATCTCGATTACAGGGTTGAGGTCAAGACCGGGGATGAGCTGGAAAACCTGGCCGGCTCCTTTAACAAGATGGCATCCGACCTCAAGGGCCACACGGAGGAACTCCTTCGCACCAGTGCCGAGAAGGAGCGTATCGCCAAGGAACTCGATATCGCGCGCAACATACAGCAGAGCTTCCTGCCGGAATTCCCACCCCTTATCAAGGGCATAGAGATAGCCGCCATGAATCTTCCCGCCAGGGAGGTGGGAGGTGACTTCTATGATTTCATACCTATCGGCGAAGACAAATGGGGCCTGGTCATAGCCGACGTATCCGGCAAAGGTGTGCCCGCTGCGCTCTTCATGGCGCTCTCGCGTACGCTGGTGAGAGCCAATGCTGTGGGCGATATCAGTGTCGTGGAGACCATCCGCCGCGCCAATGACCTCATCGCCGAGCACGACCGCGCCAGCATGTTCGTCACCCTTTTTTACGGTGTGCTCGATCCCGTTAAAATGACACTGACCTATGTCAGCGCCGGGCATAACCCATCGCTGATGTTGAAAAGCGGCAGCAGCGACGTGGTCCTGATGAGGGCAGAGGGCATTGCCCTGGGTGTGCTGCGAGACATCAAGCTCGAGGTCAAGGAGATAAGCCTGGACAGCGGTGACGTGGTTCTGCTCTATACAGACGGCGTGACCGAGGCCATCAATGCCTCTGAAGAGCAATTCGGCGTGCAGCGGCTCTGCGAGCTGTCGCAACAATCGGTCAATCTGAGCGCCGAAGATATAATCAAGCGCATCGAACAGACCGTAGTTGATTTCAGCGGGGACCAGCCCCAGTTCGACGATTTCACGCTGATGGTATTGAAAATCCTCTGAGCCTGTTCATGCCACCAGAAGGAATCATGATTATATGAAAACTAGGATACTGATTGGCTTTCTGGCGCCGGTGCTGGCCGTGGCACTCTTTGCCTGCTCCCCGCAGCCACAGGCGCAGCCCGCCTCTTTCCAGGTTATATCATTGGGAGTCACTCCCGAGCAGGTACTGGCGGGGCAGGACGCTTTAGTCACGGCACAGGTAATCAACACAGGAGGTATGGCCGGCAATTTCACAGCCGAGCTCACCATGAACGGAGAGCAGGTGGCCAGCCGAACGATCACCATCCAGCCGGAGAAAATCGTAAAATTGACCTTCAATGTCACAAGGGACTCTTCAGGCACTTATAAAATCGAGCTCGGCAGCGCCGTTACAAATCTGAGCGTTAAGGCCGTTGAGGAGAGGGAGGTAGAGCTAAAATACGATAATGGAGTTTCACAGGACGCCCTGTGGGCAGGCTACAATAACGGATTCCTCATCAGCTTCACTCCACCGGCAAAGCCATTCATGCTGAAAAAAATCCGCATCTGCGGCGGCATCTACGGCGTGGCCTGGGAAGGCAAGACTTTCGAGCTCTCTGTCCTGGATCAGTTCTATACCCCGCTCTACAGCGAGGTATGGTCTATCGCCAAGTTTCCAGTCAGGAGTGCCTTCCCCTACCGCGAGCCGTCCTGGGTGGATTTCGATATTCCCCCGCTCAACATCGAGAATCCCTTCTTCGTCTATCTTTTCACCAATATGAGTAAGCACAAAGGCATACATGTCGGGGTGGACGACAGTGTGCCCAATGAGCATTCGGATCTCGCCAGCGGCCATCCGCCCAACCTGTCCATCGTCTCGATAGACGATTTTTACACTGCCGGCATCTGGTACAGCGACCGCACCAAGGTCAACTGGATGATTCGGGCCGTCGGCAATGCCCTTATGCCCGCCGAATGAAAGCCGCCAGAAATGGGACTGAGTACCCGCCATAGCGAATTTCACCCTGCCCATTGCCTTGAGGTTCATCCGGATGTTTAACCACAATTCGACCGTTGTAGCGCCGCGGGCAGCGTGTTAGAATGCCATAGATTTTTGATATGTGGAGGTTGGCAAAATGAAAAAATGGGTCATCGTTGTGCTTTGCATCGTAGCTGTTATCGTTGTGCTGGGAGCTGTGCTCGCAATCAGGACAATGACATTCAGCTCCAAACAATTGCCTGCAGGCACCAAGGTAGACTATAAAATAGACAGCAACCAGGCAGCGCAAAGGCTGTCGGAGTCCATAAAGTTCCAGACCGTTTTTAACGAGGATGCATCGACGGTGGATTACGAGCCCTTCGCCAAACAGCAGGAATACCTTAAGAAGACCTACCCCCTGGTGTATTCCACCCTGGATGTAAAGGTCATCAACAACTACGGCCTGCTCTATATGTGGAAGGGAAGCGACCCGCAGAAGAAGCCCATTTTGCTGCTGGCCCACCAGGACGTGGTCCCGGCGGTAGCTGAAGGCTGGAAATATCCGCCGTTCTCGGGAACGATCGCCGACGGCTACATATGGGGCCGCGGCACACTCGACGATAAATGCACGTTGCTCAGTATGTTGGAAGCCATGGAATACCTGATAAAGGACGGCTTTCAGCCGGTTCGCTCAGTATACCTGGCCTCAGGTTTTGACGAGGAGATAACCGGTTTGGAGGGCGCGGGCAAGATCGCGCAGTACTTCAAGGATCAGGGCCAGGATTTCGAGATGATCACCGATGAAGGTGAGCTGATCATTACCGGGGCAATACCAGGCGTAAAAGCTCCGGTTGCTCTCATCGGCACCGCCGAGAAGGGTTATCTGAACCTGGAGCTTTCAGCCGAATCAGCGGGCGGGCATTCATCCATGCCTCCGCGGCAGACCGCCGCCGGCATTGTTGCCGCTGCCGTGGATAAGCTGGAGAAAAATCCCTTCCCCGGCAACCTGGCAGGCCCGGCGTCATGGATGTTTGAATACCTGGGTCCGGAGATGACACCGCTGTATAAGACCATCTTCGCCAATATGTGGCTGCTGGGCCCTGTCATCGAGAGCCAGCTGGCCGCCTCACCTCCTACCGATGCCACGCTGAGGACTACCACTGCGCCCACCATGTTGCAGGGGAGCCAGCGCGAAAATGTTCTCCCCACACGCGCTTCAGCCGTGGTCAATTTCCGCCTCATGCCGGGAGATTCCATTAAAAGTGTGACGCAGCGCGTAATAAAAGTGATCGACGACCCGCGCGTCACTGTTAAACAATACGGAAAGGGGGGTACCGAGGCATCACCGGTTTCTGGCACGGATACCTGGGCCTTCAAGACCTTCAACCAGTCTATTAAGGACGTGTTCCCTGAGGCGCTGGTCACGCCTGCGCTGGTAAACTCCGCCTCGGACGCTTCACGCTACGTAGGCCTGTCGCCCAACATTCTGCGTTTCCTGCCCCAGAGGTTCACCAGCGAGGATCTGGTGCTTCTCCACGGCACCAACGAGCGCATCTCAGTCAACAACTATGGCGAGATGATCAGCTTCTATATTCAACTGATCAAGAACTACTGTAAATAAAATAATGAGGGGCGGACTTAAAAGTCCGCCCCTCATTTCGTAGCCAATACCTTCGTAAAAATGAATTATTTCATTTTGCCAAGCTGCCTGACTATCTCATCCTTATGCTCCGCCACATACCTGCTGCCCGGCTCGCCACCACACTTGCGGCACTGGAAATCGTAAGCGGAGTTGATCGTCCCGCAGGAGGGGCACGCGTAGTGCTCCAACATCTCGGAATACCATATCTCGGGACCGACCTCACGGATGCGGTCCAGCGAACTCCAAAGCTCGATCCTGTGCGGCATGGCGCACTGGAAATCTTTTAACTCCTGGCAGGGATATGACTCGCAGCTTCCACAAAACTCGATCCCCTTTTCAGCAGCGCACCTGGCCATCTTGCAGATATCCCGACAGTAAAAGGAGCGCAACTCCGAACGGCATCCGCCGCATCGGACCTCTTCCGGCGGGAGCTTGAATCTTTCAGCCAGGAATTTAAGCCTCTGCGGATCTTCCTGAGTACCGATATAGAGGGTACAAGAAGGACAGAACAGGCCGCAGACTGCCGCCAGCTCTTTGTCATAGTCCGCTTCGGTTTTATCTTTCTTAGCCATATCTATCTCCTTGTTAATACTAAACTCATCCATCACAATTGGAAATAGCCTATTCCAATTGTTTACAACCGGCCTTCTGCTGGACATCTATCAGCGAGGGCAGCGCATTCTCGTCCGGCACTAACATGCGTATCAGTACCAGACCCCTATCGCTCTGTGCCTTGACGGTTATTGCATTGGCCAGTTCAGTAGCTGTGTTATTTTTACCCACCAGTAAAAGCTGCACAGGGTTTGACCTTGCCTGTCTGTCGTTAATAACAAAGAAATTGTCCGTATTATCGGCATAAAACGAGGCTGACCAATACCCTTCAGGCAACGGACATGTTATGAGGAGGGGTTTCTTTGAAACATCGTATATGCAAATTGAGTAGAGGATATCCGGTGAAGGTCTGACCACATCCCTGGATTCAACAGTCGTCGGCGGGCCGAAATTCATGGTGTTGCGCGGCAAATCCTTGAAGCGGACATTCATGACCGTGTCCATGACTTTGTAAGGAATGTAGGCCACCACGGCAAGATGCACGGCCAGCGCGAAAAGAATTGTCGCCAGTGCTGTCCACAAAATCCACTTCTTCATTTGCAGCCATCCCTAACGATACGGGGAAGCTCTATACCTCCCGGGTCGGCATAAACGGTGGGACCCGGATTATACAGGCGCAGAAGAAGGGTTATTTTCTGGTCTCCGGTGCCCACGGGCAGCCAGTTCTGTTCCTGTGGGCTTGACGACAGGTAGATGCTATAGCTGCCGTCTGGACTAGTTTTTACGGTGTCCATGTTATATGAGTAGATATTCTTCTCATTTGGTATGAGGAAATTGTCCTGTCCATAAACTGTGATACTCCACCATCCTGCATCAAGCCCTTTGCCATCAATCCGATAAACACATTTCGTGCTGAGAGGTTTGCCGCTCCCATCTACCTCCGCCTGATAGTAGACAGCCTCCGATTTTGTCAGTGCCAGAAGGGAAGTCATCGCTATGACAGCCTTGATGTGCAGGCCGGCTTCCCGGCTGCCGATAGTGAGGTTTGTCATCCACGGGCCATTTTTAATTGTGCCTGCCCGGTACAGAGGATCATAGGACCACATGGCGGACCAGTAGCCGATAGCCCCACCTGCTACCAGCACCACCAGCACCGCAAGTATGATTTTCAGCGGCTTTTTCACTTATTATCCCCTCATCATCGATCGCTGTTACTTAACTTGCGCCTTGATATCGGCCTCAGACCGCTCTTTCAGTGCCTGCTCCAGGGGAATGAGCTGGCCGTTCACCGTCATCTGAGTATGGAGCTGTGTGGTGGTAGGCGACTCCAGTGCATCGGACAGCACAATGCCGTCCATGCGCTCCGGCCTGATCCCCAGTAGCGTCAGTGCCGTCGGAGCAATATCGACCAGCCGTGCAGGGCTTTCAGAGACGAAGCCCTTTTTGGTCCCGGGACCCGATATGATCAGGATATTATGCTGCTGCAGCCAGGAGATGGAATCGTGGTTGCCAACAAAGGGTTTGCAATCGAACATGGTCCAGTTAATGTGGCAGTTCTCCACTGGGAGCAACTCAATATCCGGGCTGCTCTCGCCCGCATAGGTATCAAGCAAATACCTGTAACATGTATCCAGGTTCCCCTCCACTTTTGGCGCGGTAGCCCTGGCAGGCACATAGCTGTAGCTGCCGCTTGATGACTTGACCTTGTAATAGGCGCCGAAAATGCCGGGTATGCCAGCCTCTGTAAGCTTCTCTGCCACCTGCTGTGTCTGCGATTGGTCCATCAGGTATACGTGGGTCCCCACGTTGGAAAAGTTGCGTGCCTCTACCAGCAGTTTATCTATTACCGGTTGCTCTATTTTAATGCTGAGAGGAGTCATGGCATGGTCCGAGGTGATTACCCACACTGTGTCATCATATTTGCCCGCTTTTTTATAGGCATCTATGATGCGCCCGATCTGCACATCGACGTTGGCAATTACAGCGGACATCTTTTGCGGATCGGTGATCCCACCGGTGGCATGCCCGGCATCGTCGGTTGCCGGCAGGTTGATAAGCAGTACCTGAGGGCCGGTCTTCTCAATCACCTGCAGGGCCACGTCGGTTGCCCAGGTGTCGGTATCGCGTTCGTCCTTCACTTCCCTGATCAGAGACGGATCGTTCATGATGTAATCCGGCGGCAGCATCCCTGTCACTCCCACCGGCTTCAGATGTGAAACATTGTTGTAACCGATCGGTGCTACTCCCTTGGCCTCAGCGAACACCGTGTAATCAGCGCTATCCGCGGCCAGGCCGGCACAGGCATACCACTTATCACAGCTTATTGCAGCCACCTTGGCGCCGGGATTGGCCTTTTTATAGAGAGAACCGATGCTGGGGACGCCGGATTTCCTGATATAACTGTTGAAAAATCCGGATACGACATTATCGAAATTGGTTATAAAGTTACCCTCGATGGTCTTGCGCACCATGTTCTGCTGATACCATAGGCCGAGCGCATCCCATCCTGTTGCCTTAATCAGCTCCAGCACCTTGTTAGTGATGGCGAGCTTGAACTCCCAATCCGCAGGCAGTGCGACTCTGTCCCTCCAGTTGAAGCTTATAATGCGAGTGTTTTTACCAAATGATCCCGTCGACATGCTGGTCTGCCCGGGCGGTGTGTCGTTGCTCACCTGCCCGACCCAGGAGTTGGAGTAGTAAGTTCCGGACGCTTTTAAACTATCGATGTTAGGCGTCGGCGTCAGGGCGAGGTAGTCCGGCCGGCATGAGTCGATGCTTATCAACACCAGGTATTTCGCTGACGGTGGCGCCGCTTCATCAGCTATGGCACTATTAGCCGGGATACAAATTGTAAACGAGATCACGAGTAATAGCGCAATAAGGGAATGTGTAAACTTTTTTAACAGCATCAATAACCTCATTTTCTCTCCCTATCCTCCTGCTTAAAATAATTAAAAAGCTATTTCAGGATATTTCTGACATATATCTTATCACTCTTCAGGCGAGGGACACCGCTCACCTCTTCTTTTTCTTCTTGGGTGCGATTACCGACAACAGGTAGCCCGGGTTGCCGATATACAAGGGCCTGGCTTCCTTGCCAGCCAGGCCGGCCTTTGAACAGGCCTTTTTATTCCTGGCCTGATAGATGCTGTTCTTCAATTCACCCGCCGGCTCAAATCCGAAGTAGTCGCGCAGCCAAACCGAGCCAGAAGCATTGGCATCCTTCATTATCTGCGAGCGATCGATTTTGACCGGATACTGTTCCTTAACCTTAAAATACTCCTCCAGCGTTTTTACGCGCACCATCTTTCCTTCGGGTCCGGGGACAACGTAGCCGCTCTGCGTCAGCAGATCAAAACGTTTCTTAGTCTCCTCAAAGTCCGGCCCGCAGACCAGCGCACACTGTCCGCAGGTCAGCACATAGGGATCCTTAAGTCCATATATCCCCAACCTCTCCTCTGCTTTTACCAGCAAATCGCAAATGTCCTTCTCCGCCTCCGGCAGGTCTTTGTAATCAGGCAAGGAATCTTCGATGGCCTCCCTGGGCCAGAGCTTCGCGCCAACGCGGCGGATGACCTCGAAGCGCGGTGTGCTGTCGCCGCTCATTGCGCCCTGCCTCATGAGCATACCCCTGACATACTCGCTTTTCTGCGGGTCCGGCTGGTTGTCCAGCCATTCCTTGACCACATGCCGCCCCCAGTTGGACCATTTTTTATCCTGTGATATGGCATGCAGCCCAAAGCATGAAAGGTTGCAGAAATCGACGTTATTGCGCTTGCCGCGCGCGTGCAATTCGCCGTTCAACAGAAGGTACTCTTCTTCGTTGTCCTCGAACATGCGCAGGGTGCAGGATTTGTCGCACAGCTTGCACGTGCGGCAGCGGGTGTCCATCGCATGTCGCGCGGGCAATGAGGAGTCTGATTCAAGCACGGCAGTAGTCACAACCGAGCCCAGGTAGACCGCTGCGCCGAAGTCTTTTGTGACCACATTGCCCGAAAGCCCGAATGTGCCCAATCCGGCCACCACGGCGCCGAAGCGGTGGGAGAAGCTGGGACGCGTGCAGAAAGGGTCCAGTGCGCGGCGGTAAGTATTATTTGCAGGCACCGCCTTTGCCTTATGACCCAGACTCTCTATGTAATCTGCGACCTCTCCGGCTATGCGGTGTACCCGCTGGTTCATGCGCATCTGGTCGACATTGTGCGGCCCGGATGATTTTTTACTTAGAAAATCGTAGATAGCGGGCACATTCATGGGTATAACCAAAGATACAACCGATTTGGCCCCTCTCAAGGTATAACCGGGATCTAGCGAAGGCGGACCATCCAGCCTCTCTGGCCCGGCCATGCCGACCAGCCCGGCGCCGGCCTTTAGAGCAAATTCCCTGATGCTTTCTTCAATCTTATTCATGACTACTACTCCTATAGAAGTATATCTAATTCAGTATCGCACGTACTACCGCCCCGCGAACATGTTACGTGGATTGTCAACCATCATCTGCGTGATCTGTTCATCGGTGACCCCGGCCTTTTTCAGCGCAGGTAAAATGTCCCGTGCAACGTGGTCGATTTTCCATTTAGAGATCGCTTCGGTGACCTTCAGCGGCGCATCTTCTACAAGTGAACGTCCCAGCCAGTAATTGACCGTATCCTGGGAGAGCATGATCCGATCGGCATATCCGCGTTTACACAGATCAGCGATATTACGCACATTTTGCTCGTCCGGTATATAGTTCAACCCGAGCTGGTCAAATCCCACATTCAATCCCTTCTCGATTATGGCCTGATGATATCCGATATCAGCGTTATTGGAAACGTGCCCGATCATGATTTTTTTAAGGTCGGCGCCTTCCCTGATGAAAAGGTCCGCCTGCGCTATGCCCGGTCCTGGCCCCTGCGTATGTGTGATAATCGGCACACCGGTAGCCTTTTGGGCTATCACAGCCGCCTTGAAGACAGCCTCTTCATAAGGTGTGATAATCTCGCTCGAAGAGACCTTGATGACACCCGCCCTGATACCGGTGGCGCCGATACCATCCCTGATCTCTTTGATAAAAAGCTCGGCTATCATTCTGGATATATCCTGGCCGAGCTGTGCCTTGGCCTCCCAGTAGCCCGGAGCGCCTCCCTTCTCGTAATAAAGCCCGGTTGAGCAGATTATGTTCATCAGGGTTTTCCTGCTCAGCCCCCTGTAAAGCTCGGGGTCCCTGCCGCAATCGTTGGGCGTTGCATCGATAATAGCATTGATCCCCGCTGCCCTGGCCAGCAGGCAGGCATTAAGCCCGGCCTGCATGGCAGCGCCGCGGTCATACGGGGCAATCGTTGCATCCGCGTACCATCCCGCACGGCTGAAAACGAAGTGCTCATGCACCAGCACCTGGCCGAGTTGGTCGGGAGATATGGGTCCCAGCACTGTGTTGACCATACCCGGGGGTGTGGGCTCAATGACAGCTGCTTCCTGTTCCTTTGCCTGTACGGGAACCGGCTCGGTAGACGCAACTGGGACCGGGGTAACGCATCCTGAAACCGCTATTGCGGCGATAAGCAAAAGGGCCAGGAAGCCGGCCGTATTTGCATTTATAAATCCACGCATGTTTTACCCCTTAAATCAAAACAGGCAGTATCGAGGTTCAGACCGCTTTTTTACCCTTCTTTGCATCGAACTTTTCTCTCATGAATTTGAAACCGGGTGTGATGTTTTCAGTCAGGCTTTGTGGAAGCAGTGTTTTGGCCGGCTGGCCCATGTTCATCGGCCCACCCGTCTTAAACAGGTCGCGCTCGGCATCGAAGATGAGTTCTGCCGGTATGCCGATGGCTATCTCGTAATCGTAAGTCCCCGAGAAAGAGCGGTCACCCATGCCGGGAATTATTACCTGCGGGACCCCGGTAATAAAAGGGATCAGGCCACCTTTCAGGCACGGCTCGGCAAATCCTTCAAAGGACGAGGTGGGAAAATTCTCGCCTCCATATGTAAGCGCATGTATTATGTGCATTACATTTTCACCATTACCATAAATAAGCACGCTGTCCGGCCTGGCTGGAGCATTATGCAACGGGAAACAGATGAATCCTTTATATTTCAACAGCTTCGGAAGATTGGCTTTGCCAATCATTTTTTGCCCGTGCTCTATCCTCTTTTTCTCAGCCTCTGCATCTTTGTGCCATCCCTGGATAACCTGGCTCTCCACCAACACTTCGAAGGGTATATCTACCCAACGGTGCATGGCCGTGGCGGGTGTGCAGAAATTATCGTCGGCTGTCATAGCCATGGTGAAGCCGAAACGCCTGGCATAGGTGAATGCCTGGCACAGACTACTTTTTTGTCCCAGCGCCGAAGGCCTCATACTTCCCTGTGGTATCTCACTTTCACTTTTAATATACCTGATGCCCACAGGGTAAGAAGCCAGGTGTAGCCTGTCGTATATTCGCCTGCCGGCCCTGCGGTAACTTTCCAACTTACTCATGATCTCATTCCCCTTCAACAATTTGTTACCTGTTCACATGGACAATGCCGCTTCATTTCAACGTAAACGTATTGAGAATCTCCATATACTTATCCTCGTTATACATGGCAAAGATGGATGTCAGCGTGACCGTGATCTGGTATTCACCTTTGACCACACCCAGCGACAATCCGCGCATATCGAATTTAGCATCGTTATGGTACCAGGCTGTCGTGCTTATCTTGCCACTGGTCTTGCCATCCTGCAGCGTTATCTCCCTGAGCGGTGTGATCTTAATATCCGAGCCGCTGCCGGCCTTGATCAGCTCGATGGCCTGCTCCTGCGCCCTGTTACGGTCGAAAATATTGACGGTCAACACCGGTATCCTTCCACCTACCAGCGGCCCGACGGCATTGAAAAGCATCGTGTCCTTCTCCTTGGATTTATCCTCCTTAAAGTTGTCGGGATATTGCAGCGAGAAACCATACTGGTCGTTTGTATACGTTAGCGGACTGAAAGAAAGCTCTTTGCCCGCGCCGGCAGGTGTCTGCGTGCATGCGGCCACAGAGGCTGTAAACAGAGCAACGGTGATTAATACTAAATGCAGCATGAGTTTATTCGACATTCATCATCCTCCTGAACTAATCTTCCTCTATATAGAAATCTACCGTTCTTTTTGACCGAACTGTTTCTCGTTGTCGGCCAGGTCGGCCTGGGAGGAAGCCTTGAGGGCAGCCCTCAACGGTTCCAGGAAACGGGTCACTTCTTTCTGTGCCTCAACCTGTTGTACAGTTGCCCGCTCCATGCAGTCAGCCAATACCACCCCGTCCATCTTCTCCGGTGTTATGCCCAGCAGGGAAACCACGGTGGGAGCGATGTCGGCCAGCCGTGCAGGAGTGTTCAGTTTCACCCCCTTCTTCACTCCCGGCCCCGATATGATGAGTGGGATATGCTGGTCGTTCCATGTAATGGTCTCGTGGCTGCTGAGCATCGGTTTGGCCCCCAGTATCGACCAGTCCTGCCTCCAGTTCTCTTTTTCTATGAGTGTAAAGTCGGCGCTGTTCGGTCCGGTATCGGTAGATTTGAGGTAGAGGAAACACCTGTCCAGGTCCCCCGTAATCAATGTGGCAGAGGACGGCGCCGGCTCGGTGGTCCAACTCCCGTCGGGCTTCTGCACATGGATATAAGCGCCTTTAATGCCGGGTATGCCGGCTTTGATCACGTTCTCAACCGCCTGGGCAGTCTTTGAAGGATCGAAGAGCAATGTCTCCGGATTCTGCACCTGCACCCGGGTACCGGTTTTGGTAATCTCCGCATCGACGGCTTTCTGCGGTATTGTATGTAGTGTCGGTGTCATGCCGTGGTCGGCAACGATCACCCAGAGCGTCCTGTCGAAGATCCCGGCCTTGCTGTACGCCTCCATCAAGCGGCCGATCTGCCTGTCAGCATTGCTGACGCAACTGCCCATAACGTTGGCGTCATTGATAGAGAGGCTCCAGTGGCCGGCCTCATCGGTTTCAGAGAGACTTAGATACAGCACTTGCGGCCTCTCTTTTTCAAATAGCTTGAGCGCCACATCCGTCGCCCAGTTGTCAGCATCCCAACCACTCCCCTTGGGCCGGTTCAATGCAGGGTCCTTCATGATCTCCTGAGGGGCCAGGTGGCCCTTTACCCCGCTCACCTCGAAGCTGTCGGGTGACTCCGCCTCAGGATTGACCACCCCGGCGGCATTCAGGAAGAGTATATAGTCGCTGTCATCGGCCGCCATGGAAGCCACCGCATAAAACTTGCCCGATCCCACTGCGGCGACCCTGGCTCCCTGGAACTTCTGCTTGTACAGCGACCCGATGCTGACAACATCGTTGCCCTTAATCATTTTGTTATAGTCCCCCGTATATACATCGTCCCAGTATGTGTACCAGTAAGCCAGTCCGGTCCTGGGATTCCTCCACAGGAAGTTGAGAATTCCATGCCGCCTGGGGAAGGCGCCCGTTGTGATGGTTGCATGGCTGGGAGGCGTGACGTTGGGGTTCTGCCCTACCCAGGCATCAGTATAAGTGACCCCACCATCTGCCAGCTTCTTAATATTGGGTATATCAGCGATGTCGAAATAATCCGGGCGGCAGGCGTCTATGACGATGACTACCACGTATTGCTGATCACTCCGTTGCGACAACGTCTGGCCCGGCGTGCAGGCAGGCAACAGCGCACACAGCAACAACGCCAGTATCGCGATCAATCCCGCTTTGTTTTTCACGAAGTCCTCCTCGTATCCCGGTTTTTACTTACCACCTTTTCGGCTGCTATTAAAAAGCGCAAACTGCAGCATTTTTACAGCGGTATCTTCGTATTTGGCGAGGTCATCACCCTGCCAGACCAGGCACAGCTTGGTTATCCACTGCAACAGGCCTCCCATCAAGACAGCGGCGATGTCCGTTTCATAGTTGCGCAGCTCGCCCCTATCGTGGCACCTCTTCAGGAAGCGCCGGATCTCCCTCAGCGCCAGAGGATTCCCGATTGTCGCCACTTTCCTGTTTTTTGCATAGCCCAGGCGCAGGTCCAGCAGTACGACCAGGTCTTGCTCACGGGCCGCCAGTACAAAGCCCGCATGCACCGCCTTTTTAAGCGCAAGCCTGCTATCAGGATCAGACAGGTGGGGTACGATCGCCTGCAGCATCATCACATAATACGAATCGACCAGCGCCTCCAATATGGAAAGTTTGGAATTGAAATAAAGGTAAACGGTGCCCTTGGCAACGCCCGCCAGCCTGGCCACATCCTCCACGCGCGCCTTCTCGTAGCCCTGCTCCCGGAAAACCCGGCGCGCCGCCTCAAGTATGTCCTCCCTGTGCCGTGGATCAGCCTGTTTCGACATGGTTTTTATAAATGACCGACGGTCAGTTACAGACCACATTCTAACATATATCAGCGGCCTGTCAATACCGCATATACGTGGTGATTGCCATTATATTTACTGCTTCCTGGCCGGTATGGCCGATGCGCAGGGCACACCTACCGAGCACAGCCCGCAGCCATAGATGAAAATGTGGTAATTTTTATTGCAGTATGCCAGGGTTTTGGACACACGGTTATAACAGGCTTCCTTGTCATGCCCTCTCTCGCCGATAGCCCCGACCGGGCACTTGGTGGCGCATTTAAGGCACTTGGCGCCGTTGTGCTGGAGGCAGCCCGCGTGTATGTTGTCCGGCCTCGACCTGTTGGGCTGCAGCTTCAGGTTCACGATAAAACTTCCGCAGCGGTGTGCCGCCCCCTTCTCCGTTATGAGGAAATCATGCATGCCGAATGTCCCCAATCCCGCCGCATAGGCCATATGGCGGTGTGACCAGGGCGAAGCCCACCCAACTTCGGGGTAGCGCTGTTTTCTGAAAAGAGGCGTCACATCGGGGGCGATGGCCAGTATCCCCCTTTGCATAAGGTTGGATACAATCTCCCTCACCATGACCTGGCTGAATATTTCGCCCAACAGCCTGGTTTGGGCCCAGCGCTCGGAGGGCCATTCACTCATAGCTGCATTCTCCTCCCTGGTTATGCCCGTTATGGGCAGGATAAACGAAACAACGCTGAGGTCGGCAGCGTCGGGGGCAGGCACGCCGTTTCTCTTGGCCTGCCAGGCCATAATGGCAGCCGGTGTGAAATGGTGCGGGCCTATGATCCGCCTGTAATCAGCCAGAAGCGGGTCGTCACCTCTCACAAAACCCACCAGGGGTGAATCGAATATCCTCTCTCCGTCCAAAGGGTACTCCATACTGTTCATAGGATGGCTTTCTACCTTCTGAGTTATGGTGTCTATGAACCATTGCTCATCGATTACCGGGTCGTCCGCCGCGGGCAGGTAGCTCTTGTTCAACACCGGCTGTTGAGGATGTCCAAGCCCCCGCATCTCGCCTATGGCGCTTTTAATCCCCCTCGTATCTGTGATGAAAGATAGCCGCCTGTAGCCTTTGCATATTCGCATATCCTGCCTCCCGCTACATATTTCTCCCCATCCGGGAAGAGCGCCTATCCCGCCTTGCGCAGGTCGGCCCTCAATATCTTCCCCAGAATATTCTTGGGCAGCGAACTTATGAACTGGACCTTGCCGGGTGTTTTAAAAGAGGGTAAATGCTTCCTGCAATGCTCAATAATCTCTGCCTCGCTGCACTGTTCCCCCTCCCTGAGCACGACGAACACCTTTATCTCCTCCCCGTATACCCGGTCCTTGATTCCCACGCAACCCGCTTCAAGCACCCTGGGATGCTGACAGACAACATCTTCAACTTCTCTGGGCGATACATTTTCCCCGCCGCGGATGATTATGTCCTTTTTTCGGTCGGTAATATAGAAATAGCCGTCCTTATCCATGTACCCGATATCCCCGGTATGCAGCCAGCCGTTCTTGAGCGCCTCCGCGGTTTCATCGGGCATATTCCAGTAGCCCTTCATTACCGTAGGGCCCTTGATAACCAGCTCGCCGATGCTTTCCGGCGGCAACTCGTGGTCCTCGTTGTCGAATACTTTCATCGTGTTGCACTTGAGCATGTTAACGCCGATGGAACCGATCTTGGGTGGGCACGTGGTGGGATTTCCCGAAGTGGTCGCGCCGGATTCCGTCATGCCCCAACCCTCATGGATATGAACTCCCGTCTTCTCCTTCCACTTCATTGCGATGCCTGTGTCCAGCGCTGCGGCCCCCGAGTTGCAGTACTGGAGCGATGAGAGATCATACCTGTCGAAGTCGGGCTGGTCAAGCAGGTGAACGTACATGGTCGGCACCAGCGCAATATATCCTACGCGCATATCTTCGATGATTTTGAGTGCGCCCGCGGGGTTCCACCACTTCATCACTACGTACCTGGCCCCGACCAGGCTGCCGAAATTCATGAAGGACAACCCGTACGAGTGGGACAGCGGCAGGACCGCCAGGAACAGCACGTTGCGGTCGTGTCCGGTAACTTCCTGCATGGTCTCCTCGATCTTGTACGTGTGCTTGTTGAGGTCCCGGCGGACATCACGCAGGGTTGTGGGCGAGCACATTGCGGTAAAATCGGCGAAGCACACCGCGTTGATCCACAGTGAGTAGTGGGTGTGCATAACTCCCTTGGGATTGCCGGTGGTGCCGGACGTATAGATAAGCGCAGCCAGGTCCTCGCCATCCATGTCCTCCACCTTCAGCTCGCTGCTGGAGCTTTCCAGCAACTTTTTAAAAGAGAGTGTGCCCGGCTCATCATCCCTGTCAACTAAAATGATCTGCTTGAGCCCCGGGGCATTTTTCTGCGCCTCCCTGATCCAGGGTAGATAATCGGATGTCGTGATGGTTACCCCGGCGCCGCAGTTCCTGTAGATATGGGATATTTGGTCCGGGCGAAGTATGGGATTCATAGGCACGGCAACGGCGCCTATCTTATATACGGCATTGAACGTACACCCGATCTCCGGGCAGTTCGGCAATTGCGTGACCACTCGGTCTCCCCTGCCGACACCGATCGATTTCAACGCATTGCCCAGGCGGCTGGACATATCGTCCAGTTCCACATTGGTGTACCATTTCCCCTCGAAATAACAGCACTCGTATTCCCCGAATTTCCTGATCCCTTCAACTACAAGGTTGGCCAGGTTCATTCCTGCACCTCCTTATGATATTCACTGTTATTTACCCGTTTGATATCGGGTGAGAATGCTGCTTGGCCCGCGGCTCCCTCCAAACAAATCTTGATGATAACTGACTGACAGTCGCTTATTCTAACAGAAGGGTATCAATAGTCAAGTATCTGTTAACGGGGGGCCGGCGATGATTATGCGTGTTTCAATGGCTGCCTTTACATTTAATCTGGCGATGATTTACCATTTACGGCGGGCTCAACTGCCCCGGTTGAAATCCCTTGGGGATCGTATTTTTATTAAGCAAAAGACCGCGTGAATTGGTCCGTATAAACGAGACAGGAGGTTGATATGCATCTGCCCGGCATGTTGGAGGCCAGAGCCTCCAAGATTGGAAACAAACCAGCGCTCATATTCAAGGACCAGCCTGTAACATACAGCCAGCTTCTGGCCAGGGCACAGAGGTTGGCACACTCCCTGCACGGTCTCGGCATCAAGCCCGACGACAAGGTAGCCATCATGCTCAACAACTGCCCCGAGTTCATCGTGACCTATTTCGCCTGCGCCTACCTGGGAGCAGTGGCCGTGCCGGTCAACATATTTTATAAGGAGCGCGAACTGGAGTATCTGCTGCGTGACAGCGATGCGGTGGCGCTGGTAGCAAATCCGGCCTTCGCCGAGCACTACAGCAAAATCGCAAACAAGCCTCCCCTCTTCAAACACCTGATCGTAAACGGCGCCTACCGCGAGGGGTTGGAGTTCTCAAAGCTCGAAGCGGAGGCCCCGTCCACTCCTTTTAAAGCCCTCTGCAAGGAAGACGATGTGGTCGAGATCCTCTATACTTCGGGCACTACCGGCGAGCCCAAGGGCACCATGCTGACCCACGCCAACCTGTTCTTCCACGCCGACATTATCGTCAAACTGCTCAAGCTGGGAGACAATGACCGCGCCCTGATGGTCGTGCCGGCCTTCCACGGCTTCGGTATCACCGTGATTCTCTGCTCGCTGGTGACCGGTTCCTCCTTCGTACTGCTTGACCCCTTTAATCCCGTCGAGATATTCGAGCAGATCGAGAAACATAAGATCACCTTCATACCCATGGTAGTAGCCATGTATTTCATGTTGATAAACCATCCGGACCGCAGCAAGTATAACCTTTCGTCGCTGCGCATCGGCATCTCGGGCGCTTCGGCCATGCCGGCCCAGCTCATGAAGGACGCCTCCAGCGCGCTTAACATCAAGATCCTCGAGGCCTGGGGCCTGACCGAATGCTCCGCCTCGGCGACAATGCAGCGCTCGGACCTTACCTACAAGGAGGGCAGCGTCGGGCTGGCCTACCCCGGCGTGAAGGTGGGCGCAATGGACGAGTCGGGTAAGCTGCTGGGAACGGGGGAGGTAGGTGAGCTGGTCATCCAGGGGCCGCTGGTGATGAAAGGCTACTATAAAAAGCCCAAGGAGACGGCCGAGGCCCTGCGCGGAGGGTGGCTGCACACGGGAGATATGGGATATTACGATAAGGACGGCTACTTCTTCATGGTCGACCGCAAGAAGGAGCTTATCAACGTGGGAGGCGAGAAGGTCTTCCCCCGCGAGGTGGAGGAGATCATGTACAAGCACCCTGCAGTGGCCGACGCAGTACTGGTCCCACAGAGGGATGTGCGGCTGGGGGAAGTACCCGTAGCCATCGTAGTGCCGCGGCCCGGCGCCACATTAACCGAAAAGGAAATGACCGATTATTTAAGCGAGAAGCTGGCGCGCTTCAAGATTCCCCGGCGTGTCTATATACTGCAGCAGGTGCCGCGCAGCCCTGTGGGCAAGATACTAAAAAAGGAATTGGTCAAAATGCTGGACACCGGTCAGATAAGCTGAGAAAGGAACGGCTAACCTATGAGTGAAACGGTGCACAGATGTCTTTGCATTAAGACCGGCAATATTCTAATATTTAAGTCTGCCGATCTTTTTATATTCCGCATTGAAAACATATAAGGAGTGAAAGATGAGCGAAACCGCAACTCCCGCCAAGACCGAGAAGAAAAGAGCCATTAACCGCCTTAAGAGCGTTTATCCGCTGCGCAACCTCGTGCAGCAGGACTACGTTGATACACTCCAGGCCAGCAATGAGGGCAAGCCGACCGTATGGTCCATGCTCAATTACTGGGAGGGCGATCTCCCGCTCAAGGCCATGGGGCTGAATATCGTTTACCCTGAGAACTACGCCACTTTGCTGGCGGCCTCCGGCGCAGCCGAGCCGTTCCTGGATGCCTCGGATTCCGATGGCTTCCCCACTCATATGTGCGGCTACGGCAGGGCCACGATCGGCTATTCCTACCGCATGATGAAGGAAAACGGCGGCAAGATACCCCCCGATGCCCCGCTGGGCGGCATGGCCAAACCGGCGCTGCTGCTCGGATCGGGCATTATCTGCGACGCCCGTTTCAAGTGGTTTCAAGCGCTGGCAAGATACTTCGATGCTCCTGAATGGTGCCTCGAAATGCCCATGATGGCCACTTTCGAAGGCAATGAGCCCGACCTTGAAGAGTACCAGGTCAAATTCCTGACCAAAGAGATAAAGGACTTTATCGCATTCCTGGAAAAGCTGCTGAAAAAGAAGATGGACTGGGCCAGGCTGGAGGAGTTGATCGTCCTGGCCACCAAGATACACGAGACCACCTACCAGATCAGCGAGGCCCGCAAGGCCATCCCCGGGCCCATGCACAGCACGGACTTCTGGAGCAGCATGCCGCCCGCCCTCTTTTTCGCCGGCGATATGAACGTCTCTCTCAAGCTGTACCAGGACATGCTGGCCGAGGTGCAGGAGCGCGTCAAGGTCAAGGAATCGGGCATCAACTACCCCGAAAGATACCGCCTGATCTTCGCGGAGCTCCCTCCCTGGCACAGCCTGAAGTTTTTTGACAACCTGGCGGAGAAAGGATGGAATTTCGTCTTCGAGAGCTTCGGTTATCACAACACCAGGCCGCTCGACCTGAGCAAGATTAGCGATCCCTGCGAGAAGCTGGCGCGCTTCTCACGCAATTTCTGGTTCAATGTCTTCCCCGAGGCCAAGAAGGACAATGTCTCCAATCCAGTCGTTGAAACTTACCTCAAGATAGCCCGGGGCTTTAAGGCCGATGGCTTTTTCATGCACCCGCTCATCTCCTGCCGCGCTGCCAGCTGCAGCCTCAGGACGGTGCAGCACTTCGAGCAGGATACACTGGATATACCCAGCCTGTGGGTCGAGGGCGATATCATCGACAAGCGTGTCTTCAATCCCCAGGAGGTGCTGGCAAGGGCAGAGGCCTTCGAGCAGACCATGGACCACTACAGGAAGGTTCGAAAATCGAAGGGTTTGGACTGGTAAACGAAGAATAATAAAAACCGGGAGATTGAGATGGTAATAGCTACAACTAAGGGGCTTTCCAGGGCACACGAACTCTACGCGGACAGGGGGATGCGCGTGCGCGAGCTGCGCAAGGCCGGCAAGAAGGTCATCGGCTATATTTGCCTCTACCCGCCTGTCGAGATTATCAGCGCGCTGGGCATGGTGCCTTTCCGCGTCTTCGGTGATATGAGCGAGCCCATCACAGCGGCCGACCAGGTATCAACCACGGTGGTCTGCCCGTTCCTGCGCAGCATCATCGACCTCGGTATGAAAGGTAAATTTAACTTCCTGGACGGCATCGTCGGAGCGCATACCTGCGATATCGGCATGACCCTGGTCATATCGTGGCGTGATTATGTCAAGGATGCGCCCTTCACTCACCTGATAGATGTGCCGCACACCGACCATGCGCCGGCTGTCGACTATTTCGAGGGCCAGATTAATTCCTTCAAACGCCACCTCGAGGAGTTCGCCGGTGAAAAGCTGACCGATGATAAGCTGAAAAAAGCCTGCGAGCTGCACAATAAACAACGTAAGCTTGTAAGGGAGCTCTACGACCTGCGAAAATCAGACCCGCCCCTCATGACATCGATGGAAAATATCGAGGTGCTGGTAGCGCTTTTCAGCCTGCCCGTGGATGAGGGCAACGAGCTCCTGGAAGACGTCATCAAGGAGATCAAGGGACGAAGCATAAAGCCGTCCAAGAAAAAGGCGCGCCTGCTGGTGTGGGGACCTGTTTTCGACAACACGTCGCTTTACGAGCTCATAGAGAGCGCTAATGCCAGCGTTGTGGTCGATGACACCTGCGTCGGCACCAGGGCCTTCTGGGCAGACGTTAAGGCCCCTTACAACCTGCACGCCCTGGCACAGAGATACCTGGTCGATCTCAAATGCCCGCGCACCTATCGTGACACTGAACACCATGAGACTGCCAGGAACTATGATAAGGACCTCGACAGCAGGTTTAACTATATCAAGAAGGCCATTACCGACTGGCACGTGAACGGGGCCATACTGCAGAGCGTCAAATACTGCGATACGCACGGATACGAGGTGCCCAACCTGCGGCACTACCTTGATACTCTGGGCATACCCAGCATATACATCGAGCATGACTACAGCGAGCGGTCGCTGGCCCCTATCAAGACGAGGGTAGAGGCCTTCGTGGAGACCCTGGGCTGAGGTAAAGCAGCAGTCCCGCATGGAATACGAAGCTTCTAAACTCTTTTTCGCCGGCATCGATATCGGCTCTACCATGTCCAAGGCAGCTGTGGTAGACGCCGCAGGACAGATGCTCGGCTACGTGGTCGGCCAGACCGGCGCCGAGCACCGCCGGCGCGCCAACCGGGTTATGGAGGACGTGCTCATTAAATCCGGTGTCACGCTCGATCAAATAGCCTATATCATCTCCACGGGCTACGGCCGTGTCAATGTTCCATTCGCCGACAAACAGGTCACCGAGCTCACCTGCCACGCTAAAGGAGTTTCCTCGCTTTTCCCCGACGTTCGCACCGCCATCGACATCGGCGGCCAGGACGCCAAGGTACTCAAGATCAAGGGAGGCCGGCTGACCGACTTCCTTACCAACGATAAGTGCGCAGCCGGCACCGGCAGGTTCCTGGAGGTGGCTGCTGAGACGCTGGGGCTGGGGCTTAACGAGATGGGGCAGGTATCGTTGCAGAGCGATACGCCCGTTAAGATAAACAGCCTTTGCACTATCTTCGCCCAGCAGGAGATCATCTCGCGTCTCTCCGAGGGTCAGCCGCTGCCGGATATACTGGCCGGCGTCTACATAGCCGTTACCACCCGTGTGGTCAAGCTGGCCCGGCAGCTCAAAGTCGAGCCGCCCGTAGTCTTTACAGGTGGGGTGGCCAAGAATGCTGGCATGGTCAAAGCCATGGAGACCGTGCTGGGCATGCCGGTGCTTGTGCCGGAGGAACCGCTCATCACCGGCGCCCTGGGCGCCGCCATACTGGCAAGAGACGAGGCCTTTAAACTGGTGCAGGACGGCCGCTACAAAATGGAGAAAAAACAGCTCAGCGAAGCATATATTGAATTCACGGAGAAAAAGCCGGCCGCGTAAGGCGCAACCTTTTATGCTGCACATAAGCAAAATGACAGACTCGACGGATATTGAAAATGACTGAATTCTACCTCGGCATAGACATCGGTGCGGCCGCCAGCAAAGCCGTCATAATAGACGGCCGGAAGAACATCGTGGGTTCTATTGTGATACCCTCCGGCACCAACTATGCCACGACATCTGCGGCCGTCAAAGCTGAAGCCCTCAAACGGGCCGGCCTTCAACCTTCCGCCATTACAGCCAGCGCAGCTACCGGCATTGGAGGGAGAAACGCCAACGCCGACAGCTATCACGGCGTGATCATCTGCGATGCCCGGGGCGTCAACCTGACTTTCCCCACTGTTCGCACAATCATCGATATCGGCGGACAGGGCAGCCAGGTGATTACCATGGACGGCGAAGGGCACGTAATTAACTTCAATGTCTCCGAGATATGCGCCACCGGCAGCGCCCGCCTGCTGCAGGTCGTGGCCCGCATACTGCAGATCGGCATCGATGAGATCGGGCCGCTCTCGCTAAAGTCTACCAGGCCTTCCAGCTTCTCCACCTCATGCACGGTGTTCCTGGAAACCGAGGTCATCACCCGCATCTCTCAGGGCGATAAACCCGAGGACATTCTGTCCGGCATACATCGTTCTATCGCCGATAAGATCAGCGGCATGTCACGCGGTGTTGCCCTGGAGAAGGATTTTGCCGTCATCGGCGGCGGGGCGCTCGATATCGGCCTGGTGCAGGCCATCGAAGAAAAGCTCGCCGTCAAAGCCCTGGTGCCCGACAACCCACGCCTCATGGCCGCACTGGGAGCGGCAGTTATCGCAAAAAACCATTCCAGCTGATACCGGACACGCCCATTTTCCATGAACTTTTCTTTCCTCTCAATATGTAGTTTGTCCCAACTATGAACGGGATGCTCCATTCCATATTCATGACAAGCACCTGATTAACACCTCTCTTAATCACCCTTTTATTTCGAAATAATTGGGGTTGACAAGCATTTCAACCATATGTTATCTTATGCCCCGGCGTATATTGACCTGGGCATATATCCCCCTGGGCGGATGCCATTCGCTAATAAATGAGTTAGTTATAGGGGCTTATTGTTATGTCATTGAAATACGGTCTACTGGGATTTTTAAGTTACGGGCCGAAAACAGGTTACGATTTATCAAAAATGTTTTTCGAACCCCTGCGGCCCTCCCAGAGTCAGATTTATCGCAAATTGAACATGCTGACTGAGGAAGGATTAATCGAATGTGAAAGGGTCGACCAGGAGAAGCTTCCATACAAAAACGTATTTACCATCACCGATAAGGGTAAAACGGAATTGACGAGATGGCTCAAAGAGCCTCCTGAATTTGTTGTCCCGCGTGAAACACTTCTATTAAAGCTATGGTATGGAAGCCGCGCACCAAAAAAAGACATGATTAACAACATTAAGAAATATTCTAAGAAATTGAAAGGCGAGATTGAGAAATATAAGTCAATGGCCAAGCCCGCCATTGAATCAGATCTGTGGGGATTGGCAGCACCGTTGGATAAGCTTTACTGGACGCTGGTTGTGGACAGGGTCCTTGCACAGTACGAAGCTTTATTGGAGTGGACAGAGAGCACTATACAAGTAATCACCGATTTTGATGAATCGACTGATAGTAAAAAACAGAAATAACATCGGCGACGCGAAATCCGGCTCAAATTCCGATCATTTTATTCACACAATTTAGGAGGAGGACAAATATGAATCTGGTAGTAGGCGAACTTCTGCTCAACAGTGTCAACAGGTATCCCAAGCGCAATGCTATCGTCGGTGACGATGCCTCTTTTACATACGAGGAATTCAACCGCCGGGTTAACCGCATTGCCAACAATCTGCTTGCCAGCGGATTAAAGAAGGGAGACAGGCTGGGGATATTGCTCATGAACTGCTATCAGTTCGTCGAGTTAATTATGGCCTGCTCCAAAACCGGTATTATCATGGTTCCCGTGAACTGGCGCTTCCAGGCGCCGGAGATCAAGTTTGTCGTCGAGAACTCCGATGCCTGCGCCATGATACTGGGAGAAGAATTCATCCCGACCATGGAAATAGCGGCTAAGGATATCAAACAAATACCGGTTGATAAATACTGGGTAGTGGGGAGTAAAAAATTCCGCGATGCGGGCGGCCTTTATCAGGACCTGGTAAAAGAAGGCTCCGCGGAAGAGCCCGATGTTAAAATCGTTCCGGAGGACATCCTGTGCATCGGCTATACATCAGGCACAACCGGCTTCCCAAAAGGGGCGGTCACCCTGCACAAAACGGGCGTTGAGACTGCAGTGGTAATGAATATTGAATTCGTAACCTCATATATGGTCAACCTTATCGTCATGCCCACCTTCCATTCAAATTCCATCAATAATGTCATGGCCTCGTTCCTCAGCGGTATGACCATCCACATATATCACCTGCGCGGATTCAACGGCGAGGAGATCCTGCAGATAATCGATAAGTATAAGGTGAATATCTCCAGCATGGTGCCGACTATGTACAACATTATCCTGGCTTTACCCGAAGAGGTACGCAACAAATACGATGTCTCGAGTATGACAACTCTGCTCTCCTCCTCTGCGCCGATATCGGCCAAAACCAAGACCGAGATACTGTCCTTTTTTAAGAACGCCAAGCTTTACGAAGGCTACGGCGCCACAGAGACGGGGGTGGTAACTGCTTTGCGTCCCGAGGACCAGATCAGGAAGATGAAATCGGTGGGGCAGGCCGTTTTCGGAAAGCAGATCAAGATCCTGGACCCCGAAGGAAAGGAGATGGCAGCCAGGGAGATAGGTGAGATATATACCCGCGGCATTAACATTTTTAAAGAGTATTTAAAGAACCCCCAGGCCACCAAGGCCGCCTTCCGCGGCGAATGGTGTGCTGTAGGCGATATGGGATATGTCGATGAGGAAAATTACCTGTACCTGGTAGACCGTAAAAACGACATGATAATCTCCGGCGGTGAGAACATCTACCCAACTGAAGTTGAGAACGTCATTTATACACATCCTTCCGTCAGAGAGGTCGCCATCGTCGGCGTACCGGATGAATTCTGGGGTGAGTCGGTCAAGGCGGTGGTCCTGCTGAAGGACGGGATGCGCGCTACACAGGAAGAGATCGTCGAGTTCACCAAGGGAAAGCTGGCCGGCTATAAACGTCCGCGCACGGTGGACTTCGTCACAGAGCTGCCCATGACTCCCACAGGCAAGATATTACGCCGCCTGGTCAAGGAAAAATACTGGGAGGGCAAAGATAACAGAATAATATAGCAGCCGATATAGAAGCTACGTCTTTTATCCGCTTTTATATTCACTGCGCGCTGTGAGCAGCAGCTTTCTCGCCTGGAGAATTCTTTTCTCCGCAGGGAGTGTATTTTATGAGTGAACCAGAAACTACGGTTAAAACCGGTAAGAGGGCCATAAACCGGCTGAAGAGCATGTACCCGCTGCGCAACCTGGTACAGCAGGACTATGTTAATACGCTCCAGGCCAGCAAAGAGGGCAAACCGACCGTATGGTCCATGCTCACTATATTCGAAGGCGATATACCCCTCAAGGCCATGGACCTCAACATAATCTATCCTGAGAATTACGCAACGCTGCTGGCGGCTTCCGGCACGGCCGAGCCGTTCCTCGATGCCTCGGATTCGGACGGCTTCCCCACACATATGTGCGGATACGGCAGGGCCACGATCGGCTATTCCTACCGCATGATGAAGGAAAACGGCGGCAAGATACCCCCCGATGCCCCGCTGGGCGGCATGGCCAGGCCATCGCTATTGCTCGGCTCGGGCATCTTTTGCGATGCGCGCTTTAAGTGGTTTCAGGCGCTGGCCAGGTACTTCGACGCCCCGCAATGGTGCCTTGAGATGCCGGTGATGGGAACTGCCGAGGGCTCGGAGGAGGATCTCGAAGGGTACCAGGTGAAATTTCTGGTTAAAGAGCTCAACGATTACATCTCTTTCCTGGAGAAACTTTTCAAGAAAAAGATGGACTGGAACAGGTTCGAAGAGCTTATCGGCCTGGCAATTCAGATCCACGAAACCGTTTCCCTGATCAGCGAGGCCCGCAAGGCCGTACCCGGGCCCATGCACAGCACGGACTTCTGGAGCAGCATGCCGCCGTCGCTTTTCTTCGCCGGCGATATGAAGGTAGCGCTCAATCTGTACCAGGACATGCTGACCGAGATACAGGAGAGGATAAAAAACAAAGAAGCGGCTATCAACTATCCCGAAAGATATCGGTTGATCTTCGCCGAGCTTCCTCCCTGGCACAGCCTCAGGTTCTTCGACGCCCTGGCCGAAAAAGGCTGGAATTTCGTCTTCGAGGGTTACGGCTATCACGCTCCCAAACCGCCGGACTTGAGCAGGATCAGCGATCCAGTGGAGAAGCTGGCACGCCTCTCTCGTAATTTCGTATTCAATATACATCAGCATGCCAGGAAGAACGGCATCAATAATCCCATCGTAGCGTGCTATCTGAATTATGCCAGGGGATACCGTGCCGATGGCTTTTTCCTGCACCCGCTCATCTCCTGCCGTGCAGCCAGTTCCAATCTGAGACCAATACAAGATTTCCTCCACAAGAAATTGGACGTTCCAAGCCTGTGGGTCGAGGGCGATATCATCGACAAGCGCGTCTTCAATCCCCAGGAGGTACTGGCAAGGGCAGAGGCCTTCGAACAGACCATGGACCATTACAGGAAAGTCCGCAAATCCAAAGGCCTGGACTGGTAAAAAGAATAGTAATCGGCAGGAAGATATGATAACAGCCCGTTAAAAAGGAGGTGGTCAGTGTCGACAGATAGAGGCGCGCCCAAAGAGTATAAGGCCGGAGCGGGAGGAAAACTATATATTCTAATAATCTGTACTCTCCTCCTGATGGTCAACTTCATGGACCGGCAGGTCGTGGCCGCCGTTGTAGAGCCCATGAAAGCCGCCCTGGGGCTTAATGACAGTGAGATGGGTATCCTCGGGACGGTATTCCTTTTGAGCATCGCGGTCTTCTCTTTTCCCATTTCCTATCTGATAGACCGCTGGAGCAGGCGCAAGGCTGTCGGCATAATGGCGCTGCTCTGGAGCATGTTCACGGCCGCCAATGGATTTGCCTGGAACTTCTGGAGCTTCCTGATCCCTCGCAGTCTTGTCGGAGTGGGTGAAGCCGGATTTGTGCCGGGCGGAGCGGCCATGATCGGCGCAGCTTACTCCAAAAAGGCGCGCGGCATAGCCATGGGCGTCTTCAACGCGGCGGTGCCGCTGGGAATAGCGCTGGGTTCACTTGCAGGAGGCATTGTAGCCAAGCAGTACGGATGGCAGGCGCCGTTCTTTATCTTCGCCATACCGGGCATCGCCCTAGCAGTAATGGCCTTCTTTATGAAAGATTACAAGACCGTGGAAGCAGACCAGACGCCCGGTGCTAAGGTGGATTTCGGCCGATCAATAGTCGGGCTGTTTAAAATCCCCACCCTGGTCTGGACCTTCGTCGGCTACGGCCTGGCCAACATTATGTCGATGTCCTTCCTCTTCTGGTCGCCGGCTTATATCGGACGTGCCTGGGGGGTGGACGTGCAGGCCGCCAACAGCATACTTGTTCCCATAGTCCTGGCTGCCATTATCGGTTCGCCGCTGGGCGGATTCCTGGCGGACCTGTGGTTCAGGAAAAATCCCAGGGGCAGGCTCTATGTGCCGGCGATCACCATTATACTCAGCGCCTTTTTCCTTGCTGCAGCCCTGTTTTTACAGTTAAAGGGGCCGATGGGCATGATCTTGATCGTTACTTATGGCATTTTAAACGTGATGGCGATCCCCTGCATCATGGCTATGGCGCAGGATGTCGCCCCGGTAGCCCAGAAAGGTCTGGTATGGGGCGCCATGATCTTCTTCATGTACGTGTTCGGCGGCGGCTGGAGCCCTTACCTGGTCGGCGCCATCTCCAACGCGCTGGGGCAGGACGCGCAAGCGCTGGGCACTGCACTGATAATCGCCACCCTGGGCGGCGTCCTGGGCGGCCTGTGCTATTTCATGGCTTCCAGGCCTTATATTGCTGACATGGATAAGGTCAAACACGAGTATCTATTGGCCGAGAAATAAGAAAGATCACATTTTTGTTATGCGTGTTTAGCTACATTGGAATATAGATCAGGGAGGACGTATATGAGCAGTAAAGACGCACCGAATCAGCAGGTTCCCGCCATCCAGGGTTGGTTTACCATGCCACCCCGGGAGCCTCACATCATAGCCAGCAAATGTTCTTTGTGCAGCGGCTATTTCTTCCCGCCGGCGCAGGTATGCCGAAATCCGAACTGCAAAAAAGATGGGGCCATGGAATCCGTAATGCTCAGCAACAAGGGCAATTTAGAAGCCTACTCCGTCAATTATTTTTCGCCGCCACCGCCGTATCACGCCCCCGATCCTTTCGTCCCCTTTGGGGTCGGAATGGTCAGTCTGCCTGAAGGCATCAGCATCACCGGCCAGATTTCCTCCGGCTATGACGAGAAAAATCTGGAGGTCGGTATGGATATGGACGTCGTGATTGAGAAGCTGTATGAGGACAGCCAGGGCAACGACGTCATGGCATGGAAGTTCAGGCCTGCTCACAAATAGGGGGCAATCCAAATATCCGCATTAAATAATGAGGTGAAATAATGAATGAAGTCGCCATTCTGGGAGTTGCTATGCATCCCTGGGGAAAAATAAAGGATAAGAGCGTTCCGGAGCTGAATCTCGAAGTGGCTCAAAAAGCCCTGAAAGATGCCGGCTTGGAGTGGAAAGATATCCAGTTTGTCGTGGCAGGTTCGGATCCCTGGAGCGGTGTCGATGGCCTGTTAGCCGGCTGCAGGTTATCGCAGAAAATAGGCAACAACGGCATACCGGTAGTCAATGTATATAACGCCTGCGCAACAGGCGGATATGCGTTGAAGACAGCGCAGGCCTACATCAACTCGGGCTTTTGCGATTATGTCCTTGTTGTCGCAGCCAGCATTTCGCCCGATGGTTTTTTTGGTGTTACCGCTCCCAGGGAAGATGATCCTAACGACCTGGATTCCCAGCGTTTCAGGATACTGGGGCTGACAAATCCCACTGGTTTTGCTTTCATGGCTACAAATAGAATGTATCTCTATGGGATGACCGAAAACGACCTTGCCCTGGTAAAGGTCAAGAACAGCAAATTCGGATCACTCAATCCCCTGGCGCGCTTTAAAAAAGCTTTTACCGTAGAAGATGTGCTCAAATCCCCCATGGTAACTTATCCCCTGCGATTGTATGAACTGTGCGCAACCAGTGACGGCGCAGCCGCAATCGTCCTCAGCAGCATGAAGGCGGCCAAAAAGCACACCCGCAAGCCTGTGAGGTTGGCGAGCGTCGGAATAGCTACTCCCAAATACCCCGATCCCAAAAGCGGAGGCTATGGATTGGATATAGCCAGTGATTCAGGTGAACTCGAGTTCGATAACTGTATGGGTGTACGGGCGGCTAAAAATGCCTACGAGGAAGCGGGTATCGGGCCCGAAGACCTGGACCTGGCGGAAGTATATGACCTCAGTTCCGCCTTCGAGCTGGGCTGGTATGAGGAGATCGGACTATGCAAGCGCGGGGATGCGGAAAAGCTGTTGCGGGAAGGCGTTACGGGCATAGGGGGCAGGATGCCGGTCAATACCAGCGGCGGCTGTGCTTCCTTCGGCGAAGCTATCCCGGCCCAGGCCATGGCACAGGTATGCGAGCTCACATGGCAGATGAGGGGCGCTTCAGGACCGAGGCAGGTCGATGGAGCCAAAGTAGGTTTCACAGTCAATGCCGGCAAACAGGGTAATTGCTCAGCCACGGTCGTAAAAAAATAGGACGATAGATTCCTGTAATATAGAGCTGCAGAAATTCAACGTTGTTATAAAAATTGTAGGAGGTTGAGATGAAAATAGGGCAAACGGAAAAGAGCGATGTCCTGATCAAAGTCAAACCGTGGCAGGTGTGGTACACGATATCAGTCCTTTTCGTCCTCTATATGATGGACTACGCGCTGCGGTCGGTGATCGGCCCCATGACACCGGCCTTGAAGGCTGAGCTGGGCTTAAGCGATACCGAGGTAGGCTGGCTGATGTCAGTGGTACTTATAGGCGTAGCAGTCTTCGCCTTGCCGCTGTCCTATCTTATCGATCGCTGGAGACGTTCCAGGATGATCTCGCTGATGTCTATTGTCTGGAGCGTGGCCAGCCTGTTTTCCGGCTTCTGTACTAATTTCGGACAGCTTCTGGCCACCCGCACGGTGGTAGGAGTGGGTGAGGCCAGTTTCGTCTCGGGTGGAATGGCCCTTATAGCCAGTATGATCAACAAGACCAGGCGCGCACTGGTTACGGGCATCTGGGTGGCTGCCATACCATTTGGCTCGGCTTTCGGCTTCCTCATCGGAGGATTTGTCACCAAGAGCTTTGGCTGGCAGGCGGCGTTCATGGCAGTGGCTGCCCCCGGCATTATCTTTGGCATCCTGGCCTGGTTCATGCCGGACTATAAAATAGATAAATCGGCGCTGCAAAAAGCGGGGGACGTCCCCCGCAGCACTGCGCTGGGGTCCACCCTCAAGGAATTCGTCAAAATCAAGACGCTGCCCATCCTCTATCTCACCATCGCGCTGGAAATGTGCTACATACTGGGCTATGTGCCCTGGGTACCGGTGCTCTTAAACCGCAGCATGGGCATGGATACGGTGCTGGCCAGCTCAGTCTCGGCCGGCCTGGCATTGACGGCTATCATCGCCATGCCACTCGGCGGATGGGTGACGGACAAGGTCTCACAGCATAATCCCCGTAACAAAGTGCTGGTCATCGTCGTGACTATGCTGCTGGCAAGCCTTTTCATGGCGGCAGGCACCTACTTCGTTTCGCTGCCGGTATTCGCCATCGGCGTATTCTTCACCTCCGCATTTGTTGCAGCCCAGCTTAACGCGGTGCAGGAGATAGTGCCCGCCTATCAGCGCTCCACGGCCATGGGCCTCTATATGCTCACCGGCTACATCCTGGGCGGCATGTGGGGTCCCATACTGATGGGGGCGATTTCCGACGCTGTTAACATACAAACATCATTCCTCGTCATCTCCGGCATCGGTTTCCTCAGTAGCTTTGGCTACCTGTGGTCTTCCAAATACTTCAACGCCGATTACCAGCGCGCCCGCGAGGTGGACCGCGCTATGGGATTATTGGAAGCTAAGTAGCCATCAATGTATAATTCCCTGTCATGATATCGAGGTTTGCCGGCTCCGTTGTTCGCTACGAAGGCAAAAAGTTCCTCGGATTCACGGGCGACGTGGACCTTACGCGCATCTCCTCCGAAGGCAAGATGCGGGGTGACCGCGTCTCTCTCTACATCCACATACCGTTCTGCCGCACGCTCTGCCCTTTCTGCTGTTTCAACCGCTTCTTGTTCAAGGAGGACCAGGCCCGCAGCTATTTCGCGGACCTGCGTAAGGAAGTCGATATGTACGCCAAACTGGGATTCAAGTTCAACGACTTCTATTTCGGGGGCGGCACGCCCACAGTTCTCATGGACGAGCTGTCCGGCTTTATAGATTACCTGGGATCGAAATTCGACATCAAGCGCATCTCCCTTGAGACGACGCCGCGAGAGCTCACGCCGGACACCATTAACCAGCTGAAACACCTCGGCGTTAACCGGCTCTCGGTAGGCGTGCAGAGCTTCGATAATTCGCTGCTCAAGGCAATGGGAAGGACGCTTTTCAAAGGCGAGGATTCCATCGAAAAGCTGAAGCTGGCTCAGGGTAAGTTCGACACGGTCAACGTGGACCTCATGTTTAACTTCCCTACTCAGACACTGGAGCAATTCCGGTCGGACCTCCGGATTTTCAAAGACCTCGGCACGGACCAGGCCACATTTTACCCGCTCATGCCGTCACCTCATAAACTGGATGCGTTGACAAAGAAGTTCCGCAGGGTGGATACCTCCCTTGAGAGGCAGTATTACGAGATAATACTGAGAGAGCTGCTGGATAGCGGATACAAGGCTTCCACCGCCTGGTGCTTCTCGCGCGGCGACCTCATGATCGACGAGTACATCATCGATTACGACGACTATATCGGAATCGGCGCGGGATCCGTCAGCTTCCTGGGAGGAGACTTCCTGGTGAACTCCTTCTCGCTGGACGGCTACCATAAGCTGATTTCACAACAGCGTCTGCCCATAGTGCGCATGCGCCGCCTCTCGACTATGGAGCATTACCGGTATTTCATGCTGACCAGGTTTTTCGGCATGAGCCTGGAATCTCAGCGGTTCCGGGAGCGCTTCGGTTCTGATATCCATGCGAAGTTGTGGGCCGAACTGCTCTTTTTCAAAGCCGCCGGAATAGTCAGGGAAAACGGCGGACGGATCTCAGTCACCAGGCGCGGTATGTATACAGTAGGCACCATGATGAAAGAGTTTTTCGCCGCGCTCAATACGCTACGGGAATACTGCATCGAGGGTGGTATTTAGTTTTATTCGATTATAAGCTATGATTATGGGGTCCCGGGAGGTAAATGATGAAGAAAACGGAGACAAACTGGTTAAGCTCTGCCAATAACGCGATCTACCGGCCCGGCCAACAAACGGGACACTATGAGAGCTACTTCCTGCGGGCCAACCATCCCGACCGGCCCCTGGCTTTCTGGATAAGGTACACCATTTTCAATCCCCACAATCACCCCGAAAAAGCAATCTGCGAGCTATGGGCGGTCTATTTTAACGGCGAAACTTCCTCCAGCATAGCTGTTAAGAAGGAACTCCCCATCAGCCAGGGCTCATTCAACCGGTCAGGGCTGGATGTCAGGATCGGCGATGCCGTCCTGAACAAGGACCGGCTGAACGGAAGTGCAAGCTCGCACAATCACACGATTTCCTGGGACCTGGGTTACCACGGTGAGGGCCGGCCGCTGTTCCTGCTGCCCCTTAAAATGTATTCAGGCAAATTCCCCAAGGCCAAGGCCTGCGTCCCGCTTCCCATGGCCGTATTCAACGGCGCTTTGACCATCGACGGCAGCCAGGTCAAGATCGAAAACTGGGTGGGCAGCCAGAACCACAACTGGGGATCAAAACATACCGACCTTTACGCCTGGGGACAGGTTGCGGGCTTCGATAACAGCCCTGAGAGCTTCCTCGAGGTAGCTACGGCCAGGGTCAAAATAGGGCCGTTGTGGACCCCCCGTATGACTCCCGTCGTGCTCAGGCATAAAGGGCGGGAATACGCGCTCAACAACATGGCGCAAACGATCAGGGCGCAGGGAAAATTCACTTATTTCGACTGGCATTTCGCGTCAGCCAACGATGAAATTGACCTGGTGGGCCGCATATTTGCCGGGCACGAGCTGTTCGCCGGCCTCAATTACTATAATCCGCCGGGTGGCGACAAGCACTGCCTGAACAGCAAACTGGCCTCGTGCGAACTCAGGATCACCTATAAAGAGGGCGGCAATAAAGGCGTATCGGAGCTTCTCTACACCAGACACCGAGCGGCATTTGAGATCCTCACCGACCTGAGGGACCACGGCATAGCGATACAGGTGTAAATGTTCTCCACTGTTCGTCTCCATCAAGCCTGATTTAAAGGGCCAATCAAATTCTGCATAAAGGAGGATCCCATGGAGTACAAGGAGCTGAAATACGAGGTGTCGGAGGGCATCCTCACGTTGACGCTTAACAATCCCGACAAGATGAACTCGATCACAGCGTCTACCTGCACAGAGCTGCTTCACGCATTCGATCGCGCGGATAACGACGATGAAGTGCGTGTCATCATAGTCACCGGCGCCGGCAGGGCGTTCAGCGCAGGGGCGGCCCTGGGAGGCGACACAGAGGACTCCTCGTACTTCATGGAAAGGTTTATGGGCAGAGAGGATGACCAGCCGCACAGGGATGAGGGTGGCATCGTTGTACTGCGCATATTCGACCTGAAGAAGCCTATTATCGCTGCCATCAACGGGCCGGCAGTTGGATTCGGCATAACCATGACATTCCCCATGGATATCCGCATAGCCTCGACCAACGCTAAGATGGGGCTGGTCTTTTGCAGACGCGGTATCATCTTTGACGGCTGCGCCAGCTGGTTTTTAACACGGCTGGTGAACATGGGCGTGGCGACCGAATGGGTTTACAGCGGCAGGGTGTTTAAAGCACAGGAGGCATTCGAACGGGGCCTTGTGAGCGAACTTCTTGAGCCCGACGCGCTGCTGCCGCGTGCTCGAGAGATAGCCGCCCAAATCGCGCAGAACTCCTCTTCTATTTCCATAGCCCTCTGCCGTCAGCTCATGTGGAAGATGCTGGGCGCCGACCATCCTATGGAGGCCCACCAGTTGGAATCAAAGGGGCTCAACTGGATCTTCGGCACACCGGAGGCAAAGGAGGGCATCATGTCATTCCTTGAGAAACGGCAGCCTGCCTTCCCTATGAAAACGGGCAAGGACATGCCCGCGTTTTATCCCTGGTGGAAAGAGCGGCCGTTCAAATATTAGACAGCCTGTTTTAAACCAGCATATAGCCGAAGGCTTTTCGGCTTATGATGCGTGTTGGATTAACAGGCTCGGGTTCAACCTTCTCGCGCAGACGGTGCACAAGCTGGTCGAGGGTTGCGTCGGATATGGCAGCCGGGTCCTGGCTCTCGGACCACACAACCTTAATAATCTCGTCGCGCAGGCAGACTGCGCCGGCGTTTTGGTAAAGGAACATCAGCAACTCGTACTCCTTGCGCGACAGTTTTACGGGTTCGCCGTCCACACAGACCTCCTTCCTGGCCTCGTCGATCTTCAGCCAGCTGACGTCCGTTGCAATGACCTTTTCAACCGGACTTGCCCCCTGCCTCCCCATCAGGTTAGTACTCTCCGACTGCTTGAAAATCAACAAGACCTGCGCCGGGCCTGCTGCTACCCCCAATCCAATTTTACAGTTGTGTTTCAACTCATATAGCTTGCCGGGCAGTATCCTGTCATCATCCAGCATAGTCCCATTTGTGCTGCCCAGGTCACGCAATTGATAACGGCCGTCTTTCTCAATGATCTCGACATGCCGCCTTGAGACGGCTTCATCGCTTAACTCGATGTCTGGCTTATACTTTGGTGTGCGGCGGCCTATCACCATATTAGCCCTGCTCAGGGTAAATATTTTACCGATATCCTCAGCATCACCTTTCTTAACTATGATGAAAGCCATCACCGGACTCCAGCCTTGTAAAGTCTGTATATCCTCTTGCAGTATAATATATCAAGGACAATCGTCATAGAGTTTAAATATGTCAGATTTATATTAGGTATTCGTCAGTAAGCTGTCAAGCAATATCATCTTCGGCAGCTTACAATTGTACGATCGTTATGGAAGAGGTAATAAGCGTCAGTGTAATCTGCCCGGCCTGTCACGGTTTGAACGGCGCCGGCAGTTTTTTCTGTTATAGTTGCGGCAATTACCTGTTCACAGAGTCGGAACCTGCGCTCGGCGGCATGGCTGTTGAGGAGATCATTGAAGCTGAGCCGCTGGGGTCTACGGCCAGGCTGATCTTGCCGGGGGGTAATGAAATCGTCCTCAATAGCATTCCTCAGTTCATTCAGCGCAGTGACTTTGAGGGCAAACTCCAGCAGGACGCTTTAATGAGCATCTCCAGGCAGCATCTGCTGCTGACATATGAAAAGGGAACCTATTATGTGCAGGATCACGGACGCGACGGGACCGGCAGCACCAATCACACCAGGGTCAACAACATTGATATCCATCATAAAGGTAAGCAGCCTCTTAAAGATGGCGACAGGATAGAACTGGCCAGGCAGCCGGGCGCCACACTGATCTTCAGGTCAGGTTAATAAAGTAACTAAGGAGAAATGATTGGACACTGGTTACGGCTGGGACACCGGCCTGGTGAGAAAGCTTAACGAAGACAGCATCTTCTGCAGCACCTTTGACCTGCGGACGCACTCCGGAATGGTATCGGCAGGCCTGTTAGCCGTCGCGGACGGGATGGGCGGCCACGATGCCGGGGAGATAGCCAGCGACCTGGCTATCAGGATTTTCCAGGCTGAATGTATCTCCGGTTTGCTGACCAGGTCGTCGAAGCCGGGGCTGCCACTGATGGGCGCTGCCTTCAGCAAGGCTAACAGCGCTGTCCTCGAAGCCGCAGCGGAAAAATCGCTGCAGGGCATGGGTACCACTCTCACTGCCGCCCTTTTGATAGGCCAGGACATGTACGTGGCGCATATTGGAGACTCCCGCTGTTATATTATCAACTCCAGGGAGACCATACAGGTCACAACGGACCATTCAGTGGTGCAGGAGCTTGTAGATACCGGGCAGATATCGTCCGGTGAAGCCTTAGCCCACCCTCGCCGCAACGAGATAACACGCGTGCTGGGATACAGTGCAAACAGCGTGCCGGACCTCATACAGATCAAGCTATACGCCGGCGACAACGTGCTCCTGTGCTCGGACGGCCTTTGCGGAGTGCTCCCTACGGATAAAATCGAGGAAACGGTGCTCGCTTCGGCCAGTCCCTCGCAGGCCTGCTCCGACCTGGTCTCGCAGGCCAACCTGGTCGGCGGCCCGGACAATATATCGGTCATTATCGCCAGGCCGGGCGGCCTTCCTTCCTGGCAGGCTTTGATATCGGCAAAGACGGGGGTAAGAACAGCCTGATGGACGATCCTACCCTTTTCGTAATAGTCATTGCGCTGGTTTTCACCAGTGTACCTGTGATTGTGGCCATTATTCAGGCAATCCAGAGGCGCAAAATGAGGGCTTCCGCACTGCGCCGCGGAGAGCCCCTGCGGCCGCAGCCGGCCCAGCCTGAAAGCAAACATCGCGTTAACGGCCGCTATGAGCTCAAAGCGCCGGCATTCAAACAGGGGGGCATGGCGAATATCTGGCTGGCCAGGGACCGCACCAACGGCAGGAAATGCATCATCAAGACGCCCCGCAGGGGCACTACCATGGACAACGTATACCTGGACAAGCTGCGCCAGGAGGCAGGTTTCCTGAAAAGGCTGCAGCACCCCAACATAGTCACATATCTGGATGATTTTTATTACAGGGGAGAATTCCACCTGGTGCTTGAGTTGATAACAGGTGAAACCATCATGTCCTCCTCGCCAAGGACATCGGCCGGTGAGCAAAAGGTCCTGTTCTGGGCCGGCCAGGCGCTGGATGCCCTGGCCTATATCCATGCTGCCGGCATCGTGCACAGGGACATCAATCCCAAGAACATCATGCTGAGCGGCAATGGCGGCATTAAGCTGATCGACTTCGGCACGGCCAAAAGCCTGGAAAGCATGAAGAAGGACACCATCAGGACTGACCCCTTCACCCAGATAGCTAACAAGGGTTTTGACATACCTGAACTTTTCATCGGCGGTGAGAGCGACCAGCGCTGCGACCTGTGCGGCCTGGCCCAGACCTGCATATACCTGCTCACACTCAGGCAACCCAACGACCTGTGCACCGAGTTGATCCACACCTCCTGGCCGCGCAGTTATGCGGAGGCCGGCACGGTGGCGGACCACATGATTTCAGCAGGCTTCTCTAAAAAGACTGCCCGCTGTCTCGCGCAGTCCATTATGTACTCCCCCGGCAGCAGGTTTGCCAGCGCCGTGGCCATGAGGACAGCCCTCCTGGTTTCAAGCACCGGCGAGGTGAAAGCACTGGAGGTATCCAAATGAGCCGGCGGATACCTGCACTTGTATTTACGCTGGCCATTCTACTGTCATCACTGGGCGCCGCCGTTATTACACACGTACCTGCTTATGCCATGGGCGCCCCGACCGAGAACTACACAATTCCCGAACCCGAGGGCGATACCCAGCATAGCGAGATAAAGCCGCCCGTTACCCTCGTGTTACAGGGCGCTACGGCACAGCCTTCAGACGCGCCGCCGGGGCTGATTGCCGGCCTGTGGGGGAAGTTCACCGCTGGCGGCCACAAAGTGTCGGGGGATGAGCAATGGTACCTCGATGTCGACATCAATACCCCGGGCTGGCTGTATATATATGAGTATTACCCCTCAGGGGGTGAAAGCCAGGGAAAATGGATAGCCTATAAATGGCAATTGCTGGAGCCCGGGAGATGGCGGCTTGGTCCGTTCTGGCCGGGTGAGGACGAGCTTGTAGGGCAGCATATCTACAGGTTTTTCTTCTATGGAAACGGACAGTGGGCGACTGGCGGTACACAGAAAAGCGACCTTGTCTACTGGGACTACGAAAAAGGCACGGGAGAAAATACGCAGGCCGTTTCAACCCCCGCAGCAGTGCCGCCGGTATCACCTGGCGACCAGTTTATTAAATTCATCACCAATCCCGTGACCCTGCTGATTGCCCCTTCAATCATAGTCCTCATCGTACTGATGGGGTGGCTCGTGCGCCGGTCCCTGCGAGAACGGCGTTATCCGCAAAACGAGGTGAATCAACCCTTGGTAGAACTGCTCGAGAAACCGTCGGCGCCGGCACGCACACAGGTGCGCGGAACAGCCCTGGCTACGTTGGAATTGCCCAACGGGCAGAAGATACGGCTGGGCGGCGAAAGCGAAATAATCGGACGGGCCCATATCGCCAGGTCGCTGGGACTGGATGAACTGGGAGCGATATCCAAGCGGCACTTCAGGATCAGTTTCGAGGAAGGAAAGCCTTTTATCGAGGATATGGACAGCGCAAACGGCACTACCGTCAACGGCCGGGATATAAGGGGTGCGGGGTTGGTGGATTTGCATGACGGAGATGTAATAGAGATGGCCGGCAAGGCCAGCATTAAGCTCAGGTCCGACCAGTAGTCTGTTTTCCCCTTCAGTGTGATATTATCCTGTCTCAAAATCGGTTAACCTCCGTCTTATCATAAAATTGTCAGGCACTTGTAAGGCAGTGGTCAAGCAGAGTGGGGACGACACCTTTATACTGGATAAAAGCATACAGCTCACCCGGAGGTGATTTATGTATATGAAAAAGATAATTATACCGTTGCTGATCACATTCATGGTCGTATCTGCAGCGGCTGCAGTATTTTCGCCTGTTCAGGCTCAGCCATCCCCACCGGTCAATCCCGATGAAAGCTGGCAACCGCCGGACGATGGCGGCGAAATGGTTGAGCCCCCGGTCGCAGTTGATACTTACAATCAGACCTGGCCCAGCCTCCAGATGACGGTCCCGACACCACCCCCGCCGGGAGCTGCCGGTTCGATCGTAAATGCCTACCTTGTGACCAGCTACGGGCAAACGTTGTACAACCTGTACCGCAATGACCTGTGCTACCTGGTTGTATCATTTAACGGCCCGGGTTACTTTTACCTGTGGGAATACTACCCACAGGGAAGCACCCCCTATGGCCACTGGCTGTGCTACAGGTGGTACAGGCCCTACGCGGGCATGTGGCGGATCGGGCCGTTCAGCGCCGAATCATGGGACCCCGACGGTCTCTATGTCTGGAAGATGTGGTACAACTCCGGCTTCTCATGGTCGACACGCACCCTGAGCTTCAACTATACGCGCGGAAGTATTTCCCCTTACAGCGGGCCATCGCCCAGGCCGATCTACCCGCCTGTGATCAACTCCTTCAGTGCAAATGCATCGTCGGTAGATGTCGGACAGACGGTCACCCTTACCTGGACCACCACAAACGCTAATAACGTCGCCATTACTCCGGGGATTGGGACAGTGGGCACATCGGGTTCAACGACCGTTACCCCAGGTGCAACCACCACTTACACCCTGTCGGCAACGGGCAGTTCAGGCAGCACGGTTACCGCCAACACCAGTATCAGTGTTATACCGAGGGTATCACCGACTTTGACCGTACAGCAGCCCACCATACAGTCCGGTCAATCCACTGTACTTTCGTGGAATGCCCCGGCCGCTGTAAAGGTTTTTATAGAAGGGCTGGGTAACTTCGACGCTATGGGGACTATGACGGTGACGCCCGATCAAACAACCACCTACAACCTAACCGCCACATACATCGACGGTACCACACAGGCGGTGGCTGTAACCTTATTAGTTGAGCAACCGCCCTACCTGCTTTACGGCCTTCTGGGACTTCTGGCCATAGCGGCCACCGTGATAGTCATAATGCTGGTCAGGAGACCCCGGGCATCCCATCCGACCGGCGCAGCGGGCGCCCGGGCAGCCTCAGCTACATCTGCTGCCTCTACCTCTGCCGCCGCCACATCGACTGCCGCCACTTCAACAGCGGGCGATTCCGGACCGTCTACTTCAGTCACGGAAGCTCCGCCGGCCAAGTTGGTTATGCCCGACGGAAGCGAGATGCTGCTGGCCGGCAATACCAGGACGTTAGGCCGCCAGGACTTTGAAAAGCTTCTTCCCGGAGAAAGGTCCTCATTCATATCCAGGCAGCACATAAACGTATGGTATGAAGATGGAAAATACTATATCGAGGACCGCAGCAGCACAAACGGCACCAGGGTCAACGGCTCCGAGATCCGCGGCAATGGAAGGCAGGCCCTTGTCGACGGTGATGTAGTTGAGCTGGCCGATAAACTTAGTATCACCTTTAAAATATAGCAATTCAAGAGGAGGATAAAATGAACATAAATAAAACTATACAGTTCCTTGCGGCAGCGCTATTAATCTGCTCTGCACTCATGCTGCCGCTTACGCCTGCCTCTGCAGCGCAGGATGTTTCAACAAGCCGGTCTGCAAGCGTGTTCTACGCCGATGAACCGGCGCCATCCGAAACTCCTGTTGATACGACGACACCGCCGCTTTCGTCACCGACAATCATGGCCCAGGTTATAACACCTGCGCCGCCCGTCGGCGGGCCGGGAGCCATATATACACCTCCGCCACTCTCGCCTCCGGTAATCGACGCGTCGGCTGTGATTCTTCCTGTTATCTCCGCCCCGGTAGCTGAGACTACCGTTATGCCTGCTTCAGATCCAGCGCCGCCATTGCCCCCTACACTTGTAGCCGAGGCTACGCCACCTCCGCCGGAGGTCACTCTCCCACCACCCCCTTTGCCGCCGGCGACACCACCGTCCTCGTCACCAACAATCATAGACCAGGTTATAACACCTGCGCCGCCCGTCGGCGGGCCGGCATACCCATATCCGCCTCCTCCACCTCCCCCGGGACCACCTCCTCCAGGACCGCCTCCTCCGGGGCCACCGCCTCCGGGTCCGCCACCTCCATGGCCGCCACCTCCAGGTCCGCCACCTCCGGGGCCGCCATCACCATGGCCGCCACCACCTCCTCCACATCCGCGGCCGCCATATCCTCCCTACCCCCCATATAATCCCTATCCCTATCCGTGGTACAGGTCCTGGATCACACCTTCCTACCCAATCGTAGTGGTGCCTTCCACACCTACCCCGGTCTACGCGCCTGTGATCAGCTCATTCACAGCTAATCCCAGCTATATACAGTCGGGACAAACTGCCACATTGTCCTGGATGGTGGACAACACGGCCAACGTCAGCATATCGCCGTCGGTGGGCTCGGTGCCCAATAACGGTATGTATGTTGTAACGCCCGCTTATACGACCACGTATACCCTGTCAGCATCCAACAGCGGGGGTACGGCGGTAGCCAGCACTACGGTTACAGTAGCTCCCTATATCGGCAGCACTTATTACACCGATAGTGCCTATACCGGTACAACGGAATCAATTCCCGCTGCAAGCCAGATCAGCACCATCCCCAGCGCAGGCAACGGCAATTCGACGCTGGCCTGGTGGCTGCCTTATCTCCTGCTCATCGCCCTGTTAGGCGCCGCCGCCATCATAATAGTTATACTGCTGCTGCGAAAGCCTGCTGCGCAGGTCGCTCATTATGGCACCGCACGTGGTGGCACCATGCCTGCTGTCACTTCACCCGTTGCCACACTGCCGGCCACAGGTTCTCCCAAAACCACGCCGGTATCCGTTGGCCCACCGGCCAAATTCGTTGCCTCCAACGGCAGCGAGCTTTCGCTGGCGGGTGACGGCAATCCTCTGGGGCGCAGGGACTTCCAGTCCATGGTAGCCCCCGACAAAGCCGACCTGATATCCAGGCAACATATCACGGTCAGCTATGAAAACGGCCAGTACTATGTCGAGGACCGGGGCAGCACTAACGGCACCAGGCTGAACGGCTCCTCCATAAAGGGTACGGGCAAGCACGCCCTGAACGACGGTGATACCATCGATCTTGCAGGCGCGCTCAGCTTCGTATTCAGGTCTTAACCACTAATTTTAAGGCCGGCGCCCCTGTCGGGGCGCCGGCCTTGGTATAACCTCTTTCCGGTTAAACCTCTACCTATCGCTCTTTCTGATAGAACTGCTTCAACGACTCTTCCATGTCTTTTTTGCTGCCGAATCCGCCGCTCTTGTAGTCCCTGATAACCGACCCGGTATCCAGGAAAAGCGCCGTGGGTATGGTCCTGAACTGGCACCCGCTGACCAGGTTGGCCGTCGAGTCTATATAAACGGGCATGTTCAGCCCGTATTTCTTGATCCACTCCTCGACATCGGCTTTCTTCTCGCTGCTGGCCACCATGAACATCATCATATCGGTCCCCTTTGGCCAATCTCGAATGACATCGTTAAGGAAAAGGGCCTGCTTCATGCAGGTCGGGCATGTGGTCTTGGTAAACACGATGAACACCTTTTTGCCCGCAATATCCTTGTTGGTAAAATCGGTCCCCTGGAGTGTTTTAAAAGAGAAATCGGGGATCCTGCAGTTGATCTTACAACAGACCGGTGAAGTCGGCGGCGTCATGAAGGGGTCCAGGGCCTGCCCGGCAGATTCATCGAAATCCGTCTCAGATTTGATGCTCACGTTATAGCGCGTCTCCGGGCTCAGGCCGCTCAGCCTGAATTTGTGTTCGTACACAAAACTATTATCGCTTTCACTATCGGATTCCGTCGCTTTATCCGCCCGGTAGGTTACAGCGCCCGTGGCCGGTTTGTTGGTAATCCATCTCACCGACGCGGCTGAACTGGTGATATCGTAGACGTCTATATTTGAGATCGTGAATTTGCCCCCCTGGGCGCCTGCTGCCGTGGTGGTGAGCGTATATCCCCTGGATGCCGCCGTGTTGCCGCAGCAGTCCTCAGAAAGCACACGGAAATAATAGGTCATTTTCGGCACAAGTCCCTGCAGTACTGCCGCATGAGTAGTCAGCATGGTCGTATCCAAAGCCGTCTTGTTGCCGTACGAGTCTTTTGGACCGAACTCCACCTGTCCGGTTGCCGGGCGGTTAGTCTTCCAGGATATTACTGCGCGGTCGCTGAAAACGTCCGGTGGGTCGGGCAACACGATAGTAAGCGGATCAGCCTCTGCTTCCTGCGCCTGGGTCAGTACCGTCTTCACCTCGTTGGAAGATAGCACGAACCCTTCCCGGCCCACCTGTCCGGCATTCCAGGAAACCATCCCGACCAGCTCACCGGCCTTGTTCAGGACGGCGCTTCCGGCCGCCGACGGGTCCAGAGCGGCATTCGTCTGCAGGTAGGCAGTTCCCTCGTCCTTGGGCAGTGAAGTTACGGCGCCCTTTGATTCTACCGGGCTTGAAGTGCCCGGCATGTTACCCCAGACAGTCACTTCATCCCACTGATGAACCAGATCAGAATCTCCCAGCAGGGCAGGCTTGAGCGCAGGGTAACCGCCTTCGATCTTGAGGATTGCCAGGTTCCTGGCGCTATCCCTGCATATCAAACGGCCTGTATAGCTCTGCCCGGGTTTAAGCTCAACGGACAGGGCGCCGGCGTCGCCCAGCGCGCCAGCGCCGGTGACTATGTAGCCGGTGCTATCGATGATTATACCGTTGACAACCGTGTCACCGGATTGTACTTTTACAAGTGAATCCGCAATGCCGGGACCGCTGCAGGCGCTTAGCACCGCTGCTACGATAACCAAAGGCAGTATCAGGACGGGGACCGCCCTGATTCGAATATGACTAATTCTCATAAAGTTGATCTGACGCACCTATTTGATGGGGACGCCGCCCGTATCCAGTTTAGGCCTCACCACGTTATCCATCAAATATCCGATCCGGGCGTTCATGACTTTTTTCATCTCGCCAATGATACCTCTGCCCTTATTCAGGCTTTTAGCGAAGGCCACAGCTTCTTTAACAGTCTCGTCTGCCGAGGGGCAGGCCTTGCGTACAACGCTGATTTTCTCAAGCTCTGCAGCCGTGTAGCGCTTGCCGGTGAACTGGGCTTCGCGTACTCTGGTTGAGGGCAAGGTCCTCTTGATCAGGGCATCCATGTACGGCAGGAACGGGATGTTAAGATCGACTTCCGGGAAACACAGGAAACCGCGGTCGGAGCGCATGAAGAGAAAATCGAAGGAGCAGGCCAATATGGCGCCGCCGGCGAACGCGTGCCCTGTCAGCGCGGCCACCGTTACCATGGGATAGAAAGTTATACGCCTGTATACCTGGTCCTGTATTTCGAAGAATTTCTCCACCTCGGGGTCTTTACGGCCGATAGCGGGCACCAGCCAGTCGAGGTCCATACCGTTGCACCAGATCTTTTCGTCGGCGGACCTGACCACCAGCGCATTGGCAGCGGTCTTCTTTTCGATATCATCCAGGGCCTTGAGGAGCTCGTTACAAAAGCCCATGTTGAACCTGTTCTCACCACTTTTCATGGTGAGCAAGGCGATATTTTCGTCAACGGCCCATTCGACTAACGGCATGGGGATACCTCCATTAAAGTTATTTGGCGGCCGCCTACATGCGGGCACCTTTTAAGGCGGCGCTGTTAATTATATAACAAAGCAGGCTACCGCGCCTTATCCGCACTCACATCGGGAAAATGGAACATATTTCAGGATACTGTTGTAAAATACACCGTATTTATGCACAATAAGCAGGTTATATTTCACAACACAAAATCTATTTGAGGAGCTTTATCATGGATAAAGTCATGGTCATCGGCGCCGGGTTCATGGGTGGGGGCATCGCCCAGGTGGCAGCGCAGGCAGGCTATACCGTCTACCTGCAGGATATGAATCCCGAATCTGTCGCAAAGAGCATGGCGCAGATCAAATGGTCGACCGAGAAGCTTGCCGGCAAAGGCAGGATCAAAGACAGCGCCAAGGCGGTCCAGGATAGGATCAGCGCCGTCAGCGACCTCTCTATCGCCCCGAAGTGTCAATGGGTTATCGAAGCTGTCTTCGAAGACGAAAAAATGAAAAAAGAGCTGTTCCGGGGCCTGGACGCATCCTGCCCGGCTGAGACTATTTTAGCCTCCAACACCTCCAGCATCCCCATCACGCGTCTGGCTTCCCTTACGAAGCATCCTGAGAGGGTGGTCGGCCTGCATTTTTTCGGCCCGGTGCCCATGATGCGGCTGGTCGAGGTCATCAAGGGGGAGAAGACGTCTGACGCAGTGTTCAAAAAGAGCGTGGATTTCATAGCTTCCCTCGGACAGTACCCGGTAAAGGTCATGAAGGATATACCTGGCTTCATCATGAACCGCGTCAGCGGTGTCGCTTTCCGTGAGGCGCTGTCGCTGGTCGAGAACGGCATCGCGTCTGTGGAAGACGTCGACAAAGGCATGCGGTACGGGTTCAACTGGAATGTGGGGCCCTTCGAGATCGCCGACAACGCGGGCATCGATACCTATGTGCGGGTGGGCAAATCCTTCGCGGCGCTGGGAGCCTCTGATATCGCGACTTCATCGCCCCTTTTAGAGAAAATGCTCAAGGCAGGAAGGCTGGGACGCAAGGTCGGAAAGGGCTTCTACGATTACTCGCCCGACGGCAAGATGGTCCCCTTCGACGTTACCAAGCTGTGAAACGAAGGTGCGGCAGGCATTTACACCCTCGTCATTGCGAGCGAAGCGTGGCAATCTTGTGAACTCATCATCACGTACAGGATTGCTTCGTCACTACGTTCCTCGCAATGACATGCCCGGTGGTCGAATCGGGCGCAGCTGAAGGTACGCTCCTGCATTACGGTTATAGTTCTATCGTCAGGCCTTCGTAGCCGATCTCTATCTCCATCTCGATCTGTTTACCGGCTGCGGTTAGCTCCGCTCTCATCTCGTCCTCGTATGCCACGGGTAGATGGTTGACGATTACTCGTGGCAGGTAACCCCTGGCCGTGCGGAACTCGGTAAGCTCCCCCGCCAGCATCCCGGGCGTCATGTGACGCAGCCTGTCCATATTTTCCTGTTCGCGATTCAAATGCGTGACCTCTATAACCAGCAGGTCCGGGGCTATGCGCTCCCAGCAGCCGGACAGGCCCGGCCCCGTATCGCCCGCATAAAAGATGCTTTTGCCGTTTTCCACCCTGACGAAATAGCCGACCGCGGGTACAGAGTGGCTGACCGGCAACGGCATCACTTCCAGATTTTGCAGGATCATCGTCTGAAATAATGCAACGGGTTTGAGCTTCAGCCGTGGATTCTCCGCAGAAGGCCAGCAGGTATAATCGCGGTACATCTTCCCATCCAGCAGGTAAAGATAAACTATTTCGAGCGTATCCCGCAGCCCGTAAACATCGACCGTTGAGGGAGGCTGGCTATTATTTGCCCCCAGCATGATCAGGTCCTTGCAGTGATCGAAGTGATGGTGCGTAAGCAATACGGTTTTAATACGTTGCTGCCTTTCCAATGGCAGTGACGAGGTCAGCCCGCCTGCATCCAGCGCAATCACATCGTCCACCAGCAATGCGGGCAGTCGGGCCTTATCGGTCTCTGTATTGTGCGCACCCAGCATCTCGATTTTCATGCTCGTCCTCCGTCACATCATTGCGTCATTGCGAGGAGCCTTCGGCGACGAAGCAATCTCATCGCATGACGCCTTCGAATCCACAGATTGCCGCGTCCTCCCGGCTCACAATGACATGTTAATTAGTTATCGCGTAGTAGACCACCATGTAGTGCAGCACTGCCCCTGCGATGACCAGCAGGTGGAATATCTCGTGAAAACCGAAGACACCCGGAAGCGGATTGGGCTTCTTGAGTGCATAGAAGACCGCCCCCAGGGTGTAAGCAACTCCGCCGGCCAATAGCAGCCAGAGCGATTTAGCCGGCATCGTTGTCAGCAAAGGGCCCCAGATAAGGGGTACCAGCAACATCCAGCCCATCAGGACATAGATCACAGTGGTCAGCCAGCGCGGGCCGTGGATATAAACGAGCTTGAAGATCAATCCAAGGATGACAAGCAGCCATTGAGCGCCGATCGTGCCCCAGCGCCACCAGCCATCCAGGTAGATAAAGCTTATCGGTGTATACGTGCCGGCGATCATGAAGAATATCGCTATATGGTCCAGCCGGCGCCAGGGATTGCGCTCGTCTTCGCCGGCTTTTTGCCCGTGGTAAATGGCGCTGCAGGTAAATATGAATATCGCACTCAGGCTGTAGATACTGGAAAGGACGATCTTGGTGACGGATCCGGACGAGTTGCACAGCAGCACTATGTAGCCTGCCAGCGCTGCCACAGCAGCCAGCAGGTGGGAATAGAAATTTACCAGGTCTGACCTCTGAAATGCCATCTTAACTCCCTTAGTGGCCGGCCCACGGCCGCAACCTGGGTATCCAGCGGGGCACGTTCTTCTTATAGATCAGGTATTCCTCGCCGAACCTCCTGGTCAGTCCCGGTTCCTCCGAATATATGAAATAGATATGGTTTATGACGAAAAACAGCAGGAACCACGTGAATATGCCCAACGAACCGAAGGCTATTGATTCACCCAGCAGTGTCATCAATACACCGCTGATCATGGGATTGCGGACATAGCGGTAAGGGCCAAGGATCACCAGTTTTTTAGTCGGCGACCAGGGCGCCAGTGTGCCTTTACCGATATTGTTGAAGAGCCAGATGGTAATGAACAGGTAGTACAGCCCGTTCCCCATCAGCAGCGCGCCTGCCAGCACTACCACAGCATCCCAGGGCATTCCCAGCTCCCAGCCAATCCTGAAACCGGTCACCCACAGGATAGCAGCCGGTATGATAAGCAGCGCTGTTAAAGGCAGAACAAACGATTTAACCTGGTTGATTGCCGGCTCCTTCGCACACAAAATGGCCCGCGTGCCTGATTTCACTAAATGATAGCATTAAATCGGGACATCACGCATGATACAATAAATCCATGAAGACCGGCGTCATCCATTGTGGCGATTGCCTGGTGAAGCTTAAGGATATGCCTACGGGAAGCATAGACCTGATTTATATCGATCCGCCTTTCAATTCAAACCGTAACTACGGCGCCACGGCAATGGCCGCTGACGGCAGGCGCTTTAACGACAAATTCAACGGCATCGACGCCTATCTGGGCTATATGAAGCCGCGTCTCAAAGAGCTGCACCGCGTGTTAAAGCCGACGGGGAGCTTCTACTACCACTGCGACTGGCACGCATCGCATTACGTCAAGGTGCTGCTGGACAGCCCCGACCTGTTCGGTTACGCCAATTTCCAGAATGAAATAGTCTGGTGCTACAGGTCGGGAGGCGCCAGCCCGCGCAGGCGCTTCTCGCGCAAGCATGACATCATCCTCTTCTATTCCAAAACCGGCGACTATGTCTTTAACGGATTGCGGGAGAAATCCTATAACCGCGGGCTGAAGCCCTACAGGTTCCAGGGCGTGGAGGAATATCATGATGAGGCCGGCTGGTATACGCAGGTCGGCATGAAAGACTACTGGGAGATAAACATGGTGGGGAGGACCAGCGGCGAGCGATTGGACTATCCCACACAGAAGCCCCTGGCCCTGCTGGAGAGAATAGTCTCGGCCAGCAGTAACGCGGGGGACGTCGTGCTGGATGCCTTTTGCGGCAGCGGCACTACACTGGCCGCCGCCCATAACCTGGGACGCAGGTGGATCGGCATGGACATCTCAGCCGCCGCCTGTAAACTGGCCAGAGAACGCATCAATAGCCTGATCTTATAGATTGCGGACTTCCCTGATTACCACATCGGGACGGTCGGTCATGATGACATCTATACCGCAACGCAATGCCCGCCGCAGGTCATCCTCCTCTCCACCATCCCAGACGAATACCAGGTCACCACTGGCGTGTGCCTCCTTCACCAGGTCGGCTGTCACTGCGCCGGCAGCTAACTGTGTAAATCCGGAGGAACGGACAGCGGCGGAATTCCCTGCCCCTCCGGGTTCCCTGATAACGGCGCGGGAAAACCCAGGGGCAAGCGCGGCCAGTTTTTCGATCAGCCCGGCATCGAAGGAAACCAGCACCGTCCATGCCGGATCAATATACCTGCGTAGTATCGCCAGAAATCTCTCCAGGGACCGCACCTTCTTTAGCTCCACCAGCAGCACCATACCCCTGCCAACCGCTTTCAGAGCATCTTCCAGTGTGGGTATATGATAATCACCACTCGTCCTGAGTGCGGCTATCTCTGTCAGCGAAAGACCATCAATGCTGTGTCCGTCGATATAGGCATCGTGGTGAATGATGAACCCGGCATCTGCGGTCTCCTGCACATCGAACTCAACCCCATCTGCCCCGAGATCCCGGGCGGCCTTTAAAGCCTCGATGGTGTTCTCAGGGAAGTCCCTGTGGAAGCCGCGATGGGCGATGACCACAGTTTTGTGCATCTTAATCGCCGAGCATGGCCACGGCGTCCATCTCCACCAGGGCGCCTTTGCTCAGAAGGTCCTGGACCACGATGCCTGTGGAGGCAGGAAAGCTGGCGCCGAAGAACTCGCGCCTGACAGCGGTGGTGCCTTTATACCCTTCCTTGGTTTTTATATAATCGCAGGTCCAGACCACATCGTCGAAGGTGGCGCCCGCGGCGTCCAGTATCATCTTCATCTTCTGGTAGATCGTCCTGTACTGCTGCACGATATCGCCCTTAATAACGAGCTTGCCCGTCTGCAGGTCGATTTCGCTGGCGTCGGTGCCCGAGATGAAGAGCATGTTGCCCCTGCGCACAGCCGGCGCGAAGGTCAGGTGCTCGAAGATCTCCCAGCCCTTGGGAATAATAGCCCGCCTCTTGCTCATGTCTCCCTCCGCCTAGCTGAAATTAAGACTATTTTGAATGGGCCGGCCTGGGTGAATCGGTCAGGCGCTGGATGAGGTCCGGTGTCTCCTTCTGTCCCATGCCGTAACCGATAAGCTGCGCCAGCCTGTCAAGCATCGGCTTCGCCCCGTCCAGGTCGCCTTTCTCTAAAAGAGGCAGCGCTTTCTCCAGCAGCTGTGTCTCCTCGTTGAGCTGGCAGGCAAACCCGCCCAGGTTGCCGCAACAGGGCGCTATGACCTCGGACCTCCACAGGTGCGCCTGTTTTATATCCAGCATTCTGCGCAAATCCTCGATGCCCTCCTGCCTCGTTGCAGGGTTGGCCAGCTTGCTCCTGGCCTCGTTGTATGTGTCAATGTTTATCATCATCATAGTTGCACCGCCTGCTACTATTTTACTGCCTTTCCTCAATGCTTGAAATGCCTCACACCGGTGAATACCATGGCCATGCCGTGTTTATCGGCCGCCTCGATGGATTGTTGGTCTCTTATCGATCCTCCGACCTGAATCACGGCCGTCACACCACCTGCGGCCGCCAGCTCCACGGTATCCGGGAAAGGTATGAAGGCGTCGGATCCCAGTACGGCCCCCTTTGATTTGTCGCCTGCCCTCTCTAAAGCGATCTGTGCGCTCACCGATCGGTTGGGTTGTCCCGCGCCCATGCCCAACAGCGTGCGGTCCTTGACCAGCGTTATGCCGTTGGACTTTATGTGCTTGACCGCCTTCCAGGCGAAGAAGAGGTCGTCCCACTCCCGCTGGGTCGGCTCCCGTTTGGTTACGACCCTAGGCTTGAATTCATCACCGGTATAGAAATCCTTAAGTTGTGCGAGGAATCCTCCCGTGATGGGACGGAATTCCACAACATTGCCCTCGGGTGCGCGCGCCTCAGCCTGCATGGATAGCAGCCTCAGGCTCTTCTTGCGGCCCAGCAATGCCAGCGCCTCCTCCGTATATCCCCCGGTTATGACGGCATCAAAATGGGTCTTGTCCACCTCGGTGGCCAGGGCGATATCCATTACCCGGTTTACAGCCACGATCCCTCCGAAGGCCGCTATGGGGTCCCCGGCCAGTGCCCTGCGGTAAGCTTCCGGGAGGTCGTTGTTGCTGCAAAGGCCGCAGGGATTGGTGTGCTTGATGACGGCCACTGCAGGCTCGACAAAATCGCTTACCACGTTCCAGGCCGAATCGATATCCAGGAAATTATTAAAGGACAGCTCGGGTCCCGACTCCTGTTTGACCTGCGTGATCCCCCATGGCTTGCGTCCCGCCACCTTCTCCACATACAGGGCCGCCGACTGGTGCGGATTCTCGCCGTAGCGAAGGTTGTACATTTTCCGTACTGCCAGTGTAAGGTCCTGAGGAAAGGTCTCGCCCTCGAGCAAGTACTGAGATATCGCAGTGTCATAGAGCGCGACGTGTTGAAAGGCTTTCTGTGCCAGCTTGCGGCGAAAGGACTGGTCAACCTGGCCCGCCTTCAATTTTTCAATCAGCGTATCGTAATCCGCAGGGTCCACCACTACCAGCACCGCCGGGAAATTCTTGGCCGCTGCCCTGATCATGGTCGGCCCGCCGATATCGATATTCTCCAGCGCGTCTTCCAGCGTCACGTTCGCCTTGGAAACAGTCTCGACAAAGGGGTAAAGGTTGACCACTACCAGGTCTATCAGGCCGATCTTGTGGCTGTCCAGTTCCTGCATATGCCGGTCCAGGTCTCGTCTTGCAAGTATGCCGCCGTGCACCATGGGATGCAGCGTCTTGACCCTCCCGTCCAGTATCTCGGGAAATCCCGTAATGTCTGATATGCCGCGGACCTTGAGGCCCGACTCGGTCAACGATTTCTTGGTACCGCCCGTGCTGAACACCTCGAATTTGAGGCTCTCCAGCTGTTTGGCAAAGCCGACCAGCCCGGCCTTGTTGGAAACGCTCAGGATTGCTCGCATATCTCCCCCCTTACCGTATTATCACTCTCTCGCTGCCGTTTGCCTTGATAATCCTGCCGATATTATGGGCGCCGGGCAGGCTTTCCACCATTTTAGCGGCGTCATCCTTCCCGCAGATCACAATCATGCCTATTCCCATATTAAAAACCCTGAACATCTCTTCATCCTTGATGTTGCCTTTCTTCTGTATCAGGTCGAATATGGCCGGCACCTGCCAGGACGGCCGGTCTATCAGGACTGAGCAGTCCTGCGGGAGTATACGCGGTATGTTCCCCACAAATCCCCCGCCGGTTATGTGCGCCATACCATGGACATCCCCCAGCAGAGGCTTGAGGTCATTGTGGTAACACCGGTGCGGCTGCAGCAGCTCTTCTCCCAGCGTCTTGCCGCCGAGCTCGGGGTAGATCATCTTGAGGGCGAGCGCATCGCGATCTATACCAAATACCTTGCGCACCAGCGAGTAGCCATTGGTATGCAGGCCGCTGGAATCCAGCCCGATCACGGTATCACCTTCACTTATCTTATCTCCGCTGATCAACCTGTCTCTTTCCACCACACCTACAATAAATCCCGCCAGGTCGTAGTCCGCCGATTTGTACATGCCGGGCATCTCGGCTGTCTCTCCGCCTATCAGTGCGCAGCCAACCTCTTTGCAGGCCTGGGCCAGGCCGGACACTATAGCCGCCACCTTGTGCGGGTGAAGCTTGCCAAGGGCCACGTAGTCCAGCATAAAGAGGGGGCTGGCGCCGCAGCAAAGTATATCGTTGGTGCAATGGTTGACCAGGTCCATGCCGACAGTATCGTGTTTATCCATCACGACTGCTATCTTGAGCTTGGTGCCCACACCGTCCGAGCTCGATACGAGCACGGGGTCATTGTACTGTTTCAACCGGAAAAAGGCGCCGAAATGACCTATATCGGTCAACACCTCGGGGCCGAACGTGGGCCGCACCAGTTCCCTGATCAGGTCCTTGGTCTTGTCGGCGGCCGATATGTCGACGCCGGCCTGGGCGTAGGCGCCCTTAGGTTTCGATTTCACTGAGGCTCCTTGCCGTGTTTAAAGGAAGAGTCTCCAGTTGTAACTTATCCATCTCAAGCTGTACCGGCATCGGGTAATCGCCGGTAAAGCAGGCTGCGCAGAATATATCCTTGGGCAGATCTATTGCCTCGATCAGTCCGTCCATGCTGATGTAGCCGAGTGTATCCGCGCCGATGGCATCTTTAATCTCCGGCACGGTCTTGTGGGCGGCTATCAGCTCCCAGCGAGTAGCCATATCTACGCCGAAAAAGCAGGGGTAACGTATGGGCGGTGCGCAGATCCTCATATGCACCTCCCTGGCCCCGGCTTTCTTCAGCATGTTGATAACACGCGGTGTAGTCGTGCCGCGCACTATGCTGTCGTCCACCACGACCAGACGTTTGCCGGAGATCTCCTGCGTCAACGGGTTGAACTTGAGCCTGACTCCCAGCTCGCGTAGGCGCTGGTCCGGCTCAATGAAAGTGCGTCCGACATAGCGGTTCTTGAGAAGTCCTTCATGGTATGGGATGCCGGAAGCCCTGGCATATCCTATACCGGCAGCCGTGGCTGAGTCCGGTACACCCATCACCATATCGGCATCCACCGGGTACTGCTGGGATAGTATTGCTCCCATCTGCTCCCGTGTGGAGTAAATCAGTTTGCCGTTGAGCACGCTGTCGGGGCGCGCAAAGTAGATATATTCGAAGATGCAGAGGGCTTTGCGTTCGCTTTCGACACGGGTGCTGCGAGCGCCGTTGCTGTCGATGGTAACTATCTCGCCGGGCTCTATCTCCCTGACGAACTGAGCCCCTGTGTGGTCGAAAGCACACGTCTCCGATGCCAGCACCCATCCGCCATCGAGGGTTCCCAGCGACAGGGGCCTGACGCCCATGGGATCGCGTACGCCGTAAAGCCTTTCGCCGGCCAGTATAACCAGCGAGTAGGCGCCCTGCAGGCGCCGCATGGCATACTTGATTTTAGCCTCGACATCTTTCTCGGGAGAGGTGAGCATCAGGTAGGCTATTACTTCCGAGTCCGTGGACGAGTTGAAAGTGAAGCCCTGCTCCTCGAGGCCGGCCCGCAGGGCGGCGGAGTTGGTTATATTGCCATTGTGACCCAGCGCTAACTTCAGTTCTGTGGTGCCCGCCAGGACAGGCTGGGCGTTACAGGCAACGCTGGAGCCGGTGGTGGAATAGCGGTTATGGCCGATGGCGATATTGCCCTTAAGGCGCAGCAATTCCTCCTCATTGAATGCATGTGAAACCAGTCCCATATCCGTATGGATATAGATCTTTCCACCCTCGGCCGTAGCTATGCCCGCGCTTTCCTGCCCGCGATGCTGAAGGGCATACAGCGCAAAGAAAGTAACACGGGCTACATCTACTCCGGGGGCGTAAATACCGAATATGCCGCAGCTTTCGTGCAAATCTTGCATTGGCTTGCACGTGAATTATACGTTTTTATAGCAGCACGGTCAATGCGCTGAACGTGTCGCAAAGCGCTCTGTCAGAGAGCCCCGGGCAGACGCTGCTACGGAGCGGGAGGACAGCCCCACCACTCGGAGCGCGAGTTGTTGGTCTCGTCCGACTCAGAGATTGCCCCACCCGTATCGGCTGTTACCATCATGGTGGTATGAGTGCCGATTACACATACGTGGTGATACATCGGGAAAGTGAATGTGGCCTGGCCCCCGGATACAATTCCGCCTGGTATATGGACCGTATCTTTATATGCGCCGCCGACATACAGCTTGACATCGAAGCCGCCCGAATTCAGTGTGCCCGCGTTTTTTACGGTGAATGACACCTTATTAAGGGGCGCCGGCTGGAAAGATATATTTGTTATGGTCAGGTCGGGCTTCAATGCGACCAGCGGCGGCATCACGGGCCCGAGTACCAGACAGCTGAAAGTCGAGGTCATGCTGTTGTTGCCCCCGTTGGACTCGTTGGCAACATTGGTTGAATCGGCCGTAACCATCACGGTATCCGACACCCCGGTGCAGGCATAAGCATAGCCGCTGAAACTCTGGGTGCTGGCTGCGCCGGCAGCAAGCGCCGGTGCGGAATCCGTAGATTTCACAGCCCCGTCGATGGTCAACCTTGTGACCGTTCCCGGCGCTGCCGCCGGTCCCTGGTTCTTGATGCGGTAATATATCCTGTCGCCCGATTTCCATATGTCCTCGATTATCAGGTCGGGCTTCGTAGCGGCCGCGGCGGCAACCGTTACAGTTACCGTTGCCTGGCTGAAATAAGCCGTATTGGCAGCGGTCAGGGTATAGGTCGTATCGACGGCCGGGGACACGACACGTGTACCTGTAAGCCCCACGCTGCCGACGCCGTTATCGATGGTGACTGCTATGGCGTTGCCGACATCCCAACTGAGAGTCGAACTGGAGCCGGCTGTGATGCCTGCCGGTGAAGCGTTGAACGAATTGATCACCGGCGGCGTCGTTGCCGGAATCGTATCATCGGGCGGAGGAGTACCGCCGGTATCGCCGCCGGCCTCGGTCATGACATTCACCGTGCCCTGGGTCTCGAGTGACCAGTTCCCCGCGGTGTTCTGTACTGAGAACAGTATTATATGATTGCCGCGCGAAAGATTGCTGGTAGCAAAGGTGGGCCTTGAACTCAGGTCACCGTCGATACTGGAACGCCAGCGATAGGCTGTAATGCTGCCGGTGGGTGTGGTGCCGTGCCCGGTGAAGCTGACTTCCTGTCCCCAGGTAAGGCTGCTGGGCGATATCAGATCTATGAAAGCTGCGGGCCTATTTCCATCGGCTGTTGTGCCGCCTGGCGTATTGGTCCCGGGTTGGACAACTGTGATACAAGCTGAACTGAGAGTAATGATCAATGCCAATGCCAGGTATAGTAACTTCGACATCTGCCTGCCTCCTGTAAATTCAGATTAATGCCAGGTAGGATGCTGCATTAACAATATATTAATAATCTACCATAACATGCTGCAAGTTAATAGTCGCCGTATTTGAATCCAGCCTCTCTAAAGGCCGGCCAGTTTCTGCAGCCACGACATGACCGCCCCTATGGCCCTCTCATCCTGGCGCAGCCTGTGGCCTGCGCCGGGCAGTATGATTTTTTCTTTGGGCTGTCCGGCCTTGGCGTACAGGCGCTCGGCATGTTCAACCGGCACCACGTCGTCACTATCGCCGTGCACCAGCAGGAGCGGCTTGGGCGATAGCTTGCCCACATGTTCTATGGGCGCAACGGTCTTGAATCCGTCAAGCCATTTCTTCACCGAAGGAGGAAAATCCGCATCTTTGATTATGCCGATCTCCCTGAACCTGGCGATCAGCGACTCCGCAGTGTATCCATCGGCCATAAAGTCGAACTCAGCCGGGCAGGCCAGCGTGGCCACCGCGCTTACGCGTTTGTCATGGGCGGCAGCGTAAATGCTGGCCGCCGCCCCTCCGGATGAGCCCAGCAGGTATATCTTGCTCCTGTCCACCTCGGGCAGCATGTAGAGGAATTCGACGGCAGCTTCAAGGTCGCAGGTCCATCCGGGCATGTCGATGTTGCCCTGGCTCGGGCCGCACCCCCGGAAGTTGAATACCAGCGCGGCAAAGCCAGCGCGGCAGAACCTGGCTGCCAGCTCCGGATATCCACCCTTCTCATCCGGGTTATACGGCACTGCCGGGATGCCGTGGCAGAGGCATACCGCAGGGTAAACCCCGGTACAGTCGTCCGGGAGGAAAACCTCTCCGGCCAGCATGATTTCGTCGGCGCAAAGGATTACCATCGAATCTCTCATTATCTAATTATCCCCAGCATAAACATCAGCAGCAGCCCCCATGACAGCGCTGCCAGGGCAAGCCAGGCAAGCTTGTTCCAGCGCAGTATCTTTACACCGTCCAGAGGAGGGAAAGGGATAAGGTTGAAGGCCGCCAGCCAGAGGTTGACCTGGAAGCCGAATGTGCCGATCAGTCTCCAGGTCTCCGAGCTTCCCGTTCCCATAGCCAGCAGAAAAAAAAGACCTGCCAGTATGATATTGGCGACGGGGCCGGCAGCGGATATCCTGCCCTCCTCCCCGGGGTCCGGCTGCTTGTATGTCGACGTGTAGACCGCCCCCGGTGCGAAGAAAAGAAACTGGCCGAAGCTGATGACGGCGGAGGCAACCGCTATTATCAGGCCCAGCTTCCACATACGGAACTCTGCATGGTAGCCATAGCGCTGGGCCACTCCCTTGTGGGCCAGCTCATGGAAGAGGAATCCCGTCCCGATTCCGATAAGCGCAATACCCAGGAAACCTACAAATTGCGCCAGCGACTGCAAATAGGGTGTCCCCTGCTGAGGGATAAGGTACTGCAGGGAAAAACAGAATCCCAGCGCCAGCCAGCAGATGGCAAGGTCGCGCAGTTCAATTCTACTGAAGCTCACGGCTTGAACGGCCTCATATGTATTAAAAACTCCCTGTTTCCATCGGCGCCGGAAATGGGTGACGCCGTTAAGTTCAGAAGCGTCCAGCTATTTGAATTCATCCATGTTACGAATTTGCCTATGCACCCGGCATGGACCGCTGGGTCCCTGATCACACCTCCCTTCCCCACATCCTTCCTGTCCGCCTCGAATTGCGGCTTGAAAAGGACGACCATCTCGCCACCGGGACTCAGGTGCGTAAGGACGTTGGGTATAACCATGGTCACCGATATGAATGAGACATCCATGGTGGCCAAGCCTACCTTACCGGGTAGTTCGAAGGGGTAGTGTGCGTTGACCTTCTCAAATACTGTAACGCGCTCGTCCTGCCTCAGACGGTAATCTATTTGTCCATAGCCGACATCAAGAGCGTAAACCTTTTCGGCCCCGTGCTGCAGCAGGCAATCGGTGAATCCCCCTGTCGATGCGCCTACATCCAGGCAGGCCAGGCCGGATACATTTATGCCGAACTCCTTCAGGGCATGTTCAAGCTTGAGGCCGCCCCTGCTTACATAGGGCATCTTCTCTTTGAGGAGTATTTCGCAGTCTTCCGGCACAGGGCAGCCCGCTTTGGTCTGCACACTTCCGTCAACGGTCACCTCACCTGCCATTATAATGGCCTGGGCCCTGCTCCTGTTCTCAGCCAGGCCCCTGGCCACCAGCAGACTATCGAGACGTTGTTTGGACATAATAGTATCAGCGGCGGTATCAATACCGCCGCTGATACTATAGCAAAAATATTCTATTTCGGCTGCGGCGGCGGGGGCACCATGCCCTTGGTCAGGCTCTTGGGCATAAGGTCGGCCAGCTCTTTGACCGTCCATACACCGTCTTTGAAGATGCTGGAAACGATGGTTGGCTCGGAGTATAACCCAACCTCGCCTCCACCCACAAAGAACGTCTTGCCGTTGATTCCGCCCGCGGCATCGGTTGCCAGAAAAACAACCAGCGGGGCAATATGTTCGGGCGCCATTTTTTTCAGCTCTGCGCCGATATCCAGCCCCAGCCCGCTGCCGCCTTCCTTGGCCTTTTTCTCCATGGCCGCCTGCAGCTCCGGTGTCAGGGTTAGACGTGTAGCGGCGATAGGACGTATGCAGTTGCAGGTCACGCCGTATTTGCCCATATCCAGGGCCACGGTGCGCGTGAAGCCCACGATGCCTTCCTTGGCTGCGCTGTAGTTGGCCTGTCCCAGGTTGCCCAGGCCGGCCTGCGAAGATGTGTTGATGATGCGGCCGCTACGCTGCTGTCGGAAGAAGGCAGTGGCGTGCCGCGTGCAGAAAAAGTGCCCGTAGAGGTGCACCTTCTGTATGATGTCCCACTCGTCTTCGGTCATATTGAAGACCATGCGGTCGCGCAGGATGCCCGCGTTGTTGACCAGTATGTCTATTTTGCCGAAGGCGTCGACGGCGGCCTTGATTATGGCCTCGCCGCCCTTCCAGGTGGCCACCGAATCGTAGTTGGCCACGGCCTGGCCGCCCATTTTCTTGATCTCGGCCACGACCTCGTCGGCCGGTACAGATGCGGCTCCGGCGCCGTCAGCACCACCGCCCAGGTCATTGATAACGACCTTGGCGCCTTCCGATGCGAAGAGCAGCGCCTCGGCCTTTCCCAGGCCTCGCCCCGAGCCGGTGATAACGACAACCTTACCGTCCAGTAAACCCATGCAATTACCTCCTTTTTTTAATGCGTAATAGACTATTTTAACACACAGCTAACACAAGCAGGTCAATAGTTCGTTCAGGCCTCGGCCAGCAGCGTCTCCTGCCTGACCTTCTCGGCGTCGGCCGGGTACGTGCGTGCGGCGATGAGGAAGAATATGCCTCCCAGTACCCCTGCTATTGCCGAGAGCATGACAGCGACGCTCAGCCCTTCGGCGCCGCCGCCCAGCAGGTCGGAAAGCCAGCCTATCAGCCATGGGCCCCAGGCTCCGCCGAACAGATACTGGGCAAATACCACCAGCCCCATGGATAGGCCCTTATGCGCCACCGGCACGATGTCCTGCGAAACCGTGGCGAAGGCCGGTACAGCCATAGAGGCGGCGATGCCGTAAAGCACGGCCAGCGCGATGCCCACGGGGCTGAACTTTGTCAATATGACGATCACGATCAGCACAGCGGAGATCAGGTAGGCCACGGCCGGCACGTACATTCTGCCGCGCGGGTTTCTCTTGCGCCAGAAATCCGAGAGCACTCCGCCCAGGGGGGCGCCGATGATGGCGGTCAGTCCGATTCCACCCACCAGCATGCCGGCGGTAGCCTCGGAGACGTTCATAACTCGCATGATCAAGCTGGGCAGCCAGATCAGCACCGATGTGGACATGAAGACGGCCAGCCCCAGGGCGGGGTAGAACCATTTAATTGTGGGTAGCTTCAGCACGTTGCCCAGCGCAACAAAAAAGCCCTTGACTCCCGTCGATGCCCCAGCGTCCACAGCCGTTTTATAGTCCTTCATGAAGAAGGCCAGTATACCCAGGATTACGCCGGGTATGGCGAAATAGTAGAAGGGTGTGCGCCAGCCGAACTTGGCGGAGATGATGCCGCCCAGCATAACGCCCACTGCCGCACCCAGCGGGATGGCAATGTGGAAGATGCCCAGGGCACGGCCACGCTTCTCCTTAGAATACGAGGCGCTGATCATGGCGGTGCCGCCCGGCACGAAGCCGGCCTCACCCAGGCCCACGAAGGCGCGCGGGAAGAGCACTCCGACGAAGTTGGTCGCCAGGCCGGTCAGAAAGGTGAAACCGCTCCATAAAATAGCCATAAGGCCGATCGATTTCCGGCGGCTCCAGCGGTCGATCATATGTGCGATGGGGAAGGAGAATAGCGCCATGCCCAGTATGAGCACGGTTGAAGCCAGCCCGCACTCGGCGTCGGACAGGCCCAGCTCCATTTTCATGGGCTGCAGGATAACCGAGAACACCTGCCTGTCCATGTAGTTGATGGCATACAGCAGAGTACAGATGATAAGGACGTAATGCGCGCTCCAGCCGCCTGTCTTGTACTCTTTTACCTCATTCTGGCCGGTCACGTTTGCCATAGCTGTCACCTCCTGTTTCCCGTCCGCCGCCCTGCCCCGCAATACAAATTCAACGCACTATACTACATCGGCGTAATGGATGCAATCGAGCCGTTATGCTACAATTTCCGTGTCAGAAACCGGCAGAGGAGCGGCCATCATGTTACCTTGGGTCATAGCAGTGTCGCTCGCGGCACTGGCCATCTTAATAATCATAGCCGTCGTTGCGGTCAGGACTGCCACCTATAAGTCCAGACAGACAACCCCCGCTGCCAAAATAACCTATGCTTTAGACGTTGACGCCGCCGTCACGCGCCTCTCCGAGGCCATTACATTCAAAACGGTCTCCAGCCTCGACCGTTCCGAGTTCGACTTCAGCCAGTTTTCGGCTTTCCATAATTTCCTTGAAAAATCCTTCCCACGTGCGCACGCCGTCCTGCAAAAGCAGGTTATAAACAGCTACGGTCTGCTTTATACATGGAAAGGAAGCGATGCGGGCCTGAAACCCATATTGTTGATAGCACACCAGGACGTTATACCGGCTTCAGATGATGGATGGGAGCATCCTCCCTTCTCCGGGAAGATAGCCGACGGCTTCATCTGGGGCAGGGGAACGCTGGACGATAAAGGCAGCCTGCTGAGCATGATGGAGGCTATCGAGTACCTTGTGAAGGATGGTTTCCAACCGTCCCGTTCGATCTACCTGGCCTCCGGCTTCGACGAAGAGGTTGGCGGCAACGAGGGGGCACGCAAGATCGCCCAACATCTCAGGGCACAGGGGCTGAAGTTCGAATACATCATAGACGAAGGCATGGCGGTCACTCAGGGGATCGCGGCAGGCATACCTGGCTGGGTAGCCCTGGTAGGCACAGCCGAAAAGGGCTATTTATCGCTGGAGTTGAGAGCCGAGGCGTCGGGCGGCCATTCGTCTCAGCCTCCACGCCAGACCACCGTCGGCATACTGGCGGCGGCCATCGCCAGGCTTCAGGCAAGGCCTTTCCCGGCGCGCCTTACGGGTCCTGCGGCTTCCCTTTTCGACTACCTGGGGCCGGAGATGCCCTTCCCCGCAAAGATGATCTTCGCCAACATGTGGCTGTTCAGGGGCCTGGTTAAACGGCAAATGTCAGCAAAACCCGCGACCGACGCTTTCCTCAGGACCACCACGGCCCCCACCCAGTTCCAGGGCAGCGAACGGGATAACATACTGCCCATGCTGGCGACGGCTATGATCAACTTCCGTATATTACAGGGTGACAGCGTTGAAAGCGTGATCAAGCGTGTGACGGACGTGATAGCCGATCCGCGTATTAAAATAAGTCCCCTTCCCGGCAACATCTTTGAGCCCGCACCCACCTCACCCACCACCGGATGGAGCTTCGGCATGCTCAACAACGCCATCAGAGAGACCATGCCCGATGCCATAGTGGCGCCCACGCTCGTGCAGAGCAGGACCGACTGCAGCTATTTCGTAGACATGTCGCCCTGTTGCTACCGGTTTGCTCCCGAGCGCATCAGGTCGGATGAACTGCCGTCGATACACGGAATTAACGAGCACATCAAAATCGACAGCTATGCAGAGATGATCAGCTTCTATATACGTTTGATTACCAGCTCATGCAAGTGAGCTTAGCAAGTAATAAGGAGGTTACCCATGTCACAAGGAGCATTATCCGGTATCAGGGTGCTCGATTTCGGCCAGTACATTGCGGGACCGTTCGCGGCCGCGCTGCTGGCGGATCAGGGCGCCGAAGTCATCAAGGTTGAAAGGCCGGGTGGGGACCCCATGCGCGACCAGGACGGGTTCATGGTCTGGAACCGCAGCAAGAAAGGTATCACGCTGGACCTGAAGAAGCCCGAGGGCCTCAAGATCGCCCTCGACCTGGCTAAAAAAGCCGATGTTATCATCGAGAACTTCAAACCGGGCACAGCAGACAAGCTGGGCATCGGCTACGACAAGGTAAAGGAATTGAATCCGCGGGCTGTCTACTGCTCGATCTCGGGATTCGGCCGCACCGGGCCTTACGCAGGCTGGGCCGGCTACGACCAGATCGTCAGCACGGTGGCCTCTGTTTACAACGAGCAGGGACTGGCGACGCACCCGCTCTTCGTGGTGCTGCCGCTGGCAAGCCTTTATACCGCTGTAGACGCAGCCTTCTACATCGTATCCGGCCTATGCGTGCGCGAGAAGACCGGCAGGGGGCAGAGGATCGATGTCTCGCTTTTCCGCACCATCCTGAGCACCTTCCGTCAGTTCAACGTCGATTTCGAGGGCATGTTCCGCGCCCCCTGGGGTCCCACAGGGCCCATGCCGCTATACCGGCCGTACCAGTGCAAGGATGGCGAGTGGCTGTTCACAGGACTTGGCAATCCTAAATTCTTCATGCAGTTTGCCGTTGAGCTGGGCCACGATGAATGGCTGACCGACCCGCTTTTTGAGGGAGCTCCATTCCTTATCTTCCCGCCCCGCAACGCGCAGGTCATGTCCATGCTCAAGCCCCTCTACAAGACCAAGACGCGCGAGCAGTGGATGAAGCAGTTCGTGGACGCAAGCATCCCCGTGGCGCCGGTGCAAAATATCGACGACTTCATGGCTTACAAGCAGGTCATAGCCAGCGATATGGTGCAGACCGTCAAAGATCCCAAAAAGGGCAACGTAAAGGAGATGGGAATTCCGGTGTCCCTGACGGACACGCCGGGGAAGATACAGGGACCCTCGCCGCTGCCCGGCCAGCACACGCGTGAAGTGCTCAGAGAGCTGGGTTATTCGGCGCAGGAGATCAAGAGACTGAAGCAGGAAAACGTGATAAAACTGGCTCCGAGGAGGAAATAAGAAAATGATGGCATTAGAGAAGATCAGAGTAGCAGACTTTACCACCATGCTGGCCGGCGCCGGCGTATGCCGTGAACTTGCCGACCTTGGCGCCGACGTAATCAAGATCGAGCCCATCGACGGAGATTCCTGGCGCATGCTGGCCGGCGGATTCATGGGCGTAAACCGCGGCAAGCGCGGCATAGTTATCGACCTCAGGAAGGAGGAGGCCAGGGCGATCGCCTATAAGCTTATCGCCACCTGCGACATGGTGGTGGAAAACTCCCGCCCGGGCATCATGAAAAAGCTCGGCATGGACTATGAGACGGTCAAGAAGATCAAGCCGGACATACTATATGTCTCCATGCCAGCATTCGGATCTACAGGTCCTGATGCCGAGAGGCCCGGATACGATCCCCTTTTCCAGGCTATGAGCGGCCAGATGCTGGGACAGGGCGGACCCGGCAAGACACCGATCTTCCATAAGATACAGCTGAACGATGAGATGGGGCCCATGCTGGGCGCCTTCGGCGCATCGCTGGCGCTCTTCAATAAGCTGCGCACGGGACAGGGCCAGTTCGTGGAGAGTTCGCTACTGCGCTCGGCCGTCACGCTGCAGTCGGGCAATTTCATCCAGTACAAGGGCATGAAGCGCAAATACCTGGGCAAGCCGGACATCAAGGGACTGGGCGCGCTCGACCGTCTTTACCAGGGCATCGACGGCGGCTGGCTTTACATTTACTGTCCCAAGGATGCGCATTGGAAAACCCTCTGCAAGGTATTGGGCCTGACCGCCCTCACAACCGACCGGCGCTTCGCCACGGCCGGCGCACGCAAAAAGCACGACAAAGAGCTCACGGCCATACTGGAGGAGACATTCTTCAGCACCCCCGCCAACGCCTGGGCGCTGCTCCTGGCGATGCAGGGCGTACCCGCCGCACAGGGTCAGGGCATCGTCGACCTGCTGGCAAATGATCCTCACTGCAAGGCCACAGGCGTGTACGAGTTTCAGGACCATCCCCAGTGGGGCAAAGTACAGCTCCAGGGCATTAACGCAGAGTTCTCTGAGACCCCGGGTAAAGTGGCAAGGCCCGGGCCTATGCTGGGCGAACATACCATCGAAGTACTGCTGGAGATCGGCTTTACAAAGGAGCAAATCGAGGACTTCAAGGCCAAAAAGCTGATCCTGCAGGCCGAAGTGCCCGCCAAGAAGTAGCCGTTATGAGCTCAAGTATACGGCTCGAATGCGATTGCGGATTGGCCGTGATCAGGCTGGCGAAGGGAAGTCCCGGACCCGCCCTGGCTGAGGACCTTGCCGCAATATGCGATGAGCTGAATTACGATACGGAGATCAGGGCCGCTGTCATCACAGGCAGCGGCCCTGTCTTTTGCAGTGACATTGCTGCCAACCGAAGGGCGCAGGCCGGTTTTTCGCTGGCAACGCCTATGGCGTCTCTCAACTGCCCGACAATCGCGGCCATTAACGGGGACGCCATAGGCATCGGCCTGGAGCTGGCGCTTGCCTGCGATATCAGGATCGCAGCCAGAACAGCGCTCTTCTCGTTACCCGGCATCAATCGTGGTGTAATTCCTTCTGACGGCGCCACGCAGCGGTTGCCGCGCCTGGTGGGCCGGGCAAATGCTGTGGAACTGATGCTGACAGGCCGGGCCGTAACGGCCGCCGAAGCCCTGCAGATCGGACTGGTCAGCCGGGTAGTGCCGGCTAAAGATACGCTGGATGTTGCACTGGCTATGGGCAATGAGATGGCCGGCAAGGCATCGATGGCCCTGAGGTACTGCAAGGAGGCCGTGTATAAGGGGCTGGACATGACACTGTCACAGGGGCTGCAGCTCGAGGGCGACCTGTACTTCCTGTTGCATACCACCGAAGACCGGACCGAGGGTATCACGGCCTTTAAAGAGAAGCGCAGGCCCGAGTTCAAGGGGAAGTGATGGGCGGATTCGAGACCATCCTCTACGAGAAGAGGGGGCACATAGCTTATATTACGCTCAACCGCCCCCACGTATTGAATATCTATAACGTCCGCATGCGGGATGAGCTGCATGAGGCCCTCTCGGCAATCAAAACCGATGGCGATGTCCACGTTGTCATAATAAAGGGCGCCGGTGAGAAGGCCTTCTGTGCCGGCGCAGATCTGAGCGAATTCCTCTCCGCCCCGGCGCCTACGGCCGCCCGCCATGTCCGCTGGCACAGGGATGTGTGGGGCCTATTCCTGAGCCTGCCCCAGCCTGTGATAGCTGCGCTGCACGGCTATGTCTTCGGCTCCGGCATCGAGATGGCCATGTGCTGCGATATAAGAATAGCCTCCGGAGACGCTGTATTCGGCCTGCCGGAAGTGGCGCTGGGCTTCATCCCAGCAGCTGGGGCCACGCAGACCGTGCCCCGCACCATAGGACCCGGCCCGGCCCTCGACCTGCTGCTGACCGGCCGCCGCGTCGGCGCACAAGAGGCGCTTGATATGAAGCTGGTTAACCGCGTGGTGCCGCGCCCCGATCTATTGAGTGAAGCTGATGCGCTGGCAGAGAAAATAGCCGGCTTCGACCAAAAGGCAGTGCGGGCTATAAAACGGGCTGTTTCAAGAGGATTGGACCTGCCGGTTGATCACTAAATTCCAATAACCAAATTCCAAACTCCAAACAATTCCAAAATCATAATTTGAATTATATTAATTGGAATTTGGTTTTTGGAGCTTGGAATTTACACCTGTAGGGGTGTACCTTCGGGTTCGCCTTTAAACGTCCTTTGATCCCAGGTCCTTGATCTGCTTCTGGACCTTGTTGATCTCCTGTGCGAGCCAGATGATGTCGTTTCTGTAATTCGAATTGCCGTCGATTTTCTGAACAAGCTCCCTCATTCTCGTCTCTAATGAGGCCGACTTCGCCCTCAGCGCTGCCAGTTCCGGTTCGCTCTGCGGGGGTTGAGTTGACTCAATCTCCTGCATAATATTTGACTTCTATGATAATCTTATTAGCCTTTAAGAAATTATACGCCGGTTCACGCCCATTTGTCGATAAACTCGCCGATCCGTTGGACAGCGCGGCGTCCTTCGGGGATAAAGCCGGAGGCGAACTGCCATACGTGTTGCATCTTTTCCCACTCCTCGATGGTCACGTTGACCCCGGCCTGTTTAGCGCGCTCTGCCAGGCGCGTTGAGTCCGAGAGCAATACTTCATCCGTCCCCACCTGTACCAGCAGGGGCGGCAATCCTTTCAAATCGGCGTAGAGCGGGGACACCAGGGGCGTTGCCGGATCGAGACCTCCCTGATACATTTTGGCGAATGCGTATTCCTTATAAGGATAAATGATCAGGTCGGCCGCGAGTTTTGTCTTCCAGGTTTCTCCTGTGAAGGCCAAGTCGGTCCAGGGCGAGAGGCAGACGCAGGCTGCGGGCAGAGGGATGTTATTGTCCCTCAGGCAGACCAGCAGGGCAACGGCCAGGCCGCCGCCTGCCGAGTCACCGGCTATAGCCAGGTGTTTGGGATCGACCCGGCCGTTTATCAGCCATTTATAGGCGGCAACAGCGTCCTCGACCGCTGCCGGATGAGGATGCTCTGGCGCCAGCCTGTAATCCAGTGTCAACACGCGGGCTTTAGAGGCGATCGCTATATTAGCAACCATCGGACGATGGGAATTGCAGGAGCCGGACGTGTAGGACCCGCCGTGCAGGTAGAGCACCACCCTGTCATCAGAGATGCCGGTTGGGATTACCCATTCAGCAGGCACACCGCCGGCGGATTCTTTGACTGATTTAACCCCTTTAGGCAGCTTGAACATGGCCCCCAGCTTATCCAGTTCAACACGTTCTTTCTGTACGTCCACCTCTTCTCCTTTTGGTGCGAACGCATGTTGAAGGCGGAAATATATCTCGAGCACCCTGCTTTGCCAGCTAAGCATAATCAATCATCTCCTTATATTGGTGTTTCTTCTAGTAATTCGCGGAAGTATCGATTTGCTACGGCATATATACCGGCTTGCGCTTTTCCTTGAATGCGCTCAATCCCTCTTTGCCCTCCGAGCTGTCCGCGCAACTGCAGATACCTGTACGCTCATGTTCAAGATGCGCTTCCAACGCGCTGTCGAATGAATCTGTCAGAAGCTGCTTTGACCACGCAAAGGAGCTGAGGGAAGTTTTAGCCAGCTTATGGGCCATATCGACAGCTTCACTTAGGGCCTGCCCGTCATCCACAACCCTGGTCACCAGTCCCCAGTTCAAAGCCTGTTCGGAGGATATGGGCGCGTCAAAAGCTACGATCTCCAGTGCGCGGGCAAGTCCTACCATCCTGGGAAGCGTGAAAGTGCCACCACCGTCGGGGCAAAGGCCGTTAGAGGTATAAGCTTGCTTTAGAACGGCGGAACGGGACATCACCCTGAAATCACAGGCCAGCGCCAGTGAAAAGCCGCCTCCGGCCGCCATGCCGTTGATAGCGGCTATGACCGGCTTCGGCATACGCCTGATCTCCACGATGGCCTGGTGGTAGCTCGCCGCCAGTTTATGAATGCCCCTGGCGGGCCCTTCCGGCTGCTCAACCATCCATTTAACATCGCCGCCGGCGCAGAAGGCCTTGCCCTCGCCGGAGATCACCACTCCCCTCACAGAGTCATCGACTGCAAGCGTTAAAAGCATGCTTGAAAAAGCGCTGATGGTATCGAGATCAAAAGCATTGAAAAAAGCCGGCCGGTTGAGAGAGACTACCGCTATTTCCTTATCCCGCTTGACCACTACATTCTCTGCCATATCCAATACCTCCACATATTCACGCGGATTATATCACAGTTATCCAGTAGCAGCTTGCATATCCATCTGACGGGATTTAGACTATTATCAAATGTTCAAATCCATACTGCTACTCAGCTCTCTTCTTATATTAATAGCCTCAGTCGGATGCCGTAGTAGTGAAGGCATAATCCAGGCCTCTATTGATAATGAGTTTTCACTGGCCGTAGGCCAGATCGCCGAACTAAAAAGTGAAGGGATTACTCTGCAATTTGAAGGGATCCAGGAGGACAGCCGGTGCCCCAAAGGTGCGACCTGCTTCTGGCAGGGCAGAGTGCGCAGTATCCTTAACATCAGCGATAACGGGTTATCCTCACAAATAGTGTTGACCGATCAGGGTTTGACTGACCAGAACGGTAAAGATTCGTATAAGCAATACAAGTTTATTTCACGTGTAGAGCCGTATCCGGAATTGGGAAAAAATATATTGAAAGATGACTATCGCTTGTTCTTAACCGTAAAAAAGATACCGGCTGGTGCTAATTAAACACGTAGTGCCGTAGACAGGTGTTTATATTATAATTGGCGATGACGATGAAAGGACTCGCTGTATACACCATAATAGCCCTAAGTGGTTTTGCAATTTACTCCATCTACTTCGCTGTGATAGGTGACAATTCTCCGTTCTGGATCATCACATCAGTCGCATGTCTGCCGGTCATTGCATTCGCAATTATTTACCTGGTAAAAAAGCGCTGATATCCCTCTCTCAGATCCACCAAATCTACGCTCATTCCAAACCTTAGATAGTATTCTAGAAAAGAGGAGTGTTCATCCCGTTGTCTGACACTTAACGTTCGAGGGAGGAAACCGATTGCACAGATGCTATCGGTTTCCTCCCTCGATAATGACTGGCCAGGCTATATTATATTGAGGTTATGGTCCAGGAGGAGGTGACGGAAATGGATGCGGTGGCCCGGGAAATGGTGGTCCGGGTGGCGGAGGAAATGGCTGCGGCGGTCGTGGATACCAGGGTGACTGATAGTAATATGGGTATTGATATACGGACGGATAGCTTCGATATATGATTGTAGGTTGAGAAGATGTAACGTACGTCCGCTGCTGCTGTAGCTGAGATTGTGCTTGAGATAGAGCCTGCTGTGTTGAATTGAGCTGTTGCTGTGTTGAATTGAGCTGTTGCTGAGCTGCAGCCAGCTGTTGCTGAGTGGAATTCAGCCGGTTGCTGAGTGTATTGACCTGGTTTTGCAAGGCCATATACTGCTCAGTGGTTACATATGAAGTACAGCTTGTAGCAGTTAACGTTGTTAATGCCACTAATGTCAGTAACCCTATTAGGAATTTGTTTTTCACTTTTCACCTCCTCTTAAGATCACTTTACACTAATTATATAGCAGTAATTGTGTGTATACATGACATCTGCCTTATAAATGCCTGATATTAATGCAATAATTTCTAAATTTAACTTGATATTGGAAAACAAATAGCAAAGGTTCGTGGATTTACCCACTACTTCACAAGTTAAGAGGAGACAATCAACTGACCAAGGGCTTATGAGTGCCGCGGTCTAATCCAGCTCTTTAATCAGATGCTTAGCCGATGCAAATACCTGAATTTTCCCATTCTTGATATCTGCCTCAGCCTGAAGCTCACCATCCTGCCAACTTTTAGTCCAGAAATATGCCTGGCTTTTATCAACCAGCTTTTTAGGCACCAACACAGCATTTTCGCCTACGATTTCTATCTCAATAATATCGCCTTCATACACTCCCAATTTCTCACGTACAGATTTTGGTAGAGTGATTTGCCCATTCCGCGTAACTTTACTATATATACTCATATTAATATCCTCTAAGGTTGCTTTAATGTCTCATCATGATGACCAACATTGCGTAAGATAATTATATCGGAGTCCACTTGAAATGTTATCCTCAATGTACGACTTGCCCTTGCTTCCCAAATGTTACTAGTTCCCTTGATCTTTTTTACTCTCAATGACGGGTAATTCATATTAGCAATTAAATTCTCTATTGCCTTACGAGCTGATTTCTTGTCTTTCTCTTCCAGTCGGCTCCATGCCGTTTTAAAGTTATCGGTACGCGCTATTTTCATATTTTACTAATCTACTACAATACGAAATAACTATATTACTACAATACC
>CAYTIC010000003.1:0-229167 GCA_964437795.1 uncultured Dehalococcoidales bacterium | reverse complement strand
TCCATCCGATCCCGATCCCGATGCGCAATCCTGCCATGATCGAAGGCGCCGCTGACGGAACACCAACCTTATAAAGTATCTGCCATGGACCTGCGCCCAGCGTCCTGGCCACCTCTATCAGCTTATGCGGCGTGTTTTCCATGCCGAGTACCGTATTGAGCAGGATCGGGAAAAATGCTCCCAACCAGATGAGGAAGACCGCCGGTTTAAAGCCAAGTCCAAACCACAGCATGGCTAGAGGGATCCAGGCCAACGGCGGGATGGGGCGCAATATCTCGATAACAGGCTCAAACAGGTCACGCGCATTTCGCCACCAGCCGATGATAATGCCGAGAAATACACCGGTGACGGTGGCTAACGCAAAACCGACGAGCACCCTCCACAGACTGATAAGTGTATTGCCCATTAGCTCCCCTGCCCATTCCATACCGGGAGGGCCCGGCGCAACCATGAGTTGTCCCAGGGAGATAACTACGGCAACGGGAGTCGGAAAAAGCTGCGGAATATTGGCCAGGAGGGCCGCACCCTCCCAGATGAGCAGGAACAGGAGGATTGAAATTAGCCGTAGAGGACGCGTATCTTCACCTCTGCACGTATTTGGTATCCACCACCGATTCGACAAATATATTTAAGTCCGGGACATCAGTTGTTGTTATGATCGGCTTGATAGCCCCTTTTTCACCAAGGCTGATGATCTCCCCGACAAACTTCTTAACATCGTCTTTGTTGAGAGAGTACGTATATTTGACGCGCTGGAAGGCGTCGTCGATGACGGCGGGGTCCAGCTTGGTCCATTTGCCGGCGATGGTTTTGGCTTCGATTGGATTGGCTGCTATGAAATCAACAGCCCTGCGGTGTGCACGTATCACAGAGGCTACGGTGTTATCATGGGAACGGCTGAAATCACTGCCGGTTACGATTACGCAGCATGGATGGCCGGGCCAGATTTGATTTGATCCTACAAGCACTTTGCCGTACCCACCAACGACAGACTTGGCCACATAAGGCTCCCAGACAAAGTATCCGTCAATACGCCCGGTTTGCAAAGACTGCGGCATATCAGGAGGTTTAACCGTGCCGGGGAACAGCTCAATGTCGTTGAAACCCATATTATTGCTATTCAGCAGCATCCCAAACATCACGTACTGAATTGATCCGGGCGCCGGCGTGGCTATTTTTTTCGATTTTAGTTCGGTAACATTGTTGATAGCTGTCGCAGTCACCAGGCCCGACCCTTCCAGGTTGACCCCCGATACTATGGAAAGCGGGATTTTACGCGCAGCCGCCATAACGGCCGGCGCCACCCCCACATAGCCTATATCGATCTGTCCTGCCGCCAGCGCATCCATCTCTGCAGGTCCGGCATCAAAGGGCCCTACTACCTCCACCTTTAGCCCCTCGTCAGTGAAAAACCCTTTGTCCTGCGCTACAAAAAACGGCAATTGATGAAGGTCGCCCAGCAGATATCCAATGCGTACCGTTGAAGGCGCTGCAGGTGTACAGCCTGACAGGCCGCCAAGTGATACGAACAATAGCGATGCCAGGATAAGGCCGTGCAGTAGCTTGGATATAGATTTCATGGAATACCCCCAGTGCCGCAAATTATACCAGTAACAAGACAGTTGATTAAATTATACAATATTTGTATAATTTGTCTAATGCCAGTTATGTAAGTGAAATGGTTTGGTCCGGTGGCATTGCTATGATATTATGAAGCCGCCTTTGAACCTGATCAAGATATTAATACCGATCTATCTTAATTGTTAAGGAGGATACAGGTGAGTAATAAAACCATCCAGGCAGATTATTGGGACAGAAAGATAGACATCGAGGTACCGGAAGACACGGTTATTGGGGAGATCCCCAATCCTCCCATCCTGCAGGATCCTGAAAAAGTCATACGGGAAGCTATTGCAAAGCCAATTGGCGCACCACCCCTGGCTGAACTGGCTAAGAAGGCGCGTAACGGCAAGGTCACTATAGGTTTTGATGACCCCTCCCGGCCTGGGAAGCCCCGTCAGCTGATCATACCCATCATTGTAGAAGAGCTGCTTAAGGCCGGTGTCAAGGAGGAAAATATATATTTACTGTGTGGAAGCGGCAATCATTGCAAGTGGACCGCTCCGCAATTAAGGGCTTGTTTGGGCCCGGCAATATACGACAGGTTTGCTCCCGCCGGCAGTGCCTCCAGGATATTAAATCATGATTGCCATGATCAGGAGAACCTTGTGTATATGGGCACATCAGCCATGGGCGACTACGTTGAGTACAACCGTGCTCTGGAAGATTCGGAACTTTTCATCTATACGGGCACAGTTGTCGTTTCGAACTGGGGCGGCATGACAGGGACCGGTGTGATAATAGGTTTTCCCAGCACACGCAGCATGACGTCAACACATGGTTTTCCGGTGGTTGGCCATCCTGATTCTTGCCACGGCAATCAGCACACCATGATGTACCGTTCTCACAAGGAAGCGGTCATGGCCCAGATTGAAAAACATACAGGTAAGCGTGTATTTTACGTAGACGTCGTACCCAGCGCCGGGGGAGCCCCGGCCGGTGTTTTTGCGGGTTATTCACCCGAGATAAACCAGCCTACCTGGAAATTTGCCGAAAGCATCTACCACATGGAAGTGCCTCAGGCCGACGTGCTTATTTACGGTGTGCCCCGCTATTCACTTTACGGTGAGACCAGCAATCCGCTTATAGCGCTTGCTGCAGCTTGTGCCCCCGTACGCATGTGGGTTAACAAACCGTTGTTGAGAGAAGGTGGTGTAGTTATAGCGCTGGCGCACTGTGACGGGACCATAGACGAGAGATCGCACCCTTCTTATTCTGAGATACTCGACCTCTACCGCAATTGTTTCACTATGCGGGAGCTGTCAGTTTATGAAGAGGAATTCATGTACCGGGAGGACCTTATTTTTAAATACAGGCATGCTCATGCCTATGCGCCGGTGCACGGCTTCTGGCTGATGTACGAAAGCGAGTACGCCCTCAACCAGTCCAACAAAATCATAATGGCTGGTGTACCCGGCATGGATAATCCTCTGGCACAGGTGCAGGTCAGCGGCACCGGCGGGCCCGGATCGGTGAGGGACGTCGGCTGCACGCCCGCCAGGGATTTCGCAGAGGCGATGAAAATAGCTGAGAAAGTTGTCGGTAAAAATCCCCGGGTCATGGCCTGTCCGTCATTTTGGACCAGGATCAGGCCCAGGTTCTACGTTAAGTAGCATTATTGCCAATTATTATATAAATCAGGAGGCGTCAAGATGCGTCTACAGTCTTATCAGAGAGAAATTAAGGACCACCTTCAATACCTAGGAATCTGGGACAACCTCGTTGTGGGGAAGCTTAAATGCTTTGTCTGTAAAGTTAAACTGAACGCAGACAACTTTGGTCTGGCTTTCCGCAATTTCGAGAAGATGGAGACAACCTGTAACAGGCTTGATTGTGTACGTACTGTCACCCACGTTCTAAAGGACTGAATCCCAATTGACAAAGATGCAGGAGAGATGAAATGACGACTTTTTACGATAACAGAAGACCGTATGACAATTATGATTCAACCACTAAAGAATGGGACGCCATCTTTATCGGCGGCGGCGCTTCAGGAAGATTCGGGTCCTCCTATTTTCGTGCCATGGGCGGCAACCAACTTACCATCGAGGCTGACAATCACCTGGGTGGAAAATGCTGTAAAAACGCCTGCGTACTGCACCACTATCTTTATGAGATAGCTGTTGAGCTGGACAAGGCACGAATTTGGGATAAAAAAGAGTACTGGCCCAAGTTCCCCAGGAAAAACGGGAAAGTTGAAATACTGCCTGTCCTGAGGGATTTTATCATCGGCCGCGAGTACGTATTTGATTTCATGTACCACCAGAGCAAGGAGCAATTGAAACTGCAGTTCCTGCTTAATCAGCGGGCCTCTGTCCTTGACCCGCACACTGTCACCGTTCCCGGCAAGGGAGAATTTAAAACGAAGAATATCATCGTGGCGGCGGGCGCCGGACCGTCTGTGCCCCCTGTGCCCGGGACAAATTTGAAGGGCGTATATACCTATGCAGACTTCCTCGAGCTTGATTACGAGCCCAAAGACGTTGTTGTGGTGGGCGCCTCCAAGAGCGGACTGCCCTGGGCTGCCTTTTTCAACGCGGTCGGCTGCAACACTACCGTAGTGGAAATGATGCCGGCGCTCAGCCAGTTCCCCATCGATGATGACGTGCGGGAATATACACTCCGCATGATGAAACTTAGAGGCTTGCCGGTGCTTGACGAGACTACGCTGGTCTCAATAAACGGGAGCGGCTCGGTTAAATCGGTGACGGTGAAAGGCAAGGATGGCGTGGAAAAGGTAATCAAGGCCGATCTGGTCTATCTGGGAACGGGGTGTACTCCGCGCTCGGATATTGTTACTCCGGTCGGGGTTAAAATCGGCCCTAAAAAAGAGATAATCATCGATAAACACATGGCGACTAATGTTCCGGGGATATATGCCAGCGGCGATATCACCGGCGGCGTCATGGAAATGTGGAAGGCCAGGCAGGGCGGTATGATGGCGGCTAAGAATATACTCGGCGCTCCGGCAGAATTTGAGACCGATCTGTTTGCAGATACGTTGCATACCTTCTACGAAACTACCTGGGTTGGAATGACTGAGAAAGAGGCCAAGGAGAAAGTCGGGCAGGTCTTCGTGGCCAGGATGCCGATTCAGGGCTACAAAAACTGGCTGCCCCTACCCCTGGCTGAAGGTAGCATGCAGTATGCCCACCAGTGGCCGGACCTCTCCGGGTTCCAGAAGATTATCTACGATGCAAAAACCCGCAAGTTCCTGGGCGCACAGCATGTGGGCTACGGCGGAAAGGACTCGTTCCAGTATCTGCTGTACCTGCTAAAGAAAGGCGCGACAATTGATGATATAGCCAACCTTACAGAGCTCTTCATCAATCCCACGCATTTTATCCAGCTTTCGCGGCTGCGATCGGGCATGAAGAATCTGGTAGACCTGGGTTAGAGACTGCACTTTATATGAAGTTCAAAGATTACGCAGGAAAAATCGCCTTCATCACAGGCGGATCAAGCGGCATAGGCCTGGCCTGTGCCGAACTGCTGGCCGCCAGGGGCGCCGACGTGGTGATCCTGGCCCGGGGCCAGGACCAACTCAGCATGGCGCTGAAGGGAATAGAACAGAAAAGGGTATACGAGAAACAACGTTTCCTGGCTGTCAGGCTGGATGTATCGCAACGTGCCGAGGCTGAAACCGTTCTGAACAGTGCGGTTAAGGATTTCGGCAGGCCGGATATCATAATAAACAGCGCCGGGGTCTCTTTTCCTCAGAAGTTTGAAGATATACCCTATTCAAAATTCGATGATATTGTTTGCATAAACCTGAATGGGACATGGAACACAATATCCGTTCTGTTGCCCTGTATGAAAGAACGGGGTGGGTATATAGTTAACGTGTCCTCCGTAGCCGGATATATCGGGATTTTCGGCCTTACCGCTTATAGCGCATCCAAGTTCGCCGTTATAGGCTTCTCCGAAGCTTTACGAAGTGAATTGAAGCGGTTCAATATCACCGTCTCTGTGCTGTGTCCTCCGGATGTTGATACACCCATGCTTGAAAAGGCCAACAAGATCAAGCCCGAGGTGACCAAAGCTATTTCCGCATCTGCTTCCATCGTGAAACCATCGGATGTTGCCAGGGAAGTAATCGCAGGGATGGGTCGGGGTCAGTTTCTCATCCTGCCGGGTTTCGGCACAAAGTACACCTATTTCATGAAAAGGCTCTTTCCCGGTCTGGTACAGGCGATAATTGACGGCAAGGTAAAGAAAGCAGAACAGCGATAGGGCGGATTGAAACTGCCCCCGGTTTTTGGCGGGCGTTGTTTACGAGTTGTGGTAGGAATGACGGAGCTGTTTCAATTCCTCCAGCATATTGGACTTGACGAATGCCTGGTCTTCGCCGATTGTGCCCGATGATACGAGTGCTGACAGCGCCTGGTTCAGTGTCTGCATCCCCTCTTTGCCGGAGACCTGTATAAGGCTGTACAGCTGGTGGATACGTCCCTCGCGGATAGTGTTTCTGACGGCGTTATTGACGATCATTATCTCGCATGCAGGCACCCTGCCCTGGCCATCCGAGCGGGGTATGAGGGTTTGGCAAACAACTGCTACCAGTATCTGTGCCAGCTCGCTGCGTACCTGGTCGTGCTGGCCGGCCGGGAACATATCGATTACACGGTTGACTGTTTGAGAAGCATCAAAGGTATGCAGTGTGCCCAGGACCAGGTGTCCCGTTTCAGCCGCCCTTATGGCTGTGATCATCGTAGTTACCTCACGTATTTCACCCACTACGATGACATCAGGGTCGTGGCGCAGCGCATGTATCAGGGCATTATCAAATGACGCCGTATCTTCTCCAAGGTTTCTTTGTGATATGAGAGACTTGTTGTTGATATGTACGTATTCGACCGGGTCTTCAATCGTGATGATGTTGCGTTCCAGGTTTTCATTGAGGTAATTGATCATAGCTGCGATTGTGCTCGACTTGCCGCTGCCCGTTGGTCCTGTGATCAGTATAAGCCCCATCGGCTTGAGTATAAGCTCTTGTATCACGGGTGGTAAGTTTAAATCCTCTATGGTGGGGATCTTTAAAGGGATAATCCTTACAGACATGCTGAGCGTATTTCTCTGTTGCATGACATTAATCCTGCAGCGGGCGAGTCCCTCTATGCTGTAATAAAAGTCGATGTCATGGTTGACCGCGAAGTCCCGTCGCTTTTCAGCTGTGGCAACCTCCTCGAAGGCCTCCTGAATATCTTTAGCCGTCAGCGGCGGAATCCCCTGTACCGGCACCAGGTTTCCATAGATACGCAACGTCGGAGGAGAAGTTACGTTAAGATGCAAATCCGAGGCCTTATTGGCCACTGCAAGTTCGATTAACTCATGTATATTCATCGGTGAACCAGCCATACTTCAAGATTAACGGGTGCTCTCAACCTCGGTATACCCATCACTCACCAAGGCGGATAATATTAGTGGAGTCGATGCCAACAGTGCAACCGCGTGTATCGAATACCAGCTTCGAGTCCTTTACCACGGATTTAAGGTCATAGCAGCTGTGGTCTGTCACTATTACCACGCAGTCATAATAGCTCAATACTTTCCCTTCGAGTTTGATTGATTTGAGCCTGCGGTTTCCCTCTTTAATGTTCTGTATGTAAGGGTCATGGTATTGGACTATGGCTTTCTTTTCTATAAGTAGTTCGATCACCCTTAGTGCGGGCGACTCCCTCATATCCTCAATATCTTTTTTATAGGCTACGCCCAGGATGAGTATTTTAGCCCCCTTAACACTTTTGCGCCGTGTGTTGAGAGCTCCCACGATCCGCTCGACAATGTATTCAGGCATAGTTTCGTTTATTTCGGCAGCCAGCTCAATGAACCTGGTGTGGAAAAAATATTCTCTGGCTTTGCTTGCGAGGTAGTACGGATCCAGAGGTATACAATGCCCGCCCACACCGGGGCCCGGGTAAAACGGCATATAACCGAAAGGTTTGGTAGAGGCGGATTTTATAACCTCCCATACATTTATATTCATTTTTTCGCAAAGTTTGGCGAGCTCATTGACCAGCGCGATATTAACACTGCGGAAAACGTTCTCGAAGACTTTGTCCATCTCTGCCACTTCGGGAGTAGAGACTTCGAGGACCTTGTCGGATACGTGCCGGTACAGCAGCGCAGCCAGCTTGGTGGATGTGGGCTCCATGCCTCCCACGATCTTTGGGGTGTTCCGGATAGTAAATTTCCGGCTGCCCGGGTCGATGCGCTCGGGCGAGAAGGTCAGAAAATAGTCTACACCCACCTTGAGGCCCGTGGATTCCAATATGGGCAACACAATCTCACGTGTTGTGCCCGGGTAGGTTGTGCTCTCTAAAATGACCAGGTGCCCCAGCCGGAGGAAGCGGGCAATGTCATTAGTAGCACCTACGATGTAAGTAAGGTCGGGCTCCTTGGTCTTGGTCAGAGGTGTCGGGACACAAATAATGATGGTATCCACCCTGCGCAGGGCCGATTGGCTGGTGGTTGCCTTTAACCGTCCGCTGACAACAGCTTTTTTCAGGCGGGGTGACTCTATATCCAGCAGGTAAGATATGCCCCGGATAATCTTATTGACACGTCCCTTATCAGCGTCAATACCGGTGACACTGAATCCTGCCTCTGCAAAGGCCAGCGCCAGAGGCAGCCCCACGTATCCCAATCCAACCACACCTATATCGGCCGATTTATCACGGATCCTGCTTTCCAGGTTTCTCAGATCGTTAACGCTTAGCTCTGGCCGCGCCATTTTACCCTCACCTATGGCAATAAATATGCCATTCAATCAGATTATGCATAGTTTAACTGCGAGATGAACCTGTGTCAAAACGGGATTCAAGGGACCCGAGCAATATCTTCGCATAGATCAATTATTCCACTGCTTACCATAATTGACATATTCATTTATTTAGTTATAATGGAAGCTAATCGAGTATGCAACAGCAGAGCCAGCAAAAAAACAAGTATCTATACGTAATCTCTGATATCTCAGATATCGTGTCGAGCTCTCTATCTGACAGGGAGATACTGGATGGGGTTCTCTGGGAGCTCGGGAATGTGATCGATCTTGATGTGTGCTGGGTGCAGAAGTACAGCCCCGGCAATAAAACGTTGATGCTGGTGATCCAACACGGTTTACCGGATGAGATTATCAAAGAGCTTGAAGCATTGGAAGTTGGCAACGATATAATAGGAGCGGTTGTCCAGACTCGCAAAGCGATTTTCTGTAACGATATTGCTAACGATGCCAGTTACCGGTGGGAATCTGCCGTTAAAAATGGGTACCGGTCATGCATCGCTTCTCCCATAATCTCGGGAGGACAATTGTTGGGCTTGATCGGAGGGTTTTCTACCAATACTGATAGCTTCACGGTTAACGAGCTCAAATTGATATCAGCCGTCAGCTCAAGCATTTCGGAAGTGTGCAGTAGGGTTAAATACGGAAACGAAGATAATGAAGTTGCCAGGCAGCAGGATGAGATCACCCATACACATCTTTTTTTAAGCGCACTGAGCCATGAGTTGAAGACGCCCCTTACTGCGATCATGGCTTCCACCGGGCTGTTGATCGAGGAACTGGATAAACGGCACGAAACGGTGTTGCTGAAGTTAGCCCAGAATATTTCCCGCAGCTCTTCCAGTCTGCAGAACCGCTTGAATGAGTTGATAAGCCTGTCCAAGAATAAGGATGAGTCATACGGGATCGCAAGAAAGGACTTCGATTTCTCGATGTTGGCTGCTGAGGTCGCCGACCAGGTACTATCGCTGGCCAAGCAAAAGAAGCAGACGCTGAATGTAGAAGTGGCCCCGTATATAAAAATTAACGCGGACGATCAACGAATCGAACAGGTGTTGTTGAACCTGTTATCAAACGCAATTAAGTTTACGCCGGAAGGCGGGCAGATATTCGTCAGGGCTGCCAAAGATGGAAACAGGCTGATCGTCAATGTGCAGGATACCGGCCCGGGTATACCTAACGAAGAGAAACGGAAATTATTTGTCCCATATTACCACCCGTCGACGGACAGGTCCGGCATACCCGGATTAGGATTAGGGCTGGCGATCAGCAAGCAAATTGTGGAATTGCACGGCGGTGCAATTTGGGTACAAAGCGATGTAGGGAAAGGCAGCACCTTCTCCTTTTCGCTGCCGCTACATGAAAAATAACATGGAGATTCAGCCTTATGCAGGGACAATTGAAGATCCTGCTTATAGAAGATAATGCCGATATCAGGGAGGTGACCTCACTGATATTTGAGATGCATATGCCGGAGGCCAGGGTGATTCAGGCGGTAAAGGGCGCGGAGGGTCTTGCTCTGGTGAAATCGGAGACGCCTGATATGGTCATCCTTGATCTTGGATTGCCCGATATGGATGGCATGAAGGTTCTAAAGGAGATTCGCAGTCATAGCGACATACCTGTTGTCATACTGACAATAAGGGGTGATGAGACCGATAAGGTGAGGGGTCTGGAAATGGGCGCGGACGATTATATTGTCAAGCCGTTCAATCATAATGAGCTGCTTGCTCGCGTCAGGGCCGTGCTGCGACACCGCTCTAAGGGGGAGGCCGGCACAAAGACGGCGGTTGTTGCTGAGAAACCGGCAGCCGCGGCCAAGCCCGCTCCGGTAGAGAAGAGAATCAAAGTGGACTTATCAAAAGGTTTGGTCCATAAGGATGGAGAACAGGTCAAGCTCACTGCTACAGAGTTGAACCTTTTTAAGTATCTTATTACACATGAGGGCAGGGCCGTATCGGGAGACGACATACTCACCAAGATCTGGGGGATCGAGTATGTGGATGCGACATCACACCTGCAGAAATACATTCAACATATACGTGAAAAACTGGAGGATAATCCGGATAACCCAGCGATAATCGTCCAGTCGGAGGACGGTTACAAAGTTGCTCAGGATGCCGTTGAATATGCATAAGGTTGCGAATGAAAATATTGGTTTTATTAACGTGAGGGAATGGATATGAGTCAGATTCTCTTTCTTTCCAGTGATCCCGTGTTAAAAGAGAAAAACATCGAGATTTTACAGCAGAGCGGTCTCGATGCGGATGGCACATCAGGGTGCCTTGACGGTCTGGTAATGATGGATAAAAATAGCTTTGATGTAATAGTAATTGACGATGAGCTGTCGGACGTCAGCGGTTATGAAGCCTGTCTCAAGATCAGGCAGCAGCAGGGTGCACTGATCGTTCTTCTGGGAACCATACCGGACTCGGATGCCTGGTCCCGAGTAGAGGAACTGGGCTTCGATCTTTATTTACGCAAACCTATCAGCCCGAGGGAGTTGCTGGCGCGCATTAAAGCTCTCTTGCGGCGGCCTGGTGCTGAAAAGGGGACCACTGATGAAGCGAAGTCGGCGGCGGCCGCCCCATCGGAAACGGCTGTTAAACCTTCAAGGATTGAACCAATTCCGGCCAGGCCGAAGCTTGATGAGAAGGAAGCCTACAGTCAAACTTCAGCCCAGCGGCCTGTACGCGCATCGGAGCCCAGCTATACGCCTCCGGCGCCGCCGCCTCCAGAGCCCCCTGTCCGCGTACCGGTTAAACCCGAAGTAGATGTACAGCAACCGGCAGTTCCGGTGCAGGAGCGGATAATAATCAAACCTCGATCCGAGCCCCAGCAATTTCAAGCTCCTCCACAGCAGCAAGCGCCGCCGGTTCAACAGCCCTCTGTACAACAACAGGCACATGTACAGCCGACTTCGCAGATGCCGGAAAAGCCCGTGGTGATGGTCCCCGGACAAATGTCCACTCAGAAGCAGGAGCAATCGCCCGTAGTAGTTCCTCCGCTTGGGAGAGAGGTAAAAAAGACCATCTCACCCATTGTGATTAATCCTCCGGCACAGCAATCTGCTCATGCGGCTAATGCGCAGGCACAACCTGCAAAGGAAGAAGCTGGTGCAGCTGTTCTCGAGGACCCACGGGTCATCAAGCTCGTAGATGCGCTGGTGAGCGGCAAGCTTCCTGATATCAATCCTGTAGTCGATTTCAGCTACAAAATGGGATTTGCTTACCCGTCCGTTAATAGCCTGCTTGATACTTCCGAGGTTGACACGATTAATATACTCGAATCCCTTGCCAACAGCGGCATTCTGATCAGGCAATCGTATGAAAAATTTTATGTTGATCCTGACGGGCTATTTCAGCTTGTTCCCATTGAAAGATGCCCGCGTTGTGACTCGTCCAACATAGTCAAGGGTCAACTTGTCGAACATTTTTCCTGTGGATATGTAGGACTCGACAGGGATTTTAAACAGGAAAGCAGGTATGTCTGCCCGAAGTGCCGAAAAGATCTGAGATTAATCGGCACCGATTACCGTAACGTCGGCATACATTACAGGTGCCAGGATTGCAGCGAGGTCTTTACTGTCCCGGTCGTCAAATGGCGAAATATGAAAACACGTAAAGTATGGGCTGCTGAAGAGTTGAAGGAAGTTGAGGCATACTCATACCAGTTCAGCCCCGACAAGAAGGGCTGGCTGGAGTTCCAGCTCAAACCTAAAACTCAGCTTGTTGATTTCCTCAAACACCAGGGCTATCAGGTTCATGAGCTGGCGCAGCTGACGGGCCGTTCGGGTGCGGTGCATACTGTGGACGTGCTTGCCATCAGGGACGATATCATTACCAAGATCAATCTGGGTATAGGTATCCTCGTTGCCCCATCAGGTGAGCCGGAGGTTGGGCTGGAGGCGCTTTTCAGGTTCGATACACGGGCATATGACATCGGCATAAACTATAAGGTTGTGATAGCTATTCCCAAGCTCGGGCAGGAAGCATTGAATTTCGCCGGCCGACAGATGATCAGGGCTTTTGAAGCAAAGACTCTGGCAACAGTGGTTGCAGATATCACTCACATTGACCGCTCAAATATCGGTATGCAGAGCAGGGTGGAGGCGGGGATGAACAATACGGGATCGATTACCGCCAATTCGAGGGGAATCATCGTGAGGTTCCTTCGCAACAAGGGTTATGAAGTTTACGAGAGAGCGCTGATTCTCGGCAAATCAGGCATAGAACATATTTTCGATATTTTTGCCAGGCGTGATGACAAAATTGTGGTACCTACCCTTGCGATCGGCATCGGCAGCGAATCCGGCCAACCGGTTGGCCTGGATGAATTGTCTAAGTTTGATGCCGCGGCCTTCGATGCGGGTATACGCAATAAAGTGTTCCTGGGGTTATCGGAGATAAGCGTGCAGGCCAAGCAATTTGCCATGCAGCAAAAAATCGACATAATAGAGCAGCAGGATCTGCGTAAATTGACGTGATCGCCGCTTATGGAATAGCCGCCATACCCTGTGCATACCGGTTAATAAGCGCTAAGTGCCAATGAAAAACGTTGCCGTTTTTATTATTGCAGCCCTTTTTCTCATCTTGCTCATGGGCATATTTTATTTTATGCCCGTCGAATCGGTTTGGATAGCTCTGGGGGCACTCATAGTTATCCTCGTCTTCCATTTTTTATCCAGGCTGGTGAAGGGTAAACAGACCAGGGAATCAAAGCCGAGCCCATGGCAGAATCTCACATCTTTACTTGTGATCTTCACAGTTGTCTTCATAATCTTCGTAGCGACATTGTGGGATGTGGTGCCTTCGGCATTGATACACGTGCTCCTCGTGTCATTGATATTTACCATGATGATCAATTTCCTGACCGTGCCGCTGGCGATTTTCCACAAGATGAGAGAGAAAAAAGAGGTATTCCGGCCAAGCTCTTATAACCCGCGTGTCAGCATCATAGTACCTGCATATAATGAAGAAAAAGTGCTGGCAAGGACGCTGGAAACTCTGATTGAAGCGGATTATTCCAATAAAGAAATTATTGTGGTTGATGACGGTTCCAAGGACAATACATATTCTGTGGCCAGCGAATATAGCCGGCGCGGTGTTAAGGTGGTCAGGCGTCTCAACGGAGGGAAGTTCGCGGCGCTGAATACGGGCATCGCGGTTTCCTCCGGTGAAATAATAGTGACTGTGGATGCCGATAGCATGATTGCGCGCGGCGCCCTCAAAGAGATAATCAGGGGCTTCGAGAATCCCCAGGTGGCGGGTGTGGCGGGGAACCTGAAGGTATTTAACCGCAATAACCTGTTGACCAAGCTGCAGGCGCTTGAATACATCGTTCAGATTCAGATCGTCAGGAGGGCCTTCGAAAATTTCGGTTCCCTGACTGTCGCATCTGGTGCTTTCAGCGCTTTTCGCAAGACGGCTCTCGAGGAAGCAGGATACTATGATCCCGATTATCTGCTCGAGGATTTCGATATAACTATCAAGATGCTTAAATCGCACCAGATACTACATGGCAGTAATGAGGCTATTTGTTATACCGAGGCCCCGGAAACCTTACGCGACGTCTATCGGCAGCGTCTGAGCTGGTTCCGCGGTGACTTTCAAAATTTCTGGAAACATAGAGATGCCTTCTTTAATCCCAGGTTTGGAATAATGAGCAAGCTGACATTTCCGTATATGCTTTTATCCATGACACTTGTGCCTTTTGCCAGTCTGGTAGTGATCGTCACTTCTGTCATAATGCTCATCGACGGCGAATGGATGACCCTGGTGCTGGCCTTCGCTCTATTTGCCTTGCTGCAGTTATTGCTGTCCATACTCGCCATTCTGGTCGCCGATGACGACCTCAAGCTGGCCTTATATTCACCGCTCTTCATTATCGGATATAAACAGTTCCTGGATTTTACTATGATCAAGGCCCTTATAGATATAATCGTGGCCGGAGGAACCTACCTCAAGCGTGAGAGGGTTACCAGGATAGGTGACACGCCGCGTAGCCAGAAAGCCTCACCGGCAGGCGTTCTGCTTGAATTACCTGCCAAACCCCATCCCAGGGAGATAAAAGCTGACTCTTAGATGCTCCCCGGATCCTCTGGACCAAGCATTTTCAAAGCGGAGATAATAGTTAGAAGAAAACGGTTATGAATGATATTTTGAAGAAATATAGTGGAAAACAGGTACTTGTGACCGGCGGTGCTGGATTTATCGGGTCGCACCTTGTGGGAAAACTGCTTGAACTGGGCGCGCGCGTGTCTGTTGTGGATACCATGCTCTGCGGCAACAAGATAGAACAGCTTGAGGGTAATAAAAACCTGTCAATCCATCGGCTGGACGTAACAGATGTCAAGGCTATAGGGTCATTGTTTAAAGGCCAGGACATGGTTTTTCACCTTGCAGCCGTGGTGGGAGTTGAGGAGACACAGGATGAACCGGTCAACCTGCTCAATGTAGAAGTGGTGGGAACTTCAAATGTTATTGCTTTCGCGGCTCAGAACAAGGTCAAGCGGTTCATCTTCGCATCCTCTTCGGAGGTTTACGGTGATTCGATTAAACCCATGGTGGAGGAAGGGCCGTTTAATCCCAAATCCACTTACGCCTTGACCAAGTTGATCGGTGAACATTTCTGCATGGCCTACTATAAGAAATTCGGCCTTGAGTACACGGCATTGCGCTATTTTAATTCGTACGGGCCGCGCCAGGATGATCGCTTTGTACTTTCCCGCTTTGTTAACAGGGCCCTGGCCGGCCGGGATATCATTATATATGGTGACGGGAAGCAGACGCGTGATTTTACATATGTGGAAGACAGTGTCCACATGTCGCTGCTGGCCGGTATTAAGGATGAAGGTGTTAACCGGGTGTTAAACTTCGGCACAGGCAAGGCAGTGTCCATTAATACGCTGGCCGATATGGTGCTGACCGCCCTCAACCTGAAGGGGCAGGTCAATACATCATATGTAAATTACGATCACCGCAGGACGTTGGAGATCGAGGTATTCAACCGGATAGCTGATACTGCTAGAGCCGAGACTTTGCTTGGATATAAACCTGTTACGGATCTTAAATCGGGCCTGCAGAAGTATATTGACTGGTATAAAAATCAGCAGTAACGGTCTCTTTTATCCCGATTACAGCTATTTATCGCCGATCCTGTAGCGGTACCACTGCTCGAAGGTCATTATCGTAGCAAACGATTTAATCCATTTGATTATGGTATCTACTTTTTCAAGCTTGGCCATATCCGGTTTACCATCTTTGTCGACAAAACAATCGGGATGAAGGCCTATAGCAGCCACTCCTAGTGCGCCCATCGTGCTGCAGATAGTGATTCCATAGTCGTTATACTCAATTGCTTCACCATATGCATCTATGTAAATACAGTAGTCTTTTTGTGCCATCGGCTTGTCCAGGTTGATTACGTCGGTCCATCGGCAGTTGTACCAGATGCACATGTCGGATGCAGTAGGGATCCTGTACATGCCCTTGGCCAGGTCTGTATGACAGTTGTAATCAACAGGCTCAGTGGAGGGACACGGTTCAACCGATCTGTGTACCGAGAATACCTTATATCCGGCATCCTGTATCGCTTTATATCCGAGCTCATCGTAATAATCAGTAGGCACTGTAAACGATACAGGATTGATGCCGAAATATTTCAGATATTTGCAACGCGCCTGAATTAGCTTGAATTTCAGTTCTTCGTAGGATACTTTGGCTTTCTCCGCTTCAGCCTTTGCAGTGTACACGTTTATGCACGGATTATCCTCTATTTGCTTCAGGTAGTTTTGGCTTATATCCAGTTGATAAAAAGTCCAGTCGTAACCGTGGACACTGATGCCAACCGCGTTCTCATCAACGTATTTCTTTAACCAGGGGATCTCATATGATTCAGTGCCGTTTACATTGGAAACCACGCCGCAGTCCAAAGGCACGCCGTTTCTCTGGAAAAGCTTGATGATCTCCTGCACCACCTCTTCTCGGTTCCCTTTGGACACGTCGTCCAGCCTGAAGATGATCACGGGCCCGCCGTTATAAGGCGGGAGGGGCCGTTTTATGCCGACGGAGTCCGGGGGGCACCCGGTGATATACTGGTACCAGTCTTCCAGTGTGGTGATAGCTCCAAGTTGATGGTAGGACTTAATGAGATTCGATAGCTGTAAAAGTTTGGCAGGGTCCGGCTTATTATTGACGCCCACTACCGACATTGCGGAAACTTCAATGACCGCAACACCGAGATTCTTGATACTCAGTTTGGCTGCATCGTACAATTTGGTGGACGTAACCGAATCTTGAGAAAAGTTTAACTTTCCAATTATGGGCAAGCGGTAAAGGCCGCCGGCGTCCACCTGGCCCGACCATGTCAAAGGTTTGATTGAGGGACTGAGTGCATCCGTAACGTCATAGCCGATGACCTTGAATCCGCTCTCCTGAAGCGCTCCATAGTTGGCCTCATTAATAGCCTCGGGAGGCAGTACGCAGGCAATAATAGGTGAGCCGAAAATATATTTAAGCTGATCGCGCGTTTTTACCAGGCCGGCGGCAAATATTTTATATTCAGCGCTGGTTGGTGAGGCTTGAAGATTCAGCCAGTCAATAGAATGACCGTCTACGCTTGTATCGATAATGCCGGCATCTGAAAAATAGGTCAATTCCCTGGTATTTGCATTCAGATCGTTTTCCTGGTCAGGGGGCTTGACGGCAACATTGAGAGGAGCATCGTTTTCCGCGAATATGCGGATGATTTGGCTCACAGCATCTCCGGATCCCGTATTATCAATCTGATCAAGGATGAAAATGACTGCGTTGCCTCCTTCGTAAGGCGGCGTTTGCAGCTTTCTTGTGTGTGGTGATGGCGTTGATTGTGATGTTGTGGGCGTCACATCAGGTTGAGCAGGAGCGGCGCTGCAGCCTATAGAACACAGTAAAACCAGGCATACTAAACAGTTTATCAGCTGTATCGCCGGTGAATTCATGTTTTTATCATAAGACCTGGAACCTTCTTAGTCAAAGGTAACAGCAATTTTTCTAATATTTGCGCATGTATTATTATTGGATGGAGATCATCAGCGAAGTATTACTATGAAAAACTATGGACGTCTGGTTATTCTCATCATGGTGGTATTGGTCGGCGGCTGCCAACCACCTCTTTCATCGGGAACTGAGATTACAATACAATCGGCTCGACCGGTTATATTTGGAATGAAAGGGGTTGCCATAGACCTGCCGCAGAAAGATTTTGACGATATGAAGAAAGCAGGAATTGAAGTACTGGCGACCGAGTGGGGCATGGAACAGGATGTGGGTAAAGCAAGGGCTTTTCTTGATCAAGCGCATAAAGCGGGATTAAAAGTGGTGATGGATGGCGGTTTCAGTGCACGTGCCTGGGGTTTTACCGACGACGATTGGGAGCGTCTTCCCCCGGGCAAAAGACCTGTTTGGCAAAAAGATCGTGTTCAAGAGTGGATCAGGGCACTCAAAGATCATCCCGCCATTTATGCCTGGGATATCTGTAACGAGTTCGGAGAAAACCTGCCCAGCGGAGCCGGTGTAGAAAACTCAGGTTGGCCGCAAAGCATGATAACGATTGAGCAGATCAAGCAGGCAAAAGCCGATGTCCTTGAGGCTGATCCCACAAGGCCTATACATGTGCGCATGTATGGATGGGATATTGGGAATATGCCGCCGCATATTAAAGCGTTGCTGGATAATAATATAGCTGACATTATTTCACTCAACCTTTATTCCAACTACCTTGATAAAGGCAAACTGCAGTGGCCAACGGTTATCTCTGACGCAGGGGCATACTTTATCGATGCGATAAAGCAGAGATCGCCGGGCGTTAAAGTGTGGGTGTCTTTAGCCGCATTTGAGTATCCTCGCATATTTCAGCGTCCGACTGTCGACGAACTTACACGCGACATCGACGGTTCAGCAGCCATAAAGAATCTCGATGGGATAACGTTCTTCTGTTGGGGGCCGGTCAGTCAGTGGGACGATAAGTGCGACTGGTACTTGCCTTCAAGCGGAGCTGACCTCTGGCAGACCATTCAGTCAGAGGTAGAAAAATTGAAGCAGGCCGGGTGAAGATGCGACCCCCATTCAGGGGATAATCAAAATGTGCCGGCCAGAGCCCTTGCAGCCTCGATGAGCTTGGGGTCGGTTGTATATTCAAGGCAAAGCTCTATGTCTGATTTCGCGTCAGCAACATTATTCATGTTCTTGTGAATTAGAGCTCGTGTGAAATAACCCCAGGCAAAATCGTATTGAAGGCGTAGGGCCTCATTTATATCAGCAAGTGCTTTTTCGTACATGCCTAAGCCGTTATACGCCCAGGCCCGGTTGGCCCAGGCCGCTGACAGCTTAGGATTCAATGAAATAGCAGTGTCACAATCAACTATAGCCAGGCCGAATTGCCGCATATTATTGAAGGTCCAGGCGCGTGTTACGTAGGCAATTGCAAGTTCGGGGCTCAGATCAATAGCCTTGGTAGCGTCGGCAATGGCCAGGCGGTATTCTTCCTTCAGAATATATCCGCGTGCCCGCGAGTTATAAGCTAAAGCTGATTTGGGGTTTAACTCAATGGCCTTATTGCAGTCATCCATCCCCATTTTCCACCAATCTTTAGTGAGATCATAAGGATATTTCTCGAAGTAAGCCCATGCGCGTTGTGTATATGCCATGGGTAAGTTGGGATTGAGCTTAATAGCGGTATCGCAGTCCGCTATGGCAAGATCGAAATTACCCCTGTCCGTCTGTGCCCAGGCCCGGTTCACGTAGGCTGTGGCGATCCTGGGGTCCAGGCTAATGGCCTTGGTGCAGTCCTCGATAGCCAATTCATAACCGCCCGTCTGGTTATACACCCATGCACGGTTGACATATGCCAGCGGCAAAGTGGGATCGAGTTCTAAAGCTTTATTGCAGTCTGCCAGGGCATTGTCATACTGGCCCATCTCGTTGTAGTTCATCGCCCTGAATATGTATGACATGGCCCTATCAGGTTCGATGCTGATCCCCTCGGTACATGCGATTATAGATTCCTTGTACTTGCCCAGGCCGTAGAGTGCCCAGCCTTTATTTATGTAGCCCAGGGCAAGCTTAGGGTTTAATTCAATAGCCCTTTCCGAGTCGGCCAGCGCCAGCAGGTAAAGGCCTTTTTCGTTATAGGCGGAGGCGCGCGTGGTATATGCTAACGCGATATCCTGCTTTTTACTTATTGCTTTACCACAGTCTGCAATAGCGAGGTCATATTCACCTATCTGGTTATAGGACAATGCCCTGTTGATATAGAAGAAAGGCTGGTTTGAGTCCAAACTGATCGCCCTTGTATACTCATCTACAGCCTTGTCCCATTGCTTTTGGCTGTAATACTCATTTCCTTTTTTATAGTGGTCGATGGGGCGGTCAAAGATAAAGCAGGAAAGGGAGAGAGATGAAATACAGATTAATAAAACGATGCCGGCTGCTTTATTCCAGGCTGTGTTCATAATCTTATCCAAATATTATCCATAGCAAAATTAAACGTTATGCAGACTCATTTATAAGCTTTCCACTTCCATTTCAGTTCGGGCAGTTGGAGGCAGTCTATGCTGACCGTGTACCCGGTCCGTGTTGAGGGCATCACGTTGTCGAGTACAATTTTCTTGTTGACAGTGACCTCTGTCATCATCCAGTTGCTGTGGTTATTAGTGATGTATCCTACGTGCCAGCAGTTATCGGTGCCCGGGTATGGGTCCCTGTAGCGATCGGTAATTTGCCAATCCACATATTTATTCGGATAGCTGCTCCACCCCTCGTATAACGTTTCGGCAGTACTATTGTCGGAACCGCTGTTAGGCCAGATAATTGAACCGTCTACAGTTTTGACGATAACCAGGAATTTGGTAGATATCTCATGAAGTCCGTCCGAGGCCTTTAGCGTATACAGCGTTGTTTCACGTGGAGATATGGCAACACTGCCGGAGTTTCCGGTTACACTCCCGACAGACGGATCGATTGAAATCGAAGATGCTCCATCTACTTTCCAGGCAAGGACGGTGTCCTCGCCGAGTTTTATAGTCTTGGAGTGGGCGGTAAAGGACTTGATGTCGAGGGTCGTGGGGATAGTAATATTGCCGGACACACCGGGATTAACTGCCGGAGGATTTGCAGGCACGGGCATTTCGTTAATAACACAGGCGGTTCCGGTCAAAAGTAACAGCGATACAAGCAATGCTATAGTGAAAGTAGAGTACCGCCGCTTCGATTCAAACAACATATCGAATAAAATACAATCGTGTTTTCTGTATATTGGTTTCATTATAGCGCCCCCCCAATATTTTGGGAATAAGAAAGAACATTTCCAGTTTGTACTTTGAATAAAATATTGAATCATGCCAAAATAACCTAGTTTAAATTTGTAATAATGGCCTGTCCATTAATTAAAAGCAATGTCGAAAGATAAGGTTAAAAAGCCGGTTAATCACTCTAAAGCCAAGGAACATTCCATCATGCTGGGCCTGGTGCTGGGATTGTTCGGGCTGGCCACCGGCATAGCTGCGGCAATTATAGCCAATTCGCTGACCCTCGAGTCGGAGATCCTTAAGAATATAGGCCTTGTCACGGCTGTATTTTTATCCTATCTGAGCATTCGCAAGGTCAATCGCGGCAGGACTGAGGGCTATAACTACGGATATGGCAAACTGGAAAGCGTCTCAGGCCTCATCGTGGCTGTTGTGCTTGTCATATCACTGATAATTGTGATCGGGCATACAGTGGAGAGGTTGCAGCACCCGGTGGAGTTGCATGAAGGTGGCCTGGACCTGGCCATCGTATTTTCAGCAGTAGCGCTGTTAACCAGCGCCTGGATGTGGCGGCATGATTATCACCTGACAAAAGAGGAATATTCACCGGTCCTGGAGTCGCTCTGGCGCATGTACCGCCTTAAAACTATCGCGTCAGTATTGGTGATAATCTCGCTGTCGATGAGTGCCATATTCAATGACCAGCCGTGGGCTACCTATGTGGACCCGATCGGCTCAGTTATCATAGGACTCTTTATCGTCCAGTCCATATACAATATCAGCACCATGTCTGTATACGATTTGCTTGACCGTGCCCTGGAAGAGTCTCTGCAGATTGTTATCCTCAGGGAGCTGGCGCTTTATTTTGACGAATATGAAGCCATACACGGGATACGTTCGAGACGGTCAGGGGCCAATGTCTATGTTGAGATTTTTCTTGAGTTCGACGGCGATAGAAAGATGGGCGAAGTCCAAAAGGTCATAGAGGCCATTAAAAATAGTCTAGAAAGCAAGATTAGCAGCAGCCAGATCGTAATCTCCCCGGCGACGGCGGCCGTGGTATAGTGTTTATAACGGATGTAATGAAGATTCGTTGTGTCCATAGATAAAAGGGAACAGGCATGGATGATAATACGCTGACTATTGATCGTGCAGTCCTGAAGGATATACCCAGGATTGTCGAGTTCGTGGTTAGCTGGTTAGAGCAGAATGGATTGGATAAATATGTTTTCGCATATGAGACAGCCGTGGATGAGGCGAGTACCAACGTGGTCAAACATGCATACGGGGGAAAGGGCGGTTATTACCGGGTCTCATGCGCGCTAAACGGTGCCGATATCATTGTTACTATCAGGGACCACGGCAGTAAATTTGATCCCAACTCTGTTCCACTGCCTGAGGTGATCAGCCAGTTGGAGGAACGTAAAGTGGGTGGGCTGGGAATATACATGATGAAAAAATTGATGGATAGAGTTGATCATAGCTACAGCGAACCGGAAGGCAACCGGTTGGACCTGGTCAAGAGAACTGACATCTAAGCCGTTCCGCTAAGTGCGGAACTAACCGATGATGATATCCGCAAGAGCGCGTTTCGGTACGTGATGAACAGCCTGGCTGTCACGCCAGTATTTGACATCTCCATCTTGTTTCAGCGGATCGATCACAACCTGCTCCCTGGGTTTGCCGATGGCGATGACGAGCAGGATCTCGTAACGTGAATTGATACCAAGCGCCTGTACAAGGTTGGTCTTACGTATCGTGGCAATCATGCAACCGCCCAGGCCTTTTTCTGTGGCTCCGAGCAGAATGCTCTGGGCAGCGATGCCGTGGTCCCACACGACATTCTTGCTGATCTCATTATCTCCCAGCATGACGATATAAGCTGAAGGCCTCTCTCCCTCGGCCGGGCTCCAGTCCTTGAGATAGCGTGCCCACCCGATATGAGCGAAGATAATGGCATTTTTAACCGGTTCATTGGACAATATATATTTGAGCGGTTGCAGGTTCATTGCGGACGCCGATAGCCGTCCCAGATCGACCAGTTCCTTGAGGGTGTCAAGTGAAACAGGTACGTCCTGGTAATAGCGTCGATAGCTGCGGTTTTTAAAAACGAGCTCTTTTACAGTCATTTTTTCTTCATCCTTTGCGCTCAGATGTCTACGGGCGGTTTTACCCGGAGTGTACCCTGGTAAAACATTCAGGCATGCTTCAAGGCTACGCCTTCAAGCACGTTGGCGACGTCTTCACACATGTCAGTGGCGCTTTCCATGTGTTCGTATATCTCACGCCATTTGATTATATCCGCAATATCGGTTGAGTCTTCAAATAGTTCCTTCAGCGCCGTGCGGTAGATTTTGTCCGCTACATTCTCCAGCCTGTTTATCTCCACGCAGCTGTTCAGGATTTTCTCAAGGTTGGCGTTGTGGTGCCTCAGGCTGGGCATGACGTTCTCCACTTCGGTGGTTATCTGTACGAGTATGTCTGCCAGTTCACGTGCCCTCTTGCCCGGCTCTTTGACCTTGTAGAGCACCATTGTATCTGCCGTTGCCTGGATAAGGTCGGTAACATCATCGAGCGAATGCGCCAGAAGGCCTATATCCTCCCTGTCAAAAGGTGTTATGAAGGAACGGTTTAACTGGAACATGATCTCGTGAGTTATGGTATCGCCCTGGTGCTCGATTTTATCCATCTCTTCCAGCTTCTGGTCGATGCAGTCCCAGCCGCATATCAGGTCCTTGAGGCTTTGGGCCGCCTTGACCATATTCTTTGAGCTGACTTCAAAGAGATCGAAGAACTTATCGCCGCGGGGCATCAGGTTAAACTTAAACATTTTTAACGCAGCGATTATATCACAGGTATCAAAATTGATGTTATAACAGGATTCCCTGGGAGAGAGCACTATTTAAAAATGGTGAATCTTCCGTTTTTAACGATTTGCACCACGGCGGGGTGAACCGGTTCTCTTTCTATCGTGAAGCTGAACGAGCCCATAGGGGTGGTGAAATTTGAGATACCCGCCAGCGAATCCCGAATTGCCATGGGATCACCGCTGCCGGCAGTCCTTATGGCATTGGCCAGCAGCCAGGTACCCGTATATGCCTGGGCGGCAAACTGGTCCGGCTTGATGCCGTAGGCTTTCTGATAGGCCGAGATAAATTCCAGGTTCCTGGGATTAATACTGGAGATATTCCACGCCGTACCGGCCATTACTCCTTCGGCGTCGCTGCCGGCCTGTTTTACAACATCCATCGAATTGAATCCATTGCCTCCAATGATAATGCCGGTATAGCCGAGAGACCGTGCCTGGATTATTATTGCTGCCGCTTCCTTGGCAAGCGCAGAAACGAGTATTGCGTCAGGTCCTCGTGCTATGATCCTTTCGAGTTGAGGTTTGAAGTCTGTGTCACCACGGCTGAATGTCTCGTCTGCCAATATCTTCAGCCCATTCTTCGATACCGCGTCTTTAAAAGCGCGATACCCTGCTATGGTATAGTCATCGTCCTTGCCCCACAGGTAGCCGATTTTTACAACGCGCAGCTGGCTTGCTGCAGCTTTTATAGTACCTTCTATAACGCTTGACTCGGGGAGGCTGAAGCGGAATATATAATCTCCCATTTGCGTTATACCTGGAACAGTGTTGCTTACCGCTATCACCGGGACCCTGTGAATCTGCGCCACCGGGTCGGCCTTGAAAGCCTGTGAGGACAGTGTGGGGCCTATAATAGCCGACACATTGTCAACTTCAATTAAGCTGGTCATGCCAGCTACCGCCGTGTCCGGAGCGGGTCCTGCATCAGCAATGACAAGCGTGAGGCGCTTGCCTGATCCCAGATAGTTGCTGTCGTTGACCTCGTTTACGGCCAGCTCGACACCTTTTTTCTGAGCTTGCCCGTAGGACGCGGCAATGTCCCCACTCAATCCCAGCAAAGCCCCGATCCTAACCGGCGCCGGCTGGATTTGGACTGTTGCCTGTGGCTGTGGGGCGGAGCAGGCCACCGCCAGGATAATTATAGACAGGGCAATAGCTGTTCTAAACATGGTGGATCTTATCAGTCGAGGTCGAGCGGTTCCTTACAGGCACGGCAGCGCTTGGCGCCGCGGAAGGTAGCAACGCCGCAATGGGGGCAGTTGTAGCGTTTCTCCTCCTCCTGAATCCACTGTTCGGTGCCGAGTTCCCGCCACCTGGGTATGGACCGCAATATGACCTTTTTGCCGACAGGGACCGGGAAATTGTCGATGAACTGACAGGGGAACTGGTCGCACTGATGGCAGCCCTCGATCTTTTTATCATGACAACATGTTTTGATCGGGCACGACTGGCAGTAAGCCCAGACGCGCCGGGAGAGGCAGCCGTCACACACCAGGTCTTCAGGCTTGGCGCCATAAACAGGTGCCAGCTTCTCCTTGAATTTTTCGTTGTTGTCCCTGGTCGCTACGTAAATTCCACAGACCCCGCAATATAGACCACACGGTGCTGCGAGCTCTTTGTTAACGGCCATATTGCTACCTCCTGTGCTTAATTTTGCCTGATTATACGCTCTGTTAGCTGGCTAAAACAAGCGGCACAAGTATAATTTGTTGATACAGGGGCCCTGTTGTAGAATTGCATAGCAAAAGATCAGCTTGTCCAATCTAATTAAGGAGGTAACTGAAATGAAGTCTACCTGGGGATGTGTACTGGCTGCCGTAGGTGTCATTGTACTTGTAGCCGTAATTATTGCAGTTTCCCTGGTCGGTATGTATAACGGCCTGGTTACCAAATCACAGGGCGTAGATGCTCAGTGGTCGCAGGTTGAGACCCAGTATCAGCGGCGTTACGATCTTATTCCGAACCTGGTCAACTCCGTCAAAGGAATGATGAAGCAGGAGCAGACGGTGTTCCTGGCCATTGCAGATGCACGGACCAAGTACGGGGCCGCCCAGACAGTCAATGACAAGGCGGTGGCAGCTGGTGAGGTTGAAACCGCGCTGGGCCGTCTCCTGGCAGTCATGGAGAATTACCCTGACCTCAAGTCCAGCCAGAACGTAACTCAATTGATGGACGAGTTGGCAGGGACGGAGAACCGTATCAGCGTGGAACGCAAGCGATTCAACGACCTTACGCGTGACTATAATACGCAGATCAAAACCTTCCCGACCAATATGCTGGCCGGAATGTTCGGCTTCACGGAGAAGCAATACTTCCAGTCGGTTACCGGTTCAGAAACGCCGCCCAAAGTGGAGTTTTAGTGAAGCGTTTACTACCGTTCCTGGCCCTGGCGCTATGCCTGGCTGTCCTCATAACACCGGCAGGTACTGCGCTGGCCGAAAGCCCCAGTCTCCCGGAATATCGTGGTTTTGTCAACGATTATGCGGATTTGCTGTCTTCTCAAACCAGGGCAGATTTGGAAGCACAGCTTACGCAACTTCAAAAGGATACGACGGCAGAGGTTGCAGTCGTTATCGTGAAAAGCCTTGAGGGGGACAGCATCGAAGACTACGCAGTGAGGCTTTTTGAGAAATGGGGTATAGGCAAGAAAGGTAAAGACAACGGAGTGCTCTTCCTGGTAGCCCTGGATGACCACAAGATGCGGATCGAGGTCGGATACGGCCTTGAGCCGCTGATCACGGACGGCCGCGCGGGGAGAATACGCGATGAAGACGTGACCCCGTTGTTTAAAAAGAATGATTACGAGGGTGGCATTAAAGCGGGAGTCGCCACTATAGAGAAATATATCAGGGACGGCACACCCCCGGCCCCGCTCGAGGACAATCCGGTGAGATCGGTATTCGGCAACTTTATTTTTGCCTTCTTCATGCTGTCCATTGTTACGATCTACCTGTCGGGTTTCATGGCGCGCAGCAAGAGTATCTGGATGGGTGGCATTTGGGGCGCAATAGCCGGTGCAATTATGGGGCTGACGATGGGGGGAATAGCCGCGCTGGTTGTCATGCCGCTGATATTTGCCGGGCTTGGCCTGGGGACGGATTTCTTATTATCCCGCAATTACCAGAAGCTCAAGGATGCGGGAAAATCGACCGATTGGCACAAGACAGGCGGAGGATTCTGGGGAGGCTTCGGAGGTGGGTCAGGTGGTGGCGGTGGTGGTGGATTCGGTGGCTTTGGCGGTGGTGGATCCGGAGGTGGAGGAGCCAGCGGTGGCTGGTGATACACGATTGTCGGTGGATAGTCAGGATCTGAGAAAGCCCCTGTAATTGCGGCAGGATTTTAGTTGCTGTCGATACAATCCTTGAGCTTGAACAGGATCTTAAGATCCACATCGGCCGCTGAATTTTGGCTGTATTCGAAGGGATTGTCCATATCCCGGATGAGCATCATCAGGCTGGTAAGCACGAAGGCCACGGAACCGAACAGCAGGATTCCCTCGTAATAAGGGTCCATCCTGGTAAACAATAACGTTAGCAGGACTGCCACGATGGAAATGATGGAGATATGGTAGGCAGCAGGTATGAAGCTGGTCTCCATGATAATCTCAACCCTGTAAATCAGCCTGTCAATGGCAGCCAGTTCATTGCGCATCTTTACGATCATGGGAGGCGGCAGGCCCTTTTCGAAGGATGTATTGATGTCAGCATCTATCTTGTTAGTTATGGGGTTGATTTCCCTTAACATCCAGCGGTTATTCTTGAAATTTTCCGTCAGCGTATCAATCAGTTCAATGATGTGTTCGCGGATGTGCCTGGCCAGCGGCTCATCGATTTTCAGCAGTACACCGGTGTCACGGTAAAGGCTCTTTATAGACGCCGCCAGCTCGCCTGGAATTTTTTCGCTTTCCTTAAAATCTGTAAGAACACCCGAAAAAATGATAGCTATGGTAAATATTACACCAGCTACTATGGCTGTGATCACCGGGCTGACCGTGATCACGTCCAGTCCGACCATGTCTATGACCATCTTGATCCCAACCAGCACCGTGACGATGCCCAGGGCTCTTAAGACAAGCACATATCTCTTCATAACGGACTTCTCCAGGACAATGGATGAGGCGCGTATATGGCCCTAATAGGCGCGCGGCAGGCCGAGCTTGAATTGCCCGATCACGTTCTTTTGTATCTCCATGGTTCCGGCAGCGCTGAACCATCCCATATTCACCATGTATAGATTCTGGCAACGCCCATGCAGCCTTGCCCACTTCGAATCAGAGCTGACCTGTGAATAGGCGCCCAGGATATCAAGCCCGGTTTTAGCCATGTTATCAGTGACTATGTTGCAGATCAGCTTATTCCTGGCCGCCTCGTATCCCGGCATTTTACCCGTGCTCATTTTCCACATGATCTCAAGGCCGAAGAGGCGCAGAGTTTCGAGCTCCAGGGCGCGCTCGGCCAACTTATGGCGCACAACAGGGTCGGCAGACATGGGTTTGCCTTTATGACGGTTTTCCCTGGCGTATCGGACGAGTAATTCCAGTATACGGCGACCTGTTCCCAGGACATGGGGCGCCAGCGACAGCCTCTCAATGGCCAGGGCGGGGATCAGCATGTAAAAGCCTTTGTTTACCTCGCCAACCAGGTTTGACGCAGGCACGCGCACGTTGTCGAAGAACACCTCGTTGAAACTGTGGATACCGGATAGATTGATAAGAGGCCTGGTGGTAATTCCCGGGCTCTTCATATCAACGATGATGATGCTCATGCTTTTATGGATCTTATTTGAAGTCGGGTCGGTTTTACAGGCCAGCCAGCACCAGCGCGCACGGTGGGCGCAGCTTGTCCACACCTTCTGCCCGTTTATAATGAAATCATCACCCGACCTGATAGCGATGGTCTTGATCTTATTATAGTCCGAGCCAGAATCAGGTTCGCTGTAAGCGGTGCACCAGATTCCATCCGGGTCCCCCGAGGTTATAAGGGGAAGGTACTTCTTTTTCTGCTCATCATTGCCGAACAACATGAGGCTGGGACCGTTAATGCCTGTACCGGAAATGCCCATGCTCGTGCCCGGAATCTCGTAGTAACCGGCTTCTTCAGAGTACACAAATTGTTCCCAGTAAGACGCGCCAAGCCCGCCGTACTGTTCCGGCCAGGTCATGCAAAGCCATTTCTTCTGTGCCAGCTTTTTAGATATGGAGAGTGAAAACTCCCAATCCTCGTCCGCGCTCTCTTCCTCAAGCATGGCAGTGCGGTAAGGTTTTCCAGCTACCTCGGCGAGGGCAAATTCGCGTACCTCTTTACGCAGTTGGTCAGTCTTTTCACCAAGGTTGAAATCCATATAATCCCTCCAGTGCCAGGTTAAAGGGTCCCCGGTGGCGGGGTTTCCCAAAAGGCATCCTATATTGTAGTATAATTTTTATGCGATTGATAGAGGTATGGGCATTTTTGAACAACAGGCAGTAAATAGAGAGAAGTACGCATCGATATGACGGAGCGAGGAGCATAGTAATGGCAGAGGAACTGGGAAAAGTAGAAAAACCTGAAGTAAGCAGCTTTAAGGAGAGCAGAAAGATATTGCAGGTACCCCTGATCTATGCAGGTAAGAACTCACCGGTCGAGTATCTCGAGCTCTATGAAAAATACTGGCAACAGGTTAACGAAATGGTGGCAAAGTTAGAGAGTCAACTGGGCCGCGTGACCCTGATCTACCATGAGACGGTGAACGAGGATGGGGAAGGTGGATTGAAGATGCTTGAGGAGCTTAATCCCAAAAGCCATGGGATAGTAAATGACCGCTGCAAAGAGTCAGGTTCCCTGAAGTGTATCGAGGTCACTGAATTGCTCGAAGAGGTTATGGACTGGGAACGTTGCTTAATGGTCGGACTTATGAGCGAAAAGGTGGCCAAGCAGGTGTACGAGGCATATGGCGAAGCCTCCAGGAAACGCTATCAGTTTATTAGCAAAACTATCGATGAGACATTAAAACCGGATGACGTGGCCCTGCTTTTTATACGGGAGGGGCACCTGGTACAGTTCCCATCGGACATTGAGGTCTTCATGGTAGCGCCGCCGGCCCTGGACGAGATCCACCGCTGGGCTCGTGACCGTGCTGCGAAAAGGGAAAAGGAACAGGCTTAGAGCACTATCCTCAGCACATTTTTAGCGGTATTTTGCCGGCAGGCCGCTTCTCCAGGGACAATGCTTCAGTAGGGCAAACGTACATACACAGGCCGCAGCCGATGCAACGTAGTTCATCGCGCACTAACTTGCCGTTTTCCATCTTCAGCGCACGCATCGAGCACCGTTCCAGGCAGGATTCGCAGGCAGTGCAGGCCTCATCATCGATCTTGACCAGATAGCGTGCGATGACCGTCTGGCTGGGAACCGGCGCCTTCTTATAGCCTTTGAGAGCAATGCAGTGGCATGAACAGCAGTTGCACAGGATATTGGAAAAATGATCGGGCGTGTCGGCATATTGATGTACCAGCCCCGCCTTTTCTGCTTCATCCAGTATCTGAATGGCCTGCTCCGCGCTCAGGCGTTTGGTCAATCCTTTTTCAATCGTGAATTTAGCAGATGATCCCACTATCATGCAGTTATCCATGGGCTTGGAGCAGGGATTGCCCCACTGTTCACCAAGCTGGCGGCAGTGGCAATAAGCGGCGCCGATATACTCGCTCTGCTTGATCAGCTCTTTCATCTCAGCGTAGGGAACGATGGTGGAGCGGCTCATGATCTCCTGGCCGACAGGTACTTTCCTGGGTTGTGAAGGTGTATCGGTTTCGATCGGAGCGCCCGATTTCCGCAATCCCCACATGGCGACAAGGTATTGGCCGAGCAGTATGTCCAGTTTCGCCAGATACTCTTTATCATCACGCCAGAATTGGAGTTCCATGGCTCCGGGGAAAAGGGGCAGGAGCTCATACAGGGTCTCCCCGTTCACTACCTTTGAATGTATCAGCGCCTTGTTTGCCATGGTTTCAAGGTGCTCCGCTATTTTCTCCGGATGGCTGCGCGGGATATAGCCCGCTATTTCACGGGCTGTGGCGAAATCATGGGGCATCGCGCAGGCGATCTCGGCCTCGATAGGGCTGTATAGATAGGCCGCCAGCGTAAAAAACTCATCGCATTTTATGCACGGCACCAGGAAAGTGCTGCGAGAATTGAGTGCGGGTATCAATTTTTCATAGACTGCTTCAACCATTGCTGCCCCCCTTATATCATCGATCCTAGGCTAACACTTTTTGAGAGGTATTTTACCAGCTTCCCTCTGTTCAAGATAGAGTGCATCGGTGGGACAGACCCACATGCAGATGCCGCAGCCGATACAGCGTATTTCATCACGCACCAGCTTGCCGTTCTCCATTTTCAGTGCTTTCATCCAGCACCTGGGTATGCAGGCCTCACAGGCAGTACAATCCTTTTCATTTACGCAGACCAGGTAACGTGGATTTACCATCTGGCTGGGAGCAGGCGCGTTCTTGGCGCCCCTCAGGATAAAGCAGTGGCATCCGCAGCAGTTGCAGAGCAGATTGGTGAATTGCCCCGGATTGTTGACATAATTATGCACCAAACCGGCTTCCTCAGCTTCATCCAGCTTTTTGAGAGCCTCCTCCCTGGATAGACGTTTGGTGAAACCGCGTTCCACCGAGAATAGTGCCGACTCACCGAAGACCATGCAATTTCCCATGGGTTCGGAGCTCGGTTTGCCCAGCAGGTTGCCCTGGTGCCTGCAGACACATGTGCCCGCGGCGATATGCTCGGTATCCATGATCAGTTGTTTCATTTCCTTGTAAGGGATTACGCAGGCAAGCTGCCTGACTTCCTTCCCCACCGCAACCTTTCTACCGGGAGCCGATTTTTCAATTTTCAGGGGTTTGCCGGACATGAACTCTCTTTTAATGGCCCTGGAGTAATCGTTTAGCAGGACCGCCCATCTCTTGCTGCGATCATCGACAATCCCTTTCATGAGTTGAAATTCAATCAGGCCGGGCACGAAAGGCAATCCCTCATAAAGTTTTTTACCGCCGGCTTCTTTGATATGGATCAGGCCTTTGTCGCCCATGACCTCAAGTTGGGATGCAACTTTTTTAATATCCCTGGTTCCAAGGTTTGCGGCTATATCCTCTGCAGTCGCATACTCTATGGGCATGGAGCAGGCAATTGCGGCCTCCTCAGGCGTAAACAGGAACTCGACCAGGTCGTAATACTCTTTGCAGATAACCGAAGGTATAGTGGTCCCGCGTGCGTTCAGCGCGGCGGCCAGTTTGTCGTAAATAGCATCAGCCATTATTGTCCTCCATAGTTCTTAATAGCCTGAAATCGTCAGCTGCGCAGGGGGATTTTGCTGGCCGGCCGCGGCTCCAGCACAAGCGCATCGGTGGGACAGACCCACATGCATATGCCGCAGCCGATACAGCGTATTTCATCACGAGATAACTTGCCATCAACCATCTTGAGCGCGTCCATCTGGCACCTGGGAATGCAGGCCTCGCAACCGGTGCAGTCGTCTTCCTTTATCCTGACCAGGTACCTTGCGTTGACGGCCAGGCTGGGCGCCGGAGATTTGCCGGTCATTCTGATGATCAAGCAAAGGTCCTTGTAGCAGTTACAGAGCAGGTTGGTGAACCTGTCGGGGCTGTTGGCGAACGAATGGATGAGGCCCGCTTCCTCCGCTTCCTCGACGCGCTTTATAGCTTCTTCTGTTGTCAGACGAGTTGTGAACCCCCTTTCTGCCGCGAATTTTGCCGATTCACCCAGGACCATACAGTTGTTCACAGGCTTGGTGGACGGCCTGCCCAGCAGGGCGCCCTGGTGCCTGCATATGCACGTTCCCACGGAGATGTACTCCGTCCTCATCAGCAGCTCCTTCAGCTCCTGCAAGGGTACGATCGTGCTCTTATCGTCGATCTGCCGGTCCACCGGCACCTTGCGGGCGGGCGCAGATGATTCCATGGGAGGAGCATCGGGTGACATCATCGTTTTGATCATGGCCCTTGAGTAATCCCTCAGCAGTGTAGCGATCTTCTTGTGCCTCTCATCGACTATTCCCCTCATCAACTGGAACTCGGTAATGCCGGGGACAAAGGGCAGGGCCTCGTACATCTTTACGCCGTCCCTCTCGCGGATATGAATAAGCCCCTTGTCAGCCATAACATCGAGCTGCCCTTCCAGTTTTTTCAAGTCTTTGGTAGGAATATTTCCGGCGATCTCTTCAACGTCGCTCGTATCAAGAGGCATGGCCGCCACGATGGCCGCTTCTTCCGGGGTGAAAAGGAACTCTACGAGGTTGTAAAACTCGTCACATTTGACGGCAGGGAAAGCCATAGAGCGGGCATTGAGGGCACCTGCCAGTTTCTCATAGGCTGGATCAACCATCTCTCACCTCTCAATATGCTTTTGCACAAAATTATTTGTATACAGGATATTTGCATGCAGTCTATCAAGATGAGGTGGTGCTTGTCAAGCAATGATTTATGTGGTGCAGGTGCAGGGTGCCGGTATCGCTTCCGGTTGAGTTTAAAGGTTGGTGGCCCTGTTAAGGCATTGTTTCCAGCGGGCGTTAACCCATTGCTGGAGCTCGTCGATCTGTTCCTCGGTTATGGTCTTAAACCTGCCCTGGGACTTGAAATACTCGCGGACCGGCTGCAGGTTGCCTCCTTTGCGGGCCAGCGACTCGCTGGCGGATGTCAGCCTGAAAATGCCGTCCTCGATCTCGTAGAGGACGACAAGTCCGGTCTCGACCGCCATCTCTCCGAACTTTATAGTATCGCTGAAGGGGAACAACCACCCGGGTGGGCAGGGTGTGTGAATATGTATGAACCTGGTCCCTTCAATGGTTTTTGCTTTTTTGACCTTTTCATAAAGATCCAGCGGGTAGGAGGCCGAGCAGGTTGCCACGTAGGGGAGGCCGTGCGCTTCCATAATGGCCGTCATGTCTTTCTGGTATTGCTGCTTGCCCAGAATCGGAGTGGTGCCCGACACAGCGCCCAGCGGTGTGGAACCCGAACGCTGGTTGCCGGTATTCATATAGCCTTCATTGTCATAGCAGATATACATGAAATCGTATTGACGCTCAGCCGCGCCGCTGAGAGATTGTATGCCGATATCATGGGTGCCGCCGTCCCCGGCGAACGCCAGCACGGTTATCCCTTTCCTGCCCAGCGCCTTGAGACCGGCCACGAGGCCGGTGGCCGACGCGCCGGTTGAAGCAAAGGGTGTATTCACACAGGGCACGTTCACAGCGGTTATGGGATACATGCCGTGGAGTACGGTTGCGCAGCTGGCAGGCACAGTGACGATGCATTGACCTTCCAGCGCCTTCAGGGTGTGCCTGTACGCCAGCGAGAGGGCACATCCGGGGCAGGTGCGGTTGCCCGGCAAGATCCATTCTTTCTCGATCAGATTAACGGCATTCGCTTTCAATTAAGTTCTTCCTTAAATGTGACAGATCCACTCGGGGTAATCCGGGTTGGTCACAGTCTCTTTCAGGGATGATATTGCTTTTTTTGTCGCTTCGGCAAGCTCACGGGCTTTAACATCCCGGCCGCCCAGCCCCACGATGAAATTTCTGACGGCGGCGTTGATATACGTGCCGTACAGCGCCGACTTGATCTCAGAACAGGTTGCGCCTTCCGATCCGTAGCTGATATTTTTGTCGAAAACTACGATCAGGCGGGATTTGCGCAGGGCCTGTACAACGTCCTGCTTGGGGAAGGGGCGGAATACGCGTAAGCCCAGCACGCCCACCTTGATCCCTTCAGCCCTCAGCATGTCCGCCGCTACGATTGCTTCGGAGGCCAGGCTTCCCATGGCCACTATCGTGATCTCAGCGTCCTCGTTGCGCTCTTCCCAGAACATACTTGCATAGTCGCGCCCGAATATATCGTTGAACTCTTTCCCTACTTGTAAAATCGTCTCCCTGGAGTTCTGCAGGGCTTCCTGCAGCAGGTACCTGAGCTCCATGTAGCCGTGGCATAGGCTGCCGTCCACACCCACACGGGGATTGGCCAGTGTAACCAGGTTATAGTTCTTGGGATTGGCCGGGTCCAGCGTAGTATGAGGTTTATAAGACGGGAGGTAGCGGTCGACGTCCACCTGCTCGGGTATCTCGACCGGCATCTCGGTGTGAGATAAGATATATCCGTCGTAACAGACCATGACGGGCACATAGACGCTCTCGGCTATGCGATAAGCCTGGATAACTGTGTCCAGTATCTCCTGGTTGTTGCGGCAGTATATCTGGATCCAGCCCGTATCACGCTGCGAGATCGAGTCCTGCTGGTCGTTGAGAACATTCCAGGGCGCACCGATGGCGCGGTTTACACATGCCATGACTATGGGAAGGCGTGCGCCGGCGGCCCAGTGCAGCATCTCGTGCATGTATGCCAGCCCGTGAGAGCTGGTTGCTGTGAATGTGCGTGCCCCCACAATGGATGCCGAGGTGCAGACCGCCATAGCGCTGTGCTCGCTTTCGACGGCCACATACTCGGCCTTGAGCTGGCCGTCTTCCACGTAGTGCGACAGCTTTTCCGTAAGCGGTGTCTGCGGGGTGATGGGATAAGCAGCCACCACCTGCACGCGGCTAAGCATGGCTGCGATAGCGGCTGCCTGGTTGCCATCGAGGATGTGTATGTTGGATTTTCTTTGTACTGCCATCTAAAATCGGTCCAGTTTTTTCTCTTCGGGTACCATAGCAATAGCCTGCACCGGGCAAACCTGCGCGCAAATGCCGCATCCCTTGCAGTATTCCAGGTCTATGGTTGGAGGTATTGACCTGGTCATGACAGCTTCGGGGCAATAGAGCCAGCAGAGAAAACAGGTCGGCTTATTAAGTTTTGAAGCGGTGCATCTCTTGTCATCTATGACCGGGGCGTGTGTTCGCCATTCACCGGTCCTGCCTGCCTCGCCGATGCCGGGCGATGATTCGTCGCATATATGGTTACAATCCCTGGTACCCATAACGGTATATCCTATTTGCCCACCTTGGTTATCTCGTATGTCTTGTTTATCGCTGCGAGATTGATGTCTACGGTGTTGCGGGAAAAACGTTCCCGAACAACCTTTTCCAGCGTCTGCATATCAACTATTTTGGTAGCGCGAATCAGGGCCCCCAGTATGGCTGTGTTGACTATGACAAGGCCTGCCACCATAAGCTCCAGGTCCTGACACACTTTTGTGGCATCTGCGGTTGCGATACTGAACTCTCCTTTGAGCCCGAGTTCCTTTGGCAGCAGGGGGGAATTTACTATCAGCCAGCCGTTCTTACCCAGGCCCTCCATTACATCAGGGTACTTGAGCAGGGTATGATCGAGCACAACTACTATGGAGGGGTGCTCTACCTGCGATACAACCAGCACCGGTTCACTGGATATCCTGGTCGAAGCGCTGACCGGCGCGCCGCGCCTCTCGGCCCCGAAGGATGGCGCGGCTGTCACACCTTTAAAGCCTTTTGCATACGCTGCCTCTGCAATAATCTTGGCAGCTGTGATTGCACCCTGGCCTCCGCGGCCGTGCCACCTGATTTCGAGCGGTTTGTTGTCGAGCGAAGATTTTGAAGCCATCAGCAATTTCTATTCAAGGTAAAAAATACGCAACGAAGATATATGTTAACCCTTGTTCAAAGGCTGTGTCAAACGAATGCAGTGTATGAGGCATCTTGTTATCTGTATATACAGGCATCAGGCCGGACCTTTGGCGCCAGTGTCGCAGCACGCATTGGCGCTGCCTTTCTTATCCACATCGGGTATTACGCAGATGAGTTTGACGGTTTGGTTTCCCTTGTTGACTATGCCGTGCAGCTCATTGGCGGGGATAAAAATGACATGTCCCGGCTTGAGAAGTATCTCTCCGTCCTTGTGCCTTACCGCCGCCGGGCCTTCAAGTATAAATATCTCGTGTTCCCAATCGTGCTGATGGAAGGGTGTGTTGCTTCCCGGTTCTATCTCAAAGACACGCATTATGAAGTTGGGGGCGCCCTCCCTGGGTCCCGCTACAACGTGCATGCGCACGCCGGCAGCAGCCTCAACGGCTTCGACTTCCCGGTAATGATGTACTTTCATGATTACCTCCAGTGCTTATGTGGCCAATTATAGCTCAAATGCAGCCCGTGCCTTAAGCTCATCCTCGTGTGTGACAAGCCATTTCCGGTATTTCCTCGAGCCCGGGCAATAATGCTCTACCATGTCCCAAAATTTCTTCGAGTGGTTCATGTGCTTAAGGTGAGCCAGCTCATGTACAACCACGTAGTCGACGATATCTTCGGGCGCTGTGAGCAGCTTCCAGTTCAGAGTCAGGTTCCCGGCCGGTGAGCAACTGCCCCAGCGGGTTTTCTGACCACGGATGAAGATGGTGTTGTATCGTACCCCCATGATCTCCTGGACGTGATCGGCCTTTTGCTTGAAGATAACCGCTGCCTGCTGCCTGTACCACTTCTCCAGTATTCCGGGTATGTCCCCGTTTCTCGCCCCGGTTGAGATCAGCAGTTTGTTGCCGTGCAGCACGGCTGAAGACGCTGCTGATTCTCCCGGAGTCACGGCAATTTCAATCGGTTTGCCCATGAAAAACAACCTGTCCCCCTGGCCCGGCGCCTGGGTAAAAAGCGGCATTTGAACCGGTTTGTCTGTCGGCAAGTGTTTAATTATCCAGCGTGCTTTCTGTATAAGGATATCCTGGACCTGTTGACGGGTATACTTCCTGTGAACAACCACTGTCAGGCCTGTTTCCCTTCGGATCTCAAGCCTGATTCCCCTGGCCCTCTGACTTTGTTTCAGCTTGTACCCTATGGGCCTTCCCTGGAGGTCGACTTCCCCTTCTCCTATAAGGGTGAGGCGGCGGTTACGCTTAATCGAAGCACGCATAGAATTAAGTATCCGGCCCTGTGTAAATGAATTATACAATTATAATTGATTACGGGATGCGGGTGGGGTAGAATTCCAACTTAATACGGCTCAATCAGCCACGATAGGTTATCGGAAGATGAAATGTTTGATCCTTGCCAGCGGTTTCGGGACCAGGCTATATCCGTTGACTCTAAACAGGGCCAAGGCGCTTTTGCCTTATAAAGGCAAACCCATGATCAACCATATCGTGGACAAGATACCGTCCGGCATCGAGATACTGGTTAATGTGAATATGAAGTTCGAGCAGGATTTCCGCGAATGGAGCAGGAAGCAGGGCCGTGATATAACTATCTGCGTTGAGAACGTCAGGTCGGACGATGAAAAGATGGGGGCTATCGGGTCGTTGAACTACTGGATAAAGCAAAAGAATATAGGGGAAGACCTTCTGCTTTTCGGCTGTGACAATTATTTTGAGTTTGACCTGTCACGCTTCATCGGAGCCTATGATGGCAGTCACGTCCTTGTCGCTGTATATGATGTGGGCCTTCCTTCCATGGCCACTCGGTACGGTGTGGTCAGGACTGAGAACAACAAGATCGTTGAGTTCGAGGAGAAGCCGGCCGCGCCTAAGACCAGCCTGGTATCTACGGCCTGCTGGATACTTCCACCGAGGGTATTTCCTTTGATAAGCGCGTTCTCTGATGCGGCCGGCGCTGATAATCTGGGACTATTCATCACATACCTGGTCGGCATCGACACCGTACGTGCCTATTCATTTGAAGAGTTGTGGATCGATATAGGCAACCTCGAGATATATAACGCGACGAAATGATGCTGCGGCGTATATAGCCCGTTCGTAACGGTTAATGTAAAATACAGGTTATACGGTATGATATTAACTATAATTCATTAATCAGGGGGTATCACTATGGAAGATGTTGAAAACATGGTGAGAACTACTATCAGCCAGATTGAGAAGGTTCTCAGCAGCAAAACGGTTATCGGTGAACCGATTACAGTCGGTGAAACGACACTTATACCTTTGCTGAGCATGGGATTTGGCTTTGGTGCGGCAGGGGGGGCGGGAAAAAATGATGCTAAGCAGAGCGGGGATGGACTTAAAGGTGGCACGGGTGGCGCAGGGGGCATGAGGCCTATTGCCATAATTGTGATCGATAAGGAAGGGGTACGCATAGAGCCGATTAAAAGCAGTGTGGCTGCAGCTATCGAAAAGCTGGGTGAAAAGGTGCCGGGCGTGGTCGAAAAGATCGCTGATCGGTGGGGTGAACGCAAGAAGGAGCAGTGATCGTTGACCCTGCTTCTCGTAGCGCTTTTAATCGCCTTTCTTATATTCCTGCTGCTGATGCTTCCGCTGGCAATTGAGCTGTCGGCGAGCTTTCACGGCAACGCTGTCTTCAGCATACGGATCAAATACTTTTTCGGGCTTTTTTCGTGGAAATTATCGACGGGGCACACCGGGAGAGATAAACCTGTAGAAGAGGCAGCGGTTGAAGGAAGCCCCTACGGGGTATCCCGCTATATCGAGGTTTCACGGGTGAAAGGTCTTGGAGGCAGGATCAACCGCCTGGTCAAAAACGTAGCTCGCTGGACGAAGGTGGAGTCCATTCAGTCGGATTTAAGGGTAAGCCTTGGAGACGACTACTATACAGGTACGCTGGCAGGGCTGTTGATACCGCTGGTCCTGTATTTAAACCAGAGGTTCGACGGCGCCATTTTGATCCAACCTTCTTTTGAGGAAGACCTGTTTCTGGAGGGGGATATATCGGGTGATTTGCGGGTCCGGCCCCTGCAGGTGCTGGTACCCTGCCTGGGCTTTGCGCTTTCTCCGGAGTGCAGACAGGCACGCATGGTTATGGCTGGAGGCCGATGCAAAAGGAAATAGTACGCTGCGAAAAGACGCGGGAGATAATGGGATTGAAGCTGACTCCCGTGGTGAGATCTATCATAACCTGGGTAGAGATCGGCGGAACCGTCTCATACTATGCATCTGTGCAGCCGGTATACCTCCTGATTGAAGACCATTTGGATATACGGGCGTTCAGAACGACCGGGGAGGAGATCACTTTCCAGCAGCTATGCTCTGAATATCCTGCAATCAGGGAAGATCTTGTTGAGGGCTTCCCTGCTCTTCTGGCGCCGGGACATTAGCGATGGCCACAGCGGTCTGCCTCCTGTAGCGCGGCTTTCTTCTGGAGTATTTGCGCAGTCCCGTGGTCCAGAGGGAAGTGAAGAATTTGCTGTCGAGCTGGTGTAAGAAGTCGGCGGAATTTATGAGGTCCCGTGATGCGGCGTTTTCGAAATAGGCCACTTCCACGTGCTTGCCCATATTCTTAACTGTCTGCACCGTGTAGTTGAAGTCCGAGTCCCCGCTGACCAGCACGGCCGTATCGTATGTATTGTTGGCGGCAAAATACAGCAGATCGGTGGCCAGCATTACATCTATACCGCGCTCAACAGGTATGCCCTGGGAAAGTTTGGTCGTGCCCAGCCGCAGTTCCAGGTAGGGAGTCTTGCGCAGCGTCTCCAAAAACTCTTGCTGCTCACGTGACCCCTCGGACCGCTGGCTGGACTCCTGCAGGACATTGTAGTAGTAAGTTCTGATGAGTTGCCTGCTGCCGCAAAGCTTTTTAGTGAATTCGCCGAAGTTAAGGTCGAAACGTTTGAAATTGTTTTTCAGGGAATGATAAAGATTGCTGCCATCAATAAATATGGCCACTCTTTCGTTCATTTAGTACTCCTCTTGATATTACCCCGCCCCCATAAGAATAACGCGGTGAAATATACATAAATATAAATTATTGTCTGTAGCTATTATACTTGAATTCTGCAACGAGTGTATATCAGGGCAGCGACGGTGATGATTTATCGGTCCTGGCCCATAACCTCTGACCGTCTGTAATATACTCGACATTACCGTGAATGGAGGTGACAAAGATATCTCCGCGTTGCACTTTATTCAATAGGCGTTCGAGAGCCTCTTTGTTGGGATGCCCGAACCGGTTTACCGCTCCGGCAGAGATGACGGCGGATGCAGGATCAACTATGGCCAGGAAATCATCCGAACTCGATCCCTTGCTTCCGTGATGAGCGACTTTAAGAACGTTGCTCTGCAAGCCGGCCCTGTTATCGGCCAGGTATCGTTCGGCCTCAATGCCTATATCTGAGCAAAGCAGGAAACTCACGTCTCTGTAGGAAACCCTGATGACGATTGAGTTATTGTTTGCGTCGTCGTCCGTGCCTTTCAAGGGTTCGCGCGGTGGGTTAAGAACCATCAAATTCACGCCGCTGCCTGTGTCTATTTGGTTTCCGAGAGATAAAGTGCTCACAGCGACTTGCCTGACTACCGCGGTTTCGATGATTTCACCCGGTAATACGGTGTTGCTGGAGGAAGGTGGAATCCCCAATTTATCAATTTTATACCGCTTTAACAGCTCCAGTGAGCCGGCTATGTGGTCGGATTGAAGCTGTGTGAGGATGAGCATATCGATGTGCCTGTCCCAGAACGGCAGCCTTTTACCAAGCTGAACGCAGGCTGAGGCCGGGTTGGGACCGGAATCGATTAATATATTCTGACCGTCCGGTGTCCTGATCAATATACACTCACCCTGTCCCACATCCAGTACGCTGATATGGAGCTGCCCGTCCGGAAGCATGGAGCAGGCGGTCCATACCAGGATATTACCTGCCAGCAGGAAGATCAGAGCGGGGTATACGAACGGTTTAATCCTGGTTAGATCGAAGGCAGCAACAGCCTGCATTATTTTGGCATGTAGTGATTTGATCAGATTCCAGACGCGCTGCCTGTATCTAAGGCAAATTAGTATAATGCCCAGTACGATATAGTATAGAATAGCCAGCCATGGTGGTAGCAAGATATCGCGTATGTAGGCGACGGGCACAGAGCTGAATATCTGCACAACCAGTAAAAAGTAGGACAGGAACAACCAGGCGGTCCATCCGAAAAATATCCCCAGCGGCGGCCAGGCCAGGCCTGCAGCGGCGGTGATCAGGGCAGTTATGATGATGCTTGGGAATGATGGCATGGCGAAGAAGGTGGCTGGCGCGCTGACGATTGAAAAAGAATGAAAATTGAGCGCAGTCAATGGCCAGGTGGCTATTATGGCAGCCAGAGTCGTTGCGAAGCTGATGATAACGATTTTTTTCAGCCATAATAGAAACCTGCTTTGCCCGGGCAGTCCATGCGGGCTGCTGAATGCAATTAAGTAGGGGGCTATCAGTATCAGGCCGAGCATAGAGAGGAAGCTTAATTGAAAGCTGGTGTCCCACAGAACGCCGGGCTCTACCGCGGTCATAAGCGCAGCTGCCAGCACAAGGGCGGCCAGGCCGTTGCGCTGCCTGCCCAGTAGTTCTGCTATGAGGAACACGCTTCCCATTACAGCTGCCCGCACCATGGTTGAAGGCATGCCGGTTAATATCGTGTAAAGCCAGATGAAGCCCAGCGATACCCAGAAATAAGCCTTGTTTTTTCTGCCGAAAAGCCATATGGATAAAGCCAGGACCATTCCCAGAAGTATTGTCAGGTTCATACCGGAGATGGCAATCAGGTGTGTGGTGCCTGTCATATAGAAGGATTGCAAAAGGTCGAAGGGGAGGCTTCCGCGCAGTCCCAGCAGGATTGCTCTCGCCAGCGAGCCCTGCGGTTCCGGCAGGCATAACGACAGGCTATTAGACAGAGCACTACGAAGGCCATAGATCCAGGCCAGCGGTTGAAACCCTTTGCCTGTGGCGATTACGTTGGCGGAGGGATAGTTCATGACCGAATAAATACCCTTGTTTTTCAAGTAACTGCGGTAGTCGAAATCATCGAATTGTTGGGGAGTTTCCAGCTTGCCCCTTAATTGAAGCATATCGCCGTATTGAAAAGACCTGTAGAACGGTAACCTGACCAGCACACCCCCTGAAATTGGAAAGGTGGTGTCAGAGGCGCGGATGCTGCTTGCAGAAAATTTGAACTCAACCGAGGAGCCTCTTACCTCAGGTTCATCGTCAATGATGCCTTCGAGCAGGATATTGCCCTTCTCATTGTAGTACTGAGCCTGACTGTTGTTCAGCGGCTGTTGAAATAATTGATAGACCAGGGCGCCGGCTGGCAACGCAAGCAGGCACAAAGCCAGTATGGCCAGGGACCTGCGGTGGTTAGGCATCAGGAAGAACAACGGGACAACCAATAGTGGGAGCGCCAGCAGCCAGGCGGGGATGATAAAAATTGAGCCGGCCAGTATGCCGGCTAACCATGCGGTGCTGACGTACAACAGGGGCATATCGGTTTATTCTCCTAGGGAGACAAAACCTCGTAGATTATCGACTACTGACTTGCCGAAGCCCTTGATTTTTGAAAGGTCATCCACGCTGCGGAAGGGACCGTTTTTAACCCGGTAATCGACGATCTGCGCGGCTTTGCCCTCGCCTATACCGGGCAAGGCTTGAAGCAGCCAGGTCTCCGCGTGGTTGAGGTCGACCTTCTGCGGCGGGGTGATTTCACCTTTTGCCGGAACGTATATCGAAATAGCGCCGAGGTCCGCATTGTCCGAAACACCTGCTGCGGAAATAAGCGCCGTCAACGTATCTCCGGGTTGAGCTGCATAAATGCCGGGGCGGGCCACGCTGCCGCGAACATATACATCGCCGCTGACATCTGCCTGCCTGGAGTCGCTCAGGATAATCTCAGTGGGCTGGAGGTTGGCAAGGCGGATGCCGAAAAATACTATACCGGTGATGAGGCAGGCTATTAAAAATGCTGCTATAATAAGCCACATTTTCTCGCGTATACCCGTCATCAACTTCCCCTCCTCACGTATAATTAAGATGTTGGCAGCGGTAGAATTGTAACACATATGGAAAACATCAAAACGATTACGGTAAACAAAAAGGCTTACCATGATTATCATATCGTGGAAAGCTACGAGGCCGGCATAGCGCTCAAAGGATCCGAGATCAAGTCCATCAGGATGGGCCGGGTCAACATCAGGGATGCCTATGCCAGGCCGGAGAAGGGCGAGCTATGGCTGCATAACTCGCATATATCCGCTTACCAGGCGGGCGGTTTCAATACCCATGAGCCCGACCGCCGGCGCAAGCTTCTGATGCATCGCAACCAGATAGCAGAGCTGGAGCAGACAGCCAACCAGAAGGGTTTGACTCTGATACCACTGCGGATATATATTAAGAACGGGATCGCCAAACTGGAGATAGGAGTCGGCAGAGGTAAGAAACAATACGACAAGCGCGATACTATCGCCAGGCGCGAGACCGACCGTGAAGTTGAACGGGCCATGAAATCGGGGGCCCGCAAAGCACGTTAACAACCAAATATTCGTGGGGGCGCGTGGCTTCGACAGGGAAGAGCCCACAGTACGGCAGGCCGAGGCGCCATCTACCTCGTTAATCAGGTGGCGAAACACAACTGCCAACGAAGCAGTTCCAGTAGCAGCCTAAAAAGGCAGCTCGTCCAACCTTTCCTCGTCCCGGTGGGATTGGATTGGGCGACGAAATGCCGGGGTGCGACAGTCCCGATGCTGATGAGGACTGCCTAAGATTAATCAGCTGGCCCGCTTAAACTCCGCCTGCAGAGGCTGAGCGGGTGAGCTTAAAGAGCAGACTAAGCCTGTAGAGGTGCTGGCAACTTTTTTCTGGACGGGGAGTTCGACCCTCCCTCGCCTCCACCAAGAAATTTAAAGCTAAAATCAAACTGATTTTAGCTTTTTTGTATCTGAAAGATGGATTATTAGACCCTCGAGCTTCCCGCCAACTTATTTGGATAGATAACCGGGGCTATTTGTACTTAAAAGTGAGATTGCGCTTGTAATGACCATCTGATGAACGAAATATCTACTGCACGTGCCTCAGCGACGGAAGCAGTAGAATGCCCGTACGCTTTTGAAGCAGTCTTTTAGAAAACCGATGGACATGCAGGATTTAAATATTGAGCTATAAATAGTATTATTTAAGATAACCAATCATGCCGAAGAGGGAATTTGATCTAATCACGTTTGGAGAGGCAATGGTGCGCCTGTCACCTCCCGGCTCTCATAGGCTGGAGCAAGCTAACCTATTTGACGTCAAGGTGGGTGGAGGGGAACTTAACGTAGCAGTCGCTTCAGCTAGGCTTGGCCTCAAATGCTCCTGGATTTCAGCTTTGCCCGATAACCAGCTGGGCAAAATGGTTCGCAATAAGGTACGAGAACAAGGCGTTGACACGTCCTATATAATCTTTAGCACTAGGGGCCGCCAGGGACTCTACTTTGTGGAGTTTGGAGCGTCACCCAGAGCAAGCCAAGTACTTTACGACCGCCAGTACTCGTCGATCAGCATGATCGAGCCTTCTGATATTAAGTGGGATAAAATATTCAGCCAATCTAAAGCATTTCATGTAAGCGGTATAACCCCTGCTTTGAGCAAGAGAGCCGCTGAAACCACACTGGCCGCACTGAAGGCGGCAAAGAAAAACAGGTGTCTAGTCAGCTACGACCTGAATTACCGTACCAAGCTGTGGACCACACAGGAAGCCAATAAATGCCAGACGCCATTTATGGACTATGTCGACATATTAATTACAACCGAAGAAGACACGAATAAGGTATTTGGTCTGAAAGGAAAAAACTACGAGGAAACCGCTCGTAAACTCGCCCATAAATTCGGTTTCAAAGTAGTGGCCATCACATTAAGGGGCGATCTATCTGTGCTTAAAAATACGTGGACCGCAATCGCTTTCTGTAACGGTAAAATATACGGGGACAAAACGTACGAGGTGGAGATTGTCGACAGGGTGGGAGCAGGTGATTCGTTCTCAGCCGGGTTTATATATGGTTATCAATTGGGTGGGGTGGACAAGGGACTTCAGTACGGCAACGCGATGGCCGCACTAAAACACACAGTACCCGGGGACTTCTGCTGGAGCGACCTCAAAGAAGTGGAGGCGCTTATCCAGGGTGGCAGCCTGCGCATCGTACGGTAATAAATACATAAGTCGATGATATAAATGGGCGAAAAAGAAAGCGGGCTAAGAGTCATCGAGGATTCCGGCATAATTGCCGTCATAAGGGCAGAAAAAGCCGATCAAGCCATAAACATCGCAAGCGCCGTCTCCGCAGGCGGAATCGTGGCAATAGAGATCACCTTGACAGTTCCGGATGCGTTCGCTGTGATGGAGGAAGTGCACAAGAAACTTAAGGGACGTATACTGCTCGGCGCTGGGACGGTGCTTGATGCTGAAGGCGCCTTGCGGGCCATCCGAGCGGGGGCCGAGTTTTTGGTGAGTCCCATGTTGAACCCCGACATGGTTAAGCTGTGCAAAAAGCACGGTAAAATTGCGATCCCGGGAGCTTTTACGCCGACTGAAATCGCTGCTGCATGGAGAAGTGGTGCGGACATCATCAAGATCTTTCCTGCCTCTGTGGGAGGCCCCGATCTGATAAAGGATCTGAGGGGACCTTTTCCGCAGATAAAATTTATGCCTACGGGTGGCGTAACACTTGAAAACGTCGCTCAGTTCATAAAAGCGGGGGTAGTCGCCGTTGCAGTGGGAGGCAATATCATCGATAAAAGGGCCGTTTCACTTGGCCAATTCGATGTAATAACAGAGAACTCAAGCAAATTCCTGGAAGCTGTTAAAAACGTAAGGGCTGCGTGAGGATTTCACTGGTGATGGTAGATTGCCGCGAACTCTGCATCGTAGCTAATTCCCTATTTCCGGATATATAGCTCCACCGTGTGGAAATATCACGACATCGGCCTTTGGGAACGTTTTAACCGCGGCCCTCAAGGCTTCCGGAAAATCTCGGAAAATCTCTATCCCGGGCAATAGCCCTTCTGCCTGGCTAGCTACAGATGGGGAATAAACCAATATTTTATTCCGGAGAATAGCTTTCAGCATGAAGTAAGTGGAGAAACGTTCCTCAGGGGAGGTCCCGGGCGGAGATATCTTTGTTATCAATATGCTCAGCAGCCAGATGATAGGCTTCCAGACAAAAGCGGGCAGCCCTGAAAGCTTTAGTTTCGGCACGCGCATGTTACCCAGTCCCTCTTCACACCTAAGGGCAGCAAGGATGACACCACCCGGCTTGGCAGCGTAAAGCACGTTAGCAACGGCCTTCACACCCTGCCTCAGGTCTATATCCATGGGGAATGAGTCGGTGATCACAACGTCCGCCTGGGTAGGAATCCTCACTCCGAAAACTTTCGTTGCCAGCGTTACTCCCACGCGGTGGGCCTTTATCGGATCCCCTGCTACCAGCCCGATAATCAACATCTGCTCGTTCAATACGGTATTGACAATGAAAGTTACTCCCTTCAGCATTGACCCCGCCTGCTCCAGGTCAAGGCGCATGGGATTATTGGCCGGGTCTGAACCGAGCATGAAGAAATATTTGGGGCTGGCGCAGATAGCATGGTTGGCTGCTATGGTTTCAACACCGGCGACACCCGGGAGAATGTTCTTAAACCCTCCACCGAAGCCGGCATGCGGATGAGGTTCAATGGTGCCCACCAGTATACGCAGATCCGCCTCTGCCACTGTCTTGTTTATATTCACAGGCGTACCCCTATCCGTCTTGCCCAGGAAGGTAAGCTGATCACTGTGGCGGCAATCGTGGTTCTCCCATCCGACCTTCTCCAGCACATCTTTGCCGACTTTCCTTTCCATATCTTCACTAGACATCTCGCGGTGAAGCCCCGGGGCAGTGACTATGGTGACCGATTTCAGATCAACGCCACCCTGTACCAGGTGATCGAGGATTTTGCCAAGCAGTAAGTAGGCTGGTGTGGGTCTGGAGATGTCATCGACTACTATTGCAACTTTCTTTTTCCCCTGCGCAAGCTCTTTTAGAGGAACACACCCCTCTGGTGCAGACAGAATAGACTCCAGCGTGGAATGTATATCAGCCAGGGGCGCAAACTCTGACGGTTTGAACGTTCCGAGCAGGCTCCAACCCGTGGGTAACTCGAAATTCAGATTTTCCGATTTGCCCCACGGTATCTGTTGCGGCCTGGATGCGTTTTGTCTATTCATAGCTACATCGAAAATTTAACTCCGCTAGCCATGGCGGAGATCAAAAGTATGATAAAGAATATGAAGAATGCAGCCGCAATGTAAGTCATAACCACTGAGAAACGGCCGGGTCGGAACTCTTTGGGCAGAAATTTAGTGCAAACGTAGATCCCAAGCACCGCAATCACCGGGAGCAGGATGGTATCGACCCCCGCAGTTATCTGCAGCATGAAGACCGGGGCCTGGATGAGCAGCGCAAATACCCCTGCGAACACCAGGTAGATTAAAAGAAATATCCTGTAGGGCCTTTTATTAATCTCTCCCTTGCCTTTGCGCAGTCCCAGGGCGCCCGTCGCAACACGGCACAGGCCGTCGATATCAGCCAGTAGCGTGCTGAACAAGGTTCCGAACACGCCCAATAAAAATATCACTTCCCCAGTCCTGCCGAAGTCCTGCCCAGCTATTTTAGCCAGGTCGATGCCCATCCCCTCCCCTTCAGGCACTACGTGTAACGGGTTGAGAATAACGGCACCAGCAATTAAAAAACCGCAGGTCAATATCCCCGCTATGACCGTATTAATAATCAGGTCAGACCTGTTGATCTTGATCCACTCTTTTATACGGTCTCTATCCGCCGATCCGGGTATGAAGCTCTTGCCTGCCATTCCCCTGCCGCTGGCCTGCGTCCACATGGAGAACCAAACCGTCCCAATGGCCCCTGCACCAGCCCACCCGAGGAGCGGGATAAGCTCGCGCAGAGATTCGGGAGGGACACTGGGGACCAGTCCTGCTAACACGCTCTTAAGCGGCGGGGCCGTCTCTACAATAGCGTATATCACAAAAATAACCATGACACCGATGAGTATCCTGGATGCGCCCTCCAGCGCCTTGTAGCTACCGATGAATAATATGGTCCCGACTACCAGTAGTGCAACAAGCGACCACACCACATAGGAAATGACCGGCGCCAACGCAAAAAGTACGCTGCCCACAGCCAAAGCGATCCCGCCCATGCCGGCAATGCTGAAAATAAAAAGTATCCAGAATAACCAGAGTATCCAGCCTTTAGGCAGTATTATAAATTTGCCTATCCTAACCTCAATCCTGGAAAAGGCACTGACCACATTTTCACCCGATGCCACTGTGTAACGGCCCATCAATTCGGTGATGAAATACTTCATGAAGAGCGACACAATCGGCGACCATAGCAGCAACATGCCGAATATGGCTCCAGCACGCGTGGCGAAGACCACCTCAGCTACACCGACTGAACTGGCAGCCCATACGATGCCGGGACCGAGGGCAATCAGCCTGCGCCAGCCGCTGGGAGGATCCTGTACCCGTGCCGTGGATTCAGCCTGAATACTAATGTTTTCCATTGCTCTCCCACATGCAGTGAATCATTCAAACATGTCCGCTTTTAAATTACGCTCGTCGTGCCCGGTTCCAGCACTACCAGTTTTGCGGGTATTTGCCACATTCGGAGGGTAGCCGGCTCAAGGACTTTGCCCTTGACCTGGTAATGCATGGGGACAACAATCCCGGGCTTTATTTCCCGTACAAACAAGGCGGCCTCGGCCAGGTCCATGCCATCCCTGCCCACGAAGGGGTAATTGGATGCGGCTACCTGCAAGAATGCAACATCAAGGGATATGCCTTTGAGCCCCTCCCTTACAGGCAGCTTGTAGCGTGAGTCGCCGGAGAAATAAAATGTCTTCTCGCCCGATACAACAAAACCTATGGCATCAGGGGCAAATGGGTGCACTGCCGGGACCGCCGATATTGTGACGTCCCGGAAAGTAAATTTATCGCCCGGGGAAAGCGCGGCCAGCTTTGTAAGTCCCTTCTTTCGCGCCCTCTCTATGGCTTTTTTCGAACCCACCACCTGACAGCCTAACCTGCCGGCAAGCCCAATAGCCGGGTTCGACCAATGGTCTATGTGATTGTGAGAGACAAGCATTAAGTCCAATCTTTCCAGCTTATCAGGATCGATCGCGATGGGCACGGCCCGGATATTCTCCCACTGTCCCCACCAGGGATCAGTCATCATAAACACCCCTGACATATTGATAAGCAAAGTGCTCTGTCCGATCAAACTAACATCCATGACATTCACCTCACGGAGTTATAATACCTTTCATATAAACATCCGAAAGCAATGCTTCACCGGCCTGCTCTATTTTGTAGCTGTGTGTAACTATTTTTTCCAGAGGTATGCCGCGTTTCATGGCGAGTTCCATCAATTTGAGCGCATTGTCGAATGATTGTGGAGGGCATGACCACTGACCGACCAGTATTACATCTTTAAAGCACAGGTGCATAAACGGATTTATCGTAGTAGTGCCGGTATCCAGGAAGTTTCCCAATTCAACGAATGTGCCGCCGCGGCGCAGCATGCTAAGACCCTGGGGAACCGCATTGGGAGAGCCCGTGCAGTCCACCACCATATCGGGTCCGACCTCTCCCGGAGTAAGAGAGAGCACATAAAACGCGCGCTCATCTGCATCGGGCATTTCGCCAATATCAACGATATGGTCAAATACCCCCAGTTCTTCGGCGAGTTTTAGCCTTTCTTTGATACCTCCTACCAAAATGACGCGGTAAGCGCCTGCCAGACGGGCTGTAATTCCGGCAGCCATCCCTATGGGTCCTGACCCCAGAATAACGGCTGTGTCCCCGGGGCCGAATCCTTCTTTTAGCACCGGGTATGGCATCATGCCCTTACGCACACCGATGGTAGCCGCAAAAATATCAGTCAGCACCGCCACCTTATCCGGCATATCGTCCGGGATCTTATACACCCATACGCCGGGCAGCAGGTAACAATACTCGGCATAACCTCCGAAAAGATGGGGGGGGTCGGCTGCACACATGTTCTGGCCATACCCTTTGGCATTGGGACAGAGCGTGGCTGCATGATTGGACGGCAGGAAGCGGCAATACCAGCATTCGCCGCAGGGGATCCCGGCATACCAGGTTACACGGTCACCGACCTTGATCTCCCCACCCTGCACAGCCATTTTCTTTTTGGCTTCGTCACCTATCTCTTCGATGATGCCGAGATTCTCATGGCCGAGTATCAAAGGACGTTTCACGAAAAGCGGAGCAGGAGGCAGGCCGTGAAACAGGTGTTTGTCAGTGCCGCAGATGCCGCACATCTTCATTTTCACCAGGGCACTGTCCTTGTTAACTATGGGCTTTGGGAAGTGCTGTACCTCGATTTTGCCGAACTCCGTCATTACGGCAGCTTTTACTTTGTCTCCAGCCATAAATTACAACCTCCTATCAACAATAAAATGTGATTTCAAGTCGTTATGACCCTGACAAGTTTTTTAATTGATAATCGTAGGCAGCTATGGAAGACTGAATATCGTCTTTAGTCGGTTTCCAGCCTAATACTTTTTTAGCCAGTGAACTGTCGAACAAATAGTCGCGCAATGCTATTTCCAGGTGCTGGGGCTCAATGGGAGAAACATGCAGAGCAGCTAATACTGCCACTATCGTCCGTGCCACGGAAGCATTGATGATTATGAATTTGGGTGGTTTGCCGGCATGCTTATACAGTGCTTCTGCCATTGCCCTTAAAGTTGGGACATTATCGCTGCCCAGGTTCATAACAGCGCCCATTGACCCTGGAGTTTCCATGGCAAGGAAAAACGCACTTGAAACATCATCTACATGGACCATCTGCAGCCTCGTCTTACCACCCCCCGGCAATAATGTGGCTTTTCCCCGTGAAATCCCCTCCATCTGGGATACCAGAAAGGGCTCGTTTTGCCCAGGTCCGTTGATAGTAGGGGGTCGGAAAATAGTAATGTCCAGGCCTTTTGCCAAATATTCCTGACACAGTCTTTCGCTTTCAACTTTGTCCCTGCCGTACTGACAGATAGGCGCAATCGGCGCATCTTCGGTGCAGGGAACAGGTACATCTATCCCGTAAACCTCCACTGAAGAAGTATAAATGAACTTCCTTATTCGATGCTCCAGCGCTGCCGACAGCGCGTTCCCCGTTCCATACACATTTATATCATGCATGCGTTTCTCGTTATGCTCGAACTGTGCCAGGGCTGCCGCCAGATGAAACACGGCTTCGCATCCGGCTGCCGCCTGCTTTACCGCCTGTACATCTGTGATATCTCCGATAATCTCCCTGAAGGAAGCATGAACTATCCCCGAGGGTTTAATATCCAGCCCCACGACCGAGTGGCCTTTTTTCAGAGCGGCCCCGACAATATTTCTGCCGAGATAGCCCGAACTCCCGGTTATAAGTATCTTCATATCCGCATCACCTCTGTTTTACGCTGTAACTGTTGCCAGATGTTAAAACGAGTGCCAGCCAATACGGGAAATATCCACTCAGGCTTCCACTTCAAGTGTAACCTTTTCGACCTTATTGAAATCACGCACATAGAAAAATGATGCAGCGAAAAATAGCCCTGCTGCAGCGACAAGAAAGATGGGAAGTGTCAGCATGGCCGTCTGAAGATTCGATGCGTCTGAAATAGAACCTACCACGATTGGTCCCAGTGAGCCACCCAGCAGGTTCATGCACAGCACTGCAAACGCATAGGACATGGCCCGAAGGCCCGGATGTACGACTTCCTGTACCACAGCCAAACCGGCCGGAGCAAAGGTGGTAATCAATACTCCCATTATGATAAGTACTGCGTATTGCGCGTCTCCTGTCAGGGAGAACGCAATGAACACCAGCAATGCCGAAATGAGTGTGGTTATAGCCGCAAAGAGGGGGCGTGAGTTGAGCTTTTTCTTGACCCACATATCTGAAAGGAAACCGCCTATAAAGAAACCCACCATGGATAGTACCAGCACCAGGCTGGCCTTGAGGCTGGCCTGGTCCTGCGGCATGCCTCCTATGCGATGAAAATAGCTGGGGAGCCAGGTGGATATGGCCGTGACAACAAAAATCACACCTGCAAAACCAAGGTAGGTGAGTATCAGAGTCGGCGTGCCCAGGAATTCCTTTGCTACATCCTTTGCCTTCATCTTAAATTTTGAAATTGATTCGGCGCCGGACCCGGCAACCGTTTTTTCCAGAGGCACTGACTTATAGTCTTTAGCGAAGAAGAAAAGGATGGCTGCTATCAGTCCGGGAATTGCAACTATACCGAATGCGTGCCGCCATCCCAGGTTTACGGCTATGATACCGCCCAGCGCCACACCCACCGCCATGCCCAGCGGCTGCGCCGCATTCCAGATGCCGAAGATCCGTGCGCGTTTTTCGAGGGGATAGAGCCACGAAAGCATGGCTGCCCCGGCCGGGCCATAACCTGCTTCACCGATGCCAATGATCGTCCTGGTGGTCAGCAGCTGCCTGAAATTGAGCGTGAAGGCACCGGCAAACGAGGCTATGCTCCAGATGATCGAGAGAATGCCTATGCTTTTCTTGCGACTCCAGCGGTCGACTATAATCGAGGCAGGGAAAACGCAGATAACAGCGGCCCAATAAAACATCGAGATCAGCAGTCCGCACTCGAAATCGGAAATCCCCCAGTCCTTCTGGATGTAGGGGAAAAGCGAGGAGATCACCATCCTGTCCGCCTGATCGCAAAGCATCAGTATGAACAAAAGAATGAAAACATAGTTCCTTTGGCCGTTGGTTACCGCTGGTTCAGTCGCGACTTTACTATTGTCCATTCACAAAGCCTACCTTCCATCACATTATTATATTAATGTTACAACCCCGTGACAGGTTGCGCCGTGATCGTTCGGATTTATTACAGGTCCCGATTGAGAAAATTACTCAGATATCGGCTGGCATCACAACGCAGCCAGTATTGGCTTCGGAGACCATTGCAGCGTATTTATTAAGATGCCCTGTGAGGGTCCGGGCCGGGCGCTTCCAGACTGAGCGCCTTTTCTCAACTTCGGCGGATGATATGTCCAGGTCCAACTTCCGCCGTGGTATATCGATCTTGATTAAGTCGCCGTCCCTCACCAGCGCCAGCGGGCCGCCGTTATAAGCCTCCGGGGTCACGTGACCAATGGCGGGACCGTGGCTAAAGCCCGAGAAGCGCCCATCGGTAACCAGGGCCACCTTGTCAGCCAGGCTTAGTTGGAAGAGAAGCTCGGTTACTGTGAGCATCTCCCGCATACCCGGACCGCCCTTCGGCCCCTCGTAACGGATAACTATGACATCACCTGCTTTAAACTCCTTGTTCATGGCAGCTACAATGGCCTGTTCCTCGCTATCGAAAATCCTGGCAGGTCCAGAGAAAACCATCATATTTTCCGGCACGCCCGAGCTCTTGACAACTGCCCCGGTGGGCGACAGGGTACCTTTCAAAATTGCCAGTCCACCTTCCTTATGATAGGGATTATCGAGGTTTCGTATTACATCATCGTCCGCACAAGTAAAGGGCGCATTGTTAGTTTCAAGTGTTTTACCGGTAACCGTCATGGCATCATTTTTCAAATGGACCTTCAGCTTATTTAGCATTGCTGGCAGTCCGCCGGCCTTATATACGTCCAGTAAGAAAAACGGTCCCGACGGATATACGCCGAGAATATGCGGGACCTGCTTCGATATACGATCGAAATCGCCGAGATTCAGCGGGATGCCAAGTTCCTGCGCAAGCGCCAGGAGATGTATTGTCACGTTGGTGGAACAACCTGCCGCAGCTGCGGTGACCAGTGCGTTGTGAAAAGCATCGGCGGTCAGGATATCACGCGGTAATAAAGATTCATTCACCATGGATACGATGCGTTTTCCGCTCTCCCTGGCCATGAGGTACTTCTGGTTATGAACGGCGTGTGTTACGGCGCTATTGGGCAATGACATACCCATCGCCTCCACAAGGAACTGCATGGAGTTGGCTGTGCCCATCCCGCTGCAGGCGCCTGGTCCGGGACAGCTAAGCATAGACATTATTGCAGGGGTTCCCTTGGGAGCGAACTCATTGAAGGGAAGCATCGGGCCGCCGGTGACGAAGATGGAAGGTAGGTTTAGGCGCGCTGCTGCAATGAGCTGCCCGGGAACGATCTTATCGCAGCTAGACAAAAACACGAGTCCGTCGAAGCAATGTGCCATCGTCATCGTCTCTATTGCGTCCGCAATGATATCCCTCATTGGCAGCACGTACTTCATACCATCCAGACCGTTGGAATAGCCATCGCAAGGGGCGACGGTATTGAATTCCAAAGGTATGCCGCCTCCCATTAGAACGCCGTCTTTCACGAATCTGGCAACTTCGCGCAAGTGCAAATGTCCGGGGAGCAACTCATTCCAGGAATTCACTATGCCTATCAGAGGTTTTTCTTCTAAATCTTTGAGAGGAATGCCGCAGGCTTTAATCATCTCTGCGCGGACCATGGCGGTTGCCAGACGGTCGGTATTCTTAAGCAGGCTTTTGCTTTTGCGTTCTTTCCCATCCATCATTTTCACAACTTCCCGTACTTTTTATAGACATCCGGCAATGACATGCCGCCCCTGATCTCCAATCTCGACCTGCGCTCTGCTGTAACTACTTCCTCGGCCTTGACAACCACCTCTTCAAGGTCTACATCAGGCTGAGGAATTACAACCACCCCGTCCCGGTCTGCAAAGATGATATCACCGGGATTGATACGTACGCCGCCGCAGAAAATCGGGTTGCCAACACCGATTAAATCAACCCTGCCTATCGAATCAGTGGGTATGTTGCCCCTGGCCCACACTGGAAACTCAATTTCCAGGATGCGCCTTATATCGCGGATAGGACCGTCTACCACTGCGGCCTTAACGCCGCCTATGTATCTGGAAGTGGTGGCCATCAGCTCACCGAAGGCGCCGGCGCCCCAAAATCCATTGGCGGTGATCGCCATAATTTGACCTTTCTGCATACTTCCGAACACGGAATTTAATGCCTGCGCTACAAAGCTGGGATCATATTCGGAAAGTTTCGTTGACTTTTTGGTCTTCGCTTCTTCGATTGTATAGGCGGGCCCGGCCACAACAGCATCGGGGATGATCGAAGCGAAGCCGGATTCCAGTGACTGGTTCATAAAGCCCATATCATCCAGCGTATCTGCTACCGCCGGTGTATAGATTTTTTCTAAGCGGGTACAGAGTGCGAGGATCTCATCGTGGCTGAATTGCCTAGGCATATTCTACTCCTTAAATAGTCCGGCCTATTTATTATTTGATTCCAAGTAGCTGCCTGCAAAGCTTGAAGCGGTTAACCCAGATGGGTTACCCCTCAAGAATTATCTGAAAAAGCATACAATAGCAGAAATGCATTTGCAATTATTTGTACTTGTTCAGTAGATTGATTTCGTGAATGATGAACTCTATAATGGGAAACCACATCAAGATTGACAATGAACGGCACCCTTTAAATATAGGGCAAAAGGAGGTATGGAGTACGTAGGTATGGGATGGAAGGTAGATAGCACACAGGCAATAGACGAAGGGTTGAAGCAGAGGATGTTGGAGAAGGTCGAAGGCGGGACTTTCAAAGTAGCGGACCTGCAGGATTTCTTAACGCTGTTCACCCAGGTTGCTAATAACATCGATGAAACGCGGGATGAAGTGCAGGGATTCAACCGCAAATTCCAGTTTAAAATGTCGGGCTATCCCGACATCTGGCTGAACATTCAGGGGGGAAGTTTCGAGATGGGCGAGGGCGCTATCCAGGCGCCCGATATAATCCTGGAAATGAATTCGGAACTGGGCGCAGGGGTTTTCACAGGCCAGGTGGATGCCACTGTGGCTTACATGAACGGCGACCTGAAGGTGGATGGGAATCTGCCCGATGCGATCAAGTTCCGCACGCTTGTTGACATGGTCCGGGAAGAGCTGGATTTGGAGCCGGGACTGACTCCCGTTGCCTCGGGCCAGTCTGCTCAGGCATCTCAAAAGAAAGATGCACCCCAGCGCAAACCGGGTAAAGAGACGAAAACTAAATCTGTTAAATTCGGAGTGATAGGCGTCGGATCAGTGTGGGATTTCCACCGGTCCGCGTGTGAGGATTCACCCTATTTAAAATTTGTCGCGGTATACGATAAAAACCAGAAGCGCGCTGAAAAAGTCGCCAGGCGATACAAAGCCAATAAGATGCAGGCTTTCAGCGACCTGGGGCAATTTCTGAAAAGCGATATCGACGCTGTACTGATCATGGTGCCGCATGTTTACCATGCCGATCTGGTAGAGCGGGTCGCTGCGGCGGGCAAGCATATTTTATGTGAAAAGCCCATGGCGACAACGATTGAAGACTGTGATCGTATGATAAAGGCGGCTAAAGAGGCCGGTGTGAAATTCATGATAGCGGAGAACCACCGCTTTTTACCTGCGCACCAGTATATACATGACGCTATCAAACAGGGGTTGATCGGCGACGTCCACCTGGTCCGGGCCTATGAGGGTGTCAGCGAACTCGAAGGAATGAGTCAGCCGGATTCTTGGAAGGGAGATCCGATTAAATCAGGTGGCGGGGCTTTTATGGATATGGGGGCACATAAATTCGCCACTCTCGAATGGATACTGGATGACCGGGTGGAATCCATCTACGTGACACTTACCAAGCAGGCCACCAATTTGCCCGAGAAAGCCGAAGACAATGCGATGGCGATGGCTCGCTTCAGCAAGGGCGTTGTAGGTGAAATCGTCGTAAGCTTTACGCAGGTCACACCTGCTTTCAACAGCCTGGAGATCTATGGCAGCAAGGGAACGATTTTAGAGAACCATATGTGGGAGAGAGCCGTGCGCATCTATTCCAGCCACGATGCAATGGGGGAGAACAAGAACCAGTGGTATGAGCCCGATATCGAGCATGGCCCATTTCCTTCGTATTACAATATCTCAATGCGCTGCGAAGATGAATATTTCGCACAGTGCATACTGGATAACAGGGAGCCGGATTTCACCCCTGAACAGGCCAAGAGCGCGATTACCGCGGTGCTGATGGGATACGTGTCAGCCCAGTCCGGCAAAGCTGTTACCAGAGCGGATCTGGCAAATATAGAGAAGACCTCAGGGACGGAGAGTATTTTACATAAACTTGCCGAGCATATACCCATAAATAAGAAACTGCCGGAGGTAAAAAGGGTGAAAGCGGTCGGTTTTAACCGAAAACGAATGGAGGAGACGCTAAGTAAACACAACCTGGACCTGATGATCGTGACCACGCCCGTCAACGTTTATTATGCCAGCGGCATGCCTGTACTGCATGCTAGCCCCAATCCTATCCTGTTTGCACTGAGCAACCAGTATCCCAACGTGGTGATGATCAGCCGGGACGGTGACTCAGCCCTGTTTAATTGGGACCTCTTTCAGAGCGTAGATAGATTTTCATGGATAGCCGATCACAAGGGCACCATCGGGCAGAAAGAGACCGTCCGGGCGCTTATGGCCAAGATTAAAAAATGGGGGATGGAGGGCAAGCGCATAGGAGTGGAATCGTACGCGCCCAAGTATTTGCTGGACTATCTGGCACAGAAATGTCCCGCCTCTGAAGTGGTAACGGCGGATGAGGTCCTGCTGGAGATGCGGCTGATCAAGAGCGATGAAGAGGTCCGGTGCATCGAAAAAGCCACTCAGATCACGGAAAAGGCAATTAAAGCTTGTATAAAAGCCACTAAAGAAGGCATGACGGACAACGATTTTCTGTTGCTGGCCCGAAAGACGATTATAGAGGAAGGCTCGGAGGTGTGGGACCACCTGACGCTGAGCATAGGGGAGTCAGATCCCGAAGCTCCGGGCATTGGCACGGTGTTAAACAAAGGCGACATCTGCCGCTTCGATTTTGGCGCGACCTACAAGGGATATGTAGCCGACGTCAACCGGCATGTCGTTATTGGACCGGTACCTAAAGAGGCCAAAGAAATCATCGACCGTCTTATCGTGCTGCAGGAATACTATGAGAAGAACGTTAAACCGGGTGTGAATATCAAGCAGCTGAATAAGGAGGCTGACGCATTCTACAAGACATTAAAAGCCGGGGGCGGATTGACTATGGCTATCGGGCACAGCATCGGGCTTGAATGTGAGGAGCAGCACCTTTTCGGTCCCCTGCAGGTGTTGGACCGCCCATTCGAACGGAATATGGTGTTTGAGATCGAGGCCTGGGAATCCTTCGGCAAGGTGCTTATCGGTGTGGAGGACTGTTACGTCGTTACAGAGTCGGGAGTTCGCAAGATTACTACGCTGGACAAGCATATTATCAGCCTGTAGTTTCCGGGATGAACATAGCTGATTGGCATAAGGAGTACGCAATGGATCCTCTTATAATCGTCGCAACACCCAATACATGCTGGCTGAAACCATCTGTGAAATACCCGCGGACCCCGGATGCTATAGCTCGGGAAGCTGAACGCTGCCTTGAACGGGGAGCTTCGGTTCTGCACACGCATGCTGAAGAGCAATGGACCACGGTCATCCAGGCCGTGCGCGCCTCCTGCGACATCATAATCCAGAGCGGCATGTCCAGCCTGGAGATCGCGGACCGAATGGAATGCTTCAAGGAAAGATCGGATATGCTGTCCATAATACTCAACCACCACGACGAAGCCTTCGCCGAGGTCGACTGTAACAAACTCCATTCCAAGCAAGAGCTCGAGAAATATGCCAGACTCTGTGCCGGGCATCACGTAGCACCTGAGTTTGAGGTGTGGCATGCAGGGTCTATATGGAACCTGAACTACCTGATCGGTAAAAAACTGCTCAAGCCGCCCTACATAACGACGCTCTTTTTCGGCTGGCCGGGGGGCACCTGGTCCCCGCCCACGGTGGAAGAATACCTGTACCGCCGCAGGCTGCTGCCGTCTGGCTGCGCAGTCGTGGTAAGCATCATGCATGAGGACCAGATGAAGATACTGACGGCTGCAGTCATGGAGGGGGACCACGTGCGTGTGGGGACCGAGGACTATCCGTACCTGAGATCGGGCAAGCTGGCAAAAACCTACGAACTGGTGGAGGAGATAGCATCTATCTCGCGGTCGCTGGGTAGGCCTGTGGCAAGTGTAAAACAGGCGAGAAAGATATTGGGACTTGAGGGGAGATGAAAAGATGAGTACTTCCATGAATGTTGTAGTTGTGACAGGCGCCGCTAACGGGATAGGCGAGGCAGTTGCGCGCTTGTTTTCGACCAAAGGATACGCCGTTGTCATGCTGGACGTATCCGACCGCGGCAGCAAGGTAAGGGACGAGATAAAAGCCGCGGGAGGAGATTGTGCATTCTGGCAGTGCGATGTGGCAAACGAAAAGGAGGTCGAGTCGTCGGTAGAAAAAGTAATGCAGATGCACGGCCGGATCGATGTGTTGAACAATAATGCGGGCATCGTACTGGTGCGCCCGCTAGACGAAATACTATGGGAGGAATACCAGCGGGTGGTGAATGTTAACCTGGGCGGCATCTTTCTCCTGTGTAAACACGTAATTCCTATCATGAAGCAGCAGAAGAGCGGCTCGATCGTCAATATGGGTTCCGTTTCAGGACATGTGGGGCAGATCGATCACTCACTTTACGGAGCGACCAAGGGGGCGGTGATCGCGCTGACCCGGGCCCTTGCCTGGGAGCTGGCCCCCTGGAACATACGTGTGAACTCGGTCAGCCCAGGGTCCGTGGATACGCCTATGCTGAGGAGCGATATACGGATAGAATCGGCCAAAACCGGGAAGTCGTTCGAAGAGGTCAAGAAGCTGAGGGAAGCCGAGCAGGCCTTCAAGCGCTGGGCCGATCCGTCCGAGATTGCCGAATCGATTTATTTCCTGGCGAGCGATTCGGCATCGTTCATTACCGGCAGTGACCTGCTGGTCGACTGCGGCTGGGTGGCGAAATGAGTGAACGCTTCCTGGTAACAGGGGCGACGGGTTGCATAGGCGCCTGGACCGTACGCAACCTCGTTCGTGCAGGTGTCTACACCTGCGCATTGATCAGGTCCGACTCGCTGCACCGCCTGAAATTGATTATGAATGAGAAAGAAATATCCGGCGTTAAATTCATTAAAGGCGATATCACCGACATAAGAGCTATAGAACACGCCCTGTCCGAGCACAAAATTACGCACATCATTCACCTGGCTGCTATGCAACTCCCTTTCTGCAAAGCCGATCCTCCACTGGGCGCTGCTGTGAATGTTCAGGGAACGGTAAATATATTCGAGGCAGCCGGCCGGTGCGGCATACGCAGTGTGGTTTATGCCAGCAGTACGGCGGTTTACGGACTGCGCGACGAATATCCTCACGGACCGCTGGCGCACGATGCACCGCTTAAACCGCGCTCCCATTATGGTGTTTATAAGCAGGCAAACGAAGGAACGGCACGCGTTTACTGGTTCGATAACGGTATTTCAAGTATTGGAATACGTCCCTATGTAATCTACGGTCCCGGGAGGGACCAGGGCCTTACGTCTACACCTACCAAGGCCATGCTCGCTGCGGCGGCTGGAAAGTCCTACAATATCTCTTATGGCGGCCGCTTTGGCTTCCAATACGCCGATGATGCAGCTATGGCATATATTGACGCTTCCCGGGTGGACTTTAAAGGAGCCGAAGTTTTTAACCTGGGTGGTGAGGCTGTTGGCATGGACGATATTATTAGGGAGATTGAGGCTGCTGAACCATCTGCTAGAGGGATCATTACGTACAACGATAAACCGCTTCCCTTTCCAGAACAAATTGACAATGCGCCCCTTACCGCACTGCTCGGCACCCTTCGTGTAACGCCACTTGCCCGGGGCGTCGCGGAATCCATCAGAATATTTAAAAAAGCTATCTCTGAGGGAAGCATAACGGCCGAACAGCTAAATGCGTGGCTTACATGACAATTGCTATGACGGCACTGAAGTTGACTAATGCCCTTACATGTCGCCAGGATATTATATTCATTTAGACGCTTTCTTAACCTCGATATCAGCGATCTGCCTATTTGAATTTTCTGGCCGTTTTTCAGAATTATCACGATCAAAAAAGATTGAAATCAGGAATCGAATAAAGCCACCAGTGCTCTTCTTTGTCTTGGCAGGTCAATTATTAAACGGTTAGATGGAGCCCGACCTTCCCTCGCCTCCACCATGAAAAATAGAGGCTAATATCCTAAGGATATTAGCCTTTTTCTATGCAAATAGTTATACGAGGATTATTATTTCTTCAGCGGAATCCAGGTGCTGTTGCCCCACGCGCTAGCACATCCCGTAGCAGTATTGCTATTCCCCCATGCCCCTTTGCTGGTGCTTGTTCCCGCCAAGCTGCTTTTACCCCAGGAAGATGAATAGGGTAAGTTTTCATCTTGAGATTTGTCCGCCTTAACTGGATTTACACTGTACGCCAAAACATTTGTAAGACCAAAAAACACAGCAATAATCAAGATAACCAGATTTCTTCGTGATTTCATATTATTCGTCTCGCTACTTATTAAATTTGCCAATCAATTACCTATGATTTTGTGACCATAATTGTGCTGGATCCAGAGTTGCAGGGCCTCGATAAATACTTGAGCCATATTCTTACCCTGCATTAGTGCCAGTCCCCTGGCCTGTACCCTGAGCTTAGCCAGTTCGGGAAATTCCTTTGACCTGTACTCAATTCTTGCCATTTGTCACTGTTCTCCTCTCGCAATATCTACGAGCCATTCTTTTCCTCAAGGTTTTCTACACTGTTATTCCTAGGTCAAGTCCCTTTACCGTAATTTAACACTACTATATGAACCTGTGATGAATAGAATGTGAAGGCAAGATGAAAAATAGAGTCGGCCAAGCCATGGTATCCACCAAAGCTTTAGTAATCTGACCGGACTTTAAACCTGCTTGAAACACGAAGCCTAAGCTTAATTATCTTCCTGCGGCCCAGGATTCTTCCCTGGGGTCGGCGCCGCCTGTCAGGCGGCCCGTCTGTGGGTCTCTGATTATGGCGTCCGCCGCACCGTATTTATTGTCCCAGGTATCGCCTACTTCGATTTTATATCCCATCAACTCAAGCTTTTTACCGATCTTCTCATACAGGGGCTGCTCGAGCCCTATCGTGCCGGGCTTGTATACATTGGGGGCAAAGGAATCGGGGAAGTTAAAGGATTGGAAACGCGGCGCATTTATGGCCGTCTGGGGGTCCATTCCGAATACCACGACGTTCAGGAACACTTGCACGTTGGTCTGGGTCTGTGTATCGCCGCCCGGCGTTCCGAAGCTCATAAACAGCTCTCCGTCTTTAAGCGCCATGCTGGCGTTGGGCGTTATGCGGGGCCTTTTGCCCGGCTGAAGGGAATCGGGGTGTTGCGGATCCAGGCGGAACTGGTTCATGCGGTTGCCTAGGGTCAGCCCTGTGCCAGGCACCATGGGCGTTTGCGGGAAATCGCTGGGCGTTAATGAGACAGCATTGCCTTTAGAATCAACGACACAGATATAGCTGGTGTCCTTGCCGAACTGCAGGCTGGTACCCTCTGAGGCGACCGTGTTAATAGAGTCCAACTGACTTGAGGGGGCTGCTATGCCCTGGTATTTCCAGGGATCGCCGGGATCGGGCATTTTGACGAAGGCCCTGCCCGGCGTCATCAGTTTTCTGCGTTCCTGTGCATAACGGGGATCTAGCAATCCCGCGGCAGGCACTTTAATAAATTTGGGGTCGCCAAAATAGGCTTCGCGATCAGCCATGGCAAGCTCGATCGCCTGCAGCACGGTGTGAACGTATTCGGGTGAGTTATGGCCCATGCTCTTGAGGTCGATCCCATCCAGGATTTGCAGTACCATGGGCGTTATCGCGCTCTGGTTCCAAGTATCATTGGCATAAATGGTATACGGTCCGAAGCGGCCCTGCAGCGGATTTTCCCAGTATCCGTGGTAATTTGCCAGGTCTTCGGCAGTGAATAGACCGCCTTTTTCCTCATGAAAGGCCACGATTTTGTCCGCGATCTCCCCCTTATAGAAGACATCCCGGACCGCCGTCAGACCGGCCTGGCGCGTGCCGCCCTTGGCCAGGACACCCTGCTCTGCCCTGGCCATCAGCTCAAAGGTATCGGCCAGCTCCGGCCGGCGGAAGATCTCGCCGTGGTGAAGAGGCCGCCACCACTGGCTGCCCAGATATACCTGGGAGTTATACGGCATCAGGATGGTGAAGCCCAGGCGTTCGACCAGACTGAGGTTTAGGTTCTTAAGCATGGTGTCGTGTACGGGGAAACCTTCGCGCGCCAGTTTGATGGCAGGGGCACTTAACTCGGTAAACGACTTGGTGCCGTATCTTTCGAGTACGGAAATGATCACGTCGGGCGAGGCAGGCAGAAGCTGAGACCAGATGTCCATCTTGGGCACGGTCTTCCAGCCGCGTGAACTGAACAACTCGATGGTCGCTTTGGCAGGCGCAGTCCCGGCGCCCGTGTAGCTCTCCACCGTCTTGGTCTCTGCGTCGTATATCAGTATCGGCGCCACACCAGGGAAGGAAGCCGCCTCGCCATAGGTTACGTTAAGCGTCAGCAGCGCGGCCACAGCGCCATCCACAGCGTTGCCGCCGTCACTCATGACCTGCAAGGCAGCCTGTGTAGCCCAGGGTGTGCCGGTCGCCGCCATGAAGTTATCTGAAACGGCTGCAGGACGATCCACTTTATGCGTGTCATTAAACGTCATCGTCTCCCTCGGCCCTTTGGGCAGAACCAAATAAATGATCCCAATAATAAGAATCAATCCGGCTATGACTGAACCGGCCCAGCACAGAAACCTGATAAAGCGTCCTCTTTTCATACAAATCGTTCTGGCCTCCAACCAACATTGATGATGCTTCCGCCAGTTCATTATAAAACAGTGGTAATTACACTGCACATGGGACTTGACAAACTTCTGCAAGTAGTTCTATAATTCGAATAATGTCGAAACATAGGACGCTCAGCAACGCGCAATATGCGGATATATTCAAGGCCCTGTCCAATCCACACCGCTTGAAAATATTCATGCACCTCGCCGGCTGCGGTTCGGATAAAGGACTGTGCTGTACCGATGATACTGCCAGGGAGTGTGTCGGCGACCTCGGCTGCAACCTGGGTATTGCTCCCTCCACCGTATCGCATCATATGAAGGAACTCTATCGGGCCGGCCTGATCAAGACAAGGCGTCAGGGACAGCGCATAGAGTGTCATGTCGATCCGGCAATCCTCGAAGTATTGTCACAGTTTTTCAACCCGACTGTTGAAAAGTAATATATTTTTTAAGGCTATAATTCGATATGTTTCGAATGTTAGTAATAAATTATTTATAAAAGGAGTGGAACAATGGAAAAGGAAAACACGGCGAAACCAGGAGCAGGAATGGGGGAGATGATGAAGAGTTGCTGCGGCGAAAAAGGATTCAAGCCCGAGATGATGGAGAAGATGATGAGTTGCTGCAGCGGGATGAAAATGGATCCCGAGGCGGTGAAGAAAATGAAGGATTGCTGCGGCGAAAAAGGAGTTACCCCCGAGATGATGGAGAAGTGGATGAGCTGCTGCGGGACCGGCGACAAAAAAGAATAGCAACACTGTATACTTAAACTCAAAATGAAGGCCGGTTATCGATTCATATGGATGCAGGTTGATACCGCAAAAACAGGATAATACGAGGAGGTTTCGCAATGAGCAGATCTGAGAATGCCAGCGCCACTTTCGGGAAAGGATTCAACTGCGCTCAGGCTGTTTTGTCCTCGTTCGGCGAAGAATTCGGCCTGGACCCCGTCATGGCGTACAGAGTTGCGGCCGCCTTCGGAGGCGGTATGGGACATATGGGCGATACCTGCGGATCGGTGACCGGCGCCTTCATGGTGATCGGACTGAAATACGGACTAACCGTAGCTGATGGGTCTCAGTCACACTGGGAAGCATTCAGCGCCGTTCAGGAATTCGTTGAGGAATTCAAGTTGCGCAACGGGTCAATTGTATGCAGGGAGATACTCGGTTTGGATATCGGCAACCGTGCGAAGTTTAAGGAGGCCATGAAGCAGGGCATACCACAGAAGATCTGCCCTAAACTCGTTCGCGATGCTGTGGAGATAACTGAGGGCCTGCTGCAATAACTGCATACCCGGCCCCCTGCGCGATGTTTACATAATACGGTTACCTGGAATTGTAGCCCTCGATATATCGTTCCAGGGACTTGATCATAAGCTTCAGATTGTCGGGGTTGATGCGTCCTCTATTATCCAGCGTGCTGTGGAAATATCCTTCGCCCAATCCCGGCAATCCGGAGTTCCCCACCGTAATGGCAGGTATCCCCATGGATAAAAATCGTTGTGCATCGTCGGTGATCGCCGGGCGTGACTCCATATCGGTTCCCGATACCTCTTTCCAGGCTGCGCCCAGTCGCTCCGCAAGGCCGGCATCGGCATCGTAAAATTTCAAAAACTGGCCGTCCTTTTTCCAGTAGACCATGGGACCGTTCTGACCTGCCAGCTCCAGGTTAACCATGCTGATGGGTACGGTGGGCTTATTTCCCTTGCCGAACCGTTCAAGTAGGTAGGCGTGAGAGCCCTGTAAGCTCACCTCCTCGCCTGATGTTAAGAGTATGGTGATATTGCTGTTACCGGTGTCGACCTTTCCATCATGGATGTCTTTGGAAAGGACCAGCAATGCTGCCACCGAGCTGCCGTCATCGACTGACCCCAAGCTCTGCCTGTCGGGCGGTATGAAAATATACCCTCCGAAGCCGAGAAAGACCAGTCCCCAGTAGGCTATAACAGCACCAGACAGGACAAGAGTAACCACCGTTATCGCCTTTTTCCGCAGGACGGCATAGCGCTTCACGAAGAAAGCAAATATGGCTACGGCCAGGCCTGTGACGACGGCCAGCGGGATGAAGGCATAGACCTTCGAGCGTTGGATATGGTCCCAGAAATCGGTTTTGGAGTCGTAATGGGCGGCAAAGACAATCTCCCGGACAGGGTTGGCCGCCGTGAAGTTTACGATGATGTTTTCCCCACCTTTAGTTACCAGGGCTGTTATAACCGGTATGAAAAGCTCAAACTCCAGGATGAGCACTAAAGGGATGGCCAGCGCCACAATAAGGGCGGCCAGGGGTTTCCTCTTGAGCACGAAGACGAACAGCAGTATGGCCAGGATCAACATGCTGGCGCCGAGCAGGAGCTGCATATAGGGGCGCAGCGTAAATTCCTGCACAACGAATGGTACTCCCCATCCGGTCAGCAATGTCTTTATGTAGGCGGCCGTATCTGCCAGCGCCTGGCTGTGGTTGGGTCGCGGTATCGACAGGTGCGCTAATATCTCGGCAAGGTCCATGTCTGCCTCCTTACCCAATGTCGTAGTGAAGGATTATATCACGCCTGCATCTGTTCTTTGATAATGCGGCGTATCTCGCGTTTAAGGATCTTGCCCAGGCCGGTCTTGGGCAGTGACGGCATGAAGTATATTTTCACCGGAACTACGAAGTGGTGCAGGTGCTCGCCCAGGTATTTAAGCAGCTCTTCCTCAGTTACCTGCTGTCCCGGTTTGAGCACCACGGCTGCCCCCACGTTTTCTCCGTATGTGGTATCAGGTATGGCGATAACGGCGCATTCCATCACCGCCGGGTGCTTGAACAACCAGCCCTCGGCTACGCCGGGATCGATGTTTTCGCCACCTTTGATGATGAGGTCCTTCTTCCTGCCTGTGATGTAGAGCTCGCCGTCCTCGTCCATCCTGCCCATGTCGCCCGTGTGCAGCCACCCGTCTTTAATGGCCTCGGCTGTCTCCTTGGGTTTATTGAGATATCCTCTGGTCACAACCGGACCCCTGCAGATTATCTCCCCGTCGCTGCCGCGCGCTACCTCTTTACCTTCATCGTCCACGAGCTTGAGCGCCAGTCCGGGCATGGGGAATCCCACGCTGCCCGGCTTGCGGGGCCAGTCCCGGCGCTGCCTGGCTATCGATCCGCTAACCTCGGTGCACCCGTATCCCTGCGTTATCTCCTTGTGAAAAACGGCTTCGGACTGTTTGAGCGTTTCCATGGAGAGCGGTCCGCCTGAGCAGATCAACAGGTCCATGAAAGAGAGGTCGTCTTTCTTGGGGTCCGCCACCATCATCATGAAGATAAGCATGGTAGGGACGACCGGTATCACTTTTACCTGGTATTCTTTTAATGTGTCCAGCACCTTTCGTGGATCGAAAGGCGGCATCAGTATATTTACGAACCCGGAGAAATAGCCTTCCAGGCAACTGAGGACACCATAGATGTGGTTCATAGGTATGGTGGTCAATAACGGTTCGAGGTGGTTGCCGCCCCATACCGAGGTACCGGTCTTCATCTGGCACTCCAGGTTGTTGTGGGTTAACATCACGCCCTTGGGAAAGCCGGTCGTCCCCGAGGTATACATGAGAATAGCCATATCCTCTTTGTCCACCTCTGTCACATCGGCCTTGCCCGGGGACTTGATAAGGTCGCTGTAGTGCACTATATCGGGGGCTGTTTCCTTGCCTATGAGTATTATTTTCTCGATGGTTTTCAATCCCGAGGCGGCTTCCCGCACTTTGGGCAGTAAGATGTCCTCGGTGATGACCACTTTGCAGGCCGAATCTTCCAGTATGTAACGGATCTCGGCCGCCGTCAGCATATAGATAATGGGCAGGTAGACGGCGCCCATCCTGTTGACGCCGTTCATGATCTCCGGTATCTGAGGAATATTGCTGATCACAGACCCGATGATGTCGCCTTTCTTAATGCCTGCCGAGCGCAAGCCTGTCGCCAGCGCACGCGCGTGCTCGAGTATCTCCTTGTTGGTCCACGTTTGCTCACCCTGGGGCCCCAGGAAAATGAACTGCTTGTACTCGCCGTATTTCCTGACATTGTCATCCAGCCAGCGCCCAATGTTATTGCTCATCCTGCCTCCTCCATGATTTATATATTATAGTTTAGCCTGATTTGCCCAGAAGTTCTATCTGTGTGGGAAGATTTGGATGCCCCAGTATCCCAGGTATGAGAACAAGATATGCTTGGGCAGCCTTCCTGCGGCTCCCAACAGCATGAATTTCCACAGCGGGTACTTGAGGACGCCTGCGGCCAGGCCGGCGACATCAAACAGCGGATTCGGTATCAGTGCGAGCAGAAATATTGTGAGGCTGCCCCATTTCCCCATCCAGCCCACTACCCTCTCGTACGTTTTGGTATAGGGTATGGCCATCCTCCCGCTGTATCCCAGCAAGTAGCCCGTGGTCTCGCCTAGGGTGGCGCCCAGGCCGGAGGATATGCCTATCAGAAGCGGGTCCCACGGGTTGACCGAGAGTGTACCGATGAGTGAGGTCATGGCCAGTCCCGGTATCGGTATTATGAGCGTTGCAGAAGCTGCGGCGGAGATTACGAAGATACCCACGTATTTGAGCCCCGGGTATTTGGCCAGCCATAATGCAAAAGAGGCGATATTGTCCCGCTGCCAGATTATTAACACGATAAGAAGTATCACCAGAGCCAGTGTGCTGAGCTGAAGATACCTGTCCCTGTTCCAGAAAACAGGTTTAGGTTCCATGGCATCCTCAGGGAATTGATCAGCCAGCTTTTTTTCTTCGTCGCTCATATTTTAGGCAAAAGGTTCGCGTATTTTTCAGTCCGGCTCAATCCGGCTTCAGACTGGACCAGCCATGTCATCCAGCAGAGATCAATGGCCCGGTACCCGGTTTCCGGTGCCAGTCGCTCAACCATCCTGATGAATTCCAGGTCGCTGTCTGGAAGTTCAATTCCGGCTGTATTAAGTATCTCATAAATTACCTTTTTAACTATTTTATCCGGCATGACCGTATCAACCCCGCCCATCATGCGCAGATACTGATAAGTATTGATGCCCACACCGCAGATGCTTCCCACGGGGTCATGCTCCCATCCATCGAGTGGTGCATGCCGGGCCCAGTGGATCAGCGTATCAAGGTCCCCCAAACCGTAGCGGGTCTTCACTGTCAACAGGTAGGTTGCTACCTCGCGTGCCACGTGCCAGGAGCGCGCGTTTTTCCATACTGATTTCAGGTCGTTCACATCGGCGCCGGCCAGGTCTTCCATAGAGAGGATCTTGCCGGTTTCCACGTATCTCCGGCGGAAGAGCTCGACCTTTGGAACAACCGACTGAAAATAATTCAGGCCGATGGAATCGAAGGCTGCATCGACAATCATAAGCAGGGCATTACTGTGCCAGCGGGCGCTGGTCAGGCAGCGGTCGCAGTGCTCGCGTACCATCGGCGCCCGGCCCATGTAACCATCGACTGTTTTTCTGAATAACTGGAGCTGATTTTTCACCCTTGCCACGCCTAACCTTGAAAAGATTTTGAATTATAACACGTGGCACGTCCGGCCTGTGAAAATATCCGGCTTATCTGTTGCACAATGATTGTAATATGTTTTATTCTTAGTACACAAAGGGAAATAAATTCTGCGAGGGGTAAATATGTCCGGACATTCTAAGTGGGCGCAGATAAAAAGGCAAAAGGGCGTGACAGATTCGCGAAGAGGGGCCATGTTCACCAAGCTCACACGCGAAATCATAATAGCTACCCGGCAGGGTGGCGGCAATCCCGAAGGTAATTTCCGTCTGCGGCTGGCAATCCAAAAAGCACGCGACAGCAATATGCCCAAAGACAATATCGAGAACGCTATAAAGAAAGGGAGCGGGGCAGCTGAGGGCACTATTTTTATCGAAATGGTTATGGAAGGGTATGGACCAGCCGGCGTGGCCATACTGCTCGAAGCTATGACGGATAACCGCAACCGAACTGTTTCTGAGATCAGGAGCACATTCGTGAAATACAATGGAAACCTTGGAGAAAACGGCAGTGTCTCCTGGATGTTCGAGAACACCGGCGTCATAACCGTGGACACAACGGGTATCGATCCCGATGAGCTGGCGCTCTATGCCATAGATGCCGGCGCCAGGGACGCTAAAGAGGATAAATCCCTCCTCGAGATATACACCGATCCCAAGGAATTTGAGACGGTGAAACTGGCTGTTGAGAAACGCAAGAAACCTATCTCCGCCGAGGTAACCATGCTGCCTAAGACCACGGTTTCGCTGCCGGAGAAAGAGTCCCTGCAGACGGTGAAGTTGCTGGAGAAACTGGAGGAACTGGACGATGTGCAGCGTGTATTCTCCAACCTGGAATACAGCGATGCCCTGATCGAGAAGCTAAGGGCCGAAGCGTAAGGTTAGTAACGCTGTCGTGGGCCGCCGCATATAAACTTTCCTTTGCGATTTCATGTTTTATAAGTGAGATTTTTATTTCAGGAGGATAGGTCAGGATTATGAAGGGTAAATTCTCTCACTTGCTCTTGGCGCTTATATTAGCTATGCCGCTTTTGCTGGCATCGTGTGTAAGCCTGCCGTTCGGAGGCGTTCCCACGGTAAACTCTTTTACGGCCAACCCGACTACCATATCCGAGGGGAGCTCGTCCGAACTCAGCTGGAGTGTATCCAACGCCACAGCTTTGATTGTCGACCAGGGAATAGGTTCAATATCTGCTGCAGGTACCAGCACCGTAACGCCCGCAGTTACCACCACATATACATTAACTGCTGTTAATGCTTCCGGATCTGTTACCAAATCTGCTACAGTCACAGTCAGCAGCGCATCGTCTACAACCACAGTGACCACGCCCGCGCCCTCGGGGCCTTTGCCGGTTGCCCATATCAACGTCAATCCCGGTGTCATAGTACCAGCGGGAATGGCCACATTGAGCTGGGATGCCACCAATGCTTCCAACGTAATGATAAACAATGGCATCGGTCCCGTAAGCCATTCGGGCTCACGCTCCGTCTTTCCTAACAACACCACAGTTTATGTTATCACTGCCAGTAATGCCGTCGGCACGGTGACCGCCTCCACACAGTTGGTAGTGGGACCGACAGGATCATTGCCTTCACCCGGCAATAGAAATTGGCTGGCCAGCACATACTCACGCGAGTATCACTGGCCGTCTTGCAGTATAGCCCAGAACATACCGCAGCCGTCCAGGATATGGTTTGACACTGTCAATCAGGCTCAGGCCAACGGCTATCATCCCTGCCCGGTCTGTCGGCCCCCGAGATAAGGTCAGGAAGTAAGTATTGCGAGTATTGGGCATTGATCCCGGCACCCTTAATATGGGCTATGGGGTTGTAGAAGAGCAGGATGGGAACCGTATAACCATGATCGGCTGCGGGATCATATCCGCTCCGCAGAAATTGCCGATCGAGCAGAGATTGTGCATTCTATACGAAGGATTGCTCAAAGTTATTGCCGATTTCCATCCTGTTGAAGCGGCCGTTGAGGAGCCTTTTGTTGCCGGCAATGCCCGCTCCGCCCTGGCCATCGGCCGGGCACAGGCCATCGCCATACTTGCGGCAGCGCAGGCGAAATTACCTGTTTCGCGATATATGCCCACCCAGGTCAAACAGCTCGTGACCAGCTACGGCAGGAGCGGAAAGGACCAGGTGCGCCAGGTGGTAAAATTGCAGTTGGGGGTCAGCGAGTTGCCGGAGGCCAGCGATGCTGCTGATGCGCTGGCCGTGGCCATTTGCCACCTGAACCAGGTACATCTGAACCGCGTGCTAAAACGGGGATTACAGGAGTGAATGCATGATCGCCGCAGTAGAAGGGACGCTTGTCAGCCGGGGTGCAAATAATGTCATCGTGAAGGCCGGGCCGCTCAGCCTGCAGATCAATGTACCCGGGTCCATCATCAATAAGCTGGGGCATCCCGGCAGCACCGTAATCCTGCACACGCACCTTTACGTGCGTGAAGACGTTCTCGCACTTTATGGCTTCGCCACCGGCCAGGAGCTGGCGCTGTTTGAACAGCTGATCACGGTCAGCGGTATCGGACCCAAGGTAGCGCTGGCACTGTTGACAGCCCTCAGCGTCGATCAGATCGCTGCCGGCATCATCGGCGGCAACGCCGAACTGCTCAGCCAGGTACCGGGTATAGGAAAGAAGACTGCCGCGCGCATCATCCTTGACCTGAAAGGCAAGCTGGAGAAGGGATGGGAAGGAGAGGTAATCGCCGCAGCAATGGATGCCGACGGCGATGCGGTGGCTGCCCTTACCGGGTTGGGTTACTCCATCAGGGAAGCGATGCAAGCCCTGAGCGCCGTCGCGCAGGCTGAAGGTATGACTGTAGAGGACAAGGTCCGCCTGGCCCTTCAGCAATTGGCCAAGAAATAGGCTCTTTGTATAGGCTGCAAAGGATTAGTATAATTATGCGCCGCCGCGGGATTTTGCCGCGGCGCCTCCGAAGGGTGAAAGCCCTTCTTCCAGATAGCCCCTCCACCTTTGCGGAGGAGGGGTATTTTTAACACAAGATTTAGTTTTTCCTCGGCTGAACTTATAATTATTTAATCATGCCTCCATTCAAACTTGTCTCCGACTTCGGTATGACCGGCGACCAGCCGCAGGCTGTGGATGCGCTGGTGCGCGGTGTGGAAGCCGGGTACAGACACCAGACCCTGCTGGGCGTGACGGGCAGCGGCAAGACCTATACCATGGCCAACGTAGTGGCCAGGCTGCAAAGGCCGGCCCTGGTGATGTGTCACAACAAGACGCTGGCCGCCCAGCTCGCCACGGAATTCAAAGAGTTTTTTCCGGAAAATGCCGTGGAGTATTTTGTCAGCTACTATGATTACTACCAGCCTGAAGCTTATATACCCAGGACCGACACTTATATCGAGAAAGACACCGATGTAAATGAAGAGATCGACAAGCTGCGCCACTCAGCTACACGGGCCCTTTTGACCAGGCGCGACGTACTGATTGTAGCCTCCGTATCCTGTATATACTCGCTGGGTGAGCCTGAGGAGTATCAGAGCTTTGTGGTCAGCGTTGCAAGGGGGCAGAAGATCGAGCGGAACAAGCTGGTGCGGCGCTTTGTCGATATGCAGTATGAGAGGAATGACTTCGACTTCCAGCGGGGCAGGTTCCGCATCCGCGGCGACACCCTCGAAATACTGCCCTCGTACGAGGAGATCGCTATACGTATTGAGTTCTGGGGCGACACGGTCGAACGTATCATGGAGATAGACAGCCTCACCGGTGAATTGCTGGCCGAGAAAGAGTCGATAGATATATTTCCGGCCAAGCACTTCGTGACCTCACCCGACAAGCTGGGGCCGGCCATAGCCGATATCAGGGCCGAGATGGCAGAGAGAGTGGAAGAGTTCAACCGTCAGGGTAAGCTGCTGGAGGCGGCACGCATCGAGCAGCGCACCAATTACGACATTGAAATGCTCACACAACTGGGCTATTGCAGCGGTGTGGAGAACTACTCCCGTCATTTGCAGCGTCGTGCGCCGGGAAGCCCGCCCTGGACACTCATACACTATTTTCCGGAGGATTTTATCCTCTTCGTCGATGAGTCGCACATGACCTTGCCCCAGGTACGAGGTATGTACGGCGGAGACATGAGCCGCAAGAAGACCCTGATCGATTATGGTTTCAGGCTTCCCTCGGCGCTGGATAACCGGCCACTCAACTTTCCGGAGTTCGAGAAGCTGATCAGGCAGGCGGTCTATGTGTCGGCCACCCCCGGGCCGTATGAACACGAGAAAAGCCAGCAGGTGGTTGAACAGCTGGTGCGGCCTACAGGCCTGCTGGAGCCGACTATAGAGATCAAGCCTACCAAGGGTCAAATCGATGACCTTATCCACGAGATAAAAGCACGAGTGGTCAAAGAGGAGCGCTGCCTGGTAACAACGCTCACCAAGAAGATGGCTGAGGAGCTGGCCGATTACCTGAGGGAAATGGATGTAAAAACACACTACCTGCACTCGGAGGTAGATACGCTTGAACGCGTGGAGATACTGCGGGACCTGCGCCTGGGGGTCTACGATGTGGTGGTGGGCATCAATCTGCTGCGCGAGGGGCTCGATCTTCCGGAAGTTAGCCTTGTGGCCATACTCGATGCCGACAAGGAAGGCTATTTAAGGTCCAGGGATGCGCTTATCCAGACCATGGGCAGGGCGGCGAGGCATGTAGACGGTCATGTGATCCTTTACGCCGATAAGCTGACCGGGTCAATGAGCAACGCCATAGAAGAGGTTTACCGCAGGCGCAAGATACAGGAAAACTACAATAAGGAACATGGAATTACACCACAGGGTATCAAGAAGGCGATTAAAGACATTACGGAGCGCGTCAAGGTGGTGGCGGAGGAAAGAGGAAAATACGAGGTCAGCCATGTGCCGCCCGATGAGGTTGCCAGGCTGATCAAAGACTTCGAAGCGCAGATGAAAAAGGCGGCTAAGAACCTCGAATTCGAGAAGGCCGCACTGCTGCGAGACAGGATCGTGGAATTGAGAAAGGACGAAGAGCTTTACTCCCCCTTCAGAAAAAAGAAGTAATCGGCGCGCTTTGCGGCTATAATACTAGAGACCAGTAATCTGGCAGGAGGTGAATCTATGCAAAGCACTTGGCAGTCAACAACGGCCGGCATCCTGGATATAATTGCAGGGGTATGGGCCTTATGCGTTGTTGTGGCCCTTTTTATCATGGGTGGGATAACCAGTGTCATACCGAATATCCCGGCCTGGATATCTACCGTCCTCTTCAGCATTTCCATACCCATCATCATAATGGCGGTCCTGGCAGTGGCGGGTGGCATAGCAAATATTCTCAAGAAGTCATGGGGCTTCGCCCTGGCCGGCTCGATAGCCGCATTCTTCTGCAGCTTCACATTTTTCTTCTGGGGTTTCGTGCTCGGTGTAGTGGCGATCGTCCTTACTACATTGGGAAGAAGCGAGTTTAAATAGCAAGATTGCTTCGCTATGCTCGCAATGACAGTACGGCAAAGGAGCGCACCTGAAGGTGCGCTCCTACATTCAGTATCTCTTAAACCACGTTGACGCTCAGGGGGAACCTGGACATGGCCTCGCAATTCTTCTCTTTTATGAGGATAGGGTTCTCGTAGCGGAAGCCGATGTTCTCTTCGGGGCAGGCATATTGCACGGCGCAGATTACCATCTCGTTCTTCCTGTAAATATGCTCGGGATTGGTCCAGTACTGGAATGGGCCATCGTTGAGACCGATGCGCCACTCATCGCCCATCATGCCGATGCCGTGCTCAAATCCCGGGACCAGGTAATCCTGGAAGCCTTTTTCCTCAGCAAATGCTAGCATCTCGTCCGCCAGCCTGGTGGGTGATATGCCGGCCCGATATGTGATAAGGACCTGTTTCATGAGGTCAACGAAGTTCTTAGCGTGCCACATCTGCCGCTTGGTGGCCTTGCCCAGGAAATAATTGTGTGAATGGTCACCCAGGCCCAGCTTGAACATGGCATGCAGGTCCACCATCAGGGGGTCACCCGCCTTGAGCTTCCTCCTGCTGGCCGGTGTGCAGGCGCCCGCCGCCAGGCCTGACCTGTAGCCGGAGGCGATCTCGTTGCCGCCTGTGAACGACCACTCCCACTCACTGCCGGCCTTGCGCATGGCATAAGCCGCCAGGCCTCCAACCTCGGTCTCGGTCATCTTCTGGAAGCCGCCATTCTTAATAGCCTCGTATACCGCCTTGTGGCCGACATCGACGATGCGAGAAGCTTCACGGAAGCGGTTGATGGTGCCCTCGTCCTTGATTAAAGAGAGTCGGTCTATGATATCGTGTGCATTCTTGAACGTGGCCTTGGGCAATGCCGCCTTAAGCATAACGAACTCAAAAAGGGTCAAATGACCCTCGGGGAGATAGTTGCCCATGCCCGTCTCCATGCCGATTACTCCCTTTCCACCCTTAAGGTAAGGTTTCATCAGCATGCTCAGAACTGCCACCTGGTCCTGTCCGCCCATGGGCCCGTAGCCCAATACGTGGTCCTCGTCCAGCCAGGACTCGTCAGCTACGCGTGCGGCGTCGATGACGAAGGTGACGGCGGTCGGCAGCCCCTCGGGCGGGATAACAACATAGGTACGCCAGGGGCAGAAGGCGTCGATTATCCAGGACATTGTGCGCAGGCGTGAGCCCAGGTACACGTCGATACCCTGCCTGGCCATTTCCTTCTGCACGGCCTTGACCCTCTTGGGATTATCTATGAAATACGCATCATCCTTGACCAGTTTCTTTTTCGGCATTTATCTGACCTCCAGCTTTTAATAATCCGTTGGAACGGTGGCAATAACCTCGTTCAGCCTATCGACAGTGGGAGACAGGGTCAGAGCTTTGACCAGGTTGCCCTTGAGCAGCATCTTGCCTGACATTAGAGCGGCCCGTGCCTTGAGCTCAGCCCGTGAGATCCTGGCGAAAACTTCGTAGTCAGACGTGATTGAGAACTCGGCTTTGGGCAGAGTGCCCTCAACGATTGAGACGTTTTGGACCACCCCGTTCTCAAGCTTGTAATAAACGGCCCTGGTCTTGCCATCCGGGCACTTATTATAAATGGTCAGCATCGAGGATGTGATGTTCTTCATTTTTTCCGGCGTGAGCGTTTTCTTACATCTCCTGCAGACCTCGTCTGCCCACTCCTTGCTCAAGTACTTGAATTTCTTTTCAGGCATTTGGGACCTCCTTTAAATTATTGCTGCTTTAAAAAATCCAGTATCAGGCTGTTGACCTGGTCGGCCACTTCTACCTGGGGATCGTGGCCGATGCCGTCAAGCTGTTTGAATTGCACGTTGGGAAGCGCCGTCTGTATGGCCTGTACCATCTGCGGTGTGATGTCGTTGTCTGCCGTGCCCCATATCAGCAGTATTTTGCGGGCCTGCTTGCCGACAGTGTTGTAATCTGCCGTATAGTCGGCATTGGCATCGCTGCGGAACATGGCAAGAGTGGCCTGCTCGAAACCCTTATACTGGGTCTGGTCCTTGAACAGCTTCGCATACTCGGCGGCTTTGGGCGATTTCTGCATTAGCTGGGCCGCACGCTCCGAAATGCTTTTAGTCGCTACCAGGCGCATCAGGAATTCGCCTATCACAGGTGGCCTGAGCAGTTTTATATTGGTGTCATTCTTAATCGAGTTGATCATAGGCGCGATCAGGACTACGTCCTTCACACTGTCGGGGTAATTGGCGGTGAAGTCCATGGCCAGGCCGCCGCCCATGGAGAGGCCGACGAGGTCAACGGGTTGCTTTATCTTGAGCGCGTCAAGCAGGTCGTGAAGCTGCTGGCGGTAGAATGCCTGGCTGTAATCCCCTGCAGGCCTGTCCGAGTAACCTTTACCATACAAATCATAGCGGAGAACGCGGTAACCGGCCTTGGCCAGGGCTTCAACCTGTGCATCCCACAGGTACATGGGAATAGTGGCGCCGTGCACCAGCACTACCACCTGCCCGCTCTCGGGCCCGGTCAGCTCATAATGTGTCACACCCTGGGGCAACTTCACGTATGAGCCACCAGCCTGTGTACGTGCCGCATCATCCAGGTCCTTGGTCTCAATATTCGCACTGGCATAAAGCGAAAGAGGTGTGATTACGATAATGAGAATGACGACGCAGATGATAATGGCCGTCCACCAACCGTGACGCTTATTAGCAGAAGACATGAGTGTACCTCCCCTGATTGCGCTTGCGCTAAGTTTATATTCGTTTCAACTGTACGTCAAGATATGGAAAAGACAGTAATTGCGAGCGACGTAGCGGCGTACCTTCAGGTGCGCCCGATGCGCTCATACCATGTAATTGCGAGCGCAGCGAAGCAATCTGTGGATTCGAAGATATCACGCCTTGAGATTGCTTCGTCGCTTCGCTTCTCGCAATGACAACGTGCATTATTTAATAAATGCTGAAAGCCGTTCCAATCCGTCCGTGATCTCGAAATCGCTGCTGAATTCCAGCTCAAGGCTCTTATCCAGAGACATGCTCTCGTTGGCATTGTAAAGTTGCTTATAGGCTGCGATGGATTGGGCGCTGTTGCCCATTATTTTCCTGGCCATGTCCTGCAGGGCCTCTTCCAGCTTGTCTCCCGGGACAGCCAGGTTAATAAGTCCGATACGCTCGGCCTCCCTGGCGGTAACGGCTTCAGCCGTAAACGAAAGCTCCTTGGCCTTAAGGTAACCGATCCTGCGCGGCAGGCGTGCGCTCATACCCCAGGTCGGACGCAATCCCCACTTGGCATGCGTATCGCCTATTTTGGCGTCCTCCGATGCGATCACGATATCGCAGGCCAGCATGATCTCCAGCGCCCCTGTGAAGCAGAACCCGTTGACCAGGTTGATCACTACCTTTGGTACAGTCCGTATTGCATTGATCAGATCACGGGCAGGCACGTCTAAAAAGTCGCCGACCTTGCCGTTTACCAGCTTCTGGTCCCCCATGGCCTTGAGGTCGACCCCGGCGCAGAAAGCCCTGCCTGCGCCGGTCAGGACGATGACCTTAACATCCTTTGCTTTGCCTGCTTCCAGCACGGCGGTTTTCAGCTCTTTAAGCATGGCGGGAGTAAGAGCGTTCATCACCTGCGGTCGGTTAAAAGTGATCCTGCCTATACCTCCACTGACATGGTATGTAATAGTCTCATATGCCATTTGCTTCCTCCTCTTTTCAGAATGGCCGTGCCCCCGGATGCAGCAATAGTAATATATCACAATCCCGTTGCTTTGACACAGAGGTGAAGTGCATAAGATAATTACCTACGGCATTACGTACTGTTGATATACGCGGACAGCCCGGCTCCCCGGTAATCAGAGGAGGCAATAAATGACCAGTTTTACTGCACCCGACTTGGAGTACCTTTTCAAACCTCGTTCAGTCGCCATTGTGGGAGCCTCGAATGACGAGTGGAAATCCGGCGGCATGTTCATCAACAGCATGCTCAAGGACAGCTATGCCGGCACGATCTACCCCATCAACCACAAAGAAAGTCTGATCATGGGATTGAAGTGCTTTCCGGACCTGTCCGCCATACCTGGCGAGGTTGACCTGGCAGTGCTGGCTATACCGGCGCGGGCGATTCCGGCTGCAATGGAGGACTGCGCCCGCAAAAGGGTGAAGTTCGCCGTAGTACATGCCGTGGGCTTCAGTGAGATGGGGGTTGAGGGAAAAGAAGCAGAGAAAAGGATGGTGGCTATTGCGCGTGAAGGTGGTGTAAGAGTAATTGGCCCAAACTGCATGGGCATATTTACGTCGAGGGGGCGAGTGAATACGGTCGTACCCTATGCCAGGATGCCGCTCGATCCCGGCGGCGTGGGTTTCGTGGGCCAGAGCGGATGGGTGAGCGAGATCATGCTCCGACTGGGCAGCGCCCGCGGGCTTCGCTTCAGCGGCATCATCAGCATCGGCAATCAGAGCGACCTTACGCTGGAAGACTTAATAGGGTACTGGGGTAGTGATCCCGATACGAAAGTGATTGCAGCCTACGTCGAGGGGCTTAAAAACCCGGAGCGTTTCATGGAGCTGGCAAAGGAGATCTGCCCGCATAAGCCTGTCATCATCTGGAAAGGCGGCAGCTCCGAGACGGGAGCCAGGTCGGCTGCATCACACACCGGTTCGATGGCCGGCAGCTACCAGGTTTTCCAGGCCATGTGCCGTCAGACAGGGATAATCCCAGCTTATGGTATGGAAGATATCATCGACCTGGCCGTGGCCTTCAGTTGCCCCGTTCTGCCGCCCGGCAGGGATATCGGCCTGTTGATCGAAGCAGGCGGTGGTGCGGTGGCCGCATCCGACGCCTGCGCCAGGGAGGGACTAAGGATAAAGCAGTTTCCCGAGGAGTTGCAGCTTGAACTGGCGGAATATCTCAAGGATAAAGTGCCGCCGTCCAACAACCGCAGGAATCCGGTTGACCTTGTCTGGGCACCCATCGGAGGGGCTGCGAAAGTGTACGTAGATTGCCTTGAGATGATCTTGCCCCATGTGGACACCTGCCTGGTCATCACCTATGCATTCCTGCAGGATGCGTGGTTCCGGGAGAAGCTGGTGGAGCTGCGAGACCGTCTGAGAAAGCCAATAGTGCTGATCCCGGCCAATCCGCCCGATCAAATGGACGGCCTCATCCTGGCCGCCATGGACGGCATACCAACCTATGGCATGCCGGACAATGCGATCAGGTGCATGGGCGCCATGGTACAAAGGGCTGAGCATCTGAAATAACGATTATTACTGCGTGCCTTTGGAAGTAACAGCGGGAGGACTGGAGATGAGAGAGATAACCAAAAGCGGTCCTTTACTGGATAAGCAGGGGAACCTGGTCGATTATGGATGGGCGCGGCGACCGCTGCTTGATGCCAATCTCGAAAATGTTAATATCTACGCTTTGAAGTTTTTGCAGCCTCTGCGCATAAAGCGATGGCAGTACTTCGGCATTACAACGCCCACCCATTTCTTCTCATTCACCCTCAGTCATGTAGGCTACCTGGGGCCGGTCTTCGCCTATATGCTGGATTTCAAAACAGGGATTTATCACGAGCAGACATTGAGCATTCCATTCGGCAACGGCATAAATCTTGCGCGCAACAGCACATCCGGCGACTGCCGCTATGAAAAAGGCGGCCTGTATTTTCGTTTTTTCACACCTGATGACAAACAGCGAAAACTGGAAGTTAGCTGGCCGGGCTTCGGCAAATCCGGTCTGAAGGCCGATGTCAGGCTGCTGTTAAAGGAAGGACATGAATCGGTCGTCAACGTATTCGCCTATAAAAACAGGCGCTTCTTCTATACCCGCAAGGTCAACTGCATGCCCGCCGAGGGCATCATCGAATATGGGTGGGATGGATCCGGCGCAGCAGCGGACAGGAAGCTGAAGTCATACAGTATCAGCCCCGATAAATGCCTGGGGACCCTGGACTGGGGTGTGGGTGCATGGCCATACAGGTCATTCTGGATATGGGCCAGCTTCTCGCAATTTCTGCCGGACGGCCGCACTATCGGGCTCAATATTGGAGACGGGATCGGTAACAGTCCCGAGTTGAACGACAACGCCATCATTGTGGACGGAAGGGTGCACAAGCTGGGCAAGGTGGATTTTAATTACGACAATAAGGATTTCAAGAAGCCCTGGATTATGACCTCGGTAGACGGCCGGCTAACACTGGAATTCGCGCCGTTTTTTGAAAGGGTGGCAAAGACCGATGTGGGCGTTCTGGCCAGCGAGGTCCATCAGATGTTCGGCCGCTACAGCGGGACACTCGTGACGGACACGGGTGAAAGGATAGGAATAAGTAACCTGATCGGCTGGGCCGAAGAGCATCATGCCCGCTGGTAAATGTTCACACCTCGAGGGTATGTCTCAAACGGACTTGAAACTGAACTCATTATTGAGGAAGAGCTCCAGACAGGCGTCAACGGCAGCTTCATCGTACAGTTTGCCCCTGTTGCGAGAGATCTCGTCAAGAGCTTTTTCGATGCCCATTGCTGCGCGGTACGGCCTGTGCGAGGACATGGCTTCCACAACGTCGGCCACAATGAGTATTTTTGCTTCAGGGAGAATGTCGGGACCCTTCAGGGCACGGGGGTAACCTGAACCGTCCATCCTTTCGTGGTGCTGAAACACGATCTGTGCGATGGGTCCGATGAAATCTATTTCTTTCAATATCTCGTAGCTCCCACGGACGTGGGTCTGGATGATCTCGTACTCCAGGGCACTCAGCTTCCCGGGCTTGCTCAGTATGTCTGAGGGCACATAGATCTTGCCGATATCATGGATGGTTGCCGCAGTGTTGATCAGGGTGATCTGCTCATCCGCCAGGTTCATCTTATTTGCAATGGCAATTGCCAGTTGGGCCACACGTATCTGGTGGCCAGCCGTAAATGGATCTTTCATCTCGACCATCTTTGATATGGCAATTACGGTGTCGGCCAGGGTTTTTTCCAGCGCCGACAGTGTCTGTGCCAGCTTTTTCTCGGCTTCCCTGCGCTTGGTGATATCCCTGGCCTCGCCCAGGATAGAAATGGGATTGCGGTTCTCATCACGTATCACGCTGAATGTATTTTCCGACCACAGTGTCGTGCCGTCCGCACGGTAAATCTCAAGTTCCAGGGTGCGGATGGGATTATAGTTCGGATCTGCCATTATCTTGGGTATCTCTTCTACAAACATTTCGGATGCTACTCTGAGAGATTCCGGTGCGATGCGTTTCTCGATCGGCAGCTCCATTAGTTCCTTGTGTGTGAGGCCGGTATGCTTTTCGGCAGAAGGACTCTGGTAGGTAGGATTTAGATTCATATCCATCAGCACTATAAAGTCCGTAGTATGTTCGGCCAGCAGGCGGTACTGCGCCTCGCTCGCCCGCATAGACTTCTCCGCCTGCCTGAGCCCGGTCACATCTCTTCCTGTAATGAACATAAAGCTGCTTCCGCTTATTTGCACAAGGTCAAAATTCAGGATCTCGGTGATAATAGAGCCATCTTTGCTTCTGAGTTCAACCTCGATATCGCGCAACTTTCCGTATTTTTGAAAATTTTCCATCATTGCCGTTCTTTGATTGGGATTAACATAGTATTCAATCGCGTTTTTACCACGAAGCTCTTCAACCGTATAACCCATCATACGTGCCTGGGCTTCGTTGAGTTCGATTACCTTTCCCTCAAGGGTGGTTACGGCAATTCCCAAAGGTGCTTCGTTGAATAAAGTCCTGTATTTTTCTTCGCTTTCTTTTAGTGCAATTTCCGTCAGCTTGCGGTCAGTGATGTCCCTTCCTTCTCCCAGTATGGATTGCGGCTTGCCGTTCGCATCCCTGATCAGGCTGAAAGTGTTCTCCGACCATAAAGTAGTACCGTCCTTACAGTAGAATTCAAGTTCCAGTATGCGTGTAAAATTGTAATTCGGATTGGCCTCAATTTTAGCCATCTCTTCTAAAAACACAGTAGTGGCTATTTTGAGTGACGCAGGTGTTAAATTTTCCTCCAGCGACATTGAGTTAATCTCTTCGGGGGTGAAGCCAAGGACCCTTTGTACAGAGGGGCTCTGGTACGTAGTCTTGAGGTTCATATCCATCAGCCATACAGTGTCTGTCATATGGTCCGACAGCAGGCGGTACTGCGCTTCGCTTGCCTGAAGAGCAGTCAACAGATTATTTTTCTCCGTCAATGAGCGTGCCAGGGCGATATTACCATAGCTCAGTGTCGAGATCATGTGGGCAAATTTAGAGTAAAAGTCCGTGGAGAGTTTAACCGTCTCTCTGCTCCAGCGTGGCACACGCTCGAGCGCGGCAATATACTCAGCCTCGTTAAATCCATATCGCCGTGCCTGCGAACGGAACAGCTCATAATCCAGGGTCTCATCATCAAATAGAAACTGTCCGAGGAACAGGTTGCCCACATGTTTCTCCCCCACGGTTATGGGCGTCACCAGGTCCCACATATTGTTCTTGCATTTGTAGGTTTTAAAAGTGCCGGGCGTAACGCCTTCCGAGAGCTGAGTATCACTCTCGATGCAGTTCTTACATGTCTCTGGATTAGCCCGGTGAAATTGTGTACATATGTCCTGCCAGCCTGTGGAGATGAGAACATTACCTTTGAGGTCGAGAATCCAGGCTGATACACTGGTGAGTTTGTAGAAATCGTCCATTATCGCCTGAATCGCCTGGATGTCGAGGATGTCCTGTAGTTCCAGTTTTCCGATATCCCCCTGGGGAGAAAGAATTGTATCAAGCTTCATCTTGACACGTTTTTCGCTCCCTTGAAGTGCTTCCTCGGCGCGTTTACGCTCGGAGATATCGGCCAGGAAAGTGAGCGTCGCAGGTTTGCCTTCCCAGTCTATAAGTGTGGTGCTGATCTGTGCCCACTTAATGTTACCCTGTCGATCGATCAGCCGGATTGGGTATACCTCTTCTAATTGCTCGCCCTTCAACCTTCGCAAATGGCGGTCGATGACCGTTCCCCTGTCTTCCTCTTGGATAAAATCCATAAAAGGCCGGGGTTCTGTCCGGTCACGGGGATAGTTGATGATTTCATAAGCCCGGGGATTAGCGAAAACTATGTTCCCGTCCTGGATTACGATAATCCCCTCAAAGGCCTTTTCAACCAGCGTGCGGTATCTTGCCTCGGATAGCTGAAGATCCTTTTCTGCCATTTTGCGCTCAGTGATATCCTGCGCGAACCCCAGCAGGCCGATTACGGCGCCATTTTCATCAAGGATTGGGACTTTATCTGTCTGAACCCATCTCACACCTCTTGCGGACTCGTATTGCTCCACTATGTTGAGTTTGGGTCGTCCTGATTTAATGACCTCCTGGTCGTCTTCTTTCATGGCCTGTGCCATGGGCAATGAATATAGGTCGAAGTTGGTTTTCCCTATAAAATCGCCTGCGGACATGTTAAGCGCCCTAGCAAATGTCCTGTTGACGCGTAAAAATCTTCCTTCAAGGTCTTTATAAAAAATAATTATGGGGGAAGAATCGATAATGAGCTTGAAGTCCCGAAGTTCTTTGTTTAATTTCGTATCCGGCGCTCTACGTACGCTGGACGTATTAGCGTTCACCCGTACGCCGCCTTTTTTTCGCGCAGGCTTAGCCGCGCTTTTACCGGCCCTTTTTTTTTCGACGCCGTCCGCCATGCTCCAAATCCTCCAAGTACAGCAACGGGTATGCAGCTATAATCAGCTTGATAAATCTATAATACCATGAATAGTTGGATTTACATAAAGACTACCTCTTAAATTTGCCGGATACAGCGATGATGTTGAGCACAAGGCCGAAGAGGTTGATTCCGATTGCCAGTGCCCAGGACACTATTGAGCTGTAGACCTGCGGCTGGGTGAATATATTGATGATGTGGGTGACCACGCCGCCGTATCCCAAAGCCACAATAGCCAGTCCCATCAGTATCCTGTATAACGTGATTTTGCCCATAAACCCCGGGATAAGACAAAGCGAATAGACTATTAGCGATATCGTGCCCAGCACCGGCTGCGTAGGAGCAAGCCCGGGCTTTCCCATCGTTATCAGGGTAAGGCTGACACCGTTGTACAGGATGCCCAGCACGACGTAAATAATCTGCAGCCGCAGCAGTGATGACAATTTCATGTTTCTTTCTCCACACTTATTTGGCGATTAGGGTTTCCTTCATGACCTTGGCCATATCTGCCGGGTAGGTACGGGCGGCCAGCCAGAGCAGCAGCGCCGCGATGAAGCCCGCTATGGTGGTAAAAAGGAAGGCGGTGAGGAGCCCATTAGCACCTCCGCCCAGTGCGTCGGAAATGGCGCCCACTACGGAGGGCCCCCATGCGCCTCCGAACATATAGGCGGCGAATACAGCCATACCCATGGATAGTCCTTTATGGGCTGCCGGCACCACGTCCTGCGAGACGGCGTTAAGCGCAGGCGAGCCGACTACCGAGAGGAAGCCGTAGAAAAAGCCCAGGGCTATACCGATGGGGCCGAACTTGAGTATTACCATGACTATGAGCACGATGGCGGCCAGCACGGATGCAAGCGCCGGCAGGTAGAGCCGGCCCTTGCCGGTCTTCTTCTGCCAGAGGTCGGCCAACCAGCCGCCGAATGGGGCGGCGATGATGGCCGTCAGGGCCCATCCGCCCACTATCATTCCGGCCGTGGCCTCGGAGATATTCATCAGGCGCATCATCAGAGCGGGCGCCCAGACCAATACAGACACGGTCATAAAGCAGAGGATGCCGTAGCCGAAGAAATACAGCACAAGGCTGCGGATGCGGAACAAAGACGCGATGGACTTGCCGAAATTAACCCTGGTGCCAGCAGGGCCCGGGCCGGTTGTTGTCTTGTAATCGCGCATGAAAAAGGCCAGGATTCCCAGTATGACGCCGGGAATGGCGAAGATGTAGAAAGCCCATCGCCAGCCCATAGCGGCGGAGATGGCACCACCGGCGATCACGCCGATGGCGGCGCCCAGGGGTATGCCGATATTGAAGATACCCAGCATGCGGGCGCGCTTTTCGGGCGGGTAGGCGGCGCTGACCATGGCCACGCCGCCGGCGGTGAAGCCGGATTCGCCAACGCCCACCAGGCTGCGCGGTACGATCAACGAGGTAAAGTTTTTAGCGAAGCCGGTCAGGAAGGTGAAGAGACTCCAAAGCAGGGCCATGATACCGATGGTCCTGTTGCGGCTCCAGCGGTCGACCAGGTACGCCACCGGGAAGGAGAAGAGCGCCATGCCCAGGATGAAGATGGTCTGCGCCAGGCCGCACTGGGTATCGGTCAACCCCAACTCGACCTTCATGGGTTGCAGCACCACGGAGAAAACCTGCCGGTCTATGTAGTTTATGACGTATAGCAGGGTGCAGATGACCAGGATATACATTGCGCTCGCGCCGCCGGTTTTATATTCCTGAGGTTGTGTGTTAACGGATTCTTTCATATTCATAATCCCCTTACTTCTTGAATAGCAGCTCTTCCAGTTGATCAGGTGCATTGGTCAATTTCAGGTTGCTAGTCTCAGTTATCAACACGGTATCGGAATGGCGGTAGCCGCCCTGTCCTTTGAAATATATGCCTGGCTCGATGCTTACTATCATACCGGGGGCCAGCTTACGCTTATCGCCCAGTGCCAGGAAGGGGTCCTCGTGGCCCGTGATACCTAAGCCGTGTCCTGTGCGGTGAATGATATTTTTCTCGTAGCCGGCGTCAATAAAAACCTGCCTCACCTGCTTGTCGATTTCCTCCAGTACTATGCCCGGCTGGGCCAGCTTGTAGGCCAGAGCGCGTCCCTTCATCATTACATCGAATAACTTCTTGGCGTGATCCGGCACGCGCTCCAGGAAAAGTGTGCGCTCGATCTCGACCCCATAGCCGTCCACGATGGCGCCGACGATCGAGCAGGATGGCCCGCCTTCCTCCATGACCATAAAGGGAGTGGGAATGATGTGCGGATCGTGAGAAATTGAGGGCGGCCAGACGGCGCCCTGGAACTTGCTGGCCATCAGGTTGATGTCGGGCACTTCAATCAGCGCCTTGGCCATCATTGCCTGCACCAGTCCACTGTAGATGGTGATTATCGGCACGCCCATACGTGTGAGCTCCAGCAGCTTTTTCATGCCTTCGTCAACCACCTTGCAGGCGTGCACGGTCCGCCCTATCTCGTATTCGGTCTTGATTACGCGGACCTCTTCGATGATATTGGTGATGGTGGTTGTGCCGCGCGTCTCCTCTCGTATACCTGAAGGCATGGCAGATTCAATACCGATGCGGTCGCTGTCTTTAAAAAGCGGCCTGTAAACGTCATACCAGTTCTGCCCTGAGGGCGCAGGGAATTCGTAGTAGATGACGTAATCCAGGTCGCATCGCGCCCTCGTCTTGACGTGCGTCGATTCCAGAAGCGGGCAGACCATTCTCATCGGCCCCTTCTTGCCTATCACCAGTATGAACGGCCGCTCGTGCACTATGTTGGCGAAATTGGTCAGGTAATAGATGTTGATCGGCGAGAAGGAAACATAGTAATCCAGCTTCTTCTTGTCCATCAACTCACGCACTTTCTCCAGGCGTGCGTCCAGCTCTTCTTTACTTGGTTTTGCTGTAATAGGCTCAAGCTTCACGGTCTGCCTCCTTTAAGCGGGGATTTCCTGCTATTATACCGAAGTATACGGGAATGTTAAATGAGTTTATATGAAGGTCGGCAGATAGGTGAGGTTGAAAGTGCGGTCATTACGGTTTACAGAGCCAAAGTCATCGGATATAGTATGTATTGGATTTGGACGAAGTATAAATGGAAAGAAATAACTCCGGCCCCATAAATCCACAAATTTTAGTTGACCTGGTATCCGTAAAAATGCCTTTTGGAAAATACAAAGATTATATCCTTTGTGATTTGCCTGAACCTTATCTGGTCTGGTTTCATCGGAAAGGTTTTCCTCCGGGAAAAATCGGCACGCTGCTATCGGCTCTTTATGAAATTAAACTTAACGGATTGGGGTATCTTCTGAAGCCGATCAGAAAATATTCGCAGTGAAGTAGAATGATACGAGAAAGAATTACAGTATGAGCATTACAAAGCGTGAATATGTAAAGGTGGGTCTGCGGGTCTCAATAGTAACGAAGGCGGATCAGCGGTCCGGAAAACTAACAGAAGGGCTAATCAAGGACATTTTAACGAACTCCTCATTTCATTCCCATGGCATCAAGGTCCGGCTGGAAAGTGGCCAGGTTGGTCGAGTTAAAGAGATAATAAATTAGGGCTACCTTACTCTCCGCCTTTCTCTTTCCCAAACCCTTCTTCCTTTAGCTTATCCATGATCCGTGCCGCACGCGGGAAGCCGATCTGCAGCTTGCGCTGCAGGTATGATGCGGATATATCCTTTGATTCAAGGGCAAGCTGTCGGGCCTTCTCGAGCAATTCGTCCTCGGCCGGCTTCTTGCCGTCGGCGCCGGCCTGGGCCATCTCCTCGAACTTAACGGCCTGTGCTTCCTGCCGGCGTTGGTTGGCCCAGAAGTTGACCAGCCTCTCGATCTCGGCGTCGCCGACCATAGTGCCCTGCAGACGTTTGGGCTTGGAGGCGTCCTGCGGCATGTAAAGCATGTCGCCCCTGCCCAGCAGCTTCTCGGCGCCGGCGGAATCGATGATGGTGCGGGAATCCACCTGTGAAGTCAGAGCGAAGCTCATGCGCGTGGGGAAGTTGGCTTTTATCAATCCTGTCACCACGTCCACCGAAGGCCTCTGGGTTGCCACGATCAGATGTATTCCGGTGGCGCGTGCAAGCTGCGCCAGGCGGCAGAGGGCGTGCTCGACCTCGTCATAGGCGGCCATCATAAGGTCGGCCAGCTCATCGATCACTACGATGATATAAGGCATACACTCCGAGGGCTGCCTGTTCTTGTTGAAATCTTCGATATTACGGGCCTTACCGGCTGAGAAGCGTTTGTAGCGGATGTCCATCTCGGAGCTCAGCCATCGCAAAGCCATGACAGCTTTGTCTGTATCCACCACCACGGGCGACACCAGGTGTGGGATGCTGTTGTAGTTGACCAGCTCGACCCGCTTGGGATCGACCATAACGAAACGTACTGCATCGGGAGTGTTGTTCATCATCAGGCAGCAGATGATGGAGTTAAGGCAGACGCTCTTTCCGCTGCCCGTGGCGCCGGCGATAAGCAGATGAGGCATCTTGGCCAGGTCGGCCACAATAGTCTCTCCACCCGCGCCTTTGCCCAGCGCGATGGCCAGCCGGGACTTTGCCAGCATTTTCTGGAAGGCAGTGCTCTCCATTACACCGCGCAACCCGACGGAGCCGAAGGTGGTGTTGGGCACCTCGATGCCTACCATTGACTTGCCGGGCACGGGCGCCTCGATCCTGATGCTGGGCGCAGCCAGCGCCAGCGCCAGGTCGTTGGACAGGGAGTTGATGCGTTCGACCTTGACTCGAGTACGTCCGACCTCTTCCTGCCTGCTGCTGACGTTGCCGTCCCTGTCCTTTTCCCTGATCTCCCTGAATTTGCGGTCCCAGCCGGGCTCGACGCCGAACTGTGTGACCGTGGGCCCGCGGTTAACTTCGATCACTTTGGCTTCAACTCCGTAGCTGGCCAGGGCCTCCTCGATGGTATCCCTGCGTTTTTCTATCTCGCTGTCGCTGATAATGGTCTCGGCGATCTTGTCGAGAATATTTATATTGGGCAGCGACCAGCCGCCCACGGTTATGCCGGAACGCAGCCTGTCCATCACAGCGGTATCGGCAGGCGCTACGGGTTCCTCAGATTTCCCGACGATAGCAGGCTGTTCCACTGCCTTTTCCCTTACGGGTGTCAGAGCTTTTTTCCTGGCGTTGGATTCTCTAACGGCTTCCGCGATATCACCGACAGCCCCGGCTGTTCCCTTTGCCGTGCGCTTAAAAAGACCCAGCGTCCATTCAGGTGCCACCAGGAATATGCCCAATCCTACCAGCACCACGAGAATAAATATTCCTGTAATCAATGAATCTGTGACGATGGCCTGCCCGATGCGGCCGCCCAGCGTAACCTGCGCCAGTATACCGGAGCCGGAAGGGCGAAGGTAGGAAAGCAAACCCCAGGCAGCAGTCATGAATGCAGCGGCCGCTATATAGTAGTTCCAGTTGCGCGCGAAAGACGAAGGACGGCCTATTATAACTAGCAGACCAATTACGGCTATGATCACAAATATAACGCCCAATCCCGTCAGCCTGACGATATTAGTCCCGGCTATGTCGAGCGCAGAGGAGATTTCCGAGCCGAGCTCACCCAGGGCCCGCATGATGAGCGGCCAGAAGGCAACCGTAAGGCAGACGGCAACAACAAAGATAATAGCCAGCAATACGGGGGGAGAAAAGAGAAAGGAGAGGAACGAATTGCCGGATCCCTTGCCGGCTTTCTTCTGCGATGATTTCTGGTTGTTGTTACCCCTGCTTTTTCTGGCGGGCATAGGTTTATTCTACTATACCTCGATAGCAGTTGTAATTATCATGGGGCGGCGCTTGGTTTTCTCGTAGAAGAACTTGCTCAGGGTTTCTTTAACGCGAGTGTGAATGGCGCCTTGCTCGGTGTGGTGCCCCTTGCCAAGTGTACTGGCTACCAGCTCGCGACCCTGCTCGATCACAGTGCCGTCATGCTCGGCATCTACGAAACCGCGGGATACGATATCAGGAGTGCCTACCAATGTGCCTTCCTTCTTGTCCAGGGCTACGATAACCACCACGATACCGTCGCGGGAAAGCAGCTTGCGGTCGCGTAGTATCACCTGGGCATGGCGGCCCAGCACCAGGCCGTCCACATAGACGTTGCCGTAGGGCAGCTTACCTGATATGCGCGCCTTCTCGCCGTCGATCTCAAGTATATTGCCGTTATCCATGACGAAGATGTTGCTCTCCTGTATACCAAGGCTTTTGGCCAGCCCGGCGTGTATCACGAGATGGCGGTACTCGCCGTGTATCGGCATGAAGAACCTGGGCTTGGCCAGCGTGAGCAGCATCTTGAGCTCCTCCTGGCTGCCGTGGCCGTGCACATGCACGTTGGAGCGCGAGCCGTAGATAACGTTGGCGCCCTGACGGAAGAGGTTGTCTATGGTGCGGTTGATGAGCGATTCGTTGCCGGGTATGGGTGTAGCGGATATGACCACGGTATCGCCCTGGTGTATACGTATCTCAGGATGGTCGCGGTTGGCAATGCGCACCAGCGCCGAGGTCGGCTCGCCCTGGCTGCCGGTGGTGAGCAGTATGGTCTGGCTATGGCTGTACTTCTTAAGGTCATCAGCAGTACACAGTACTTGACCCGTGTCGTGCAGATAGCCCAGTTCCAGGGCCATCTTGACCGTATCGCGCATGCTGCGCCCGACGATGAAGACATGGCGTTTGTGGTGTGTGGCGGCATCGATAACCATCTGGATGCGGGATATCAGCGATGAGAAAGTGGCGATTATGACCCGTCCGGGCGCATCGCCGATGATATGGTCCAGGGTCTGGCCGACAATTTTCTCCGAGGGAGTATAGCCGGGCAGTTCGCTATAGGTGGAATCGGCCATCAGCAACAGTACGCCTTCGTTGCCCAGCTTGGCCAGCTTGGAGAGATCGGTGGGCCGCCCGTCCACCGGCGTGTAATCTATCTTGAAGTCGCCGCTGTTGACGATGGCGCCCAGCGGTGTATAGATTATTAATCCCACGGCGTCGGGTATGCTGTGGCAGACAGGGAAAGCCTCGACCTTGAAACCACCCACCTGGAATCGCACGCCGGGCGTTATCAGCTTGAGTCGTGCTTTAATCAGGGAACGGTGCTCCTTGAGCTTGACCGAGATAAGCCCCTGCGTGAGCTTGGTGGCATATATGGGGAGGTCGAGCTGAGGCAGGACGTAGGGGAGGGCGCCGATGTGGTCCTCGTGGCCATGCGTAATAACAATGCCGCGCAGCTTGTGCTTGTTCTCGAGCAGGTAGGTTATATCCGGTATGAGCAGGTCGACTCCCAGCATCTCGTCCTCCGGGAACATCATGCCGCAGTCGATGATGAGGATATCTTCGCCGTATTCGACGGCCATCATGTTCTTGCCGATCTCGCCGAGGCCGCCGAGGGGAATTATTTTTAACTTGTGACGGGTCATTGCATTTTAGAAAAGATTGAGCTGGGCGGGCTTGTCTTTTTCCTCCTCCATTTTGCCGGCCTCTGCCAGTACAGCAGGCAGCTTGAGCATGTCGGCCTCAATCACCCTGCGCAGGTTGCCCTGGTGCAGAGCTGCCGCCGGGTGGTACATGGCAAAATAGATTACGTTACCTATACGTTTAGCCCGGCCGTGCACCTTGCTGATGCTGTCGCCGGGAAAATATTTAGCCATGGAATAGCGCCCTAAAGTCACTATTACGCGGGGCTTGATCAGCTCGAGCTGTCGCTCCAGCCACTTGCTGCAGGCCATGATCTCACCGGGCAACGGATCACGGTTTTCGGGGGGCCGGCACTTGATAACGTTGGCGATAAAGACCTGGTTTCGCTTGTAGCCTATCATGCCGATAAGCTGGTCCAGGTATTGTCCTGCCTGTCCCACAAAAGGCCTGCCGGTCTGGTCTTCATGGTAGCCCGGGGCCTCACCTATAAAAAGGAGCTTGGCGTCTTCGGGACCTTCTCCCGGCACCACTTTAGTGCGATGCCTGGCCAGATCACAATTTTTGCAGCGTTCTATTTCCGCGTAAAGTTCAGTCAGAGGTGACATCTAATCGGAATGATAACACAGGCCCTGTCAACGGTCAATTCATTTCAATATCAAAATGAGGCTGGATGCCAGCATCGCAATCAACACGATGCAAACGATGATGGGTTGCTTCTCCCGCTCGGCGATGAAGTGCGCAAGCGATAAGATGAGAATTACAACGGGCAGGAGCAGCATAAGGATCAGGCCGATAGTTATGAATGCCGACGGGTCCAGCGATATCACCCCGGGTACCAGGGTGACTATGGGTGTCAGCATAGCAGTGTGTGGCGCTCCACTGATAAAAAACAGTATCAGCCCGGCTGCGATCAGCAGCAGGCTGAAAACTGTGCCTGCCCTCAGGGCCAGGCTGATGCGCCGGTTAAGGCCGTGAAGTTTTTCGTGTCTGCTGTCTAACTGGCATTCCATATCATTATCATCCCAATATATTAAGCGCCTTGAGAATCATTAATACTGCAGTTATGCCCAGGAAGATCGCGAATACCCACATGAGCAGGGTGCTGCGTGACCGGTGCGCCAGCGACGCACCCAGACGGGCGCCAAGGAATACACTGATGATCAGTGGCGCTACGATGTAGGGCACAACATAACCGTTGAATACGTAAATCAGCGAGCCGGTCATTGTGGTGAAGCAGAGCAGCAGGCTGCTGGTGGCTATGGTGGCCTTGAGCGGCACCTTCATGAACTGGTGCATAACCGGGACATTGATGATGCCACCGCCTATGCCGAGCAGGCTTGAGATAACGCCGGCGAAGAAGCTGGTCACCATGCCGGTCACGGGACGGTGCACCTGATAGGAGATTTCCTGATTAATAGCAGGATCGTAGTAACAGCCATCCAGCCAGGCATGTGTGGCATGCTCCTTTTCCTGTACTTTTTTAGTTGCACTCAGTTGCTCCGGTGTCAGTCTGCGAGGCCTCTTAGGCATCATGAGATAGGCTACATATACCATCAGCGCTCCGAAAATGATGGTGAGGATTGGCGAGGATAACCGGGCCGCCAGGAAGGCCCCTGCCACAGCGCCGGGGACGAGCGCGCATGAGAGCAGCAGGCCCAGCTTGAGATTGGTCATATGGGCACGTATATAAACGCCGGTAGCCGTGCAGGCGTTGATCACAATGGAGATAAGGCTGCTGCCGATGGCGTATTGTATAGGCAGGCCCAGCGCCAGGGTAAGCACGGGCACAATGATAAAGCCGCCGCCCACCCCCAGCATAGAGCCGAGCAGGCCGGCCGTAAAACCTGTGCCCGCCAGTATCCAGATATTCACGTCGACCGGCATAGTGAGTGAAAGGATAGCACTTTCATCACGTCATTGCGAGATGCTATACTTGCGCGGGAATTAATTCGGAAAGGATGTATTATGGCGAGAGCAGACGGACGTGCAAATGATGAAATGAGGCCGGTAAAGATCACCCTGGGATACCAGGATTATCCGGAGGGATCGGCCCTTATCGAGATAGGCAATACGCGTGTAATATGCGCTGTAAGCGTAGAAGAGAGGGTGCCGCCCTTCCTCAAGGGGCAGGGCAGCGGTTGGGTCACGGCCGAGTATGCCATGCTGCCGCGCGCCACGCACACGCGCAGCTCGCGCAGCCCTGACAGGCAGCAGGGACGTTCTCAGGAGATCCAGCGGTTGATCGGGCGCAGCCTGCGCTCGGTTGTGGATATGGACTCACTGGGCGAAAGGACCTTTACCGTTGACTGCGACGTATTGCAGGCCGATGGCGGGACCCGTACGGCCAGTATAACCGGAGCATACGTGGCCCTTTATATGGCTATCGCCCGGCTAAGGAAGCAGGGCATCTACAAGGTCATGCCTGTAAGGTATGCTGTGGCAGCCACCAGCGTGGGGGTGGTCGACAGGTTGAAGTTGCTCGACCTGTGCTATGACGAAGATTTCCGGGCCGGGGTCGATTTTAACGTTGTCATGACGGATAAGGGCGAATTTGTGGAGCTGCAGGGTACGGCGGAGGGTAAGCCTTTCTCCAAAGAGACGATTGATATTTTGATTGCGCTTGCGGATAAGGGCATAAAACAGCTTTTCCAGGAACAGAAAAAGGCACTCGAAGGTTTACCTTAGAGAAAAGTGGGGCGCACCGTGCGGTGCGCCCCATCATAAGTTATTGCCTTGCCATGGCTATGCGGCCTTCCATTTCGCGGTGAACTACAGGTTCTCCGCTCACATCGACGACCACCCGTTTGATTACACCCGTAAATTTGAATGGTGAAGTGTAGTCGTCTACTACAGGCTCGCCCTCATCCCCGCCGCATGCAAGGTTTCCCGGTATATCGTAGCAAATGGCAGATGTAACAGGGATCTCGGCCTCACCGACTTTATCATCGTTTATGTATAACCGCCCGATACCGCCGGCCCCTTTGCCTTTCATAAAGTCAGGCTCGGTCTTTTTCTCAAACTCATAACATAGCCTGCAAATGCCGGCAGGTATATCACGGTCAGCACCGATAATATAGTTGGTAATACCGGCGTAGTTGTAAGCGAACTTCAGTCGCTTTTCTTTTACATACAAGGCCCAGCCACCGAAGCGCCCGCCCTGACAGATCAAGATGCCCTCGGCGCCACCCTTGGGGATTTCCACTTCGGCTGAAACCGTATGCGAGCGGTTCTTTACATCGACCGCTACCAGCCCTGCTATCCTGGCGCTGCCTGAGTAGTAAATATAGCGCTGGCGCGGCTTCTCGACTGCGGGACGCGGGTCCAGGGTCCGCGTCGGACCGCGGCCGTCAACAGGCAATACGTTATACTTACCGGCTTCGGTCCACCAGCGCGAGATCATTTCCCGCAGGATCTCCGGGTACTTGTCCGCAACATTGTGCGCTTCGGCGTAATCTTCGTCTAAATGATACAGTTCCCATCCGCTGGCCTCGATCCGCTGCAGGTCTTTCAGATATAACGGTGTGCCGAATCCCTTGCCGGACTCCACAAAGGACGTTCCCGGCCAGGGGCAAACGGCGCGCCATCCGTTGTGGTAGATAGCGCGGTGGCCGAACATCTCGTAATACTGTGTCTCTCGGCGGCTGGGTGCATTGCCGTTTTCAAAGCTGTAAGCGAAGCTTATGCCCTCAATGGGTGATTGCGAAACACCCCGTATGAACCGCGGCGGATCGATTCCCAGTACCTCCAGGACAGTCGGTACTAAATCTATGGCATGAATATATTGGTTACGTATCTGGCCTTTGGATTTGATGCCCGCGGGCCATGACACCACACAGGGGTCGGAAACACCGCCGCGGTATGTCTCGCGCTTCCAGCGGCGAAACGGGGTATCTCCGGCCCAGGCCCAGCCCCATGGATAATGGTTGTACGATCGGGGTGTTCCGATGTCGTCTATCCTGGAGATGGTGCGCTGTACATCCTCCGGTATCATATTGAAAAACTCGTTCTCGTTAATCAGGCCGTGAGGGCCTCCTTCAGAGCTGGCGCCGTTATCTGATACGAACATGATAAGTGTGTTATCCAATTCGCCGATGTCTTCCACAAACTGCATCAGGCGCCCGAATTGATGGTCCATGTGGGAAGAATGGCCGGCAAAGGCTTCCATAAAGCGCGCTGCCAGTCGTTTCTGATCGTCTGTGAGGCTGTCCCATGCGGGCACGTCCGGATCGTGTGCAGGCAGCGCAGTCCCCGGGGGTATAATGCCCATTTCAAGCTGTTTTTTATAAATCGTTTCACGGCACTTTTCCCAGCCCGCGTCGAATTTGCCTTTGTATTTATCTATCCATTCTTTCGGGGCCTGGTGCGGCGCATGGTTGGCGCCGTAGGCCATGTAGAGGAAGAAGGGCTTGCTGGGAGTAACGGATTTGAGGTCCTTGATGAATTCAATGGCCTTGTCTGTGATGTCCTCGGACAGATGATAATAAGGTTTCCTATCAGGAACCGGGATCAGGTGGTTGTCATGTGCCAGGTCCGGTTTCCACTGGTCGGTGTCACCCCACATGAAACCGTAATATCTCTCGAAGCCTCTTCCCAGGGGCCATCGCTCGCGGGTGGCACCCATGTGCACTTCCTGGGCAGGGGTCATATGCCATTTGCCTACGGCCCATGCCGCATACCCGTGAGGCGTTAGCATCTCGGAAAGAAAGCCGTTTTCGAAGGGGATGCGGCCGTCGCTGCCCGGGAAGCCGATGGCTATTTCTGTAATGCAGGACATATGGTTGGAATGGTGGTTGCGCCCGGTCAAAAGACACGAGCGTGTCGGAGAGCAGAGCGCTGTGGTGTGGAAATTGTTGTAGAGCAGCCCGTTATCGGCCAGCCTTTGCATAGTTGGCATTTCCACCAGTCCGCCGAAGGGGCTGAGTTGTCCGAAGCCGGTATCGTCTATTACCCAGAATATGACGTTGGGTGCGCCCTCACGCGGACGCACCGGGTCGGGCCAGTATGCCTTAGACTCATCTATAGTGCGCCCCATAACGCCTTTGAATTGCTCGCTCATCACTTACCTCCCTGCAGTCATTTCAACCGGATAGCCCGGCGATCCCCTTGCCCAGCAGCACAACGCCGAATACGAGCAACAGTATGAACATAACCGTGCTGTTGTTGGCCGTCAGCCATACTTTCCAGCTATCGAGTATCCTGGCCGACCTGGCACCCATGAAAAGGTTGATCAGCACGGGAAGCGCAATAGTCAGGCTGGCGATGACGATAAAAATGGCCAGAACTACGATTGCCTGGCTCGTAGCCAGCCCCCTCTGCACGACGTCCAATGTTGCAGTCAGGGTAAGCACGAAGTTCTTAGGATTAATAGCGGCCAGCAGCACTGCCAGCAGGAAGGCCCTGCCCGGCTTAATTGAATCTATAGTTGACATCCAACCGGGCATCTTGGGTTGTTCGCCCGGTCCCGGACGTTTTTTCCAGTTCCTGAAAGCCATGAACAGCAGGAGAAGCCCCAGCAGAATTTTAATCCCGTAGCTGGCGCTGGAGGCGCCGCTGCCCGGGGACATGTTCTGCGTGCTGCCTACAGCCATGACTATGGCGCAGACCGCGGCCAGGCCCAGTATCCAGCCGATGAGGAATGCGAGGCTGTTGGCCCCGGCTCTTTTTGAAAAGAGCATTAATATGAGGGCGATGATCGGAATCGGACTGATTGCGACCGCTATGGCCTCAGGTAAAATGTTTCCCATTACACTTCCCATAAACAGCTGCCTCCTTCAATGGATGGGGCGATTATACTATGGCCGCTACCCGTTTTCAATCGTTGTGTTAATAGTCTTATATGTAAACATTATATTGGCCGGTGGCTCCCCCTTGCCCAGCATGCATGACATGCCGCGCATCGGCCTATCGATGTGTTTGAAGAACATCTTGTAGCCGGCACACAGGTAATTCAACCCCGGCTGTCCATCAGGCGCCGGGCGGAAGCGGTCTTTAGGGCAACCTCCGTGGCAGGCAAATAGTACTTCACAGTGCCGGCAACACGACGGCAATCCGTTAAGCTTATTACGCCCGAATTTCAATTGCCGTTCCGATGCCGCCAGCTCAGAAAGATGTATGTCGTTGATATTCCCGAGCTTGTATCGCGGCTCGACGAAATGATCGCAGCAATAGACATCGCCGTTATCTTCCATCACGAGTGCCGTGCCGCAGGTTGCTGAAGATACACACAGGCCGGACGGCACACCGTGCCAGTTGGCCAGCGCGGCATCGAACATCTGCACGTACACGGTGCCGACGTCATGGCGTACCCACTCTTCAAATACTGCGACCATGAATTTGCCGAACTGCCCCGGTTTAACCGACCGGTCAGTAACCTTGTCGCCGGATGTCACCCCCGGCTTTCTCAGCCGTTCGACAATAGGTATGAACTGAATAAATCCGGCATTACATTCGTCGCGAAAAAATCGGTAGACTTCAAGCGGATGATCGGCGTTCTTGCTATGCACGGCGGCAAGTATATTCCATTCCACGCCGCGTTCCTGCAGGAAATTGAGCCCGCGCATCACCCTGTCGAAGGTGGGCGATCCCCCCTTGTCCACACGATAACAATCGTGCAATGCCCTTGGCCCATCGATGCTGATACCGACCAGGAACCGATGACTTTTGAAGAACGCTGCCCAGTCGTCATCGATGAGGGTGCCGTTAGTCTGGATCGTATTAAGTATCTTTATACCCGGCCTGCTGTATTTCCTCTCCATTTCTAAAGATAGACGGAAGAAATCAAGTCCCATCAGCATCGGTTCCCCACCCTGCCAGGCCACGGTTACTTCGGGGCCGCGGCTCGCTTCGATCAGCTGGCGGAGGTAGTTCTCCAGCAGCTTTTCATCCATACGGAACCGGCTCCCCGGGTATAACTTGTCCTTGGAGAGAAAGAAACAGTATTTACAGCCGAGGTTGCATACGGGCCCTGCCGGCTTGACCAGCAGGTGAAATGGGGGTATCCCCGCATGTGAGATTTTCACAGGTCTCTGCCCTCGGATCTTGCCCTTCTTCTTCGTTTCAGCCTCAGCCGGGCCGGGTAGTTGACGCTATGTTTCTAAGGCCGCACCTGTCCGCTGCCCGTTATACACCACTTGTAGCTCGTTATCTCTCTCAAGGCCATGGGACCGCGGGCATGGAACTTCTGCGTGCTGATGCCGATCTCAGCACCCATGCCGAATTGCGCCCCATCGGTAAAACGTGTGCTGGCATTGGCATAGACGCAGGCGGCGTCCACCTCGTTCAAGAAACGCTGGATTGAGGCATTATCCTCGCTGGCGATAGCTTCGGAGTGCCCCGAACCGAATCGGTCGATGTGCTCCAGAGCTTCATCCAGGGAATCCACGACCTTAACGGCCATCACCAGTGCCAGGTATTCCCTGCCCCAGTCCTCATCTACAGCGGGCTTGATATTCAGCCCCTCTATCGATTTGAATATCCCCAGGGAGCGATGGTCACAATGCAACTCGACACCGGCCTTTACCAGTTCCCTGGCCATGGCAGGAAGGAATTTGGCCGCGATATCTTTGTGCACCAGCACACAGTCGAGGGCATTGCAAACCATAGGACGCTGCACCTTGGCATTGTAAGCGATGGCTGCTGCCTTTCCTGTGTCGGCCGTCCTGTCCACGTAAAAATGGCAGACACCGATGCCGCCGGCTACCACTGCCATAGCGGCATTGTCCCTTACGAACTTGATCAGAGAAGCGCCTCCCCTCGGTATGACGAGGTCGATATAATCCTTCATTTTCAACATGCGGTCGACCAGGGCACGGTCGGCCGATTCGATGAATTGCACTGATCCACGCGGGATGCCCGATTTATAAGCCGCCTCCTGCACGGTTCCGGCCAGCGCCAGATTGGAGCGTGCCGACTCCTTGCCCCCGCGCAGTATCACAGCATTGCCGGACTTCAGGCAAAGCACGGATATGTCTACAGTTACGTTAGGCCTGCTCTCATATATGGCTCCTATTACACCCAGAGGTACGCGTCTCTTACTCAAAAAGAGGCCGTTGGGCAGGGTACGCTCCTCGATTATCTCGCCCACGGGATCGGGCAGCGCTGCAACGGTTTTTACATCGTCCGATATACCCTTCAACCGTTTCGAGTCGAGCATAAGCCGGTCGAGCATGGCCTCGCTCATCCCCGAGGCTGCCGCTTCTTTATAGTCCTTCTCGTTGTTATTGAGGATAAAGTCTTCCTTATCCAACAACGCCTGCGCAATAGCCATAAGAGCCGTATTTTTCGTTTCGGCAGGTGTAAAAGCCAATCGTTTAGAGGCTGTTTTAGCCTGTGCCGCTTTTTCCTGCAATTCGTTTATATCTGCCTGCATGAAAACCCCCTTGATATTTAGACAAGCGCCAGGTTGTCACGGTGCACAGCCTCGTCACCGTATTCGTACCCAAGTATGTCGGATATCGCACCGGACTTCTCGCCTTTGATACGCAGCAGGTCGCCGGAGCTGTAATTGGATATGCCGCTGCCTATCTTTTTACCCCCGTTTTCGAATAAATCCACTACTTCTCCGCGCTTGAAGATGCCGTCTACTTCAATTATGCCTGCGGGAAGCAGGCTTTTGTTCTTCCTGCGCAAAGCAGAGGCAGCGCCTTTATCTATGATTAATCTGCCCATACTGGATAATCCCGAAAGCAGCCAGCGCTGGCGGCTCTCTATCTTGCTGTCACGTGCTGTGAAAAACGTTCCGATGCTCTTGCCGGCTGCGGCCTCCGTAATCACACCGGGAAGCGAACCCTTGGCTATAATCACGGGCACACCGGAGGACGTGGCCAGCCGCGCCGCCTCAAGCTTGGTTACCATTCCCCCAGTGCCGCGTGCACTACCGGCGCCGCCTGCCATTTCTTCAACTTTAATATCAATCGTGTCAACCACCGGTATAAGCTTTGCCTGAGGGTCCTGTTGGGGGTCGGCCGTATACAGACCTTCCACATCGGAAAGAAGCACCAGCAGGTCTGCATCCACCAGGTTGGCTACCATGGCTGACAGGTTGTCGTTATCTCCAAACTTCCGCTCTCCCAGTTCGTCGGTGCATACCACATCGTTCTCGTTGACCACGCAGATCACCTTGAGATCGATCAGGGCCAGCAGCGTATTGCGGGCATTAAGATAATGCGCCCGGTCAGTCAGGTCTGACCGTGTAAGAAGTGCCTGGGCTACGTTTATGCCATGCTCCAGGAAAAGGCCGCAATAGACATTCATCAGGCGGTTTTGTCCGACGGAAGCCATGACCTGCGTAAAAGGTATGTCCTTGCGCTTGTTCTTTATGCCCAGCAGATCCCGGCCGGCTGCGACTGCGCCGGATGACACAAGGATCAACTCATGCCCGTTGTGGTGTAGTTTAGCCACCTGCCCGGCCAGGTCGGCCATGATCTTCAGGTCCAGGCTGCCGCTACCCCCGGTAATCAGGTTGGTCCCGAGCTTGATTACGATGCGTTTGTATTGCATAGCGGTTAAATTATATCATTTGCTGCAGTACAGTTCGCCTGTTGAATAAGTAAAAGCGATTTATAATATGAGGTAATTGTGAGCATTAAACTGAACTTTGATGACAGGCGCTGGTCAAAGGTTGAGGCGGATTGGGCTGCCTGGTGGGCGGGAGAAATCGATCGCCCGATGGTTATACTTCAGTCACTGGATACTACGGTTAACGCCGACCCGGTGGAGTTCAGCACTGATTTCATGCTGCATAAGCCTGTTGCTGACTTTATCCATTATTATCAGAAACGGCTGGAGTCGATTCAATTTTACGGCGACTCGTATCCAAACTGGCTTCCTTACTTTGGCCCGGGGATCGTTTCGGGCTTCCTGGGCGGACCGGTCAAACCGTCGGCTGAACAGGTCACTGTATGGTTCGAGGTTGATAAACCTATTGAATATGGCGACCTGCACCTGCATTACGATGCCGCTAATCCATGGTGGCGAAGGATGATTGAGACCACTACCGCGGCCCTGAATAGTTGGGGGAATAACGTAGCAATCGGGCATACCGACATGGGTGGAGTGATGGATATACTCGCCTCTTTCCGCACTACCTCCGGGTTGCTCTATGACCTTTATGAACGTCCGGACGAGGTAATAAGGTGCTGCGGGGACATCACGCAAGCCTGGCTGCGCTACTATGATGAGACTCTCGAAATCGTTAAAGCTACGGGCAGGGGGACCACATTCTGGGCACCGTTATTGTCCAGGGGGCGTGGTTATATGTTGCAATGCGATTTCAGCGCGATGATATCGCCCAGGATGTTCGAGCAATTCGCCCTGCATGACGTGACGACTTTATGCGACAGCCTCGACAACGCTTTTTATCACCTTGATGGGCCCGGCGCCGTACGCCATCTTGACATGTTGCTTTCGATCAAGTCACTCAAGGGTATACAGTGGGTGCCGGGATCAGGATGCCCGGGCCACTCGAACTGGCTGCCGCTATTGAAGAAAATAAGGGCCGGTGGGAAGCTTTGCCAGATATACGTAAATCCCAGCAATGCGCTGACTATTGCCAGGGAGATTGGCGGTAAAGGATTTGCATTCTATATGGTGCCCGAGGAACCGTATACAGACGCGGGATTGAACGAATACTTTGATATACTGGCCGATCCCGCACCGTTCCTGAGCCGGCTAAATGCCGCAAAAGGTTGATTTGACTTTACAAGGCTCAAAGGCGGGGCTATAATCTTTGCTTGTGTTCGAGATCAACCAGGATTTGAAGGGTATCCTCACCAGGCTTTCCACGGTCTGCGCCGTTCCTGAATGCAAAGCTTACCTGGTAGGTGGCTTTGTACGTGACTGGCTGGTAGGCAGGGATACGGCTGACCTTGATATTGCGGTCAATGGCGATTCGCTGGCGATAGCTCAGGAAGCGGCAGAGCTGGTGGATGGGCGCTACGTGATGCTGGATGAGGAAAACCGAGTGGGCCGGGTTGTCGTAGCCGGGGAAACCGAGCCGTGGCATATAGACATAACATCGTACGCAGGTGATATCGAACGTGACCTGCTGCGGCGTGATTTCACTGTGAACGCCATGGGGCTTGACCTTGCGGCTTTTGTATCGGGAGAGATACTCCTGCTTGATCCTTCGGGCGGTGAGGAGGATTTGAAAAAAGGGCTGTTAAGACAGGTCAGCGACAGGGTCTTCGACAGTGATCCCTCCAGACTGATGCGCGCGGTAAGGCTTTCAAGAGAGCTTAACCTCGAGATAGATACGATTACAGAGGATACCATCCGGCTTAATAGCAAGCTCGTGGAGGCAGTGCCCAGCGAAAAGGTCAGGGAAGAATTGCTCAGGATACTGGCATTGCCGTATGCAGGCAATTCTGTACGTTACCTCGATGACCTGGGGCTGTTGTGCAGGATAATACCCGAGATCGAGGCTATGAAAGGCGTGAAGCAGCCGAGGGAACATTACTGGGACGTTTTCGATCACTCTATCGAGTCTATAGCCGCCCTCGAATATATATTGAGAGAGAGTGACTGGGTCTATGGGAGAGGGGGACTTCTGGAAGCAGTGCCGTGGCAGTCCGAGATACAGCAGCATTTTAACGAGGAAATAGCCGCCGGCTGCAACCGCAAGACGTTATTAAAGTTGGGCATGCTGTTGCACGATATCGCCAAGCCTGCGGACAGGACAGTCGAGGAAAACGGCCGCATAAGGTTCATCGGCCATACCAAGGACGGCGCAGCTACCGCAGCCGCTCTCCTGGGGCGGCTGCGGTTCAGTACCAGCGAGATCCGCTATATAGAGAAATTGATTTACCACCACCTTCACCCGGCTCAGATGTCGCAGGAAGGTATGCCCACCCACCGGGCGATATATCGCTTTTTCAGGGACACCGAAGGCGCAGGGATCGACATAATCTACCTGGCGCTGGCAGATTACCTGGCCGTGGCCGGCCCGCGTGTCGATATCGACGAGTGGCATATGCAGATTGAGCAAGTCAGGTATATAATAGATGTTCATAATAAACTGGAAAATGAGATATTGCCGATCAGACTGATAACCGGTGATGATCTAATGAATGAATTCAGGATGCATCCGGGTAAAGATATCGGCAGGCTGCTTAAGCTGGTCAGGGAAGCCCAGGCGGCGGGCGAAATCAGCACCAGGGAGGATGCCCTGAAATATGTCAGAAATGAGATAGACAGGGGCGCCTGCTGCGCAGCATGAGATTTAAAAGCGTGACCCGGATTGTGATTGAAACTCTGATCAGGAGGGAGAATAGATAATTGAAAACAAGTGATACTTTGCTACTTTTGTTTATAGCTATATTGGTCGGGTTCAGCATCTGGGCAATTGCCCCGCTGGATAGCGACCGCTTCGGCCGGCAGGGGCTCGCCCTGGGTCTCGACTTAAAAGGCGGCGCATACCTTGTTTACGAAGCTGACCTCTCCAAGAAAGACCCGTCACAGACGGTAGACCAGGTCATGACCAGCGTCGTCAGCAAAATCGAGCGGCGCGCCAACGCGTTCGGCGTAAAAGAGCCTATCATTCAGCGGCAGGGAGAGAACCGCATACTGGTCCAGTTGCCCGGCGAAAAAAACGTGGATGAAGCCAAGAAGCTGATTGGGCAGGTCGCCCTCCTGGAATTCAAAGAGACTACCTCGGACCTGTCCGGGCAAGCGCAAACGGATGATAAAGGCGAGGTTATCTGGAAGGTTGCCAAGGCCACCGGCAGCGACGGTCAGGTCAAAGATCTAACCGGAAAATACCTTAAGCCCAACTCCAGGGTAGAGTTAAAACCTAATACCAACGAGCCTGAGGTGGCATTCGAGTGGAATGATGAGGGTGCGATACTCTTCGAACAGGTCACCAAGCGTAATATCAATAAACCCCTGGGAATATTCCTTGACAACCAGGTCATTTCGGCGCCCACGGTACGTGCCGTTATCAAGAGCAGCGGCATCATCGAGGGCATGGATATGAAGGAAGCGCAGAACCTGGCCATTCAGCTCAATTCCGGTTCACTCGATGTGCCCCTGACCGTAATCCAGGAGCAGACTGTTGATGCGACCCTGGGTTCGGATTCAATAAAAAAGAGTATTGTGGCAGGCGCCATAGGGCTCATCCTGATAGCCCTCTTTATGATCCTGTACTATCGCATGGCTGGTGTCATTGCGACGCTGGCCCTGATAATTTACGGCATCATACTGACTGCCATCTTCAAACTGGTGCCGGTCACCCTGACCATGGCCGGTATCGCAGCCGGCGTGGTGTCAGTCGGTATGGCGGTAGACGCTAATATCCTGATCTTTGAGCGTATGAAGGAGGAACTCAGGGCCGGGCGTACGATGGGGGCCGCCGTGGATGCGGGCTTCAACCGTGCCTGGCTGGCCATACGCGACAGCAATGTGACTACATTCATAGCCTGCATCGTGCTTTACTGGTTCGGAGATACATTCGGGGCCTTCCTGGTCAAGGGCTTTGCCCTGACACTTTTCATCGGCGTGGCCCTTAGCATGTTCACTGCCATCACGGTCAGCAGGCTGTTCCTTTCCATGACGGCCCGGGTCGTTAAGAATACCTGGTTCTACGGAGTAAAAGCATGATCGATATTGTAGGTAACCGCAAATGGTTTTTCCTGATCTCTATATTTTTACTGGTGCCGGGCATCATTTCGATGCTGGCAGTCGGATTTAATCTGGGGATCGATTTCAGCAGCGGCACCGTTATGACCCTGCGATTCAACCCGACGGTCGAGCAATCCGCTCTGCGGCAGCAGATGTCCCAGTTGGGATACGAGGATGCCACGATCCAGAAGACCAGCGACGGCGATTTCCTCGTCCGTACCAAAGATATCAATTCCGATCAGAAGATCGCGCTGATCGACGGGCTCAAGAAAGGGCTTAATGGAGACGTTACTATCAGGGATTTTGCCACGGTATCGCCGCTGGTAGCCAATGAAGTGGCGCGCAACGCGGCCATTGCAGTTTTAGTGGCATCCGTATTCATGATACTTTACATCGCCTTTGCCTTCCGACACATGCCAAACCCGTTCAAATGGGGCTTCAGCGCTGTCATCGCCCTGCTGCATGACGTGTTGATCGTCATGGGAGTCTTCTCTATATTGGGCTGGCTGGTAGGCTACCAGGTTGACTCCATGTTCATCGTAGCCATGCTGACCATAGTGGGATTCGCCATAAACAATACCTGCGTGGTCTATGACCGCATACGCGAAAACGTTCGCAAAGGGATAAGTAAAGATTTCGCCACAACGGTGAACTCGAGCATACTGGAGACCATCGCCCGCTGCATCAATACCAGCCTGACGGTGATTTTGACCTGTCTCGCACTGTACCTGTTCGGTGGAGTGACGATTCAGCAGTTTATCATGGCGCTGATGGTCGGTGTTTTAGTCGGTATCTATGACTCAATATTTGTGGCCGGACCGCTCCTGGTTTTGTGGGAAAGGGGCCTCAAAACTGAGTCCAGGACTGCCTGATAAATATGATCAATGCATATCGACTGATGGAGATTATAAGGGGGCTTTATGGATAGGAACCTTTTTATCGGTTTATGGGCTTTGCTCATGATCCCGCTGGCCACGTTTATGGGCATTGCGGGCATGATATTAGGCGTTTTGGTAATACTGTTTTTAGGTATCGGTAGCAAAGAAGGCTGAATAATACTCCGTTAACGACATGAATGCGGGGCGTACGCCCCGCATTTTTTGTTGTGACAGCACTAATCCTGAAGTTTATGGATGGAGCGGAGGTTGCGTATATAGTCGATGAAATCCTTGGGTGAGTACGACATGGGAGGCGGCCCCAGGGGATCGTAGACCTCGGCGTGACCCATGAGAAGTTCCAGTGTAGCGGCAACGGAATAGGCCAGCGCGGTGTGGTTATAACCCCCTTCCAGTGTAAATACCAGGCGTCCGCTACAAAACTCATCTGAAATGGCTTTAATAATTTTGGTCATACGCGCAAATCCCATGGTGGTAAGCGTCATGTTGGATATTGTGTCCTCCCAGTGGGCATCGTAGCCGGCCGATACCAGCACAAGGTCAGGCTGATAACGCTTCGACATGGGAACCAGTACTTCGTTGAAAACCTGGAGATATTCGTTATCGCCCAGGCCCGCTTCAAGCGGCATATTTAATGTATACCCCTCCCCGGCCCCTTTACCTATGTCTTCAGCTGCACCTGTGAACGGGTACCAGGGATACTCGTGGGTGGAACAATACAATACCTGTGATTCGCTGTAGAAGGCCTCCTGAGTACCATTGCCGTGGTGGACATCAAAATCGATTATCAATATTCGCTTGATATCGTAGTTGGCCAGTGCAAAACGTGCGGCGATGGCGGCGTTGTTGAACAGGCAGAAACCCATCTGGTGGGAACGCACGGCGTGATGTCCGGGCGGCCTGACCGCGGCAAAAACGCCCTCGGCCTTTTTATTCATGACATGCTCAACGGCTGTCATCACACCGCCGGCAGCATAGATGGCCGCCTCCCATGAACCGGGAGACGCATAGGTATCGGGATCGAGCCAGCCGCCGCCGCTGTCTATTTCTGCTTTCAAGCTGCTGATATATTCTCTGTCGTGTACTGCGGCTATCTCGTCGATGGTGGCAGGGCGGGGAGGGATAAGAAGAAGCTGTTCCTTGACCTTGGTCTTTTCAAGTATGGCATCTATCGCCGTCAGGCGTTCCTTGTTCTCGACATGGTTGCCTGTATCATGATGCTGATAGATCTCGCTGCTTACGTAGCCGACTGCCATTCGCTTATGGACTTCCTTAATTATTTTTAGAAAGCTATTCTTTTAGCTGCGGACCATGGCCTATGACCATTTTACCGTGGAAATAACGTGCATAAATATCTTTAATGGCCTTTTCCCATTCAAATGACCCTTTGCTCTTTCTCAGTGCCAGGCTGGCGATCTTGAGATTATGAGGGAGCCTGTCGGCACGGTCGGAACAAGGCATCAGTTTTACGCAGGGAAAGTCGATGCATTCTGAACAGAACTCCAGGCCCTTGGCTTTGATGCAAATCCAGGTAGCGCATTGCTCCCCTATCACGGGGCAGTAACCGTCTATGGACCTGCAGCCGGTGCACGTGGCTTTATCCGGAGGGAGTTTCAATGTCTCTGAGAGCCTGGCCCTCAGCTTGTCATCCTTGATCGCTAAATTTAGTGGACATAGCCCGCAGTGGATCCCGCACGGTGCTTCCAATGCATTCCTATCCATCTGGCTCTCCTTTCGTAATCATTTTGCCGCGGAGCACGCTAATTATATAGCTAATTTTCAATAGTTACGAGGTTGAGACGCGGAACTCCCAGCGGGTCGATGCTGTAGTCCTTTATGCGTGGATTCACCAGCACGTAGTTCTTGTTGAACCAGAGCGGTATAACGGGCGCCTGGTCGACAACGGCCTGCTCAGCCTGCCGGTATAATCCCATGCGCTTGCCGTGGTCTTGCTCGACGGCGGCCCTGTCAATCAGGTCGTCCAGTTCCTTGCTTGAGAAACGGCCGTGATTATACTCTGAGCTGGTATAGAAGAGCGTTTGCAGGAAGTTCTGCGGGTCAGGGTAATCAGCTACCCAGCCCAACAGATACATTTCGTCGGCCTCCTGCTGGAGGCTGTAATGAAACGGGTCGGGTTCCAGCAACCTGATCGACACGTCGGCCCCAAGATTTTTTTTCCAGTCCTGTATTATGGCCCCCAGGTAGGGCTCAACGTCCACTCCCCCCCAGCCAAGAATGGTGATTGTGACAGGAGGAAGGCCGGAGCTATAGCTTGATTTGGCCAGCAGCTCCCTGGCATGTGCCGGATCAAAGCTGAGGCCCTTTAACTCCTTGTTGTAACCGGGCATACCGGGCGGAATTATGCCGTCCGCCCGGCTGACCATGCTTTTCTGTATGATCCTGATTATATGTTCCTTATCCACTGACTGACTGAAAGCCTGCCTGACAAGAGGATCGTCGAAAGGCGGCTTGCTGGTATTGAATGCTATATATTGCAGGCTGAACTCGGGGTAAACGTGAAGTTGATCGAAGAACGGCCCCATTTGATCGGAGGCACGGTCTATATATAATTGGCTGATTTCAGCTACGTCGATCTTGCCTGTTTCGTAGAGGGTCATAGGTACCCCGTCCAGCAATTGAAAGGCCAAACGGACTTTAGCCTTTTCCCCATAATAGTACTGGTTGGGCTGCAGTATGATGAGGGAACCTTCGTTCCACCTGGTCAGCCTGTAGGGACCGCTGCCGTTAGGCTTATGCCACCAGCCATTGCCTGACTCCACATTTTTCCTGTCGACTATGAAGGCAGTCGGGTAAGCCAGCTTGGACAGGAAATAAGCCTTAGGCGCATCCGCGGTGACCGAAAGGGTGTAATCGTTGATTATCGATAAACCGCTGAGGTTTTCAGCTTTGCCCGACAGCACATCAGCCGATCCCACTATATCATTAAGGTAGCTGGATGCCGTCTGTGATCCGGTAGCCGGGCTGCACGCCCTCTCCCACGAGTACTTGACATCGCCCGCTGTGACAGGCCTGCCGTCATGGAAACGGGCATCCTGGCGCAGGAAGAACGTGTATGTTTTACCGTCAGGGCTTACCTCCCAGCGCTCGGCAAGGTCAGGGATGGGCTCGAGATTCTCATTGAATTTGACCAGACCGTTGAAGATCTGTATGACGTAGAGATGGGACGACATCTCGTTGGATATGGCCGGGTCCAGGGTGAGCGGTCCGATGTCCCACAGTTTTAGGGTGCCGCCCGGGTTTGATTGGATGTCGATGTCATCGACATCGAGAGGGCCACACCCTGCAAGCGCAGATATGATAAATACGCTGATCGCTATTAACCCAAACAATTTAAACAGAAGATTCCTTTTCATGTATTGACCTCAAATAAGATTCCTTGATTTCAAACTGGTATAACCTTTGTCGCTGACGATAATATGGTCGAGCACCGGGATGCCCAGCGGTTCGCCCGCCTCTACCAGCCTCCTGGTCAGGTTCAAATCCTCCGATGACGGCTCGAGGTCGCCGGAAGGGTGGTTGTGCACGAAGATAACTGCCGCTGCCAGTGATGAAATGGCGTCTTTGAATACTTCACGGGGGTGGACAATGCTGCTGTCCAGGTTGCCCATGGAGATTTGTTTCTTGCTGTTGACACGGTTACGGGTATCGAGACAGAGTATGTAGAAATGCTCCCTTTTCTTTCCCCGCAGTTTTTCCTGCATGGAGGAAAAAGCTTCCTGGGGGGACTGAACGGGCTTTCCTTTATCACCGTAGTCGGGATCAGCCAGCCTCCTGCCGATCTCAAAAGCAGCTTTCACCTGTATAGCCCTGGCCTCACCTATACCCCTTGACTTTGACAGCTCCTGGATGGATGCTGAGGCGATGTTCTGCAGGTTGCCGAACTCCGAAAGCAATTTTTGAGACGTCATAATAACCGAGTCACCCCGCGTGCCGCTGCCCATAATGCAGGCAAGCAATTCAGCGGTTGAAAGCACTTCCGGCCCCAGCCTTTTCAGGCGCTCCCGCGGCCTGTCGGAGGCCGGCAGGTCGTGGACCGTGTAGGTCCTCTCCGTCTCCATTTAACCTCCTCCCGCTGCGGATACGCATTCGGCAGGAGAAAGACATAGATTAGCGGGAACGGGCCATGTCAGATGCGAACCCCAAAGAGTGATCTTTCCCGGCTCTGTAACGTCACTCGGCCCTGCGGTCATATACTTCAGCCACGCTTCATCAAGGCCGCTCAAATCGAAGCCGTAAACGCTGGTGAGGGCATCGTCCATGCCGTAGCCTTCATTGAGCAGCACAAGCAACCGGTTGATTTTGTCCTTGCCGTAGGTGTTTATCAGGTACTCGATCACACTCTGGCTTTGAGCATATGCGAAATAGGCATCTTGGGGACCGGCGGGGAAAGGGCTTGAAAGGGAGAGCAACGTGGCTATGCGGCCGTCCTCGATGGACCTCAGCAGCTCTTTCTTGTCCGCTTCGCTCTGTTCCCCCTCCGCATGCATGGCCAGCCCCTCATCAAGCCAGAGCGGCCTTACCTCTCCATAGGGACTGACCGTTACCTGTTGTGTTAATAGGTGGCCAAGCTCATGGGCCACGGCTTTTTTCCCCCAGCTGAGGTTGTTGGGCGAGATGCCGATGGAGATAATCGTGAATCCCCTGTAGGCAACGCCCCCTGTCCATTCGTCGGGGGCTACAATAGAGCCTTGCAGGTCGCTGTAATTCGCGTAGATATAGATGTAAACCGACTTGTCCAGGATTGCACCCGTATCGTTCTCCAATCGTTCTTTGGCCGCAACCGCCGCCTTAAGCAGATCGTCGGCGAAGGAACGGCTGCCCTGGTACCAGTAGATATTAATATTCTGATCGCTCACCTTCTGCCATTTATAGCGTGTGTCATCAAAGGTTATGTTGTTTTTGGGTGTTATCAGCTTATTGCCCGCGTTGTCTTCGATTACCCACCAGTATGTTACTCTGGCCCCGGGAGGCAGCGGACCCTTACGCATATCCCAGCTCCAGTTGGCCTCGATATTTCTGGCAGGCTGAATAGCAGGCCAGGCCTCGGCAAAGGTAGGCGCATAGACCTTTTTGTCGACCTGGTAGCGGAGCCTGATGCGCGTTATGGGTGAAGAGCTCTCAGCCCTGACATTGAAGGTGAGCAGATTGGGGAAGTCAGCCTCGGTGCTTGAGTCCAGCAGCTTGATATCGGTGGCTGCAGATACCGCGGAAGGTATCAGAAATGTCAATAATAAAAGCAGGATAACGGTCAATTTCCTTATCATTTTTCCTCTCCAACTTTAGAGCGCAAATATGCATTGATGAACTCGTCGATCTCGCCGTCCAGCACGTTGGCCGTGTTGCTGGTCTCATGCTCCGTCCTGTGGTCCTTCACCATCTTATATGGATGAAGCACGTAGCTGCGTATCTGGTTGCCCCAGCCCGCGTCGATGCGTTTTCCCTTGATCTTGGCTTTCTCCGCCTCTCTTTTTTCGATCTCTATCTCAAGCAGGCGCGCGTACAACACCCTGAGCGCGCTCTCCTTGTTCTGATGTTGCGAACGCTCGCTCTGGCAACTAACTACCAGGCCGGAAGGTATGTGCGTGATCCTGACTGCGCTGCTGGTTTTTTGCATGTGCTGGCCCCCCGGTCCACTCGAACGGAACGTATCTATCCTGATATCCTCAGGGCTTATCTGCAGATCGGTCCTGGCCTCTGCTTCGGGCATGACCTCGACAAGGGCAAACGAAGTATGCCGCGCGTGGTCGGCATCAAAGGGCGATAGGCGAACCAGCCTGTGAACGCCATGCTCCGACTTCAGGTTCCCAAAGGCGAAATTACCCTTGATCTCAATAGTTGCGCTCTTGATGCCGGCCTCGTCTCCGGGCGAAACGTCCAGGACGTCAGATTGCATCTTGTGCCGTTCAGACCAGCGCAGGAACATGCGCATCAGCATCTGTGCCCAGTCCTGGGATTCGGTTCCCCCTGCGCCGGCGTGTATGGCAAGTATGGCGTCCCTGTTATCGTAGGGGCCGTCCAGCATGAGCTGCACCTCGATATCGTTGAAGCGCGCTTCCATGCGGTCGATCTCCCCATGCACGTCGGCCTTCAAGGATTCGTCATCCTCAGCAAGCGCAATGGAAATGATCTCTTCTACACTGGATGCCTTGTTTTCTATGTCGCGCCACTGTGATACGGTGTCTTTGAGCGCGCCTATCTGGCGCATCACAGATTGTGCTGTTTGCTGGTCGGACCAGAAGCCCGGATCGGAAGTCTTTGCCTCCAGTGCTATTTGTTGCTTCTCTTTGCCCGCGACGTCAAAGATGCTCCATGATGGCGGAGATCCTGCGCCGCAGCTCTTCAATACGTGTTTTTTCTTCCTGCATCACTTATCTCCGTCGCATCTTTTGTTTCTCAGCCATGTGGCCATAATCGTGAAGCCCCAATTGACCGCCGGCTGCCATGTGCGCCAGGCGCGCAGGCTGCGGCAGGCGATAACCGCGGCAGCATTCCAGGACATATGAAACGGCGTTATCCAGGTCAATCCTGTGGCCGATCGACACATAGACGGGCTGAACCCGGTGTTTTGTCCTGACAACTGCTCCGATTACCTCGTCCTTATCCATCAGCAGGCGGTAGCCTCCGGCTTCGTCGGGAAGTGAGTCATGCATACCAATCAAACGGGACTTGGCGCAACCTATGGCAGGCGTGTCCAGCAACAGCCCCAGGTGAGATGCGATCCCCAGCCTCCTGGGGTGGGCAATACCCTGACCGTCAACCATCAACAGATCGGGGTGCGATTTTAATTTCTTCCACGCCTTTAAATACAGTGGGGCTTCCCTGAATGACAACAGGCCCGGGATATATGGGAAATCGATATTACTCTCCGCGATAGCGACCTCGCGAAGCTCCATCGATGGATAATCCAATACTACGATTGCTGCGCGCCCGGACCTCGAGAAACGGGACGCCGAAACATCGACACCGGCTATGAGTTTAACATCAATACTGCTGCTGCAGCGGATGACTTCACTAGAGAGTCTGGTCTGTAGTTCACGGGCCTGTTTTGAATCGAGATCCCAGGTATGAGAACGGGGAGATTTCATAAAGCTGATTATAAAGGCTGCATGCTGCATATTACAAATAACGCGGGTATACAAACAAGGTTGCAGTAAGGATACGGATTAAACAATCCGGCTGAAATATTCACGATACTCAGTCAGTGTACATAGTATGGTGCGATCGATACCGGTATGGGAAAGGCGCCGACAATTTTGAAAAATGGCCAGATTGGCTATAAAATGATTCACGTTCAACATGAATATTCAGGAAGATCGAATTTCCTGGGAGAGTAAAATGAAGATGATGAGATATTTAATCGGCAGTGTAGTCATAGCAGCAGTATTAGTATTTGCTTTTGCCGCCTGCGGTCCGGCAGCCAGTGTCAGCCAGCCGGATAAGTCCTCTATAACTGAGGGCGTAATGACCACGTCAGTGGATGACAATTCAAAACCCACCAGCCCGGTCACCACGGTTTTCGCGCCGGATACGCCGGTTATCTATTGCTCGTTCAAGGTGTCTGGAGTCACACAGGAGGATTTAATCAAGGCCAGCTGGTACTATGTTAAAGGCGAGGCTGTGGGCAGGGAAAACGAACTGCTGGACGGCGGTGACATGTATACAACCGGCCAGGCCGGGGATTACTATCTGGCCTTTTACCTGCACCCACCGGCGGGGGGCTGGTTCAAAGGCAATTATAAAGTTGTCCTCTCTGTAAATGGCGCGGAGAAGCTAACCGTTCCTTTTGAAATAAAGTAGCCCTGCGTTCGGTCAGGGGGTCTGTTGAGAGCGGCGCAGTTTGGAGTAATCGGCCAGTGCGGCCATAGCCCGGGCGCACTGTTCGGGGGTATCGTATACCGGGATGCCTGATTCCTTGAGCATATCCGACACAGGATCCTTTTTAGCATCGCTGTACCAACGCACGCAGATAATCGGTTTGTGGTAAATCCGCGGCAAATTGCAGAAACGTTTCGTGCCATCATCGGTGAGCTTTTTGATATTATCAAGGAGCTCCGGAGACATCTTGCCCAGATTTAAACCCCATACCAGCGGATTGATCGGCACGTTGCTGATAACGCCGTCTATGTAGTCCAGTTTCAGCAAAGTTTCCACTACATCAGCTTCATCCATGGCGGTGCGATAGCTCCCTGCAAAGTCGACGGGGTTGTTGGGGAGTGGCGCGTGAGGAGGGAGCATTTTCTTCAGGACTGAAGAAGTCTCTTTATCGAGTTCCGGTACCTCGAGCCCCAATTTCTGGCATGCATCCGCAGATACAACGCCCTGTCCGCCGGTTCCCATCACACCAACCCTATTGCCGGGCGGCAGGGGCTGGCCGAGGAATGCCACTGCAAGATCAAAAGTATGGAACGATTCATCCGCCCGTATCAGGCCAAGCTGTTTGCACGCACTCTGAAAGACCAGATCTGAGCCCGCAATGGATGCCGTATGCGACATCGTCGCACGGGCGCCCGCCGGAGAGCTGCCGCCCTTGTAGAGTATTATCGGCTTCTTCTTGAGTGTCTCGCTGCACACTTCGAAGAACCTCCGCCCGTCCTTGATACCTTCCGCGTATAGGATGATTACGGCGGTTTCGTCATCGTGGGAAAGGTATTCGATATAGTCTGCCATGGTAAGGTCGGCCTGGTTGCCGATACTGACAAACGCGCGAAGGCCGTAGCCCCTGGTGCTGGCCATGTCGGCCATGTATCCCCCGAATGTGCCGCTCTGAGAGATAAAGGCGATCCGCCCCGGCTTTGGGGCCTGTTCAAAAGCGTTGTTGAGGCCGGCCGCGCCGCTCCAGATACCCATGCAGTTGGGGCCTACGCAGCGTATTCCTCCGGCCGAGGAAATTTTCATGACCTTTTCCTGGAGTACTTTCCCCTCCATGCCTGTTTCGGCAAAGCCGGCAGAAATCAATATGGCTGCCATGACGCCCTTGTCTACGCATTCCTGCATGACGTGGGGAACCTGGCTGGCCTGGACTGTTATCACTGCCAGGTCTACCGGTCCAGGTATATCTTTTACAGTGCGATATGAGGGCAGACCCAGTATTGTGCCGCCCTGGGGATTAACCGGATATATACGGCCCCGGTACCCGGTGCGCAGCGGCCTCTCGACCATCATATATCCCCACTTGGCGATATTGTCAGAGGCGCCGATGATGGCCATGGACCTCGGCTTGAATATGTAATCAAGCTGCTCTACAGTAGGGGGCAAGACAAAACCTCCGGATCAGGTACCGGGGGATTATAAACCATTTAGCCGCCGGATTTCATGTTGGAACCTGTGCCGGTATACGAGTGCACATAGCCGCTGTAACATACGATATTGTTGACAGGTACGTACGGTTCATGCATAATTACCACTAAAAAATGAAGGAAATCAGGTAGACTATATCATGGTAAAAATCAGGTTAAGAAGAACGGGCGCCAGGCATAAGCCTATGTACAGAATCGTGGTGACGGAAAGCAAGTCGCCACGTGAAGGCGCTTTTATTGAAGTGATAGGGAACTATAATCCTCTGACCGATCCCGAGACTGTCAATATCGATGAGGGCAAGGCCCTGGCATGGCTTGAGAAAGGCGCCCAGCCAACCGAGACTGCTTTCAGACTGCTGACCAAGGTCGGCGTAATGTCGAAATTTACCGCGGCGCATCCTACCAGGAAATTCAAACAGGCAGTACAGAAGACTACTCAGAAGATGAAGAAGAAGTCTAAATCTACAACTGAGGTGAAGGCATAATGAAGGAGTTAGTCGAATACATTGCCAGGTGTATCGTGAGCGCGCCCGATGATGTAAAGGTGACGCAGGAGACTGATGCGGGCGGCGTGGTCATCAAACTGGAGGTCAATGCCGAGGACAAGGGCCGTGTGATCGGCAAGCAGGGAAGGGTTGCTGAAGCCATGCGCACCCTGTTACGCGTGGTTGCCACCAAAGAAGGAACCAGGGTTAGACTAGAAATAGTCTAAAATTAAAGGGCAATAAAAAAGCCAATATCGATCTTCCGGTCGATATTGGCTTATATTATTTTTTGTTATGCTGCGCTCTGGCCGCTGGGCCTGTAGCCCGGCATCCTGCGGCGCTTTTCTGCAACGCGCAGGCGGGCGATGGAACGCCTGAGGGCTGCTTCTGCCCTGGACTGGTCAATCTCGGAAGTCAGGCTCTTCAGCCGCTCTTCGGCTCTCTGTTTGGCTGCCGTGGCACGCTCAAGATCGATCTCGTCGCTTCTCTCGCAGGCGTCAGCCAGCACGATCACTTTATCCGGCATGACTTCCATAAAACCGCCTGAAATAACCATATATTGCTCGTCACCGTCTTTTCTGATGACCAGTTCACCCGGTGCAAGCATGGTGATGAGCGGGGCATGCTTTGGAAGTACGGTCAACTGCCCCTCACTACCCTCGGCAATGATGGTAGTCACATCGCCCGAAAAGACCTGGCGCTCGGCAGTGACAATCTCTAACTTAATAGTCGGCATAATTACGCCCCTAATTTCTGTGCTTTCTCTGCAGCTTCTTCAATGGTCCCGACCATTACGAATGCCGATTCCGGCAGGTGGTCCCATTTGCCTTCCAGTATCTCTTTAAAGCCGCGGACCGTTTCCTTGATCGATACATATTTGCCGGGTATACCGGTGAAAGGTTCTGCAACGAACATGGGTTGTGTAAGGAACCTCTGTATGCGGCGTGCACGGTTGACCGTTACCTTGTCTTCTTCGCTCAGCTCTTCCATGCCCAGGATGGCAATAACGTCCTGCAGGTCCTTGTAGCGCTGCAGCACCTTCTGGATGCCGCGGGCGGCCTGGTAGTGGTCTTCTCCCACGATCTGAGGATCAAGGATGCGCGAAGTGGAGGCCAGGGGGTCTACAGCCGGGAAGAAGCCCTGGGCTGCGATGGCGCGCTCGAGCGACACAACGCCGTCGAGGTGGCCGAAGGTCGTCACGATGCCGGGGTCGGTATAGTCATCGGCAGGCACATAAATAGCCTGGAACGAGGTGATCGAGCCTTTCTTGGTGGATGTGATGCGGTCTTCCATTTCGGCCACATCGGTGCCCAGGGTTGGCTGATAGCCCACTGCCGAAGGCATGCGTCCGAGCAGGGCCGATACTTCCATGTTAGCAAGGATATGGCGGTAGATATTATCTACGAAAAGGAGCACGTCAAGCCCCTCATGATCACGGAAGTGCTCTGCAAACGTTACGCCGGTGAGCGCCACGCGGGCACGCACGCCGGGGGGCTCATTCATCTGGCCGAAGACCATGATGGTCTTTTCGATAACACCCGATTCTTTCATTTCACGCCAGAGGTCATTGCCCTCCCTTGATCTCTCTCCCACGCCGGCAAATACCGAGAAACCGCCGTGTGCTGTGGCGATATTATGGATGAGCTCCTGGATGATGACCGTCTTGCCCACTCCGGCGCCACCGTAGGCCCCGATCTTTCCGCCCCTGGTAAAAGGAGTGATAAGATCGATAACCTTTATACCGGTTTCAAGCATCTGGATGCTTGTTTCCTGTTCCGCCAGGCTGGGTGGGTCGCGGTGAATGGGTAATTTATCCTTGGTTTTTACCTCTCCGAGCCTGTCCAGAGTTTCTCCGAACACGTTGAACAGGCGGCCAAGTGTAGCCTTGCCTACCGGTACGGAAATGGGAGCGCCGGTATCGACAGCGACGGCACCTCTCTGAAGGCCTTCCGTGGGACAGAGGGACAGGCAACGGACCCAGTTATTGCCGATATGCTGTACTGTCTCCAGTACGATCTTCTCGCCATCCTGCATAATTTCGAGGGCGTTATAAATCGCAGGCAGCTCTTCCTGGGGGAATTCGACATCAACTACTGTGCCGATTACCTGTATCACTTTTCCTTTTGCCAAATTGCACCTCCTATTTGAGACCTTCAACGCCTGCGACGATATCGAGCAGGTCCTTGGTGATCATCTCCTGACGGGCCTTGTTCAAGGTCAGCGTTAGCTCGGCGATTACATCGTAGGCATTGTCTGTGGCGTTGCGCATGGCCATCATACGTGCCGACTGCTCGCTGGCAACAGATTCAAGTATGGAGTGATACACCTGCATTTCGACGAACCTTGGCAGAAGCTCGCCGAGGACATGCATAGCGTTGGGTTCGAATATATATTCCGGGCTGACACTCTTGGGTAACTGTGCCGGTTCCACCGGCAGTAAAAGTTCCAATGTGGGCTTCTGGCTCATCAGGTTGACGAACCTGGAATAGGCAATATAAACGCGGTCGTAGAGGCCCTTGGTGTAATCATCTATTACTATCTGCGAGATGGCCATGGTATCAGCCATCTTGGGCCGGTCACCCAGTTTGGTGAACTCGGCACGAATCTCACGCATCGATCGGCGCATGAAATCGCGGCCTTTTGAGCCCACCGTAATAACCGTGACCGGGACCTTCTGATCGAGAATAAAATTGCCTACCAGCCGGTTCAGGTTGGTGTTCAAACCGCCGCATAGACCCCTGTCCGTGGTTATGTGGACGATTCCAATCTTGTTTACAGGGCGTGCTACCAGAAGCGGATGGACAGCTCCTCCGGCGGCAGCCTGGGCGGACAGGTCGGCGATGATGTGCATTATCTTGTCGCTGTAAGGCCTGCCTGCGATTGCCATGTCCTGGGCCTTTTTCATTTTGGCAGTGGCGATCATCTCCATGGCACGGGTTATCTTGGCCGTGCTCTGGACACTGCGGATCCGCCGTCTAAGTATTTTTGGACTTACCATCTAATCGCCTCAATAAGCAGAGCTCTGCTTGAATTCTGCTATGGCCTTTTTGAGTTCTGCCTCAATTTCCGGTTTTAATATCTTTTCCGTGGCAATCTTGTTGCCGATTTCCGGGTGGTTGTTGACCATGAATTTATAGAACGCGTTTTCGAAAGCTGATACCTTCTCAACCGGTACATCATCGATGTATCCATTGGTGACCGCAAACAGTATCATGACCTCATTTTCCAGCGAAAGCGGGGCGTATTGCGGTTGCTTGAGTATCTCAACCATGCGCTTGCCGCGTTCGAGCTGCGCCAGAGTGGCTTTATCCAGGTCTGAAGCGCCGAATTGAGCGAAAGTAGCCAGCTCAGCATATTGCGCCATGTCGAGCCTCAGTTTGCCGGCTACCTGCCTCATGGCTTTGGTTTGCGCATTGCCGCCCACACGAGATACGGAGAGGCCAACGTTGAGCGCAGGACGGACACCGGCGTTGAACATGTCAGTCTCAAGCAGGATCTGTCCGTCTGTGATGGAGATGACATTGGTCGGGATGTAAGCTGACATATCGCCAGCCTGAATCTCGATGACCGGAAGAGCGGTAAGCGAGCCTCCGCCCAACTCTGCGGAGAGTTTGGCAGCCCGTTCCAGCAGCCTGCTATGCAGGTAGAAAACATCGCCGGGGTACGCTTCGCGTCCGGGTGGCCGTCGAAGAATAAGTGAAACCTGGCGATAAGCCCAGGCATGCTTGGAGAGGTCATCGTATATTATGAGGGCGTCCTTGCCCTGCTCCATGAACTCTTCACCGATAGCGCAGCCCGCATACGCGGACAGGTATTGCATTGAAGCCGGGTCCGACGACGTGGCGACCACCACAACGGTGTGTTCCATAGCGCCGTATTTTTTAAGTGTTTCAACGATGTTGGCAACCTTGGCTGTCTTCTGGCCGATGGCCACGTAAATACATATAAGGTCTTTACCTTTTTGAGCGATAATGCTGTCGATGGCCACTGCGGATTTGCCGATAGAGCGGTCGCCGATAATCAGCTCACGCTGCCCGCGGCCGATGGGGACCAATGCGTCTACACACTTGATACCTGTATGAACGGAAACATTGACCGGCTGCCTGTCTACAACGTTGGGGGCGATACGTTCGACAGGCCGGGACTTGGTGGTCTTGATGGGGCCAAGGCCGTCGAGCGGTTGGCCCAGGGTGTTGACCACGCGGCCGATGAGCTCGTTGCCGACCGGTACTTCAACCACGCGGCCGGTGCAGTGAACCTCATCTCCTTCCTTAATATGACTGAATTCACCAAGGATCACGGCGGCTACGTTATCTTCCTCGAGGTTAAGAGCCAGTCCCATGATGCCGTTGGGGAATGCCAGCAGTTCATTGTTTTTGGCTTTGCGAAGGCCCTGTATACGGGCAACACCGTCGCCGACCTGCACCACGGTTCCAACGTCTACCATGGTGGCAGTGGCACCGAAGTGCTCGATTTGCTCCTTGATTACCGATACTATATCTTTTTCCTGGGATTTCAATCTGCTCACCCCCTTAAAGGTTGTTTATTTCGTAGCTTCTACAAGGTCTTTCCTCAAAAGATCCAGTCTGTTGCGGATACTCCCATCTATCAGTGTATCCTCGATGCGGGCTACCATGCCGCCAAGTATGGAAGGATTGACCTTGAGCTTAACAGTAACTTTCTTGCCGGTTATCTTCTCAAGTTGGCCGGCTATCTTTTGCTTATCGGTTTCGTCCAAAGGGACAGCCGTTGTGACTACGGCGTGTTTAACACCCCGCTGCTCATCGAGCAGGTTATCGTATTCATCGGCTATCTGGTCCGCGTTCTTTAGCCTGCCTTTCAAAATCAGCAGGTAGCACAGGTTAAGAACAAGCTCGTTTGACGTGTCAAGCTTCTGCTTGATGAGCTCCGCCTTGAGGTTGAATGGAACTTTGGGATGCTCTATCAGGTCCACAATCTCCCTGTCCTTCATCAGGTCAGCGAGCTTGCGGAGCTCCTTTTTCCATTCATCCAGGTTGTTCTTCGCCTGCGCGATCTGGAAAATCGCTTGAGCGTAGCGCCTGGCAGAAATCGTTGAAATCATTTATCTATCCTGCCTAATTCTGTTTAAACGTACTGCTCTGGTCCAGGACCTCGTTGATAAGCTTGCGGTGTTTCCCTGCGTCAAGTGACTCTTTAATGATCTTTTCCGCGGCAAGGATGGTGAGGTTGGAGAACTCGGACCGCAGCTCTGCTATGGATTTGTCGCGTTCGAGTTTAATTTCATCCCTGGCCTTGGTAATGATTACGTCAGCTTCCTTGCGCGCACCATCTTTGGCCTCTTCCTTGATCTTTTCGGCTATCTGGGAGGCCTGGGCAATTATCACTTGCCCTTCTTTGCGTGCAGCTTCTACCGCCGCCTTGATCTGTTCTTCGCTGCGGCTTGTCTGCTCCTTTATCTTCTCTGCCTGTTCGAGGCTCTCCTTAATCTTGGCGGCCCGCTCATCCAGCATTTTGAGCACAGGCTTGTAAAGGATCGCCGTGAGCAGCCCAAAGAGGACAAGGAAATTAATCAGAAATGCAACTGTCAGTTGCCAATTTATTCCGATACTTTCCATATTTACCTCAAAGTTCTAATCCTGTTTATTCTCGAAACGGCGCTGTCTTTTATTGACAGCACCGGGAAGGTCCCGATTGAAATCAGCGCCTTCCTTGATCAATAACAGATATTAGACGACCATGGCAAGCAGGATAGCGACGATCAAAGCATAGATGCCGACGGCTTCGGTGAGAGCGCCGATCAGGATCATGTTGGTCAGAAGTACGCCTCTGGCTTCGGGATTGCGGCCCAACGCCTGCATGGCTCCCAGGCCAATCAGTCCAAGGCCGATGCCCGGTCCCAGCATTCCCAGTCCTGCAGCGAGTCCGGCACCCAACATTTTCATAGTTTGAGCATCCATTTAGATCCCTCCTTTTACTTGAAGTACAAGATTAATTGTGTTCAGCACCCTCTTCATGGTGCGAGGTTACTGCCATTACACCGAATACCAGTGTCAAACCGGCGAAAATCATAGCCTGCAGGAAACCGACCAGGGTTTCCAGTCCATAAAATGGTACAGGTGCTATGAAGGCTACCAGGAATGTCATTACGCCAAGCAGGATCTCTCCGGCCGTCATATTGCCAAATAGACGGAAGGTAAAACTGACGATTCTGATGAAGTGGCTGAGCACTTCCAGTAGCCCGACATATATATTAATGAAACCAAATGCGAATCCGCTCAGGAAAGATTTCCCGTTGCCCTTGAAAAGATCACCGAAGGCCTTGCCCAATGAGCTGAACTGGAAGAATGAATCCAGATACTTGAGCGGGCCGATCCTGGAAAAGCCCAGGTATTCGATGAACAGGAAAGATACGAGAGCGATGGAAAGTGTAAGGTTGATATCCGTATTTGCGGCTCGCAGGAAAGGCACAATAATAGTAGAGGTCTCTGAACCTTCAGTAATGTGTTCAATCGGGCCCCATGTGCCCCATAGCGGGACCAAGGCCAGGAGAGCGTTTGTAACGACATATAAAAATATGGTGGTGACGAGCGGGAAAAAGGTGCGGACGTTCTTCGCGCCGGCAACGCCTTCGATTGTATTGTAGATGCCGTCGACAACTACTTCGGCAAAGCTTTGCAGCCTGCCCGGTATGATCTTCATTTTCCTGGTGCCGAAGAAGAATAACACGCAGAGCAAAATGATAGTGATCCAAGATGAGATGAGGGTATTGGTGATCTTGAAATCGCCTACATGGAACATTGCTTCCGATGGAAGCACAACATGGGGTTTGCTTACCTGGAGTTCAGATGGAACCTGAATGTTGAAAAACTTGCTGCCCAGGGGCCCCATTACAAATGAGGCCAGGAAAAGTGCGATAAGTACGATGCCAAGAATTACCACTAACCGGCTGGAGCAACCAAGTTTACTCACTGTCCTGCTCCTTTATCGAGTTCTTTTTTTGCATCCATTTTCTTTTGCTCGTCTATAAACTGGCGCAGCATTCGGTAAAATCCGTATCCGGCTGCCGAAGTTCCAAGTACAAACCCGATTAACGCGCATAGTGGCCTGCTGTTCAATCTCTCTGGAGCATCCAACCACAGACCAAATGCTGTTGGCAGTACCAGGCTTAACGCTACATACCAACCGACATTAAAGAGAAACCAAAAGCCCCTAAGAAGCTGTTTTCTTTCTGGTTTCAGTTCGCCGTCTTTTTTAATCACTGCATTATAACAAGCCTATATTTGAACCGTCAACGGAAAATCCATTGATTTTTGGCAACACAGCATACGCCTTAGTAACTACGCATTTTACGAAGTGGCAGTGATTACTATAGTAAATATCGGCGGGTTATAACTTATTGCAGGCGCTCAATGATCAGGACTTCTTTTTGCCGAAATCGTCCAGGTCAAGCGTATTGATGAAATCGTAAATCGCCGGGTATTTCATCAATTCCTGTTCGTTAAGTCCTTCGGTACTCAACGTGCCGTCCCCGCCCTGCCTGGGCTGAGCAGTGATCTTGCCGGATTCGCCATCGAGGATTATACCGGCCTTATCGAGTACGGATTCCTCCGCATAAATAGGTGCGGTAACCCTGACAGCCAGAGCGATAGCATCACTGGGTCGGCTATCGAGCTTCATCTTGGTAAGCAGCCACCGTTTATTGTGCTCATCGTAGAACACCTCAAATACCCAGCCCTCGCCGCCATCGATTTCCATGAAGTGTTTATTTCCGTCCTGCCACCTGTTCACAATAGTGGATTTAAACTCGTGGCCCTGCCATACTAAAGATAATTTGGCGTCCCTGTCCAGGTCCTGTACGCGGTTGCGGCCCGAAATTGCCTCAAGTTCAATAACAGGGGGGCCTTCGTTGAATTCAAAGACGATCTGTGCATAAAAAGTATCCGAGCGCAGGTCATTAACCACAATCTTTGATATGTTGGTTCCGGACAGCGACTTCAGGGCAAAGAAAGTGTTTTTTAACAGGTCATGTGTCATGGGACGTGAAACGTCTACGTTCTGCAGCTTCATGGATATGGCGTCGGCCTCCGCCGGGCCTATCCAGATAGGCAGGTAGCGGTCTGTCTGTCTTTCCTTAAGTATTACCACATGCTGGTAATTCATCAGGCTGACACGTATACTATCGATTTGCATCTCTTTCATGGGGAACCTCCTGAGCACAGTTGCTCAGTCAGGATTGATTTTAACGCCAAACCCCTGTAGTGTCAATTTCAAAAACTACATATGCGAAATACAATGCTGTATATAATGTCGGTGGTAATGTCCCGACATATATTTGCAGGATTTTTCTTTGTTATCCTATACCGTATTTACTAAAATAATGAGGATTGTAATGGAGGGAAATAGAATTTGAAAGCATTACTGCAGAGGGTAACAGCTTCATCGGTAACGGTAGATAGTGAGGTAATGGGGCAGATAGGGCAGGGCTTTCTCATACTTCTTGGAGTGGCGGTGGATGATAGCGAGAAGGATGCCGATTACCTGGCCGAAAAGATCATCAACCTCAGGATTTTTAGTGATGACAATAGTAAATTCAACCTGTCTGCACTGCAAATAAAAGCTGAATTGCTGGTAATAAGCCAGTTCACCCTTTTAGCCGATACGAGGAAGGGACGCCGTCCCAGCTTCACCATGGCCGCTCCACCGGAAGTAGCGGAAACATTGTACAAATATTTCATTGGGCGCCTTTCAGAAACCGGATTGAAAGTTCAAACCGGCATATTCGGGGCACATATGCTTGTAAGTATTACAAATGACGGCCCGGTCACCATTATGCTGGACAGCAAGGATAAACTGTCCTGACCGGCAAACAGTCCTTAATGCAACCAGTTGCAAGTGCCACTATTTTCTGTAATAATGGTGGTTGATGAGTTGTATAGAGACATTACAGAAAAAAGGATACCGGCTCACGCCGCAGCGCATTATGGTTGTAGATGCTCTGCACAGCGTTGAGAGCCATATCAGCGCCGAAGAGATATTTGCCAAGCTAAAAAAGAAATATCCCTACGCCAACATATCCACGGTCTATCGCACTTTAGAGCTGCTTAAAGAGCTGGGGCTTATCGCAGAAATTGAGATTGGCGACGGGATCTCCCGTTACCATACCAGGGAACACAGCAAGCACCATCATCTCATCTGCAACAAGTGCGGAGCAACGATTGAATTACCTGAATCTGAACTGCTGCCCCTGGCGGCATCGCTGCTGAAAAATCACAAATTTAAAGCTGACGTGAGACACCTGGCGATTTTCGGGCTGTGCTCGAAATGCCAGGGGTGAGCCTATTTCTTCGCGATTTGCAAAATGACAGGTATCGGAGATTAGCGTGCATATACCGGACGGTTTCCTCAGTGCGCCTGTTGCAGCAGCAACGGGAGTGGTTGCAGTGGCAGCCATAGCTACTGCTGTAAAAGAAACAAATAAAAAAATGGGGGAGAAGCAGGTTCCCATGATGGGAGTCCTGGCAGCTTTTATTTTCGCTGCGCAGATGCTGAATTTTCCGGTAGCTGGCGGTACCTCGGGGCACTTCGTAGGAGCAGCGCTGGCCGCGATACTGCTGGGGCCATGGGCCACTGTGCTCATATTGAGCAGTGTGCTCATTGTGCAATCGCTGATATTCCAGGATGGCGGGCTGCTGGCATTGGGAGCTAATATTACGAATATGGGAGTAATCGCCGCGTTCAGCAGCTACTATATATATAAAGGTATAGACGCAATTTTTAAACACAGTAAAGCCGGTACGCTTGTCGGGGCCGGTATCGGGGCGTGGTTCTCCGTTGTGCTGGCTTCACTGGCATGCGCTGCCGAGTTGTCGATTTCGGGTACATCGCCGTGGGCACCGGCTCTTATATCCATGGGTGGCGTACATATGCTGATCGGTGTCGGCGAAGGGATGATTACGGTAGCTGTTCTCAGCCTGATCTGGGCAACCAGGCCCGATCTCCTAAAACTGCGGGTGGCATGAGGGGGACGTATATATTATGAAATCGAGATGGTGGCTTATCGGACTGGCGATTGCAATGCTGTTGGCCGTTCTATCTCCGATAGCCTCTAAATTCCCTGACGGCTTAGACAGGTTTGCTGAAGGTTACAGTTTCGTCGATAAAGCGAGTGAACCTGCCTTTACGGTGATATCGGACTATTCCTTCCCGGGTATTACTAATGAGGCAACTGCAACAATAGTTGCCGGTTTGTTGGGCACGCTATTGCTATTCGGCATCGTATTTGGCCTGGCAAGCATATTGAAGTCCAAGCATGAAACATAGTTTTGTTGATGAGTACAGCGGTCTCGACAGCTTTGTGCACCGCCTCGACCCGCGTACAAAGCTGCTCTGCAGCCTCGCTTTTATCCTGGCAGTGGTTTTAACGCCGACGGGAACCTGGAAGGTGTTTGCCGCATACCTGCTGATTATGCTGGCGCTAATAGCGCTTTCCAGATTACCTTTAGAATATGTGCTGAAGAGGTCGCTGGTCATCTTCCCGTTTGTTATCATGGTGGCCATATTCGTGCCCTTTTTTAAACAGGGGCAGGTCGCGGCCAGCTATGATATCGGCGCATGGCATATAGCTGTTACATATGAAGGACTGGCAGTATTATTAAATGTCATTATCAAGTCGTGGCTTTGTATCCTTTGCTTGATCGTATTATCTTCATCCACCAAGTTCGAGGAACTCATGCACGGCATGTTCAGGCTGAAGGTCCCCCGGGTATTTGTGCAGATCACCTCATTTATGTATAGGTATATGTTTGTGCTCTCCGACCAGGCAATGCGCATGCAAATGGCGCGGGACAGCCGTAATTATGGCTTAAACCGCACCAATATTCTCAAAACAGTGGGGAATATAATCGGCATGCTTTTCATACGCAGCTATGAGCGTGCGGAGAGGATTTATGCCGCTATGTTGTCCAGGGGTTATAACGGTGAAATCGTTGTAGTAAATCAGCTAAGGTTCAGCCTGCCGGACGCTTATTTTGCAGTGTCTCTGGCCTTGCTGATTATCTGTCCGGCCATAATCTGGTGGTGATTGATGGTAACTGATAAAGCAATTGAAATAAGCGGATTGTCATATAGATACCCTGACAGTCAATGCGGGTTGAAAGACATCAACCTGACGATATATTGTGGAGAAAGCGTGGCTTTGATCGGGCCGAACGGCGCAGGGAAGTCGACGTTGTTGATGCACTTGAACGGGATATTGAGAGGTGATTCGTCGATCATTGTACGGGGTTTACCGTTAGTTGATAAGAACATAAGGGAAATAAGGAAAAAGGTGGGGATGGTCTTTCAGGACCCTGAAGATCAGCTTTTTTCACTGAATGTATTTGAGGACGTGGCATTCGGACCTGTCAACATGGGATTTCAGCAAGAAGAAGTTAACCGCAGAGTTAAGCAGGCACTGCAACAGGTGGGCATGCAGGGATACGAAAAAAGATCTTCGCATCACCTCAGCATTGGTGAGAAAAAGCGTATAGCCATTGCCACGGTATTGTCCCTTGATCCGGAGATACTGGCCCTCGACGAACCCACCAGCAGCCTTGACCCACGCGGCAAATGGGCTTTACTCGAGTTATTGCGCAATCTTCCTGTCACAAAGATTATAGCCTCCCACGACCTTGACCTGGTCAGGTGGCTGTGCGGCAGGACCGTTGTGCTGGATTCGGGACGGATCGTGGCGGATAGTGCAACCGAAACTATACTCTGCGATACTGAGCTATTAAGGGCACATGGCCTGGAACGGGATGCGACTGCAGCGGAGATTTAAACTACAAGTTTCAGGCTGATATCCAATGCCCCGGCAGAATGTGTCAGGGCTCCCACGGAAATCCAATCCACACCTGTTTCGGCAATTCCCCGTATATTATCCAGGTCAACTCCACCTGAGGCTTCCACGATCGCTTTATGGTCGATCAACATCACTGCTTTCCGCATCTCGTCCAATCCCATGTTGTCCAACATGACCACATCGGCGCCGGAATCAGCTGCTTCCGAAGCCTCAGAGGGATTGGTGGTTTCAATCTCGATTTTAATGTTCCGCGGAGTTTTATTTCGCGCCTGCCGGACTATATCGGCGATGCTGAGGCCCTGACGCCGCAGAATCGCTATATGGTTGTCCTTGATAAGCACCATATCCCCCAGATTCATACGGTGGTTAGTTCCTCCGCCGACGGATACCGCATATTTTTCCAATACGCGCATTCCGGGCAGTGTTTTGCGTGTATCCAGTATTTTTACCGGCAGTCCTCGCACAGCATCAACATAGATAGACGTTTGTGTTGCTATGCCGCTCAGATGCTGAAGAAAATTCAGGCCGGTGCGCTCACCTTTCAAAATACCGGGCACGTCACCCTCCACCGTCGCTACAATATCTCCCGGCTTAACCCGGCTTCCATCTTTCACCAGGATGGTGAATTTCAGAAAAGGATCTATCTTTAGAAATACAAGCCTGGCTATTTCGATCCCGGCCAGTATGCCGTCGGCCTTAATTATAAAGCTTGCCCTGCCCGTTGCATGCGGTGGAATCAGAGCGCTGGAAGTAATGTCGCCGCCGGAGATATCTTCGTCCAGCGCCCTCTCTATGAGGTCCTCCAATAAAGGGGTAAGATCGTTCAATAGCATTACAGTTGAATTATAGTAGCTGTAACCTTTAAATAAAAGGCTGACCAATCGTTTATCACGGGTGGTGCGAGGCTTGCCACGCAGGTGTTTTTCAGGGATTCAGCAGGTAAATTGAGAAATTGAGAACCGTGGCATAGCTTACCCAGAGAATATAAGGTATCAGCAGGAATGACGCTGTTTTAGAAACGCGATAAAAATTGATCATTGTTAACAGGATTGCTGTCCATAGCGGGACTATTACGATAAGGCCCCAGAGCGGTGACTTTAAACCGAAGAAAGCGTAAGACCAGAGCATATTCAGCAGGAGCTGGATGATGAAAATCATCAATCCTTCCCTGACCTGGAATTCCTTTATACCTTTTCGCCATACAAGGAACGCTGATATGCCCATGAGGATGTAAAGTAAGAACCACACGGGGGCAAACAGCCAGCCGGGCGGTGTGAAAAATGGCTTCTGCAATAGTGCATACCAGTTAGGCGTCGCAGCGCGTGTAGCGAACGAGCCGACAAAACCGGCCAGAAAGCAGGCGGCCAGGCTTATCAGCAGCTTGGCAATATCGTTAAGTCTTATATCTCGCATCGATTCAGAACAGGGGCATGAAAACCATGCCGGTATTCACGGGTAAAGTGTTAGATGTTGCCAAAAATAATATATCAATAGCCGGCTTAACTCAAATTATACGGTCAACCGTGGTAAATAAGGGTTCAATTCTGTTGCTGACTGAGATTTATCATTACGCAAACTATATTGCAGCCGTCCATGGCAATGATAATAGTAATCCCCTCAGCCGTATGTTTGGTTGCCTCTAAATCGCTGTGCTAAAATCCCCGTTGGACTGTGCCGGCTGAGGACGGCCCGTTATATTTAGAGATGAACCTATATTATTTAAACCGGTTGCTTAAAAACCTGCCTGAATTTGAAAGGCTGCTAAAAGACCTGCGGGGAGAAGGACAGGCAAAGGTACGAGTATCTGTGCCTGACCAGGCGCTCCCCTTTTTGGCCGCCGCCATTTACAGTCGCCTGGGCAAGACAGTGTTGCTGGTTACTGCACATGCTGAGGCGGCCAGGCGCCGTTTTGAGCAGGTAAAGCTGTGGCTGCCCGACTCAGATGTCCCACAATTTTTCCCGGAAGCAGATCTTATGGGGAGTGGTTCCACGGTCGATCCTATTGTAAATTCAGAACGGCTCAGGATAATGGCGCTCCTGTCCGGTGGTAAAACCATGGTTGAAAAGAATGAGTCACCTACCTTTATTATGTGCAGCGCAGCCTCGTTGATCAGCAGGTCAATGGGGCTGGAGATGTTCAAGGAGGGCTGCATCGAGATAATAAACGGTATGCGCATAAACCAATCCGCATTACTTAAGAGTCTGCAGTCGACGGGGTACGCATTCGAGGATGTGGTGGAGATACCCGGCACCTTCAGCAAAAGGGGAGGCATCGTCGATGTATTTCCCTGCGGACATGATTCGCCGATCAGGATTGAGTTTTTCGGGAATGAAGTTGAGAGTCTGCGGCTGTATGATCCCAGCACACAGAGATCCATATCGCAGGTGCTGTCGCTGATTGTGCCGCCGGCATTGGAGCGGTCCGCTGATTGCGCCGCAAATTTGCTGGATTACCTGCCGGGTGAAGCCCTTTTGCTGCTAGATAATATCCAGCAGATTGAATCTGAGGTGGAGCGAATCGGGAAGGAATCGTCCAGCCTGGTTCCGTCGGAGACCGATAAAACAGATGTATCTAACGAGGGGCTTGGTTTTTTAGGCTGGGAAGATATTGAAAACAAGATAGCTGACCGGGACAAAGTTGTTGAACTGAGTCCCTGGGATGAAGTTGAAAACCCGGATAGACATCACTATCGCCTTCCTATCAGAGGCGCCCCGGATTTTTCTGCGAGATTTTCTGTCTTTTTAGACAGGTTGCCTGAATTGAGGAGAGATAGTGGCAGGGTCCTTATCGTTAGTCAGCAGGCGGAAAGGATAAGGGAACTGCTGCATGAGAGTGATATCGATGTATCTCCGTTGAAAGCGCTCGAATCCCTCCCTTTGCTAAATTCCTTGACCGTAGTCCAGGGTTCGCTGGATGGAGGGTGGCAACTTGAAGGTGAATTGCTACTGCTCACCGATGCGGAGCTTTTTGGAAACATTAAGAAACGACGTTTTGCTAAGGCCAGGCCTGTCCGCCACCACCTCTTCCTCAATGATATCAATATCGGCGACGCTGTAGTACACGTGGAGCATGGAATAGGGCGTTTTGCCGGCACCAGCAGGAAGATCAGCGCAGGTGTGGAGAGGGAATATTTTATGCTGGAATACGCGTGCGGTGACATGCTTTACGTGCCCGTGGACCAGGTCGACAGGGTGAGCCTTTACATAGGCGGAAGTGAAAGGACTCCTTCGCTAAACCGCCTGGGGTCTCAGGAATGGAGCCGTGCCCAGCAAAAGGTGAGGGAATCTGTTGCAAATATAGCCGGTGAGCTTATCGAGTTGTATGCCGGACGAGCAGCCGGCGGCGGCATCACTTTCTCGGAGGATACCCTCTGGCAAAAGGAATTAGAAGCCTCCTTTCCATATATCGAAACAGCTGACCAGATGGAAGCAATTGAGGCAGTTAAATCGGATATGGAGTCGGTCAGGCCGATGGACCGGCTGGTTTGCGGTGACGTGGGTTACGGGAAAACTGAAATTGCCCTGCGAGCCGCCTTCAAGGCTGTCATGGACAGCAGGCAGGTCGCCATAATGGTGCCGACCACTATTTTGGCACAGCAGCACATGAACACTTTCAGTGACAGGTTAAAGGCATTTCCGGTTAAGGTAGCTGTACTGAGCCGCTTCTGTTCGGCCAGGGAACAGTCAGACGTGGTTTCAGGCCTCGCAGAAGGGACGATAGATATATGCATAGGTACACACAGGATCCTGCAAAAGGACGTAAGGTTTAAAGACCTCGGATTGGTGATAATCGATGAGGAACAGCGTTTTGGCGTGGTTCACAAGGAGCATTTTAAGAAAATGAGGCAGTCGGTCGATGTGCTTACGTTGAGCGCTACCCCCATACCGCGTACGATGCATATGGCCCTTTCGGGCATCAGGGATATGAGCACCATCGAGACGCCGCCGGAAAGCCGGTTGCCCGTGATAACACATGTGGGCGAATACAATGACAGGTTGATAAGAGAAGCCGTGCTGCGTGAACTGGAACGTGATGGCCAGGTGTTTATCGTGCATAACAGGGTCCATAGCATAGGTGAGTTGGCATTTAAGGTGGCCGGCCTGGTGCCGGAAGCCAGGATATCAGTTGCGCACGGACAACTTGAAGAGGATAAGCTCGAGGAGATCATGTCAGACTTCATGCAGGGGAAGAGCGACGTGCTCGTTACAACTACGATTATCGAGTCGGGTCTGGATATGCCGAACGTCAATACTCTGATCGTCGATAATGCCGATAAGATGGGGCTGACCCAGCTGTATCAATTGCGTGGCAGGGTGGGGCGTGGAGCAAATTCGGCTTATGCCTATTTCCTGTTTGATTCAGGTAAGAGCTTGACCGACCATGCCCTTGAGCGGCTGAAGGTAATCGCACGGGCAACTGAGCTGGGGGCAGGCTATGCTATTGCTATGAAAGATCTCGAGATAAGGGGAGCGGGCAACCTGTTGGGAGTGGAGCAGAGCGGGAATATCGCCGCCGTAGGATTCAGTTACTATTGCCAGTTGCTCGAAGAGGCGGTTGATGAGATCAAAGCCCGGAGCGAAGGCCGCACCATACAAAAAAGGATTGAGCCCGCCGGTGTTTCCATAGACCTGAAGATACCTGCTTTTATCCCCGATATCTTCATCGGCAATCCGAGGACGAGGTTTAATATCTATCACAGGCTGGCCAGGATGACCAAATCGGATGAAGTGTTGGAAATAAGTGAAGAGCTTGTTGACAGGTTTGGCAGTATGCCTGGAGAAGTTACGAATATATTGTACGTGGTCGAATTGAGGCAGGCAGCTATCAAAGCGGGGATTGAGTCGATTGTGCGTGGCGGTGACATCATAACGGTTTCTTTTAATGACAGTAACCCCGTGGACCTGGATGGGATTAACATTTTAAAAAACAGGGCAATCAGGAGGGGCAACAGGCAGGTCAAGATCGATACAGGGCTGTCGGGGAACAGGTGGATGAAGCTGTTAAAGGACCTGGTTGTGGAATTGGGCTCCCTGAATATTTGATCGAACGATCAGTGAGGCTCTCAGTCCTCGATACCCGCTTCTTGCAGGTAGTCCATCATGTCCTGTATCGTGATCAGGTTATCGGCATCTTTCTCAGGTATCTCGAATTTACTATTCGGTTTACTGAAGCTGTCTTCGATTGTAGTAAAGAATTCGGCCAGGTCATCCGGGTCCATGTTGAGATCATCGATAAAAGAAGCTGACGGCCCGATGGAAGTCGAGTCGACGCCCAATTCATCAACGAGGATTTTCTTTATCCTATCGAATAGCTTTGCCATCTGATATCCTGCGATAAATTATACGATGTGCGATACCTATCAATCAATTTGATTTTTTCGTTCTTTATCTTTTGATATTACAGCGCCAAGCACTCCGTTGATAAACTTCGGAGAAGTGTCGGCGCCGAATTCCTTGGCCAGTTCAACTGCTTCGTTGATTGCCACCTTGGCCGGCGTTTTGCTGTCGATGACGATCTCGTAGAGGGCGATCCTCAGGATATTGCGGTCCATAGCAGCCATCTGATCTACGGGAAATGCCTTGGCAAAGCGTCTTATGGTGTCGTCCAACTGCTCCCGGTTATCGAGTACACCGTGTACCATTTCACCTGCAAAGCCCGCGCCCTCGCCTCTCAGGGATTTCATCATGAGTGTGCGTTCAAGGACGGAGTCAGGGCTATTGGCTGCAAATTCCAATTCAAAAAGCGTTTGCAGCGCAACAATCCTGGCAAGATGCCTTAGACCTGTGGGCATAAAATCACTAGAAGAAAGTATCTTTACCGCGATAATCCCTGGTTTAGAACCTTCCGCCTTTACGCCACTTAATTATCTCGTTGGTTTTCTCAGCATTGCTGAGGTTAAAGGTCAACGCGCCGGGGCTTATCAATTTAATGTATTTGGTCAGGACGTCACCCGGGCCCACTTCAAAGAAAGTTGTTATGCCGCGGGCAAGCATGGTCTCCACAGATTGCTGCCATTTTATGCAATGCACTATCTGGCTTATAAGCTCTTCCTTGAGCGCTTCAAGCGAATGCATGGGTTGCGCCGTTACGTTGGATACCACGGGTACCGTCGGCGCTTCATATTGAAATTGTGCTACGGCGCTTATCATGCCGTCCAGAGCAGGTTCCATCAATGAAGAATGGAAGGCGCCGCTGACTCTAACCGGCTGCATGCGCTTCGCTCCTTTTACCTGCGCCAGCCTCCTGGCCTTGGCCAGTTTATGCTCATCTCCGCTGATGACCGTGTTATCAGGCGCATTTATATTTGACAGCTCAACCCCGGTCGTCAGGCATACACCCTCGACAGTGTCCCTGTCGAGGTCCATGATTTGCAGCATACCGCCCGGCTTGCGACGGCCGGCCTCGTTCATGAGACGCCCGCGCTCGCGTACAAGTCGGACAGCATCGCCCAGTTTCATCATGCCTGATGACACCATGGCGGCATATTCACCGCATCCATGGCCGGCTACCAGTGTGGGAGTCGGAAGCGCTCCGCCGCTGATCTCTTCCCCTGCCTTGAGGCAGGCAATGCTGACGGTCATGATAGCTGCCTGGGCGTTCATCGTCTGAGCCAGGTCCTCTTCAGGGCCTTCAAAACAGAGCCTTGACAGCGGAAAGCCGAGCGCTTTATCTACTTCGTCGAATACTGCCCTGGCGGAATTGTAGTGGACGTAAAAGTCGAGCCCCATTCCGACCTGCCTCGATTCCTGACCTGGAAACACATAGGCTACTTTTACATCTTCGACCATCTAATTCCTCCTTGATTTACCAAATCAGCCTGCCGGCGATATCTTATTTGCCCTTCTTTTTAGGGCTTTTGATCTCCAGCACTTCCCTGCCGTCGTAAGTTCCGCATGCCGGGCATACCTGGTGAGGCAGCTTTGTGCTGTGACAGCGGGAGCATTCGATAAATGCTGTAGGTGTCTTGGCCAGGTGACTGCGCCTTTTACCCTGGCGCGCTTTAGGATATTTTTTCTTAGGAAGTGGTGCCATTTATATTTTGCTCTCCTTTTCTGATTGTACTAATTTGTCCCATCTGTGGTCATAAGACTGTCTTGCATGACCGCAATCGCTATTGGCTAACTCCTGGCCGCAGACAGGGCAGAGTCCCGGACAATCCGGCCTGCATAAAAGCCTGGTCGGTGTCGCCATGATTATATACTGTCTGATTGCCTCGTGTAAGTCAAGGATATGATTATCGGTAATCGTAAATTCTTCAGGCGGCGGATGAAGGTGGGTACCTGAAATTATATCGATAACCGGAAAAAACTCCTCTTCCATTATAAACGAAATTTGTTTTTCTGCTTGTCCCAGGCAGCGAGAACATGAACCTGTGATATCGGCGGTGAACTTTCCGGTGGCGAGAATGCCTCGGTTGGTACGGATCAGTTCGATTTTGCCTTTAACGCGGTTATCGCTATTTTCGCCGGCCAGTTCGTCAATTTCATAATTTCGCTTCGCTCCGACCGGCCCCTTAAGGAGCTGGGCGACGTTTATCTGCATGGCGATAGATACGACTTTAAATTTGGCTCATTATAAGTAGAGATACGTGTAATGTCAAGAAAACGAATCTGATTTTACCCGGTATTGGGTATGGGGATATCTATACCAATGCTGCTCGAGATATAATAGATGCAGCGGGTTAACATAAGATCATACATACCTTGACTGGGCTCGACAAAAGGATTTAAACTGTCTACCGCCGGGGTGATAGCGGCAAATACCACCTGCGGGAAGAGTTTGTGTATGAAGCCGGATATTGTAGCTGTGAATCACCCTTACTCCCGGGAATGCGGGTCAATCTCTCGTGACCGCCGCTGAATTGCCATTCTGATTCGGCCGCGGACATATTCAGAAAGGAGTTGTCGGCGGTTAATTATTCTGGATAACAATAGTTGGTTCCGTAAAAAACTTGAGAAGGAGAAAAGTCACAGGATATGAAAGTTGTATTTATTGAAGACGTGTCGGCCAAAGAGAAAAAAGGAGATATCAAAGAGGTATCCGATGGATACGCGAGGCACTTCCTGCTGCCCAGGGGCCTGGCGTTGCCCGCAACCACCGGTGCCGTGAAGGCCGCCGAGAAAATCTCCCAGGAGAGGGAACGTAAGCGTGTGCGCCAGCAAGATGAGTATGCTGAGCTTGCCAAGCAGATCGAAGGGAAGGAAGTGCGTTTCAAGGGCAAGGCCAGTTCAAAAGGTACTCTGCACGGTTCTATTACGTCGGCGGATATTGCAGATAAGCTCTCCAATTTGATCAACGTCGACATCGATAAGAAAAAGATCGCGCTGAAGAATTCTCTGCACAACGTTGGAGAATACGAAATCGAGGTGGTTTTTTCCAGGGATGCCACAGCCAAGATCATGGTCGTAATTGAGAGGGAAACAGACTGAAGCCATGAGAGAAGCCCTGCCACCCTATGATCTGGATGCCGAAGAAGCGGTGCTCGGCTCGCTGCTGATTGACAGCGAGTCTATCACAGATATAGATACCATAGTAGGGACCGAGGACTTTTTCAGCGAGCAGAACCAGTTCGTATTCGGCGCCTGTCGCAACCTGTTCCAACGTGACGAGGCTATAAACCAGATTACAGTTGCGCAGGAGCTTATCAGGCTTGGGAAGCTGGACGAAGCAGGGGGAGCCGCATACCTCAGTCATCTCGTCTCCATGGTCCCGACTTCCCTGCATGTTCGGCACTACGCGCAAATAGTGTACCGGCTGGCTACCATGCGCCGTCTTATCAGCGCGGCCGGGCAGATCGAGTCGCTCGGATACAAGGCAGACCCTGATGTGGACCTGTCTTTAACACGGGCTGAAGACATCATCTTCAAGCTCAGAACGAGGCAGGGACGGGGTGAATTCGTTCCTATACAGGAGGCGCTCAACCGCTATTTTGAGGAGGCGGCCAATAAGACTACCTACGACAAGGATATCCAGAGTGTACGCACGGGTTTCAAGGCCATCGACAATGCCCTCGGCGGATTACAGCGTTCAGAACTGGTTATACTTGCTGCCAGGACCAGCATCGGTAAGACAAGCCTGGCTTTGAATATTGTTCGCAATGCGGCCGTTGGTCAGAAGGCCTGCATCGCCCTGTTCAGCCTCGAGATGTCCAGGCGCGAGATAATCCAGAGGCTATTATCCAGTGAGTCTAACATCGAGTCGCAGCATTTCAGAAAGGGGCGTTTTTCAGATCTCGAGGAACGTTTGCTTCAACGCGACATAATCCCCAGATTGGCGGAGACATCCATATATATCGACGATACACCCAACATGCGTATCAGCGAGGTTCGCAGTAAGGCCAAACGGCTTCATCTGAAGCACAATGTTGATATGGTCGTTCTTGACTATATACAGTTATTGAGAGGTGACTCCAAGAGCGATAACCGGGTGCAGGAGATGACCGAGATTACTCAATCGCTCAAGGCGCTTGCCCGCGAGCTGGATACTCCCGTGTTAGCCTTATCGCAGCTTAGCCGTAACATCGAACACCGCCAGGAAGGCAAAAGGATGAAACAGCAGGTCAGGCCTCAGCTCTCGGACCTGCGTGACAGCGGCAGCATTGAGCAGGATGCGGATGTCGTGATGTTTATCCATCGCTGGGACAAGATCTATCCTACTGAAGAGGACTGGATCCGTGAGTTCGGCGAGGACCAACCCTATCCCAAAGGCATTGCCCAGATAATCATTGCCAAAAACCGCAACGGTCCCACGGGTGAAGTACCCCTCAGGTTCATACAGGAAACGACTAAATTCGATAACTTCGACAGCAGTGTGGTCGAGGTGGGGACCCTATATTAAAGGTATATTAAGGTATATAAGGATATGGCAGACAACAATTTCAGGGGATTCCCACCCCGGGTCGAGGTAACCCCTTTGCCCAATGTGTTTTTCAGCGAAGTGCTATCAATCGTTAGTAGTCTGCTTGAATTAAAAGCCGTCATGCAGGTATTTTTCCTGCTCAGTCGAAGGAAGGGTTATCCCAGGTTTGTCAGCTTCAGCGAATTAAGCAGGAATCCTGTGATTGAGGGGGAGCTGGGCAAAATGCCGGGGGACGCAGATATATTGCTTAAAGATGCCCTTGAATCGGCTGTGAAACAAGGAATATTGCTGCACATTCCCATAGACGTGAACGGGAGATCGGACGACGCCTATTTTATTAACAACCAGGCCGAAAAGGACACTATTAGCAAAATAATGAGCGGCACTTTGAAGATACCGAGTGTGGAGATCAGGGCCAGGGAGGAGCCGGCGATTGAGCAACCGAGGGATATTTACAGCCTCTATGAGCACAATATCGGTATGCTCACACCTATACTGGCCGAGGAGCTTCAGGAAGCTGAGCACCGTTATCCGCCGGAATGGATCCAGGATGCGTTTCGCGAAGCAGTGCGGGCCAATGTAAGAAATTGGAAATATATACACGGCATATTAAAGCGCTGGGAAAGAGAAGGAAGGAAAGATGGAAAACCTGTCGGAGATCCTCAAAAAGAAGGAGATCCCGATAAATACATCCGCGGAAAATACGGACACATGGTCCGGCGATAATCCAGCGGAGCCCGGGCCAGACAATCAGCCGGCGGATATTTGCCCGGTATGCAGGGGGACGCGCTTCGTTCATCCTGCATTACCATCAGGGGAATCGGATTATTCGCGGTTGATACCGTGCGTATGCGCACGGGATGACATCGATAAAAAAAAGATGGCCCGGCTGCAGGCCATAAGTAACCTGGGCAATCTTTCAAAATTGGATTTTAATAGCCTGTTACCTTTAGGCCGAAGCGGTGACGCGATTTCACAGAAGCTATTTCAGCTGGCACTCGATGAGATCCGCAAGTTTGCAGAAAACCCGCAGGGGTGGATCGTGCTGGTGGGTCCCGTAGGCAGCGGCAAAACACACCTGGCCTGTGCCGTTGCCAACTACCGTATAAGCAAGGGACAATCCGCCTTTTATATCACGGTTGCGGAGTTGCTTGACCACCTCAGGTCGGCGTTCCACCCCAGCAGCGACGTGGAATATGATGAGTTGTTTGAGCAGATTAAAAACAGCCCGCTGCTAATACTCGATAATCTGAATTATTCTGCCACGACTACGTGGTCCAAGGGTAAACTCGAACAACTGCTTGAGCACCGGTTCAACGGCAGGTTGCCCACGCTGATAACCACAGGGATGTCGGTCGAAGAATTTGGCGCTGATTACGCCGGCCATATAAATGACCCGGAATACAGCAAGGTGCTGATTCTGAAAAAAGAGTCATCCAGCCTGCAGAGCCTTGATAGCCTTGATCTCGAACTGCTCAAGAACATGAGGTTCAGCAATTTCGATAGTAAGCGTTTGAGCCTGCATGAGGATGTCAGGCAAAACCTGGAGCAGGCCTACAGCATCGCGCGCGAGTTTGCACGGTCTCCGCAGGGCTGGCTTATATACCAGGGTTTAAACGGTTGCGGAAAGACTCACCTGTCGGCAGCCATAGCAAATGAGCTGCGCGAGTCCGGGAAAGAAGTCCTGTTTATAGTTGTACCGGACCTGCTCGACCATTTGCGAGCTTCATTTGGACCTGAGAGCAGGGTGTCATATGATGCGCTGTTCGAAAAAATAAAAAAGATACCGGTTCTGGTGCTTGATGATTTCGGAGAGCATTCCGCTACTTCATGGGCCCAGGAGAAACTGTATCAATTAATAAACTACCGCTATAACGCACGCCTGGCCACGGTTATAACAACCTGCCTCAATCTCGAAGAGATTGAAAACAGGGTGAGTTCGCGCATGGTTGATCCCAGCATAAGCATGGTGTTCAACATAATTGCGCCCGACTACAGAGGCGATATTAAAACCTCGAGGACGGGGCGGCCCCGTCAGAGGGCTAAGGGTTAGACAGGCGCAGGCAATTCTTTGAAGCTACCTGTTTTTCCTGTTAAAATATTTTCTAACACGAAAGTGGAAAGCGTTGTAGTAAATCAACCCGTATTAGTCTTAAATGAGAACTACCTCCCTCTGAACATTTGCAGGGTGCGTCGGGCAGTGGTGTTGGTGCTGATCGGAAAAGCCGAGGTAGTTGAGAATGGGCGTGGGTATTTTTCCGCAAGTTCAGGCAGCTACGAGATCCCGTCTGTGATCAGGCTGGTTTACCTGGTGCGCAAACAGGCACACCCGCGTAAAATGACCAAACTGGAGATTTTCAACAGGGATAAATACATCTGTCAGTACTGCGGCAGAGAGGGAAGGGAATTGACCCTGGACCATGTTATGCCACGGCGCTTAAATGGTCAGCACACCTGGGAAAATATCGTGGCAGCATGTATCCCCTGTAACAGGAAGAAAGCTGGCAGGACACCGGCTGAAGCCGGGATGCCGCTGCTGCGGGTACCGCGTGCACCCGGCAACGTGGGCTTCTATGTACCTTATCAGTATTTACGCGCCAGGTCGGAGTGGGAGAAGTATTTGCCCCATAGAAGGTGACTTCGCGAGATCAGGGCTTTCTGGGATTGACGATGACGGCCTCGGCAGTGGGGACTTCGATTGTCATACCCGTTTCCAGTTGAACCATTAGTGTTTCCTTGATGACATTTCTTCCGACGATCTTGCCCTTGCCCATCTTTGTGATCATCTCCTGCCCCATATCCGGCAGTTTTCCCCGCATGCAATGATACTGCTCGTATTCATAACCCAGGCAGCATAATAGCCGCCCGCACAGCCCGGACGTTTTCATGGGATTAAGCGCGATGTCCTGCTCCTTGGCCATTTTAATTGAGACAGGCATAAATTCGCTGAGAAAAGAGACACAGCAAAGCTGGCAGCCGCATTTTCCGACTCCGCCGATAAGCTTCGCCTCGTCCCTGGCTCCCACCTGACGAAGCTCGACATGCGTCCTCAGTTCATGGCTGAGCTTGCGCACAAGCTCACGGAAGTCAACCCTTTTCTCGGAGTAGAAAAATATGATCAGGTGGCTCCCGTCAAGGTTGTATTGCGAGTAGATTACCTTCATGGGAAGGTTAAGGCTCTCGATGAGTTCCTTTGATTTGGTCAGCGCTTTCTTAGCCCTGTCCCGCTGAAACTGAGATTGAGAAATGTCCTCGGCCGTTGCTATACGTAGAACAGGCTTGAAAGGCTCGGCGTTCTCCGCCGGCGTAACTTCCTTTGCCCCGATGATCACCTTGCCCAGCTCAATCCCGCGGTTGGTCTCAACGATGACCTGGTCATTTACTTTGAGATCAAGTCCGGTGGTATCAAAGGAATATATCTTCCCCGCCTGCATGAACCTTATCCCAACTACCGTAGCCATCAGTTGTTAACACCCGCTGAATTCATTGCGTAATCGGCTCTTTTTTCTTTTTTGGGCATGTCCAGCATGATTACCTCGAAGAGCAGGTGCAGGTTGGCATTGTACGAGAGGTTCACCAGCATCTTGTTCAGGCTGTTAATAAACTCTTTTATCTCAAGAATTGTCAGCATATTTGCCCACGATTTAATGTCGATTATTCTATCCAGGTTGATTACATCTTCTTCACAGTTATATTTTAGCAGCATTACGTCGCGACACCACGAAAGCCAGAGCTTAATGATCTCTTCCACACTGTTTCTGTCTGACGGCAACTGCTGGATATATAATAATCGTTCCGACCACGATTTGGTCAGGAGGGAGGCAAATTCACTCAGCCTCAGGTCCCGGCTCTGAAGGTAGCCTTCGTCGTTGAGGGCGGAGATGGCCCAGCCCAGGCAACCCCCCGAAAGCCTTGACAACAATTTTATTTTATCGGGGTCGATGTTATCAAAAGTTTTCAGCCGGGCCTCTATTTCCGCTATAGATACCGGCTTAAGCTCAAACCTCTGGCACCGTGACACTACCGTAGGCAAAAGCGCATTTTCCTGGGAAGTAAGCAAAAGGATAACAATATGTTGCGGCGGTTCCTCCAGTGTTTTAAGCAGGCAGTTGGCGGCTTCCGCTGACATAAGGTCTGCGTCCTCGATAATGTAGACCTTGTAGTTGCCTTCATAGGGGGGCAGATTGGAACCTCTCTGAAGTATTTCTCTCACCGTATCGATGCCGATCTCGGTGGCCTTTCTCCTGTCCTTCTGATCACGGCCTGCGTATTTATCAATGACGATCACATCAGGGTATTTCCCCTGCTGGATTCGCTGACAGGCCCGGCACGATCCGCAGGGGGGCTCACCTTCGGTGCAGTTTAGAGCGCCGGCCAAATCCAGGGCGAGCGTCATCTTCCCAACGTGCGGTGGGCCCACCAACAGGTATGCATGGGCCAGGGAGCGCCTCTCAATGGAGTCCTTGAGAAAGCCGATAATTCGATCCTGGCCGGCTGTCTGCCACATTGCGGTATTATACACTAATATATATCAAGGCTGTCATTCTTCTGAATTGAGGCAGGGGGAACGTCGAGGTTAATCATTGCAGTAGAGTAGTTCAAAAATATTTGACAGTCAATGAGATAACTGCTATATTATAAATTTGCTATTATGCCATTTCGACTGAGGACACCAAATTTGCGTCCCTTGAAAATATTCCAGTCATTGTCATCTATTTTAATTTGACCGACCAATTCGTAGCCGACCGGTAACTAACTTAGGACAGGAGAAAATATGTCTATTTCTATCGCCACAGAGAGTAACAACCTGCCTATTGTCAAAAGCAGAAACTACGCCCGCCTGCCCCAAGTGCTTGAGATACCGAACCTGATCCAGGTGCAGCTTGATTCTTTCAGATGGTTCATGGAGGAAGGGATTAAGGATCTGCTGCAGGAAGTTTCTCCTATAAAGGACTTTACAGGCGGCAAAATGGAACTTTCCTTCACCGGTTACGAGTTTCGCCCGCCCACACACGATGTTGCCATGTGCCGTGAAAGGGACATGAGCTATCAATCTAACCTTTATGTACGTGCCAGCCTGCTGATAAAAGAGACCGGTGAAATCAAGGAGCAGGAAGTCTTCCTGGGAGAGATCCCCCTCATGACGGAAAATGGTACTTTCATCATCAGCGGCGCGGAACGAGTAGTGGTCAACCAGTTGATCCGTTCTCCCGGCGTGTATTTCACTCTGGTGACCGAGGATAGCGGAAGGCGGCTTTGCAATGCCAAGCTGATACCTGAACACGGCGCCTGGCTGGAGTTTGAAACTTCCGGCAAGGACGTTATTTGGGCCAAGATTGATGGCCGGCGAAAGATCGGTGTAACGACTTTGCTGCGCGCTATCAGCGGGGAAGGCGATCCCGAAGACGCGCTGAACTGCAATACCGATGAGGAACTGCTGGAGTTGTTCAAGGCCGACGATGATAATCCGGAGCACAGGTATATAACATCCACAATTGATAAGGAGCCGGAGTCGATAAGGACCAAGAAGGAATCGCTCATCGATATCTATAAGAAACTGCGTCCCGGCGAACCACCTGACGGCGAGAGTGCCAAGAGCTTAATAATCAACATGTTTTTTCATCCCAGGAGATATGATCTTGGAAGGATAGGCAGGTTCAAACTTAATAAAAGGCTTGAATATGACGAGCTCGGTTATAAAGTGACCTCGCGCGCTCTTAAGCCACGTGACCTGGTGGAGATTATCCGCAAGATCATACAGATAAATAATGAAAAAATATTGCCCGATGATATCGACCACCTGGGCAACCGTCGCGTGAGGACGACAGGCCACCTGATACAGAACCAGTTCAGGGTCGGCCTTATAAGGTTGGAGCGCACAATCAAGGAGAGGATGAGCCTGCAGAGCGATGATCCCACCCCCACTAACCTTATTAATAACAGGCCCATCATCGCCTCGATGAGGGAATTTTTCGGTGGCTCGCAGCTCTCGCAGTTCATGGACCAGACCAATCCCCTGGCCGAACTTACTCACAAGCGCCGACTATCTGCGATGGGACCGGGCGGCCTCTCCCGCGAGCGAGCCGGCTTCGATGTGCGCGATGTGCACCACTCTCATTACGGCAAGATATGTCCCATTGAGACACCGGAAGGACCGAACATCGGCCTCATAGGTTCCCTGGCTACATATGCTCGCATAGACAGCCTTGGCTTTATTGAGACTCCCTATCGCAAGGTTTACCGGGAATTAAGCAACACCTCTGAGAAGATGCTCGGCAGGACCTTGAGGCAAGACGTGCATGATAGCAAGAAAAAGCTCGTGGCCGCGGCAGGCACGCTGGTTGATGAGGCGCTCGCTAAAAAAATTGCAGCCATTGCCTCATCCAGTATTAAAATCGTTCCTTATGTCTCGGATAAAATCGAATATTTTACTGCCGACAGGGAAACCAACCAGTGTATAGCCCAGGCCAACGCGCCGCTCAACGCCAGGGATGAATTCAAGGAAGAGCGTGTCGGCGCCATTCGAAGCGGTAAATATGTAACGGAGCCGCCTGAGAAAATTGATTACATGGACGTTTCGCCCAAGCAGGTGTTCAGCGTTACCACGGCCCTCATCCCGTTCCTGGAACACGATGACGCCAACCGTGCCCTGATGGGTTCAAATATGCAACGCCAGGGCGTACCGCTGGTCAAACCCGAAGCTCCCCTTATAGGCACCGGCATGGAAGGCGAGGTGGCCAAGTATAGCGGGCAGGTTGTCTATGCTGCGGAAAAAGGTGAGGTCGTAGCTGTTGACAGTAAAAAGATAACGGTCAAAAGCGACGGCAAGAAGCGGGATTACCATCTGACCAAGTTTTACCGCACCAACCAGGGCACATGTATCAACCAGCGCCCGGTGGTCAAGCGGGGTGATTCCGTTGCGTCCGGTCAGGTTATCGCTGATGGCGCTGCTACCCAGAATGGAGAACTCGCCCTGGGGCAAAACGTGCTTTGTGCTTTCATGACATGGAGAGGCTATAACTTTGAAGATGCCATCATTATCAGCGAGAGGCTGGTTAAACAGGATAAATTCACCTCAATTCATATTGAGAAATACGAAGTTGAGGCACGTGAGACAAAGCTGGGCAAGGAGGAGATCACCAAGGACATCCCCAACGTCGGAGAGGAGAGTCTGAGGGACCTGGACGAATATGGTGTCATCCGCGTGGGTGCAGAGGTCGGGCCCGGCGACATCCTGGTAGGCAAGATAACACCTAAAGGTGAAACTGAACTGACGGCAGAAGAGAAGCTGCTGAGAGCCATATTTGGTGAGAAAGCGCGCGAGGTGAAGGATACTTCACTGAGGGTTCCCCACGGCGAGGGTGGTAAAGTAATCGAGGTAACCGAATTCAATAGTGACAATCACGCTGACCTTCCAGCAAACGTAATTAAGCTGGTCAGGGTCTGGATCGCTCAGCGCCGCAAGATCTCAGTCGGTGACAAGATGGCGGGACGGCACGGTAATAAGGGCGTTATATCGATCATTTTACCGGAAGAAGATATGCCTTTTATGCCGGACGGACGGCCCATTGATATCGTTCTCAACCCCATAGGGGTACCGTCAAGAATGAATATCGGCCAAATACTGGAAACCCACCTTGGCCTGGCCGCCGACATATTCGGAGAGAGGGTAATCAACCCGATATTCGACGGTGCTGATACGGTGGCTGTCGAGGATGCTCTGGGCAAAGCCTGGATTGTGCGTAAAGCACGGGAAGCAGGCGTTATCAACCAGGACCGCCTTGATAGCGAAGGGCTTGACGCTGTCAAGAAGTGGCTGGGTGAGCATGTCATAAACGCCGATAAAGTCTTCGATGTAAGCGGCAAATACCACGGCGAAGCCAGGCGGGCCAGCCTGATACTGTGGCTGGAAAAGGAGATCGGCGGCACTGTTTCAAGGAATCTGAGCAACGAGGAACTGGACGAGAAAGTGGAGGCGGCATACCTGGAGACAAAGATTGTGCCGCCCACGTTCGGTAAGATCCAGTTGCGGGACGGCAAGACCGGCGAGCTTTTCGACCAGCCCGTCACGGTAGGCATAATCTACATGATGAAACTGATCCATCTCGTGGATGACAAAGTGCATGCCAGGTCGACCGGCCCTTATTCGCTGATCACACAGCAGCCGCTGGGTGGAAAGGCACAGTTCGGCGGACAGCGTTTCGGCGAGATGGAGGTGTGGGCGCTCGAGGCTTACGGCGCCAGCCATACCTTGCAGGAACTGCTGACGGTCAAATCGGACGACGTCCAGGGAAGGGCCAAGGCTTACGAAGCACTTGTCAAAGGAGAAGACGTGCTCCAACCGGGCGTACCGGAGTCATTTAAAGTTCTCTTCATGGAGCTGCGCAGCCTCGGGCTGGCAGTGGAGTTACTCAACGAGGAAGACCAGAGCATAAATCTGTTTGAAGATAAAAAGAAAATGGGCGGGCTGCCCAAAGCATTAAGATAGGGGATAAAAAGTGTTCGAAATAAACGATTTTAACGCAATACGTATCTCCCTGGCATCGCCGACACAGATCGAAGACTGGTCATACGGCGAAGTGACCGAGCCGGAGACTATTAACTATCGTACCCTTAAGCCGGAAAAGGACGGGCTCTTTTGTGAGAGGATCTTCGGCCCCGTCAAGAACTACGAATGCTATTGCGGCAAGTACAAGAAGATACGCTATCGCGGCGTTACCTGCGAACGGTGCGGCGTCACCGTGGAGCACTCCAAAGTCCGCCGGGAACGCATGGGCCATATCACCCTGGCTGCGCCTGTTTCCCATATCTGGTTTGCCAAGGGAGTACCCAGCCGCCTGGCCCTTCTGCTGGATATATCTCCGCGCAACCTTGAGCGTGTGCTCTATTTTGCACAGTATGTGATCATATCCAGGAACGAGGAAGCGTGCAGACAAAAGCTGGACGCCTATTATGCCCGTAAGAAACAGGAACTGCTTAATGCCATGGAAGAGCTGGAAGGGACCGGTAAGTCCGAGAAAGCCGATTCTGAGAGCCTGGCAGAGAAAAAGCGCACACTCGAAGAGAAGCTGGCCGACCTGGAGAATGACAACAGGATCGACGGGACAGAGATCAAGAAACTGCATCTACAGGTTTTAAGTGAAAACGAATACCAGCAGTTCAGGGAAAAATTTGGTGATGCCTTCGAGGTGGGTATGGGTGCGGAGGCCATCCTTAATATTTTAAGGAACATGAGCCTGGAAGAGCTCCGCCAACAACTGGTAAAAGATATCAGGCAAAGCGAAGGCCAGAAGCACAAGAAATTGAGTAAGCGTCTGCGCATCGTGGAAGCCTTTTGGCGCAGCGGCAATAAGCCGGAGTGGATGATCTTTACGGTACTGCCCGTGCTGCCGCCTGAGCTGCGTCCCATAGTTCAACTCGACGGCGGCAGATTTGCCACCAGTGATCTCAATGACCTTTACCGGAGGGTGATCAACCGCAACAATCGCCTCAAGAAACTTATGGAGCTCGGCGCGCCTGAGATAATTGTGCGCAACGAAAAAAGGATGTTGCAGGAAGCGGTGGATGCCCTGATCGATAACGGCAGGAGAGGAAGGCTACCGAGCGCTGCCAGTACACATAAGCTCAAGTCTCTCTCAGATATGCTGCGAGGCAAACAGGGCAGGTTCCGACAGAACCTGCTGGGCAAACGTGTAGATTACAGCGGCCGTTCAGTGATCGTGGTCGGGCCTGAACTTAAACTGCACCAGTGCGGTCTGCCCAAGCATATGGCGCTTGAGCTTTTCAAGCCCTTTGTCATGCGCAGGCTTATAGAACAGGGATACGCTCATAATATCAAAAGCGCCCGAAGGCAGGTTGAACGGGCCAGGGCGGAAGTCTGGGACATACTGGCGGAAGTGATAAAGGAGCGCCCGGTGATGTTGAACCGCGCACCTACGCTTCACAGGTTAAGCATCCAGGCCTTCGAGCCTACATTGATAGAGGGCAGCGCTATCCAGTTACATCCTCTGGTATGCTCCGCATTTAATGCAGACTTCGACGGCGACCAGATGGCTGTACACGTACCGTTATCCAGGTCGGCTGTACGCGAAGCGCGGGAGCAGATGCTCAGCGTCCACAATATGCTGCTGCCCAGCTCGGGTGAGCCCGTTATGACCCCCACCCTGGATATGGTGCTGGGATGTTATTACCTTACCAATATGAAACCGCCGACCGGGGAAAAACAGAAGTTGTTCGGAAGCCCCTCTGAGGCTATACTCGCCTATGAGATGTTCAATGTCACGGGTGACAGCATTTACCCTGAGCTGCATGAAGAAGTATTAGTCAGGATCAGGGGTGCAGAACAGACAGGGGAGGAGGAAAAGGGCGACAGCGAAGCGGAGGTGGCAGAGGCATCGGAGGCGTCGGAGGCGTCGGAGGAAGCAGAGTCCTCGCTGTACAGGGAGATGAGGATGTCCGGGCCTGATAGCAGGACATTTAAGACCAGTATAGGGCGCATCATATTCAACCAGATTTTACCCGACGAATTGCGTCAGCATGAGCCTTATAATGGGTTCTGCAATTTTGCCACCAGCAAGGGTGACCTGCGGCGTCTGGTATCCGAATGTTTCCGCTGGTGCGGACGTGTGAAAACCGTGCGCATGCTGGATGAACTCAAACGTTTGGGATTCGAGTACACGACAAAATCGGGTACCACCATATCGGCCAGGGATATAGAAGTCCCCAAGATTAAGCCGAAGCTGATGAGCAGGGGAGACGAGGAAATCGCCATCCTGCAGAGTCAGTTCAACAAGGGTCTTATTACAGATGAAGAATACGAATCTCAGGCTATCGATGTATGGACACGCACGACTAACCAGATAGAGGAAGAGATCAAGAAATCCCTGGACAGGTATGGTGGTGTCTACATGATGGCCAATTCCGGCGCCAAGGGTAATATATCGCAGATCAGGCAGATGGCCGGCATGAGGGGTCTCATGACCGACCCCTCCGGACGTATCATCCCGTTCCCTATCAAAGCGAGCTTCCGGGAAGGATTATCGGTGATGGAATATTTCATGTCCACCCATGGTGCGCGCAAAGGTCTTGCCGATACAGCCCTCAGGACGTCTGACGCAGGTTACCTCACCCGCCGTCTCATAGATGTGGCACAGGACTTGATTATCCTGGAAGAGGACTGTGGATATTCCGGTGAAGGGCTTGTGTTCTCAACCCAATATAGTGAAAAAGAGAAGGGATTACTGCCCTCATTCGAAGAGAGAATCAAGGGCCGCCTGGCTGCCAGGGACATAGTAGACGAGAAGACCGGTGAGATCATTGTGGCAAAGAACGAGATGATCGATGAGGAAAAGATCAAGCAGATCGTACAATCCGAAATCACAGAGGTGAGCATAAGGTCGCCGCTTATCTGTAATTCTAAACGCGGTGTCTGCCGCCACTGTTACGGACGAGACCTTTCCTCCACTGAACTGGTTAAGATAGGTACAGCGGTCGGGATTATCTCGGCTCAAAGTATCGGTGAACCTGGTACACAGCTCACATTGAGGACCTTCCATACGGGCGGTGTGGTAGGAATGGACATAACCACCGGTTTACCGCGTGTGGAAGAGCTTTTCGAAGCCAGGGTACCAAAGGGCAAGGCAATACTTACAGAGATAGACGGTACCGTGAATCTGAACGAGGTTGTCGAAGAGGGTATACTCAAGAGGCGCGAGATCATAATCACGCATATTGAAAAGTACCCCATTGACTACGATATACCTGCCGGCTATAAGATAGTGGCAGAGAACAACGGGTATGTCAGAGGGGGCGACGTACTGGCCGAGCCCGATGCCTCACTGGTTAAAGCGGATGAGCAGGGGAGCAAACCGCTGCTTGCCCGGGTAGATGGAGTAACCAGGGTTGAGGCTGGCAAAGTAACCTTGACCTACGAAGAGAAAGATGAACGTAAATACGATGACATACCGGTGACCGCGCACATACTGGTCAAACAGGGCGACTACGTGCGTGCGGGTGATAAGCTTATCGAGGGCGTCAAGGACCCCCAGGATATCCTTCACATCAACGGCCGGCAGGAAGTGCTGCGCTACCTGATAGACGAGGTACAAAAAGTATACCGGTCTCAGGGCGTGAACATTAACGACAAGCATATTGAGACTATCGTCAGGCAGATGCTAAGGAGGGTGCGAGTGGAATTCTCCGGTGATACCGACCTTCTGGTGGGCGATCTGGTCGACAGGCTCGATTTTGAGAACATTAACGCTATGATGGAAGCGGAAGGCGGTGATCAGGCCGTGGCCAGGCCGGTCCTGCTGGGAATAACCAGGGCATCGCTCAACACCGACAGCTGGCTGGCAGCGGCATCCTTCCAGGAGACGACGAGGGTGCTGGCCGAGGCGGCCATCTGGGGCAAGACCGACAGGCTTCATGGACTTAAAGAAAACGTCATCATCGGTAAACTGATACCGTCCACCATAACCCTTACCCAAAAGCTGGGTAAGCCGATCAACAGGTTGCTGGAGGACAGTCCCGAGGTATTCACCGAGTCTATGAGCAACTTCGTTAATCCTCTGGCTGTTGATGAAGTTGAACCTGTTGAAGTTGAAGAGGTGGTGGATAACCAGGTCGAACAGGAATAGAGCGCTTTAAAGTAATTGTATAGTATGGACGATAGTGACCCTGCCCATCGGGCAGGGTCACTTTATTTGTGACGGCGAATCACAGCTTTTACCGGCTAAACCGTGTGCTATAATGCTACCAAACAAGAGAGATATGCCTGGAATGCAGGAAGAGGAATCACCACGGATAGTATCGGGCAAGGTGGGACCGGAAGATACCACGCTCGATGTCAATTTGCGCCCCAAAAAGCTGGGTGATTTCATCGGGCAGCAGAAGGTCAAGGATAACCTTGATATCGGGATAAGGGCTGCACAGAAACGAGGGGAGGCAATAGACCACATTTTGCTCTATGGCCCGCCGGGGCTGGGCAAGACGACCCTGGCTTTTATCATAGCCGGCGAGATGGGTGTAAATATCAAGGTCAGCTCGGGCCCGGCGATAGAGCGGCCGGGCGACCTGGCCGCTATATTGACCAACCTGCAGAAAGGCGATGTGCTCTTTATCGACGAGGTGCACAGGTTGAGCAGGATCGTGGAGGAAATACTCTATCCCGCCATGGAAGATTATGCCCTGGATATCATATTGGGCAAAGGGCCGGGGGCCAGGAGCCTGCGGCTCAATTTGCCCCGTTTTACACTCATCGGAGCCACAACACGTTACGCTGCCATGAGCTCTCCCTTGAGGGACAGGTTTGGCTCGGTACACAGGCTGGACTTTTACGATGTGGATTCTATCGGTTCGATAGTAAACCGTTCCGCCCGCATATTGAAGCTGAAGATCGATGAAGGGAGCATAGATTTAATCGCCTGCCGGGCGCGGGGCACCCCGCGCGTAGCTAACCGTCTGCTCAAACGTATCCGCGACTACGCCCAGGTAAAGGCCAATGGCGTTGTCACGCAGGAACTCACCCTGGAGGCCATGGGCAAGCTGGAGGTGGACCAGCTCGGGCTGGACGAGATCGACCGCAAGGTAATGAGGACCATCATACAGAAATTTGACGGCGGCCCGGTCGGCCTGGATACAATCGCAGCCTCCATCAGCGAGGAAGCAGACACTATAGAAGGCGTATATGAGCCGTACCTGCTGCAATTGGGATTCCTGGAGAGGACTCCCAGGGGTCGCATGGCCACGCGGCTGGCCTATGAGCACCTCGGCATTGCTTATAAGAAGAGACATACGCCGCAGGGTTCACTCTGGTAGAATGGCCGTTCCAACCAGTCGAGATTTGACAGCGATATTATATTTCGATAAACTATTACTCATTAAAAGTCCTCTGGTGGTCAGAGCGAGGCGGAACCACCCGTTCCCATCCCGAACACGGTAGTGAAACGCTTCAGCGCAGACGATACTGAGGGAGAGATTCCTTGGGAAAATATGCCACTGCCAGGGACTTTTTTTATTGCCTTTTTTTCTGTACAGTCTTCTCCTCTCAGCTTCCTCTGAAGCTGCTGCTCTTTGACTTGCCTCATACTACACCATATAATTCATAGTACATACCTGATCAAGGTTATGTCAGAATCCCATTTTCGAGGTTACTATGGCTAGTAGATTTGAAAAATTTTCAGAACGTGCCCGCCGGGCGCTTACGCGTGCCCAGGAGGAAGCTCAGCATTTCGGGCACAGCTATATCGATACTGAGCATATATTGCTGGGATTGATCGCTGAAGAAGACAGCGTGGCCAGCCAGGTGCTCAATAACCTGGGCGTGGCGACCAGCAAGGTCAGGTCCGCCGTTGAATTCATCGTGGGAAGGGGCGGCCGTCCCAACACCAACGAGGTGGGCCTTACACCGAGGGCCAAGAAGGTCATCGAGCTGGCTGTTGACGAGGCAAGGCGCCTCAATCACAGCTATATAGGCACGGAACACTTGTTGCTGGGGCTGCTCAAGGAGAGGGAAGGCTCTGCAGCCGGAGTGCTCGAGAGCCTGGGAGTTACCTTCGACAAAGTGCTGGCCGAGGTAAACAAGCTGTTAAATGCTGCCGGGGGGCAGGCCAGGGCGGTTACCAAGGAGGGAGCCAGGACTCCCATTCTTGACCAGCTTGGTGTAGACCTGACCAATATGGCCCGTATGGGCAAGCTGGACAACATCGTCGGCAGGGAGAAGGAATGCGAGCGCATCATCCAGATACTCAGCCGCCGCACCAAGAATAATCCTGCCCTCATCGGTGAGCCCGGTGTGGGGAAATCGGCTATTGTGACCAAGCTGGCACAGCAGATCATAACCGGCGATATCCCTGAACCGCTCAGAAACAAGAGGCTGGTAACCCTCGATATAGGTTCGCTGGTAGCAGGCACCAAGTACCGCGGCGAATTTGAGGAAAGGCTGAAAAAAGTCCTCGACGAGATCAAAGGGGCCGGCAACTGCATCGTGTTTATCGACGAACTGCATACCATTGTCGGGGCGGGTGCCGCAGAAGGCGCGGTGGATGCCTCGAATATACTCAAACCCTCTTTGTCGAGGGGTGAGATACAGTTTATCGGCGCCACCACTCTTGATGAATACCGTAAATATATTGAAAAAGATGCCGGCCTGGAGAGGCGGTTCCAGCCCGTCACGGTGGCTGAGCCGACCGTCGAGCAGACTGTGCTTATCCTGAAAGGCATCAAGCACCACTATGAGGATTACCACAAGCTGATCATCCATGATGAGGCGCTGATCGCAGCCGCCTCCATGGCTTCGCGGTATATTTCCGACCGCTTCCTGCCCGATAAGGCCATAGACATAATGGACGAGGCTTCATCGCGTGTAAGGATCAAGAAGGGTGTGGTACCCATCGGAATTGCCGAGGCCCAGAAGGCACTGGAGATCGTAAGGCGTGACAAGGACAATGCCATCGGTTCTCAGCAATATGAGATGGCGGCCGAGCTGAGGGACCGCGAGGTACAGCTGCAGGCCAAGATCAAGAACATGGAGCAGGAATGGCAGGATACCCAGAAGAAGGAAACGCCGATCGTGACCAAGGAAGATATCGCCGAGGTCGTCAGCATGTGGACCGGCATACCTGTCATCAGTCTTACCATGGACGAATCGGAAAAGCTGCTCAAGATGGAGGAATCGATCCACCAGGACATCGTGGGGCAGGATGAGGCCATTATCACCATCGCCAGGGCTGTTCGCCGCTCGCGTGCCGGCCTTAAAGAGGCCAGGCGGCCGATGGGATGCTTTATATTCCTGGGCCCCACCGGCGTGGGCAAGACTGCGCTGGTCAAGGCCCTGGCCAAGTTTATGTTCAAGAGCGAAGACTCCATGGTCAGGCTGGACATGTCGGAGTTCATGGAACAACACAACGTAGCCCGCCTGGTGGGCGCACCTCCGGGATATATAGGCTACGAAGAGGGCGGGCAACTGACCGAGGCGGTCAGGCGTAACCCGTACTCGGTTATCCTGCTGGATGAGATAGAGAAGGCTCACCCCAATGTATACGATATACTTCTTCAAATCATGGATGACGGTCACCTGACCGATGCCAAGGGCAGGCGGGTTGATTTCCGTAATACCATCATGGTCATGACCTCTAACGTTGGTGCGGAGCTGATCAAGCGTGATTCAGGGCTGGGATTCAGCGTCCAGGCTAACGAGGATAAGAGCCGCCAGGTGGCGTATGAGAAGATGAAAGAAAAGGTCCTGAGCGTAATGAAGAACAAGTTCAGGCCCGAGTTCCTGAACCGTATCGATGGCGCTGTCGTGTTCCATGCCCTCAGCAAGGAACATATCAGGGAGATCGTCAACCTCATGCTGCGCGAAGCTGTGAACTCCATGCAAGAGAAGCAGATCATACTCGAGATTTCCGGTGCTGCCAGGGATTTCCTGGGAGAGAAGGGATATGATCCCAATTACGGAGCCCGGCCGCTGCGACGTGTCATACAGCAGGAAGTTGAGGACAAGCTGTCTGAGAACGTACTGCGCGGCGAATACGAAGCTGGATCAAAGGTGCTGGTTGACTACGACGGTACGGAGATAGTCATCCGCAAGCTTGAAAAGGCTGTGGCGCCTGCAGTGGAGAGCAAATTACTCGCGGGCGAAGGCAACCACCTGTTGGGCAGCAACAACCCGTAAGTTACACTGAAAAATTATTCAGATTATCTGAGGGCGTGACCGGTTAATATAATCGCGATCACGCCCTCAGTCTTTCTGCCGGCTGATTCAAGAAAGTTGTCACTATTTTTGTTATCATTTGCTGGCTTAAGGTCAAATGAAATAGGGAAGAAAATTGGAAAAGCAGAAGCATAAAAAGGTATTTATCTGCCAAAAATGCGGCAAAGAAAGCCCCAAGTGGGAGGGGCGTTGCCCGGGTTGCCAGGAATGGAATTGCCTGGTCGAGACCACGGTTGCCACTGGCAAACGTTCTACCGAGATCAAGCCCGATGCTGCCGGGCATTTGCTGGAGCTTGCGAAGCTGAAGAGCGACAGCTATGCCCGTGTGAACTTCACCATCGGCGAGCTGAACCGTGTGCTTGGAGGTGGTTTGGTCGCCGGGTCGGTGGTGCTGATCAGCGGCGATCCCGGCATAGGCAAGTCTACGTTGCTGCTGCAGATCTCCGATGTAATCGCGAAAAACGATAATAGCCAGGTTGTATACGTATCGGGAGAAGAATCGTCACAACAGCTCAAGATGCGGGCTGAGAGGTTGGGAGTTAAAGGGGAAAGCTTATTCATCTACCCCGAGACTAACATGGAAAGCGTAATGGCAAGTTTGGAATCGACTCAGCCGTCGCTGGTTGTTGTAGATTCTGTTCAGACGGTCTACCTGGAGGATATAAACGGCGCTCCGGGCAGTATCAACCAGATCAGGGAGTGTACACTCCGCCTGTTGAGGTGGGCTAAAAGGACAGGCGTGCCGGTCTTTATCTCGGGACATGTCACCAAGGACGGATCTATTGCGGGGCCTAAGGCGCTGGAGCACATTGTGGACGTCGTTCTCAGCCTGGAGGGCGAGTCATTCAACAGCTACCGCATATTGAGGAGTACCAAGAACAGGTTCGGCTCGACCAACGAGGTGGGGGTATTCGAAATGGGAAGTACCGGGCTGGTCGAAGTGACAAATCCATCACAGTTTTTCCTTGAATCGTACGTAAACGGCGCCATCGGCGCCGCAGTGGTGCCCACCCTTGAGGGCAGCCGTCCACTGCTGGTTGAGATACAGGCCCTGACCAGCACTGCCGCCTATGGCCCGCCCAGGCGCATCAGCAACGGTGTTGATTTTAACAGGCTTCTGCTGATATGTGCCGTACTGACCAGGCGTGCCAATGTGGGGTTGTACAACCAGGATGTCATCGTTAATGTCACGGGCGGTATCAGGATATCCGAACCGGCTGCCGACCTGGGTATTGCCATGGCAATTGCCTCAAGCTTCAGGGACGCCAGGTCCATACCCGGGACCGTGGCGGTGGGCGAGATTGGATTGAGCGGGGAACTCAGGTCCGTTCCGCAGATGGACAGGAGGATCTCGGAGGCGGCCAGGCTGGGCTTCACCCGGTGCATTATCCCGGCCGCCGTCAAGAAGGCATTTCACGTTTCTGACGGGCTGGAGATAATCAAGGCCGGCAGTATAGCGGAGGCCCTGCGGGCGGGACTCGAGAAAACGACTAAAAAAAGGGATGCGGACGATGAGTGAAACGGCCCGTGTGACCGCCATTGTTGTGGGCGCCGGGAGCGGCAGCAGGATGGGCGCGCAGAAGGCATTTCTTGCTCTGGGCGGGAAACCGGTTATAGCCTGGACGGTCGATGTCCTGCAGCATAATAAGCACGTGTGCGAAATCATTTTAGTTTTACATAAGAATAGCCTGGAGGAAGGCAGGGGCCTTGTAAAAAAAATGGGATGGTCTAAGGTGACCCGGGTCTGTGCCGGTGGCGACCGGCGGCAGGATTCGGTTAAGAGCGGTTTGGAAGTAGTCGGGGATTGTGAGCTGGTGCTGATACAAGATGCCGCGCGTCCTTTCCTTACCGACGAGCTGATAGACGAGGGTATAAAGGCTGCCGGATTTACCGGATCGGCGGCCGCTGCCGTGCCGGTCAAGGACACTATCAAGCAGGTGGATGAAGAACATATTGTTACCGCCACGCCGCCGCGCAACCGGCTAATGGCGGTTCAGACACCCCAGGTCTTTCGATACAAAATATTGAAAGAGGCATACGCCTCGCTGGAAAGCGATGTCACGGATGACGCCGCCGCCGTCGAGCGAAGCGGCTTTAAAGTCAAGCTATATACAGGGGACTACGAGAATATTAAAATTACTACGCGGGAAGACCTGGCGCTGGCGGAAATAATCGCAAAACGAAGGTGATAATATGAGAGCAGGCATAGGTTATGACGTTCATCCACTGGTGATCGGACGCGCCCTGGTGCTGGGAGGAGTTGATGTGCCCTTCCCAAAAGGGTTGGACGGATACAGCGATGCTGATGTGCTGGTACATGCCATTATGGATGCTTTACTGGGAGCGGCCGGATTAAAGGATATCGGGCACCAGTTCCCGTCCGGTGATCCGCAACACAAAGGCGCCTCCAGCATCCATATGCTTGAGCATGTTGGCCGAAAGGTGGCTTCGGCCGGGTACGTTATTAAAAACGTGGACAGCATGTTGATTGCGCAGGAACCCAGGGTGGCGCCGTATATCGACCAGATGAGGCACAATATCTCGCTGGCGCTGCGGATAGAGGAGGCCCAGGTGATGGTCAAGGCCACCACAACCGATGGCCTGGGATTTACCGGCAGGGGAGAAGGGATGGCCGCCTACGCGGTGGCCATGGTCGGCGAATAATTTTACTTGATACGAGGTGACCGATGAAGATCTTCAACACTCTGTCGGGGCAGAAAGAGGACTTTACACCCTCAGGCGACGAGGTAAAAATGTACGTCTGCGGTGTGACCGTTTATGACGTCTGCCACTTCGGACACGCCCTGTGTTACGTGTCCTTCGATGTTATCAGGCGCTATCTTGAATACCGGGGATACAGGGTAAAGTATGTGCAGAATTTCACCGATATCGACGACAAGATCATTAACCGTGCCAGGGAAAGAGGCATCCCCTGGAAAGAACTCGTGGAAAAATATATTGCTGAATATTACAGCGACACGGATGCCCTGAATATTATGCGGGCAAGCGTCTACCCCCGCGCCACCGAGGAGATACCGCGAATATTGGAAGTGATCAGGGTATTGCTGGAAAAAGGGCATGCATATCAATCCGAGGGAAGCGTATATTTTCGTGTCAAGAGCTTTGCTGGCTACGGTAAGCTCACGCACCAGAACGCTGATGACATGCGCGTAACGGCGACGGCTGAGGCGGAAAAGAAGGAGGACCCGCTGGATTTCGCCCTCTGGAAGGCGGTCAAACCGGGTGAGCCATCCTGGCCCAGCCCCTGGGGAGATGGACGTCCGGGCTGGCACATCGAGTGCACTGCCATGTCCACCGGCCACCTCGGCAACTCGCTGGATATACACGGGGGCGGGCAGGACCTGATATTCCCGCATCATGAGAACGAGATGGCCCAGTCAGAATGTTATACAGGCGTTACTCCCTTTGTACGCATCTGGATGCATAACGGGTTTTTACAGCTCGGCGCCGACAAGATGAGTAAATCGCTGGGCAACCTGGTGACAATTAAAGAGGCGCTGGCGCGCAACAGCGCCGATGCTATCAGGCTCTTTATTATGAGTTCCTACTACAGGATGCCGCTAAAGTACAGCACGGAGGCGCTGGATGCAGCGGAAACCGGCATCGAGCGCATGAGGCAGGCACTTAAAGCCGAGGGCAAGCAGGGTGGCGTTGTCCTGGATGCCAAACAGTTCAAGGCGCGCTTTATCGAGTCTATGGATGACGATTTCAACGCGCCGCAGGCGGTGGCAGCACTGTTCGATCTCGTACGCGAGATCAATCGCGGGAATGAGAAAGGGCTGGATATCCGTGATGCGCAAAACATGTTGCGAGAGCTGGCCGGTGTGATCGGTTTTACCCTGAAAGAGACTAATAAATTATCGGTCGATGAAGAGAAGGAGATAGAGGCCCTGATAACGACGCGCAATGAATACCGCAAGGCCAAAGCATGGAAGCAGGCCGACGAAGTGCGTGACCGTCTGTTAAAGATGGGTGTTGCCATCGAGGACACCGCTAAGGGTACGGTCTGGAAAACAGTCAGGTAGATCAGCGCGAAGACTGGTTGAGCAGTTTTATCGTGTCACCTACGTGTGCACCCAGGATCGAGGCCGCACTGCCGTCCCTGACAGACAGCTCAAGGTAGTCGTTGCTGCCTATCAGGGCCATCAATCCGCTGCCCTGCGAGTAGTAACGGTTGGTGTTATCGATGCGCTGGTTCCTGACCTCAACGGCTGCCCCTCCCGGGGGTATATCGCGGCTGCGAAGGTTGGTAACCAGGTTGCCAAAACGATCGATGTGTATTATGTGACCGACCATTTGACCCGTGGCATCTTTGAAAGGGGCTGGAATGGGGAAGACCGTGAGGCTGTCAACTTTTTCGCCGAATTCTGTAATGGGAATGTCCAGCGAAAGGTGGGCTGCAACCGGTGCGAAAACGTCGCGTCCATGGAAAGTCGCGCTGACGGGGTGCCTCCAATACTCCTTTTTGGTCAAAGAAACGGCCTCGCATCCATCCGGCACGGCGCGGCTGGTCGCCTGGTCTGCCCTGGCGCGGTTATGAGGATCCTGCATCTCGGCTATATCGTGGAGCACATAGCTTAGCGTGCCGTTATCGGGCGCAACAAAATAGGCCGATGGTGTTTTTAAGATAATTGCCCTGCGGTGGCTGCCCACGCCCGGATCTACCACTACGATGTGAATGCTGCCCTCGGGGAAATAGCGCCAGGAAGTGTGTATGATGAACGATGCCTGCCGGACGAATTGGGGTTCCACCGAGTGAGAGATATCCACCACGGTTGCCTGTGGATTGATTCCCAGGATCACACCTTTCATGCTTGCGACATATCCGTCGCCAGTGCCGAAGTCGGTCGTCAGCGTGATGACACGCGACATGCCTTGTGCCTCCCCGTTAAGTTGCGCTGACCCTGACTATCACGATGGAAAGGATGATGAACAGTACCGATAGTACGATGGTTACCTGGAATAGGGTTTTCTCTACGCCGCGCCTGGTCCTATACACGCCGTCCGCCTGTCCGAATATACCGCCCAGGCCTCCGCCCTTGACCTGCAGGGCCAGGACGATAATAAGCGCAACGGCAAGTACAAGCTGTGCGATGGTCAGATATATGGGCATCCTAATTTCCTCCGAGTTTATCAACGATTATCGGCCTGACGACGGCAGGGTTGGCTTTTCCTCTGGAAGCTTTCATGACCTGCCCTATAAGGAAAGTCAACGAAGCTTCTTTGCCTGCCCTGTAATCGGCAACAGCCTTATCGTTATCTGCTATTACCTTGTCTATTATTATAGCAAGTTCACCGCTATCGCTGATTTGAACCAGCCCTTTCTCTGCAACAATTGCGGATGCGGACTTGCCGGTCTCAAACATTTCTTCAAATACTTCCTTGGCCGAAGGACCACTTAAAGTACCTTTATCGATCAGTTCCAGCATCTCCGCCAGTTGCCCCGGCTTAACGGGGCTGTCCCCGATCTGCCTGTTGGTCGAGTTAAGCAAACGGGCGAAATCGCCCAGCATCCAGTTGCTCACGGCCTTGGCCTTTTTACCGGTGTCTTTCTCTCCCGCAGCCGAAGCTGAGGTTATACATTGTTCGAAATAGGCTGCCATGGCCCTGTTATCGGTCAGCAGTTCAGCATCGTAGGATGAAAGTTTATACTGAGCCACAAACCTGTCGAATTTCGCTTCAGGCAGTTCAGGGAGGGATGACCTGATGTCTTCCACCATCTTGCGGCTGAATGACAGCGGCGGCAGGTCGGGCTCCGGGAAGTATCTGTAATCGTGGGCGTATTCTTTACTGCGCTGGCTCACTGTTATACCTTTGTCATCTACCCAGCCCCGTGTCTCCTGGGCTATCCTGCCTCCCGTACCCAGTACCTCCCGCTGTCTTTTCTCCTCATACTCGAGCGCGCGGTAAACGGCTCGGAAGCTGTTCATATTCTTGACCTCCACCTTACCCAGGTACTCCGTAGTTCCGGTGGGGCGTATGCTTATGTTGGCATCGCAGCGGAAGCTTCCTTCCTCCATGTTGCCCGTTGATACACCGAGGTACTGAAGGATGGCCCGGAGCTTCACCAGGTAAAGGCGCGCTTCTTCGGGTGAGCTCATGTCGGGATCGCTCACAATCTCCATCAGAGGCATACCGGCGCGGTTAACATCCACCAGGCTGTAGCCTTCCCCCTCAGGGGAAGTGCGGTGCATCAGCTTGGCAACGTCCTCTTCAAGATGCACGCGCGTTATGCCAATTTTTTTCTTTTTGCCCTCGATATCTATTACCAGGTACCCCTTGACGCTCATGGGCAGGTCGTACTGTGATATCTGGTAACCCTTCATCAGGTCGGGATAGGGATAGTTCTTGCGGTCGAATTTAGCATGTTCCGGGATGGTGCAGTTGAGCGCCAGTGCAGTCATAACGGTGAACTCCACAGCCCTCTGGTTTATCGTGGGCAGGACCCCCGGCATTCCCATGCAAACGGGGCATACGTGTGTATTGGGAGGGTCGCTGGCATAGTTGGTGCTGCATGCGCAGTACATTTTGCTGTTTGTCAGCAGTTGGGCATGGACCTCTAAACCTATGACTGTCTCGTAACTCACGGCGTCGGATAGTATATCAGTATCGCACGTTCGGGGCAAGCTGCGGAGAACTGAGCAATAGAAAAAGCTATTATCAATGTCCTTCTGCAGGCTGATCAACAATGGGTGTATGGAATCCAATACAATTACTCGTAACGTTACTGTATTCTACTCAAAATCGGGATAATGAAACGCGTGCATACGCGCACATCGATAAAACATTATTGAAGTAAAATTGTTATATTTCTATAATATAGGTTAAATATTTTTCACAGTGATATCTTCATATCAATTTCTTTATACCGAAAAAAGCCGTAGATGTTAACACGAAAAGAGATCGAGCTCCTGGTTGTCATCGTAATGGGAACGTTTATGTATGCCCTGGACGGCACGATCATGAACATAGCGTTGCCCAACATAATGGCCGTATTCAATGAAACGCCTGATCGTGCCCAGCTAGTAGTATCCGCTTACACACTGGCCTCAGCTATAGCTATGGCGGCATCGGCCTTCCTGATCGATAGATACGGTATAAAGAAGATATATATTATCAGCCTGGTCGGCTTTCTGGTTGGGTCCATGCTATGCGGGCTTGCCTGGAGCAGCAATACGCTCATTTTCTTCAGGATCTTGCAAGGCGCTGCCGGTGGACTGTTGATGCCGTGCTCTATGGCCATGTTTGTTATTTTTATACCCTCGGAAAAGAGGGGCATAGCTATGGCCGCTCAGGCAATCCCCATGATGTTAGGTCCGGCTCTGGGGCCGGTTGTTGGGGGATACCTGGTCACCTATTGGAACTGGCGTTATTGCTTTTACGTCAATTTACCGGTTATGTTAATAGCTATACCTTTAGCTATCGCATGGCTCCGGGAGACCCCGGCAATTATAAAAAGTTTCGATTTAAAGGGTTTTATCTTTATCTCAATCGGGCTGAGCTGTATCTTGTATGCATTATCCTATGCTCCAACCTGGCACTGGGACCAGCGCGTAATTGGATTGTTGGTCGCAGGCAGCATAGCAATGACAATATGGGTGATACTGGCATTACGAACCGAGTCGCCTGTGCTTGAGGTAAGGCTTTTCAATATGGGTGAATTTACGCTATCAGTAGCCCTGATCGCTACGATTGTATCTGCGATGTTCACCGTTCTTTTCCTGGTCCCCATGTTCCTGCAGAACCTGCGCGGGATGAATGCCATGAATGCCGGCCTCCTGCTTTTTTCCAACGCCATTGGCATGATGTTCGCCATGCCGATAGTCGGGATGCTGTATGCCAAGATTGGCGTCAGGGCACCTGTAATAGTGGGCCTGGTAATCATGGCTTTTACAGGGCTGTGGCTGCAAAATATGGACACGACCACTTCTGATATAGTGTTCCAGTGGGTCATGTTCTTACGAGGCGTCGGTTGCGGCTTTGCAATTGTACCCATTTTTTCGCATGCCTTATCGATTGCGCCGCCGCAGTTGTCTACGCAGGGGTCGTCTATGATCAATGTCGTACAAAGCGTCTTTATGGCACTGGCTGTAGCACTGTTTGCTACACTGCTGGATAATTTCCAGAAAACGGACCTGGCTATAATCGTACAGAATACAACGCCCGATTCCCCACTGATGCTCAACCTGCTGTCTCAGATAAAAGTGAGTTTAATGCAATCAGGGCAGACCGCAGAGGCTGCCTACCACGCGGCAATAGTGCTGCTGTATCAATATTTCAGTCTGCAGTCCGCTATTACCGCATTTCAAAAAGATTTTGTGCTTGCGGCAATTCTATCTTTTGCAGGTATCATTCCTGCAATGTTCCTGCCGCATGGCCCTGTTAAAAACGAAGGACGTACAGTTGTGATGATATAGCAGCAAAAGGTTTGCGTTTATCCGCCGGTGGTGGCAGAATATTTCACCAGTCGGTTATTTACAGCAAGTGGAGTTAATACGTAAATTGAATCATTATAGAACTATAATCATGAGGCCGTAGGATTATGCTGGACAATGAATACAACGTTCGGTTGAATAATCTGATAGATGATATTATGGTGCAATTTCCACGCATAGCACGTAAAGTGATGGTTGCGACCAAATCAAAAACAATGCCGGTTTCATCCGATTTGCAGTCACGTTTGCTGGCGGGATTAATGACAGGCCCGATGAAGCCATCGGAAATCAGCCGGTTTCATTGTATTTCAAAGCCCAATGTCACGACTTTGATCAGCAAATTGATAGAGAGAGGTTTAGCGCAAAGGTCTCATGATGAGCAAGATAGGCGTGTTATATATGTCACAATAACAGATAAAGGAAAGAAGATCGTATATCGAAGAAGAAGAATTATCAAGGAGTACATATTGAAGGTATTTAACCAATTAGATGCGGATGATATTGAGGATACCTTCTCCGCTATGGAAGGATATCGAGATACCCTGGTCTGGTTCAATAAAATTATGTGATTTAAAGTAGTCTGCATGACCTTGTTCTTATTAGATTCAACCCGGGAGTAATAATGAATATGAAAAAAGTTAAACTATTAAATTGCCTTGTACTCGTGACGGTTTTTCTAATCACAATATTCTTCGGTTGCAGTAATGGTCCGGCAATTGCACAGCAAACCGTGGCCAGGGTTCAGAGGGGCGACCTCGAGGTGAAGGTAAGCTCTGACGGCACTATCGAGATGCCGTCTGCGGTCAACCTTTATTTTGATACTACCATGTTCACTCCTCCCTACAGCGCACGCATAAAAGCCGTGTACGTGGAGAAAGGCGATATGGTCAGGGCCGGGGCGACGCTGGCCAAGCTGGACGATACGACACAGAAGCTGGCAGTGGAATCCTCTCAATATGCTCTGGAGCTGGCCATCAACAACGTGGTGCAGACGGTGTGCTGCGGCGTCAACCGCTCACCGGGATTCTACTGTGACGCCGTTGCCCTGGTGCGTTTCGAATTTGCCCAGAAGGAGCTGGAGAAAGCCCGTGTCCTGGTGCAAATGGGCAGATATGAGGACGCCGCGACTCAGATCGCGCTGGCCAAATACGACATCGATGGGGCAAGGAAATTCTATAGCGATCCCGATTACCGCCGGGTGAGGCCGGACCTGGTGGATGTTACACAGGCTGGCTATACCGACTACGATATCGACCTGGCGATCGGGAAGCTGTCAGTAGAGATGGACAACCTGTCGGCGCTGCAAGCGCTGTTGAAGGAGGGGAATTATACAGGCGTTACGGATGGCATACAGTCGATGCTGTCCGAGATGGGGGATACTCACAGCGTGGTCAAGAGGTTGAACCATCTGCCGCTGAACTCAACATATCCCGATAACTGCACCGCGTATACGATGGTCAGCGAGATACAGAGTTCTCTGGACATGTTAGATACTCTCGCGCAACAGAAGGACTCCGACCCGGTGAAATTCGCTGAAACGCTGGCCACTATCAAACATGATATGGAGATGAGCGAAAAGATATTGGACGAGAATATATCCACCTACCGCGCCGGCCTCAACCTCAAGACGCTGCGCGATTACAATATCAACGTACAAACTGCCATCATCAATCTGCAGAGGGCCAAGCAGGCGCTGTTGAAGACCGAGCTGATGGCGCCCTTCGATGGCAGAGTAACCGATATCAACCTGCGGGCCGGCGATATGATAAGCCAGAGGTACGCGGTAACCGGAGCGCCCATAGATTCATACGTTATCCAGCTGGCTAATGTCAATTCCGTGCATATGACCGGCCTTATGGATGAGATCGATATTGGCAGGATAGCCGGCAGGCCGATTGATGAGTTAAAGCCGGTGATACTGATTGATGCCTTCCCCGGCAGCCGATTTAAAGGAAGAGTAACGTTTATCTCGCCTTTCGGTCTCTCTCAGGCAGGAGGCATACAGTACTATGGCACGGTTCAGACCACCCTGCCGACGTATGAGATCGAGATAGCGCTGGACCCCGCGGAGACGACCTACCTTACCGGTGGTATGACGGCGACCGCGGAGATACTGGTGGATACACGCAGCGGCGTACTGGTTGTGCCCAATAACGCGCTGAACGGAAAGAACGGGAGCTATACGGTGCGTGTGCTCGCGGACGCTAAAACCGGCCTGACGGAAGAGCGCCCCGTTAAGATAGGCCTGCAGAGTAAAACCCTTACTGAAATAACATCGGGCCTGGCTGAGGGCGAGACGGTAGTACTGGAGAAGATTGCCGTCCCGGCCAACGCGTTGCGCAGGTAGGACAGTATAAAGATGAATCAAACCGGTCCAAATTCAAGCGGAGGCAACACCAATGGCTGTTAAGTTATCTGAAAGAATGAAGTCGGGCCTTTCCACCACGCGCGGGAAGGTGATATTTATTGTCGCGCTGGTTGTAGTACTGGGCGGTCTGGTTACGCTGGGCTTCCTCGCTTACCAGAGCTATAAATACGTCAGCACGGACAACGCGCGTATCAGTGCCCCGCTCATCGCGGTATCGGCATTGGCCCCCAGCCAGATCATCAACCTTGAAGTCGACCTGGGCAGCTATGTCGAGAAGGGACAAAGATTGGCCGTAATGGGTGTGCCGCGCCCAGACACCCCGGCGGACAGGCAGGGGCTCAAGGAGATACCACTGGGCAGGGCCAGCCTGGATGCCCCGGTAAGCGGTTATGTGGCTGCTGTCTGGTCATATCCGGGGCAGGTGGTGTCAGCGGGCGCTTCCATAGTTACTCTTTATGACGCTTCCAACACATGGATAACGGCCAACATATCCGAGGCCGAGATGCACCGAATTCAGCCCGGACAAGAGGTTGAGATAACAGTAGACAGCCTGGGAGGAGCCAAACTTAATGGCAGGGTGGACGGCATTGCCGCAGCTACAGCTGCGACGTTCTCGCTGATGCCCCAGAACAATACTACCGGCAACTTTATCAAGGTTGCCCAGGTGGTGCCGGTAAAAATATCAGTGGACAATCCGGCCAACTACATACTATTACCCGGTACATCTGTCGAGGTCAGAATAACCACCAGATAAAGGACCTTTGCCCAGATGCCGAAGACGAGCGAATCACGCGTCCTGGCGGTAGCCATCATCGGCACCTTCATGGTGATATTGGATCAGACCATCATGAATGTGGCCCTGCCGCATATCATGGCGGTTTTCAACGAGACCACCGACCGAGCCCAACTTGTGGTCTCCGCCTACCTTATGGCAACAGCCATCTCCACGCCGGCGGCGGCCTTCCTGGCGCAGCGTTTCGGTATTAAAAAAGTTTACCTGTGGAGCCAGGCGGGTTTCCTGGTGGGATCCTTACTTTGCGGCATAGCCTGGAATACAAATTCCCTTATAGCCTTCAGGGTGCTGCAGGGGTTGGCAGGCGGCTTGCTCAACCCGCTGGCTATGACCTTCCTCTTTACGAACGTACCTCCGGAAGACCGCGGCACAGCCATGGCCATCTTCGGCATACCCATGATGCTGGCCCCCGCCATCGGGCCCACGCTGGGCGGTTACATAGTGGACTACTGGAGCTGGCGCATGGTCTTCTACGTGAATGTTCCCGTCGTATTGATTGCCATTGCCCTGGGCATCTCCTGGATAGAGGAAACTTCGACCGCCGACATCGGCTTCGATGTCAAAGGTTTCTTCCTTGCTGCCATAGGTTTCAGCTCAATCCTATATGCCTTTTCCTACGCGCCCACCTGGACCTGGCACGACTGGCGCATTGTGACCCTTCTCATAGTAGGCTGCGTCTGCATCCTGTCCTGGATAATCGTCGAGCTGCGTGCCGAGCGTCCGCTGCTTGATCTGCATATGTTCAAAAGAGGGGGTTTCTCGCTCGGCATCGGACTTACTTTCGTCACTACCATCGGGCTGTTCTCGCTGGTGTTCCTGTTGCCGCTGTTTTTACAGAACCTGCGGGGCTTTTCGGCCTTGCAAAGCGGGCTGATGGTGCTGCCGACGGTCATCGGCTCCATGGTATCCATGCCCCTGGCAGGCCGGCTTTACGACAAGATCGGGCCGCGCCTTCCAACTATACTGGGCCTGGTAATCACCGGGATCAGTTCACTCTGGCTGCAGATGTTGGATGTAACCACGCCCGATGATACCCTGAGGCTGATCCTCTTTATCAGGGGTGTGGGTGTGGGCTTCGCCATGATGCCCGTCATGACGTATACACTCGCCTCCGTACCCCAGCAAATGACTGCCCAGGCCTCGGCAGTGATCAACGTCGCGAGGACGATCTTCGCCTCACTGGGGATAGCCGTGTTCGCCACCATGCTGGATACGTTCCAGAAGACCAACCTGTCGATGATGGTGCAGACCGTTACGCCGGACTCGGTTATAGCATTGCAAGTGCTGTCGCAGATGCAGGTTTACTTTATGCAGGTGGGGATGACGCTGCAGGCAGCACAGCAGGCGGCCATCAGTTATCTATTCCAGTATATTAATCTAAGGGCCAGCGTGACGGCCTTCCAGATGGACTACGTGATTAGTGCCCTGGTGATCATCATCGGCGTCATACCGGCCATGTTCCTACCCTTTGGTCGGGTCAAGAAGAACAACGGGCCCGCCATACCCATGGAGTAGAGCTCTTTAAATCCATTTTTTCCGGTGGAAGTAAAGCAGCATCCCCCCCGCCACCAGGGTCATCAGTAGAAGCACGCCGGGATATCCCCATTCGGAGTTCAATTCCGGCATATTGCGGAAGTTCATGCCATAGAGGCCCACGATAAAAGTCAGAGGTATGAATATAGTGGCGACCACGGTCAGCACCTTCATCACTTCATTGGTCTTGTTGCTCATGCTCGACAGGTATATATCGATCAGTCCGCTCACCATATCGCGCGTGTTTTCGATCAGGTCCATGGCCTCGAAGATGCGGTCGTAGACGTCGCGGAAGTAGGCTACTGTTTCCTCCAGAATGAGGGGCGAATTCTTTTTTGACAGGTCGCTCAATATCTCCCTGGCCGGCCAGATGTACTGTCTCAGCTGCATCATGTTTTTCTTGATGCCCTGTATGGAAAATAATGTTCCACGCGTGGGATTGACTACCAGTTCGTCTTCCTTTTCCTCTATCTGATCGCCGAAGCTCTCAACGGTGTTGAAATAGTTGTCAACGATGGTATCTATGATGCGGCAGGCCAGGAAGTCCGGGCCCATCTTCCTTACAACGGAATCGGCGATTTTGATCTCATCGCGCAGGTCGCCGAAAAAATCCCCCGGGCTTTCCTGGAATGTTATAAGGTAGTTCTTCCCGAATACGATGCTCAATTGCTCTGTGAGAATCGATTTATCCGCCCGGTTAAACTCGAGCATCTTCAGTATGATCAGCAGGTAGTGCCCGAAATCCTCGTGCTTAACCCTGTGCTCAGTATTCGTTATATCCTGGATGGTCAACTCGTGCAGGTTGAAGACGCTGCCGATCGATTGCAGCAGGGCGAAATCGCTAACGCTATCGACATTGATCCACGTGACACCGGCTTTCTCCCTGCAGGCTTTACAGTCTTCGACTGAGACATCAGTCTTGATCAGGTAATCAGCCTTATCGTAGTAGATGATGCTGAGTCCGGGAAGTGTGTTTTCACTCATAGGCGACTGCTCTTATCGATGTGTTTTTCCCCTTGCCATTGAGGCAAATATACCACCAATGCAGAGTGCCGTAAAGATGGCAAAGGCCGTCTGCACGCTTTGAACGTATTGTGGGTATACTTCAGACGTGACCTGTACGCGCCCCATGAAAAGTGAGATCAACAGCATGGCGATTCCCAGGCTGAACATCTGGCCGGTGAGGCGCATGGTAGCAAGGGTGGCTGACGCGACGCCCAGCGATTTCTTATCCACCGAGCTCATGACTGCGTTGATATTGGGCGAGGAGAAGAGTGCAAAGCCGGCTCCCAGCAGTATTAGGCAGAACACGATATACCATATAGATGTGTCCGCGCCGATAAATACCAGCGGAAGCAGCCCTGCTGCGGTCAACGCCATGCCCGCAGAGGCGAGCAGGCGGGGTTCGATCCTGTCGGAAAGACGGCCTGTCAGCGGTGAAAAGGCGGCCTGGACCACCGGCATGGCCACCAGCACTATTCCTGCGTTGCCCGGGGTTAATCCTCTTATGTACTGGAGGTAGAGGCTGAGCAGGAAACCGACCGCGAAGGTGGCGCTGTAATTGATAAAAGCGGCCAGGTTGGAGAAGGCGAACACCTGGTTATTGGCGAACAGGGTAATGTCGAGGACGGGGCTGGTGGTAACACTCTCCCATTTAAGGAAGATGAGCAATATGACAAGCCCGGCGCCCAGCGAGATAAAGCCGTGGGTAGAGGGAAGCTCGGAAAGCCCGTACATCAATGCCACCAGGCCCGCCCCGTAGATAATCGAGCCGAAGAGGTCAAACCTCTCGCCGCGTGCCTCTGCCCACTCGGGCTTCAGCTTCCAGACAGTGAAAATTAGCAACACCGCACAGAGAAGCGTGTTAAACCAGAATATGCTGCGCCAGCCCAGATATTGTGTCATCAAACCGCCCAGGAAAGGGCCCATGGAAAGACCGACATAGGTGATGGCGATGTTGATGCCCATGGCGCGTCCCCGCTCACCGGGAGGGTAGACAGATGATATGATGGCCGCCACCGTGCCGAAGAGCATCGCGCCGCCCACGCCCTGCAGCACGCGTGCGGCGATGAGCACATCGGCAGACCAGGCCAGAGCGCAGATTATCGATGCCGCCCCGAAGATCGCGCCACCCCATATAAAGACCTTCTTCCTCCCGCGGATGTCGGCGATACGCCCCATCGGTATCAGGAAGACCGCAGCGCACAGGATGAAGGATGTGGCGACCCAGCTCAGCGTTATAGCGTCCTCACCAAACTCCAGTCCTATAGAGGGCAGTGCTATATTAACCGATGCCGACATGAAAGGCGTGACAAAGGCCGCGATTGAGGTCACCAGCAGGACGGCTGCCTTGTGGCTATTACCCCTGGGTGGTGTCAGAATGGTGTCCGCCATTATTTCGCGTTGAAGCGCGCTACCAGCGGATGCGTTAAGAAGTCCCATGCGCCGGCAGCCCCACGGTCAAGTGCTCCCAGCTCGAGGTGCAACATGGCGATGCCGCAATCCAGCCTCATGGCAACGTTGAATTCAGGTCCGCGGCTTTTAACCGAAATGGTGATGCTGCGTTCCTCGATGCAGAAGCCCCAGGGCTGGCGGTTGACCGCCGAGGGGGCCAGCCGGGCCGCTTCTACGCCGGCCCTGGCCCAGGCCGGCCATTGCGCTTCAGGAAGTCCGCTGACCATGGTTTGCAGCGCCTTACGCTTGTGGTTGGATCCGAAGCCGCTTAACACCTTCTCTTCGAGGGACCACTTCTCGGTTGTGTAGCCTACCGGCGATACGCAGATGAGCTTCTCATTTTTTCCCAGCGTTATCATCGATTTAACCACCCTGGCATTGTAGGTCAGCGCCACCCAGCAGGTGCCCAGTCCGAGTGAAGTTGCCTCGAGTATAGCAGCTTCACCCGTATAGCCCATTTTCTCCTGCATGTTAGGGTCGGAGGTGTCGCCTATGAAAGCCAGGAAAGCCGGAGCGCCCTTGATGTTGCCGTAAAAACCCAGCGCGTTGGCGAAGATGTCGTCAGGGGGCTCATCGATGAACTCCACTCGCACACCGCTGTAAGGAGTAAATCCGCTGCATACGTCGTGAAGCCGTTTCCCGGCTTCTGTTCCTATGGGCTTGGTTTTATCGTAGATGCGCCGGGAGCACCTGGCGTTGATGGCCTGGTACCACCCGGGCGACAATTCCATCACAATATCACCTCCTTACGTTTCTCAAATATCCTTGCCAGCAAAATACTCATTAAATACAGTATTATCAACGGCAGGGCGACCAGGGTCTGGTTGACCGGGTCGAGGGTGGGAGTGATGACGGCGCCGAGCACAAAAGCCAGAATGATGGCCCATTTCCAGCGGGCTGCCAGCCATTTCGAGGACAGTACGCCCAGCCTTGCCAGAAAGGTGGTGATGACGGGGATTTCGAATACCAGCCCTACTGCCAGCAATAGCCTGGAAACCAGCGATATATAGTTGCCTATCCTGATCTGGGGTGCAGCAATGCCCGAGCCCAGGCTGAGCAGGAACTGCATGGCGGGAGGGATCAGCACGAAGTATGCAAAGAGGACGCCCCCGATGAACATCAGGATGATGAAGGGCAGGACTATCCACACGTATCTCTTTTCTTTTGGAGTAAGGGCGGGCGACACGAAGGCTATTAGTTCATAAACCAGAACCGGCATGGAGATTATGATCCCGCCGACGAAGCACACCTGCATATAGGTGCTCAGCATCTCGGTCACCTCTACGAAGATCAGGCTGATGTTGCCGGCGGGCCGGATGAGTATGGCGAATAGCTGGTCTGCAAAGGCGAACGAGATCAGGATGCCTGCGGCTGCTGCAACCAGGCAGACGATCAGCCGCCTCCTTAATTCCTCGAGGTGCAGTGAGATGCCTTTCGAATCGGGAGAGCTCATTTGGTACGGATTCAGGGCTTCACCTGGCGGGCGGGCTTGTCCGCGCCACCTGGCTGGCCCGGTTTTTCTCCTTCAAATTCTGAGAGTCGATTTTGTATGTCCGAGGCGTTCTTTGACAGGTTGCGCATGACCTGGCCGGCCGTTTTGCTGATCTCAACTATACGTTTGGGACCGAAAATGACAAAGGCTATTAACAGGATGAAGATGATCTCCGGCAGGCCTATCCCGAAAAAGTCCATGGCTTATAACTGCTTCAAAGAGGTGATCGATAAAGTCATTACTATGACTATGTGTGTGAGCTGTCCTTGTCTTTACCTGTGGTATCGGCTTTGGTAGCGTCGGCCCCCTTATCTTTTTCAGATTCGCCTGAAGCGCCCTTGCGGAAATTTCGTATGGCTTTACCCAGGGCATCCCCGATCTGAGGCAGCCTTGCTGCGCCGAAGACCAGCAGTACAATTAGAAGGACCAGTAGTAACTCTGGAATACCGAAACTGCGAAACATAGCTCACATCCTGTTCATTTCAATCAAATCTTGCCGCCGGGACGTACGTGTAATTTCTAACACAAATACTCTGCTTAGTCAAAAGCGTTAATCGTATTCCAGTGCCTGCACACGGATGGCTGCCTCGCCTTCGACAGGGCATTTATATTCGCATAGCCCGCAGCCGATACATCTGTCTGTCAGCACCGTGGGACGCTGCACAGCATTATTGCCGCCTCCCTCTTTTTTGCCCCCTGCGTTACTCAGCAGTATGGCCTTGTGCGGCACCGGGCACCACTCCTGGCAAATTGTACAGGGCGTGTTCTGCGCCCAGGGCAAACAGCGGTTGCGGTCGATAAAGGCCCTGCCGATAGGTGTGACCTTCTTTTCGGCCAGGGGAAGCGCGGGTATGGCCGCTACGGGGCAGGACTGTCCGCAGTTGTTGCAGGAATACTGGCAGAAGCCCGTGCGCGGCACGATCACCGGCGTCCACAGTTCCTCTGCGCCCGCCTCTGTCAGGGAGGGCTGGATGGCGGATGTCGGGCAAGACTTAATGCACAGGCCGCAGCGGATGCACCTGGCCTGCATGTCGTGTCCCGTCGCGCCCGGCGGACGTATCAACCGGATGTTATTCTGTTTTTTAGCCAATGGGCTGACGCGGAAAAGCAGGGCCAGCACGGCTGCCGCTCCCAGTCCCAGGAGAAGCTGGCGGCGTACCGGGTCGTAGCTGTTGAACCCGGCGGGAGATGATACACGTCCGAAATCGCTGGTCGAGCAGGGGCAGGAGTCCATGCATTTGAGGCACATGATGCATTCGCCCGGGTCGCTGGCGCAACCTTTATCCCGGCGTATCGTACCTGTCGGGCAGGCATCTTGGCACAGCTTACAGCTGATGCAGCTTGCATTGACGCGGCGGCGGACCAGGCTGACCTTACTGACAAGCCCGTAGAAAGCTCCCAGCGGGCAGAGGTAGCGGCACCAGAAGCGTGCCGCCACCAGGTTAAGCAATATGATGGCTGCGAATATGGCCGCGAAAACCCATCCGTCGCTATAGTAGTGCGGGTCGGTCGGCAGTAAAAGCGGCCTGACGGCATTATCGAAACCGGTCAGGGATTCCTGCAGGAAGGGGATGTTGTTGAGTGCGGATTCCGCTGAATTGACCACAAAGTCAAGAGCCGGCCACACCGCGGTTGCAAAGGTACGTACCATGATGGTCAGCGGATCGAGCACCAGCAGGGTCAGGTTGGAGAAAATCGCTGCCGCCGGTATGGCTATTAGGAGGATGTATTTTACCGACCTCCACCCGTCCGGGATTTGCCCTTTATGTCTGGGGCGGCATTTATTGAATGAGAACCATTCCAGCATCGTGCCCATCGGGCAGAGCCAGCCGCACCATGCCCGTCCGAAGACAAATGCGATTATCAGCAGGACCAGCGCCAGCAGGGATAATTGTTCAAAAGTCCGGCTGGATATCAGGTTGGCCAGCATGGCCAGCGGGTCCAGGCCCATCAATATATGCAAGGCGTTGATGAAGAGTGCGATGAAACCGACAAAGGCGATGATCTGCACGGAGTTGCGCAGGTGAAGCCAGCTACGCGCATTCCAGCCGCCTTTTTTCTTACTAACCGACAAGTGTGATCTCCTTTATTTCCAGATTGTTCAGGTCGCAGCTTGAGGCATAGAAAAGGTGATAAACCGGACAGCCGGTATGGCGCCAAGTCCTGCCATGGTGTACCTGAGAAAATCGCGTCGGGTGAATTCAGTCATGGGTAAAAGCTATAAGGAATTATAAGAAGAGCACAACGTCGAGTCAAAGCTATATAATAAATTTCATATAGTGTAATCACCTGTTGTTGAATTAGTTATGCCGATTACATATAATCCAGGCGAAAAGATGAGGAGGTAACAGCAGATGGCGAAGTTGACCGAAGAGATGAAAACACTGATCGCGGGAATGCAGGTATACGTGGGTACGTCCGGCGCGGATGGTAAGCCCAGTATAGGCCTCAAGGGCAGCACCAAGGTGATTGATGACGAGCATCTCGCCTTTTACGAACTGGCGGGCGGCAGAACCTGGCAGAACCTGCAGACGAACCCCCGGGTAGCGATAGTGGTGACCAACTGGAGCAAGATGCAGGGCTACAGGTTCGAAGGTAAAGTAGTGGAGTTCATTACATCAGGGCCACTCTACGAGGAAGCGAAGAAGCTGGCCGAAGCCATGAAGATCCCGGTCCCGCCCAAGGCCGCCGTCAAGGTGAAGATCGAGGAGATATACGACCTGGGCAAGGGTGGGAGGAAAGTATCCTGATTGGATAATAAATAAACTATGGAGGCAGCAAAATGGCAACAGAATATCCGGTTAACATATCTGTCGATTATCCTGATCGTAAACTAAACAAGCTGACCACTTTTTTTCGTCTTTTTACGGTCATCCCCATTTTGATCATACTGGCCTTGCTAATGTATAACTCCTTCAGTTTTTCCACTAAGGAAGGTGGATCGACAGCGATAGGTATCGGACTGGTTTTTCTTCCCCTCGTCCTGATGATACTCTTCCGTAGGAAGTACCCCCGGTGGTGGTATGACTGGAACCTTAATATGACCAAATTTATCTACAGGGTAAACGCCTATTTCTACCTGTTGACCGACGTGTACCCGTCCACCGATGAGGAACAATCTGTACACGTGGAGATGCCCTATCCCGATGTGGCCTCTTTGAACCGCTGGTTGCCGCTGGTCAAATGGATACTGGTTATCCCACACATTATCGTCCTGTGTTTCCTGGGCATTGCTGCATTGGTGGTGATTATCATAGCCTGGTTTGCCATACTGTTCACCGGCAACTATCCCAGGGGCATGTTCGACTTCATCGCTGGTTACATGAGGTGGTGCATCAGAATATATGGTTACGCATTAATCCTGGTCACCGATAAGTACCCGCCCTTCAGCCTCAGCGCCTGATATCAGGAATCATCTGGAAATACAGAGACAGCCCTTCGGACCGGGCAGGCTGGAATTTGGTTAAGGTCCGTCTTTGTGTTAGATTTAGGCTCGAGGAGGCAGAGAAGTGACTATGGCTGTTGACCAGACAGTAAAAACAGGACGCTTCCAGCGTATCAAAAAGGAAATGCTGGGCACAAGGGTGCACCTGTGTCCCGAGAGGGCCTACCTCGTGACCGAGTTCTTCAAGCGGCATGACGATCCATCCAAGCCCATTATAATCCGCAGGGCCATGGCTACCCGATATATCCTGCAGAATAAGTCGGTACGGATTTATCCCGATGAGTTAATTGTGGGGAACATGGGCAGCTACCGTATCTCCGCCCTTATGCAGCCTGAGCTCAGCGGGGTTTTTATGGGCACGGATATTCCGCGTATCGATAAGAGAAAAACCACACCGTTGCTGATGCCCTGGAAGGACCGGCTAAAGATTATGTTCGACGTAATCCCCTATTGGCTTTTCAGGAACATGCCGTTCAAGGCCTTTTTCCCGCACATGGGTAAGTTTATGCAGTACGCTGCTGAACAGCTCAAGGCAACTTTTTATCTGATCAACGAGGCCGGAGGGATCGGGCATTTCCTGCCCAACTACGAGAAGGTGCTGGAGTTGGGGACCAGGGGATACCTTGAATCTATGGAAGGCCGGGCCGGTGACCTGCACAAGGCGGCAGCCATAGTTTGCGAGGGCTTGCTGAGCTATGCCAACCGGGTCGCCGATGAGGCGCGACGGATGGCCTCCGTGGAGCCGGATCCTGAAAGGCGCAGGGAGCTTGAGGACATCGCCGGCATTTGTCGCAGGGTGCCGCAGAATCCGGCGGGGACCTTCCATGAAGCTTTACAATCCTTATGGCTTACTCACATGGCCGTTTGCCTGGAGGGTATTAACTCAGCGGTATCCTTCGGACGCATGGACCAGTTTTTGTACCCCTACTACAAGCGCGACCTGGACGAGGGACGTATCACACCGGAGAAGGCCAGGGAGCTTTTACTGTGCTTCTCGGCCAAGGCAGCCGAGCACGTATTCCTGCTGTCCGAAAGCGTCAGCCAGTACCATGGTGGGTACCTGGTGGTGCAGGCCGCCATCATCGGCGGTGTGGACAGGGACGGAGCGGATGCAACAAACGAGTTGACCTACGTGATGCTGGATGTCATGGAGGAGTCCGGCCTGCGCGATCCCAATTATCAAGCGCGCCTGCATAGCGGGTCCCCCGAAGCATATTTACACAGGGTCATCGAGGTGGCCAAGAAGGGACACGGTGTACCGGCTGTTTTCAGCGATGAGGCGTCTATTAAATCTCTGGTCGCCAACGGTGTACCTCTCGAAGAGGCCAGGAACTACGCGGTCGTAGGTTGCGTGGAACTGGCGCTGCCCGGCAGGAGCTTTTTCTCAACCGATGCCGCCCTGATGAATCTACCTGCCTGCCTCGAGCTGGCGCTCAACCGCGGCCGTCAGTTCGGCAGCGGTAAGCGACGTGGCGCTCCCACGGCAGACCCTCTTAAGTTCGCATCGATAAGGGAGGTTGTGGACGCTTTTACCGCGCAGCTGAACCATATGGTTGACAAGCTTGTAGATGATATCCAGATGGTGGAACTGGGGAACCGCAACTATCATCCCACCCCTTTTTCATCCATGCTGGTGGATGGTTGTATCGACTCGGGAAAGGACATCAGCGCGGGAGGCGCGCTATTTAATTCAAGCGGCATTCAGGGGGTGGGTCTGGCCGATGTGGCCGACTCGCTGGCGGCATTGGACGAGCTCGTATTCCGCAGAAAAAAGTACACTATGGCGGATGTCTGTGATGCGGTCAGGCATGATTTCCGCTCAAACTTAAACCTGCAGGCGGAGCTGGCCGCTGCGCCCAAGTACGGTAACGATCACGATTTGCCCGACGGTTACGCTGCGGAAGTGGCCGGTATCTTTTACCATTCTCTGGCGAGGCATACCAATACGCGGGGCGGCAAGTATGTTGCCGGATTCTACTCCGTCACATGCCATGTGGCCTTCGGTTCCCTGGTGGGTGCCTTGCCCAGTGGACGCAGGGCCGGACAGCCCTTCGCCGCCAGCCTGGGCGCGTCAAACGGCAAGGACAGGCTTGGCGTTACGGCCCTGCTTAACTCGGCAGCCTGTGTCGACCCCTGCCATTCTCCCAACGGGTATGCACTGAACCTTCGCTTCGATCCCAAGGTTATCGAAGGCAATCGGGGAACGGATATATTAGCTGCCCTGTTGAGAGGATTTTTTGAGAAGGGAGGGATGGAAGTGCAGTTCAACGTACATGATCCCGATATGCTGGAAGATGCTTACAGGCATCCGGGTAAATATCCCGGCCTGGTTGTGAGGGTGGCCGGGTACTGCGCCTATTTCGACGATTTACCTGTGCCGTCCAAGCTGGAGATCATACAGCGCACGCGGCTGGCCCTATAAATAATAACTGGAGGACCAAATGGCGGATAATTTCTACGGGAAAAAGGACATTGAGAAAGCGGCCAAAATGTATGCCCTCAAGCCGGAGCTGATGAAGGCTTACCTGGATTTCGACAGCAAGGTCATGGCCGATGGCAGCCTCAATAAAAAGACCAAGGAGCTCATCGCTGTGGCCTGCGCCCATATGACCCAGTGCCCGTACTGCATCGAGGGTCACACCAAGAATGCTAAAAAGGCCGGCGCCAGCGAGGAAGAGATATCGGAGGCAATTTTCGTGGCGGTGGTGTTGAGAGCCGGCGGCTCTATGGCGCACAGTTGTATAGCCATGGGGGCCCTGGAAGAATAAGGCTCTTCAGCCCACCACGTTTTCCATGATCTCGATGCGCTTCGGCGCGCCGCCGGACGGGTCGAGCTCTACAGCGACAAAATCGATACGCCAGTTTTCAGGCAGGCGGGTATGGTTTGTCATGTAGTCGAGGGCCGTTGCGACCAGCTTGTGTTTCTTGGCGGCGGTTATCGATTCCTCAGGTGGCCCGAATGAGTCTCCCGTCTTGCTGCGCACTTCGATAAAGACGATATCGTTACGATGGCGGGCTACCAGGTCTATCTCGCCGTGACGGCAGCGGTAATTCTTCTCCAGAATACGGTAACCTTTCTTTTGCAGGGCCTTGAGGGCGACCTGCTCCCCCAGTTTTCCTGTTTCCTGCTTCTTCATATCAGCCTGGCCAGGTCCCGCAGGGGGGAATAGGTCATCCTGTGTATACACGATGCGCCCCGGCGTCGCAGGCACTCCAGGTGTTCACGTGTGCCGTAACCTTTGTGACGGCCGAATTTATATCCGGGGTAGAGCTCATCCAGCTCTATCATGATATGGTCACGTGTGACCTTGGCTACCACGGATGCGCACGCAATGCTGAGTACAGTGCGGTCACCGCGTATGATGGCCTTCTGAGGTACGGGCATGTTTCTCAGTCTCACGGCATCGATCAGCAGGTATCCCGGCGGTTCCGTCAGCGCTGACAATGCCAGCTTCATGGCCTGCCTGGTGGCGTTAAGTATGTTTATCGTATCAATGACATCCGGCTCCACCACTCCGACGCCTATCTCGATACTGCACTCATGCATACAATCGAAGACGTGTTGACGTACCTTACCCTGCATCAGCTTGCTGTCCCTCACCATGGGCACCCAGGGGAAGTCGGGTTCGGGAGGCAGCACTACGGCGGCGGCCACCACCGGGCCGGCCAATGCTCCTCGGCCGGCTTCGTCCAGCCCTGCAATACGGCTGTAACCCAAGGAGAATAATGCCTGCTCTTCCTTCAAGTGGGGAAGGCTGGAATCCGCCCTGCAGCGGCTCATCTCGGGTCACCGGATGAATTATTCATTCAACCCTATTGTACCGCATGGGCTATTGCTGCTCACGCGGCAGCGTTATTTAGAACCGATAGGACATGGTCCAGTATGGACTTCTGCAATTTCTCAACGGGCTGCTTTGCGTCCAGGACAATCCAGCGGCCGGGGTTGTGCCGGGCGAGTTCGAGGTAACCGTCCCTGACCCTGTGGTGGAAAGCGATTTGCTCTGCCTCGAAACGGTCATCGCCAATATTACGTTTACGTCCCAGGCCTGCCTCAGGCTGAAAATCCAGCAGAAATATGAGGTCGGGCTCCAGCCCGCCCGTGGCTGCGTTGTTGATCGAGTTGATCAGGTCGAGCCCAAGACCCCTGCCGTATCCCTGGTAGGCAAGGGTGGAGCCGGAGAAACGGTCGCATATCACGTTGGTTCCGTTATCAATTGCGGGCAGGATGACGTCCTTGATGAGCTGAGCGCGGCAGGCGGCGAAAAGCAATAGTTCAGCCTGCGGGCTGATATCGTAGTCACGCTTGACCTTGAGGATTGTCCTGATCCTGTTTCCGAGAGGGGTCCCGCCGGGCTCATGTGTAAGCACGGAAGGTATATTGCGGTACTCCAGATTGTCATGAAGAAGCCTGGCCTGGGTGCTCTTGCCGCAGCCTTCGCCGCCTTCGAAAGTTATAAACAGTCCCTTACGCTTTGGCATAATGCATTTTAGAATTTCAGGAGTCTCAGTTGTTCACAATCCTGACGCGCCGCCCGGGCTCACGCCCGGAGCTGCTGGATGTGACATCGTGCCTTTCGGCCAATATATGCTGGAGGCGCCGGATAAATGAGTTCTGCGGACTGAGCACAACCTCTTTTTTACCGTTTTTGACCTCGCCGATGGCCTGCAAGGCCTCATCAAGCGCTGAATCCACTACCTCATCGTCGCGCGGTCCGGCATAGATGCTGTCCAGGCAATGGCGTAATTGCTGCAGGCTGTTGCCGCGAATAGCATAAATCGGTATGCCCAGCGTCTCGGCGTCCCTCAGCTTCTGCGGCTTGCGCCTGAAATAGTTCTTGGTTGTGATAAGTATGTTGGATTGTTTCAGGTCATCCACTACGTCCACGGCCAGGCCCTTTTCATGGGCTGCCTGTTCGAGGATAGGCCGGTTTATACCGAAAAGGTAAACACGCAATCCCTGTTTTTTCGAATCGGGCTTTCTGTGGGTTTCCTGTATGGTCGAGGCCTGCTCTTTGACAACGTTGCCTTCCGGGTCCAGCCACCTTATCTCGGAATGGCTTTCCTGTCCGTGCAGTACCGAATCGACGGCTTGAGTTACATCGGGATGCACAAGCACCTTGTAGCGTTCCTGTATCTCAACCACGATGTCAAAGGTGGGTGGCGCCTTGCGCTCCAACACTGATTTTTGCGTGTGACGGCGGCGCGCCTCCTCGTCCCCCAAAGTTACGGTCTGTATGCCGCCGATAAGGTCGGACAGGGTTGGGTTCATCATGAGGTTTTCAAGGCTGTTGCCGTGCGCGGTGCCAACCAGCTGGACGCCGCGTTCGGCTATAGTGCGGGCTGCCTCAGCTTCCAGGCTGGTGCCTATCTCGTCGATAATGATAACCTCGGGCATATGATTCTCCACGGCTTCGATCATCACTGCATGCTGGAGTGTGGGCGTCGGCACCTGCATACGCCTGGCGTGACCTATGGCGGGATGCGGTATATCACCGTCCCCCGCGATCTCGTTGGATGTGTCGACGACTATGACCCGTTTCTTGAGGTCATCCGCCAGCACACGGGCGGTTTCCCGCAGTATGGTGGTCTTGCCGATGCCGGGGGGGCCCATCAAAAGGACATTGTTGCCGGTCTCCACCAGGTCCTGAATTATCTTTGCCGTCCCCATCACGGCGCGGCCGACACGGCAGGTCAATCCGACGATCTTTCCTTCGCGGTTTCGGATGGCCGAGATGCGGTGGAGCGTACGGGTGAGGCCTGCACGGTTGTCACCGCTGAAGGCGCCGATCAGGCTGGTGACATGCTGTATATCTGCATCTGTGACTTCGTGATCCCCTAACAATATCTCTCGGTTAGGGAAACGTGCTTCAGGCAGCCGGCCCAGGTCCATGACGATTTCCAGCAGATCACCGTTGCCGATCTCTTGCTTGAGATCCGAGGCGATGTGAGGTGGCATGACAGCCAGTAGCGAGCGGATGTCATCGATATCTACCGTCTGCAAGACATCCCCTCTATATTGGCGGATAGGGCATTAACAGACAGATATTCTGCGGGCAAATTACCAACCTCTGGTGGCCAGTAAACTGTCTTCGGGTATGCTTTTAATATCAAGGCCGGGCATGGCTGAGCCCAGTGTCCCCGACACCTCGGCGATAATGGCCGGGTCGTTGTAATGGGCTACCGATTTCACGATAGCAATGGCGCGCGCTTCGGGATCGCTGGATTTAAAAATCCCTGAGCCCACGAACACTCCCTCTGCCCCGAGCTGCATCATGAGGGCAGCGTCCGCCGGCGTGGCTACGCCGCCTGCCGCAAAATTAACCACCGGCAATTTACCGGTCTTGTGCACCTCGATAACCAGCTCAAGAGGGGCGCCCAGCATTTTGGCCTCGGCCGGGAGCTCGTCAGCGCTCATCGATTGCAGCTTGCGCATAGCAGCCTGCACCGAGCGCATATGGCGCACGGCTTCAACTATGTTGCCTGTGCCGGCTTCACCCTTTGTGCGTATCATGGCAGCACCCTCGGAGATCCTTCGCAGGGCTTCGCCCAGGTCGCGGCAACCACATACGAAAGGCACTTTAAAATCATGTTTCCACACGTGATTGCTCTCGTCGGCGGGGGTCAGCACCTCCGACTCGTCGATAAAATCAACGCCCAACGATTGCAGGACCTGGGCCTCTACGAAGTGGCCGATGCGGCACTTCGCCATGACCGGTATGGTCACTGCCTTCATGATGGCCGTTATCACAGCGGGATCGGACATCCTGGCCACGCCGCCGTCCTTGCGTATATCGGCTGGAACGCGCTCAAGCGCCATCACTGCACAGGCGCCGGCATTCTCAGCTATCCTGGCGTGGTCAGGTGTTACCACATCCATAATGACCCCGCCCTTGAGCATCTGGGCAAGGCCCGTTTTTACTTTCCAGGTTCCAGTATCCATCTCTTCAAGTCCCGTCTATTATTTCGTATTTTGCTACGATTGAATTGCTGCTGCAAATAAATTATAGCACGGATATCTGCCGATTTGAATTTGTTATAATGTGTGGCCGGGTGGTTGTTGAATCTGTCAGCCGGCAATAAACGTTATGCTGCGTGAGACCGCTGAATACTATGGAATATGAGAAAACCACACTCGAAAACGGCCTGAGGGTCATAACCTGCCGTATGCCGCATACAAGGTCGGTATCCCTGATGTTTTTTGTCATGACGGGGAGCTGCTACGAAAGCGACGGTGAGGCCGGCATATCGCATTTCATTGAGCACATGTGCTTTAAGGGCACTAAAAAGCGCAATAGCTCACGTGAGATCAGCGAGGCTATAGAAGGCGTGGGCGGCATTTTAAATGGCGGCACCGACCGCGAGTTGACGTCATACTGGTGCAAGTTGGCCAGCCAGCACCTGGAGATGGCCGTGGATGTTATTGTGGACCTGATACGCCACCCGCTTTTCCGCGAGGAAGACATTGAGAAAGAGCGGCAGGTCATCATCGAAGAGATCAATATGAGCCTTGATTCTCCCCAGCAACGCGTGGGCATGATACTGGACGATATGATGTGGCCCGGTAAACCACTGGGAAGGGATGTTGCGGGCAGCAGGGAGACCGTCACGGCCATCACGCGCGAGCAGATGCTGAAACATGTCGGCAGGTTTTACACGCCGGCAAACATGCTGGTCAGCATTGCCGGGGACTTCGATCTGGACAAATCCCTGGCCCTGCTGAGGCAGGCAGAGGCCGGATGGGATGCCGGCAGCCGGCCGGAGTACATCGACAGCAGACTGAATCAGAATTCGCCTCGGACGAAAATGGAATACCGTGAAACCGAGCAGGTCAACCTCATGCTGGGTATAGAGGGGCTGTCTATTTTTGACCCCGATAGGTTTGTCCTTGACCTGCTGAGCATGGTCCTGGGCGAGGGCATGAGCAGCCGTCTTTTTACCGAGATAAGGGAAAAGCTCGGGCTGGCCTATGATATCCACAGCTATGTCGAGCATTTCCGTGAAACAGGTTCTTTTGTCATCCAGGCCGGTATAGATCCTGCGCAGACAGGGAAAGCAGTCAGGGCAATACTTGAGCAGTTGTCGGCAGCCAGGGACGGAATATCCGGGACGGAACTGGATAAAGCCAGGGAAATGGCTAAAGGGCGCATGCTGCTGAGCATGGAGAACAGCCGGAACGTGGCCGGGTGGTACGGCGCGCAGGAGGCGCTGACCGACAAGATAATGACTATTGATGAGGTTACACAGATCATTGAAACCATTACTCCTGAAGATGTACGGCGTGTGGCGGGCAGCCTGTTCCTGACAGAGAAGCTGAACCTGGCCATCGTGGGCCCGGTCAAAGACGATGGTTCTATAGCTAACTTGATGACGTTATAAGATGCCTGTTTTTATCCTGATTTTCGGTCATTTTACTATTTTATTATCCCGCCTGTCTTAATTGGGAGCAATATACGTAGCTGACATACCTGCTATAATGCTAACTGAAGCGAATTTAATAGGGAGGGCAGACATGGGAAGCAAAGGAAGAAGGAACGAGAAAAAGCCTAAGAAGCAAGTAGAAGCGAAGTCAGCAGCGAAGACACCGGATAAGACAGAACAAAAGAAGAGATAATTATACCGGCTTGACAGCAATCAACCCCGCCCTGGTCAGGACCAGGTGTTCCTTACAAGAAACGGGGAAACAAAAAGGCCGCCTGCGTGCAGGCGGCCTTTTCAATTAGTTACTGTGTTTATTAATACTCAGGCATCTGGGGCATCGGGGGTCCCATCTTGTCTTTCTCGGGGATGTCGCAGACCAGTGATTCGGTGGTGAGTATCATTGTAGCGATGCTGGCTGCGTTCTCCAGGGCGGTACGGGAGACCTTGAGGGGGTCGATAATGCCCTTGCTGACCATGTCGACGTAATCGTTGTTAAGCGCGTCGTAGCCTACGCCTTTCTTGCTGCGCTTGACCTTGTCAACGACCACGGAGCCTTCCTGGCCGGCATTGATGGCGATCCAGCGTAGCGGCTCTTCGACGGCCTTCTTGATGATGTCGACGCCGGTGCGCTCGTCACCTTCAGCCTTGACCTTGTCGAGCACGTGTAGCGCGTTGAGCACGGCCACACCGCCGCCCGGCAGTATGCCTTCCTCGACGGCAGCCCTGGTGGCTGAAAGGGCGTCTTCCACCCTGTGTTTCTTTTCTTTCAGTTCAACCTCGGTGGCGGCACCGACTTTAATAACTGCAACACCGCCGGCCAGTTTGGCCAGCCTCTCCTGCAGCTTTTCCTTATCGTAGTCGGATGTGGTCTCGTCGATCTGGGCTTTGATCTGCTTGATGCGGGCTTTAATAGCGTCGTCGGAGCCCTTGCCCTCGACTATGGTGGTGTTGTCCTTGTCGGACACTACTTTCCTGGCGCGTCCGAGGTCGGCTATCGCGGCTGAATCGAGTTTGCGGCCGATCTCTTCAGAGATGACCTTGCCGCCGGTCAGCATTGCGATGTCCTCAAGCATAGCCTTGCGCCTGTCGCCGAAGCCCGGGGCCTTAACGGCCAGGCAGGTGAGCGTGCCGCGCAGTTTATTGACGACCAGCGTGGCCAGGGCCTCGCCTTCGATGTCTTCTGCGATGATGACCAGGTTCTTGGATACCTGGAGGACCTTTTCAAGTATGGGAAGAAGCTCGGAGATGGCTGAGATCTTCTTGTCGGTAATGAGGATATAGGGATCTTCGATCTCTGTCTTCATCTGCTCGGCATTGGTAACGAAATAAGGGCTGATGTAGCCGCGGTCGAACTGCATACCTTCGACGTAGTCGGTCTCGAACAGCAGGCCCTTGGATTCTTCGACGGTAATGACGCCGTCCTTGCCCACTTTCTCCATAACTTCGGCGATGAGGTTGCCGATCTGCGGGTCAGCGGCGGAGATGGTAGCCACCTGGGCAACCTGCTCCTTGGTAGTGACCGGGGTGGCCATCTTCTTGAGCTCGGCCACCATGGCCTCGACTGCTTTCTCGACGCCGCGCTTGAGCGACATGGCGTCGGCGCCTGCAGCGATGTTCTTGAAGCCTTCAGTCACGATGGCCTGCGCCAATACCGTGGCTGTGGTGGTGCCGTCGCCGCATTTGTCATTGGTTTTGGTCGAAGCCTCTTTAACGAGCTGGGCGCCCATATTCTCAAAGGGATCAGGAAGGTCGATATCCTTGGCTATGGTAACGCCGTCATTGATTACGCTGGGCGGGCCGAATTTCTTGTCAAGCGCCACGGGACGGCCGCGGGGTCCCAGTGTCACTTTTACTGCGTTGGTCAGGGCATCGATGCCGTTCTTGAGGGACCTGCGGGCATCTTCGCCGTATTTGATCTGTTTTGCCATTTATGCTTTTCCTCCTAATTAAATGTGATTGCTTATCAAATGAATAAGATTATGCCTTTTTCTTCTTGGCCAGGATGTCGGCTTCCCTGAGGATGATCAGTTCCTCATCGTCTTCCTTGATCTCGGTGCCGCCGTACTTGGCGAAGATGACGATGTCACCTACGGCCACGTCCATGGGCAACCTTTTGCCGTCATCCGACAGCTTTCCCGGGCCAACGGCCAGTACCTTGCCGTCCTGCGGTTTTTCCTTTGCAGTATCGGGAAGGAAGATGCCTCCCTTGGTCTTTTCCTCTTTCTCAAGAGGCTTTACGACTACCCTGTCACCCAAAGGTTGAATTTTTACAGCCATGCGTACCTCCTTAAAAATTAGCAATCTCTATACGAGACTGCTAAGTATATTAGCATAAAAAATTATCACTGTAAAGAGGTGACTGCTAAAAAATGTATTTAACAGGATGGAAGGTTAAAAATTGTAGCCGGCCCTCTTGTAGTTGTCCATGGCCCGTTCCTTGAGTTCCGATTTGTCGGCCAGTTCGGCGGCGTGGCTCCACATTCCCTGCTGCTCGTAATCACGGAGTTTGGAATCCAGCGCCGCAGCTTCGTCTGTGGTTTCCGTGCTGCAGGCTGCGAAGCTGGAGAAGACGCGACGGACCGGGGTGTCACATTTTGGGCAGGCCTTAAGCGGCGTGTCGGCCATTTTTTGCAAGGCCTCGAATCCCTTGTTGCAATAGATGCACCCGGCATCAAGAGGCCTATATTCATATATCGGCATAATGTATTGGAGGAATTCACTGATTATTTTGAGATCTCTGCCTCGTCTCTAATTTTGCCACTCCCGGCGCATGGTGTCTAACGTTACGGATTAATGGGATTGAATGAATACCTGTTAACAGGTAGAATAGGAGTGATGAAAAAAGCCGGGAAAATGCAGAACTGGGATGCCGGGAGCATCAGAGCGCTCAGGAGCCATCTGGAGCTCACGCAGGTCGAGTTGGCCGGCCAGATGGGCATCAGGCAACAGACTGTCAGTGAATGGGAGCAGGGAGATTATGAGCCCAGGGGCGCATCCGCCAAATTGCTCAGCATCATTGCGGACCGCAGTGGGTTCAAGTATAAAGCGTGAAAAAAGGGCAAACCCTTTTTTTGGCGTTAAATACACTATAACGTGTAAGGACGATAGGCTTGATAACTGAGAGGTCGGTGTCTGCATTATGGCTGTCGGGCCGTATGTCATGTTTTAACGACGACTCGGGACACAGAATAGAGGTCATCTGTCCGGGGCGTGTCAGCAGCCGCGGAGGCTGTGACTTCCAGGATGTGGTTATAAAGGTGGATGGAGAGAAGACCGTCGGGGATGTCGAGGTACACCTGACATCCGACCTCTGGCGGCGGCACGGGCATAACAGGGATGCTGCATATAATGGAGTGATACTGCATGTGTCGATGTGGCAGCGCGGGTTCCTCCCCGTCAGTTTGCAGGATGGCCGTGTGCTCAGCACGGTCATACTGGCCCAATACATTAGTAACAGCAGGGGCCTCTTGAACGGCATCTCTGTTAGACCGGCGCAACGTTGTCCGCACCTGGCCGGCTCCGGTAAGAAAGCTGACCGGATCATTGTCGAAGCCGGCCTTTTAAGATTCGAACAAAAAGCAGCCCGGTTTTCACTGGCCCTTCAGAACGGCGACCCCGAACAGGTGCTGTATAAGGGTATCTGCCGCGCCCTGGGTTATGCCAGGAACGTCAAGCCTTTTGAGACACTGGCCGATAGGATAACTGCAGGAATGGTCAGAAACTATGCTGCCGCAAGCCTGTCGTCGAAATATAGCCTGCTGCTGGGCGCTTCAGGTTTCTCAAGTGAAAGTGTGTCCCGTCTTCCTGCGGGAATTTATCCGATGAGGGCGTCCGACTGGATCACAGCCACAACGCGTCCTTCGAATCATCCTGCCCTGAGGATTGCCGGCCTGTGTCACGTGCTGCACAGATACGAGAAAGGCGGCCTGATCTCCAGCCTGGCAGACCTGGTGGCTAATGCGCCGCCACGTATGGCTGTAACTATGCTCGACAGGGCATTTATGGTGGAGGAGGGTGGCCGGATTGATTCGCAGGTTCTTATCGGAACCGGCAGGGCCAGGGAGATCATGGTGAATGCAGTCATGCCGTTTATCAGGGCATATGGCGCAGGTATCAATGACAGCTCTCTGGCTGAAAAGGCAAAGTATATTTACAGCTCTTATCCTTCATTACTGCAAAACGAGCTGACGCGTTATATGGGTGAGCTGTTGGGCAACCAGGCCTTCGGCGCATGCAGGCAGCAGGGTCTATTGCATATTTACCACACCTGGTGTCGTACCAAGGAATGCGGGGCTTGCCCGCTGATCAGGTTGCGAAAGACAACCCCGGTATAACATCAGGCCAGACGTCGTGCGAATTGCCTGACATGCAGTGGTAATAGGCGCAGGAGGCTATCATGGCCGCGTTATCGGTGCACAGTATGGGTGGCGGTATCAGGACGGGCAGAGGAGAATCCGCTTCAAAGCGCTCACGCAATGCGCTGTTAGAAGCCACGCCGCCGGCCAGCATTATCTGATTCACACCGGTCCGCAATGCTGCCTGTATGGTTTTGCTGACCAGTACATCGATGATTGCCTCCTGGAAGGCGGCAGCCGCCTCTTTGACCCACCGGTCATCGCGATCCACTTTCTCCTCCGCCATATGCAATAGAGCGGTTTTAACTCCACTGAAGCTGAAATCGTCGCTCTCCTTTAACCAGGAACGAGGAAGCTTCAGGGAAGTTGTTACTCCTCTGGTAACTGATTGGATGGCCGGACCCCCCGGGTAGGGCAGCCCGAGGATCCTTGCCCCCTTGTCAAAAGCTTCGCCGGCCGCGTCATCCCGTGTGCAGCCCAACCGGCGGAAGCTGCCATGGTCCTCCATTAAAATCATATCGCTGTGTCCGCCGGATACGATCAGGCAGAGGCAGGGCAGCTCGGGGCTGGCAACGGAAAGCCAGTTGGCGTAGATATGGCCTTCCAAATGGTTGATGCCGATAAAAGGCAGGTCCTCAGCCTGTGAGACTGCCCTGGCGAAATTGACGCCCACAATCAGGGACCCTGCCAGGCCGGGCCCCACCGTGGCTGCTATGGCGTCGACCTGCTTCAGGGTGAGCCCCGACTCGGTCAGCGCTTTTTCTGCAACCGGTATTATGGTGAGCAGGTGCTGGCGCGAGGCCACTTCGGGCACGATGCCGCCGTATCTTGCGTGGATGTCCACCTGGGACGAAATCACATTAGATAAAATGGTCATCCCATCCTTTACGACTGCTGCCGCAGTCTCGTCGCAGGATGTCTCGAAGGCGAGTATATTCACGGCAGGGATTATAGCACAAAGCTAATATGATATCTGGCGATTGCTGTTTTCGGGACGTGTTGCTACAATTAAGCCCCGGTTCAAATATCCGTCAGATAGCGAGGTTAACTATATGGAAATCACCTGGTTTGGCCATTCTTGTTTCCGCATTAAGGGCAAGGAGGCGATCGTATTGATCGATCCCTGTCCCGACACAACCGGCTATGCGCTCGGTAAAATCCAGGCGGATATAGTGGCCATCAGCCATGCGCACCCCGGTCATTCTTATATCGACACCCTGGGGGAAGGGTTCCGGGTTATTAAGGGACCCGGGGAATATGAGATAAAGGACACATATATTACAGGCATAGCTGCTTTTCATGACGAAGTACAGGGTAAAAAGTCGGGCAAGAACACGATCTATGTGATCGAAATGGAAGGTGTAACGCTCTGTCACATGGGTGATCTCGGACATACGCTCACACCCGAGGTGACCGGTGAACTGGGAAGCATCAACGTGCTCTTCGTGCCGGTGGGGGGACACTCAACGATCGGCGGCCAGGCCGCAGCAGACCTGGTGAGGAACATTAATCCGGGCATCGCCATTCCCATGCATTACAAAACTGAGGCAGAGAAAGGTGACCTCGAATTGCCCGAGAAATTTCTTAAGGAAATGGGCAACAAGGACCTGGCCTCGCAACCCAAGTTTATCGTCACCAGGACCAATATCCCTGCCAGCACGCAGGTTGTACTGCTCGACTATCCTCATTAGCCGTGCGCACCGGCTTTGACATATAAATTGCCCTGACGTATGATTGCCCGATATGAGCCTCGCTAAACGTGTCTTCGAACTTCAGCAAGTGGAGCTTTCCATCCTGGGTCACCGCAAACAGCTTGAGGAAATGGATCTGCGTATTCGACATAATGACAAGTACGAGCAGGCTGAAGCTGATTTGAAGGCAGCCGAAGACGGACGGTCCGGAATAGAGAAGCAATATAAAGAGTTGGACGCGGAGGCTGAGGCCCTGCGAACGCAGGTCAAGCAGATAAGCGATAAGCTGTACGGCGGCAAGATCAAGAATCCTAAGGAACTGGTCGGCTATGAGCAGGAGGCTACTATTATTAAGGCGGGCCTCGATAAAAAAGACGATGTGCTGCTGGACATGATGGAAAAGCTCGAGTCCGGCAAATCTGATATCAAGAAGCTGCAGGAATCCTGTAAGGCCTCAAAGAAAGCCTGGGAGGGCGAGAAAGATGAGTTGCGGGTGCAGGTGGATGAGGTAAAAAAGGAATTGAACGAGCTTGAAAAAAAACGCAGCGAGATTCTGGCGTCGATCGACAGGGATACGCTTGCTGCTTATGAAGCGGTTAAAGGCAGGAAAGGGCAGGCTGTGGTTAAGGTCGAACAGGGGCGTTGCCTGGGCTGTCGCGTAACACTGTCGGTCAGCGAGCTGCAGCACGCGCGCGGCAACGCGATCGTCACCTGCGGCAACTGCGGCAGAATATTGTACTTGAGCTGAGCTATTTGACCTGCTGTCAGCCAGGTTGTAGAGTAAGTTAGCCAAGCAGGCCGGGTGACCGCTGCGATTCATAGAATCGTAGAGGAAAGTCCGAACTCTACCAGGCGGGGTGCTGGGTAACGCCCAGGAGGGGTGACCCTACGGAGAGTGCAACAGAAACATACCGCCTGCCGCAAGGCAGGCAAGGGTGAAATGGTGAGGCAAGAGCTCACCGGCGGCCGGGTGACCGGCCGGCCGTGCAAACCCCACCCGGAGCAAGACCTAATAGGGGGCTATGGCGTGCCTGGGCCGACCCCGGGTTGGTCGCATGATCGCCGTGGTAACACGGCGGGTAGATGGATGGTCACCGCTCCGTGTAAACGGAGATACAGAAATCGGCTTACAGGCCTGCTTGGCTATTCTTGGATATAAACAGAAATGCGCTAAAATATATTCCAGCCCGGTGGGCCGTCCCCTGGACAAATATTTTCTATCGTTGGAGTTGATCAAATGCATATGAGAAAAAAAATAGCCCTGTGCGTACTGCTGGTACTGGCTGTACTGGTCACCAGTTTGCCCATGCTGGCATGCGACACCAAGTTTACTCCGGGTGACGCAGACAAAAGGACGCTGCAGGGTTTACCGCCTGAATTCCTGGCCATCAGTCAGGCCTGGGACCTGCTGCAAAAAAACTATGTGGATAGAGCCAAGCTCGACCCGGTCAAGCTGGCACAGGGGGCCATACGAGGTATGGTCGCCGCCGTGGGTGATCCCTATACCGAGTATTTCTCACCCCAGTCATTTGAGTCAACGATGGTTGACCTTACCGGCCTCTATCAGGGTATCGGCGCGGTAATCGGGAAGAAAAATGATCAAATTGTGATCATGTCGCCCATGCCTGGCTCGCCGGCCGAGGAGGCCAAATTGAAGGCGGGTGATATGATACTCAAGATTGACGGGCAGTCCACCGCGCAGATGAACACAGTTGAAGCGTCACAGAAGATACGCGGTGCGGCTGGCACAAAGGTGGTGCTGCTGATTTTCAGGCAGTCGGAGAAAGAGCCCTTCGAGATAAGCCTGGTGCGCAGGGAGATTAAGATGGATTCGGTTAAATTCGAGATGAGGGGTCAGCTGGCCTACATCCGGATACTGCAGTTCATCGTGCCTACCACGAATGACTTTAAAGCTGCGCTGGTGGAGGCTTATAAGCAGGGGGCCAAGGGCATCATTCTCGACCTGCGGGATAACCCGGGCGGTCTGCTTTCGGAGGCCGTGGATGTAACAAGCCAGTTTTTAACGCGCGGAATCGCGGTAAAGATTGTGGATAAGGACGGCATGGAGACCGTCCAGAAGGTCAAACCGGGTGGCATTGCCAGGGAATTGCCGGTGATAGTGCTGGTCAATGGCGGCAGCGCCAGCGCAAGCGAGATTGTGGCGGGAGCGCTGCAGGACAACGGCAGGGCCAAGCTGGCCGGCGAGAAAACGTTCGGCAAAGCCAGCGTGCAAAATTTCATCAAACTCGATGACGGGTCCGCCATCAAGGTCACGACGGCGCATTATTATACGCCCAACGGCACGTTTATCAGTGAGACGGGCCTGAAGCCCGATTATCCGCTGGAGCTCAAGGACGAGGAATTGATTAAATGGGCCGAGGATTACCTTAATAATATCATCGCGCCCCAGCCGGTAGCGGCGCCGGCCGAATAAGGCGGGGCCGATTAATTCCCGACCATGCCGGCAAAATAGCTATGCAGCCTGGCGTCGCCCGTCAGCTCGGGGTGGAAGGATGTGACCAGCAGCTTTCCCTGAACAGCGGCCACGATCTCACCTGCCGGTAGTCTGGCCAGCACTTGCACACTGCCGCCAACACTTTCTATCAGGGGGGCGCGTATGAATACAGCGGGGAATGGTCCTCCCTTCAGGGCTGTAATCTGCAACTGTGTTTCGAAGCTGTCAACCTGCCTGCCGAAGGCATTGCGCTTCACGGTCATATCCACAAGCCCGAGGGTTTCCATGGGGGTCCTGTCCGGGTTGAAGGCGTCCTTGGCCAGGCATATCATGCCGGCGCACGTTCCCCAGATAGGGGCATTTCTCGCAGCCAGCTTCCTGACCGGGCCGATAAGGCCGTAGCTATGCATCAGTTTCATAATAGTGGTGCTTTCTCCGCCCGGTATGACCAGGCCGCTGATCTTCTCTAACTGGCCCGGCAACCTCACTTCAGATGCTTTGACACCTATGCTCTCGAACATATTGATATGCTCTATGAAGGCGCCCTGAAGTGCCAGCACCCCTATTATCATTCTATTTCTTCCTCAGATATTATACCGATACGGCTATAATCTATGAATACCGCCCGCTTTTTAAGGCGGGCGGCTCAGCAATTCGCAGGTGACGAAGAAATTGTACTACAGGATGGGTAAATATTTCTTTATCTCGTATTCCGTGACCTGAATCCTGTACTGGTTGTACTCCACTTTCTTGTTCTTGATAAAGGCATTGAAGCAGTGCTCTCCCAGCGATTTTTTAACCAGTGCGCTCTTCTCTGTCAATGCGATAGCTTCAGAAAGGCTGCCCGGCAGCGTCTTGATGCCGCGGCGCCGTCTCTGCTCTTCAGTCATCTCGTAAACGTTCTCCTCCACCGGCGCAGGCGGCTCCAGGCCTTTCTCGATACCGTCCAGCCCTGCCGCCAGCATCACACTGAATACCAGGTAGGGATTGCAGGCAGGATCGGGAGACCTGTATTCCATGCGTGTAGCCATTTCCCGGCCGGGTTTGTATTCAGGCACTCTGACCAGGTCTGCGCGGTTGCGCCGGGCCCACGACAGGTATACGGGCGCCTCATATCCGGGCACCAGTCGCTTATACGAGTTGACCCACTGGCTGGTTACCGAGGTTATCTCGGGACCGTATTTAAGCAGGCCGGCGATATAGCTCCTGGCTATCTTGGACAGATGGAAAGGGTCGTTCTTGTCGAAAAAGGCGTTCCGGTCACCCTTGAAGAGCGACTGGTGCACATGCATGCCGCTGCCGTTCTCGCCGAAAATAGGCTTGGGCATGAAGGTGGCATAGACGCCGTTTTCCATGGCTACCTGTTTTACTACCAACCTGTAGGTCATTACATTGTCCGCCATCGTGAGTGCGTCTGTGTAGCGCATATCGATCTCATGCTGGCTTGGCGCTACTTCATGGTGCGAATACTCGATGCCGATGCCCATCTCCTCGAGAGCCAGCACGGTCTGCCGCCGCAGGTCAACAGCCATATCCAGCGGTACCAGGTCGAAGTAGCCGCCGGAATCAAGTATCTCGGTGCCTTTGTTGTCCTTGAAATAGAAATATTCCAGCTCGGGGCCCACGTAGAAAGTATAGCCCAGGTCGGAGGCGCGCTTGAGGTTCTGCTTGAGGATATACCTGGGGTCTCCTTCAAAAGGTGTGCCCTCGGGCTTATATATATCGCAGAACATGCGTCCGACCGACTGTTCCTTGGGCCTCCACGGCAGCAACTGGAAGGTATCCGGGTCCGGCAGGGCGATCATGTCGCTTTCGTCTATACGGGCATAACCCTCGATTGACGATCCGTCAAAGCCCATGCCTTCCTCCATAGCGCGTTCAAGCTCCTCGATAGTGATGGAAAAGCTCTTGAGGAATCCAAGGATGTCAGTAAACCACAGGTTGATGAACTTTATATCGTGTTCCTTTGCCATTTTAAGCACGTATTCTACAGCTTCTGCTCTATCTTTCTTTACCATGTTTCCTCCATGATGTATTTTTATCGCACTTTGTAATCAAAACATAAATCAAACGTAAAGTCAAAACTATTTGCATAGCATCCGGTAGTGTATAACAGGTATAAAAGAGAGGCGCCGGCTCCAGCCGGCGCCTCTCCCCATTGAGGAAGCTCTAAATGTCGAAATACAGGTAAAACTCGTGCGGGTGGGGCCTGAGCCTGATCTCATCGATCTCTTTTGTCCGCTTATAATCGATCCAGACATCGATAACATCCTGGGTGAAAACGCCGCCTTTCAGCAGGAATTTGTGGTCCTTTTCCAGGGCATTGACGGCCTGTTCGAGAGAACCCGGGACGGTCTTCAGCTTTTTAGACTCTTTAGCGCTGAGGGTGTAAGTGTCCTTGTCGAAGGGCTGGCCCGGATCGATTTTGTTCTCGATGCCGTCCAGGCCGGCCATAAGAAGTGCGGATAGACACAGGTAGCCGTTACTGCTGCAGTCAGGGGGCCTGTACTCGATCCTCTTGGCATTGGGGTTCTCCGAGTACATGGGTATGCGCACTGCTGCGCTGCGGTTGGCGGCGGAGTATACCAGGTTGACCGGCGCTTCGAAGCCTGGCACCAGTCTTTTGTAGGAATTGGTGGTGGGGGAGCATATCGCAGATAAAGCTTCGGCATGCTTGAGAAGTCCGCCGATATAATATTTGCAGGTCTGGCTAATGAGCGCATAGCCCTTGGGATCGAAAAACATATTCTTGCCATCTTTGAAAAGGCTCTGATGCACGTGCATGCCCGAGCCATTGTCCTGGAAGATGGGCTTGGGCATGAATGTTGCCACCTTATTATGCTTGTGGCAGACGTTCTTGATCACGTATTTGAACCACATCATCTGGTCGCCCATCCTGAGCAGGTCCTTGTATTTCATATCGATCTCGCACTGTCCGGCGGTGGCTACCTCATGATGGTGGACCTCGATTTCAAGCCCGGCTGCCTCCATTGTTTCCACGATCTCAGACCGGAGGTCCTGCAGGGAATCATGCGGTGGAACGGGGAAGTAGCCTTCCTTGTACCTCGGCTTGTAACCAAGGTTGGGCTTTTCATCTCTGCCCGTATTCCAGTCGGCTTCGATAGAGTCTATGAAGTAGTAGCCGCTGCGCTGGTCCTGGTCGAAACGTATGTCGTCGAAAATAAAGAACTCCTGCTCCGGTCCACAGTAGCAGGTATCGGCGAGGCCGGTAGAAATTAAATATTTGACGGCTTTCTTCGCTATATACCTGGGGTCCCTGGTGTAAGGTTTCTTGGTTATGGGGTTGTACACATCGCAGATAATGCTCAGTGTAGGATGCTCACAGATAGGATCCATTATGGCGGTTCCCGGGTCGAGCATCAAAATCATATCGCTCTCCTGGATGTGCTGGAAGCCGCGGATGCTCGAGCCATCGAAGCCGATGCCCTCGGCCCAGATTCCGCCCTTGGCCGGATCGGAATCCAGATTGCCATTCAACTCACCTGCTGTGATCGTGAAATGCTGCCATAAGCCCGGCAGGTCATTGAACTTGAGGTCGATGAACTTGATATTCTCGTCTTTGACCTTTTTTAGGATCTTGTCAGGGGTCATTTTTTCGGGTGCCAAATTGTTCCTCCTTTATTTTATTGGTTTAAACGTTAGACGGTGCGTTAAAATTGCCGCAGGGCCTTTCCGTTTATGTATGCTGTTAATTTAACCGGGGAATGTTACAAACAGATTAAATTTGGTGGTTTTTGCTGAAAAATTTTCTTAAAATCGGGTTTTGGCATTGAAAATCACCATTCCCCGACCGGAAAATGAGCGGTTTTCCTTAATTTTTACCAGATTTTAAGAAAAGCCTCCGTAAGCCCTCTCGCCATGCTGCGATATATCCAGTCCTACCATCTCCTCCTCGTTCTTAACGCGCAGGCCAAAAGTGGCATCAATCACCTTGGCTACAACCCAGGTCATACCGAATGAATAAGCGGCAACCACCACCACAGCCAGCGTTTGGATGAGTACCTGTGTCCCATTTCCATCTATCAAACCCGACTTTCCGCCTATAGCAGCCGTTGCCAGCAGTCCCACTGCGATAGTACCGATGGACCCCCCAACTCCATGACAGGCGAAAACGTCCAGTGATTCGTCTATCTTGTTGGATTTATTGCGCCAGAGCATTACATAGTAAGAAATGATCGCCGCCCCGATTCCGATAGGTATGGCGGCCATGGGGTGGATAAATCCTGAGGCTGGAGTTACGGTAGCCAGTCCCACGACTGCCCCCGTAGCTACTCCCAGCACCGATGGCCTGCGGTGTATCCAACCGAGTATGAGCCACGTTATCGCTGCAGAAGCTCCGGCGAAGTTGGTGGAGGCGAAGGCGCTGGCGGCCACTCCGTTGGCGGCAAGCGCGCTGCCGGCGTTAAAGCCGAACCAGCCGAACCACAGCAGGGCGGTGCCAAGCACCACGTATGGGATGCTGTTGGGCTCCATCACCTCTCTCTCTTCGAAACCGCGCCGGGGTCCGAGTACCAATGCGATGGCCAGAGCTGCAAACCCGGCGTTGACATGTACCACGGTACCGCCGGCAAAATCCAGCACTCCCAGGTTGGCCAGCCATCCGCCGCTTCCCCATACCCAGTGTGCTATCGGGCAATATACTACTGTAAACCAGATGATGGAGAAGAAGAGCAGGGAACTGAACCTGATGCGCTCCACCACGCCGCCCGTAATAAGCGCGACTGTGATGATGGCGAAAGTTGCCTGGAACATCATGAAGAGGAAATGGGGGATGGTGGTAGCATAGGTATTGGAAGGTTCCATGCCAACGTTCATCAGGCCGGCCCATTGCAGCCCTCCAAATAGACCTTTGAAATCAGGCCCAAAGCTGATACTGTAGCCGTAAAATGCCCATAATATCGAGATGAGCCCCAGCATCACAAAGCTCATCATCAGCGTGGAAAGCAGGTTTTTTTGCCTGACCATGCCTCCGTAAAAAAAGGCCAGTCCCGGGGTCATCAACATCACCATTGCGGTGGCGATCAGCAGCCATGCGGTATCGCCGGAATTAATTTGCATGGTAACCTCCTGTGAATTGATGCCACCACTTTAAATGTTGATTGTTACAGTTGTGTTAAATCGCTGAATTTTACATGTGAAAGAGGGACGCCCTTAAGGGCGTCCCTCTTTTGGATTTAACCACTCTATTTGCTCGTTACGCAGGTATCTCCATTATCGTTAGTCCTTACCCGCATCGCGTTCTCGACCGGCAGCACGAAGATCATGCCGTCACCTTCCCTGCCTGTCCGGGCGGCCACGCAGATTATATCCAAGGCCGCCTGGCACTCCTCATCGGCAATGACTATTTCTATCTTGACCTTGGGCAGGAAATCGACGCGGTACTCTCCGGCCCGCCATTGCAGGGCGATGCCCTTTTGACGGCCACGGCCGCTGACATGGGTCACAGTCATGCCCAGCATTCCCCCGGCAGAAAGGGCGTCCTTGACTGCATCCAGCTTTTCCGGCCTGATAATAGCCTCTATTTTCTTCATTATGAAATACCTCCATAAGCGGTTTCACCATGTTGCGATATATCAAGCCCGACTGCTTCCTCCTCTTCTTTTACACGCAGGCCCATGGTGGTCTTGAGGGCCTTTGCCAGCAGCCAGGAGATCCCGAAGGCATAGGCAGCAGTGGCTACGATAGCCGCAGCCTGTATCAGTAGCTGTTTCCAGTTCCCGTCGATAAGTCCGGAAGCTGAGGCGTTGACAGCCGTGGTGGCAAAGATGCCGGTGGCCAGGGCGCCCCATGTCCCGCCCATGCCATGGCAGGCAAAGACGTCCAGCGACTCATCAACCCCGGATGACTTGGCCCTCCAGACCATCACATAGTAAGAGATAGCAGCCCCGATGGCGCCGATAGGGATGGCGGCCCAGACGGGAACGAAGCCGGCGGCCGGTGTGATGGCCACCAATCCGACTACCGCGCCGGTGGCTGCGCCCAACACCGAGGGGCGGCGGTTAATCCAGCCGAGTATCATCCATGTGAATCCTGCGGACGCGGCAGCAGTATTGGTGGTGATGAAAGCATTGGAGGCAAGCCCGCCGGCGGTCAGTGCGCTGCCGGCATTGAAGCCGAACCAGCCGAACCAGAGCAGGGCCGCGCCCAGCACCACATAGGGTATGTTGTTGGGTTCCATGGATTCGCCTTCTTTGAATCCCATGCGCGGACCCAGCACCAGCGCAAGCGCCAGAGCGGATATGCCGGCGTTGACATGCACGACAGTGCCACCAGCAAAATCAAGCGCGCCCAACTGTGCCAGCCAGCCTCCGCTTCCCCAAACCCAGTGAGCGACCGGGCAATAGACGAGTGTAAACCAGAGCGCCGCAAAAGCCAGCAGGGCGCCGAATTTAATACGTTCAACTACGGCGCCCGTCCAGAGCGCTACCGTTATAATGGCAAAGGTCGCCTGGAAGGCTACAAATGCGAGTTGCGGTACTGTACTTGCATACACAGGGGAAGGATCCTGGCCGACACCTGTAAGCCCGAACCATGACAGATTGCCCACCAATCCTTTAACATCGGGGCCGAAGGCCATGGTATATCCATAGAGGACCCATAATATGGATATCATGCAGAGGATGGCAAAGCTCATCATTATGGTAGAGAGCAGGTTTTTCCTCCTGACCATACCCCCGTAGAAAAAGGCCAGGGCGGGAGTCATGAGCAATACGAGTGCACTCGAGGTCAGCAGCCATGCTGTATCGCCCGAATTCATAGTTAACCTCCTTTATTAGTAATAGTCGAAGTTTAAAGGAGGCCCATTTCGGGCGCATTACGGCGATGTTAAGATCATGTTACAAGATTGGCTATTTAGCTGAGTCGGCTTCCTTGAATTTGTAGCCGATGTTTCGGACTGTTTCGATGAATGAGTGTACGGGATCCTCTATCTTGCTGCGCAGCCTCCTGATATGCACGTCAACCGTCCTATCCCCACCATAGTAGTCATAGCCCCATACCTCGTTCAGTAGTGACTCGCGCGTGAAAACCTTGCCTTTATTGGTTGTCAGGAGTTTAAGCAGCTCGTATTCCTTGAAAGTCAGCGCCAGCAGGCGGCCGGCTACTTCGACTTCGCACCTGACAGGATCGATGGTCAGGTCCCCCACCTTAATTATGCTGTCCTGCTCGGGCCTGGTCGTTTTAGATATAGCGCGCCGTATCCTTGCCGACAGCTCATCCATATTCCAGGGCTTCATAACGAAGTCCTCAAATCCCTGTTCCAGCACCAGGTGCAGCGTTGAGGCAGAGACCAATGCGATAACGGGAAGCACCCTTCGCAATTTGAGCTTTCTGAACCACTTCCAGGTGGAATCACCGTGCGTTGATATCGAGGAGATGTCTATCAGTACAGCGTTAAAAGTCTGGCGGGCATCCTGCTGGACGGTATCGTCGGCGTAAATACAGGCGGTGCAGGAGAAACCCATGCGGCTCAGTCCGGCACTAAGGTCCCGCACCCGGTCCATCTCATTGGTAACCAGCAGGATATTGTGCATAACTAATAGCCAATTATAGCAGTTCAACGAACGGCCGGAGCCTGGAAACGTCCAGCAGGCCGCACATGGCGTGGTTGGACACGGTAATACCGCTCTCAGCCACGGCCGCTGCCGCGTTCAAACCGCTGAGTGAGACCAATCCTGCCTTCTCATGGTTGAAGGGAATCTCGCACATTTTTTCACCCGGCCTGGCCAGGAATGCCCGGCTGATGAGGCCGCTGTTCTTCATCCGCTGCAGCAGCTCATCAGCTTTATTGAAAGATAGCATGGGTATCTCGTGATAACCTGCCAGCACCTTGCCAAGGCCGTCGGCGGCGGCATGAATGATGCTCGTCATCCTGCCGGCAATAAAGATATCGGAAGGATCAATTGTTGATCCGGCGAACTCGATGAGATCGACAAACCGGAACGGCTGCCACTCCTTTACCTGGAGCAGACCGCCGAAGCGCGCATAGGCGGGTATGCCGGATTTCAGGAGGCAGCCGTTTACAGCAACGTTGCATACGGTAGCCAATCCCACCTGGCCGGGCGGGACTACGATGCCACCCAGGGTATTACCTTCACCGGCGAGCGCAACCATGCTTGAAGACGATAGCCCCGCCTGGAACACGTCCTTCATGATTTTCAGGGCAGATGGGAAGTCATCGCGGGCGAATAACGATACATCTACCGGTATGCGCCCTGTCCCCGAACGCAGGCCGACATTGGTCTGGTAAGCCAGGCTCTCTATTCGGGAGCCGACGAAACCGATTTTGTCGGTGACCAGAGAGTTTCTTAATTCCTCGAGGCCCGGTCCGGTTATGGTGCGGCCATCCTTATGCGCAGCCGAACGGGTAAAACCGCGTTCATCCATGATTTTCAAATGGTAGCGCACTGCTCTTTCTCCCAGGTAGATACCCTGCTCCTCCAGCAGGCCGGATATCATCCTGCTGCCCATGGGCATCTGCGCATCGCTCAAAATCTTGAGTATGGCTGTTATCTTCCTTTCTACGTCGCGCGTTTCCTGTCCGATCATTTATTCATCACCTCACTGCAGCCTCACAGGTATACCCTTTGCGGCCAGGTATTCCTTGGCCTGCCTGATTGAGTATTCCCTGTAATGAAAGATACTGGCAGCCAGCACAGCGTCCGCTTTACCAACATACAGCGCCTGGTAAAGGTGATCGAGCGTGCCGGCCCCGCCGCTGGCGATGACAGGCACTGTCACAAGTTCGCTGACCGCGCGGTTGAGCTCGTTATCGTAGCCCGACCTGTGCCCGTCGGCATCCCAACTGGTTAACAGGATCTCACCGGCCCCAAGGTCAACAGCCTTTTTAATCCATTCTAACGCGTTGATGCCTGTGGGCTTTCGGCCCCCGTGTGTGCATACTTCCCAGCCGGCTAGATTATTGTTATCGGACCGCCTGGCATCAACCGCCAGCACCATGCATTGCCTGCCGAAAATGGCGGCGCCTTCCTTGAGCAACCCGGGATTCTGTACTGCGGCGGTGTTTATCGATACCTTGTCAGCGCCCGCCTGCAGCATTCGCCGCATATCATCGATGGTACGCAGGCCGCCACCTACGCAAAGAGGGACGAATACCTTGCGGGCTACATTTGCCACGACGTTTACCATGGTATCTCTGGCCTCGGGTGTGGCGCCGATATCAAGGAATACGAGCTCATCGGCTCCCTCGTGGTAATAGAAGTCCGCCTGTTCAACAGGATCGCCTGCATCACGGAGGTTGGTGAAGCTGGTACCCTTCACCACACGTCCGTCCGTCACATCCAGGCAGGGAATAACACGTTTAGTTAACATAATCGTATCATCATGATAGCGAGTATTTCAGGAAGTTGGAGTACATCTTGAGCCCCGGCTCTCCGCTTTTCTCAGGGTGGAATTGTGTGGCGAAAAGGTTGTCCTTGATCAGCATCGAACAGAACTCAATGCCGTATTCAGTTACACCGGCTACTGCGGAGCTGTCCCCCGGGTGGGCGTAATAGCTATGCACGAAGTAGAAATCGGTGTTATCCGGTATGCCATCGAAAACAGGGTGACTGACGATCTGCCTGACCTGGTTCCATCCCATATGGGGCACCTTCAGTCCCTGAGGCAGCTTTCTGACCTTGCCGGGTATGATGCCCAGGCACCTGTGTTCCCCATCCTCCTCAGTGCTCGACAAAAGAACTTGCATGCCCACGCAGATGGCAAATAGCGGACGCTGGAGTTCGACCAGCTTCAGCACCGTGGCGGCCATACCCGACGCCTCAAGGCTTTTCATTGTATCGCCGCCCGCGCCCACACCTGGAAGGAATACCGCATGCGCATTGAGTACTTCGGGGATGGAACTGGTCACAACGGGGTTGTATCCAAGTTTGGACAGGGCGTTGGCAACGCTGCCCAGGTTGCCCGCGCCATAATTGATGACAGCAATGGTCTTCGATCTTTTATTCATGGCAATAAAAAGTGGAAGCATTTAGCCGGTTTGCTGCCGGCGATGCGGTATAAGGAAGCCACTTACCGTATTGATTATTATAGCCTATGTATAAAGGGGTGTCAAAGCTGATACGACCGGGTCGGGATGATTTCCGCAAGAGCTATGATTGCGGCAAAGAAATGGGTGCTAAAGTATCTTAGTATGGCGAGTATCCCTTAACGCCACGTAGGAGAGTAATGACACAGTTATTACGGCAAGTTTACGGCAACGTAAACGAACATGTTAATATTGTAGCATGGGTAATTCAAAATGGTTTCAGCGCCGGTTGGAAAGCATATTGGATAATGCCATTTTTGCAATCATTCTTACATGTGGTGTTATAGTGTGGGGTGTGATACAAGTCCTACCTGGCCCTGTGATTTTTGTAATAGCCCTCCTTGCTTTTGGTGCAATCTTATGGATATTAAGACAAGTTAGATTACTTCTATTAAAGAACCAGCCCAGTCAACCGGCTATAAATATTGTGGCGCAGGATAGAAAAATAGTAGCAGAATCGCACACAGGCAAAACGACCAGAGAATCACAAGTCAATTTAGCGGAGTCAATTTCACCTATACTCAACAAAATGTCGGAGGTTTATGAAATTGCCGATAAATATCCGACGTTTATGACAAAAGTTACAATGTCTAAAGACAAACATGAAGAGATTTACGAGGGTATTACTTATAATGGGTTTGAATTTTACACAGGCCGAAAGATTTTGCAGCAATATCGTCCAATAGCACAACTATTGCCCCCAACGTCTAACATATGGGCCTTATGGCACGCGGGTGTACTCGCACACTCCTATGATATTATCAAAAGGGGTAACATTGTAAGGTTGATATTCCCGCACCCTGAGAATCCGTGCATTGAATATTTGGCTGAAACCCTCGGACATAAAAGAAGTGATATCCAAATGGATATCTGTAGAAATACTAGGGCTGCTTTAGAACGGAGAGCACAACAAGATAGCAATCATGATAACCCAATACCAACTAACCAGCGAATTGAAGTACGTTGGCACAAAGAACTGATAGGGGATATGATAACTGTGGGTAATGCTACTCTTAATAATGCTTGGGTTCTTTTAGAGGTTTACTTACCAAATGTATCTTTGGATTTCAGACCGAGTATTAGAGTATCAAGTAAACCATTTACTGAACTTTTTACACATTTAATCGAAGCTTATGAAAAAATGTGGGAAATAAGTAAACCGCCCACCGAGGATGATATTAAAAAGTGGCTAAACGACAAATAGTTAAACGAGACATCACAGAGGAACAATTCTTAGCCATCCTTGGTCGGGCGGCTCAACCAATAAATGCTGTGGGATATGATCTAAAACCGTTAGAAACATCGGACATTCTTCCAGACGATGATTATAACGAAACTGATACTCATTCAAATAAGACTTTAGATTCTTCGGACTGACTGCAGGGCAGCAGTGTCCATGTCACTGCTCTTTATCCTTGTTTTCGGGGAGCCGGGACCCGGGCTTGTGAAGGGTCCGCTCTACCAGTTCAAATAGAATGAGGGTAAAAAGTGCGATCAGCAACAGCAACAGCAGTGTCTGCAGGAATTCCTTGTGCACCAGGAACATTATGATGAATATCTCCAGCATCAACACGGCTGTCTCCACAACCTTGCGGCGCACCATGTTGTCGATGATGAAGGAAAAGATTATTACTTCTACCCAGCCTTCCATGATCACGCCTACAGTGATGTTCTCCCACGTCAGTGTGCCCGGGGGCAGTGTGACCGCCATCCATTGAAGGAAAAAGAAGGTGAAAATGGACTCGGGTATATATGATAGGCAGATGGCCAGGAAGGTGGGCATGCGTCCCCGCAGCAGCCCGCACAGGAAACCCGTCATAGATTTGCCGAATATAATGGCCAGGCCGTATACCGGGCCGTAGATGCCGAATACTGCCAGGTTAAAATAAGGGTATATGGAGGAGAGGGCGGCTGTCAGCATGCCGTACCAGGGCCCGAATGTGATGGCAATGGCGAAGGTGGCCAGGTGCGAGAAATCAAACGTTACCTGAGGATTGAGTGGCGTCAGCTGGCTGGATAGAAAGGAAAGCAGGTTTCCCAGTACCGCGGCGGCCAGCGATATCCCCAGCCTTTTAGCCTGCTCGCTCTTAAGCATTTGAATTACATGCTGTGCTTTCAACATGTGACGTGGCTACCAGTATAGCATTTTCCTATTCGTACAGCCCCCGCTTGCGGTTATCCTCCACGATACGGTTGTATTCCTTATCCACATCGATGCCCTTGTCCCTCAGCACGCGGTCCATCATCTCAATAGAATGAGTGAGATCGAGAAAACGGTGCAGCCAGGCCCCGGGATTGTCAGGGCTTTTCTTGAAGTCGTCCGCCATTTGCGTGTATTCCTCGGTGATCTTATCGAACTCGGTGGTGGGATTGAACTCGCCCTTGATGCGGGGGAACCTGAAAAGCTCCTTGACCTTGCCCAGGTGTCGGCGGAAAATGAATTTATCAACATACCAGAAGACGCTGGCCAGCAGTAGCTGGTTAAGCAGGAAAGCCGGGAAATCGGGTATGCCTAACTGCTGCCTGAGCAATACCTGTAGAATTGCGCCGGCGATGCCGGAGAGAAGTATCCAGCGGCCGAAAACGTAGATGAACCACTCTCTTGAAAACATGGCATCCCCCTTGAACTTACTTAGCGCCAGCGCCTGGCTTTTATACTACCATCGTGACTATAGGTTGTCCACGCTGCCCTGCGGACTGTGGCACGAGCATGCGGTATAATTGGCATAAATTCAATTTGCTGCTGTGAGTGCTGCAGAGGGAGGACAAGATCATGAAGGTGGTATATCACCCGCGTTACACAGAGGTTTACGAGAACGATCCAGCCGCTGCCTCCGGGCGAATGGAGGCGATAGTTAAAGAACTGGGCGGCTTTGAATTTGTTGAACCCCATACTGCGGGCCTTGATGACATCCGGCTCTGCCATACAGCCTTTCACATCAGCTACGTGCAGAGGTACGGCGATGTATTTGAAATCGCGGCGCTGGCTGCCGGTGGCGCTATCCTGGCGGCAGACATCGCCATGAAAGGCGAGCCGGCCTTCGGCCTTATCCGTCCGCCCGGCCATCATGCCAGCCCGGATAGCTGCTGGGGCTTTTGCTTCTTCAACAATATGGCTATTGCTGTTAGCGGGCTGATCGAGCAAAAGAAGATCAAAACTGCGCTCATACTCGATTTCGACCTGCATTTCGGGGACGGAACTGCCAATATCTTCGGGAGCAATCCGGACGTTGTATATTTTCACCCGGAGGATGGAGACAGGCAGGAGTTCGTGGACCATGTCGGCCGCTTTTTAGGTCAGTCTCAGGCTGATATCATCGCAGTCTCAGCCGGCTTCGACCGGCACATCCAGGACTGGGGCAGGTTATTAACAACAGACGACTACAAGACCATGGGGCAACAGGTGAAGGAATTCGCGGTAAGGAATTGCCGGGGCCGGCGTTTCGGATTGCTGGAGGGTGGTTATAATCACGACGTGCTGGGAAGGAACGTAAGAGCCTTTATCGAGGGCATGCAATAAAGAACCGAATAACGGGTTAATTCTGCGGGAGACACTTAGCGGGGCTGCAGGCCGACGTAAATGCCCATGAAAACAGCGCTGATGACGGCGAAGACAAGGGGTATTGCTATGACTATCAGTGCAGGAATGAGCTTATTTTTCTTGTAAAGAATGATAGAAACGATCATGCAGCTTGCTGCGATCACAGGGTAGGCCCATAGCGGCGCGACCATCAGCCAGACGGGGAGCTCATTCTGCGAGCCCGGCGCATCGAAGGCGAATAAGGACATAAATGCAGCGAAGGACCAGGGTATCAGCGACAGTGCCACGATCACCAGCAGAATAATCGCCGCCTTGCCGATTTTTTTATCTCTGCTATTATCCATCTGGCCCACTTCTTCTACTAATTGTTACATGCATACATATACCCGCTTATCAGCGGCGCAGTCCGGGCAGGCTCGGCCTGTTGGGGGTGCTGCTATGGTTGAAACGCGACTGGTGATCGGGAATCTGGAAGGAAGGGGCTTCCGGTGGTTTGGGCACCTGGATGGACCCCGACTGTGGCAGATTGATAATATCCGGCTTGACAGGCGGTTTCTGATCGCCGTTTATATTGACATCCACGTCGGCGCTGGCATTAACATAATAGTAGCCGGCCAGCCAGCCGGTCTGCCATGCGGCAGGATAGACAGTATAATAGGCGCTGCTGTAGCCATCATTATAGCCAACCTGCTCACCCTCATATACGCCCGTTCCGTCGCCGAACTGGGACGATAGCAGGTCGATCAGCTTCGAAACAGCCTGATAACCATTGTCGAAGCCCGATTTCTCGCCCTCGGCCTTGCCTTCGGTATAACCTTTCTGGTAGCCTGCCTTCTCGCCGACAACCAGGCCCTTGGCCATGCCGGACTTTTCCCCCGTCTCAAATCCTATGTTCCTGCCCATCTGGTAGAATCCGAAGCTGGCGCCGCCTATAGCCAGGATAACTAATACAACGATGATTATTAGCGCAGGCGTGGTTATCTTCACGATGCAACCTCCGACAAATGATTTAATAAAAGTTGCCTATTTCTGAGGTGGTGGTGAGGAAGGGGCATTGGGCACCCATGCTTTACTGGGACCTCCCGAATAGGTGACCATCTGGTTTCCCGCCACAAACGGGCCGGCCTGCTGCCAGCAGTTGTTGCAGCCCTGCCACCAGCCTGATTGCCAGCCGTTGCGCCAGCCGTTGGACCATCCGACGTTGTAGCCGTTGTTATAGCCGATCTGCTGGCCCTGTTCCTGACCCTGGGCCTGGCCCTGTGCCTGCCCCTTGGCCATGCCCTCGGAGTAGCCCTTGTTGTACCCGTCCGTTTCTCCGTCCTGTTTGCCCTGCTGATAGCCGGCGGTTTGCCCCTTGTTATAGCCATCCTCTGTGCCGGTTGCTGTACCATCGGCATTTCCCCTGGCGTAGCCTGACTTGTATCCTGTATCAATGCCCATCTGGTAACCGCCATACCCTACCACGGCAAGGGCAATAATGATCAAAATAACAATGACTGCAATCGTACCGCTACCTAAAGTCATGTCATACCTCCTTGATATCTGCCAGACTATGTTAGAGTACCAGGGCATTAGTAAAAGTGGAATCGAACTCACGCATGAAGCATCCGATACTCCCTATCAAACTAACATATATGCAGGCTATTTTCAACAGCCTTCTATTGATAAATGTGAACCGCTTTGATAGAATTCTCAATAATTTAATATAACATGCTCTTCGAGCCGTATACCTAAACTTCACCGGCAGGGTATTCGGACGGCAGGCTGAAAAGCCTCGAGGGTGCAGGAGGAAACACCTGCGCCTCCCATTTTGGAAAGGAGGGTAACATGAAAACCTTATTGGTCAAGCGTATCCGTTGCGTATCCATCCCCATCATCATTTCCTGCATTCTCCTCGCGACTATTCTTGCGGGCTGTGCGCCTGCCGCAACGCAGCCGGCGGCGACAGACAACACATCGGCCCAGAGCACGGCCTTCCCCATTACACCCGGCACGCCCCGTTTCAAAATAGCCACGACCACCAGCCTGTATGATACCGGATTATGGAACTACCTTGAGCCTATGTTTGAAAAAAAGGCCAACGTAAGGCTGGATATCGTCTATGCCGGCACCGGCGTTGCCCTTGAGTATGGCAAGCGTGGCGATGTGGATGCCCTGGTGGTGCATGACCCCGCGGCCGAGGCCCAATTTATCGCCGATGGTTATGGGATCAACAAACGCTCGTTTGCATTCAACCACTTTCTTATCGCAGGCCCTGCCGGTGATCCGGCGGGTATCAAGGACTTGTCCCCTGAACAGGCTTTCAAAAAGATCTACGAGGCCGGAATAGCGGACCCGACGAAAGTGAAGTTCGTATCACGCGGTGATAACTCCGGAACACACTCCAAGGAGAAGCTTATCTGGCAGGCGGCCGGACTGAAATATGAGGATGTTCAGAAATCAGGGCCCTGGTACGTTGAAGCCGGGAAGGGCATGGGGCCCTGCCTGCTGATGGCCTCCGAACAGGGCGCCTACATTCTGGCCGATATATCTACGTTCCTTGCCTTCAAGGGCAAGGTGAACGTGGTGCCCCTGGTTGAGAAAGGAGACCTGTTCCTGAATGTGTACGATGTGATAGCCATCAATCCCGAGAAGATAAAAACAGCTAAAATGCTGCCTACGGCCAATACTTTCATCAACTGGTTGATGTCTGATGACGTACAGAATATAATCGCTACTTACGGAGTAGCTGAATACGGCAGGCCGCTTTTCAACCCCCTCAAGGGTGGCGGTTGCACAGAACCAGGCTGCCCGAAGCTGGAAGACTATACCGTCCCTGTTAAATAAAGGAATTAGAGATGCAGGAGATCTGGCAGGCCCTGGTTCAGGCAATCAACCTAATAATAAGCCTGGATCCCGAGGTCATCCAGATCTCTCTGCGCTCGCTATATATCTCGGCAGCTTCCATCCTGATCGCTGCGCTTTTTTGCATCCCGATCGGCGCCTTAATTCATTTTCATGATTTCAGGGGTAAGCGCGCGGTGATCAATGTCGTGCAGACTTTTTACAGCCTCCCGACCGTGGTGGTGGGCCTTTTCGTCTTCCTTTTCATCTCGCGATCGGGGCCGTTGGGGGGTTTTGAACTGATGTTCACACCTGCCGCTATCGTGATCGGGCAGGTGATATTGATCATGCCGATGCTCACGGGCATGACCATCGGCGCCCTGAGCGGGGTGGACAAGGCTATACGAGATACCGCGCTTTCTTCGGGCGCCAGCACGACCCAGGCTATGCGGGCGATTCTATTTGAAGCCAAGTTTGCCGTAGTAGGCCTGCTTATCCTGGGCTTCGGGCGTGCCATATCGGAGGTGGGCGCGGCGCTCATGCTGGGCGGCAATATCCGGGGTTACACTCGGGTGCTGACCACAGCTATCTCATTGGAGACACAGCGCGGCGACCTGGTGCTATCCCTGGCGCTGGGCATCATCCTGATCGGCATAGCCATGGTGGTAAGCGTCATTATGAATATCCTGCTACAGAGATACTAATGGGCATTTTACAAACCGTGGACCTGGAGCGGCGCGTCGGCGCCGCCGTGCTGCTAAATAAAGTCAGCCTCACCGTGGAGAAAGGGGAGATATTTACCATCATCGGCCCCACGGGCGCCGGTAAGACCACACTGCTGCGGCTGATCAACCTGCTGGAACGACCGTCAGCGGGAGACATCTATTTTAACGGGGAAAAGATAACGGACCCATCCATAAACGCCCTTCAGGTGCGCCGCCGTATGGCCATGGTCTTCCAGAAGCCTGCTGTCTTCAATAACACGGTTTATGAAAACGTGGCATATCCTCTCAAAGTGAGAGGGTGTCATGGAAAAGCTGCCAGGTCCGATGTCTATGAGTTGCTTGACACAATCGGGCTGGGGGGATATGCCAAACGAAAGGCCAGAACGCTCTCCGGGGGCGAGGCGCAGCGTGTGGCCCTGGCGCGCGCGGTGGTGACTAAACCCGATCTGCTCCTGCTTGATGAGCCGACAGCCAACCTGGATCCCGAGACCGTGAAAATGATCGAACGGCTGGTCATGCAATTTAATAGGGACAGGGGATTGACGGTTATCATGTCGACTCACGATATGCAGCAGGCCCAGCGTGTAGCCGGCAGGGTGGGGGTGCTGATGAAGGGGCAGATGGTGCAGGTGGGAAAGCCCGGCGACATCTTTTACTCGCCTGACAATGCCAGGATCGCAGGCTTCATCGGTATGCGCAACTTATTGAAGGGAAGTATTGTGCGGAGCGAATCGGGTATAGCTGTGGTGGATGTTAACGGCAGGGACATAGAGGCAGTCTCGGATTTACCGCCGGCGACGGCTGTGGAAATCTACATTCGTCCTGAAGAGGTAGTATTGTCAAAATCAGCTTCCGACAGCAGTGCACGCAACAACCTGCGTTGCATAATCAGGTCGCTTTCTTCGAATGGTCCACTGTGCACAGTCATTGTTGATTGCGGTTTTCCTCTTGAAGTGCTTATAACCGAAAGGTCAGCCGTTGAGTTGGAATTGAGCCAGGGGCAGGAGGTATTTGCCTCGTTTAAGGCTTCCGCAGTTAGAGTGCTGCCGCCCTTGACGAGGTACCCCGGCTATCACCTTGGGGCGATATAGGTGCCGCTTTTGCCGCCCGTTTTCTTTACAAGGCGCATATCTGTAATAGTCATAGCCTGGTCGAACATCTTGCACATATCATAGATAGTCAGTGCGGCAATCGCCGCTGCTGTGAGCGCCTCCATTTCGAAGCCCGTTTGACCGCGGCCTTTCACCGTAGCTGTGACAACGATAGAATTGCTTTTAACAGGGAAGCTGAAATCTATTGCGATGCTTGAAAGAAGCAGGGGATGGCAGAGCGGGATGAGGTCGGGTGTCTTTTTAGCGGCCATTATTCCGGCCGCCTGTGCCACTGCCAGCACATCCCCCTTGGGTACCCCATTCTTTTTCACCAGTCTGAGCGTTTCCCTGCTCATGCTGATGCAGGCTGTCGCGGTGGCCAGTCTCTGTGTATCCTTTTTATCTGAAACGTCAATCATGCGGGTATCACGTTTATTCATAGCTTATCCCCCTATGCCGGACATCCTGGTATGTATGGCGCAGCCGTCGGCCAGCCGGTGCATCTCCGGTTTGGCGGCAACGGCGTCTTTCAGCAGGCGTTTTACTTCGGTCAGCGTTGCACCCCCGCGTATGGGCGTCCTGACGTCCACCCCATCCGTGGAGAAAAGGCAGGGAAGCAGTGTACCGTTGGCCGACAGGCGAAGCCTGTTGCAGCGGCTGCAGAAAGGTTCTGAAATGGGCTCTATGAATCCCACCGTACCGCTGGCCCCGGGCAGGCGGAAATACCTGGCCGCGCCGTTGCCTTTCATACCGTAATGAGGCTCAAGTGCGCCCAGTGTCTCGATCTCACGGCGAAGCAAGTCAGCCGGAATAATCCCCGCTGTTCCCTGGAACGGCATAAGCTCGATGAATCTCACGTGCCATCCTTTCTCCAGGGTCATGCGTGCAAAGTCCCGTATCTCATCATCGTTTATACCCTGCATGGGAACCACGTTTATCTTTATGGGGTTGAGCCCCGCTTCCCCTGCGGCTTCCAGGCCCCTGATCGCATCGGCCAGATCGCCGGTGCGCGTTATCTGCCTGAAGCGGTCGGGCTTCATTGTATCCAGACTGATATTAACGCGCTGCAATCCGGCCTCCGCCAGCTTTGCGGCATATTTATCCAGCAAAATGCCGTTGGTTGTCATGGATATATCGCGTATGCCTTCCACAGCGGAGATCATGCGCACCAGTTCCACTATTTCGGCTCTGACCAGCGGTTCGCCGCCCGTGATCCTGATTTTGTCCATGCCCATCTCTACCGCGGCACGCACGACCAGCATGATCTCTTCGTAGCTCAGAATATCCTGGTGCGATACCAGCTCCACACCGTCGGGCGGCATGCAGTAAACGCACCTGAGATTACAGCGGTCGGTGACCGAGACCCTCAGGTAGCTTATACCCCTCTGAAAACCGTCACATATTCCCGGCATATTTTGCTCTGCTCAGGTATGGTCTCCCGACCTGCCCTGCAGCGTCTCAATGGCATGCGGCACGATGGGCATCAGCAGTTCGAGATATTCCTGCACCGCCCTTGGGTTGCCCGGAAGGTTCACGATCAGGCATTTTCCACGTATTCCGGCAACAGCCCGGCTGAGTACAGCCGTGGGCGTTTTTCTAAAACCGATAGCCCGCATCATTTCCACGATGCCGACCATTTCTTTTTCGATCACCTTCATCGTGGCCTCGGGTGTAACGTCCCTTGGACTGATGCCGGTCCCGCCTGTTGTCACGATCAAGTCCACCTCGCCGCTGTCAGCCCAGGCCGCCAGGGTCCGGGATATAATGGCTTCCTCATCCGCTACAATTTCGTATCGGGCTACCTCTATATGTTCACCGCGGAATGTTCTTACTATGTAGTCGCCGCTTGCATCGGCACGCTGGCCGGCCGATCCCTTGTCGCTGATGGTGAGCACTCCTGCTTTATAAATCATAAATACACACGTTTTCGGGCGGGTTTAAAAACCCGCCCCTACAGATTGCTTCGTCGCTACGCTTCTCGCAATGACAGCCCCTACCCTGCCCTCCGTATATGAATCGAAACCGTCTTTATTATACCAACTGTTTTCAATGTGCCCAGCATAGCCAGTATGGAACCGGCCATGATGTCCTTGACGAATTGCTTGAGCGGTACCTTCCTCCCGTTCACTGTAACGGACATATCAGAAGGCGCAGTAGCCACGATTTCATGCTCAATGAAATCGGCGACCTTGCCGATTTCCTGCCGTCCGAACAGTGGTATTTTGACGGGCGGCTTGCCGTCTGATATGACCGCGCACAGGTCAGATTCGCTGCATACCATATCCTCAATTTTACCTTTGGGGCAAACCTCGATCTTGGGCGCCCGTGTGGTTTTAAATCCCTCGGCCAGGATGATGTCGTAGTCCTCTCCAAGCAGCATTACGGTCTCTTCCAATGTAGGTTCGTGGTCGAGGTTTTTAAAGATGGTTATTTTCGAGGGTGAACTGACCACAGTGGCATCGCTGCCGGCCTGAGAGAAGCGCCAGGTGTCCTTACCCGGAACATCGAGTTCAACTGTCTGGTGGGCGTGCTTGACAGCTCCTACGCGGTAGCCGCGCGCTTTGAATTCCGTTATGAGCTTTTCCATTATAACGGTCTTGCCCGTGCCAGATTTGCCTACGATTGTGATAACCGGCACCATAAGATTCCCCTTTTTACAGCTGTTCCTCATTATTATCCAGCAATTGTACCTTCAACTTGTCTCCGGCATTGGCCACCGGGCAATCCTCAGGGACGATAGCCAGTCCATTGGCCGATGCCATGGAGGTCAGAATACCCGATCCCTGGGGGCCGGTAACGGACGCCGTCCAGCCATCGCCGGCCCTGCTGACATGAACCCGTACGAAGATACGACGCCCATCGTCATTTATTATCTCCTGGTCGATAGCAGCAGATACGACCGGCCTGATATGGCTGCCGATCCCGCGCATCTTTAAGATAGCCGGGCGGGCGAATTGCTCAAAGGTGATCATGGAGCTGACCGGGTTGCCCGGCAGGCCCAGGTGTGGAACGTACCTGCCATCATTTGCTTTAAGGGTGCCGAAGGCGATGGGCTTGCCGGGTTTCATGCGCACTGTCCAGAAGGTGACCGTTCCCATCTGAGCCAGTACATCCTTGACGACGTCGTAATCTCCCATTGATACGCCACCGGAAGTGATCAGCATGTCCCCACCCAGTCCCTCGGCTATCTTTTCCTTGAGTGAAGATAGTGAGTCCCTGCCGATACCTATGATCTTCGCCGTGCCCCCGCACCTGGCAATATTGGCGGCTATGGTGTAGGTGTTGCTGTCGTAGATCTGTCCCAGCCCTAAGGGTTTTCCAGCCGGGCACAGCTCGTCTCCGGTGGAAAGCACCGAAACCACCGGGCGTCGGATTACCGCAGTCGCGGCTTTTCCCAGTGAGGCCAGTATACCCACGCCTGCGGGAAGCAGCAGCGTACCCTTTTTCAGGACAACCTGTCCCGCCAGAATGTCTTCGCCTCGCATCCTTACATTCAGGCCGGGCGTAGCGGGCTCGAAAATGCCGATGGTATCCAACGGCTGTTTATCTTTTTTGCGGCCGGTCTCATCAGTTTTTTCGAACTGTACGACTGCGTCCGCTCCTTCGGGCAGTGGTGCGCCCGTCATGATGCGGACCGCAGTTCCCGCTGTGACTTTAATCGAAGAAGTATATCCGGCTGCCACCTGTCCTATCACCCTGAGGTAAACGGGACTTCGCTGGCCGGCAGTGCGTGTATCGGCTGCGAGCACGGCAAATCCGTCCATGGCAGAGTTATCGTGCGGCGGGATATCAATATCGGAAACCGCGTCTTCCGCCAGGACCTGGCCCAGTGCTGAAAGAATGGGCCTGCTCTCCGGTTCCAGCACGTGGACGGTGTTCAGTATCCTTTGCAGCGCATCTTCAACAGAAATCATAGGGTACAACGCCTTTGAATCGAATGGTATTATGTTGGCAGCTAATTCAAATGTCAAATTAGGGGAATTGACCAGATTTCGGCCTATCAGCCTTTTTGTTCTTCCAACTTGCGCAGCTCAGCCCGTAACAGCTTGCCTAACAGGTTCTTGGGTAATGCGTCTATGATCTCTATGGACTTGGGAACTTTGTATTTGGGTAGTTTCTGCCTGCAATAGGCCAGTATGTCCTCCGCGCTGATCAGTTCGTCTTTGCGCAGCACGCAGTAGGCCTTGATCTCCTCCCCGTACACCTCGTCCTTAATACCGATCACACCTGAATCGGCGATCTGCGGTATCTCAAGCAGGACTTCTTCAACCTCACGCGGCGATACGTTTTCGCCGCCCCTTATGATAATATCCTTCTTGCGGTCTGTGATATAGAAATAGCCGTCCTCATCCATGTAGCCGACGTCGCCTGTGTGCAGCCAACCGTTGCGGAGGGCATCGGCAGTCTCATCAGGCATGTTCCAGTACCCTTTCATGACGGTAGGGCCTTTGACCACCAGTTCGCCTGTTTGACTGGGAGGCAGCTCATTGTCCTGATCATCGAAAATCTTTACGGTATCGGCTTTAATCATACAAACGCCTATTGAACCGTATTTGGGAGGCTTGTTGGGCCTGTTGCCGCAGGTGGTGGCGCCGGTCTCCGTCATGCCCCAGCCCTCGTAAATATCTGTGCCTGTCTTCTCCTTCCATCGCCTTCCCACTTCCGGGGGCAACGGCGCCGCCCCGCAGGCGCACTCCTGTAAAGAGCTCAAATCATATTTATCAAAGTCCGGATGATTGAGCAGCATGATATACATGGTCGGAACGCCCGAGAAGTTAGTCACGCGGAACTCCTGGATCAGCTTGAGGGCTAACTCGGGATTGAACCATTTCATGACTATTCCCCTCATGGCGCCGATCACTCCCATTAGAGATGTGGCCAACCCGTAGGAATGCGATAGCGGCAGGACGAAAAGGCTGAGCGACAACCGGTTTCCGCCGGTCACCTTGAGCTCGATTTCGACGGGTTTGTGCGTCCGCACATCCATCATGCTGCTACTTGCCTGTACCGTGGCCGAACGGTAACGCAGGACGAAATCCCCATATCCCAGAGCTGTCATGTACAGACTGAAATGCGAATGCATTACCCCCTTATTGGGACCTGTCGTGCCTGCCGTATAGATAATGGCTGCAGTGTCGTCGTTGTCGGTCTCCTCGATCTTAAGGCTCTCTGAATGGTCGGATACCAGCTTGTCATAGTAGATGGCGCCCGGGATGTCGTCCTTCTCTGTGACGATAATGTGTTTCAGGCCGTGAGCCTGTTGTTGCGTAGCCAGTACCCGGGGCGCGAAATCGGGGCTGGTCACTACGGCTTTGGCGCCGCTATTCTGGAAAATGTACGCTGCCTGGTCCGGCCCAAGCAGGGGATTTACGGGCACAGCGATGGCGCCTATTTTGTAGATAGCAGAGAATGACCAGATCACAACCGGGCTGTTGGGCATCTGGATGGCGACCCGGTCCCCCCTCTCTATACCGAGTGACTTGAGCGCGTTGCCCAGCCGGTTGGACTGCATCTCCATCTCGACATTGGTGTACCACTTTCCTTCGTAATAGACGCTCTCATACCGGCCGAATTTCTGGATATTGTCCTGACCGAGACTGCCCAAATTCATACCGCCTGCCTCACCTACACGTTTTAATGTTTAAAAATGAACGGGACCCTGTGATTGGAAGCACTTCCAGTAGGGTTTGAGGTTGTTCTTGACCTCCGCCTCGACTATCTTGGTCTGGGCGTATGCCGGGTCTTTATAGAACTTTCTGGTGGCCGGCTCGGGTTCCTCGACATCCATATTCCAGTCGCCCAATCCGGATATGAGCGCCAGCCAGGAGTATGGGAGGACGCGTTTGTTATAGCCGGAAGCGATAAGGTCAAGCTCACGGCCCTGGCATACTTCATCTGCCAGGTACCTGACCTTCTCCCCGATCATTTGAAACCCGCGGACAGGCAGGCCCAGGTCTGTCAGGCCGTCATCAGGGTGAGGGTCCGACCCGCCGTTGCGGATGATGATCTGGGGTTTGTATTCGCGCACCAGTGGCTCGACGATCTCGCCGAAGATCCGGTAATAAGAGTCATATCCCGCGTTGGGTGGCATGGGAATGTTTACGGTGTAACCCTTACCCTTGTCCATGCCGATATCACCGGCAAAGCCTGTTCCCGGGTAAAGGGTACGCGGATCCTGGTGCAAATCGATGAAAAGCACGCGCGGGTCATCGTAAAAATAGTCGCAGGTCCCGTTTCCGGCATGAGCATCGGTGTCCAGTATAAGCACGCGGTTCAACTTATAATTCTTTATCAGGTACCTGGCCGAGAAGGCGACATCGTTATAAAGGCAGAAACCTTCACCGCAGGAAGACTTGGCGTGGTGCATGCCGCCGCCGATGGAAACTGCCTTCTTATAGGTTCCTTTCTGAATAAGGTCGCAGCCCATCTTGGCCTGGCCTATGATGAGCCGCGCGGCCTCCTCGAGCTTGCCGGGTGTATCGAAGGGCATGTTATCCATGCTCTGGAAAAGGCCGAATTTAACATGATCCAGGACGCCTTCGTGTGCAGCCTTATAATAGGCATATGTGAAATCTATGTAGTCCTTGTTGCAGATAAGAAGCAGGTCTTCAAGCGTGGCCGGCGGGGCCTTGATGAAGCGGTATTTTTCGCCTTCAGGCAGCCTTTCACGCAGGAAACTCGGGAAAACCTCATATCGGTCACCGCGGAACGGGTGCCCGGGGCCATAATCGTATTCTCGCAGCTCTTCGCTATAAAGAATGGCAATAGTCAAGATGGCCTCTTTGATGATTTATAACAGAAAATAAAAGTTATGGGTATATTACTCCACCTGCAAAAGTTAAACAAGGTGATGCAGATTGCCTATTTGCCCCTCGGGAAACTGCTGGCGTTTTAACTTACCTTATATATATAATATGTAGACATTTAAGGGAGCGGAGGTCGGCAAACATGAAAAAAGTATTAGTAACGGGCGCGACCGGATTTATAGGCACGCACGTTGTAAAGGCCAACGTAAAGAAAGGAAACCAGGTACGCGCCCTGGTGTTGCCCGGAGATGAGGGCGCGGCTACTCTTCAGAATCTGGGGGTTGAGACCGTCACAGGTGATATAAGGGATTACGAGGCTGTCAAGAAGGCTGCGGCCGGCAGGGAGATCATATTTCACTGTGCGGCAGTTGTGACGGACTGGGCGCCCGCCAGGTTGTTTAAGGAAGTCACGGTGGGCGGGGCTGAGAACATTTGCCGGGCTGCTGTAGAAGCCAGGGTATCACGCCTGGTGGATATCAGCACCTGCGACGTATTCGGGACAAGTGAATCCATAGTGATGGATGAGACACTGCCACTGCAGTACTGGGGCGAGCCGTACCCCGATGCCAAGATCGACGCAGAAAAAATCATGCGAAAATACCACGAGGAGAAAGGACTACCCCTGGCCATGGTCTACCCGCTGTGGGTTTACGGCGAAGGCGATCAGACTTTCGTCCCGCTGCTGGCCGATGCCATTGTCAAGAAGGATTTGATATTCTGGAGAAAAGGCGCCATCGTATGGCCTACGTATATCGGTAATCTGGTAGACCTGCTGATGCTGATCTCCGAGGATGACAGGGCTATCGGGAACGGCTACCTGGTTCACGATGGCGAGTCGACGACGCTGGAGGAGTTCTGCGCTGGTATAGCAGCCGCTCTGGGAGTACCGCCCATCAAGACCTATATCCCGTACTGGTCGGCCATGTCGGCGGCCCGGGCCATGGAATTTACCTGGAGGCTATTGGGAATCAAGATGCGACCCTTGCTCACCACATACACGGTAACCAACCTTGGATCGAGGTTCAGATTCTCCATAGACAAGGCTGAGAAGGAGCTTGGCTGGAAGCCGCGTGTCAGCTATCGGGAGGGATTCGAACACACGATGAAATGGCTGAAGTCGCTGGACGTAGCGGCACTCAAACAGAAGTGAGGAGGTTAGCTGATGAAGGACTTCAAAAATAAAGTAGTCTACATAAGCGGGGGATCTTCGGGCATCGGCCTTGCGACGGCAAAGCTGATGGCGGAGAGGGGGGCAAACGTTGTTATCTTTGCCCGCCGGCAAAAAGTTCTGGATGGTGCGCTGGCAGAGGTAGACGCCTGCCGGCTGGACCAGGGGCAGAAGTTTCACTGCAGGTCTCTTGACGTTGCTCAGCGTGACCAGGTAGAAGAAGTGCTCAGGGGCGCGGTGGCTGAATACGGTGTTCCGGACGTGCTGATAAACTGCGCGGGCCGTGCCAGGCCGGACTACTTCGAGAAGATCAGCTACGAGCAATTCGAGGAAACTATTAAAGTCGACCTGTATGGAACATGGAACACAATATCGGTGTTGCTCCCTTACATGAAGGAAAAGGGCGGGTATATTGTGAATGTGTCTTCCATCGTGGGTTTCATCGGTATTTTCGGCTACACGGACTATGCCGCCGCCAAATTCGGCGTGATCGGGTTATCCGAAGCTCTGCGCAGCGAGGTTAAGAGATACAATATCACAGTCTCTGTGCTCTGCCCGCCGGATACCGATACCCCCGGATTTGTTGAGGAGAACAAATTTAAACCTCCCGAGACGAAGGCCATATCGGAGGCGGCCAACCTGATGAAACCGGAAGCTGTAGCTGCGGCACTGCTCAAGGGCATGGCCAGGCAGGAATTCATCATCATCCCCAACGCAGATGGCCGGTTTAGCTATGTCATGAAACGGCTTTTCCCCTGGCTGGTGGAGATGGTTACCGACTCGCAGATCAAAAAGGTCCAGAATACCAGGTAAATCGATAAGCAAGGGAGTAAAAGTGGTTAAAGACGATAAACGCAGGCTGATCGCCTCGCTCGAAATCGTGACCGGTGTCGGATTTTTTCTATTCTGGATTGCGTTCTTCACAGTTGGGTTGGCGCCTGACAATGCGCCTCCCTGTTATTTTGCCTACGAACGCTCGTTTCCTCTGCCGGACGGGGTCCTGGCCATATTGCTTCTGATCGCAGGCATATTGCTGATGAAATCAAAACCGGCGGGGCGACTGCTCTCCCTGGCAGCCGCTGGGGCGCTGGTCTTCCTGGGGCTGCTCGATTTCAGTTTTAACATACAAAACGGAATATATCTGACATCAACCATTGACCTGGTGCTCAATGCCCTGATCAACCTGTGGTGCATATGCTTCGGCCTGGCCGTGGCCATTATCATGGTCAGAACCGCGAACTGATTATCATGGCGGCCAAATCGACTTGTGCCGTCCAGATATACAGGTTGCATCAGGGTTGCAATAAAATTTATATTGTTATTGAAGCAGCGCCTTTTGAAGGAGATAGGATTTAATGAAAGCAGTTCAATTCGATATTAGTATCCCGCAATTCCTGGCGCTCAAATTATTCGGAACACTCAGTAAGAGTGCTTACTACAGAGGCCCCCTGTCCACAGTACACATGGTCGACCTGCCCGAGCCATCGCTGCCCTCCCGGGACTGGGTAAAGGTTAAAGTTTCCCGTTGCGGAATATGTACCAGTGACATCAGTACCATCCTGTTGAAAAACTCACCTGCCTGGACGCCCTATACATCTTTCCCTGCTGCGCTGGGTCATGAGATCGGTGGCATTATAGTTGAAGCCGGTGCAGGGGTGGAAAACCTGCATGGGGGTGACCTCGTTGCCGTCTGTCCGGTGCTCAACTGCGCGGCGCGCGGGATTGAACCTGCCTGTGAAGCCTGCCGCAAAGGGCTGTCGAGCTGTGAGAATTTCTCGGAGGGTGCATTACCCCCGGGGCAGGCCATCGATCTTTGCAGCTCAACTCTGGGAGGTTACAGTGAATATATCATTGCCCACAAAAGCCAGATTTTTAAGATACCGGAAGGGATGAGCGCCCAGGATGCAGCCCTGATAGAACCGTTTTCGATTGCTCTTGAGACAGTCCTGTCAAACCTGCCGCAAAAGGGAGAGCATGTACTGGTGATAGGTGGGGGAGTGATCGGCACCATGATCGTGCAGGCAATCCGTGCTCTGAACATACCATGTGAGATAACAGTCGCGGTCAGTTCGAGTTTTACGGAGGAGCTTGCCAGGAAAGCAGGCGCCGACCACACTGTTTCGGGGAAAAACATTTTACAGCAGGCTTCTCTGATCACTGGTGGGAAATGCTATGTACCCCTGATGGGCCCTTCTGCCATGATGAAAGGATTCAACAGGGTATATGACTGTTTTTCGACTTCAAACAGTGTAAGCACGGCTATGCGCGTTGTCAGGACGGGAGGGGTAATTTCACTGGTGGGCATGTCCGGCCAGTTGAAATTTGACCCGACCATGCTATGGCTCAAGCTAATTACAATTAAAGGCTCGCTTTATTACGGAGTACATGAGTGGGAAGGCAAGCGAAGACACGTATTTGAGATCGCTATTGACCTGGCATCCAGGGGCAGGGTGAACTTCACTGACATGGTGACGCACACATGCCGGCTTGAAGAATACAAGAAAATGATTAAGATCAATATCAGCAAAGGTCGGTACAAGGCCATTAAGACCATGTTTGTTTATGATTGAGCGTTACTTCAATTTGCTGCTTGAATAATATATACTCATAACCAGGGGAGGGGTTAGCTTTATGGCGCCAAAGGGTGAAAGGCTATTAGATCGGCCTGTAAAGAAAACAGCAGGCCGGCGGAGTGTGGCGGTGGACTTATCGGCCCTGGGCAGGGACCTGGCCGACGCCATCCAAACGGGCGTATACATCGTACAGGACAGGAAATTTGTCTATGTCAATCCTTACTTTGAAAAGCTCACCGGTTATTCAAATGCCGATCTGATCGGTAAAAAGGCGACCGGCTTTATCAACAAGCCGGACCGCGCGTTAGTCAGGAAGAAGGCGGTTGGGAGTCTGAAAGGGCGGCGCGGCAGCAGGCCGTATGAGTACAGGTTCGTCAAAAAAGATGGCAATCTGATGTGGGTGCTGGAGAGGATTTACTCCATTGATTACATGGGTCGGAAGGCTTCCCTGGGTAGCTTTGTAGATATCGACGACCGGAAGAGGTTGGAGGAGGATCTTTCCCGCTCGGAGGAGCGATACCGCAACATCCTTGAGCAAATGTACGACTCATATTACGAGGTGGACCTTGCGGGGCAATTCACCTTCGTTAACAATTCGGTTTGCATCAACCTAGGTTTCACCAGCGATGAAATGGTGGGTGGGGACTACCGGCAATTCGTGCCACAGCAGGATATCAGTAAGCTGTTCGTCACATTCAACAATTGTTTTACCAGCGGCGCACCCAACCGGGGCCTGGTGCACGGCATCTACCGCAAGGACGGCAGCACGATGCTGGTTGAATCATCGGTCGATCTGCGTAGAAACGAAAAGGGAGAGCCGATAGGTTTCCGGTCGATCGTTCGAGATGTAACCGAACGAACTAAACTTGAAGAAGAACTGCAGAAGCTGGCAGCGGTAGTCTGGCATTCCAATGAAATGATCAGCATAGCGACTGTGGACCGCAAGATGACCTACCTGAATGATGTCGGGTCACGCATACTGGGGATCGATCCCGAAGAAATTGAGAAATTCAGTATCCTGGAGGTGATCTCAGAGAGCTTTAAAAATATGGTTGACACCGAATTATTGCCGGCGCTGATAAAAGAAGGCGCGTGGGAAGGAGAGCTGCAATACATTAACTTAAAAACCGGCCAGATTACCGATGTATATGCCAACACCTTCACAGTCAAAGACCCCAGGACAGGCGAAATATTGTTTATGGCCAATGTTTCCCGGGATATCACGCTTCGAAAAAAAACCGAGGCCGCTCTCAGGGAAAGCGAGGAACGCTACCGGGCATTGTTCGACCGTTCAATGGACCTGTTATATATACGGGATATGAAGGGGCGTTTCCTCGATGCCAATCCCGCCGGCCTGGGATTGCTCGGTTATACTCGGGATGAAGTGTCCTCGCTGAACGTAACCTCTGTACTAAGTCCCGATCAGTTCCCGCAAACCCTGGAAACACTCAGGGAGTTGAGTGAAACCGGAACGCAGCTGCAGCCCACCGAGTATCAGTTGAGGTGTAAAGACGGGCGCTTTAAATATGTTGAAACCAAGGAGTCTGTGATCTATAGGGATGGACAGCCCTACGCTGTCCAGGGCATCGGGCGTGATATCACCGAGCGCAAGCTTTCCGAGGAGAGGTCCATCATCCGCCGCGACCTGGCCATCGCTTTGAACTCGCTGATACCGCTCAGGCGGGCGCTGGCGCTTTGCCTCGATGCCGCCATCCGCATTTCAGGCATGGAGAGGGGAGTGGTTTACATGGTGGATGAAGGAACGGGCGGACTGATATTGTCGGAGAGCCAGGGCTTCACCGCCGAAATGGTGAAAAAATACTCACGGTTCGGCCCGGATGCGCCTAATACGCGCCTCCTCCTCAAAGGGCAGCCATTATATTTGAGCTACGAACAATTAACGCCGCCCTTTGACCAGCAGTTCAGTCGGCAGGACCTGAATGTGATGGCGGTGGTCCCCATCAAATATGAGGGTAAAGTCGTGGCCTGCCTGATCGTAGCCTCGCTCAGCCTGGATAGTATATCCGGGGTAGCCCGCAGCTCGCTCGAGATGATTGCTGCCGAGACGGGCAGCGCCATAACCCGTATCAAATACAGGGAGGCGCTGCAAAAAAGCGAGCAGCGCTACCGTTTCATAGCCGATAATACAGGCGATGTTATCTGGGCAATGGATAGAAAGCTGCGCTACACATTCATCAGCCCTTCTGTGCAACGCCAGCGCGGCTATACTCCTGACGAAGCCATGGCCTTGAACATCACCCAGGTGATAACCCCTCCCTATATCGATGCAGTGGCAGAAAAAATTGAGGCGGAATCATCGGCTGATTATCAGGGGCGAGCAGCGGTTTCTCATTCTTATACACAGGAAGTGGAGATGTATCGTAAAGACGGGAGCACTTTCTGGACCGAATCATCGATTACAATTTTAAGGGACAAAGACGGCCGGTTCGATGGACTGCTGGGCGTTACACGTGATATTTCAGAGCGAAGGCAATTCCAGCAGGCACTCGAGCAAATAGCCACTCATGATTTCCTGACCGGGCTGCCCAACAGAGTGCTGCTGATCGACCGCTTTTCCCAGGCCGTAGCGCTGGCGCAGCGCAATAAACACCGGCTGGCAATGATGTCGCTGGATCTTGATAATTTTAAACCGATCAACGACGGATACGGACACGATGTCGGCGACCATGTTTTAGTGGCGGTGGGGAAACGCTTAGCATCGATTTTACGGGCCAGCGATACCGTAGCGCGCATAGGCGGGGATGAATTCATCCTGATGACGCTGGAAACCGACCACGATCATGATACGACGGCCATAGCAAATAAAATCCTGGATGCTTTCAAGGAGCCATTTAATGATGACGGGCACCGGTTCCAGCTATCACCCAGTATTGGCATTGCCATTTGCCCCGAAGACGGGCAGGATCTTGATATCCTGATTAAAAAAGCAGATGAAACCATGTACCATGCTAAGAAGTCGGGCGGCAACTGCTATATCTTCTGTAAAGATCTGAATGCCGCGTAATTACGATCACCATTTTCGGAATAATCCTAATCCTCAAACCATGATCGCAGTCTGCTTGATGTGCGCCTGTTATAAGGCTATACTATACCAGATTTGTTTCGTACGGCGGCTGTCAGGTGGTCAAATCTATTATTTGAGGTATGCAGATGGGTAATGTCAATGTAAGCATAGACGGGAAAAAGGTAAAGGTGCGCCAGGGTTCTACCATACTCGATGCAGCGGAGGCATGCGGTATCACAATCCCTACATTCTGCAATATCAAGGGATTGCTCCCAACCGGGGTTTGCCGCGTATGCGTTGTGGAGGTGCAGGGTTCGAAAACGCTGGTTGGGGCCTGCCACACACCTGCCTCCGAAGGTATGATGGTATTCACCCACACTCCCAGGGTGGTGGCCGCGCGTAAAGTCATAATAGAGCTGATGCTGACGGGGCATACCGGCGATTGCGTGAACGACCCCAATGCAGAAAACTGCAAGCTGCACAACCTGGCATCTGATTACGAGGTCGGCGCCCCGCGCTTCAACGTTAAAACGCCGCGTTTTTATCCTGCCGAAGAATCCAATCCGTACGTGAGAAGGGACCTTTCCAAGTGCATCCTCTGCCGCAAATGCGTCAAGGCCTGCCGGGACGTTGCCCGTAAAAATGTATTGAGCATAGGCTACCGCGGGTTCAGGTCAAAGGTGGTCAGCGGATTCGACGAGGCACTGACAACAGAAGCCTGCCGGGATTGCCTGATTTGCATTGAGCACTGCCCCACGGGGGCGTTGAGCAAACCGGTAAAAGTCTAAGTATAGAGGGGGCATGCAGAGATGAGCGATAAGAAAGAGACGAACGCGGGCAGCCATTCGGGTGCCGGGCTGCTGCCGAAGCTTAAATCCGAGGTGGAACAGAGAGGTTATCTCTCCAGTGAGACACTGGCCGGGGTGGCAGGGCAGGTGGGCCTTCCCCTTAACTACGTTTACGGGGTGGCCTCGTTCTATGCGTACCTGCCCGTAACCAGGGTGGGAAAGAACGTGATAAAGGTATGCAGCTGCCTGCCATGCGAGATGAAACAGGCCTCAGGGGTGGTGGAGGGCATCAGGAAAGAGATCGGGATAGGTCCGGGACAGACGACCCCCGACGGAAAGTTCACGCTGGAGCTGGTCGGCTGTATCGGCGCCTGCGATCAGGCCCCGGCCATGCTGATTAACGATAAACTATACGGCGAGCTGACGTCTGAAAGCATTGCCGGGATACTGAAATCCTATTGACAGGAGGATGTAAGTGGCGGAAAAACGCATCGTACTGAGCAACTGCGGGATTATCGATCCGCAGGACATGGAGTCTTATCTAAAGGCGGGAGGCTTCAAGGCATTCGAGAAAGCGCGCAGGATGAAACCGAAGGCCATTGTCGCCGAGATTAAAAAATCGGGTCTGACGGGCCGCGGCGGCGCCGGGTTCAACTGCGGCCTCAAATGGGAGCTGGCCATGAACACCAGGGGCCGGCAGAAGTATCTGATCTGCAACGCCGATGAGGGCGAGGTCGGCGCTTTCAAGGACAAATATATCCTCTCGCATGATCCATTCGGACTGGTCGAGGGGATGCTCATAGCGGGATTGGCCATCGGCGCACGCCAGGCTTATATCTATCTTAGAAGCGAGTACCACTCGCTCAACAGCCTGCTTGGCTCAGCTATCGAGCAGGCTAGGGCGAAGGGCTATTTAAAGGACACCGATATACAGGTATTCGAGGGGGCCGGCGCGTATGTGTGCGGCGAGGAATCAGCCCTTATGAATTCTATAGAGGGGCAGAGGGGAGAATCGCGTTTTAAACCGCCCTATCCGCCTACAAACGGCCTGTGGAGCATGCCGACCATCATTAATAACGTCGAGACGCTGATGAATGTTCCCCATATCATCAACAAGGGCGCCGCCTGGTTCAGTGCCATGGGGACCGGCAGGAGCAAGGGCACCAAGGTCTTCAGCGTCAGCGGCGATGTTGCCCGGCCCGGCATCTATGAGATGGAGATGGGCAGCCCGCTCAAGGAACTGGTTGTCGGCCTGGCCGGGGCCGTGGAGGTAAAAGCAGTACAGATAGGCGGCGCGACAGGCAATATCATACCGGGATATATGATCGATACGGCTCTGTCGCACGAGACGTTTTTAGGATCGGGCGCAGTGATGGTCTTCAATTCTACACGGGATCTCATCGACATCGTATATAACGACATGCGTTTCCTCAACGAAGAGTCATGCGGGAAATGCACGCCCTGCCGCGAGGGCACCGAGGTCATGCTCGAGATATACGGACGTTTGCAGCAGGGAGATGGCAGGGAAAAGGATATACATACCCTGGACGAGCTTGCCAGGGTGATGGCGGCGGCATCGCTCTGTGGGCTGGGCCAGGCGGCGGCCGTGCCGGTGCTGGACTCACTGAGATATTTCTACAACGAGTATATTGATAGGATCCACCAATCGCATTACCTGCGCAGCTATCTCGGCGGTGAATTGTCGAAAACAACGGAGGGAATCAGATGAGCAAGGAATCAGAAATCCAAACAGAACGCATGCAGGAAATGTTCGACAACCTGAAGGCGGACAAGTACCCGCCCAAGGAATATAAGTACATAGGAAAAAGAGGCCCGCGCCGGATAGACGGCCTGGCCAAGGCATCGGGACATGCTGATTACACCATGGACGTCCAGCTTCCGGGGATGTTGTATATGCGACTCCTCATGTCACCCTACCCGAATGCCAGAATACTCAAGATGGATACCGGCAAGGCAGAGAAGCTGCCGGGCGTCAGGTATGTACTGCGCTACGATGACCCGGAGGTTCAGCAGGGTGAGATCATCGGCAAGACGGCTGGATTTTTCGGGATCGACAGGCCGCTTTCGGACTCCGCGCATATGGAAGGAGAGTTGGTTGGCGTTGCCGTGGCTGCAGAGACCGAGGACATCGCCGAGGAGGCGCTCTCCCTGATCGAGATCGAATGGGAGGAACGTCCCTTCAACCTGGACCCGGTGGCGGCCAGCGATCCTTCGGCCCCGCTCAGCTTCCCGGAGCGTTATATCGATGGAAACCACTGGAATCGCGGAGCATACGACGAACTGACGCACGGTGATATCAAGAAGGGATTTGCCGAGGCTGACAGGGTAGTGGAGTTCAGTTTCAAACGCACAGCCAATACCTGGGTAGGCCCCGAGCGGCCCTGCGGTGTTTGCAAGTGGAACGGGGACAGCGTCGAGATCTGGCTCAAACACCAGCGTGTTCATCTGCCCAAGAGCCGCATCTCCGAGTGGTTCGGCGGTATACCAACGAGCAAAATTGAGATACATTCGCTATACCAGGGGGCCAGCTTCGGCGGCTGGTGCCAGATAGACTGGAACCTGGGCCCGCTGTGGTGCGCGGCCGCCGTGGCAAAGAGGGTGGGCAGGCCGGTCAAATATGTCTTCACCCGGCGTGAAGACTTTTTCGGCGGCTCCATGGATGAAGGAACATATTTTGTTAAAGTAGGTTTTAAGAACGATGGAACCATCACTGCTGTGGACACCACCCTCTATCACGTCAATGCCATCTGGCCGGTATTCAGCCCTGCCCTGCATATACATGATAATACCAAGGTCCAACACCTTCACGGTCACAGCAAGTCCGTCTGGGTGAATAAAGGGCATACTGTTCCGACGCGTTGCGAGATGCTTCCGCCGGTGCTTACCCAGACCATGATATTCGATCACGTTGCCACTGAACTGGGTATGGACCCCACCATAGTAGCGCTCAAGAATGACGGCTGCATGGGCCATGACATGGAATGGGCCAGGGAAGAGAAAGAGAAGCGCGGGTTTCCTCAGCGTGACAGCCTCAAGGAGTGCATCGAGAAAGGCAAAGCCGAGTTCAAATGGGACGAGTCATGGCATAAGCCCGGCGCCAGGAAGCTGCCCAACGGCCGTATGCACGGCGTAGGGTTCACCTGGGCGCATGAGTGGGACGATTCCAGCGGCGGTGGGGAATTCGCCATACGTATCGAGCGGACAGACGCCGCGGCTACGCTGATGGCCATGGGCGCGGACAATGGAGTTGATGCGGAGAACACATATTGCCAGATTGCGGCCGATGAGCTCGGCTTCCTGCTCAAGGACGTTAATTATAACCCGCAGGTTTACCGCGGCTTTTACCGCATGACGCCTGATTCCTCCACCAATATGTCGGTCAACGGGTGGGCAGTGCGGCACGCGGCCAGGATACTCAAACAAAAGATACTTGAATCAGCCGCCAGCCCTTCCTCGCCGACACAGAGAGGGAGCTTCCAGCCGGCCTTTCCTAATACGAAACCTGAAGATCTGGATATAAAAGATAGCGTTATTTTCGTCAAGTCCGATCCTTCCAGGCAAATGAGCATGGCCGATTTCGTAAGGTTGGCGGGCGAGAGCGGGCCTTTCGCCACGGACGAGTTCCTAGGGACACGGGTCGGCTGGTCTGATCCGCTTTTTGCCGTTGGCTACCATATTCAGTATGGAGCGTACAACCCGGTCAATCCGCGGCCGCGCTTCTGTCGCCAGGCCCATTTCATGGAGATCGAGGTGGACACCGAGACCGGCGAGGTTATCGTTACCAGGGTGGTCAATGTCAACGATGTGGGCAGGGTCATCAACCGCATGAGCTGCGAAGGCCAGCAATACGGCGGCAGTATCATGGGGGTGAGCAGGGCCAAGTTCGAAGAGGTAGTGCACGACCCTGTCACCGGCGTGATACTGAACGGGAACCTGCTCGATTACAAGATATCCACTATCAAGGACCTGGGCCCCATAGGTACCATCCTGTTGGAGACGGGTATGGGATACGGACCTTATGGATTGATCGGCATTGGCGAAGATGTCGGAACGGTTGTGCCCGGCCTGCTGGCGCCGGCAGTTTACAATGCCATCGGAGTATGGATAGACGAAATGCCCATTACCCCCGACAAGGTATTGAAGGCCCTTGGGAAGGCATAGCTTGGATTTAACACTTCGATTGAGGAGGACGAGAACTTGAACAAAGAAATT
>CAYTIC010000002.1:54202-248113 GCA_964437795.1 uncultured Dehalococcoidales bacterium | reverse complement strand
AATACTTTAAAATCGTCATCAATGAACACCTATTATGTTCCAATGTACCAATAAGGTTAAGTTAACTCTTAGTTGATTTGTTATTATGTCTATTATATCCTTAAACAACTTTGATGTGGAGGTATGTGGTATGCCAATATCTAATGATGATTTCAACAAAGGCGTTCAAAGCACTCAGATACAAGACTTTTTTCAACAAAATCCAAATAATGCCTACTCATTTACAGAATTATGCGAACAATTTGGAAACGATATTATGCCCGAATTGCAAAGGCTCGCACTTAAGAAAATCATTGACAAGAAAATCATCGTAAACCCTAGAACTAAGAAGGAGGCCATATATTCCCGACTTAGGCGTTAACTCTCCTCTTTTTTTTCATTTATAGCATCAATCAAATTAAACATAGTTATCGTCATATTTTCTAACATACGCACTTCAAATTGATCGATGCGCCTCTCAATCTTATCTATCCTGTAATTAAGTAAAAACAACAACATACACAAAAGTGCAAAAGCAAAGCACCCGCTGCATATTACTACAACGCTGAATATCGTTATCATTTGCTCTTATCTATCTTTAGTACTGTGATAGATGCTGAATTACTCTTAGGTTGTGGTGTACGCTTCTTTGGTTTCCGTGGTTTTAGCGCATTATACTTAGCCATCGTATCTCTATGATATGCCTTGCTTTTATCCCAACTTGTTATAGATACGGTTTTAGGTTCAGGGGCATAATGCTCTGGCTTTTGCTCGTTTTTATAATCATATCCACGTACTATGGTTTCCCAGTTACTGAAAGGAAGTGGAATCTTCATGTGCTGTGCAGGTGATTCATTACCAAGTGATTCATGCTCTTTAAAAAAGTTGTAGTGAATTAACCATCCTTCAGTCAGTAGCCTTGCTGTATCTATATCTTTGAAGTGATGCATGGCATCTGTTCTTTGCTTCAAGATACCGTGAAAACGCTCTATTAGATTAGTGCTATCTTCTTTTACAAACGGTTGGCTTTGTTTATGTTCTGTTAATCCAAGACTTGCTAAATCTATGCCATCAACGTAGCCTCTTAACTTATCGGTAATAATAACTTTTGGTGACTTGCCAGCACGTTCTATTGCTTTTTCAATTAGTATCTGCGCATCCTTTACGGTTCTTTTCAGTGAAACGTGAGAAGCTAATAGATACCTGCTATCGGCATCTATGATGTCCCAGAACCACACGTTATGACCGTCTATACTGATGACTGTTTCATCTGCTACCCATGTGTTACCGACTTTAGGCGTAAAGTCCTTTGCCTTTTCTATTGCTTCCCTGGTGAAACGGACAACCCATTTATAGATCGCAGGCTCAGACAAATAATCGCCGTAATCCTGCTTTAGGCGGTTCTGTATAGCATCCAACGGTTCTCCGCCATAATAACCATTAAGTGCAGAGGAAATCTCTTTAATTGGCGTTTTCATGTTTGGCAGGGTATCAAGCTCTGTGAACTTGCGCTGACAATCCTTACACCATAGATACTGTACATCGCCAAACTTACCGTACTTGACGATGTTCTTAGAACCACAGTTTTTACAACTTACTTCGATATTTACGCTCATTTTAGCTTCACTTTTCTGGATTATAACTAAACAGATATCTTTTGTATATAGTTATAAAAATTAGTTTTACTTTGCTGATATACTTGCATTGAGTGGAGGCTGACATGGGTAAAGTAATTAGGCTAATAATTGCTGCTGCATTGCTTTCGGCAGGGTACTACTTCATTAAAAATTCGGGGTGGGGTAATTGGATAGTTGGAGGAATTTGTATTGTATTAAGTGGGCTTCTATTTTGGGCTATTTTTACAGGTAAGTTCAATGACAGCAACAAAAAGACTTAAGAGAATACTCAAGCAGAGTTAGTGGTTAACTGGTTTAGAAAACATTTCATCTGTTACACCGTATCTACTGATAATTGCACGTAAGCATCACCTAACAATGCACCTTCACATTCAGACTCAAATCGTACTAATCCATTCCATTGTTTATTAGCTTCAATATCAATCGTTATGCGCACTCGCTGTTTAGGCAATCTTCTGAAAGAAGGTTCAAAATATCCACGAATGCCATTAGCTCTATCCAATATAGTATGGAATGTTGTAGCGTCCCTGTTATCTACCTTTATATCTTTAATTCGGATAATAGCTACGTCTGGGTAATCAGCACTTTCGTTTAACCTATTTCGATTAAACTTACGATTCACAAGCATCATGTAAATTTCTTGAAATTGAGTCATTCTTTTAGGTTGAACCTCTATTGTAACGCTACTCAAACCAAGTGGGATTATAAGATTCTGATTATGTAGTTGTTTTCCACTATAAGGGTATTCAGTAAACCACATAATAAAGGGGGATTTACGGTAAGATAGCGAGACGAAATAGCGCCATAACCATATAAACCCAGCTATAATCACTGTAGCAATTGAGAGAATTCCAACTACAAACGCAACTATCTCCCCATATTGCTTAACCATTGTTGTTAGTAGCATTATCATAATTGCAAGTAGTATAACTATTATTGTTTTATAAGGAGGTTTCATTTTGACCTCCTTGTTATTCTGCCACTACATAAACTTTGTCCGACACATATATTTAAGTTTAAAACATACCCCCACATTCGGGATATAGTTATTAATACATTTCTCGCAAAATATACTTTTCTTAGGTATTTTTTCTTGGTGATTTGGTAAGTGAACACATTTTGTATCAACCAAGAGTTTACTTGACCACCAATAAGATGGACATTTTTCAACCTCTTCTTCCGGAAGATACCATTTTGAAAGTGCATCCGTGCCGTCTATATTTATGATAGAATTTTCTTAATATTCCTTATTCAGGGAGGTTGTGATGGAAACAAAAAATCTCAGGCAAACAGTAACTTTCAAAGCAAAGGCAAACGCGGTTTATGAACTGCTGATGGACGCGAAGAAGCATTCTGCACTGGCTGGCGGGGATGATGTAAAGATCAGCCGTAAGATTGGAGGGAAATTCGATATCGGCGGATACATTCAGGGCGCCAACCTGGAACTGGCGCCAGGCCAAAAGATCGTACAGACCTGGCGCTACGAGGACTGGCCGGCAGGGCACTACTCCAGGGTGACCTTTGCATTTAATGAGGAAAAAGGCAAAACGAAGATGACGTTTACCCAGACAGGTATCCCCACTCAATTCTACGAGGATATTAAACAGGGATGGATAGATTACTACTGGACCCCCATGAAGGGAATGCTTGAAAAATAAACGGTAATACGATCGGAGGTATTCATATTATGGATAAAGTTAAGTTAGGGCCACAGCCGCTGGTCTTTCCCATGCCCGCATTCTTGGTGGGAGCCAATGTCGAAGGCAAAGCAAATTTCATGACGGTTGCCTGGGGCGGCATCGCCTGCGGAGAACCGCCAATGGTATCGGTGGCAATCCGTCACCCGCGATATACACTCAAAGGGATGAAGGAGAATATGACTTTCTCCGTCAACGTGGCATCGGCCGATATGGCAAAAGAGGTGGACTTCTGCGGCATCAAGACCGGCGCTAAAGAGGATAAAGTTAAGGCCTGTAAATTCAAGGTCTTTTATGGTGCGGTCGAAACTGCGCCCATGATCGAGCAGTGCCCGGTCAATCTGGAATGTAAAATCGAGCATATGCTGGATCTGGGCAGCCATGTACTGGTAATAGGCAAGATTGAGGAAACCTATGTCTCGGGCAAATGTTTTACGGGGGAACACCCGGATGTTAAGAAGATACGGCCGATAGGCTGGACCACGCTGCCGGCTAATGTCTATCAGGAGCTGGGAGATACCGTGGGCAAGGCCTTTAAGATCGGATTGGAACTTAAATAATGGCAAAGAGCCTGTCGTTGCTGCTGGCAATGACTATAATAATCTCACTGCCTGCCTGTACCGCTGCTGTTCAACCTGCAGGAGATAGGATAGGGGTGATGGTCACCGTATTGCCCCAGGTGGAATTCGTCAACGCAGTGGGTGGAGACAGGGTTGACGTGACTGCTATGGTGCCGCCCGGCGCCAATCCTCACACTTATGAGGTCACCCCTGCTCAGATGGCAAAGCTGAGCAGGGCTAAAATGTATGCAAAGGTGGGATCCCCGATTGAATTTGAGTTGACCTGGTTGGACAAGTTGGCTGACCAAAACCATGATATGTTGATGGTCAACTGCGGTCAGGGTATCTCTATGATAGAGAGCAGTGATCCTGATGAGCCGGGGATAGACGCCCATACATGGACCTCGCCACGCAACGTAAAAATCATGGTCAACAATATCTGCGCAGGCCTGTCGCAGATCAGCCCGGCGGACCAGTCCTATTTTGAAAAGAACCGTGATTCATATTTGGAGAAGCTGGATGCGCTGGATACCGACATCAGGTCCTCACTGGCCGGCATCAGCAGCCGCACCTTCATCGTTTATCATCCCGCCTGGGGCTATTTCGCCCTGGATTACGGCCTTAAACAGCTCGGTATCGAACGTGAAGGCAAGGAACCGCAGGCTGCTTACATGGCCCGGCTGATCAAGGAGGCCAGGGAAAATAATATTAAAGTCATCTTCGTTTCACCCCAGTTCGATACAAGGAGCGCTGAAGCCATTGCCCGCGAGATTGGAGGCCGCGTCGTAAGCATCGACCCGGAGGGCAGGGACTACCTGGACAACATGCGGAATGTTGCAGACGCTTTCAGGGAGGCCATGCTGCTACAATGACCGGCGCAGATATTGTCAGGTTGGAAAATGTCTGGGTGAGCTATAACGGCACACCCGCTCTGGAGGGCATCAACCTGAGAGTAGATAAACATGACTTCCTGGGCATTATAGGGCCTAATGGTGGAGGCAAAAGCACGCTGCTTAAAGTCATACTTGGACTGATCAGGCCGCAGCGCGGGATGGTCACAGTGCTGGGCAACCCTCCGGATAGGAGCCGCAGCAGGATCGGCTACGTCCCGCAGCACAGCAACTACGACCATGATTTCCCTGTGAGTGTGATGGAAGTGGTAGAGATGGGACGCTATGGGAAGAGGGGCATACTGAAGCCATACGGCAGAGCGGATAGAGAGGCCTCCGAGAAGGCGCTGGTTCGGGTGGGTATGCTCTCGCATGCAGGCACGCAGATAGGGCAGCTTTCAGGCGGCCAGCAGCAGCGGACCTTTATCGCGCGTGCCCTGGTCTCCGATCCGGCCCTGCTGTTGCTGGATGAGCCTACGGCCAGTGTGGATTCAGCCATGCAAACCGATTTCTACGAACTACTGGAGGACCTGAAAAAGGAGATGGCCATTATCATGGTATCCCATGATATCGGTGCAGTCTCGGTATTTGTGGATAAAATAGCCTGCCTCAATGTGCAGCTTTATTACCATGGCTCGCGCGAAATAACACCGGAGATACTTGAGGCTACTTACAAGTGCCCTGTACAGCTTATCGCTCACGGAGATATACCTCATCGTGTGCTGAGGGAACATTAACTATGTTTGAGGTCTTTCAGTTCGAGTTCATGCGCAATGCTATGATGGCCGGGTTACTGGCATCCGTTGCCTGTGGAGTGGTAGGTGTCTACGTGGTCGTGAAAAAGATCGTATCTATGAGCGGCAGCATTGCCCATGCCTCTTTCGGCGGCATTGGCCTGGGGTACCTGCTGAATTTCAGCCCCGTATTAGGCGCCATGTTCTTTTCGCTGTTGTCTGCGCTGACCATGGGGCTGGTGACTCGCAAGACCAGGCTACCTGAGGACACCGCCATCGGAATACTCTGGGCACTCGGCATGGCCCTGGGCGTGATATTTATCGGGCTTTCTACCGGATATGCGCCGGACCTCATGAGTTACCTTTTCGGCAACATACTCACCGTGCCGGCCGGCGATCTGTACCTTATGGCTGCACTGGACCTCATTATATTGGCTCTGGCTACCGCCTTCTATAAGGAATTCCTGCTGCTGTCTTTCGACGAGGAATTTGGCACGGTGGTGGGTATGCCTGTGAACGGCCTCTACCTGCTGTTGTTGTGCATGGTTGCGTTGACCGTCGTAGTGCTCATACGCGTGGTCGGCATGATACTGGTGATCGCCATGCTGGCTTTCCCCGCAGCGATGGCCAGGCAATTTACCCATGATATCAAGAAAATGATGGTCCTGGCCGTGGTTTTCGGCATGATCTTCACATTCGGCGGACTTTGGATATCGTATGTCTTCAACCTCGCATCGGGAGCAACTATCATACTGCTCAGCGGCCTGGTACTGCTGGTGACCTATATAGCGGTGGGATTGCGTAATAGGACGAAAGTACGCTTTACACGTTGAAATCGGCATAGTATGATGGCAACGTTGCCAAATACACTCAGGAGGAAGTTTTGATGAGGAACATGATTTTTGTTTTTATGATTCTGTTACTGGCCTCGTTGGGCTGTATAACAATCGATATGGGAGGCGGATCCGCCAGTAAAGCGCCGGTCATAGTTCAATTCACCGTCAGTCCCTCTTCCATAAATCAGGGTGAGGCGGCTATACTTTCCTGGGAGGTGCAGAACGCATCCTCTATCAGCATCGATCCGGGTATCCCTGCCGCGCCCTCGGTGGGTGCGGATAAGGTCGCCCCGTCGTCGACTACAACTTATATACTGACGGCCAGCAATAAAGCGGGCTCTACCAGGTCGACAGCGCTGCTGACGGTTGCAGGCTCGGGCGGCACACCCGCTTCAGGATCGCCTGTAATAATATCTTTCTCTGCGTCTCCGTCAAATATCAGCCTTGGGGACTCTTCGGTATTGAGCTGGACAACATCCAATGCCACCGGCGCAAAGATCAGCGGCATCGGCAATGTCGGCACTATCGGTACTACTTCAGTCAATCCTACTACCAGCACCACCTATATCCTGGAAGCCACCAACGGTGCGAGTTCGGTATCAGCGTCGACTACCGTAGTGGTCGCCCCTCCCACGCCGCCCCCGGGATCTGCATCATTACCGACCATACTGACCTTCACAGCCAATCCTTCCAGTGTGACACTCGGTGGTTCGACTCTCCTGTCCTGGAACGTGGCCAATGCCTCATCGGTGAGCCTTCAGGGGTACGGCCCTGTATCAGCGTCCGGGAGTCTGACAATATATCCCTCCAGCACTGGGACCATTACCTTCGAATTGACGGCTCAGAATTCGGCCGGCTATAACAGCGCCAGCACTTCAGTAGTAGTATTGGGCTCATCCACTCCCCCGCCTTCCGGTTCGCCGCCTGCTGCAACACTTTATATCTCGCCGTCGAGCATCACTTCGGGCAACTCGGCCACTTTAAGCTGGATGACCAGCGGCGCCAGTTCCGTATCCATAGATAACGGTGTAAAGAACCTCGTGGGTGTCTCCGGAGCATCAGGCAGTATCAGCGTATTCCCCTCATTTACGACTACCTATACTCTGACAGCTACCAACGCATATGGCAGCACTTATGACTCGAAGGTGCTTGTGGTCGCTTCCGCTCCGCCCCCATCCGGCTCGCCGCCGACTGCCGCCCTGTACCTCTCCACTTCCAGCATCCCTTCGGGCGGCTCATCTATGCTGAGTTGGGTGACCAGCGGCGCCACAACCATATCTATAGATAATGGTGTAAAGAACCTCGTCGGCGTCTCCGGCGCATCAGGCAGCATCAGCGTATCACCCTCTTTCACTACTACTTATACGCTGAGAGCCACTAATAGTTATGGCAACAGCTATGCTTCCAAGGTGCTAACAGTGTATTAACATCTGAACCTATTCACTGTATCCGCAGTACTCTGTGTTTTGTTTGTACACAAAATAACCTTATGCTATGATTGGTGGAAGCGGCCCGACCGCTTCCACCAATTTTAATTAGGAGACCGGCAACATGAAGATAGCGGTATTAAATGGCAGCCCGAAGGGTGAGGTCAGCGTAACCGTACAGTACATCAGGTTTATCCAGAAGAAATTTCCGCAGCACGAGTTCAATCTGCTCAACGTGGCCCATAATATTCTGAAGCTGGAGAAGAACAACGCTGATTTCCAAAAGGTAATAGACGAAGTAAATGACTCCGACGGTGTGATCTGGGCCTTTCCGCTTTATGTCTTCCTGATTGCCTCTCAATACAAGCGATTCATCGAGTTGATATGGGAGCGCGGGGCGGAGAATGCGTTCAAGGGCAAACATGCCGGCGTCATATCTACATCCATACACTTCTTCGATCATACCGCGCACAATTACATGCGCGGGATCTGCGATGACCTGGAGATGAAATCAATCGAGTATTTTTCAGCCGACATGGACGATATATTCATAGATGAGAAAAGGAACGTGTTGCTCAAGTGGGCGGGCGATCTCCTGGCAGCCATTGAGAATGATACTCCCGCTATACGAGCCAACGCAGCGTTGGTGAGAGACAAGTTCAGCTACAAGCCGGGCAAAAGCCAGGGTAAAGTGGACCCGCAAGGCCTTAAAATCAGGGTGCTGGCTGATATAGATGACGAGAAGTCCAATATCTCAGGTATGGTGAAAAGGTATGCAGGGGCCTTCAGCGGGAACATAGAGGTATTGAAGCTACAGGACATAGAAATGAAGGGCGGGTGCCTGGGTTGCCTGCAATGCGCCTTTGATAACATCTGTGTTTTACAGGATAAGGACGGCTATGTGGATGCCTTCAACCGGACCATGCGGGACTCCGATGTCACGATATTCGCCGGCTCCATTCGGGACCGCTTTTTTTCCGCGCGCATGAAGATGTTTTGGGACAGGGGATTCTTCAACGGGCACGTGCCCACGCACATCGGTCAGCAGGTCGGTTTCATCGTATCCGGCCCGCTGGCACAACTGCCTAATATGCAGCAGGTGCTCCAGGCCAATGCTGAGATGTCGCATGCCAACTACACAGGAGTGATAACCGATGAGTGCGGTGATAGCGCATTGCTCGATACTCTGATAGATGGCTTTGCGTCCAGATGCGCAGATTATGCCAGGTCCAAATTTGTCAGGCCTACGACTTTCCTTGGTGTAGGAGGGCACAAGATTTTCCGCGACGCGATATGGGCTCGCCTGCACTTCCCCTTCAATGCCGATTATCGCTTCTATCAGGCACACGATATGTTCGATTTTCCTCAGAATGACACAAGGTACCTGCAATTCGGCGAAAAAATGACCCAGATGATTCAGGACCCCAAGATGAGGGAAATGGTGCGCAAGATGATAAAGACCGAGATGCTTAAGAAATACATACAGGTTGTGGAAGCTAAATAATTTTCAGGAATTTAGTCGTATTGCCGGATATAGATAAAAAGACAGAGCAGGGTGTAAGCCGAAGCCGCGAAGGTTTTTTTTCCAGGATAGCCGGACTTTTTAACCGCACCAAGATTGAAGAGTCTACCTGGGAAGAGCTGGAGGAATTGCTGATCTCGGCAGATGTGGGTATGGAAACCACCGGAAAGCTGCTGGAACGGGTGCGGAAACGTACCAGGGAAGAGAAACTGGTCGAGGGAAGCCGGGTGCGTGAGGCACTTAAAGAGGAAATGACCAGGCTGCTCGATGTACCGGCAAAGGCCGGGTCCGGGATCTCTGACGCGGGGCCGAAAGTTATTCTGATGGTCGGGGTAAACGGCACGGGGAAAACCACCAGCATTGCCAAGCTGGCCAATGAGTATAAAAACAGCGGTAAAAAGGTGCTTTTAGGTGCAGCAGATACCTTCAGGGCGGCTGCCATCGATCAGCTTAAAATGTGGGGCGATAGGGTGGGTGTTGACGTGGTGGCCCACCAGCCGGGAGCCGATCCGGGAGCCGTTGTATTTGATACGCTGGAAGCCGCACGCAGCCGCGGCGTCGATATTGTCATCATTGATACTGCCGGCAGGTTGCAGACCAAGCACAACCTCATGGACGAGCTCAAGAAAATCAGGAAGGTCTCTGGCAAATATGGTGCTGTGCAAGAAGTGTTGTTGGTCATAGATGCTACAACCGGGCAGAATGGCCTGTCTCAGGCGCAGAGCTTCACGGAGGCAACGGATGTCAGTGGGATATTGCTCTCGAAGTTGGACGGGACAGCCAGGGGTGGTATAGTACTTGCTATCTGCGACCGGCTGCAAATACCTATTAAATACATAGGGACCGGGGAACAAATCGGGGACATTGCCCGGTTCGACCCTGTGTCTTTTGTGAATGCTATTTTCGGGGACGTATCTTAATTATGTTTGATATCGATTGGAATCCGGTAATACTGACCATCGGCACACTCGAGATCAGGTGGTACGGCATCATGGTCGTGCTGGCGGTTATAGCTGTCATAGTTCTGGCCCTGGTTGAGGCCAGGCGCAAGGGTATACCACAGGATATCGTTTGGGATGCGGCGCTGTGGGCGGTGATCGGCGGCATCATCGGCGCCAGGCTGCTGCACATCATCGACAGGTGGCAGTACTATTTGTATCATCCCGATCAGCTCCTTAATTTCGCAGGCCTGGCTATTTGGGGAGCTGTGCTGGGTGGCCTAATCGCTATTTTTATCTACTGCCTGGTCAAGAAGATATCTTTCTGGAAACTGGGTGATGTAGCGGCACCGGGGGCTATTTTGGGGCAGGCCATCGGCCGGGTAGGATGCCTGATAAACGGGTGCTGTTACGGTCTGACCTGCGAGCTTCCCATGGCTGTCATATACAGCAACCCCAACAGCTATGCCCCGCTGGGTGTGCCCATTTATCCAACGCAGCTATTCCATATAGTCTGGGACCTGGCCGGCTTTGCGGTCCTGTGGTGTCTGCGAAAAAAACTCAGGCCGGATGGATCGCTTTTCCTGCTATGGCTGATCTTTTTCGGGATCGGGGATTTCGTAATACGCTTCTTCCGCGAGAGTGAACCCTTCCTGTTTAACCTGCCACAGGCGCAGATCGTAGATATACTGATGGTGGTAGTAGCGGCTGTGGTACTGGTTGTAAGATACGCCAGGTACCGTGCAAATCAGTCGGGGACCAAGGCCGAAGTCAGTACGACCGGGTAAAATCAAGCAAGTTGAGCCGCAGCTGTCCCTTGCCGTTGAAATTGTCGACCTCCACCGAATAGACGACGTCTATATGGCGGGCCAGTTCCCCCAGGTAATTGCCCATGCGGAAACCCATGGTATCCCAGACAATTCCATCCTGCCTTAACTTTAGCTTGATATGATCGTTCTGGCTGCCCACCAGCTTCTGTTCCACCACCTCGACCTTGCGGCTGAGGAAAACGGGAACGGGATTAGCCATACCGAAGGGCTCGAGCTGGCGCATCTCCTCGAAAGTCCCTCCCGCGAAAGCTGAAAGTGAAACCTCTGCATCGATATCTATGTGCGGGCGCAGGTCCAGGCCGGTAAGCTGCTCCTCGGCCAGCGAACGCAGCCTTTTCTGCAGTTGCTGCATGTCCCTGGTGTGTATGTTGAAGCCGGCAGCACGCGCGTGGCCACCGTACCTGAGAAGCAGGTGGTGGCACGATTTTAAAGCTTCCATCAGGTCGAACTCGGGGATGCTCCTGGCGCTGCCGCGGCAGGAGTCTGTGCCGATTTTAAAGAGTATTACGGGGCGGTAAAACTCATCTGCCAGCCTGCCGGCGACCAGGCCGATTACACCCGGGGGATAATCGGCATCGCTGGCCATCAGGATGACCCTGTCTGCGCCATCCTCCAGTATTTGGCGGCGTGCCTTCTCGTATGTATCCGCTACAAGGCGCTGGCGCTCTTTGTTTTTTTCTTCGAGATCGGTGGCCAGTATCCTGGCCTGTGCGTGGTCCTGTGTTACCAGCAACTGGTAGCTGGTGCCTGCGTCATCCAGCCTCCCAGCTGAGTTCAGCCTGGGGCCGATCTGGTATGAGATGGTCTCGGCTGTAAGCCTGCTTTTTTCAATGTTGGCGATATTCATAAGCTCAACCAGACCGACACGCCTGGTTTTGTGCAGCAGTTTAAGTCCCGTTTTCACCCAGTGACGGTTCTCACTTACCAGTGGTGACATATCCGTAATTGTACCCAGTGTCACCAGTTCCAATGAGTTGTTGAGCAGGTCATCATTCCTGTTGCTCGAAAGCAGTCCCTCCAGAAGCTTGTAAGCCACTCCCACGCCGGCAAATTCCTTGAAAGCGCAGGTAGAATCTCTGCGCTTGGGATCCACTATGATGCCGGCCGGCGGCAGTTCTTCGAGCGGGACGTGATGGTCGGTGACCAGAATCTCCATGCCCATCTTGCGGGCCTTCTCAATTTCAGCAAATGCCGTTATACCCGTATCTACAGTGATAACAAGTGTAACTCCCTGCTTACGCAGTTTCTCCAGGGCAGGAACCCTCAGCCCGTAGCCCTCCTGCATGCGGTGCGGTATGTAGGGTACGACATCGCCGCCAAGCTCGCTCAGGCCCTGTACCAAAAGCGCGGTGGCGGTAATACCGTCAGCATCGAAGTCGCCATAGATGGCTATTTTTTCACCGGAAAGCAGTGCTTTGTAGACGCGGCTGACGGCAGGATGCATGTCGGGGATACTGAAGGGGTCTATGGCAAGGCGTTTATCCGCTTTGAGAAAGATTTCTGCTGCTGAGGGATCCGTGATGCCACGGTTATACAGCAGCTTGGACACAAGAGCGCCTGCGCCCCGGTATAAAAGGGGCTTCTCGGCTTCAGGCAGGATTTTCCAATGTGTATGGGCCAAATGTCATCTTCGCTTTCTTAAGTGGATTTATACCACAAAACGTACGTAATGTAAACATTAAGCAGTACCCGAAAACGGGGCCAGCTGCTCCTGTGTGAGGGCTGACAGGGCAAAGAAAAGCATGTTGGCCACATATATGGCAGTGAAAACCACGCTTCCCCAAAGATACCCGGCATCGCTCCTCTCCCTTTTTATAAACCGCCAGAAGTGAAAAAAGACAGCCTGCATTATATACAGTGAATAACAGAGGACGAGTACGATATAAGCCGATACGCCCCAGTGGAAGGAGAAAGCGGCCAGGGCGGACAGCCCCATGGCGAGATTAGCGTAGCCCACCTCGAACTGGTAACCCGGCGAGGCGGATTCCAGTCCCAGCCGCCTGGCATCGGCCTTGTGGAAGATAACGTGGCTGACGAAGCTAATCAGGCCGTTGAAAGCCACGCATGTAAGGAGAATAACTTCCAGGGCAGGCCGGGTGTCGGACCAGGTAAAATACAGGTAGTATGCAATTGCTATGCCGGCTGCAATGACACAGTATCTCACAATGGCTATGATTGAAGCGATCAGTTCGTGCCTCCTGTTGTGCTGACATCTAATTCTGCAGTTGGTAACCTTCTGTCCTGATCAGCCAGTTGTGGGTTATGTAGCGGTCCGTCAATGCGATACCGTTCTGCGATATCGACGATACCACATCCAGCGAATACTCGTATCCAATGCACAGCTGGTAATACCAGGTATGTGCTTCATATCGATACCAGGCATCCCATCCGCCGAAACCCGATCCCGCCAGCTTTGGCTGGTTGTGTGTTACCAGCTCAATGTAGAACTCACCGTTTACTTTGACGCCTGGAACCTCAACGCTTACCCAGCTCGGAACATATGTAAACTGCTCCTTACTATAGTCCCGGCTGAACAGCTTGTTGTGGCGGCTGTCCCAAATATTGATGGTGAAAGAGGGGTTTACCGGTTCGATACTGGCTATATCCGAACCATAAACCCAGGATCCCGGGCCGTAGATGGGGCTGTGGTCAAAATCGAAGGTGCTGCTTTTGATGTACCCGAATATATCAATATTATCTATCTCGTAACCGCCGGGCGGCGCCGTAAACTTGATCATATTTCCTTCGACCGTCTGGATCATGTTGCCAGGCTCTCCCGTTGTGCCCGCCAGAACGTCACAGCCGTCCACCATGCCGTTGTCCAATTTGAGTTGCAGAGCTTCTTTTCGTTCCGGGATGTCGATCACCGCTATTTGCGGCGCTATTTTTATCTCATAGTGGCCGGACGCGGGAAAGGTGGACAGGAACTCTACCCGGGCCCAATTACCGGGTTCCAGGGTGACCGCTCTGCTTTCCACAAGGGTCCCGTTGATCGTCAACTCAGCTACGTAAACACCTGCGGCTGTGCCCGTGTTTTCAATGCGCATTCCGATATTTTCAGGCTGGCCCGTCATTACAGGAAGTGGTGAGATAACAATTGGATCAAATTTATAAAGGGCAACATTTTGTGTGGGCGCCTGTATTGGAGGCTGTGGTTGAGGCGGTGTGGATGGAGCCCAAATACACCCGCTGAAAGATAAGAGGACCAGCAATAATATAATCTTACAAACGTTCTTGGCTCCCATATTCACCCTCCTCCGCGGGCCGGTTGTTATACGCGTTAAAAATGTACCTGCCTGTAACGATTATAAGGTGCTTCCCTGCAGTTTTCAAAATATATTCTGTTTTAATCCCGCAACATGTATAATCCTTTTCAATAAGCCTGTTTTCAGCACACAGAGCCTGCAGGCCGGTTTTACAGGAGGGTGATATGCCATTTGCCAGCACCGAGGGCATAAAACTGTATTACGACGTTATAGGGCAGGGCGATCCGCTTGTCCTTATTATGGGTTACGGCCATCACTCGCTGCATTGGGGAGCATTGCCGCAGCAGCTCGCTAAAATCAATTACCAGGTTGTTGTAATAGACAATCGCGGAGTTGGAAAGAGTGACAAACCAGACGCTCCAATGAGTATCAGCGTGATGGCGGAAGACGTTTGCAGGGTAATGGATGCGGCCGGGTTAAAAAAAGCCAGTATTTTCGGCGTGTCCATGGGAGGCCTGGTCGCCCAGGTTTTTGCCTTAAACCACCCGGAAAGGCTGAACAACCTTGTACTGGGCTGTACGTTTCCCGGGGGTTCGCACATGGTGCCGACGGATCCAGAGGGCCTTAAGATCCTGTTTGATTTTGAATACATGCAGAAAATGACGCCGGCGCAGAGGTCGATGACAGTCTTCCGCTTCTTTTGCACTGATGAATTTATAGAAACTAATAAAGAGTCATTTGATTATTATCACAGGGTAACGAGCGAGAATCCTACACCGGCATACATTTTCAAGCGTCAGGCGGAAGCTATAGCTGCCGAGGACACCTGGGACCGGCTGCCGTCCATCAAATCACCGACCATGATAATAACCGGCACAGACGACCATTTGGTCAACTTCAAAAACAGCGAGCTGCTGGAAGAGAGGATTCCGGGAGCGGAGCTAACCCTGCTTCAGGACAAGAGGCACGGCTTCTTTATTGAGGCTATGGATTCCACCAGGATCTTTGTTAACGGCTTCATGAAAAGGCGCAGCAAAAGATAATCCCGGAGGGGCCATCGTTTCAGAATGTGGTGACAGCCTCCAATTTCTGCGGAGGGTAAACCTGCTCCGACTTGGGTGGCATCGGGCTGTAAACCCAGTCGGCTGTTAATTCACCGCATTCCACCCCGCCAATGCTGCGGATGCCCCTGTAAATGCCTCGTAACAGCACTGTCTGCATCTCAAATGACATGCAGAAGAGCGCCGCCGTTGTGCCTGCCGGAACGGATTTAAGGTCGCTATTGTATACGGAAGAGGCGAAGATGGCGCGGTCGCTGCCGGCGGTCTGGGCCTGTATTATGGGGATAATAATCGGGAATCCGTCCGTATCAACATAAGCCAGGAACTTCAGGTTATCCATCTTGTCTATCAGTCTGCGTGTGAAAGAGTTAAGTACCTCTTTGCCATCCCCCTTGCCTGCCAGCGTTTTGGCAACCATGGTCTTGACGGCCGCCTGTATTACGTTCGCCATAGGTAGAGCCTCCTTGCCGGTATGGCTTACCAGGTCCATGTAATAGACAGTATGGATGCCGAAATATGCGTTATAGCGGAACATCGGCGTGTTATTGAGCAACTCGTATTCACTCCCCGCTTTAGTCGTGCGAGTGAAGCTGGCTTTGCCGCGCCACAGGTTTTTATCCAGAGTCATGATGAGGAATCCGGTTTTGGGATTCTTCCTGATGTGAACCTTGCTCATGCCCTCTGAAAACTGCCCCCAGAACATCTCTGTGGGAGAGCAGGCCTGCAGAGTGGAGATAAGCGTTATATGCGGCAAGCCCTGCTCGCCAACCGTGGCAAGCAGCCCGATCTTCATCTCGGGCTTAAAGCTCTCGATATCCTGTTCAGAAAATGTCTTGAATATTTTTTTCTGTTCTTGCATCTCCGGCCTCCTTTAGATTTTATTGTTTTCTACCCGGGCAGCTCCCGTGACGAAGATTTTTTCAGGATCAGGACCCGAACCCCTGGCGATTGCCTCGAACTCGGCCATCTCGTCTTTGCTCATGAGCGGGGTGGTTGCATATTTCCATTCCATACCCAGCCGGCGGTACTTATCCCGGCAGAGGTTATTGAACGCACAGAGCTCCCAGCGCTGGACTTCTTTATCCAGAGTGGAATGTATAAAACGCCCGATGCGCTCTATAGTATCAGCCTCTGCCGTGGCCCCGGGTATGAGCGGCGTGCGGATCCACAGCTGCGTTGCGGGGTTTGACCTGATGTAGTCACGTACATAAACAAGGTTTTCCAATATCCTGCGGTTATCATGGCCTGTATATCCGAGGTGCTTTTCAGGGTGGATCTCCTTCAGGTCGAAAAGGATGAGGTCAGTGAGAGGAAGGACTTTGTCCAGCGACGCAATAGAACACATCCCGCAGGTATCTACGGCTGTATTGACACCATTGTCCTTCAGCTTGAGCAGCAGGCCGGCGCAGAACTCCGCCTGCATGAGGGGCTCTCCGCCCGAGAGGGTCACTCCTCCACCGGATTTAGCATAGTAGACCTTATCCTTCAATAACTCTTTCAGCAATTCTTCCTGTCCGACCATTTTACCCAGCATCTCCTGTGCGCCTGCCGGGCATTCCTGCGCGCATTTTCCGCACGAAGTGCAGATTGACCTGTCCCTGGTTATGCCGTCCATGGTTTTTTTCAGGGAGCCGTGCGGGCAGGCCTTCAGACATATTCCACACCCGATGCAGCGCGACTCCATCCAGTGCATCTGAGGACTGTAAGACATGCTTTCAGGATTGTGGCACCAAAGGCATTTCAACGGACAGCCCTTGAAGAAAACTGTTGTACGTATGCCGGGGCCATCCTCCGTGGACAGCCTCTGCGTATGCAAAATAAGAGCCGCTTCACCCCGGGTTAGGTGCTCCGATGGAAGCTCTATGCCAGGCTGTATACCCGAATCGGCGGCCACCTGCTCGATCTTCATAGGCGCAAAATTTACATCTGGTGGCTTTCGCGGGCAATGATCTCATTCTGAAGCTCGCGGCCGATAGATGTGAAGTAGGCGTTATAGCCGGTTACGCGTACAAGAAGGTGGCGGTATGCATCCGGATTTTTCTGTGCATCGCGCAGGATATCAGCGTCGATCATATTAACCTGCAGTGCACTGCCACCGTTCTCCGCGTAGCTGCGCAAGAAAGCTATGAACTTGGACTTATGCTCGGGATCACGCAGCAAAGACGGGCTGAAAGTCATTGTATGGCTGGCGCCGTTGGGCAGCACGCTCAGGTAACCGTCCCAGTCGCCCTTTCCAGCTGGATCTTTGCCGCCCATCACCTTACCAACGGAATTTACATTGGCTGTCGGGCCGTTGATGTCGGCTCCGGCGCATGGGCAGATTGCGTTTGACAGGAATTGTCCCTTGGGCCGACCGTCCGGACTGGCTGGCAGGATATAGCCGTCGCCCACCCAGTAGTTCCATGAGAGCATGCCCGGACGGTACTGCTTCCCTGTTACCGAAGTGCGATATTTCCAGGATTCACCTGCCCAGAGGTCCATTACCTTCTTGCCAAGGTCATCGGCCTGGTCGTCATCCCTGCCATACTTTGGTGTCTTATTCAGCGCTCTTGCCTGCAGGACCTCGTGTCCCTTCCAGTTATCTTTGAGAGCCTGGATGAGCTCCTGCATGGTGCAATCCTTCTTATCATAAACCAGGTGCCTGACCGCCAGCAGGGAATCCACGGTCGTCGCGTATGTCACTGCTTCTATAGTAATGAAGTTTAGCTCGGCCCCGCCCTCGTTGACGTCCATGGCCTTATCGATACATCCCCTCACAATGCACGAGAGGTAAGGGGTCCGGATGTACTTTGCCCTGATCCTGTCCGTCCAGTCATACAGATCGGCAGCCTTTTTGATGATATGCATGGTCTGTATAACGTAGGCGTTCCAAAACTCATCCCAGTTCTTGAATTTGGTGGCATCCCCTGTATCTGCTCCCATCCGCCTGGCCGGCTCCTGTTTACCGGTCATTGGATCCGTCCAGGGGACCATGTCATACCCGCCTGTAAGAGCATGCTCTACCGCTTTAAGCAGGTTCAGGTTGATGTCCACCGTACCTGATCTGTCGTTGCCACACATGGTGTTCTCGAGGCACCCGACGGGTGCATAATCGAACACGTTATCTGCGTTGATCAGTTTCTCTACACCGGCCATTTTAGCCTCACGCAGCATGCCGGCGATGGAGCGTTCATCGAAGTTAAGCAGGAAAGGCGATCCCTGGCTCGAGGCAATCATATCAACCACCTTCTCAAGCAGCCTGTCTGGGCTGTGCCGGTGCAGGCGAACGTTCGGCTTGGGTTCAAGCAGAGGGCTCATCTCGTCGATTACCTCAAGCATGCCGTAGGTCAGGTCGTTGCTCAGGTCAACCCCGCCTTTGCCCATTCCGGAAAGGGTGATGAGCTGGCCGAACCCGGCTGTGATGCCCTGGTTGCCCCCTGTGCGTATCATAGCATCGTAAGCATAGTTGCAATGGATCCAGAAGCACTTCAACAGCTCCTTGCCGAACTCACGCTCCATGCCTTCATCTAACGATTTCTTCCAGAACGGGAAGAGGTACTGGTCGGCCCGCCCGAACGAGACACCCGGGCCGGGGTAGTTCTCCTCGCTCATTACCAGCATGTGGGTGATCCACAATGACTGTAATGCTTCCCAGAGATTTTGCGCCGGCTCCCAGGGGACGCGGCGCAGGATCTCCGCCATCTTGAGCAATTCATCTTTTCTCGAGCTGTCGCTTTCTTTCTCGGCCAGTTGCGTGCAGACTTTGCTGTATTCAAAGGCTACATCCCGTGCCATGGTGGCGGCGACCAGCATGGCTTTCACCTGATGACCCTTTTTACCGTTGTAATCCTTTTGTGAAAGGACCGATAGCCTCCGGTTCAATTCCTCGTGCACACTTTTCCAGCCCTCGCGCAGTATGCGGGGGTAGTCGGGGATAAGGTGTCCGCTGGTGACGCCAGCGTTGCCGTACCCGTGGTTGTGGAACCATAACTCGGCGGCCCTGGCACCTTTTTTACCGTAAACGGCCCTGGAATACTCTTTAGCTTCCTTCTGATTAAAGCACTTCGAAGCTTGAATATTAAAGCGGCCGCCGGCTATAAGGTCTCCCGGCAGCACCTCGTGCGGCAGGTAATATACCATGACCTCCCTGGTAAACCAGGCTTGCCGTTCGGGCAGGCTCCATTCCCAGAAACCCTCGGGCAGGTCCACTTTATAGGAAGCCTGCTGGAATGCGCCGGTAAAGGTGGGGAAGAAGGTGTAGGTCTCAGGTACTATGTAGTAGTTGCCCTCCTGATACTGGATATCCCAGGGTGTTCCCGTGGTGAACCCGGTGAACTCGTTGTTCCACTTACGGTTGTTGCCCTGGAAATAGTAGTCACGCAGCCATTTGATGCGCGGTGAGAGGTTGCGCGGTTCTTTAATCGAGTAGCGGGGGGAATTACAGCTCTGGGTAGTCATGGCCTTGCCCTCCTAATCCTTGTTAAACGCTGGGTAGAGAATGAGATGTTGAAACTGTACCAAGGTAACACTGTAATTGTAGGAGTTTGGCCGGTTTTGTCAACCGCTTTGATTACTGTTATGTGTCGATTGAGTAATAAAAAAGCAGGGTGGGGAGCATGCTCCCCACCCTGCAGTATGGAAGTCAAAATGTACTATTACTCTGCCATTAACTGTTCGTGTTTTACCTTTTCCAGGTCAGCAGGGAATGGTTTGGCAGCCATCAAGTAGCAGATGCCGCCGAGGATGCCTCCGATACAGGCTATGGTCAGGGCGGTGCCCAGCGCCTGGGCGCCCTGTCCCAGCGCGTCAGAGATAGCTCCGACCAGGTATGGGCTCCAGCCTCCGCCGAAGACATACATACAAAAGACCATGAGGCCCCAGACAAGCCCTTTCTGGGCCGCAGGTGCTACATCCTGTGATATGGCGCTCAGGCAGGGTATCGCCATCACGTTGAGCACACCGTAGGCTATCACCAGGGCCATGCCGATGCCCTTGAACTGGAAGTAGAGAGCCCCTGCAAGGCAGATAGCGCTCAGGAATATGGTGATTGCCGGTATATATAGCCTGCCTCTGGGGTCCTTTTTAAACCAGACGTCCGCCAGGATACCACCCACGGGTGAGCCGACTATGGCAGCCAGGACGATGGGTACCATCACGGCATTGGCGGCCACAACATCCACGCCCCATGCCCTGCCTACGTAGGCCGGGGTCCAGAAGAGAAATGACATTGACATGATATTGGCCAGGCCGTAGCCGACCAGGGCCCAGACCAGCGAGGGTATCCCGAAAAGGGTCTTTATCGATTGCCCGAAGGTTACCTTCGTTCCGGTAGTGCCTTGTGAGGCCACAGTCTTGTAATCTTTCATGAACAGGGCCAGTATGCCGAGGATCACGCCGGGGATAGCAAAGTACATAAACGGGGCCTGCCAGCCCTGTGTCTTGGCAATAGCGCCGGCCAGTACCGATCCCAGAGCTATGCCCAGCGGGACTGCCATGTTGAAAACTCCCATGGCTGCGCCGCGTGCCTTGGACGAGTAAGCGGCGCCGACCATGGCTGTGCCGCCGGCCGAGAAACCGGCCTCACCCACGCCGACCAGGCTGCGCGGTGCAAACAGAGACCAGAAATTCCAGGCCTTGCCTGTCAGGAACGTGAAGCCGCTCCAGAGGATCGCCATGATGGCGATGGCCTTGCGCCTGCTCCAGCGGTCGACTAAATATGCTACGGGAAATGAAAATAGGGCTATGCTGAGGAGGAAGACCGAACCTAAAATCCCAACGTCGCCGTCGGTCAGTTTCAGGGCGGCTTTCATCGGTTCTACCACTGCAGCGACCACCTGCCTGTCCATATAATTTACCATGTACAGCAGTGTGCAGATGATCAGGATGTAAATCGATGCTCCCTTGCCGGCTTTGTATTGCTTGGAATCGCCTGTGTCCTTTGCCACTAATAACCTCCTTATTATTAATTAACAATTAGAGCGATCGCCCGGGGCGGCTCATAAAGACCATTAATAATATTTCACGCGGCGATGGCCCATGATACCTGCCCGAAGTTGACGCGTCAAGCCTCCGGTTAATCGTAAAAGATGGGAGTGGTGGTTATTGTCCTTCACGGGTATCCGTGAGTTTTTTCTGATTGTTCTTATAACGTCGATAGAGGAAATATATCAGCAGGCCAACGGCGATCCAGGAGAAGCCAACTATCCGTCCTATGCTGTGTGTATAGACCACTATCAGCCAGGTGACAGCGGTAGCGATACCTCCCAGCACCGCGGTTAATGGTATCTGGCGGCCCCGGATGGTTATATTTAGCGGTATCTTGAACGGACGGGGCAGATCAGGTTCCTTGATCCTCAGCGCGATTATGGATGCATGGGCAAGAGTGTAGGCCAGCACAGCTCCGAATGCGTAAAGGTCCGCCAGGAGCTCCACTTTGCCGGTACCTATTAATCCTACAGCGATAGCTGAAAATATCAGGATTGAATTCCCGGGGACATGGGCTTTCTTGCTGAGGCTACTGAAGAAGCTGGGGAGCTGTTGCCGCTGCCCCATAAAGTAGGCCAGTCGTGAGGCCCCCAGCATGCCTGCATTGGTTGCAATGACCAGTATAGTGGATGCCAGCAGCGCCACCCAGAAGCCCAGGAAAACCGGGAGGTACCCTGGCATAGCATAGGCGATGCCCATGATAGGGTCCTCAAGGAATTTCTGAGTCAGGTCGGTAACCCATTTGCCGTCGGGCGCCTGGTAAACGGGGTAAGCGCTGAGCGCTGTCATAGACAGCAGGGCATACAGCATAATCACGGTGGCAAAAACCAGCATGACCGCCCTGGGTATGCTCTTTACAGGATCGCGAGCCTCGCTTCCCAGGTTGGCTACGGTCTCGATGCCGGTGTAGGCCACCATCGAAATCGAGATGCCGAATAAAAGCTGATCGAACGTAGGCGCTACTCCCCAATGGACGTTGTTGATGAGTGTCGGGATACTGATGATGATGAGCAGCCCGAGTACGGCGATCATCACCTGTGTAATAATGTCCACTATAACAAGGAATATATTCAGCTTGGATGACTCCTTTAATCCCACAAGATTGATCAGCGACAGCACGGCTACTATTAAAATCCCGACCACGCTGTTTGTTGGCCAGGTCTTGAGCACCGGGAAGAAAAACCCCATGTAATTGGCAGCGGTGAAAGCTGATATAGCGATGGTCACGATGTAGTCGATCATCAACACCCAGCTGGTAATGAAGCTGATCCAATCGTTGAAGGCCCGCCTTGCAAAGGCGCCCGATCCCCCGGATTCAGGTATGGCTGTGGCGCCCTCGGCATAGGTTAAAGCGGTGAAGAGGAAAAGGACACCTGAAAGCATAAGCACGGGCGGCGTAAGACCCAGGGCCGACATGGACACTACGCCCAGCGCGTAGTAGATGGAGGATCCAACGTTGCCATAGGCGGCGCTGAAAAGGCCTCCCACTCCCAGAACCCGGTGCAGCCTGGGGGGAAGCTTCAGATGCCGCCGCATAAATATATTACCAGGGCGGTCGCCGCGCGTAAGCTGCTCAGAGGCCTGGTTTCCAGGCTGCCTGTTGCCGGATTGATTTATGTCGTTCAAATCAGGAGGCCCGTACTATAAGTTGCAGGTTCATGCCGACAGCGAAAAATATAACAGCTACAGCACCGCAATACAACAGGGGCGGCTATTGTCGATCTGCCGGTCGATGCCATCAACAGTTTAATAGTTCTCTGCCAGCAATTCGTAATAGGACTGAGGATGCCTGCAGGCAGGGCATATTTTAGGTGCGCTGGTGCCCTCGTGCAGGTAGCCGCAGTTGGTGCAATGCCATGTTACTTTCTTATTTCTGCTGAAGACTTCTTTTGCCGAGATATTCTTGATCAGTTTTCTGTACCTCGCCTCATGGAACTGCTCAACTTCAGCAATCTGTTTAAAGGAAGTCGCCACTTCTATGAATCCTTCCTTCTTGGCGATAAGGGAAAAGTTATTGTACAGCTTGGTCCATTCCATTTTTTCGCCTGCCGCTGCAGCTTGCAGGTTAGCTTTAGTGTTTTTGATCATGCCTGCCGGGTAGGCAGCCACTATCTCGACGTCACCGCCCTCCAGATACTCGAAAAAGACCTGGGCATGCTCCCTTTCGTTGCCCGCTGTCTCTTCGAAGATGTTGGCAATCTGCATAAATCCTTCTTTACGCGCCTGGCTGGCAAAATAGGTATACCTGTTCCTGGCTTGAGATTCGCCGGCAAAAGCCTTTAGCAGATTCTGCTCGGTTTTACTGCCCTTAAGTGATTTGCCCATAACCAATACCTCCTCATTAAATAGTTTCAGAATATTTTACGCACTTTTACATATTTGTGAAGCAGATAGGGCGTTTTAATATTTGCTGCATTATTAAATACTATTCTGCAGCCGCATGCAACCATCTAACTGACCTGCTATATGGCCTGGCCTGTCTGCGCCGCATATTTGTACAGCCTCGCCAGTGCCCTGATGGTGATATCGCTGGCCGGGTAAACCGGGAAACCATGTTGCTCGAAGGCGTTTTTAAGCATGAGGTTGCCTTTCCTGTCCTCGTCGTCATCCAGGAAGGGGTCGAGTGATACGCTTAAAAGCACCGGCTTGTGTAATATATTGCGGCAATAGAGGCTGCCTTCGAGCATCATGTCGATTACCAGTTTCAAATGATCCACCGCCTCGTGTTTACGAGCACGGCGTATGTACCTAAACTGGTCGAACATGAAAACCAGAGAGTCGATATTCTCATCTTCCGCCACGGTTTTTACGATATCACCGAGGCTGCCCTCCTTCTGAAAGACCTTGTAGAAAATCGGCCAGGCGTCCAGCGGATTGCCGATGCTTGTGCCCGCCGTCGGTACCAGGTGACGCAGCTTGCTCAGCGTTGACTTGCCGAAGGGCGGTACTACCATTCCCTCAGCGGCGCAAAGGTCAGTCTGGATAACGCTGAAACCACCCGAATTGCTCACCAGCGATACGCGGTTGCCTTTGGGAAGCGGAGAGTGGCTGAAAGCGGCCACAGTATTGACCAGCTCATCGTGGTTACTGACCTGTATTACACCGCACTGCTTGAATAGTGTTTTCCATACTTCAGGTGTGCCGGTCATCTGTCCCGTGTGTGATTTTGCCACGCGGTTGCCGTTATCGGTCAGGCCGCCCTTGACGGCCACCACCGGCTTTCTGCAGGCCGCATACCTGAGTGCCTCATGTAACCGTTTTCCATTCTTTGATCCCTCGATATAGAGGGCAATCACCTTTGTCTGCGGGTCGTCCGCCATGTATTCAAGGAAGTCGGGGCAATCGAGATCAGAGGCGTTTCCATAGCTGACCACTTTGCTGAAGTGCAGGTTCTTGGTCTTGCCGAAATAGGAGAAAGATTCAGCTACGCTGCCGCTCTGGGCGATCACGCCCACGCTTCCCTCCTCCTCGCTTGATTCCGGAACGATGGCCAGTCCCGAGCGGGGGCAGTAGATTCCAAAGCAGTTGGGGCCAATGATCCTTATCCGGCCCGAGGCAACTTCCTTCAATTCTTTTTCGAGGGCGTCTCCCTCGGGTAGTCCTGTTTCGCTGAAGCCGGAGGTGTATATATGGGCCGCTTTGACTCCTCTCTCGATGCACTCTCCGACTACCATGGATACCAGTTTGGCGTTGACGCCGATAATGGCATAGTCAATCGGCTCCTTGATATCGAGGACGCTTGCGTAGCATTTGCGGCCGAATATCTCGTCATACTTGGGATTAACAAAAAACAAGTTGTCCCTGATCTTGGTATTCATCAGCGCCAGAGTTGCGATATCGGCCACGGGGGAGGCGCCTATTATGACTACATTGCCGGGGTGGAAGATACCATCCAGTTCCTCGTACCCTTCTTTTTTCATGTGCAATGCCTCCTTAATCGATGCGCCGTTGGCTGAATGAACTCGAATCGTTGCTCAGGTGGCTGTCAAAATATGCGCTGTTTCAATTTATGCAGTTCAAAATTATATAATATTTAAACCGGTTCATTAAGCACCGGTTGAATAATCCATATCAGGCGAACGCAACAAATTGTGCGAAAACCTGAACATAGGGGCTAATATATGAAACGTATTATCAAGCTTTCTCCAAAGTATTTTATGGTAGTTATAGGTGCTGTCTTAATGCTCACTGCGTGCGCTGCGCCCGCGCCGGTGGTCAAACCCCCTGCATCATCCCCGCCTCCCTCCGTGCCGCAGCCGGAGATCATGAATATCATAGGACTGCGTGAATGGAATCCGAACGCGGAGAACACCCTGCTATGTGCCGCCTCAGATCCCGACGGTAATACGCTCACCTACACGTGGACCGCTGAGAAAGGGATTATCAAGGGAGAAGGACGAAACGTCAGTTGGGTGCCGCCGAATGAAGTCGGGGAATATGAGATCACAGTCAAGGTGACCAGCGATAAAGGGGGTGAAGCCACCTTCAGCAAGAAGTTTGTGGTAGTTGCAGCCCCGCCCCCGCCGGTGGACACCACTATATATTTGAAGCTTACACCTCCGGATACAAATGTGGTCACGGCATCCGGCCGTGTCAGGAGCTTTTTTACTTCTGAGATACAGTGCGTGATTCCCGATCGGGACCTATCGGAGTTCTCCTATACATGGGCAGCCAATGCCGGCAAACTGATGGCGGATGGGTTGGATGAGGGTACGGCAAGCCGGGTCGGGTGGCTGGCGCCGGGCCAGGCAGGACAGTATGCGGTGAGAGTCCTGGTGACCGACAAGGCGGGGAAACAGGCCGTCGGTGAAGTAACCTATGAGGTGATCTGTTGCCGGGATCCCTAGGCATCACGATCAAATAGAGTATGAAGGAAGATTGAAATGAGATTTTCTAAAAAGTTTTTTTCTGTAGCTGTGTTAGCCATAGTAATTCTCATCACGTTATTCGGTAGTATTTCCTGTGCTGCACCGGCGCCACAGGTAAACCGTCAACCGGTCATCCAGCAGATCAACGGCCAGTCGGACTGGTCGCCACTGAGCGAGGGGCAGTTCACCTGCGTCGCCTCAGACCCTGATGGGGACAGGCTAATATATAAGTGGACGGCTGATAACGGCACTATCAGTGGAAGCGGAGCAACAGTTAGCTGGATGTCGCCGGCGACCATGGGCAAGTACAAAATCAGGGTAGCAGTCAGCGACGAGAAAGGTGGAGAGGCCACCGCGGTGCAGGAGGTCAGGGTTATCGTGAATGCTGATGGTAGTGTAAGCCCCGATGCGCCGGTCGTATTAAAAATGTCGCTTTCTTCCAAGGAGGTGGCGACCGGGGCCAAGAGGGTACGCATCTGGACGGCATCACCTGTAGAGTGCCGTGTCGAGGGCGCGGATATGAGTAAATTAAAGTTCACCTGGTCTGCCGCCAGCGGTAAGCTGCAGGCGGGCAAGGGAATGAACCTCAGTGACGGCACCGCCAGCACAGTGAATTGGATATCCCCCGGTGTGGGAGGGGATTTCACGGTGAATGTCGTCGTTGCCGATATCAACGGCAACGAAGCTAAAGGCAGCGTGAATTTCGAGGTATTCTGCTGCGGCAATTGAAGCGAGATGGAACCGAACAATATTGTTTTCCTTGAGCAGCCGGCTCTGCGCCAGCCCGATCTGGTAGCTGCCTTTATCGGCTGGCCTGACGCGGCACAGGTTTCCACCGGTACGGTTTCGTACTTGATAAAAAGCCTGCATGCCACGAAGTATGCCGAGATGAAATCCGACGATTACTATGATTTCGCAACTGTACGGCCATCCATTAACGTGGAAAACGGCATTATGTGGCCTGTAATCATGCCGGCGAACAGCCTTTACTACTGGCATAATCCAAAGGGGGACCGCGACCTGATTATTTTCAGCGGCATTGAGCCCCAGATGAGATGGCAGTCATATGCCGAAGTAATAGCTGACCTGGCAGGCTATTACAATGCGCATTGCGTGTATGCCATAGGCGGGCTTTACGACAGGATACCTCATACCCGCGAGACCCGTATCAGCGGGCTGGTCAATGACCCTGCCATGATCGATGTGATCGTGCAGGCCGGCATCGAACCGGTCAATTACACGGGCCCCAGCAGCATACACGGACCGCTGCTCAGCGTCTGTGCCATGCGACGGATACCTGCCATCAGCATATGGGGTCATGTGCCTTTTTATATACGTGCGGAGAGCAACCCCGTTGTATGCCTTGAAACTGTAAAAAAAATCAATGCGTTATTGGGCCTGGATATTGATCTAAGCGACCTCAAGAAGTCAGCGGAAAGCCTGTATGGGATTCTGGACAAGTTGCTCTCGGAAAACGAACAGATGCGCATCTTCCTTCAATCATTGGAGGAGCAGTATGATCTTGATGGAAATGCTACGGGCACAGAACCTGAAGGATCGGAACAGATCATCAAAGACATTGAGGATTTCCTCAGGGGCCGGCGCCAGGATGACTGATTCAATAAAGGCGGTACGTTGCCAATACATTGAAATGTCGGGCAAAGTACGGAGTTAGCGCGGCCGCTACATGTTCCGGCGGTACTTTCCGCCCACTTCGTAGAGAGCTCCTGTGATCTGGCCCAGCGAGGCGTAACGCGCTGTTTCCATCATCTGCTCAAAGATATTGCCGCCTTCACGGGCTATCTGCTGCAACTTTTTCAGCGACTCCCTGGCTTTGGCCGTGTTGCGTTTCTGGAAGTCGCGCAGGTTATCTATTTGGGCCTGCTTTTCTTCACTGGTCGAACGGCTAAGGGGGATATCGAAAGGTATCAGGTTGCCCTCCCTGGGATTCAAATATGTGTTGACGCCGATGATAGGGAGTTCTCCTGAGTGTTTGCGCTGCTCATAAAGCATCGATTCGTCCTGGATCTTGCCCCGCTGGTACTGAAGCTCCATTCCTCCCAGTACTCCGCCGCGCTTGGAAATGCGCTCGAACTCATCCAGTATGGCCTCTTCCACCAGCTCGGTCAACTGCTCAAGTATATAGGAGCCCTGCCAGACGTTCTCATTCTTGGTCAGCCCGAACTCACGCGTGATGATGAGCTGGATTGCCATGGCCCGTCTTACCGACTCCTCCGTGGGAGTTGTAATTGCCTCATCGTACGAATTGGTATGCAGGGAGTTGCAGTTATCATAGAAGGCCAGCACTGCCTGCAGCGTGGTACGGATATCGTTGAACTGTATATCCTGAGCGTGCAGCGAACGGCCCGAGGTCTGGATGTGGTATTTGAGCTGCTGGCTGCGCTCGTTTCCGCCGTATTTCTCACGCATAGCCACGGCCCAGATTCGCCGGGCCACCCGTCCGATCACTGCGTATTCGGCATCCATACCGTTGGAGAAGAAGAAGGACAGGTTGGGTGCGAAGGAATCGATGGGGAATCCCCTCGAAAGGTAGTATTCCACGTACGTAAATCCGTTGGCCAGTGTGAACGCCACCTGCGTTATGGGATTGGCGCCGGCCTCGGCGATGTGGTAACCGGAGATGGATACGGAGTAATAATTGCGTACGTTGTGCCTTATGAAATACTCCTGGATATCTCCCATCATCTTAAGGGCGAACTCGATGGAGAAGATGCAGCTGTTCTGCCCCTGGTCTTCCTTCAGGATGTCGGCCTGGACCGTTCCGCGGACGACGGAAAGCGTTTGCGCTTTGATATGCGCATGTTCATCCGGTGTGGGCAGCCGTCCATTCTGTTGGGCGAACTTGTCCACCTGCTGGTCGATGGCCGCGTTGAGGAAAAAGGCCAGCATCACGGGAGCGGGGCCATTGATTGTCATGGAGACCGATGTATTGGGCGAGCACAGGTCGAACCCGGCATACAGTTTCTTGATGTCCTCAAGTGTGCATATTGATACGCCGGACTCTCCCACCTTGCCGAAGATATCAGGGCTTTCCTGGGGATCTTCCCCGAAGAGAGTCACAGCATCAAAAGCGGTGGAGAGACGCTTGGCTTCGTCGTTTTGCGAGAGGAAATGGAAGCGCGTGTTTGTTCGCACGGGCCCTCCCTCCCCGGCGAACTGGCGCTTGGGATCTTCACCCTTGCGCCTGAATGGGAAAACGCCCGCTGTGTAGGGATAATGCCCCGGCACATTCTCCAGCATCAGATATTTGAGCCTTTCGCCATGGTCTTTCAGGTCGGGCACGGTGACACGAGGTATGTGTGTACCAGCAAGTGTCGCGTCGGTCAGTTCAACTTTATATTCCTGGCCGCGCACCTGATAGCGGAAATAGTCGCCGCTATAGGTCCTGCGCAGCTCGTCCCAGCCTTCCAACAGCTTTCGGTATTCCGGCTTGAGCTTATCATGCAGAGAGGCTATTTTCTTTTCAATGACATCGTGCGCGGCCTCATCTTCAAATTCCAGCAGCGCAGAGCGCAACTGCTGGATACGCCGGGCGATATCAGACTGTTTGTGCACCATCTTCTTGTAATCGCGCACCGTCTCGGCGATCTCGCCCAGGTAACGTATGCGGTCAGGCGGAATGGCGAAGCGTACGGCGCTTGTGTGAGACACTCTGTCTTCCGCTATATTGCACTTAAACTTCTGCCCGCATTTCCTGTTTATATACTCCATAAGGCCGGCGTACAATCCGTTGACGCCCTCGTCGTTGTAGCGTGCTGCGATAGTACCGTAAACCGGCATGCTTTCCAGCGGCACATCGAATTTTTCATGCGTGCGCCTCAGGATTCTCCTGACATCGCGCAGGGCATCTTCAGAGCCTTTTTTGTCGTATTTATTCAGCACAACAATATCCGCGTAATCCAGCATGTCTATCTTCTCAAGCTGGGTGGGCGCTCCGTACTCCGAGGTCATGACATACAGGCAAAGGTCCGATATATCCACTATGGCGGTGTCACCCTGGCCTATGCCCGCGGTCTCCACCAGCACCAGGTCATAGCCGGCAGCTTTCACTACAGCAATAGCATCCTGGATCACCTCGGGCACCTCGGTTTTCGATCCCCTGGTGGCAAGAGAGCGCATATATACACTGCCGCCATACACGTAATTCATACGGATTCGGTCTCCCAGTAAGGCGCCTCCCGTGCGGCGCTTGGAGGGGTCGGCTGAGAGCACTGCCACCGTTTTGCCGGGGTTATCCGACCGGAAACGCAGCACCAGTTCATCCAGCAGAGAGCTTTTGCCCGAGCCACCTGTGCCGGTTACCCCGATTACCGGTGTCTTGCTTTGCCCGGCTTTTTCCCTCAATAGGTCGCTGTACTTGGACCAGGGATCGACCCCCATTTCAGCCAGCGTGATCATACGCGCAACTTTAGCCGGCTCCCGGGTATTGAGCCGGGCAGGCGCCGGTATAGCTGCTCCGCGCTTGGATTTGTCATGTTCGGAAGTTATGCCGATGGTATGAAAGTCGCAACGCTGCAGCAGGTCGTCGATCATCCCAACCAATCCCATGTTGCGGCCGTCCTCCGGATCGTAGATGCGTTCGATGCCGTAATCCTGGAGCTCCTTTATCTCGTTGGGTCGAATGACGCCGCCGCCGCCGCCGAAAATACGTATATGTCCTGCCCCGAGCTTGTCGAACTGGTCCTTCATGTATTTGAAGAACTCCATGTGTCCGCCCTGGTATGAGGAAACAGCCACCGCCTGCACATCTTCCTGTACCGCCGCTTCCACTATCTCGCCCACCGACCGGCTGTGGCCAAGGTGGATGACCTCAGCGCCGCCGGCCTGAATCAGCCTGCGCATTATATTTATGGCCGCATCATGGCCGTCGAAGAGGGTGGTCGCTGTGACCACCCTTACCCGGTGTTTTAATTCATATCGTCCTTGTTTGCTCTCAGCCATGTCTGCCCCTTTTCTATAAGAGTTCAGCGTAAATTCTGCAATATTTTAGTCCAAACCGGAGGATTTAACCACACAGGCCTATTCGACTATTAAGTTATTCACGCCCATTCGCGTGACCGGACAAATTATACCATTGCCAATCGTTTAGTTTTATCGTCATCGACGTGGAGAGATATAATAATGAGGTACAGACAGGTTGACGATTGACCTGAAATAAGGAGGTGGCAAATGGCAGAGATTGCACGCAAAGTGAAGGATGGCGATGTCGCCGGTGACTTCACGCTTCAGGACCATAACGGTAACAGATTCACTCTATCCGGGAAGAAGGGGAAACGCGTATTACTTTCTTTCCACCCGCTGGCCTGGACGCCGGTTTGTACCAGTCAGATGCTCTCGCTTGAAGAAAATTTCGCGGTCTTTGAGTCCCTGAAAACTGTCCCCGTGGGATTGAGCGTCGACCCTGTACCTTCGAAAAAGGCATGGGCGGATAACATAGGGATAAAGAAGGTCCCGCTGTTATCCGACTTCTGGCCGCACGGCGGAGTGGCTAAAATATTCGACATATTCCGCGAGAAAAATGGTTTCTCAGAGAGGGCTAATATTCTTGTTGATGAAAAGGGTGTGATAGCACTTTTCAAGACCTATCCGCTTAGCCAGTTGCCTGATATAAATGAGATAATCGAGGCTATTAAGCGAATGTAATTGCATATATGTCTTAGCCGGGTGGATTATTATTAGAATACGTTATTTAAGGAGATGTTTCATGAGAAGATTGTTAATAGTATTTGTATTTATTACCCTCCTGGCAGCAGGATGTGTGACCGTCGTGACACCACCGGCATCTCCTTCTCCGGCGGAGATTGCGCCTGCGCCTTACCAGCCCGATGTCCCCCCGCCTGCGGTCGCAACGCCTCCCGCACAGGAAACAGCTCCATCCTTCAACCTGCCCGACGTTACAACATTTAATGCTCTGCCTGCAAATATCCTGTCGGGCGATTATGCTACCCTTACGTGGGATGTGAACAATGCCTTCGATGTCTCTATCGAGCCGGGTTTAACCATCATCCGTCCCAAGGGTTCACAACCGGTCAATCCTCCCTTTACAACGACATACAAGCTGACGGCCACTAATAACCAGGGTTCCATACTGGCTACAACAACCTTGACGGTATCCGGAGTCCGGCCCACAATCGATACTCCGGTCATCAAATTTTTCACAGCCAGTCCCTTTGTTGTCCGCAAAGGCGGCTCAGCGATACTGAGCTGGCAGACGATAGGTGGATCTTCCGCTTCTATAGACAGGGGAGTGGGCACTGTGCCCGGCGAAGGGACCACACAGGTATCGCCGACAGCCACAACTACTTATATGCTGACTGTAACCAGTCCTGAAGGAGCACAGTTTCAGACGGTGACGGTTAATGTCAGGTAGCTGTACCAAGCTCCCTTAATTGATCCAGCCGGCTGTTGATAGCGGCAAAAACATCGGTGCGGCCGACTCGGAAGACGCGCCTTGATTGCCTCTGCCGTGCCCACCCGTCGAATACCGCCAGGCGCAGGTAGATCGGCCTGCCTTTATCGTCGGTGACTACATGCCTCTCAAGGGTCCCGCCCAGCTTCAGAATTCCTCTCTCCATAGCGCTGTCACGACCCGCATCACTGACTATCCAATGTCCAAGCCATACCTCGCAGTCCACATGGTCGCGCTCGTCTCCCAGTTCCTCCAGTCGTCCCGATTGCCCGCTTGCGTTACCCAGCTGTCCCCACAATGCGCTGTCCGCCCTGATGCGGTACACACGGTAGCGCGCAGGTATCCCGACCGACCGCAGCAGGGCTATCAACAGGTTTGTCTTACCTGAACACATGCCCCACCCTTTCTTAAGAATATCCGAGGCTTTGAGGTCCCAGTCCTCGAAGCCGTAAGGCAGCTCTTTAACGAAGGCAAATATTCTTTCGAATCTCTCTTGCCGGTTTCTGCAGCCCCTGGTCAGTTCGAGTGCTTTATGCTTTACCAGGTGGCTGGAGTCGAAATCGCAGAGTTCACTGGCCAACAGGTAAGCGCTGCGGTTAAATGTCATGCCTGGGCCGTCCTTATCTCCACTATTTTATTGCGACCACTCAATCCACTGGTGATGCGTACAGATGATCTGGTTACACAAAAATATTCTGCCAGCAGCTTAATAACAGCTTCGTTAGCCTTGCCCTCTTTCGGCTGTGCCTTAACCCTGACTACATAGCCGTCGTTCGTTTTTACTACCTCATCCCGTGAGGAGTGCGGGTTGACCCTGACTTTAATCTTCAATCTAAGAACTCTCCCCACAATCCGCCATGTCTATGTCTTCTCGATTTGCTGATGAACGAAGGTCCCGAATTTCCGGCGAGGTCTTTCAGCCGTACTTTAGATATTGTGTTGCTGACATCATGTCTGCTCAGGGCATAGGTACGTATGTAATTATTTGTCAGGCCTGAGTAAATCCTCGAGCCGTGACGCACCTCTTTTTCCCAGAGTACCTCTGTGTTCTGCCCTATGAAGCGTTGCGCGAACTCATCGGCGGAGCCGGCAGCCAATTTCAACAGGATACTGCTGCGTTGTTTTTTAACCGTTTCGATTACCTTACACGGCATTTGTGCCGCCATCGTTCCCGGCCTGGCGGAGTAAGGGAAGATGTGAAGGGCGGCGAATTTCAGGCGGCGGCAGAATTCATAGCTCTCTTTAAATTCTTCCTCGGACTCGCCGGGGAAACCCACTATGATATCGGAAGTGACAGAGGCATCCGGGACTGCACTGCGGACCATCTCAGCGGCCTGACTGAAGGCGCTGGTAGTATAACGCCGTCCCATCCTTTGGAGGACACTATCGCTGCCGCTCTGCAGCGCCATGTGGAAGTGGTGGCAGAGGCGTCCGTTCTGCCAGAGGTCAAGCAAATTGCCTGTTATTTCCTGCGGTTGCAGCGAGGAAAGGTGCAATCTTTCGATCGATGTTTCATTCAGGATTAGCTTTACCAGGTCTGTCAGCCCCAAGCCGTCGCTGCAGTATGAGCCGATCTCAGTGCCCGTGAGCACAATCTCCTTGTAACCATCTCGGACCCTTGAACATATCTCTTTGACTACAGTGGCGGCATCTATGCTGCATAACGTGGGGCGGACGAAAGGCACGATGCAATAGGCGCAGAACTTATCACAGCCGTCCTGTATCTTGATAAAGCTGCGCACCCTGCTGTCTGCCCTGGTAATAACATCGGACGATTTTTGTGGCAGCCTGGCTGCGAGTAAATTTGCCAGTATCGATTTATCTTTATTTCCCGAGACTATGTCTGCGCCGCAATTGATCAGTTCTTTCCCGGCTCTTTCCGCATAGCAGCCTGTGACGGCAATGACAGCCGCCGGGTTGAGTGCTCGAAGCATTCTCACGAGATGGCGGGATTTCCCGTCGGCGGTGTGCGTCACGCTGCAACTGTTAATGATAAAAGCATCGGCCCTGTTGCCCGTTGTCAGGGTGAATCCATTGCCTGCAAGTTCCCTTGCCAGCCCCTCTGATTCCGCCTGGTTCAGCTTACAGCCAAGTGTATGTACGGAGATAGTGCTGATCTTCTTCATGCTTTCTGACAAGGGAATTATATGGATGGATTAGTATTACGGTCAAACCCGTCATGTTAACGCTCTTTGTCAGTCTCTAGTCTAAGTGCTATAATCCGCCGTTGGACTCAATGCCCTGGTCAGTCGCACATTTTTTAACGCGGGGATAAACAAAATTATGATAGAGGGTGACTTAGCCAGCCATGAATATTCTATCCCGGCTATTCTACAACTACCGGCGGGTAGCCAAGGCTGTCAAGCTCTTTATCCTCATCGCCGGTCCGGGCATCATCGTAATGGTTGCCGACAACGATGCCGGCGGCATCACCACATATGCTGTCACAGGCTCACGATACGGTTATAACCTGATCTGGTTCCTCCTTTTACTCTTGCCCGTGGCCTATATTGTCCAGGAGATGACCGTCCGCCTCGGGGCGGTGACCAAGCGCGGGCACGCCGAGGCGATTTTCGATGCATACGGCTCCTTCTGGGGCTGGTTTTCACTCATTGACCTCGGGATAGTGGACTTCCTTACTCTGATCACCGAATTCATCGGTATGACTGCCGCCCTGAGCATCTTCCACGTTCCACCCATCGTAACAATCATCGGCGTTACCATATTGATGGGCTTCATGGTTCTCCAGGGGCGTTACTGGACCTGGGAAAAATTGGCGATGATTTTCTGTGCATTGAATCTTGTGTACATCCCTGCTGCCTTCATGGTGAACCCGTCGGTTTCCGATATCCTCAGCAACGGCCTGATCCCGAATATACCCGGCGGGTTCAATAACGAGTTCTTCTTTCTGCTGATGGCTAATATCGGCACGACCATAGCCCCCTGGATGATATTCTTCCAGCAGAGCTCGGTGGTCGACAAGGGCCTGCAGGAAAAGGACATTCCCTGGGGAAAGCTCGATACATTCATCGGCGCCTGCGCCACAGTGCTGGTGGCCATTTTTATAGTTATTGTTACGGGTACGGTCCTAAAAGGCGTCAATATAGAAAGTGCAGCCCAGGCCTCTGCAATGCTGATGGGCGTTAATAAATATGTGGGAGCTTTCCTTGCCATTGGCCTCTTTGATGCCGGGCTGCTGGGCGCTATCTGCATATCGCTGGCTAGCTCCTGGGCGTTCGGCGAGGTTTTCGGGTGGGCGCACTCGCTGAATAACAAGGCCAGGGAGGCCCCCTGGTTCTACGTCTTCTATTTCATCACATTGCTGGGGGCCGGCGCCGTGGTACTGATACCCGGGGCGCCACTGGTGATGATCACGCTGTTTGTGCAGGTTATAGCTGTGACCCTCCTGCCGGCTGCCCTCGTATTTCTCATACTCCTCCTCAATGACAGTAACCTGATGGGCAAATATAAGAATACAGCCTGGCAGAATTTCTGGTCATTCACGATTGTAATACTAATAGTCGTACTTTCTACGTTGTACGCGATAAGTGCACTTTTCCCTGAGCTTTTTAAATAGGAAATACAGACAAGGGTATGAATATGTTTATAAAGAGGATAAAATCGATGCTGGCCTGGATGAATAAATTCTTCGCCAGGAGATTTGAAAAGATAATTGAGATAAACAGGAAATATCAAAAACCTCGTATAGCGATGACTCCCCTGACGCGCACAGTGTTATTGCTGCTGCGCATATACCTTCTGCTCCTGGTGGCGATACTATTTTATAAATTCTTTACTACAATAGTGGGTAAATAAGTTAGGGGTGAAATATGATCAATAATGGCACAGCATTGAAAAATCACGTGGAGCAGTCATATTTCCTTACCTCTATACTCGGCAACAGGGTCATCTGGAACAAAAAGAAGATTGGCAAGTTGGCGGATATCGTGATCATGGACGGCAACATCGCTGAGGTGACCCATTTTTATATTACACGTCCATTTGGTTACCCGGCCCTGCTGGTGCCATGGGAAAAGGTCACGTCTGTTAACACAAGGGAGATCGTGATAGATATTGAAGATATGGAGAAATACCAGGGCGAACCCACAGATAAAATGGTGCTGTTGCGCGACCATATCCTCGATAAGAAAGTGCTCGACCTCGATGGCAGGGAGGTCGACGTCGTCTACGATGTCAAACTTGTCGGTCGGAACCAGAAGCTGTATGCAACCGATGTGGACTTCAGCCGCTACGGTTTGATCCGCCGCGTGCATTTGAAATTTCTGGCTGATTTTATCAATAAGCTGGCTCAAAGGATGAAGGATCAGACCATTTCGTGGACTTATATCCAACCACTACCAAAACAAATCAGCAGTTTCAAGGGGGATGTCCGTCTGAAAGTGCTTAAAGAAAGGCTGGCGGAGATTCACCCAGTAGACATGGCCGATATCATCGAGGACCTGGATCACGAGCAGCGTGTCGCAATTTTCGATGAACTTGAGACAGCGCATGCCTCAGATACTCTCGAAGAGATCAATCCCAATGTGCAGCGTGACCTTGTATCGTCATTGCGGAAAGAAAAAGTTGCCCACCTCGTTAATGAGATGACGACCGGCCAGGCCGCCGACGTCCTGGCAGTACTGCCTGCATCCGAAGCCAGGTCGATACTGGAACTGATTGATCCGGAGAAGGCGCATAAAATCCGCTCCATATTAAGCAAGCAGGAACAGAGCATCATCAATTTCGTTACCGTCAGCTTTATCAAGCTGCCGCCGGACAAGGTCGTGGCGGAGGCGCGCAAGGAATACCGACATTTTGCCAGGGGCAAGGACGCTGTCATGTACCTGCATGTCGTGGATAGTAACGATAAACTGCTTGGTGTAATCGATATCAAGGAACTGCTTCAGGCTGAGGGCGAAGCCCAGCTCAAGGATATCATGGAGGACAAGGTTATCACACTTACCCAGGACAGTACGCTTGAGGATGCCTCCATCCTATTCGACCGGTACGATTTCCGGTCGATACCGGTAGTCGACAATTTCCACAAGATACTTGGCGTTATCCTGTACCGAGATGTAATGGAACTCAAGCACCGTTTCATGAACTGAGCATATCCGGCACTTACTTGTATTAGTTATAAATCACACCGACAGTTTTTTATAAAGCATGGGCAGGCGGTGGGGAAGGGTCTCGATATCATCCAGGACCTCGTAACCGATATCGTTGCACATCTGGCGCAGATAGTCGTTGCCGGCGGAGTCGACGGTCAGGCAGAAGGGTGTAATGTTCTTTTTCGAAGCTTCCAGCAGCGCCATTTTCGTATCGTTGATGGCGTATTCCTTGTCATCATCATCGTAGCCGTATAGGGAATCCTGGGGGTATCCGTCGCTTACGAGGAAGAGCAGTTTGAGAGTGCTTCCACAGGCGTCAAGTCTGGCAATGGTATGGCGTATGGCCGGGCCCATGCGGGTGCCGTGAATGGGCGCTATCTGGTCGACCCGCCGCTTGACCCTCTCGCCGAAAGCTTCGTTGAGGTCCTTGATAACCAGGAACTGCACGTTGGCGCGACCGTGGCCCGAGAAGCCGTAAATGCCGTAATTGTCACCCAAAGTCTCGATGGCCTGGCAGAGCAGGACGATACTCTCTTTCTCGATGTCGATGATGCGGCGGCGCGGCTGCTGGACGAATTTCATGAAATTGTACCTGATCGAATCTTCGTATTGCATGGTTGGGCGGTTCTTGCTGATGAGGTCGGCCGTTGAGCCGCTCATATCCAGTAGAAATGCTACCGCAACGTCGCGCTGGATTTTCTTCTTCTTGGTATAAACCTTGCCTGAAGGTGTATGCCCGGCCCGCTTGTCCATCAACTCGCCGATGACCAGGTCGAGGTCGTACTCGTCCCCGTCATCCAGGTTTTTGGCCTTGTAGAGCATCTCGGCCGGAAGCCTCTCGAATTGACGCTTGATCTCAGCAGCCAGGGTCCTGCGGTTTTCTAGAGTCTTATCATAAAAATAGCTGCTGCCCTCTCCCAGGACCTTCTCCCTGACGCAGCACCAGGCGGGGACATAGCGTTTTTCACGGAAGTCCCATTCATCATAGTAAGCCAGCTTCTCATCGGCTTCCGGAGCAGCGGGCTTGTCGAAGTCCGCCGGTTGATAGCGGTCGACCTGTGAATACTTGTCGTGCGAAAACTGGTAGACGTGCACACCGCGTGGGATGGAGGCTGCAGAAAGGCCGCTGCCCGGGAGGGACTTAACGTCCTTGATGTCGGTGATGCCGATCTTCTGGTCGGCCAGCTTCTCCATATCTTCGGCAGACATCGGCATATTGGACTGCTGGCCTGTATTGGCCTTCACCTCCGTATCGAGCTTCACCTTGTCCATCTGGAAATTGCCCATGAACTCCTGGCCTTCGAGGTCGGAAATGTTCGGCTCCCTGTTTTCAGAACCGTAGCCGCCGGAACCTGAGACAACAGCCTTTTTGGGTATCGTGAGGGCGATCTCATAAATGCGAATAGCGGCCTCAGCTGAATCCTCGACTGTAGCAGAGTAGCTGCATAACACATCCAGGATATCCTTGGCAGTATTCAGCGGCTCATAAAGGGCGTCTTCATCGATAGCCAGGATGGCATCTATCTCCAGTCCCTCCACCAGCTCTATGAATGCGCGCCTCAGAGTCATACCCTGGGTGCGGGCCAGTGTCAGCAGGTTATACTCCTGCATGCGCCTGTAACTGATCTTAAGTCCCGGGTAATAATGCTTGACCAGGTAATTGATGCGGGCGTTCTCAACTGCTACAAAGACCTGCACAGCCAGCCTTGGGTCATCGAAAAGAGAGAAGTATTTTTCGTAATCGGAACTGCCGTGTCCGGCCTCTCCTTTCAACTGGTAGCGTAGATCTTCAAAAAGTGTAGATTCCCTGTCGAAATCGAAATTAAAGGAATTGAATTCGCTATGCGCGATCTGCTGTGTTACTGCCGATTTATACCAGCCGAAGTTATCATCGTAGCTGGCAAAGTCCATGAATGAAGCCGGAACGATTACCTTGATATGTTCCTGCGGAGGATTGCCTGAGACAAGTTGGCCCCACCAGATATTGCGCAGGGCGGCAGGTGAACCCTTACCGGACGCAAAATCCACCTCTTTGCCTGTAAGTGCCTTGCAGTAGACCTGGAGGACCGGTTCGACAGAGGCAAACTCTATACCGAAGTAACTGCCGGCAGCCTCTGCCGCGGGCTGTTGAATTGGATCAGCGGCCCCGCTCATTGTATTGCCTGAACCTTTTACTCAAATATGGCTGTAACGACTTCTTTGAGGGACTTTTGCACCTCGGCGTCGTCTGTGATCGACCAGACCGCCGCCACCTCGCAGGCCCGCCTGGCGGGGATACCCTGACGGATCATGCGGGCGGCGTATATCAGCAAGCGTGTGCTGATGACCTCCGAGAGGTCCTGCTCCTTCAGGTTGCGTATTTTCTCACCCAACAGGGCCAGCTTCCCTGCTATCTCGGCATCGACTCCGGCCTCGTGCGCTATAATTTTGGCCTCGATGCTCTTGGGAGGATGCGTGAACTCTACCGCGATAAAGCGCTGCCTGGTGCTATGCTTGAGGTTCTTGAGTATACTCTGATAACCCGGATTGTAAGAGATAACAAGTATAAAGCTGTCGCTGGCTTCCAGCATCTCCCCTTTTTTCTCTATATACAGTGATCGACGATGGTCGGCCAGAGGGTGTATGAGCACAATGGTGTCCTTGCGTGCCTCCACTACCTCATCCAGATAGCAGATGCCGCCGCTCTTAACTGCCCGCGTAAGAGGGCCGTCCACCCAGCGTGTGGTATCGCCCTCCAGCAGGTACTTACCCACCAGGTCGCTGGCTGTCAGGTCCTCGTGACAGGCAATGGTGATCAGGGGTATGCCGTCGCGCTGCTTGCCGGAACCTGGTCGACTGCCCTCCTTCTGGCTCATGCGGTAGGTCATATACTCAAGGAAACGGGTCTTTCCGCAGCCCGTCGGTCCTTTGAGCAGTACCGGTATGCGCTCAGCGTAAGCTGCCTCGAAGAGGGACACCTCATCCTTGAGAGGAAGATAAAAAGGCTCCTCCGTGATGTAGTATTCCTCGATGATATGAGACTTATAGTCGTGTCGCTTAGCTTTGAGAGGCATGGATCTGCTCCGGCTGTTTAATTCAGGTTCCAAGTGATAATTCTATGACTTGCAGGCGAAGTTGGCAATAAATAAAGCTACAAACAGTAGAAATGCGCCTTTCGGGATAGATGGATTTGCTTAGCGCCCGCGTTTTTCCGGGATATCTTTCCTGCCGATGACGCCGCCCCTGTGATCCGCGGGCGGTATAAGGGGAAGCTGCCGTATGATCTGCCCCTTGTATTGGATAGGCGGAGTCGTGTCGATAGAATGGTGCTGCACGATGCGCACCGGCTTTACTATATTGGCGGGGTTTCCTCCCCCGGCCATCGCGGATCCCCTGATATTGTGATGGATAACACCGGGTTGCGGCGTGTTGTAGCTGCCTCCCGCCTGTGCCCTGCGGTAACCCGGGCTGTTTTCAATGGTATGGTGGATACCTGTAGACGGCTGTGTCCTGCCGCTCTGCTGTCCCGACTGAGGCATCTGTCGTAGCGCGTGATGAATGGTCTCGCCGGGTATAAAGACATTCGGGCCCTTGATGAGAGCCGGGCCGGGACGGAAAATCTCGTGGTGCACCTTCACTCCCGGCGGCAGGTTCTCCCTGATCTTCTGCCCTGCGCTTTTTTCGGGGGCTGTTCGCGACTGTATGTACTGTTCATGCGGCTTGACCTGCATCGCCGCCCTGTTGAGCCCTTTGAGCGGGAGCTGGCCGGGCTGGATGGTCCTGACCTCCCACGTAATCTCCCTGCCGTGTATGGTATCAACCTTGTATACATATTCAGGGTACATGCGTACGTGGCTGGTGGATTCGGAAGCTTGTGCACCCCGCTTTCGCATCAGCAGGGCAATGCCGATCGGCGTTGTCACAGGCTCAGGCGCCAGAATAAGCGCCACGGCCACTATATCAATTATTGCGTCTTTAGGTGTGTAAGCAATGGTCAATTCTGGCGCCTATCGTTTAACCCTTAAATTTAATATTAAGCTTTTTCCCTGAGCCAGGTTATCCTGTCTGAAACGGCTGCTGCAGTCTCTTTTTGGTCCTGGCATTTGGCCATATCGTGGGACAGTTTATCGTCGCCCAATACTTCACGCACCCAGCGGGCGAAGTCATTTTTCTCCTCGGTGACATGATGCCGGTACGTGGAACTATGCATCTTGCCGAGTGCAGTCTTCAAATCATATATATTGTTCAGGATTTCCCCGTCATGGCAATAGAACCGTTTCACATCAGGTACGTGCCTGAGCACCCTTTGAGCATCCTCTTTATTTCTTATAGCCATGTTTACCTCCTTCCCCAGGTGCGTTCGCCATATCTAATTATAATCATACCGTCATATTGTAGCTAAATCAACCTTCATGGCCCGGTCGCAAGAATGTACGGCTACCTGGAAACAGGGATTATGATGGTGCGCTGCTCGGTATCGTTTCTTACGATTTTTTGCATCCTGAGGTAGTCGGTCATGGCATCGACATCCCTAATATTCAGGTCCGTATATTTCACATAGCTCTTTAGCCAGGATTTGAAATTATCGGCCAGTGGTCCCGTCCAGCTTGCCTTATTGACCAGCGGCTGAATGCCTTTGTCTGCCAGGTAATCGGTAGTGACCATGGTATATTCGGCATCCATGTTCATGTCGGCATAGCTGCCGTCCGCCAGCCTGACCTGAAGGTTAGTGATACGGTCGCCGCTCTTACGGTTCATATCGATTGTCATCTTGAGGCCGGCTATATCGAAACAGGGCGGGGGATCGTTGACCTTGATATGCGAATCGATGCCCATCTCCAGTAACATCTTGATCAGACTCCCACGTATCTTCATGGTTGCCAGGTTCTGCCGAAGCGCCAGCACCATCTCAACATCATTGGTCAGGATATTCCCCTTCAGGATATCCGCCCGGACATTGTAGCTGTCATAGATGGCGAATTGGGCATCAGGATTAACCTTTTTGGCGCTCCAGAGGAAAGCGTCGGCTATAAGGGGACCGGGACCCTTGTTCAAACCCCGCAGCAGGTTTTGGTCGGCCGTGGCCACCACGGTGTTGAGCTCTCCTGATACCTGATTCACATAGGGTTGCAGTAAAACATCCATATCCGGGCTGTTCCAGTAGAGTTTGAAGCCTGGAACTTTGGCCACAGCGTTTATGATCTGTGAATACTCCGGACGGCAGGGGCATAGATGGCTCCATCCCCATTCGTCCTCGATGCTGAAGCCGTTGGTTGAGAAAAGAAAGGGCTGCCCACTGAAATTAGTGACGTGTCCCCTGTCATCAAAATCCAGCTTGATTTGACCCAGAAGCTGGTTGCTTTCCCAGGCGTGCACGATCAATACTTTATTGCCGTCAGGGCCGACAATTTCGCTGGGATAGGGCATCTCCGGCTTGAGCCCGATCTGCTCGAATTCCGGCCCTCCCATGAATGTGGCCGTATGGCCGCCGACTATGACATCGATACCGGCCACCTCCTTGGCCAGTTTGACGTCATTCCCGTAGCCCAGGTGTGAGAGTATTATGATCTTATTGACGCCCATCCGGTTGAGCTCGGCAATATATTTGCGGGCCGTATCAGGGACCGGCAGAAAGACGATATTCTTACCGGGATAACTCAGGAAGGCTGTATCGGGTGTAATCAGGCCGATAATGCCGATCTTTTCACCGCCCAGATCAGAAATAACGTAAGGCCTTACACCGGACAGAGAAGGTTCCGCGGATACGTCCATATTGGCAGCCAGCACGGGAAACTTCGCACGGTTCACCAGGCCGGCCACTTCCTGAACGCCCTTTGAAAACTCGTGGTTGCCCAGCTCAAGGGCATCAAATTTTATGGCGTTCATGGCATCTATATCGGCCAGTCCATGGAATTTGGTCGTCCAGATTGTGCCCTCCAGCACGTCACCCGCGTGCAGTAACAATACGTTCTTCTCCTGGCTGCGAACGTCATCGACGGCGGAATTGAGCAGGCTGTAGCCGCCTGCCGTCGCGATAACATCTCTTCCTTCGATTTTCAGCAGCACGTTGTGAGGTATGACGTAAGAATGTGTATCGTTAACGTGCAAAATGGTGATAGAAATGGGAGAAGTTGTTATCTCTTTTAATGCCGCGGCTGGTGATGAGACGGGTGCGCAGGCGGTTGCCGGCAGTAGTGTAGTCAGCAGCAACGCGAGGAAAACGAATAATGATCTGGAGCTTCCAAAGGACATATTATTTGCCTCCTGCTTGTCGGGTTGCGGATATTATATGCCTTTCAAAGGGCTTTCCAAAATGTCTCTTTATTATCACCCGGATTGTAGAAATCGGGGATGGTACTGACATGCTTGTAACCGAGTGTGATGTACAGGGAACGGGCCGCCTTATAATTGGGATTTGAGGACGTGTCGATCAATATGAGCCGTCCGCCCTGTTTCTTTATATGATCGGCTGCCATAGTGAAGAGGGTGCTGGCTATGCCCTGGCCCTGCATTTTAGGCGAGACGGCGCACCAGTACATGTCCCAGCCGCCGTGTGTCATAGGCGTCGGGCCGTAGCACAGGTAGCCGGCAAATTCTCCGTCGCGTTCAGCTATTAAAAAGTGATATCCGGAATTTTCAGGATCACTGAAGTATTCGTCGATGATCTCACCAACCACCGTCAACTCGTCGGGTAAAAAAGCCCTAGTTTCATCGGTTACCCCGATGATACGGGACCTGTCGGAAGCAATAATCTTTCTTATATTGATCGCCATAGCTTTACTCCAGTGCAAGGTCGACTATTTTCTGTATCAAGTCAGTATACGCCATGCCGCGCGCCGCCGCCTGCCGGGCAATGCCCAGCTCAGGCGTGATATCGGGGTTGGCATTAACCTCGAGCACTTTTATGCCGCCGTCCCGGTCCTGCCTCATATCGACCCTGGCGTAACCCCGGCAGCCTGCCGCACGGCAGGATAACAACACGACCCTGGTGATGGTCTGTCTTAGCGCTGCGTCGATCTGGGCCGGGCAACACACACCGGTACCCTTGTAATAATCGGTTTCTTCGAACCATTTGGATTCAAACGTAAGAATGCGGGGTAGTCCCGGGGGCAGGGTATAGGTGATCTCGGAGATCTCGACCAGCTCATGCGACGAGTTTCCCAACACCGAAGAGTTGAACTCGCGGCCGTCGATGAATTCTTCAACCAGGGCGTAACCGCGGAAACGGCCGCTGATCCGGCCGACCTGCTCCTTTAACTGATGCATATCCGACACCACGTTTTCGGGCGAAAGGCCGTGGCTGGCATCCTCGTCTTTTGGCTTCACTATACAGGGAAACCTGAGCCGGAAGTCATGGACGGTGGACGGCGTCAGCACCATGAAGGCCGGCGTGTCTACACCTGCCTTCTGCAGCACTTCCTTAAAGCCGGCCTTATCCAGGGTCAGGTCGAGCACGTGGGATGGATTGCCCGTGAAACGCAGCCCCATTTCTTCCATCATGTGTGCTACTACCGGTTCCGAATGGGGCTGATCTTCGAAGCCTTCGAACAGGTTAAATATTACATCTGCCTGAATGCTGCACAGTATGCGGGGAACAGTATCCAGTGGAGGGCGGACGGGTACTTTTTCAACTTCATGTCCCAGGGCAACGAGAGCCCTTTTAACAGCCACCACCTCCTCAAGGACGCCTGTTATGGCCTCCTCTTCCCCGTCGGGAATAATGATCTCCCCGGGAGGATCGTTATACAGAATGGCTACTTTTAGAGGCATAATCGATTCCTTGCCAGAGCGGCCCCCATTACTGTCCCGATCAGCTGTTGATATGTCCAGCCCATTTTATAGGACATGATTGGCAGGTCACCTGATACCGGGTTCAGCCCCGGCAAGGGATTAACCTCCAGAAAGAAAGGAGTTCCGTCCGGTGCAACGCGGAAATCAACGCGCGCAAAGTCCCGGCAGCCCAGGGCCTCATAGGCTTTGATGCTGAATTCGCTGATACGCTTCAGTGTTGCCCTTTCGAGCCTGGCCGGGCATTCGTAATCCACCAGGTTGAGGTAGTCGCGTTTAACTTCGAGAGAATAAACGAATGTCTTGAACTTTTTCCGGGGCACCACTCGCATTATGCCCACGATAGCCGGCGGTGAGTTGCCGGTTACGCCCACTGTTATCTCTTCGCCCTCAATATATTTCTCGATTATCACGGGTTGCCCATACTTTTCCAGCAAAGCTAAGGCGGCCGCCCGGGCCCCGCTGGCCGTAGTCACACGGGATGTCAATCGGATACCCTTGCTGGACCCTTCGAAGGCGGGTTTGACGAAAGCGGGCAAAGGCATATTTTTCCTGCTCAGTTTATTGATATCGCCCGTAGATTTAACTGTTACCCAGGGAGGGGTGGATACGCCGGCAGAGCCCACTATTTGCTTGGCAAGCGGTTTATCCAGCGTAACGGACAGGGTCAGCGGATCTGATCCCGTATAAGGGATATTGAGCATCTCGAGTACGGCGGGCACCTGTGCCTCGCGGCTGCGCAGGCTGCCGCGCCCCTCAGCGATATTGAAGACGAAATCTACCCTGGCCTTGAGGATGTTTTCCAGGAATTTGCGCCCGCCACCGAGGTAGACCGTACGGTGTCCCAGTACGCGCAAACAACCCGCGATGGCCCTGACTACCTTGATGGAATCGTACTCTTCAAGAGCATCTTCAGGAATATCCTGGCCCGCCTCTATATCTTGCTTGAGGTCGTAGGCAAGGCCGATTCGCATATCGTCCTTTTTACGCTGCTACGAGCTCCAGCGCCATCTGAAGGTCGTTCACCTTGCGGCGCCCGTTGCGGCCCGGTGTGGATGAGAGGCGTTTGGGGTTATGGTAGCTATACATCTTGCCCAGGTAATTTCTGAAGACCAGTTGGCCGTTTGCCCGGGATATCAGGTAGCTGGCTTGCAGGGGTACCTTGCCACCGCCCCCGGGAAGATCTATCACATAAGTTGGTACAGCCAGCCCTGATGTGTGACCCCGCATGCCCTCGATAATATGTAATCCTTGCTCCACGGTAGTGCGAAGGTGCTCTGTTCCTTCAACCTCATCCGCCTGGAAGAGGTAGTAAGGCCTTATTTTAGCCCTGAGCAGGCCATGGCAGAGCTGTAGCTGGCTCTCAACAGAATCGTTAACGCCGGCCAGCAATACGGACTGATTGTTAACAGGGATGCCGTGGCGCAGTATCTTTTCGCAGGCGGCCTTAGCCTCGTCGGTCAGTTCATTGGCGTGGTTGAAATGGGTATTGAGCCAGATGGGACCCTGGCGGGAAAGCATATCACAGAGCTCGTCATCGATACGCTGAGGCATCACCACAGGCACGCGACTGCCGATACGGATGATCTCCACATGGGGGATAGCGCGTATCTTTTTCAGGATATCTTCGAGGTGCCTGGTGGAAAGAGTCAGCGGGTCGCCTCCCGAGATAATAACGTCCCTGATTCTGGGGTCGTTGCGTATATAGGCAATCATACTGTCGATCTCTTGCGGAGGGCGAACCCAGCGGCCGCGCCGCCATTCGCGCTTGCGCGTGCAGTGGCGGCAAAACATGGGGCAGATATCTGTAACGACCATCAGAACGCGGTCAGGGTAACGGTGCACCAGCCCCGGCACTGCCGAGTCCCTCTCCTCCTCCAGCGGGTCTTCGGAGAGTATGCCCGTGAGTGCGATCTCCTCGAAAACAGGCATAGATTGCCTGCGTATGGGGTCAAAGGGGTTGTCGTGGTTGATCAAACAGAAATAGTAAGGTGTGATGGAGATGGGGAATTTTTCAGTGACCAGCCTGAGGCTGACCTGTTCGTGTATCGATAAAAAGATGAGCTTAGATAACTCTTCTATACTGGTGATGCGATTGCGGAACTGCCACTTCCAATCGTTCCAGCTTTCATCAGGCACGCTGCCGAAGAACCTTTGCCGGTTCCTCAACAGTCGCAAGCTTGGAGGCTCTTCTACTTCCGTCGCAGGATGACCTGGAGGTTCCTCCTCTGCGGAGAATTCGAATAAGTCTTGTTGTTTAGTCGTTGATGCTTGCGCCACCTTGGGCTGTGCCTCCTTTAAAATTTAAATTTTTCCTATTTGTTGCAATCGTATTTTTTTATTCTTTCGTTTTTTATAGCATGTATAAAATATCATGTCAAGTATTTTTGGCAAAAATCTTTAAAATTTTTTTGAATTGTATCTACGATGGATTTTTGAGGTCGGTTTTTCCAGGTATTTTTCATATAGGCGTATGCGAAATAAATGATAAAAGTAATTCCAGCCGAACATCCTTACCGCAGGCTGCATATTCGATCATATAAAGGATTATGGATTTACCGGATCGATAGAGTATACTCTAATGGTATAAAACTCGGCAGATGCTATTTACTCTTGAAAAATGCGAGATATTTTTTCAGCAAAATTTGATCCCAGGAAAATTATAGAAAATCCGTCAGAAGACAGGTTGAGGGAATGGGCCCTGGAGCAGGGTGGAGTTATCTCTGAATTCGGCAACCTGGCAGTGACGACACGTGTCCGCAACAGGATCGCCAAGTTTACGGAAGTGGTACTGGGTGAGATGGAAGATGAGAATATGAAACTGGTGGGCGATGTGCTGGAATATCTGAATGGCAGAGACATGATCATGCTCGACCGTGTTATGTGCCAGAGCGATGGCTATAAGAAAAGGTGCAGAGTTTATGTCGATGCGCAATACCCCCGCATACCACTTATGTGGGGCAATACACTCTTTCCGGCTGAGAAGGGGGAGCCCGATTTTATCACGATCACTGTGCCGGACTGGCCTGAAAAAAAGGTGCTGGTTTTCCCCGAGACAGGCATAACGCTTATATTGGGCAGTGATTACAAGGGAGAAAACAAGAAGGCCATGCTGCGCCAGGTTATGTACTGGGCTAAAAAAGAAGGGAACCTGGGCTTGCACGCCGCCAGCAAGATAATGCGCATCATGAAGGACGGCAAGCTTTGTGATAAAGGCTTCCTTCTCTTCGGGTTGAGCGGGACGGGGAAGACTTCGCTTGCCTGTCATTCGCACTGGCTGAGACCGCCGGAGCGGGTGATAATCAGGCAGGACGATGTGGTCATACTCAGGTCCAATGGAAGCGCCATCGGCACCGAGGAATCCTTCTATATGAAGACAGAAGGGCTCGAACCTGCGGCCCAGCCACTATTGTACGCGGCGGCCATCAGCCCGCGGGCTATACTCGAGAATGTACATGTTGACCCGGCAACCGGCAAAGTGGATTTCTTTGATGCTACGCTAACATCCAACGGACGCGCCATGGTCAAGCGGCGCGATATTGCATTTACCGATGACGATGTGGACCTGGCAAGAGTGGACTATCTGATATTCATTACCAGGCACAACGAGATAGTACCCCCGGTGGTAAAGCTTTCGCAGGAGTGGGGCGCGGCCGCCTTTATGCTGGGCGAATCAGTAGAGACTTCGGCCGGTGACCCTGCCGAGGCTGGAAAGCAACGCCGTGTAGTCGGTACCAATCCTTTCATCGTGGGCTCGGAGGAGGATGAGGGGAATATATTCCTTAAGATTCTGCGCAACAATCCTCATATGCAGTGCTACCTGCTGAACACAGGCCGGGTCGGAGGTCTGACGGGCGGGCAAAAGATTACCGTGGTCGACTCCGTGAAGATACTTGAAATGATAGCCAGGGACAGGATCACCTGGAAGAGGGATGAGTTCTGGGGTTACGATGTGCCGGCCGATATACCGGGATTGGATATGAGCCGCTTCGACCTGAATAATTATTATCCGCGTGAGAAAATAGCCTCACTCAGCAAGACTTTAAAAAAGGACAGGCTGGCCTGGCTTTCGCAGTTTGAAGGCATAGAGCCCGATATCATAAGCGCCCTCAGGCCATAATTCCATGAAACCTGCTTTATCGAAGTATTCGCTCTGCGTTGTGCTTTTACTGATAGTTACGCTGTCCTGCGCCGGGCCATCCCTACCTTTGCAGCAGGGAACTACGGCAAATTCTGATAACCAAACCGCGGCGGCTACCGCGCCTCCGGTTACAAATACCGGTGACAACAGTTCAGCCAATAGTCCTTACACTGCGTTGCTGGGAACTGAGGATTACGACAGGATAATCGGAGAGGCCAATGCGGCACTTAACGGCCATCCCGATGACACCGGTTTAAAAGAAAAACTGGCGGACGCATACATAGCGCGCGCCCGGCATTTCAAGGGGATGCGCCTCAATCCGTATACATTAGATGATTTGAGTAAGGCTGTGGAGGTTGCGCCAAAATATTTCCGGGTTTATTACGAGCTGGGACGCTTTCATAATAACCAGTGGCAGTTCAGCATTGGGCTGCTGGACCTCAATAAGGCGCTGTCGCTTAAGCCCGACTTCGCTCCTGCCTACAGCGAGCGGAGCTATTCAAATTATAAGGACCGGAAGTTCGATGCAGCGTTGTCCGATGTTAACAAAGCTATAGAGCTCGATGCTGAGGACGGGCAGTTCTATTATATGAGGAGCCTGGTTTACAGCGGGATGGGAAAGAACGATTTGGCTGTCAGCGACCTGGAGGCGGTAATCAGACTATCGAAAGATGCAGCACTAACCGACAAGGCCGGCGCGGATCTGCAGATATTAAAGCGGTGATTCACTCGTGCCTGAGTGATTCGATGGGATCGAGGCGGGCGGCGCGGAAGGCAGGGTAGGTGCCGGAAACCAGGCCAGTGCCTATCGATACGCCAAGCGCAATAAATACGATGCCCGCTGAAATGACGGGCGTGACGGTAGTGGTTCCAAGTGAAATATTCCCCATCAGCGCAGCCCCCAGCATGGCGAGCCCCAGGCCGACAAGGCCGCCCGTCAGGCTTAAGGCAGCCGCTTCAATCAGGAACTGCAGCAGTATGTCACGTCGCTTGGCGCCGATGGCCTTGCGGATGCCGATCTCGCGTGTTCGCTCGGTGACCGATACCAGCATAATGTTCATTATGCCGATGCCTCCCACTATAAGTGATATGGCGCCCACTGCACCCATGAAGAGGGAGAAACCAGCCAGTGTCGCCTGCATGCTGGCAAGCGTCTCCCGCATGTCGGTGATGGTGAAATCGTCCGCTGCGCCCGTCCTGATGAAATGCCGGCTCCTCAGGATGCTGGTCACCTCGGCGATGACTGAATCCACCAGGTCCGGGCTGGTGGCCTTGACGGCTATTTGCTGTATGTTGTTGCCGCCGCCTGTCAGCTTGGACTGCATGGTGGTAAGAGGCATAAGTATATAACTGTCTCCGCCGAACCCGCCCATTTTTTGGAGAGTGCCGATCACCTGGAACTTGCTGCCCTGGACACGCACACTCTTGCCCACAGGGCTATCGGTGCCGAAAAGGTCGGAGGCAGTCTGATAGCCGAGCACAATCACGTTGTTCCTTGCCGAGACATCCTGGTCGGTTATGAACCTTCCCTGGTCAACCTGGTAATTGCGGATTTCCGTTATCACCGGCTTAATGCCCGTAGCCTGTACATTGGCGTTGTTGTTGCCGTACTGGACTGTCACCCTGCTGCTTAGCGTGGGGGAAACTATGCTGATCGAGGGGGCAACTGCCTTATCCTCGAGCGCCGCGGCGTCATCGAGTGTAAGAGGGCGGAGACTGGTCACCGCTTTATCGGTCGAGCTTGATATATAAAGGGCACTGGCTCCCATGTTGTTGAATGTAGTCGTCATGCTGGCCTGGAAGCCCTGGCCCAGGGAGACCAGCAGCACGACTGCGCATACACCTATCACGATGCCCAGCATGGTGAGAAAAGAGCGCGTTTTGTTGGAGAAAATGGCCTGCCAGGCCGACTTCAGGCTCTCCCAGAGACTCATCTCTTCTTTTCCTCGATGATATTACCGTCCCGCAGGTATATTGTGCGCTGTGTATAAGCGGCTATGTCCTCTTCGTGGGTAACTACGATTATTGTTATGCCCTTCTTGCTCTGCTCCACCAACAGCGACATGATATTGTGGCTCATATGTGTATCCAGGTTGCCTGTCGGTTCGTCGGCCAGTATGACCAGCGGGTCGTTGATAAGGGCGCGTGCAATGGCCACGCGCTGCTGCTCTCCGCCCGACATCTCGCTGGGTTTATGAAAAGCCCGTTTACCGATGCCCACGGCTTCCAGAGCTGTTAAGGCACGCTGCCGTCGGTGGTTGTTGCCCGAATAGATGAGTGGAAGCTCGACATTGGATATCGCAGTCAGCTTGGGAAGCAGGTTGTAAGACTGGAAGACGAAGCCCAGCTTGCGGTTACGCATGGTGGCCAGTTCATCATCGGCCATGCCGGCAACGTCAACGGAATCTATGATATAGCTGCCCGAGGTGGGACGGTCCAGGCATCCCAGGATGTTCATCATGGTGGATTTGCCTGAGCCGGAATGGCCCATGATAGAGATAAACTCACCCTTTTCACAGGTGAACGAGACGTTGTCAAGCGCTTTAACCTTGACGTCCCCGATGTCGTATATTTTGCTGATATTCTTAAGTTCAATCATCTTTTAACCTGTTTTATTATGCGGCGCAGGAGTGTCATCTCAACACGCGCATGGCCTGGTTTGGATTTGAAGATTGCCTTTGCTGCCCTGTGGCGGTCCCTGATGCTGTCTTGCCCGGCATTTGAATTTTGTCGCCGTCGGCCAGGCCTGATGTCACCTCGGCATACTGGAAGTTCTGCAGTCCAATTGTTATGCGCTTAGGTTCAGCTTGTCCTGTCTTGCTGTTGACCAGCAGTACCATGGAGCCGCCGGGCGTGGATATAACGGCTGATATGGGAACCAGCAGGGCGTACTTAACACTGGATATCGATATCTCGGCGGTGGCGCGCAACCCGTCTTTCAGGTCCTCCCCGGAAGGCTCGGTGGGCACGACAATTACATCGAATTTGACCACGTTGCCGTCCTTTGCTCCGAAAGGCGATATGAATTTAACCTTCCAATGGAATTCCTTATCGGGGATGGCGTCCACCTTTACCGTGGCATTATCTCCGACGTGCACCTTCATTATGTCGATTTCATCGACCTTGCCGGTAAATTTGATTACCCTTGTGTTGACCAGTCCCACGGCGGGCCGTGTGGCATAATCTTCTGCTGATAGAGGGTCGTTTACCTTGAGGTTTACACTGAATATAGTACCGTTGGATGGGGAGATGATGACCGTATTCATTATATCCCGCTTGGCTTTATACAGGCTTATTTCGGCTGACTGCAGTTTGAGGTTGTAATCCTGCAATGTTTTCCAGTTGATGTTGCCTCCACTTTCAAACGTAAGGGTCTGGTTTTCGAGCACATCTTTGCCCACCTGCAGGTTGAGCTTCGCCGAATAGAGGTCCCAGATTGTGTCACTCAGATCTGCCGCATCCGATGACCGGGTTAGCTGCAGCCCTTCGAGCAGGCGCAGGGAGGACTGCAGGAAATCGACGCTGGTCGGAGTATCTGCATATTTATAGATCATCCTGCTCTTGATGGTCACAGTGCTCCTGGCAACCTGGGCCACGTCCGACATCTCCTGGTGGGCCTCCTCGAATTGGGGAACGATGTCCTTGTACGGGACCTGAGGGTCTTTCATGAGATTGGAAATGGTGATCAGCTTATCGCGGTATAGCTTCATAACCTCTATGGCGCGCTGGTTATCAGGGGTTATAGGCTGCCATCCGCCTGCGTTTATATCGGGGTACCAGGTCGAATTATTCTTAGCGCCCGCCAGTTGTGCGGCGTTGGGCCTGGTTTCAATCAGGTTCTCGCAGACCTGGATATCGAAATAAGACATGACCAGCCAGTAACCAGCATCTTTATAGTTGCCGAGGCTGAAATAGGCGGCCGCCGTATCCATATCTTTCATGGCCTCGTCGGCCATACGGCTGATGCTCAGGTCCGGGTAATTATAGGGCAGGTGGTCAGTATCACATCCCAGGTCGATGTTGTTTTGCGCTGTTTGAATGCTGAACAGCGCAGTTTTGATCGCGTTTATTTGCGACCACGGGTCTGTGGTCGCCAGCAGGGCGCCCTCCCTCACCTTTTCGCCTTCCACGACTAAAATAGTCTGGACAGTACCCGGGGTATTGAATGCCAGGTTGAACTGGTCAGGCGCGTTGAGCGTACCGTCAGAGTTTACGATAACGCTCAGGTCGCCCCGTTTCACATCTATTATCTGCCCAGGTGCGGGTGTCTGGCCCGTGGTACAGCTCCCGGCCACGAGGGATAACAGGACGGAAATCGATATAATCAGTGAGGCTATTTTTTTCATTTAATTACCTTCCCGGTGGGGGTCCTCCCCCGCCCGGAGGCGGGCCTCCGCCCGGCGGGCCCATTGTTGTAGAAACGGGCGCGCCGCTCGCCTTGTCAACGACAATGACCTTATTGCTGTCACCCAGGCCCTTTATTACCTGCACGTACTGCTGATTCTGTATGCCCAGGGTAACCTCGCGTTTCTCTGTCAGGCCTTTCTCCCCGGTGACTATTGTGACCGTAGAGACGGTGCCGGTTGTAGTCACGGCAGACAGCGGTATCAGCAGCGCGTTCTCAACTGTAGTTATGCCGATATCGGCTGTGGCCGTGAGCTTGCCCTTGAGGCTGACATCGGTGGGATCAAGCTTGATCCTGATGCTGTATTTAACCACCTTGTTGGAATCCTGTGTGCCTTTGGGAGAGATGAAAGTTACGATGCCTGTAAACTTCTTATCGGGGACAGCGTCAACGGATACGGTAGCCTTTTGACCGACTTTTATTTTCATAATGTCGATCTCATCAACCGACCCCCAGAATTCTATATGCCGCGTATTTACAAGCACTATGGCATTGGTGGATGTATTATTTTTAGATGAAAGGATGTCTTTTTCCTTTACTCCCACACTTACCACGGTGCCGTCGATGGGTGCCCAGATGAAGGTGTTCAAGTAATTATTTTTTGTCGTGTCCTGGTTAACCAGTTTGCTTGCCAGGTCGATCTTGGCATTTTGCTCGGCCTTGAGTGACAGGCCGTGCTGAAGGACGTAATCGTTGGAGCCCAGAATGCCGTTGCAGAGCTCCATGTAATGGCGCGCGATGCGCAGGTTATCATTCATCTCGGACGAATATAAACCGCCTTTTCCGATGCCCGCTATTGCCGCGTTTAACCTATCATTGGCGGCGTTGTAGAAATACAGGCTGATGTTCTTGCCGTAGATGGTCGTGTCATCGAGTAATTTAAGCCTGTTGACGTTCTCCATCACCTCTCTGGCGATCTCATCGACTGTGTCGAGGGCTGAGCCCAGCATGGGCTTTGCCTCTGCGTACTTGGCCTGGTTTATCAGGCTGTATACGTTTGTTATATCTGCCTGCGCCTGCTGGATAGAAGCTACTTCCGCACGCAGCTCCTGTATGTAATAAGCGGCGAAGGAACCGTCATTTTGTATTGAGAAGGACGCGAAGTTGGAATCGTTAACAAAGGGCGCCGTATTGCCCAGGCCTGACTCAGGATCATTGATTGTATCTTCCAGTATCTTTATGCAAGCTTCCAGGTCGGCGGACGCAACATACAGTTCCGATGCCGCAGCGCTATAGTTATCGGTTTGAAACAGCTCACGCGCTCTGGCAACCTCGTCCCGGGCCCATGCATAAGAGGACAGTAACGTGGCATTGGGATAATACATCTGGTAAACGGGGTTGTCATGAACTCCTTCCTCTGAAGCCATAATGGGATTGTCATCGCGGTCATAGATTATTATGTCGGGAGCAAAATTAGCGGGATATTGCTTGTAGTAAACCCCCGGGAACTGGGGGAGCCGAGGGACGGTTTCGTACAGGGTGCTGAGCGATGACTGTACGGCGTTATTGGCCGATTTTACGTCCAAACGCTGCGTGGTGTCATCCAGGTATGCCAGAAGCTGTCCTTGCTTGACCTGGTCGCCCTCCTCGACCAGCACCTGTTTTACCTCGCCGGTTGAAGCAAACCTGAGGTTATAATAGTCCGTCATCTCGAGGTTGCCGTCCACCGAGACGGTTACCACCAGGTCGCCGCGCTTAACCGGGACCTGCCTGTTGATGGTTGCTGCGGCGCCGGTTGCAGATGAAGCAGTACAACCTGCTGCCGCGAGTATTGTGATGCAGGTTAGAAATGCGATCAGAATTTTGGATGGTGTGTTGAGCATATCCGTAAGATTTTACCTGTTAATCGTGTATAAACCAAATTCTTGATTTCAATCAATCAACGATATCAGGGAATTGTTAAGAATTTATTTAGATTGCTATCTTTTCAGGCTTAAAATTCAGGCGCCGGCGTCAACCTTAGCGCTTATTCGGCGACCGGCAATGTGAAACTGAAGCGGCTGCCTTTGCCAGGTTCGCTTTGGGCCCGGATTCTGCCCTTATGTTCCTCGACAATATACCTGGCGATGGTCAGTCCGAGGCCGCTGCCGCCGGTTGCCCTCGACCTGGATTTATCAACACGGTGAAAACGCTCAAATATATTATCGATCTCATCCGTGGGTATGCCTTCCCCTGTATCCGATACGCTGACCTCGATGAAGCCGGGAATGGGATTTGCCGCAATATCTATTCGGCCGCCTGCCGGAGTATGGGCCAGAGCGTTCTCCAGCAGGTTGAGCAGTACCTGCTTGATGCGAAGGAAGTCGATATTTACACGAGGAATGTCCGCGGGGATATCGGACTTCACGCTGATATCTTTTTCCGACGCCTTGGCCTGTATGGCAGTAATCGATAGACGTACCAGGTCGGCCACATTCTGGGGCTGGCAGTCAAGCTTCATCTCACCGGCCTCGGCCAGGCTCAGCTCCTGCAGGTCGTCTATAAGCCGGGAGAGTAGGACGGTCTCATCATAAATGGATAATATGGTTGCTTTATCGGGCTGCATTACGCCGTCACTTATGGCCTCCAGGTAGCCCCTGACATTAGTGAGCGGGCTCCTCAGTTCATGGGCGATATCGGATACCATATGCTGCCGAAGTTGTTCATTGCGCTGCAGGTTGCCTGCCATGGAGTTGAAGGTGGAAGCCAGCTCGCCTATCTCGCTTTTATCGCTGATGTCAACGCGCTGTGAGAAATCGCCCTTTCCCAGACTCTGGGCCGCCGTTCTCAACTCTTTAACGGGCGACAGGATCCGGTGCGATAGCAACAGCGTAACCAGGAAAGCTACTACCACAGCCAGGCACGCACCGATCAAGAAATAACTGCCCAGCTGGCTGTACATTATCTGCAGCGCCGCAAGCCCGATTTCTGACTGTGTCAGCGGGAGAATAAACAAAAACCCTATTGTATGTGGAACGCCGGACGCGGCTGTAGCCGGCTCCGGTGGTGCGGGAGGGGGTGGCATGCGCGGCTCGAATGATAGGAAGGGTAGAGGTTCATTCGGCGGAGGTGGCAAAAGGTCCCGACGTTCATGCGACGAATTCAATGTTTTGCTGGCAAAGCTCTCAAGATTGACCTTGGTGTCGGGTGTTTCCAGAGTTGAATCTGCGATTATTTTACCGTCGGCGTCGGCCAGTATAACCCTGTGGCGGAACTGCTCCCCGATTTGTGTAACCAAAGGCTGTACACCATCCCAACTATTGTTTACCAGGTAATAGTCAGTAATCTGGAATTGTATACGGTTGATGACCATGCGTTCCACACGATCACCCAATTGTTGAATCTGCCCGATGGTGGCCTGCCACATCATGAAAAATACCACCCCGACAGTCAGCAGAATGACCAGTGTGAAGGCGACTAAAAGACGGAATTGCAGACTATGCTTCAAATCATTCCTCGGATAACTTGTAACCCGCGCCATAAATTGTCTTTATATACCTTGGGTGCTTCGGGTCGGGCTCAATTTTACGCCGCAGGTTGTAAATGTGTACGTCGATGGCCCGGTCGAAGCTCTCAAATTCATAACCGAAAGCTTTATCTATGATCTCAACACGATCAAACACCCGGCCCGGTTCACGCAGAAAGGCTGCCAGGATTCTAAATTCAACCGAGGTCAGCGTCAGCTTTTTGCCGTTTAGAAGCACTTCCCTCTTGGGAATATTCATATAAAAGGCCCCGTGCCTGATCTCAGCCGGGCCCCGTTCGGCCGGCAGCCGCCTGAAAATGGCGCGCACCCTGGCAACCAATTCTCTCGGGCTGAAAGGTTTGGTCATATAGTCGTCAGCGCCGGTATCCAGCCCGGTCAATTTATCTTCATCACGTGTACGCGCAGTCAGCATGATAATAGGTACATCGGATTCCGACCTCAATGTACGGCATATCTCTACGCCATTGAGCCCGGGCAGCATGACATCCAGCACCACAAGATGCGGCTGCTGCTCCCTGAAAGTGCGCAGCGCCTCAAGGCCATCGTAAGCGGTTAGCACGGAATATCCGTCGCGCTCAAGATACAGCTTGACCAGGTCCACAGTCTTGGCGTCATCATCGACGACGAGAATCTTTCTGCTGCTCATAGTTTACCTGTAGATACTATAAATCAAGTTATTGTGGTTATGCCACTGTAATGAAAGCTAACAGAAGATTATTAAGCAAATATTAAGCGCAGTATTAATAATTTATAAATAATGTTTGCCTATATTACTGAGCAGAGAGATTCATTAATACAGGAGCAGCGATGATGATAGAAAAACTTAAATACATGCCGGCGTTATTATCAATTACCGTTATTGTAATCGGACTGGTATTGGCCGGCTGCAGCACAGGGGGGACAGGTTCCACCACGCAGGATACTTCCTCATCCCCCGCGCAGACTATTGCTGCACCCGAGCAGACTGGAGGGGCTCCCGCTTCGACGGCCCCCGCTTCGGGATCGGCGGCATCTCCGTCCCAGAGTAGCCTGCCGTCAGGCCGCCCCGGCGCACCGGATATGAGCAGGGAGTTCAGCAGGGCTGCCCAGATACTGGGAATAACTGAAGAGCAGCTTACCAGCGCTTTCCAGCAGGCCCAGGAGAGCATTTTCGGCAAACCTCCCACCGGCACCCCGCCGTCTGGAACATCGGGCCAGCGGCCGCCGGCGCCGCCGTCCGGGACGCCAGGCCAGCAGACTCCGACATCGGACCAGGGACCCGGCCAGGAGATGATGCAAAAGGTGTACAGTAAAATGGCCGAGATACTGAATATCTCAGCCGATAAGATATCCAGCGCTATGGAACAGGCCAGGCAGGAGATGCAGTCGGGCACGCTAAAATAGCATGGATATAAACAGTATGTTATTCAGAGCACTCTGATTAACATAGTTCAAATATCCCCCCGAACCAGCCCCCGGTATGTTAAATGCGGTGATTCCCGGTGCACAAGCATATGGAAACCGCAGCATGCCGGGGGTTTTTATTACGGGCAGAAGCAAGTGAAATCTAAGCCAGCGGGGTGAGGGTAAGCAACCGCCGGGTGATCTCGGGGTACTTGGCGATGAAATGAAGCTCATCCTCTGTAAGGGGGGTTTGAGCCTCAACGTTGGCGAAGCGCACAAGCTCAAGAATCCTGCGGGCCTCGCTGGCGTTGGCGAACGAGACCTCCATTTTGCCCATGATATGGCTGAATCCCGAGATGCCCGTATATTCTCCCGAGCAGATCAAGCGTCCTGTCTCCACCAGCTCAGGTTCACCCCTGCCGAGTTCTTCGAAGTTATAGAGCTCATAGTTCTCAGGGTCCTTGAGCACACCGTCGGCATGGATCCCCGAGGCATGGGCGAAGGCATTTTCGCCTACTCCCGGCTGGTTTAGCGGGATAGGTACGCCGAAGGCCAGGCTTGCGTACTTGGCCAGCTTGAAGGCATGGTTAAGCTTTACCGGCCTTCCGAGCTTGTATTTATTGGAGAAACCCTTGGACTTGAGCAGGGAAAGGACGCAGGAGAGCAAGTCTGCATTGCCGGCGCGTTCGCCTATACCGTTGATGGTTGTGTTTATGTACGCGTCCTGGCCTGCATCCACGGCAGCTTTGGCCCCGGCAATTGAATTGGCGACTGCCATGCCCAGGTCACCGTGGCAATGTATTTCCACCGGTATATCGGTGGTACCGGCAATCCTGGTGATGGTTTCATAAATAGTGAAAGGATCATCGTAGCCAAGTGTGTCGCAATAGCGGAAACGGTCGCCCCCCGCCGCCTTGGCCTCCCCGGCAAACTCAATCAGGAAATCGGTATCGGTACGCGACGCATCCTCGGCGTTGACACCGACTGCCTTAGCGCCCAGCTTCCTGGCCATTTTGACCGCTTCGACCATCTGCTCCAGGACATCAACACGGGATTTTCTGCCCTTGAATTTGCCCTGGATCATCTGCTCTGAAGTTGAGATGGACAGGTTGAGGTACTCGATCCCCGGCACCATCTCAAAGGTTTTCTCAACATCCTCAACGGTTGCCCTGATCCACCCGCTGAGGCGGATAGGCCTGAGTACGCCCATGCCGGCCAGTTCGAGGTTGGCACGCAGGTAATTGGTCTCGTGGTTGGTCGTAGGAAAGCCGAACTCCGACTGGAAGACCCCGAACTCATTGAGGTACATGTTGATCATGGTCTTCTGCAGCTTGGATAGGCTCAACTTGGCGGTCTGAACACCGTCCCTGTTGGTCACATCTATAAAAAATATCTTACCGATCATCCGATTATCCTGCGGCTATAAGTCTTACCATTATATCATCGGACGTGCGTACCCGGTTAATATTTTACAGAGGGATTAAAGCGCTGCCACGAAAAAGCCCCGGCGCAAGGAAAGTTGCGCCGGGGCTGAATGGTCCTGAGTATATGTTACCGTCGGCTGGTCAGCAGGATGATGACTATGATGATAACGATGACGAAGCCGCCGATGATGAGCCAGACGAAGGTAGGTACACCGGGGACAGGAGGAGGTGTTGGACCGCTACCCGGTGTGACAAATGAGCTCACGGTTCCATTTACCGAGCGCCCTCCCCCGGTCGGGTTAAGCGCGACTGCACGATAATAATATGTCAGGCCCGGCGCCAACCCTGTAACCACGGTGCTGAAGGCGCTGCTCCTGTTGAGCGTCTGCATATTGGTGGTGTTGCCGAAATCTGCGGTGATGCCGTATTCAAACCAGACCTGGGCGGTCGTAGTATTTCCGATATCCTGAAGGTAACCGTTCAGGATGGCACTGGAGGTTGTCACAGATGTAGCAGGGTAGGTGGCTACGGCCAGAGTTGAGTTGGACACGGTGCTGAACGTGTTGGTAGACCCATAAACCTTGTGGTTTTCCTGCGTCTGGGCAACAGCCTGGAAATAATAGGTTGCGCCCGGTGTGAGCCCCACGATCTGGTACGACACTGTGCCCGGGGAGGTAACTGTTTGCGATGCGGCTATGGAGCCGAAATCCGTGCTCTTGCCGTAATTGAAATAGACCTGTACCGAGCGCTGGCCTCCCAGCGAGTTGACGTAAGCGTTCAGGGTGGCAGACGTTGTGCTGATGCCGCTGGCTGCACCTGTCGTCACCGATACCGGCGATGATGGGGTGGTCTGGAACGTGCTGTACTGCCCGTATACGTTGTATCCATTGGAGAATGCGGCAGCGCGGTAATAGTAGGTCAACCCGGGCTGCAGCCTGGTTACGCTGTATCTGAAGCTGCCCGGCATGCTCATATTCTGCTGGGGTGTAGAGTTGCCGTAGGTAGTGTCGGTGCCGTACTCGAACCATACATATGTGGTGCTGCTCGTACCCATGCTGGTCAGGTACCCGTTAAAGACGGCAGACTGAGCAGTGACGTCAGTGGCAACGCTGGTGCTGACTTTGATACCCGGAGCAGACGTAGTCGTGAAAATACTGTCAAATCCGTGGACGGTCATGCCTCCCGCCTGTGTGGGCACAGCCAGTGCGCGGAAATGGTAGATAGTTCCGGGGTTGAGCCCCTGAAGGGTGTAATTAAAAGTGCCGGGTGAATACATTGTCTGCATAGAAGTGGTCTGCCCGTAGGCGGTCGTTGGCCCCCATTCGAACCAGACATATGCGTTGTGCGATCCTCCCAGCGACTCGAGGTAACCAACCAGGTTAGCTGAATTGTTGGTCACCCCGGATACAGAGCCTGTGCTGACTGCCAGGCTGGCTGCGCCGGGAGTGACGAAACTCTGCGGCATACCGTAAGCCGTCGAAACGCCAACCACATCGGGCTTGGCCGCAGCTCGGAAATAATACATGCTGTTGGGGCTGAGCCCGGATACCTGCATGCTGAAAGGTCCCGGCTCGTAGACAGTCTGCTGAACGGTATTATTGCCATAACCCGTAGAGCTGCCCCACTGAAACCAAACGGTTACGCTGGTGTAAGGCCCCATGCTGGAAAGATAACCGCGCAGGATTGCCGAACCTGAGGTGATATCTGAAGCTGACGAGGTTGAGACCTCTATAGGCGCCTGTGGCACAGTGTGCTGGGTGGTGAAACCGATTAATGAGCCATCGCTGTGCTGCCCTCCAAGCAGGGTTGAGGCTGCCCTGGCCCTGTACTGGTAGGACGTTCCGGGCTCAAGCTGGCCCAGGAAAGCGGTATAGAAGCCCGGTGAGCTCATGGCCTGGTGTGTCGTTTCACGGCCGTCTGCAGTCTCAAACCATACATCTACCACCGGATACGGTCCCATGGACTGGAGATAGCCGTTGAGATTGGCCGACGTCCCGGTTATGCTCGTGGCACTCTGGGTCGTGACCAGCATGGGTTCGGTAGGCAGTATAACCCCGCCTCCGCCGGGTTCTTCAGGCGGCAGCAGGCCTTCCGCCATGGCCGGTGCGATAGTCAGGGTAATCAACGCCAGGGCTACGATTATGCCGACAATTCTATATAACATAATAACCTACACAATTATAAACTCGGCCAGTCCGGACTCTACCGACTGCCCGGCGAACTCTTTATGCCAAAGAGCGGTTACTGTGTTATGGTGACGTTGAAGGTTTCGCTCTTGAGAGCAGGGTTGTTGGGCTCGAAAGACCTTTTGTAATTGAGATAGATATTAGTCTTGCCCGGCCTCATCCCCTCAAATTCAAAATTCTCAACTCCGCCCGCTCCTATTAAGCCTGAACCGGATGGGGTATAGCGCTTAACCAGCTTGAGCAGGCTCTGGTCAAATCCGGCTTCCCAGCTGTAACCGGTTGTGGGATTCGAGTTTACACTGATGGTGAAGCTGACTCCCACCGGTACAGTGATCGGCTGTCCTGAATCGCTGTACGTGGAGGGCGCAGGCGCCGGTGTCGGGAGCGGGGTAGGTTCGGGGGCTGGTGTCACGGGTTTGGCGGCTGGAGCACAGCCCGCCAGCAGGACAACGATAAATAGTACGGCCAGTGCCAACTTTACAAATTTCATGTATTCCTCCTCCTGATATTTCATATCTTACGTTCGCGCACAATGTTACATTACACCTAAGTAGGTGTCAATGGCTCATTGGTACCACTGTCAGGATTACCTGCCGGCTATGCGATAATTTACTTGCAGGGGATCCGGTGCTAAAATTCCGTGATATATCTGACGGAAGAATGTTTAGAATAACTGTATGAAGGAATATTTATGAAAATAATAATCAATATTAATAAACCGGCGTGGTTTCACGTGGCAGCGATAATACTTGCGCTGCTTATGTTTTCTCTTGCGGCCTGCCAGCCGGGCAGCCAGGGGTATAAGAGCAATCCGGAGGCCATTGCCTTAAATGAACAGGGCATAAGCTTGTATGACAACGGGGAGTTCAATAAGGCTGTCCTGTATTTTGACCGTGCGCTTGAGAAAGACCCATCCAATCCTGCGGTTTACTTCAACAAGGGACAGGCGCTGGACGCCATGAAAATGTTTGACAAGGCCATAGCGTGTTATGACCAGGCTATTAATCTCGATGCCAATTTCGCAGACGCATGGAACTATAGGGGAGTCTCCTACTTTAACAAGAGCGAATTAGACAAGGCTGCTGAAAGCGTCGACAGGGCTATTGCTATTGACGGAAACAATGCGGTCTACTGGGAGAGCAAAGGTGAAATATATAAGGCCCAGGAAAAATTTAAGGAAGCTGCGACGAGCTATACAAAGGCAGTTTCACTGGACCCTAATAATGTCGATGCGTGGGACAGATTGACATACGCCCAAATGAAGAGCCAGCTTTATGAAGATGTGCTTAAATCAACCGACAAGTCCATCTCGCTTAAACCTGCAGCCGCTTTTCCCTGGGGATACAAGGCTAAAGCTCTACATGAGTTGAGGCGGTATGAAGAAGCGATCGTAGCTTACGACAAGGCGCTTGCCCTGGATGCCGATAATCCTGCACTGTGGTACAGCAAGGGGCTAACCCTTGAGACTCTCAAGCGCACTGCCGAGGCCAACAAGTGTTACGACAGGGCGCGCTCTCTGGGTTACGTATTTTAATGTACATCGAGATTATATGAGCAATCACGTCGCTGCGGGTCAGCACAATAACAATAATCAACAGCCCGGGGCCTTGCCCTTTCATGAGGAGAACGGCGGCAGGAAGAAGATTGATATAGAGGTCAGGGAGATGAGCGTTGATGATATACCCATAGTTTTCCACCTGGGCGAGCAGGTCTTTACAGCCGATAAGACGCCTACGCTCTACCGTACCTGGGACGAGTTCGAGGTGATTTCCATGTTCAATGAGGACACGGAGTACTGCCTTGTAGCGGCGTTGGAGGGGCAGATAGTTGGCTTTGCCCTGGGCAACGTGGTCACCAAGAAAAAGTCGGCCTGGAAATATGGTTACCTTGTCTGGTTGGTGGTGTCGCCGGAGTTTCAGCGAATGGGCGTGGCCAGCCGCCTTTTCAACAAGTTTGAAGATAAAATGATTGAGGCCGGCGTGAGGATTTTTATGATAGATACGGAGGCGGATAACCTGCCGGCCCTGCACTTCTTCCGCGATAAGGGTTTTGGCAATCCACAGCAGCACATCTACATGACGTACAATCCTGCAGCTACAGAACAGCAGAAGGAGAAGAAACGCAGCCTGAGGGGGAAGAAAAATGGTGCCGAGCACAGGCGCAGCAGCTGAGATAAAGCCCGAGAGACTTAAAAAACTCCTGCAGGACCTGGTGGACATATACAGCCCGTCGGGGAAAGAAGAGGAAATACTGATCTTCTGCGAGGATTACCTGAAGGCGGCCGGGCTGAATGTGAAAAGGCAGACGGTGGATGAGAACCGTTACAACATAGTCGTATTGCCCCCCAAGACCGACGAGGTAGACCTGTGCTATGTGGGTCACCTTGATACCGTAACGGCGCATGACCTCGATGATTTCGGGTTCTACGAGGAGGAAGATAGGGCCTGCGGCCTGGGCAGCTCGGACATGAAAGCGGGCTGCGCCGCCATGATAGAGGCATTCACAGTGCTGGCGGACAGGAAAGGCAGGTTTCCCTCCGTGGGCCTGGCGCTTGTGGTGGGGGAAGAGGAGGAAAGCGATGGCGCAAAGACACTGGTGCGCGAGTACCGCTTCCCCTGGGCGGTAGTTGCCGAGCCAACCAATATGGTGCCCTGCCTGGGCCATTATGGATACCTTGAAGTCCTTTTACGCACACGCGGTAAGAAGGCGCATTCCTCCATGCCCGAGTTGGGGCAGAACGCCATTGAGAACATGCTCAAGCTCCTGCTGCAGGTCACGGGGTACACTACCACGGTCTCCAGCGGGCTGGTATATAACATCAGACAGCTATCGGGCTTTCCCGGCGGATTCGTGGTCCCCGATACCTGCGAAGCCTGGCTGGACCTGCACCTGCCTCCCGACTCACGCATGGATGTGCTCAAGGCCGACCTGGAGCACATCGTAGAGGATGCGGGCAAGATCATCCCTTCGCTCGACGCCTATATCAGGTTCGAGAACACGCAGTCGGGGTATCGTATTTCGCAGGACCGACCCCTGGTACGCAGGCTGCGCGAGGTATGCAAGGGCATGAAAGTCCCCTGGGAAACACAGGATTTCCGCAGCCATTCGGATGGCAATGTCCTGTGGGGGGCCGGAGTTGATCCGATCATACTGGGACCCGGGCGACTCGAGACGGCGCATACACCCGAAGAATCGGTTGTTTTCAGCCAGGTCGTGCAGGCAGCACAGCTTTATCTGAACTTTGCCATTGCGATCTGATCACGGTAATGTGATAAAAGTCGTCAACCTTTGACGCAATAAGTTGTAATCTGGAGGCAGAATAAAGGGCGAAGGAGGAAGATTAAAATGTCCAAGTCTGAAGAAGGATTGAAGGCGGCATTTGCCGGCGAATCGCAGGCCAATCGTAAATACCTGGCATTTGCTGCGGCTGCGGATAAAGAGGGTTTTGCTCAGGCGGCCAAATTGTTCAGGGCGGCAGCGGAAGCTGAAACGGTACATGCGCTTAACCACCTGAAGGCGCTTAAGGCTGTAAAATCCACCGGGGAGAACCTGCAGGAGGCTATTGCAGACGAGACGCATGAATACACTAAAATGTATCCGGACATGATCGTGGATGCGAAAGCCGAAGGCAACCAGCAGGCTCTTCAATCTTTCCAGTGGGCCAATGCGGTGGAGGAGGTACATGCCGGGCTGTATAAGGGGTTGCTAAATGATCTGGGAAAGACTGCGGAGACGTACCCGTACTACGTGTGCCCGGTGTGTGGTTACACGAGTGAGAAGGAAGCCCCGGAAGCCTGTCCCGTGTGTGGCACAAAGGGCAAGTTCTTTAAAAGAATAGATTAATATAGGGATTCCATAACTTTATGCAGCGTCTCGAGCCCTTTTATCTCGTGCGGGAAGAGGGGAAGCTTTGAGATGTGCAGCCGGCCGTATTTATCACAGATCTGCTTGATATAGCCCTGCTGCTGGCCCTCCTTTTGTTGCAGAAAGTCGGAGTTGGACGGCTGAACAACGTTATTAATGACCAGCCGCACTACGTTGAAATCATATTTGTCCAGCTCTTTGAGTATCCCATCGAGCTGGTTGACCGCCAGGGCTTCTGGTATGGCCACGATAGTGAATTCCACCCCTCTACGTAGAAATGACATATCGTCAGCGGACAGCTCTTCCCAGCGTTGTATTATATCCAGGATTGTCTCCCTGGTGCCTTCCCCTGCCTTGATTCTGGCATAGATGCGTGGCGCCAGTCGAAGATGGCGGGTGAGAAGGGCCGGCGTCTGCAACAACGCCATGGTCTGTCCCAGCGGCGCCGTATCCCAGACAATGGTATCCCATTCGCCGCCGTATGAAAGCTCACGTATATAATCGACCATAAATTCTTCGGCCAGTCCCGGCAGCACAGAGGCCATGAAATCCACGTACTCTAAATAGTCGATTTCAACGAAGGAGGAAAAGACCCTGTAGACGTCGCACCCGAATTTTTCCTCCCACATCCGCCTGGCCTGGTTTGTGCCGATTTCCAGGAAGAAAAGGCGGTCCGCAACCCGCGCCGGGCAGTCCGCCGGAGTTGACTGGAAGATGTGTGAGAGTGAAGGGCTGGCATCGGTGGAGATAACCAGTGTTTTGCGGCCGAGAGATGAGAAATGAAGAGCCGCAGTCGCTGCGCAGGTGGTCTTTCCTACGCCGCCTTTGCCGGCGAAAGCCATGACCGGCGCCTGTATCGATTCTGGCATGTGGCTATTCTAAATAAACCGGAAAGCAAATGTAAATGGCTGCTGTCTCAAATGGACGTTAATACGTCCACCGGCAGCTCTTGCACGTCCCGGTGCAGTGACAGGAAGTGCTCGATAGAGTAATCCGCTTTGCTGACAGGGTCGTGAATGGTAAATCCGCCGAAGTCGGGCGCCATGCCCACCACCTGGCGATAGCAATTGACCATCTTTTCCATCGAAGAGAGGTCTCCCTTTTCCAGGTAGTTCCTCAGGTGGTGCAGCGCCATATAGTGCCAGGGAGGAAACACGTTGGGATTGAGTTTAATGGCCTTGTTGAAGACATTGAAAGCCTCTCCGGTCTGTTCGAGATTGAAAAGGCAGATGCCCTTATTGGTCAGCGCCATTACGTTATCAGGGTCCTTCTCCAGGGCCCTATTGAAACAGCCGATCGCCTCGGCGTCCTCCTCCATCTTGAAGTGGCACAGACCTTTCTTGAAAATGTCATCGAAAGTGACTTCGCCCGCGTGCCGGCTCATTATTTCGACCGAGCACTCCAGCGCGCTGAGGAATTCTTCCCGGTCGAAATAATCATCCACAAGCTTGCGCAGTTCTTCTATTTTCATTGTAGTCTCCTACAGCCGGCTATGTTTAACGATATCATAATATCTTCGTGCAACCAAATGTACCGCTGATGTAAAATTGAAATCTATGAAGGAGGTTGTGCCGGGCGTTTTTCAGCTCAGCCGCTGGTGGGACCAGGCCGATCTGGGCTCCAACGTGTACCTGATCGATACAGGCGGTGAGTTGACGCTCGTGGATACGGGATATAAAGGCAAAGAGCTGTTGATTATTGAAAGAGTGCGCAGTCTGGGTTACTCCGCCGCACGCATCACTGCAATCATCATTACACACCATCACCCGGACCATATTGGCGGGCTGGCGGGATTGGTCAAGCTCACAGAGGCTAAAGTCGTTGCCCATGCGGGCGACGCGCCCTTTATAGATGGAAGACTGCCCCAGCCCGGACCGTCACACCCTGGATGGCTGCGACGTGCAGCGAGTCCTTTTAACCGGCTGCTTGCTACACGTCCAGTCGATGTCGATAACGAGGTAGATGACGGCGATGAATTGCCATTGGCGGGTGGGATTCGCATACTGCATACGCCGGGGCATACGCCCGGCAGCATCTGTGTTTTCCTTAAGCGCAGCGGAGTCGTATTTACCGGCGACCTGCTGGCACAACGCTTCGGCCTCAAGTGGCCGTCCATTCCCTTCACGGCGGACGTGGACCAGCTAAGACATTCGGTTAAAAAGCTGGCCGGACATGAATTTGAGTCAGCCTGCTTCGGCCACGGCTCACCAATCAGGGTGAAGGCGGACGAGAGGGTCAGGCGTTTTGCCGGGCTTTCTCACACGGTCTAAGGCACCGGTCATATGGCCGATGGAGACTATTTGTTGCTCTTTTTAACCTTGGGCGGCAGCGATGCGGCATAGGCGTGTGCACGCCGCAGCCACTCGTCAAGTGCTTTAACATCACTATAGAGGCTTTGCGGCACAACAACATATTCTTTCATTACGCGGCCTTTGAGAGGTTCGAATGGCGCTGCGCCCGGGAATTTTTTCACGATCTCCTTGCGGTCGGCTTCAGAGAGGCGAATAAAGAGATTATTTTGGTGCACCCCGGCGAACATGTTGCGGTTGATCCAGAATACAGGTGAGCCGAACATCGGCCTTTTGTCGCAGGTAAAGCGAATCAGCGCCACATCCAGAACTTTGGCCAGCTCAGGCGAGCTCTTCTTCCATTTATGTTCCATAGTTTTTACCCCCTCCTCTACGTTAGCTTGGCGGGTATCAAAGTTTTTTAAATAGCACGGCCCAGCTCCAATTTCTGACAGGCCTGCTGACGGCTTCAAATCCCAGGGCCACCGCCAGGGAGATCGTTTCTTTATAGGCCGCCTCTGTCACATGGTGTTTTGGCTCGACCATAAGGAATGTCCCGCCGACTTTAAGCATATCCCGTACTTCCCCCAGGAACTTTCGCTTATCGCGAACTTCGTGGACCATATAGAAAGCCAGGGCAAAATCGGCAACCACCTTGAGCCCGAGGCTGTCTTCTGTACACCTGTGAAATTGCATGACCTTGCTGAGTCCGGCTTGTTCCGCCCTGCGCCTGGCCATCTCCAGCATTTTATCCTGCAGGTCGATGCAGATGACCTTTCCCGTCGGGCCCACCGCGCGGGCCATGGCCACTGAGAAATAGCCTGTGCCGCAGCCAATATCCAGGGCTGTTTGCCCCTGCTGCACCAGACCCTTCAATATCAGGTCCGGCTTCTGCAGCCAGCGCCGCAATGGATTATCTAACATGAAGCAAAGCCACCACGGGCAGGTATGCTGACCCCTGAAAGACGCTTTTTCCAATAAGTTCATCTTGACCTCCGGCCCGATGGGTATACTGTTACGATTTTAACAGAATCAGCGCCTCTTTTGTTGAAGGGAGTCACAGGCCGTTCCTGCCTCAGATATGATACGGTCTATCAGCTCCCGCACACCCGGCAGGTCATCGATGCCGCCGCAATCCTGCCCGGCAAACAATATGCCCTCGTCCACATCACCGTCGTTAATGGCCTTGAGATGCCGTCTCATACCCACGGCCTGACGGGCCTGCGACCATATAGGCGAGCCCTCCTCGGAGCGCCACATCTGCAGGCTCAGGCCGATGAATTGCCAGTACGAGAGCTTCAGCATCTTCCTTATCTCGCCTGCGCCCTGGAAGGCCTCGGAGAACTGAATGCCGCTCTTCATCATCTTCTCAGCCGCCTTTGTCTTGAGCACTCGTCCCGGCATGCCGTCGAATGCATTGCTGTAGAGTGTATCCTGCTCTGTGGCCTTAAGGCAGAGCTGTTTGAAATTATTGTGCACCAGGCTCTCTTTTGTCAGGGAGAACCTTGTGCCCATCGAGATCCCGTCGGCGCCCAGTGCAAGGGCTGCCGCCAGGCCCCGGCCGTTGTAGAAACCTCCGGCCGCCACCAACGGTATCTTTATCTGTGCGGCGACCATGGGAATAAGCACGAGAGAGGTGGCGATGGTGCCGTGCCCCGCAGCCTCGTTTCCTGTAATGATGACGGCGTCGCAGCCGAGCTGTTCGGCCCTGACGGCGTGCCTGACTGTGGCCGTGGTGCCCATGACTTTCCCGCCGTAAGCGTGCACGCGGTCGATAAACCACGGCTTGCCCAGCGCATAATTTATGACGGGCACCTTTTCTTCGATAGCCACTTCAACATTCTCCCTGGCGCCGGGCAGGACTAATGCCTGGTTGATGCCGAAGGGTTTATCCGTCAGCCGCCTGACCTCCTGTATGCTCTGACGTGCCTCATCCGGCGCGAAGCGGGCTGTAGCCAGCATACCCAGCCCTCCCGCGTTGCATACCGCTGCAACCAGACCCGGCTCGGTGATCCAGTTCATACCGGCCAGCATGATAGGGTGCTGGATGCCAAAGAGCTCCGTCATCCTGGTTTTGAACATGTAAAACTCCTCCTTATTTATGCCTGCCACTTATTAAACAGTGCGGGAGTTTTCTTTCCCGCAGGTTTTTTACAGCCTATTATGTTACCATAGTCACCGTACATTTTTTCAGCTACAATCACCTGGTTAACGAGAAAGTCCTGTAGACAGAGTTGTTTTAAGGAGGCTTGACAGTGTGGAACGCATCGAAATGTGACCTGTGCGGCGATTGCCTGGTGAAATGCCTTTATGTTGATTACGATAAAGATAAGGCTGCGGGTGATATCAGGGACCTCATGGACGGAAAACCGGCTGCCATACTGGGAAAATGCGTGACCTGCTGCGCCTGCAGCGAGTATTGCCCGACCAGCGCCGATCCTTTCGACCTGATACTCAAGATGATGGAGAAGCACAAGTCATTTCCCATCAAGCCGGAAGCGGTGGGATTCTTCAGTATGGCTTCTTCCGTGCCAAACCAGGTTATTCAAGGAAGTCCGGGCAAACCTACCCTTTCACTGTGCGTGATGGAGATGTCGCTGCCGCCGGATGCCATCGGCGGGCAATTGTTCGACGGCCTGACCATCGCAAAAGGCGGTGACTATTTCTGCTATGTTGGCTATGTGCATGCAGGGCTGGAAACGCCGCTGGCCGAAAACGCCCGCAAATTTATTGACAACGTTGCCAGGCTCGGCAATGACATCATTTTCCTGCATGATGACTGCTATGCCATGGTCGATGCCAAGGTCAAAGACTACGGCATTGAAGTGCCTTTCAAGTACATGCATATCCTGGAGTACATGCGCAACTACCTGCGTGATAACAAGAGCAAGATCACCAGACTGGGTAAAAAAGTCGCCTACCAGCGGCCCTGCGCCTCGCGCTATACACCGGCCAAGGACGTCTTCGTGGATGAGATATTTGAACTGATCGGCGTGGAACGACCAAAGCGGGAATACGAGCGAGAAAAGGCGCTATGCTGTACCGGCGCTTTTGTAAAGGTTTATCCTCAGCTGGCCGTCGAGTACCAGGCTAAAAATGTGGACGATGCCATCCGGTGCGGCGCCGATGCGCTGGTTACCCTCTGCCCCATGTGCGACCGCATGTTGCGAAGGCCGACCACGGAGCGCGGCCTGCGCAAGATCTATATCACCGACCTGGTGCGCATGGCTCTGGGCGAGAAGCCTTTTCCCGAATAGAATAGGCGTGGACCTTTAGCTTCGCCCGCTCGGGCTGATCTAACAATTCGTCCCTACAATTACTTTTTCGAATCCGAAATCTTTGCCTTGATCTTCTCGAATTCCTCCTCGGTAAGTTTGTATTTGCTGAAGGGCAGGAAGCTGAGGAGGATCATGGCTGCCGGGAAGAGGCAGAAGATGACTCGAACGCCGATGGCTACGCTCTCGGGCTGTACCCCTTCAACGACGAAACCCGAGAGGGCCAGGGCAAAGCCCACGATGGGAGGGCCTACCGAGTAGGCTATTTTTTGGCCGGCCGACCACATGCCGGAGAAGATACCTTCACGGCGCATCCCAGACTGCATCTGGTCGTATTCGACTGTGTCGGGCAGCATAGAGAAGGGGAAAAGCTGGAAGCTGGAGAAACCTATGCCCGCTATAAATACCTGGGCGTAAAAGAGAAATAGCTGGGAAGCACTGGTAAAGAAGAGCGAGCCCATGGAGAGGGTAAATATAGCCAGGCCGATGTAATAAGACTTTATCTTGCCCAGCCTTTTACCCACCGCCAGCCAGGCGGGGATGAAGATGACGCCGGTCACCATAAAGATGGGGAAGGCTATGTTCATCGCCGTCTCGGGTAGGTTCATGGCGTATTTCACGTAGTAGATGAACCCGGCCATCATCACGCCGATAGCCAGCGCCTGCAGGAAATAGCTCGTCATCAGTACGACAAAGGGATAATTGCGGGCTGCGACCTTGACCTGCTCTTTGAGGGGAGGGGTCTCTTTATGGGGTGGCAGCGAAGGCGCCTTGCGCGTACCGAAGAAGCACCACAGGCATGAGGCGATTATGGCCAGTCCGAATATGCCGCCCATGAAACGGAATCCGTCCGCGCCGCCGCCGCCGGCTGATACCAGCACCATGGTCAATCCGCCGGCCAGCAGGGCGCCAATGGAGGCGAATGACATGCGGAATGAGACTATGGACAGGCGCTCATTATAGTCATCGGACATCTCCGGTACCATGCTGGCATAAGGGACATTGACCATCGCGAAAATGGAGCAGCCCAGGGCAAACAGCAGGGATATCTGGAGTGCGTTGGCGAATTCCGTCTGAAAGCCGGGCACGAGGAAGAGGACGAAAAACGATATTCCGAATGGCACAGCGCCGTAGAGCAGATATACCCGCCTCCTGCCGAAACGTGAATGCGTTACGTCCGAGATGGCCCCCATAATCGGATCCAGAATCACATCCAACAGCTTGGGGATAAGAAGCATGGTGCCGGCCAGAGCCGGATTTACGCCCACCACGTTTGTCAGGAAGAAAAGCAGGTACATCCCCGTCGTTACGATGAAGATGTTCATGGCGACGTCGCCGATGCCGAAACTCAGCTTTATCCCCAGCGAGAGTTTGCCCTTCTTAACCTGTGTTGACTGTTCACCCGCAGCATTTCCCATGTGCCCCTCCTTTCAGACTCTTTATTATTCAGAGATAATAACGATGATCATATCCTCAGTAGACTCGCCTGTCGACGATTTTCTTCTCATCCGCCGCTATGCTGCCGGCCGGCAGCACTTCCAGTGTGTCGAACCTGACCTTACAGGTGTTCTGGAATTCCTTTCGCAGCGATTCTTCCCAGGCGTCCCTATCCGCCGGTTGGGTCGCCATCTCCACCTGCAGCAGCATTTCATCCCTGTCGGCCGGCCTCTTTACCATGATCCGGTACCTGGCTATCTCGCGGAACTTCGAGATGACCTCATCTGTCTGCCTGGGGTGCACGAACATGGCGCGTACCCGGACGGCATCGCCGCTTCTGCCCATGATTTTAGGCAGGCGGGGAGTGGTGCGGCCGCATGCGCAGGTTTCGGTCACCAGGGTCGAAAGGTCACCCGTTCCGAAGCGGACCAACGGATAAACCTCGTCAAAGGGGGTTACCACTACCTCGCCGATCTCGCCCTCGGGCAGGTCCCTGCCAGTTGACGGATCGACGATCTCCACGATCACATCCGTGTTGACATGCATCCCGGCATTCTTTTCGCAGGCGCCCGCGATGGGGCCTATATCAGCGGTCATATAGTTGTCCCCTCCCACACAGGTGATGCCGTACTTCTCCGTGAACATTTTCCTCAGGGGATCGCCTCCCATCTCGCCGAAGACCTGTGCGTGCTTGAGGTTGAAGTCTTTCTTGAAATCGTATCCCATCTCCTCCGCCCGTTTGATGATGGCAGCCAGGAAAGAAGGGGTCCCTACGAAATATGACACCTTGAGATCGCGCATTATCTGTACCTGCAGGTCGGTGTTTCCCGTCCCCGCCGGGAAGACGGTGAAACCCATGGCCCTCAGCATCCGGTCGATCAGCAATCCCGCCGGTGTAACGTGGTAAGACCATGTATTTACGGCAATCCGTCCTTTGCCCAGGTCCGGCGGGAGCGTGCCCTTTTTCATCTTCCGCTGCGGATCATAGATCGGCCCGGGCGATTGATAAATATGATCGATCTCGTCAAGGGGGACGGCCAGGTAGCCTCCGAAGGGCGGCAGTTCTTTCTGCAGCTTGATAAGATCGTCCTTGCGCAGGACAAGTATTTTCTGCAGGTCTGACAGGCTCTTGATATCGCCCGCTTTGATCCCCGACCCGTCCATGCGCTGCTTGAAGCCGGGGGCATTCTTGTATGCGTAGGAGACCAGGCGTTGCAGCTTCACGGACATCTTCTTATCCCTTTCCGGAGAGGGCAGCCGTTCGAGTGAACTGTCGTGGGGGAATAGATCCGCTTTCTCCGCCATGGTTAGAGCCTCCCTGCGTATTTTGGGGGCATTATATCACAGCTTTAGCGGGAGCAATGACGTGATACGGGGATCGTTGCCGGATTGGATGAGGTATGTTGCTTATTCCCGAGGGGGGCTTCAGGGGCGCCTGGCCGTGACAAGGCCGCTGCCGCGCTGTGCGTTGCTGGCGATCAGGGAAACATCGCTGAAACCAGCCTTGCGTATGACATCGACTATTTCGCTGACCGTGTATGTCCCCAGCCACAGGTTAAACAGGGACGCCGGCAATGGTCCGGACCTATCGTTATCGAGCAGGAAATCGTGCACGATCAACAATCCTCCCCGCTTCAAGGCCTGTTTGCCTTGTTTCAGTCTTGCATCCGCATGGCTGCCGGGCCCGTGCAGGATGTTGGACATAAGCAGGCAGTCATAACCGGAGCCGAACTCGTCTTTATTCCAGTCGCCTTTCTGGACTTTAATACGCCTGCTCATTCCGTAGCGGCTGATTACTTTCCTTGTTATAACCAGGGTCTCAGGCAAATCCCACACAACGGCCTTTAACTGTGGGAACCGCTGACACAGCGCGATGCTGTAGGTGCCCGGCCCACCTGCCACATCGAGCAGCAAACTCCTGTCGCTGAGGTCGAGCTGCCTGGCCACCCATTGCGCCTGTCCGTTTGCGGCGATACCGTGCATCGCCCATATCCAGTTGTCGAACAGGCTCTGTTTGAAATGCTCCGGAGGCTCCGGCGCCGCATTGCGCCTGCCGGTGCGCACCACTTCGGGGAGCCCGGTGGTCGCCCACCAGAGTATTTCATTATGGTCGATAGTGCCGCCGATGTACCGTGGGCTGTCCGGCAGCAGCATGTCCGATCCCAATTTAGTCAGGCTGAAACAATCATTGGTGCGCGTTAAAACGCCCAGGGCGCAGCATACAGTTAAAAGTTTCTCCGTCATACGCGGATCGGTACCGCACTCGCCTGCGATCTCATCAGCCTGCCTGGGCTTTGCCAGCGCCGCAAAAAAGCCCAGTTGATGGGCGGCCATCAGCGCGCGCGATGAACGGAATTGCCAGTTGAGTTCCAGCAGAGCCGACGCTGCTTCCAGGTTATCGGCCTCAAAAATGTCCGGCTTATCGCTTTTCTGCCTCTTCATCAGCAATTGAGTATGCCCAAGTGGCGGGCGCCTGTCAATTTAGACTTCGCGCTCTCCCGTAATAGCTTTATTTTAAGCGACCTTATGCGGGGCTCAGTGGATCACCGATCGATAAATTCGTTTATATATATACCGGCAAATCCTCACCGGCCGGCATTTAAAAATTTGGCTACGCAGTACGACTATTTAGCCCGTTTTTTGCCCATCTTAAGGAACTCGTCAACTGTGAGCGCCACCAGTGTTTCAGTGTGGGCGATGCCTTTTCCCGAAAGGTTCACCGCAGCCTTCAGAATGGTCTCCTCATTTTTTGCTTCGAAAATGTTGACAAAATCGTATCGGCCCAGTGCTATGTATTGTCCCAGGACCTTTATCCCCATGGCCTCAAGAGCAGCCTTATTGGCCTTGATTTTGCGTGGATTGGTCCTCACGTCGTCCCTTCCACTCTCATTCAGCGTAGTTAATGCGATGTAAACCGGCATATCAACCTCCTTCCAAATAATGTTGACCTGTTCCTAATAGCTGGCCAACGTTCCGAGCTTCATTATACCACCCATCTCGTATAAGTAAATCATTAAGCCAATAGCCTTCACATTCAAGAGTGCGAGAACCGGGACAGGATCCTATCCGTTGCAGATCTGGGCAGAAACCTCGGCAGCATGACAGCAGTCTTCAGGTTGTTGGGGAAAAGGTATTCTTTGCGTTCTGATCTCAAAGCATTCAGGATGTGCCTGGCCGCCACATCAGTGGTCATGGTGAGGGAGTGGGGAAGTCCCTGATGCTTGTTCCTCTCTGTTACCACGAATCCGGGACAAATTGTGAGTATCCTGATGTTATACTGCTTCAGCTCGATCCTGGCGGTGTCCAGGAAGATGCGGCAGGCTGCTTTGGCGGCCGAATACTGCCCCTGGGTCGGTAGTCCCAGGAATCCGGCCAGCGAGTTGGTGTTGGCTATTACTCCGCCCGACTCCTGAGTTTTCATTTGCTGAACAAGCGGACAGAAGAAATTGACCATCGTATCGTAGTTTATCCGCATGTTTTGCTTGATATCTTCGGGAGCAGCCTTGGAGATATCGAGAGAAGGCCCCATTCCGATGTTCAGCAATGCGATATCGATGCGGCCGAATCGCTTAACTACCTCGAGAACTGCGTCTGCCGCATGTTTTTCATCCAGCGCGTCTCCGACGATCGGCAGCGCTTCGCTGCCGTTGCTTTGAATCGTTTGCGCCAATTCCATCAGCAATTCCCCGCGGCGCGCAGTGATAGCGATGCGGTTATGCTTGTAGCTCAGAGCCAGGGCTACGGCCTTCCCGATTCCGGATGAAGCCCCGGTTATCAAAATGGTCTTATCACTCAAATTCATATTTAACACTCCCTTAAATACGTGATCCCCTTTAGATTTGACACGCTTCAATCCGTGATGTTACCATTTCAGACACAAATGAGCAAAGCGGCTACGCATACGGTCCTCAGCATCAACACCTTTACCTTCTGGTGGTGGCGAGACATGCCTTTTGCATGTCCGGGAGGACATTGCCTGAAACCGTAGCCTCGTAGAAGAATTACAATAGTCGTAAAACCCTCCTGGATAGCCAGGAGGTTTTTTTATTTACCCCAATTTTTATAAAAGGAGGAATATCTGTGAAACAACATAATGAATATATTAAAGGCCCGGCAGGCTGGAGGAGGCGGTAGTATGTATTACCCCTCATTGGAAGAAGTTAAAAAGCTGGCCAGGGATGGCAACCTGGTCCCGGTCTATCGGGAGATAGTAGCCGATCTGGAAACGCCGGTTTCGGCCTTCCTCAAAGTCGGCGGCGGCAGATATTCGTTCCTGCTGGAAAGTGTCGAAGGAGGCCAGCGCCAGGCGCGCTACAGCTTCATCGGGACCGGACCTGAGAAGGTTATTACCAGCCGCGTCGGTGATAAGGCCGGTCCTCTGCAGGCTGTAAAGGACGAGCTGGATAAATACAGGCAGGTCCAAGTCTACGGTTTGCCCGTGCTCTGCGGAGGGGCGGTCGGCTACCTGTCCTACGAGACCTCAGCCAGATTCGAAGATCTGCCTTCACCGGATAAAGATCCGTTAGGCGTACCCGAGGCGGTCTTCATGATAGTAAATACCGTTCTGGTCTTCGATCATGTCACACACAGGGCTATTATCGTATCCAACGCCCATATTGAGGACGATGTTGAGTCCGCCTATGCCGGGGCTGTCAGCCGTATCGATGAGCTGGCCGAAAAGCTGAAAGCGCCGTTACCGGCCTCGCAGGTTGCAGCCGGGCAGGGCAATATGCGCGATATACAATCCAACTTCTCACAGCAGGATTTCGAATGCTGCGTCGACCGGGCCAAAGACTATATAACGGCCGGTGAAGCCATCCAGGTGGTCCTATCGCAGCGGCTTTCCGTGCAGACAACGGCGGACCCTTTCGACATCTACCGGGCGCTACGTTCCATCAACCCCTCCCCATATATGTACTTCCTGCGCCTGGGTGATTTCGATATCGTAGGCGCCTCCCCCGAAACGCTGGTGAGGGTAGAGGACGGCACGGTCACGGTCCGACCCCTGGCGGGAACGCGTCCGCGCGGCGAGGATTATCTCGAGGATGCGGCGCTGGCCGACGAATTGCTGCACGACGAGAAGGAAAGGGCCGAGCATATCATGCTGGTGGACCTGGGGCGCAACGATATAGGTCGTATCAGCAAGCCGGGCACGGTGGAGGTCAGCGACCTGATGGAGATCGAGCGCTATTCACACGTTATGCACATGGTCACCAACGTGCAGGGCAGTTTAAAAGATGAATACAACGCCTTCGACGCGCTGCGGGCCTGCTTCCCTGCGGGGACGGTAGCGGGCGCTCCCAAGATACGCGCCATGCAGATCATCGCCGAGCTGGAACCGGATAAGCGCGGCCCTTATGCCGGGGCGGTAGGCTATTTCTCACACAACGGCAATATGGATATGGCCATCGCCATACGTACCCTGGTGGTTAAAAACGGTACAGCTTACGTGCAGGCCGGCTGCGGTATTGTCTATGACAGCGTACCGCAGCGCGAATACCAGGAGACACTGAATAAAGCCCGGGCGCTGCTCAAGGCCATCGAGCAGGCCGAAAATACATCTGCCACAAGGAGAGAACATGCTTATACTGATAGATAATTACGACAGCTTCACCTATAACATTTACCAGTACCTTGGCGAGCTGGGTGAAAGGGTCACCGTGGTCCGCAACGACCGGGCCACACCGGCGGAGATCCTTGATATGGACCCCGACAAGATCATCATCTCGCCGGGCCCGTCCACTCCGCTGCAGGCAGGCATATCCAATGACGTCATCAGGGAACTGGGCGCCACCATACCCATACTGGGTATCTGCCTGGGACACGAATGCATAGGCTACAGCTACGGCGGCATCATATGCCGCGCGGCCCGCATCATGCATGGCAAATCGTCGCTCATCCATCATAACAGCGACGGGCTGTTCGAAGGTCTGCCCGATCCGTTCTACGCCATTCGATATCATTCACTGGTGGTCAACCGCGATACATTACCCGATTGCCTGGAAGTAACGGCCTGGACCGATGACGGCACCGTTATGGGGCTGCGTCATCGGGAGTACCCGGTGCAGGGTATACAGTTCCATCCCGAATCGTTCATGACACAGGGCGGCAAAGACCTGCTAAAGAACTTCCTCACTTTAAGGAGAAACTAATATGATCAAAGAAGCAATCGGGAGTCTGGTATCAGGCAATTCGTTGACCATGGAGGAAGCTTCCTCTGTAATGGAAGAGATCATGGACGGCTCGGCCACGCAGGCCCAACTCGGCGCTTTCCTGGTGGCGCTCAAGCTCAAGGGGGAGACGTCAGATGAGGTGGCCGGCCTGGCCAGTGTGATGCGCGCCAGATCGAGCAGGGTGTCCCTGACGGGGCCTGTAATAGATATCGTCGGCACGGGTGGGGATGGCTCCAATACCTTCAATATTTCAACCACAGCAGCCTTCGTCATGGCCGGGGCAGGGTTGAAGGTGGCCAAACACGGCAACCGCGCCATGAGCAGCCGCTGCGGCTCGGCCGATGTGCTGGAAGCGCTGGGAGTCAAGATCGAGCTCAAGCCGGAGCAGGTACAGCAGTGTGTGGAGAAGGTGGGCATAGGCTTTATGTTTGCCCAGGCCTTCCACCCGGCCATGAAATTCGCCGCTGCGCCGCGTCGCGAGATCGGCATTCGTACCGTTTTCAATATCCTCGGTCCCCTTACCAATCCGGCCGGGGCGGAATACCAGGTACTGGGTGTGCCCAGCGAAGAGCTGGGTGATAAGATCGCAGCCGCACTCTGCCGCATGGGAACCAAACGGGCGCTGGTCGTACACGGGCTAAACGGTATCGACGAGCTCTCAATCTCCAGCCGGTCTGTATTGTGGGAGATAAATGACGGGTATGTTACTTCCGCCCGCCGGTATATATGTCCCGAGGATATGGGGCTTAACAGCGCTGAAGGCGGCACTGTTCTGGGCGGCACACCGCAGCAGAATGCCGAGATTCTGCGCAGCGTATTGAGCGGCGAGCGTTCGGCCAGACGCGACGTCGTGCTGCTTAATGCAGCAGCCGGCATCTATATCGGCGGGATAGCCGGCTCCCTGCCGGAGGCCGTAACAGCGGCTGCAAAAGTGATCGACAGCGGCAGGGCGGCAGGAAAGCTCGATCGGCTAATCTCCTTCAGCCGGGCCCTGGTTTAATTCGACGGAATAAAGCACATGATACTCGATGAGATCGTAGCCAATAAGCGCATTGAACTGGACGCCGCCATGCAGCGTGTCCCGCTTGAGAAAATATCAGCGGCTGCACACCATGCGCCTTCCACGCTCAGTCTCGCTTCGGCCATAAAGGGCAAAAAGGTGAAGCTTATCGCTGAGGTCAAGAAGGCATCGCCCTCGCGAGGACTTATACGCCGGGACTTCGATCCCGTCAAAATCGCGCTCATATATGCGGAGCATGGTGCGGCAGCCATATCTGTGCTGACCGAGTCGAAGTACTTTCAGGGCAGCCTGGACTATTTGCAGTCGATTAAATTCGGGCTTGGCACGAGGCGCCTGCCTTTGATCAGGAAGGATTTCATCTTCCATCCTTACCAGGTTTATGAGGCACGGGCATACGGCGCCGACAGCCTGCTGCTGATCGCCTCTTTATTCGATACATTTTCGCTGAAAGACCTGCTGGGATTTGCCCGGCGCCTGTGCATGGATTGCCTGGTGGAAGTACATGATGAGGCCGACCTGCAGAAAGCTATTGACTGCGGTGCCGGGATTATCGGCATCAATAACCGGGACCTGCGCACCTTTAAAGTCGACATGGCCGTCACACGCCGCCTGAGGCCGCTGATACCGGCGGACAGGCTGGTGGTCAGCGAGAGCGGCATTCAGTCTGCACGAGATATCGCCGAGATGCAAGAGCTGAAGGTCAACGCCGTGTTGATCGGCGAAGCGCTCATGGCCTCACCCGATATCAGCGCTAAAATTGGAGAGCTTTTCTCATGACGATCATTAAGATCTGCGGGCTGACCTCTGCTGAGGAGGCGGTGAGCGTGGCCGGACTCGGCGCCGATATAATAGGTCTGGTCTTCGCCCCCAGCAGGAGGAGGGTCAGCATTCGGCAGGCTGTTGATATTGTAAAGCTGTTAAAGAAATCGCCTTACCGTCCTGCACTGGCGGGCGTCTTCGTCAATGAGCCTTCCCAGGTCGTCAATGATACAGCGGAGCGCTGCGGCCTGGATATGGTCCAGCTCAGCGGCGACGAGACCTGGGATTACTGCAGCATGCTGGCAACACCTTTTATCAAGGTCATACATGTATCGCAGACCTGCACAATTGCACATGTCGTTGAGGACGTGGAAGCCGGATATAAAGCAAGGTACAGCCATCCTTTCATATGCATGCTCGATTGTAAAACTGATGGCAGCTACGGTGGAAGCGGGAATAGCTTCGACTGGTCCGTTGCAGCCGGGGCCTGTGCGCGTTTCCCCCTGATGGTTGCGGGAGGCTTATCTCCCGCAAACGTGAGACAGCTTATGCGCCGTGCCGCTCCGGCCGGCGTGGACGTTTCCACGGGTGTGGAGAGTGCGGGCAAAAAAGACATTGAAAAGGTGCGTGATTTCATAAGGTCCGTCAGGCTGACCGGCGGGCGTGATACAAACGGCAATGAACTGTTGAAAACAATTTTATTTAAAGGTGAAAAATATGTTACCTGATGAAAGAGGCTACTATGGAGACTACGGCGGCAGCTTCGTGCCCGAGACGCTGATACCGGCGCTGGATGAGCTGTCGGCAGCTTATGGCAGATATAAAAGCGATCCCGAGTTTCTATCCAGCCTGGCTGCTCTGGAGCGGGACTATTCGGGCAGGCCGACGCCGCTCTACCATGCGCAGAGGCTGACCCGGTACTGTGGCGGAGCACAGGTCTACCTTAAACGTGAGGACCTGGCGCACACCGGGGCGCATAAAATCAACAATGCGCTGGGGCAGGGACTGCTGGCAAAGGCCATGGGCAAGCAGAGGATCATCGCTGAGACAGGCGCCGGGCAGCACGGCGTGGCCACGGCCGCGGTCTGCGCTATGCTGGGGCAGCAATGCATCGTCTATATGGGCGAAGAGGATATACAACGTCAGTCTCTGAATGTCTTTCGTATGAAATTAATGGGGGCGGAGGTGCGCCCGGTTTCATCCGGAAGCAAAACGCTCAAGGACGCCATCAATGAGGCCATCAGGGACTGGGTGAGCAATGTTGTAGACAGCTATTACCTGATCGGCTCAGTGGTAGGCCCGCACCCCTATCCCCTGATGGTGCGCGACTTTCAATCCGTAATCGGCAGGGAGGCCCGCATACAGGTCGTGGAACAGTGCGACAGGCTGCCTGACCGCATCGTTGCCTGCGTGGGAGGGGGCAGCAACGCCATGGGAATCTTTCATCCATTCGTTCAGGACAGCGAGGTCGAATTGATCGGAGTCGAGGCGGGTGGTTGTGGGGTCAAGACCGGCAAACATGCCGCAACCCTGGCTGCCGGCAGGACAGGCGTATTGCATGGCGCCAAATCCTATCTACTGCAGGATGACGGGGGGCAGGTGCTGGAGACGCACAGTATCTCGGCGGGACTCGATTACCCCGGCGTCGGCCCGGAACACAGCTACTACAAAGACCTGCACAGGGTGGAATACGTTACGGTCGACGACAAAGAAGCGCTTGAGGCGTTTCAGTTGCTCAGCAGGCTTGAAGGCATTCTACCGGCGTTGGAATCAGCGCACGCCCTTGCTTACACGATCAAGCTGGCACGGGATCTGGATAAGAGTAATTTAATCATCGTAAACCTATCCGGCCGCGGCGACAAGGATGTCCATGTCGTGGCCGGCGCGCTGGGGGTGCAGCTATGAGCCGCATATCCACGGTCTTCAAGGACAGGAAACATAAAGCACTAATAGTCTATATTACCGCTGGATACCCGGATATCGAAGCCACCGTCCAGGTAGCCCTGCTCCTGGCCGGGTCCGGCTGCGACATCATCGAGCTGGGCATACCCTTCTCCGATCCCATGGCCGACGGCCTTACCATCCAGCACTCCAGCCATCTTGCACTGCTCAACGGTGTAACCACAAAGATATGCTTCGAGATTGCCGGGCGTATTCGAAGCCAGAGTGATGTGCCGCTTGTATTCATGACCTATCTCAACCCGGTTATCAGCTATGGCGTGGAGAAGTTCTGCGCCGATTGTGCCTTAAAAGGGGTGGACGGCCTGATTATACCCGACCTGCCGCCCGGCGAATTGCCTGAGCTGGATATGAGCGCGAAGAGGTATGGCGTCGATACCATTTACCTTGTGGCGCCCAACAGCTCCCCGGAACGCATTCGTCTTGTGGCGCATAACTCAAGCGGCTTCATCTACGTGGTATCCGTGACAGGTGTGACCGGCGTGCGCAACGGCTTTTCCTCGGGCCTGGGCGACGTGATCTCAAATGTGAGGAAGGTTACGGATATTCCCCTCTGTATAGGCTTTGGAATTTCCGGACCTCGGCAGGCGGTGGAGGCAGCGGCACTGGCAGACGGCGTGATCATCGGCAGCCGCATCATACAGATCATGGAAAAAGAGGGTCCACCCTACAGTGAGCTGGGCGAATTCATCAGGCAGGTCAGGGAAAGCATAGACAGAGCCCGGGTATAAAATTATCATTCCGGGGCAGGGAACGCCGTTCTTTTGCTTGCCAGGTACTTGAATAGTCCGCTGAAAACCGTGCAGGTCACACGGTTGATAAATCCCGGGATAAAGACGACCTTCTTTTTCCCCAGCGCCTGCCATGACTGAGCCGCTACTTTGTCTGAGGCTGACCACAGGAAAGCTGGGATTGTGGAAAAATCGACGTTTTTATACTCATCAGCGCTGTGGAAACCGGTGCGGGTGAAGCCGGGGCAGAGCGCCTGCACCCTGATGCCTGCGTCCTTGACCTCCAGCTGAAGGCATTCGGAAAAGGCAATTAGATAAGATTTAGTGCCGTTGTAGATCACATTACCTGGCACCGGCAGGAAGGGCGCTGCAGATGCGACGTTGACTATGACACCCTCTTTGCGGGCGATCATTCCGGGCAATGCGGCTTTGACAAGGCGTGTTGGGGCGGTAACATGCAGGTCGATCATATTCAGCGACTTGTTGATAGCTACATCAACGAATGGACCCAGCGTGCCGAAGCCCGCGCTATTGATCAGAACCGTAAGATCATTGCTGTCGCGGATGATTTGTTCAATACGGGAGATATCATTTTCGCTGCACAGATCGCCCTGCAGTACGGTTACGCACACGCCGTATTCATTCTTTATCTCTTCGGCGATGGATTCCAGCCTGTCTTTGCGCCGGGCAATGATGATTAAATCATAGCCCAGTGAGGCTACCAGGCGTGCATAAGCTTCGCCGATTCCTGATGATGCCCCGGTGACCATTGCAGATTTCAGCAGCCTGTTTTTCATATCAACCTCGCTTAATAAAACAAGCCCTGCAGGAACTTAGTCCCGCAGGGTTTAATAATGCCTGCTGCCAAAGCCCGGCGGCTTTATACGAAAGCGCCGCCTGCTCCAAGTCGTTGTGAAATTATAGGATTTATACCGGTACATTTGTCAAATGGGCCTGACGGGATGTCATATAGCCAATTCCTATTGACAGATCGTTGACAGCATGATAACTTTAGGCAAATAAATATACCAACTCTTCGAGCCGGATAACTAAACCGTCAGGGCACTGTTTACCCGGCCGGTGGCGAAAGCCCGAGGGTACCACTGGAAACGGTGATGCCTCCCAAGTTTGGAAAGGAGAGTAGAAGACCTGTTCCAGGTTATATTAAGCCGGAATAAGTTTCCGGCGTCTGTTGCATTTTTCCCCATAAAGCTCATTCCGCATGTCTCTACGCCTGCATGTGCGGTCTGCAGCTGTTTTTCAAATGCCCGTATTTCATCCAACGCTGAGACTACGCGTGGTGTATTTATTAAAAAATGAGAAGGAGTGTAAAGCTTGATGAAGACGTTTGATGTGGTGAGCCCAATGACAGGTCAGAAAGTTGCCTCATACCCTTTGATGGACGCAAGGGAGGTCGACATCGTGGTAGCCAGGGCACGTGAATCGCTGGCGGCATGGTCCGGCACCTCCGTCAGGGACAGGATGAAGGTACTGGCGCGTGCGGCCGAGATACTGGCTGACAACGCGCTCTATTACGCTGAAAGAGTATCCGATGAAAACGGTAAGACCAGGTTCGATGCTTTGATGGCGGATATTTATCCCTCCTGTGACATCATGCATTACTATGCGCAGAAAGCGGACAAGTTCCTGGCGCCGGTCAAGGTTGAGGGCAATCCCATGATGCCAGGCCGCAAGATGTATTACGTCTTCGAGCCCAGAGGTGTTATTGCCATCATATCCCCCTGGAATTATCCGTTCGGCCTGTCGGTGGGCCCGGTGGTTTCTGCCGTCGCCGCCGGCAACACGGTCGTTCTAAAGCCGTCCAGCCAGACCACCAACAGCGGCATGATGGTGAAGCGGTTACTGGAACGAGCAGGCTTACCGGAAGGGGTGGTCAACGTTGTTACGGGCAACGGATCAATAAGCGGGGAAGCTTTGATACAGAGTGCCGGCATCGACATGTTTTTCTTCACGGGCTCTACAGAGATCGGGCGCCGCGTAAATATTAAGGCGGCCGAGAGGCTGGTGCCGGCTATTATGGAGCTTGGCGGAAAGGATGCTGCAATAGTAACAAAGAACGCCGACCTGGATAAAGCGGCAAATTCCATAGCCTGGGGGGCATTCACCAACAGCGGTCAAACCTGTATCGGCATGGAGATATGCCTGGTGCAGAGGCCGGTCTATGCAGCGTTCACAGAGAAACTTATAAATATCGTAAAGAACATAAAATCCGGCACTGGAGTGGGAGAAGTCGGGAGCATGACCATGGAATCGCAGTATAAAATCGTGGAACGGCAGGTTGAAGACGCTGTAGCTAAAGGGGCAAAACTGCTGCCCGAAGGCGTCCTGAACTGCAGGCTCAGCGGTATGTGTCACCCGCCTGTAGTCCTCACCGACGTCACGGAGGACATGAAAGTAATGAAGGAAGAGACCTTCGGCCCCCTGCTGCCCGTGATGCCATACGATGATATAGAGGACGCCATCAGAATAGCCAACAGCACGACTTACGGACTGTCGGGAGCGGTATTTACACGGGACATGGAGGAAGGCCGGAGGATCGCAAGCAAGATCAGGACGGGCTCAGTCAATATAAATGATGCGCTGATAACGTTTGCAGTGCCGGGCCTGCCTTTCGGCGGAGTTAAGGAATCGGGCATCGGCTGCTACCACAGCGAAGTCGGCATCCGGGCGTTCACAAATATCAAATCCATCACCGAATGCAAAAACGGGAACAAAAAGGAATTCTACCAGTACCCGGCAATGTTGGGGGCCGAGGAGGGGCTGCTGGACGCGCTGCGTTTCATGTACACGCAGAGTAACTCACAAAAGATGAGGTCGTTTTTCAAGGTGATGCCATTTTTGCTCAGGATGCAAAAGGAAGGAAAGAAGTAGCAGAGAAGGCAATGCATATCGTTAGCCTGGATGCCGGCACAGTCCGGGCTATGAGGCTTACTGACCGCAGGTACCTTCCTATGGGAAAGGGGCGCCTTCAAAGGCGCCCCTTTCATTAAGATGCATGTCTGTTGTTACAGCCGGTGCGCGAATGGTATATTTGGAAGTGAATTCTCACACAGCAGCTAAGGAGTGAAATAAAGTGGCAGATCGGAAAGAGAAGGGCACGGGATTACCGCATTATATGCCGACCATGACCGGGGATTACAGCCGGATTTCAGATACGGCGAGGGCGGTAGAGTTCAAGATAATGCCGCAGATTCTGACGTACATTCGCACCATAGCTCCCGTCATCAGCCGCATGGGCCCGGAGACGACCTTCGTCATGGCCGACTACGGCGCCGCAGATGGAGTGAATTCGAGCAGCCTGTTTGAAAAGATCATAGGAGAGATACGAGTAGCCAATTCCGCGTTAAAAGTCAGGCTGATCTATAACGATATCGCCGCGCGGGACTATTTCGACCAATTCTGGATTAACTCGAAACTGAAACAGGTGGGCGGTGTGGAGGCTGATTATATCCAGCGTTCCTTTTATGAGCCATTTCCCGAGATGACCGGAAAACTGCATCTGGGATTCTCCTCCACGTCCCTGCACTGGCTGAACACCAAAGATGTGGGCATGGATTTCTTTCAGCATCCGGCTCAGATACAGGCCAATCAGTTGCCGGATAAGGACCGTCGCAAATTCGTTGAGAAATGGAAGCAGGATTGGAGGGTGTTTTTGCGGGAGCGCGCGGCCGAGCTGGTCAAAGGGGGCGCCCTGTTTATGGCCAACCTGACCAACCGAGGCGGCGACCGCTGGCCGGCATCGGCGGGATATAACAACCTGCGCGATGTATGCCGTGAGCTATATCAGGAGGGCAGTATTAAAGCCGAAGAATTGAACACCATTTTTGTGCCGGACTATTTTGCCACGCCTGATGAGATGAAGTCCCTGGCGCGTGAAAAGGAAATGAAAGAGCTGTATGACCTCAATTCGTTTGAAGAAATGACCGTGCCCTGCGCTTATTATTCGCAGGTGAAAGACAAATTGGATAAAGATGAGGCCAGGGCAAAGCTGGCCGACACACTGGCTCACGTGGTGCGGGCGTGGAGTGAATCTTCCATCAGGATAGGGCTTGCTGCGGAAAACAAAGACAGTGTCGATGAGATTTATAAACGGCTGAGGGAGAAGTTCTATAAGACTCCCAAAGGTTTGCCTTACGAGTATTGCCTGCTCGAGCTGATAAAAAGGTAGGATGGAGATGCAGGGCCCTTTCAGAGTCTGTGAAAAAGTATACATGGTCGGCAGCGCCGATATCTCCAGCGGCCTGGATTGTTGCGTTTATCTGGTTGATGCCGGTGAACTGGTACTGATTGATGCCGGGGCGGGCAAGAGCACAGACAGGCTAATAGACAATATACAGGCATTGGGTTTCATGCCTGAACAGATCAGCACACTTATCATAACCCATGCGCACATCGACCATATCGGCTCGGCGGCGGATTTGCGCGACAGATTCAACCTGCGTGTGATCGCCCATATGCAGGATTCCGAAGCTATTGAATCGGGTAAGAAGGTGGGCGCCGAACACTATGGTGTCCGCTACCGGCCCTGCCATGTGGATGAAAAACTCTCCGGGCAGTTGAATGAACTTGTGATAGGGTCAATAAAATTAAATTTCATACACGTGCCCGGACATACACCCGGCAGCATGGTAGTGGTGATGGAATCCGGGGGAGAGAAGATACTCTTCGGGCAGGACATACACGGTCCGTATATGCCCATGTGGGGAGGAGACCCGCAGCTTGCGGCCAAATCGCTTGAGAGAATAATGGAAATCGAAGCGGACATCCTGTGCGAAGGACACTACGGCGTGATCAAACCGGCAGGTGAAGTGAGGCAGTTCATCGGGGAATTCCTGGATGAGCTGACTTCCGGTTAACTGCGTTCGTGCATCCGCAATATATAAGGCGACTATTTTAATAAAACGAGTGTATTCCATTCATCTCAAATCTGATACAATAGTCCCACGGTATTGCCGTCCAGGCATCCTGTTCATGTGGTTCCCGGTATCGGTTTAGCCGGTAATGTGGTGGTCAGGCCGGAATCTTCCGGCTGTCATAAAAAAACTGAGGAGGCTGTTGCACGATGGGTGACCATTACGATCAGAGGCCCTGGATCAAACAGTATGATCCGCATGTTCCCGCCAATATCAAGTATCCGGATCTCACATTCTGGGAATCCATCAAGGAGGCTTTTCAGCGATTCCCCGGGCGCATAGCCCTGTGGTATATGGGGACCCCTTTCACCTTCGGCCAGCTCGACGCCATGTCCAATCGCTTTGCCGCGCTCCTGCAAAAAGCAGGTATCAAGAAGGGCGATATCGTCGGTGTGAACCTGCCCAACCTGCCGGCATACTATGTTGCCGCGCTGGGCATACAAAAGGCCGGCTGCGTGCTCAGCGGTGTCAGCCCGCTGCTGACGGAGGAGGAGCTCAAATACCAACTCAAGGACTCGGGGGCTAAAGCTCTCCTGACGCTGGACGCCCTCTTCCCGCGCATCAAACGTGTGGCCCCTGAGACGGAGCTAAAATTAATAGTCTTCACCGGCATACTGGACTATATCTCGCAGCCGATCAAGACGCTGGCCAAACTCTCTAAGAAAGTGCCCACTGGCAAGGTGGAGCCGCTTGAGGGCAGAGAGGTATGGCAGTTCACAGACGTGATGAAGAAGCTGCCGGCCGACAGCATCGAGGTCAAGGTCGGCCTGGACGATACCTGCGCCATGCAGTACACGGGAGGCACCACCGGTTTGCCCAAGGGCGCCGAACTCACCCACCGCAACCTGTCACGGCAGATGATACAGATCACAACCTGGCTGGATACACCCGTAGGCGAGCAGGTCGGGCTTACGGCCATGCCGCTTTTCCACATCGCCGGGCTGGTTATGTCGCTGGCCATGTTCTCCAAGGCAGTCACACAGGTGGCGGTACCGAATCCGCGCGACCTTAAGTTCATTATCAAGTGGATGAAGAAGACCAGGCCCAACCTGATCGGCAATGTGCCCGTCATCTTCCTTGAGCTGATGAAGCAGCCTGGCTTCCGTTCCTATGATTTCTCGGGGGTTCAATATATATGCAGCGGCGCTGCGCCTTTTCCACCTGAGTATATCAAGGAGTTTGAAAGCATCGTAGGCGCAAACAAGCTGGTCGAGGTATACGGATTAACTGAGACCAGCGCTATCGTGACAGCCGGGCCGCTTTTCGGCAAAAAGAAGCCGGGTTCGGTCGGTCTGCCCATATCCGATACCGATATCAGGATAGTCGATACCACCACCGGCGAGCCCGTACCGTTCGGAGAGCCGGGCGAGATCCTGATCAGGGGGCCGCAGGTGTTCACCAAAGGCTATTTCCGTAAGCCGGAGGAGACGGCCAGGGTGCTGCAGGACGGCTGGTTCCATACGGGAGACATCGGCCAGATGGACGAGGAGGGCTACATTTTTGTAGTGGACCGTCTCAAGGACATGGTCAACGTTTCCGGTTACAAGGTTTTCACACGCCAGCTGGATGACATCATCTGCGAGTTCCCCGATGTCGACCTGGGCGCAAGCGTGGGTATACCGGATCCTAACCGGCCCGGCTCCGAGATGGTAGCTTCGGCTATCGTGCTCAAACCGGGCATCGAGAAAAGTGATGAGGAGAAAAAGAAGATCACCGAGTACCTGCGTGGCCGGGTTGCGCCGTACAAGGTGCCCAAAAAGATCGTCTTCATGGACCAGCTTCCCACGTCTGCCATCGGCAAGGTGCTGAAGCGCGAGCTGCGCAGCCAGATGACGAAAGCTGCTGAGAAGTGAGGGCTTACCTTCACGCGCCGGTTCCCGAGCTATCGGGTGTTTAAGAAATTGCTGGTCCTCTTGGCGGCGTTTTCCCTGATATTGTAGTAATAAAATGAATAATCGTATAAATGGAAAACGCCTTTGCCGAATAAGAGGTCTTTGGGAGGCAGTGTTTCCGGATCAACGGTAGTGCAAATCACTGCGCCTTTTGCCTTGTCTACGCGGGCATCGGCATAATCCTTTGCATTTTCAGATACAATCCTGTCATCGCTTAACACCACCGAGCCCAGGTTTTCCCCTGCAGTTGCCAATGTTTCTTCCCCGGTCCAAGTAATCGGGTTAATAGCGATAGCGCCGGGCAATAGAACAGGGTTTTTGCTTGCGATTACAGGTGCCTGCGTATTATACGAGACTATCACGCCTGTATCGTCAGGGCCTGCAGCAAATTTTAAATGTGGATTTTGAGCCAGGTAATCCTCTGTAACTGAATATCCGATGACGTATGCGGCGATCATCCTGTTATACACTTCGGGATTTTCTTTCATATATTTTGATAATAGATTGAGCATCACGTAGGAGCCCTGCGAATGTCCGGCCAAAATAAACGGACGTCCGTTATTGTAATGTTTGATATAGTAATCAAAGGCTGATGAAACATCAGATGCAGGGATGCCTCCAATAAGCTCAGCTTGATCTTTTAAAGGTAACGATAAGAGATATGTGGCATCTGCCTGTCTGTAATACGGCGCATAAATATTGCCTACGGTTTTGAAAGCCGTGGCTTGAAGGTCAAATGATGTTTTTGAACCTGCCAACATGGAAGGATTATCGATCGCACAAATATTGGGCTCATATTTATCGACCTTGTTCCATGAGGTCGGATAAAGGTAGAAAACGTCCACTTCTTTTTCAAGGGAAGCAGGTAAGGCCAGCCAGTGTTCAGACTTTGAATAATCAATAGCCGCCTTTTCGTTTCCACATGCCATAAGAGTCAGGCTGAGGAGCAATGTAAGCAGCAATAATAGTTTCTTAGCTTTCATTTCCTATCTCGTTAAATTTCGTTTAACGTAGATTCGACGTTCAACGGTCGTACTCATTTGTAGGTGAAACATAGTTGTCGGCAAGACTCCCGGCTGAGCGGTCAGTTCCTGATCATCACCAGAAGCATTTTGAAGTTTTGAATAGCGTCCAGAGCATGTGGCTCATTGGCAGGCATGATTATCATTTCACCCTGTCTGATTCTGTGTTTGCTGTCTGAAATGAAGACATCCGCCTCACCATCGACTATATATACGAGCGCATCAAAAGGAGCGGTATGTTCGCTCAATGCCTGGCCTTTCCAAAAAGCGAAGAGGGTTAACGTCCCTGTTTTTTTATCGATAATCGTTCTGCTTACAATAGACCCTTCCTGGTAATTGACCAGTACATCCAGCTTATTCACCTGTGCGATTAGTTTGCCTGTATCCGCCTGCTTTTTGTTATTCTCCATATTACCTCACAACTACTGCATGAAATTGCACAAACTTGCTTTTGTGGCGCGCCTGGAGGGATTCGAACCCACGACCCTCGGTTCCGAAGACCGATGCTCTGGTCCGCTGAGCTACAGGCGCACAATATAAAACCTCCAAACGCTGACGCTCCCGTGACGCTGGAGGATATAGTTGTCAATAGACCACACCAAACTCATATATTCTACCAAAAGCATGGATTATTGTTCTTGGATTGAAGGCCTACCATCATAATTACAGAATGCAAGGTCATTAAGGGCTATCAAGTTATTTATTTTGAGGTTATAGCACTTTCGCAAATATTTGAACATTTTTGCCGCGCTTTAAGAACGATGACAAAATGAGACTAACTGCAACTGTGACCAAGACTGCAGTAGGAACCGCATTAACTTCCGAAACGATGGCTTTATGCTGTTGTGCTATATCGGGATCGGTGAAAGTAATGTTAAGGCTTATGCCTTTCGACGTGTCATTACAATGACGCCGATCACAAGGGCGAAGAAGACCAGCGCGCCGCTGATATACAGTATTGTGTCTGGTGTGAACTGGTCCACCGTGAAGCTGCCTGCGTTTGTGCCGCCCACGTACACGGTATAGGTTCCCGGCTCGCTGCGCGTAACATCGAAGCTGACCTGCGTGCTGCCGCCGCTGTTGACCGTGACACCCTGTTGCACTTCCTCAGCACCGTTGACGTAGACCTTGACTACCGAGGTCCCGTTGCCCGTGCCTGTATTGGCTACGCTGGCCATAACGGTGACCTGTGTTCCCGGGGTAACCTTCGTAGCTGAGAGCGAGGCGCTCTTGACCGTGATATTGGAAAGTGAGACTGGTGCCTGCGGAGCCGTTGGTATCGATGACTGGTGTGTGGCCGGGGTTGTGCTCAGCCGGAAGGCCGGACCGCCCGTGTCCACGATAGAGCCGTTGGCCAGGCCGTCAGCATCGCCTAGTCCGCCGTCAGTCAGGGCAATCTGCAGTGTATTTGTATCAATCCCGGTAACCAGCGAGCTGCAAGCAACCATGCTGCCGTTATAATATTTGGTACCCAGTGGCAGGGGGTTGGGGAATCTGATAGTGATGTTCACCGTCTGTCCCCTGGTCAGGCCGGAGATATTGAATCCGAACATGCCGTAGGGGAAATTGTAACCGAACGGGTTGGAGCACATGACGTCGCCGGGTGCGGTCCAGCCGGTATTGGAGATGTAGCCTGCGCTGGTATTCAGGCTGACTATACCCAGCGTGGTATTGAACGCAGCCGATGTAGCGCCGCCTCTCACGGGACAACTGCCGCAGCTGTTGCGCATGATATAACCATCATTGCCCACAGCGTAGACATTTTGGCCGCAATTGCCCCAGATGCTGTTCCAGGCATCGGCAACGCTTGTTCGGATCCATGAGCTGCCATCGTAGTGTGTTATGGCGCCGGTCCATCCTGCGACAAAGACATCGCTGGCCGAACTACCCCATATGCAGGTATATAAATCTGAACTGCCGCTGACCATGGTGCTCCATGAGCTGCCATTATAGTGCAGGATAGTGCCTTCATAGCTGACAACGAAGAAGTCGCTGGCTGAACTGCCCCAGACTGATCTATAAGACTGGCCGCCACCGGTGGTCACGGTGGACCAGGCGCTGCCATTATAATGCACTATGGTGCTGTTGCCTCCGACGGCGAAGACATCGCTGGCAGAGCTGCCCCAGACACTGTTAAAACCCTCGGAAGTGCCGCTGGTCATGGTGCTCCAGGCGCTGCCGTTGTAATGCAGGATAGTGCCATTACTGCCGACGGCGAAGACATCGCTGGCAGAGCTGCCCCAGACACTGTTAAAACGCTCGGAAGTGCCGCTGGTCATGGTGCTCCAGGCGCTGCCGTTGTAATGCAGTATAGTGCCGCTATAACCTACAGCGAAGATATCACTGCCAGAGCTGCCCCAGAGGCCAAGTAATATATTGCTGGTGCCACTGGACATATTACTCCAGGTACTTCCGTTGTAATGCAAAATATTACCTGAATCATATGTTACGAAAACATCGTTGCTCGAACTGCTCCAGACCGCATACAAAGTAGATGGCAGGAAATCAGCCATTAATACCCAATCATCTGCGGCCACTGCTGGGCTGGGAGCCTTGACCAGCGGGAAAACGGCAATCAGCAACAGGCAAATAATTACAAACGAGATTCGTCGGAATACAGTCATGACAGTTAGCCCCTCCCGATGAGTTTCAATAACATTGCAGCATATGGGACTGGCATATACCGAAAGGAAGATTATCATGCTGCAAAGATATCTGTCAATTGTAAAGAAAAGGGCTAAGCACACGTCTTCGACGCCCCTGATTTACGAAATCGTGGCTTTACCGCTCCCGTGGTGAGGTACAAGCTAGAGTGGCCTGCGATGCATAGCGGTAGTGTGGTTGCGCTAAAATGAGCTAATTCGATATGTACTGAGATGAACTTCGCATACAACTCAGACTCCGAAGACCGATGCTCTGGTCCGCTGAGCTACAGGCGCACGGCTAAAAATGAAGTAAAAATCGGCCCTTTAGGGTTGACTCAATAAAGCCAGTAACAAATAAAGCTAACTAATAGTCAACCAAATTATTTAATAGCCTAATTTCATCCGAAGTATAATGGCTGTTGAACGACAGGTCAAAGTGATCTGCTCCCGCCAGCCTTTTGCTTTGTTCGAACCGTCTATTAAGAATGTTCCCACTCAAAGCAGAAAGATAGAAATAATAACGCCCACCAGAACCACCCAGTATATTTCGACCTTCAGCAACAATGCCATGAATGCGGCAATAGCCAGCAATATACGCAATAAATCCCAGGGTATCATCAAAGCGAACAGCACAGTCACTGTTAAAAGAAGGCCGACGAACGAAGCAAGTATGCCGATCACCGCTTTATTAAACAAAGGGAAAGAGCGCAGCTTATCGAAATACGGGGCGACACCTACTATAATCAGAAAAGACGGCAAGAATATGCTCACTGTTGCGATAACGGCTCCCAGCAGCCCATAAAGAAGGTAACCTATAAACGTGGCAGTTATCACTATAGGGCCGGGCGTCACCTGGCCCAGCGCAATGCCATCCAGGAACGTTTTACTATCCACCCAGGAGTTGGCATTTACCACTTCATGAAACATCAGTGGTACCGAGGCAAAACCGCCTCCAAAGGCGAATAAGTCTACGCGGAACATAAGCGCAGCAAGATTGAAAAGCCCGCGGTTGACGTAAAAAAGCACGATGAATCCCACGACAGCGGCGCCTATGATAATAAGGACAGGACGATACGTGCTGATCCGTTGATCTGGATATGTAGAGGGGGGCGTCGGCTGACGCAAATAGAACAATATGCCCAAAAACGCCGCCAGTAGAATCACAAGGAATGGAGATATACCAAATCCAAATAGTACGGCCGCTACAACCGCTATCCCGGCCGCTTCCCAATTATTTATATTGGTCCTGCCGAAAGTAATCGCGGCGTTGGCAACTATTGATACTATGATAGCCTGCAAGCCGTTGAATGCCGATATGACCGCCGGCAATTCTCTGTTATGCATATAAAGCATGGACAATACAGTCATGAATATGAACGCCGGCAATCCGAAACCGATAAATGTGACGGCAGCCCCGCCTACACCACGTACGTTCAATCCCACGTAAGCAGCGGACTGCATGGCGGTTGCTCCGGGAACCATCTGGCAGAAGGCGACGCCGTTCTTGAACGAACTATCATCTATCCATTTCTTCTGATCAACCGCCATCCTGCGGATATAGGCCACCATGGCAGGCCCGCCAAATGCTGTGGCCCCTAACTTCAGGAAAGATAAGAACAACCTGGCCAAAGAGGGTACTTTTTCAGTCGTATTCAATAACACGGCTATCAAAGACCTTATACGATATTATGCGATAAACCCGATAAACCTATATGGCATGCACTCTATGAAACTACAGTTAAACAAGTGCCACATCAGACTTCCATCCCGATTATCCGAAGCTAATAACCTTATCCGACTTGGCAATAAGCTCGACTAGCTGCGCCATCGTAGAAATGGGACAGACTCCGCCTTCCTGTTGCCTTGACTTTAGACAAGTACCGCATGCAAGTAATTTGCCATTACCCGTCAGAAAACTGTTCAAAGTACCTGCGACATCATAATTCTGGTCTTTGATATTCTCTATTTCAACACCACTACCCATTAAAAATATACCGACTTCGTGTCCTTCCTTGAGTGCAGTGTTACCCAGTCTCAAAGCATTCCATGCTTTTTCTGGATCATTAGTGTTGATTACGATAGCCAGTTTCATTCTCAATGATTGCATTCACCACCTCCACCACAAGTTTGATCCCTGGCAATGATTGGCAACTTCCCCGTAATCAGGCTGTCCACAACTTGTTTAATATCAGGATATACTGCATCATGATAAACATCAATGCCAACTTCGTTGAATGCTGTTAGAGGGCGTAAACCAATTCCGCTGACAACCAGTGCGTTGACTTTGTGATTTGAAAGGGTACGTACAGGGACCAGACATCCCCCCTCTTGGTGTTCCTGGTTATTGATAACAGTCACATCGGTTATCTTCCCATCTTTGACGTCAATCAGGGTAAACGCATCGCAGTGTCCAAAGTGTTGCGACCTCTGCCCATCCAATCCGCCTTTGCCTACAGACGGAATCGCTATTCTTCCATTTTTCATTCTTATTCCCCCTTATTTTAAGGTTTCCTATTCCCTATTTGGTCATGACAGCATCTACAAAGTTAAGATAGGCTTCATAGAAAAAGTACTGGCAAGCTATTCACCTTGTTCGTAAGGGAGCCGCCCATAGCTCTTTCTGATCAGTGCCCTTTCCATTGAGGAGGCCTTTTTTCAACAAATGCCAGAGTCCCTTCCACGATGTCTTGCGATTTAAACAACCTGTCCGTACCGGGGAATACAGTATAAATCGCCTCTTCCAGTTTCATATCAAGACCTCTCATAGCAGCTTCCTTGGTAGCCTGGATGGTGAGTGGTGAGCCGTGAACTATATCATCGGCCCATCTATCGGCTGCAGACATTAGATCTTTCAGTGGAACGACTTCATTTACCAATCCGATGCGATAGGCTTCCTGTGCACTGATGGGTCTGCCGGTAAACATCATTCCAAGGGCTATTTTTTGGGGTATCATACGGGGCAGGCGATGAATACCACCGGCACCGGCTATCGAACCGACCTTTGCTTCCGGCAGGCCGAACTGTGCATGGTCAGCGGCTATGATAATGTCACATTTAAGCGCAAGCTCGAAACCTCCGCCCAGGGCATAGCCGTTGACTGCGGCGATCATGGGTTTGGCGCAATAATAATGCTCGGTGATGCCGCCAAAGCCGCCCGGATTCTTAAACGCCATATACGCAGGATCACTACCGTGCAGAGCCTGGTACTTGAGGTCATTGCCGGCCGAGAAGGCTTTCTCCCCGGCGCCGGTCAGAATGACCACCCAGACCTCAGGATCGTCACGAAAATCAGAGAAAGCCTCCCACATCTCATCACTGGCCGGCGGACAGATCGAGTTCATCACCTCGGGACGATTAATAGTGACATATGCGATTCTCCCCTTCTTTTCATACAGCAGGTATTTAAATGACATATGCCCTCCCCGATTCACATCGAATTTTTACGTACCCCGGCCTCTTCCGGTTAATTGCAGCAATATGCTACTTTACAACTTCCTGAACGGCAATCATCCGCCAGGCTGTTCCATGAAGCTTGACGGTCGCCCAGACAGCCAGCTTTTTTGTCGGCTCCGCCGTCGCGTGGCTGGGGAAGTTATACGCCCCGCTCCCGGATTCCTCCGCTGCGAACCTTGAGCCGAGTGCTACCAGGTCCGTATACGGCTTATATTCGGCGTCTGTCAGAAGATTTTTCCCCGTATCACTTTTCGGTAAATCATAGATGGTCATGCCGTCTGTCTGTAAGACATTCATTGCAAGGCCAGCCCTTTCGAGCACAGGTGCAACGATGCCGGTAAGCAGGGCTTCGGGTGTAAACAGGGCGTCTATGATGCCGATCTGCTCACCTTTCTCATCAAGGACGGGCCTCATCAGTGAAACGGCCGATATGCCCTCAACTGTCGTCAAATACGGGCTGAGCACGGGGGTCCTGACATCCTGTGTTTCAATATTGGACCCTTCATAGCGGCGGTAGGTGTCCGGGGCCATCGTGACTACCTTGCCGGTGGTATCAACCGTGCTGCAGTCAACCAGGTAGGGATATTTGGCGCATAACCCGTTAAGTATCTGCCTGGCCCCGTCACCGCTTAAACCGGTGCTCTTAAGTTTTATAGCTGCATCTGCCACATCGGCATCCAGCTTATCCAGCTCAGCCTGCGTGGCCACCCGGATTTTTTCGACTGCGGCCTTTGTCTGTGCTTCGCCGCCGGCCGGGGCGGCACAGCCGAATACCGGGGTGAGCATCGCTGACAAGGCAATAACCAGGAATAAGTTAAGTCCTTTTATAAACATTTATAAATATCCTCCTTTGACGCTGAAGCTACAGCGGGAGATAGTATGAAGTCTACATATTCTACCAGAATTGGCTGTCATGATATGCGCTGCGCCTGAAACGTGGTCAATTGTCGTACCATCAGTTGGGGACACTGTTGTTGGATCTGTCGTTGCCTTGTAGCACTCCCATGGGCTACCATATGGGGACGAAGCCCGTTTACTCAGGATATTTATAAGGGGGGAGTTACCTGATATGAAAGTGACACAGTCCGTGGTGTTTGCCGTCATATTGGCTGTTGTATTAATTGTGACGACGGCCGGCTGCGCAGGACCGGTGAAAAATGAAAAGCAGCTTCAGTCAGCCACAGAGAATATGCAGGGGATCATCCAGTCCAAGCTGTTAAATTTGAATAATGCCGTATCCGATGCGGCAGAAAAAATCGCAAAAAGCGGGCTGCAGGGCGAAGAGACGAGGGGTATATTGAATGGGCTGTGCAAGAAATATCCGTACCTGTTGGACTGCTCGGCTGCCGACCCCCTGGGAAAGATGATCACGGTGGCGCCCGAGCAGTACCGCCGATATGAAGGGACGGACACGGCAACCACAGAGGCCTCGAAAATGTATTGGGCGGGATTCAAAGAAAATAGGAAGCCGATGCTGAGCAATATATTCAGGGCGGTGGAGGGGGTCGATGCCCTGGTGCTGGTCTGGCCGGTAGTCACTGAGCAGGGTGAGCTGCTGGGCTCGGTCAGTGCCCTGTTCAAACCCGAGGGCCTGCTGGCAGGGACCATCGCTCCCGCTGCACAGACGCGGGCCATAAAAGTTAATGTCATGCAACTTGACGGCATGGTAATTTATTGCTCGACGGGAACCGAGACAGGCAAAAACGTGCTCACAGATCCATCATATAAAGATTACTTAGAATTGATCGCACAGGCTGAGAAAATTGCGGCGCAGAAGAGCGGAACGGGAGGCTATATGTATCCGGACGCTGTAACGGGGAAGATAGTGGAAAAAACAATATATTGGACCACCGTCGGATTGCACAATACCGAGTGGCGGCTGGTATCGATCGCCGAATTGGGAAACTGATGTTTTAGTCCATATTAAACAACGGATAGAAGGAGGAAGGGATGGGGTGAGTGGAGGGATTTGAACCCTCGGTATCCAGGGCCACAACCTGGCGCCTTAGACCACTGGGCTACACTCACCACAACGGGAGAGATTATAGCGTAACAGCGGCTGTTTTTGCTAATCGGTTAGATTGCTTCAGTCCTCGGACTTCGCAATGACAGGTTAGAGCGGCCTGTTGTTTCTGTGAATGATGACCTGGATGGACAAGCCGATGAGGATTGTGAACACTAGCGCTGCCAGAAGGGCGCTGGTAGTATTGTCCGCGGGTATGGCTGCAGGCATCGCCGCCGGTTCAGCAGCCGTGTTGAACGAGAACACGGGGCTGTTGTCACCGGGTACAGGCTCAAGCGGGGTGACCTGCCAGAAATAGGCGGTCGCATAGTTGAGCCGCCAGGGCAGTTTGAAGGCCGCAGCTTCGACTGATTGGTCCACGACAGGCTGGCTGAGGCCGGGGTCCCTGGAAAGTACGAAACGGTAGCTGCTTGTGCCCTGCATGGGAGTCCAGGAGAAGCCCAGGGGATAGGTTGGAACATCGCAGGCTTCGTGGCAGGGTTGCAGTGACTCTATTCCCGGGTAGGACGGCGCCGATACCGGATAACCTGCCAACACAGTGAAGCTGAAAGCCGGAGACCAGCGGCTGCGGATGACCTGGCCGGTGGCGGCCCTCCTGACTCTCACGTGCCAGTAATAGGTCTGCCCGGCACCTGGCAGCACGCCCGGCCTGATGTAGTAAGCGGGATAGAGCGATTTCTCCGGCACGAAGAATGGATTATCGAGAGGCTCCGCCTCGCTGATCACCATGTCAAGCCATTTATCCCTGCCGACCTCCACCTGATAAGCCTCGGCCAGCGAAAGCTGTTCCCACCTGAGGTCAACCGAGGCGTTGCGTCCGGTCACCGAATCGCAATTTACCAGGCTGTTGCCGCGGGGCGAGATCAACCAGGGCGAGCGGTTGGCCAGTGTGTCCCTGAATGCCCACAGCAGCCCGGTGCCCCCGGTGTAATTATAGTCGCGCGCGTCGAACGCCCAGAGGGTATCGTCGGCATATACCAGCGACGCCGGCTCAAGCCGGAAGACGACGCCCGAAGTCAGACCGGTGGACAGGCTGTCCCAGAAAACTCCGTCCTTGGGTATGCCGCCTCGGGAATAGGTGGTCCTCGAAACGCCGGTCGCATTGGCCTGGCTGAAAGCGGCGTAAAACATTCCCCGGCCGACCGCCGCCAGGCCGTAATAGCTGTTGTCCGGTGGGACCATATCGTCCCAGCGGTTGCTGTTGCCCACGGTCCAGCGATAAAGCCCGCCGGCATCATCGGCCAGGTAGATAAGATGATTGTCCTTGAACTCTTCGTCGAATGCCACATGACGGTTTCCGCAGCTGTAGGCCGGCTCGGTTATCAGGTCCCAGTGGTCTCCGCCGTCCAAAGAATAAGATACCGGGCATTGCCGGCTCAGCGCCGCTCCGGCTATGACGCTGCTGCCCTGCACCGAGATATTATGAGCGGACAACAGTCCTGTATCTCTGAATTTGTCCCAAATCCAACCGCCCGACTCATACCTGCCACGCCTGGCCAGCGCATTGGCCTGGATAACATACAGCTCATCGCTGCCGCCGGCCGCCATATCCTGGATGAAAGCGCCCGGCAAACACTCGATCCAGGTCTGCCCGCTGTCCCGTGACTGGATGATGCTCGTGCTGCTCTGGTTGCCCAGGAAAACTACCGAACCTTTTTCCTCCCGCGGCGCCAGCCTGAGAAGAGGAGCGGTGAAGTCCAGGCAGGCCACACGTTGCCATTCCTCCCCGACTATGTTTGTACGGCTGCGCCAGGTACTGCCCAGACCATTATCGTTTACCGACGAAATATAAATCGTTTTACCGTCATCGGCAACGGCCAGCGAGCGGTACCTGCTGACCTGTGTATCGATAAGGCTAAGCTGGTTCCAGGAGGCGCCGTCGTCCCGGCTGAGTGAGAAAGCGGATTCATCCAGCGGCACAGATGCCCAGGAGGCGCCGTTGATATCCGCCCACTCGGAGGGGTTGCTGCGGTTGCCTGAACCTGTGCCGGCATATGCAGCGGACCCGTCCAGCACCCAGACGATCTGCACATTGCCGTAACCGGATCCGTACCCGCCCGTGGGCTGCTTGAGCGGCTGTATCCAGGTGCTGCACTGCGCCAGAGGATCCGCTGTGAACCAGACATGTGCCTTCCCCGTCTGACTGTTGGATTCAACACACCCGGCCAACAGCTTGCCCGATGTTGCGGAGCCGCTATAAGCGATCGAGCTGATACGCGGCTTGCTTACGGGAACGGTGAGCCGTGTGACCGTGATATCGTTAAGGCGGTAGGCATCGTCCAAAGCCCTTGAGACACCGAAAGCGGTACCGTTAGAGTCACAGGCGGCGAATATAACGCGTTTTGCGCTGGAATTCCCATCGAAATCGCCGGGCAGTGCCAGGCTGCCCGTAATGATCCTGTCTTTGCCGCTGGAGGATCCACCGGCCTGGTCGGGAGTGCACAACTCAACAGGGTAGTCAGTTGCTGTATTCCAGTAGCATGTGTCGGCGCCCATATCCCGCGAACCCAGGTTGATGTAGGTACGTTGCTCCGTGCAGGCCGTTATAACCAGCGTGGCATCGTCAGCGTAGCGGGGCGACGGCAGGAGGGCGACGATATCGCCGCCCGAGAAACCCTGCGCCTGCCAGCCTGCTATGCCCGGGTAGCGCAGCGCATATACTTCCCCCAGCGCAACTGCACTGCCTGGATTTCGGCTTCCCACGAAGATGTCATGCACCTGTGTCTCGCGGTAATTGTAGGGTTCTGATATAGCGATGTTGCCAATTTGCTCATTGGGACCATACAGGTATGGGATGACTCCGCTGTAGTGCCAGTTGGTGCCGCCATCCTCGCTGTAGTAGACTTCCCGCCGCCTGTCTCCCGGTGCATTCATGCAGACGGCCGCCACCAGGTCCGGATTGTCGGGCGCGATAGCCAGGACTGCTACAGGGAAGACGGGCGCGGGGCCGGTTGTCCGGGCCAGCCACTGCGTCGCTCGCTGGCTCCAGGATATGCCTCCGTCATCGCTGCGCCAGATGCCGGCCTTTGTGACCAGGCCGGCGTTGGAGTTAGGAATGTCCGTTGCATAGATTATTTTTCCGTCCGGTGAAACGGCCAGCGCATTTATTTCACTGCGGTATTGTATATCGCTGCGCTGGGGGAAGCCGCCCGGCGTATCTACCGTGCCCCATTTGAGAACGCAGGTGGTCGGTGTGGCGGCCAGGGCGCTGTGCATTTGAAAGAGCGGAATTGTGAGCGTTATAGCTGTCGCGATGGAGATAACGCGAAGGCAGTATTTTAGTCTTATTTTTCCTGGACAAGGGCCGGATTTATCCACGCAGCACTTCCCTGCCTCCATGGTCCGTCGGACTCAACTCTGAAAACAAATTCGACCCTTTGACCTGCCAGCTTGCTGAGGTCGACTTCGTATGTCTCCGTCTTATTGATCGAATCGATAGTCACGGGTGGATAATAACTCGTCTCGTTGCCCTGCCTGATGCCCAGTATGAACTTGATGGCGCCTGCAGCGGCGCTGTCCTGTGTAATTCCCATTTTACACATGAATTTTGCTTTGTACGGGATCAGGATGGGTTGGGATACGGGTGGAGTGCCGTTCTGGAGGGAGAAAACGCCCTGTGTCCACCCGCCGGCAATAGGCGGCGCCATGATTATTGAGCCGGGGTAGGTGTCTCCACCGGCCATGTGGGCGGTTGCTACGTACGACAGTCCATCTTTGCGGTCACCGGAGGCCGGCCATGAGAGGGTGGCGTTGTCAGTCCGCCACTGTGCGGTATCGGCCAGGTGCGAGAAGTCTATTCTCAGCAGAGGCCCGAAATTATGATCCAGGCAATCGTTGGAGGTGTCGTTCTCACTGCAGGACCCTTCTCCATTAACGCATATACGTATATTTTGCGCCTCGCTCCTGTCTTCCGGGCCGGTCTGGCCTGATACAAGGTTGAAGCGGGGAGAGAAATGATATTGCTGGAAGGCCTCTACTCTCTCTTCGCCCGGTCCCAGCGGCGCCACGTAATCTTTGGATTCAACAATGCCGTTTCTGTAAAGGTAAGATGTGGTCGGGCAGGAGGCCAGGTTGCCGGTGTTCTTTACGCGGTAAGCCAGGACGTTGCCGCTGCTCCAGAACTCCGTGACCTGAAGGTCCGGCTTCTCTTTGATAAATGGTGAAACGCCCACGCTCAACTGACTGGAACTGTTGCCGTTGCGGTTGATGGCGTACAGCGTATAGTTGGTATCCTGCGCCGGCGTGACAACCCGGCTTCCTTCAGCAGCAACTACACCCGGAGCAGGCTGTATATCCACCCTGGATGCGTTAGACACCTTCCAGTTGAGCGTCACGGGCTGGCCGGCGGTTATTTTTAAGGGGTTGGCGGTAAACGTTTCTATTTTGGGCAATGGCATGGACGTGTCGCGCTGGACGGAAAATACGGCGCCGGGCCCGGGCCGGCTATTGATTGAGAGATCTACGCGGTAGTCGCCGCCGGTAAAGCCGCCGGCGGGCGCCGGCAGGGTGAATCCGACGTAGCAATCCGTGTCACAGGCGGACGTGTCCCGGCGGATGAGCGAGCCGTCCTCTTTGGCCATACCGCCCTTAATGTATACCCAGTCGGCAATGATACTGGTATTTTCAGTTGCCCCCATGACCCTGGCGGAACAGCAGATCTGCGGGCTGTCCACATAGAAGACATTGGTGCTATCGAGCGGGCGGTAATCCGATGCAAAGCCGTTAGTCAGAGTTAAGTCGGTTATCGATGGTGCGGGACTGGCAAAACTGGAGCACGACGCCATCAGCAACGATAGTGCTGCAAACGTGAGGAAAGCGGTGAAAGTGACTATACGAAGCTTCATAAAGTTATATCACATGTTACATATATTAGCTATACCTGTCAATGTTTCTGCTTCAATCTTTTTTAAGGCGCTTGAAGTAGTTTTTAATCATATAAGAAATCCACGTCCAGTGGGTTATTATGTGAGTACTGAAGAAAATCAGCAGACCCACGGCCAGCCACTGGTGGACCTGCACCCAGGTATGGCGGTCGAAGATGACAGTCTCGCCTGCCGCGATGCCTTCGGGAAGTGCGAACCAAAGTATGAATCCTGATACCACCAGCAGGAGCAGTATGATCCCCTCGATGGCGTCGAGTATAAAATGCATGGTGGCCTTGCGCATGTGTACCTCCGGGTATCAAGATTTGAGTTTATTATAGCTCGGGCATTGGCGGCCGATTATACAGCCTCCGCAGAGAGGGTTGCGTGACCTGCAGGTTTTTCGCCCGTGCTCGATCATCAATACGTGGCAGCGGTAGACATCTCCCGGCGGGACCATGCGCTCCATCTCCAGATGGGCGGAGTCGGCCGTGATTTTCGGCGCGATCAGTCCAAGCCTCCGGGCTACGCGCAGCACATGGGTATCGACGGGGAAGGCCGGCATATCAAGTGAGAATAGCAGTACGCAACTGGCCGTCTTCATACCCACACCGGGAAGGCGCATCAGCCGGGCCCTGGCTGCCCCGAGTTCCATGTTCTTGAGGAAGTGTAAATCGTAACCCCCGGACTCCTTTTTCAGGTGCTGTAGCGCACCCAGGATATACCTGGATTTCACTTCCGCCAGACCACCTGCGCGAATGGCCTCCGCTATACTTTCGACCGGAGCATGGGCGACTTTATCCCATCCGCCGAAGGTGTCGGTCAGCGACTTATAGGCCCGCCTGGAATTGATGTCAGAGGTATTCTGCGAAAGGATGGTCAGGACAAGCTCGCCCACAGGCTCCAGGCGCCGGACCGGCGCGCGGTCACCGTAGGCGGAGATGAGCAAATGTAATATCTTGTCGATGCTGGGTTTGCGATTTAACTGCATAGCCTTACAACTATATCTTTGTAGATTTCCACTCCTTTTATCAGGCTGTTCACTCCGATTTTCTCGTCGGCGCCATGGATCGATTTGAGGTGTTCGGCGGGTATGACAGCCGGGCAGAAGCCGTATGAGATAACTCCCCTTTCTCTGAAGAATCGGGAGTCCGTTGTGCCCAGCATCAGGTAGGGAGCAGCTATAGCCCCGGGGTAGTTGTCCAGCAGCGCCGATTCAATAACCCTGAAGGCCTCGGTTTCCATGGTCGAGGCATTGCCTTCGCCCTTCATGATAAATTCGATCTGGATCTCGTCGTCCGCAAGCTGCTTTTTGATAAAGCTTATCCATTCATCCATATCCTGGCCCGGCAATAACCTGGTATCGACCTCGGCCTCGGCGTATGAGGGGATGACGTTGACCTTGTTGCCGCTATGCAGAGAGTTGAGGCTTACCGTGTTCCTGAGCATGGCGCTGACCTGCGGCACGGACAGCAGGCCGTTCTCCTCTATGATCTTTAAAAGCGTCTCTTCCCTGCCGTCCTCGATGTAAGGATTGAGGAAATCCCAGACCTGCGCCATCCGCTTGAAATACTCTTCCACAATTGGAGTCACCCTTGGGGGGACCTTGTAAGCGAGCAGCCTGTTGACCGCCGCGCTCAATCGCTCCAGGGGATTCAAGCCGTGTGGTGTGGAGCCGTGGCCGGCCTGGCCCCTCCGTTTAAGCCTCATCCAGCAGGGCCCTTTTTCTCCGGGGGAGATCATGGCCAGCAGGTGTCCCGGCACGATCCCCTCCGCCATATAGCTACCCTCGTTGAGCACCAGCGTGGCCTGGAATTCCGGTGCGTGCTCCCTCAGCAGGTATTCCACCCCGCAGTCTGCGCCGGACTCCTCGTCGGCTGTGGCCAGGAATATCAGGTCCCGGTTAAGCGCCGGGCCTTTTTGCTTTATATCCAGCAGTGTCAGCAATTGCATGATTCCCAGGGATTTGGTGTCGAGAGCGCCCCTGCCGCAGATATATCCGTCTATAATCTCACCGCCGAAGGGATCGAAACTCCATTCCTCCCTGCTGGCTGCGATTACATCGGTATGGTGCAGAAGTATGAGCGCCCCCTCCTGCCCGGACCCTTTAAGCTCCGCCCGTATAGAAACGCGGCCGGGCTTTGATTCATAGAGCTTGTAGGGTATGCCCGCGCTGATGAAGATATCGGCAAAGAAGCTTGCCGCCAGATGCTCGTTTCCCGGAGGGTTGGATGTATCAAGTCTTAGATACCGGCTGAGTAGTTCGGTTGCACCTGAATTCATATCAATCGATCCTCCGGAGGATTTCCGTTTTGAAATTATACCCTATTTACAGCCGTTCCTATTGCTGGCCGCCCTTCCAATGCACGCTCAAAGTGCTGCGCCCGTTATCGGCGTCTGCGGGGTTGATGCTATAATTACAAAGCATTCGGATTGGAGGTAATAATATGAGGCAATTTGCAGGCCAGGACGAGATCAAGGTATTTTGCGGCAACGCCCACCCGGCGCTCGCCAGCTCGGTCTGCGATTACCTGGGCATACCTCTGGGCAAAATAGAGGTCTTCGAGTTCAGCAACGAGAACACTTTCGTGCGCATTCTTGAGAACGTGCGCGAACGCGACGTGTTCATCATCCAGCCGATCTGCTCACCGGTCAATAAGAACCTGGTGGAACTGCTGATCATGCTCGACGCCTTCAAGCGGGCCTCGGCCGACCGAATCACGGCGGTGGTGCCTTACTATGGGTATTCACGAACAGATAAGAAGGACCAGCCTCGCGTGCCCATCACCGCCCGGCTGGTTGCAGACCTGCTCTGCACGGCCGGCGCCAGTCGCATCCTCACTGTGGATCTTCACGCAGCTCAGATCCAAGGGTTTTTTAACATTCCCGTGGATGAGCTGACCGCCCTTTTCCTGGTGAGCGATTACTGGAGAAGCAAGAAACTTAAGGATGTCGTCGTGGTGGCCACCGATATCGGCATCACAAAGCGTGCGCGTGACCTGGCGGAAAAGCTCAATGCCCCGCTGGCGATCATAGAGAAAAGGCGCATGGGCAATGATGACACGACCGAGACACTCAATATCATAGGTGAGGTGGAGGGCAAGCGCGCCATAACGGTAGACGACGAGATCGATACTGCCGGATCGCTGGTCAGTGCTGTGGATACCCTCCTGGACGCCGGCGCTAAAGAGGTTTACGCCTGCTGCACGCACCCCGTATTCTCGGGCCCGGCTATAGACCGCATTTCCAAATCCAGGGTTAAGGAAGTCGTGGTGGCCGATACCATCCCCCTCAATGGGAAGAAGAAGATAAGCAAAATCACAGTGCTGCCGACTGCGCCCCTGCTGGGCGAAGCCATACACCGCATACATACGGGTATGTCCGTCGGCGCCATGTTTGAGTATTAGGAAGGATCATGCCGAGCTGGTTAGGCAAACTGTTCGATTCCAACGAAAAAGAAATCACCCGCTTCAAGCCCCTGGTAAAGCAGATAAATGATCTCGAGCCGCAATTCCAGGGCCTGTCCCATGAAGAGCTGAAGGCAAAGACCGCCCAGTTTAAACAAAGGCTGTCGGAAGGTGAAACCCTGGATGACCTGCTGCCCGAGGCCTTTGCCGCGGTACGGGAAGCCTCACGGCGCACCATCGGGCTGAGGCATTTCGACGTCCAGCTTATGGGCGGCATGGTGTTGCACCAGGGCAAGATCGCCGAGATGAAGACGGGCGAGGGCAAGACGCTGGTGGCCACATTACCGCTGTATCTTAACTCGCTCGAAGATAAAGGCTGCCACCTGGTGACGGTCAACGACTACCTGGCCCGGCGCGACGCCTACTGGATGAGCCCCGTCTATAACGCGCTGGGCGTCACCGTTGCCAGCATTTACCCCGTGCAGAGCTCAAGCGAGCAATTGCCGGCCTTGATTTACGACCCGGAATATACCAGTGAGAAGGACATCCGCTGGCCGCATTTCAGGCCGGTGTCCCGACAGGAAGCGTACGCTGCGGGAATAACCTACGGCACAAATAACGAGTACGGATTCGATTACCTGCGCGACAACATGGTCCTCGATATGTCCCAGAAAGTCCAGCGTCCGCTGCACTATGCCATCGTGGACGAGGTGGATAATATACTGATCGACGAGGCGCGCACACCGCTCATAATCAGCGGGCAGGGCGAGGATCCTACGAAGAAGTATTATACCTTTGCTGATATGGTATCCAGGCTTACGCCCGAAGACTATAAGATAGAAGAAAGGGAGAGGCAGGTATATTTGACCGATTCGGGCAGTGCCAAGATGGAGGAAATGCTGAAGCGCCAGGGCTTGCTGAAGGCGCCCGACTTATATGATCATACCAATTTACACCTGACTGAATACATGGATAATGCGCTCAAGGCACAAGTGCTTTTCAAACGGGACAAGGAATACATGGTCAAGAATGGCGAAGTCATCATCGTTGATGAATTTACAGGCAGGCTGATGTTCGGCCGGCGCTATTCGGAGGGTTTGCACCAGGCCATCGAGGCCAAGGAAAAGGTCAAGATACAGAAAGAGAGCATCACGCTGGCCACTATAACCTTCCAGAATTACTTTCGCCTTTACGACAAGCTGGCCGGAATGACCGGCACCGCCGCCACCGAGGCTGAGGAGCTGTTCAAGATATACAAGCTCGACGTGGTGATAGTGCCGACCAACAGGGCCATGATAAGGGAGGACAACCACGACCTTATTTACAAGGACGAGGACTCCAAATTCAAGGCTATCGCCAACGAAATAGAGAAACTAAATAAAGAGGGGAAACCGGTGCTGGTCGGCACAGTCTCCATCGAGAAATCGGAATTGCTGGACAACCTGCTGATGCGTAGGGGTGTGCGGCACGAGATACTCAACGCAAAGTACCACGAGCGGGAAGCCGAGATCATAAAACAGGCAGGGAGTGTGGGAGCCGTGACCGTGGCCACCAATATGGCGGGCCGCGGTGTAGACATCATCCTGGGCGGCAAGCCGCCGCAGAATGAGGATTTCCAGGACGAAAAAGAATACCGCAAAACATTTGATGAATGGCAGCTGGAGCACGACAGGGTCGTGGAGCTTGGAGGATTGCATGTCATCGGCACGGAAAGGCATGAGGCCAGGCGCATCGACAACCAGTTGCGCGGCCGTGCCGGAAGGCAGGGCGACCCCGGGACCTCTCAGTTCTTCGTCTCCCTTGAAGACGATATCGTAAAGCGCTTCGGCGGCGACCGCGTTAAGAGTGTGATGGAGTGGGCCGGCATGGACGAGAACACCTCGATAGAGCATCCCATGATCAGCAAGGCCATCGAGAACTCACAGGTTAAGGTTGAGGCCTTCCACTTCGACATCCGCAAACACTTGGTCGACTACGACAACGTGGTCAATAAGCACAGGGAAGTCATATACAGCGAACGTGATAAGATCCTGGCGGGAGCTGATTTGAAGGCCAATATCCTGGATATGGTAGATAAGCAATTAGAGCAGATAGTTCAGGAGCATTGCCAGGGATATGACGAGCCTGACCTGGATGCTATATTACAGGAAATAACTGAGATAATGCCGCTGCCGGAAAACATCGCGGAGATGCAACTGGATAAGATGGGCAAGAAAAAGCTGGCGGAGAGTCTTATAGCGTATGCGCGCCAGTTATATGACATTAGGGAAAAGGACCAGGGGCCGGATCAGATGAGATTACTCGAGAGGCTGGTCATGCTCAGGGTCATCGACGACCACTGGAAGGAGCACCTGACCGCCATGGACCACCTGCGCCAGAGTACGGGACTGGAGTCAGTGCGACAGATCGATCCGCTGGTGGTCTATAAGAAAAAGGGCGGCGACTACTTCGACATGCTGATGGCCGGCATACAGCACGACATCGTCCACACGGTGTTCAAGGTCAGCATCGAGAAAAAGGAGATACCGGCCAGGCGGCCTGCACCCGTTCCCGGCCAGAAAGTGGGGCGCAACGACCCATGCCCATGTGGCTCAGGCAAAAAGTACAAGCATTGCCACGGCAAATAATGTTATGACATTGTATGGACGTACCTTCAGGTGCGCCCGAAATCAGCAATGACACGGTTAGAAAACCGCTATTTCTGTTTTTTGATCTCCTCTTCCTGAAGTATACGGCGCATCACCTTGCCGACCATCGACTTGGGCAACTCGGTCCTGAACTCCACATGTTTGGGTACTTTGTATGCGGTGAGACGTTCCTTGCAGAAAGCTTGTATCTCCTTCGCCGTGCTTGTCTGGCCGGGCTTCAGGACGATCCAGGCTTTTACTGCTTCTCCCTGTATGTCGTCCCTGACGCCTGCTACGCTGACCTCCAGCACCGCAGGATGCTGCATGATTACCTCTTCCACCTCACCGGGGTAGACCTGGTGGCCGCTCGGTTTGATCAGCTCCTTCTTGCGGGATGTGATAAAGAGATACCCGTCCTCGTCCAGGTGCCCGATATCCCCTGTGAATTGCCACTCGCCACGGAACATCTCGGCAGTAGCTTCAGGCCGGTTCCAGTAGCCCTGCATCAGGTGAGGGGCCTTAACGACGATTTCTCCGTCTTCCCCCGTTTTTAAATCCTGCGTGCCGGTGTCGATATCCACGATTTTCATGGCTACGTCGGGTGTGGGCATGCCCACCGAGCCCTCCTTCCACTTACCTACGACCGGTCCCATGACCAGGATACCCGATTCCGTCAGCCCGTAGGCTTCTACAATCCTGCCGCCGGTCAGGGCTTCCCAGCTTTTCTTGGTCTCCACCAGCAGGGGAGCCGCAGCTGTAATACACATCTTTAGATTGCTGAAATCTATCTTGCCGGATTTGACATCCGGATGGTTCATAAGAGCGATAAAAAGGGTAGCCACCCCCGGGAAGAATGTCGGGCGGGTCTTTTTAAAGGTGGCCAGCAGGTCCTTGACATCGCGGGGGTTGGGGATCAGCACGATCGGCACAGGCGGGTTCACGATGGTCGAGATCAGTATCCAGTTGCCCGCGCCATGGAATATAGGCATCAGTAAAACGGCTTTATCGACCCAGCCCTTCATGATGGGCGAGGTCCAGGCGCGGATCTGCATGGCATTCATGACAATGCCGCGATGCGAATGCATCACTCCCTTGGGCGCGCCTGTAGTGCCCCCGCTGAAAAGGATGAGTGCTGTATCCTGTGGGCCGATCGAAATGGGGGGCAGCGACGCCCCGGCATATTTCCGCAGGATCTCTTGAAACCAGAGGTCGCCCGGCTGCAGCTCGATCCTGTGTCCCTGTTTCTTTTCCATCAACAGGGTGAACATGGTACGCATAAACGGGCTCAGGTATTCCTTGATCGAGGTGGCTATGACCCTCTTTACGTTCGTTTGCGGCTGAACCTTTTTGACCTGACTGTAGAACGGCGTCAGCACAATTACGGTCTCAGCGCCGCAGTCCTTGAGCGCATGGGTCAGCTCTTCCTCGGAGAACAGAGGGTTGACCTGTGCCGTGATGCCCCCGGCCCTCCATACGGCAAACTGGCTGATGATTATCTGGGGGCAGTTGGGCATCATCAACGCGACCCGGTCGCCCTTTTTCACGCCCGTGCCGACCAACGCCCTGGCCAGCAGTTCAACGTAATCGACAAACTTTTTATAGGATATGGTATTACCTTTGAACCAGATCATCTTGCGATCCGGGCCCTGGGCGGCGTTTTCCTTGATAACATCGAGCAGCGTGATGTCGGGATATGGCTCCAGGGTATGGGGTACACCCTTATCGTAGTTTTTTAACCAAGGATAGTCGGCCACTGCTTACCTCCTCATCGTATTTATGCCAGTAAGGGCTGAAACAGATATGGATTATACCATGAACGAATACAGTATTCACGTGGTAGAATATTCCCTGTGAAAAACGCGGAGATCGCAACCGTTTTTGAGAACATTGCAGACCTGCTCGAGCTCAAGGGTGAAAACAGGTTCAAGATACGCGCCTATGCGCGCGCTGCCGAGGTCATCAGGCACCTGCCCGAAGAGATGGAGCTGATGCACGAAGAGGGCAAGGATTTCAAAGACGTTGCGGGCATCGGCGATGCCATTGCCGCCAAATCGATGGAGCTCATCACCACCGGGCGCCTCAGGTTTTACCAAGAGCTGAAAGCCGGGTTCCCCGATGGAATCATCAGCCTGATGGATATACCGGGCATCGGCCCCAAGACTGCTTACAGGCTGGCTACTGAGCTGGGAGTCGGTACAGTCGACCAGCTTGAGGCGGCCATCAAGGACGGCAGGGTGGCAAAACTCGAGCGCCTGGGTGAGAAAACCGCCGCCAACATAATGCGTGCCATCGAGGCCTTCAGGCGCAAAGACAGGCGCATTCCGCTGGGCGAAGCTCTACCTGTAGTCGAGGAAGTTCTAAGTGTATTAAGGACCGTACCCGGCGTACTCAACCTCATGCCCGCCGGCAGCCTGCGCAGGTTTAAGGAAACCGTCGGTGATATCGACCTGATGGGCACTGCCGATGACCCGGGAGCAGTGATCAGGGCATTCGTCGCGCTGCCGCAGGCAATGGAGGTGCTGGCGCAAGGCCCGACCAAGGCCAGCGTAATCCTTCCCGGAGGCCTGCAGGCGGACCTGCGCATGGTTGAGCACGCCGATTTCGGATCGCTGCTGCAGCACTTCACAGGAAGCAAGCAGCATAATGTCACCCTGCGCACCTGGGCACAGAAGAAAGGATTCAGCCTCAGCGAATACGGCATCACCGATACTAAGAGCGGCCGGGTTGAGAGGTTTGCGCGCGAAGATGAATTTTACGCTTACCTCGGTTTGCAATTCATCCCTCCCGAGATCCGGGAGGATATGGGTGAGATAGACCTGGCGGAGAGGAACGCCATACCGGCCCTGGTTGAGTTGCAGGATATTAAAGGGGATTTCCACATACACTCCACGGGAAGCGACGGCATAGACAGCATTGAAGATATGGCGAAGGCGGCCGGGGCGCTGGGCTACGAATATGCCGCCGTCACCGACCATTCCAGCGGGCGCAATATCGGCAACGACAGGAAGCTGGAGCGCGTTAAGAGGCAAACGGAAGAGATAAAAAGGCTCAACAGTTCATCTGCCGGACCCTACCTCTTGAACGGTGTTGAGGTGGACATCAGGGCGGACGGCAGCCTGGACCTTCCCGACGATGTCCTGGCGGAGATGGATATCGTAATTGCCTCCGTGCATTCGTCCTTCAGACAGGACAGGGCCGTGATGACGAGGCGTATAATCGGCGCCTTAGAAAATCCGCATGTGGATATGCTCGCCCACCCCACCTGCCGTAAAATAGGTGAGAGAGAGCCGGTGGACGTCGACCTTGAGGCTGTCTACAGCACCGCCGCGAAGCATGGCAAGGCGCTGGAGATAAACGCTATGCCGGACAGGCTGGACCTCAAGGACCTGCATGCATATCGAGCGCGCGAGCTGGGCGTTGCGCTGGCCATCGGCACAGACGCGCATGCAGCGTACCATCTCGGCTTTATGAAATTCGGAATAGGAGTAGCCCGACGCGCCTGGTGTCAACCGCACAATATTTTGAATACGAGGCCTTTGAAAGAGGTGCTCAGTTTCCTGCGAAGGAGTTAGCCCGGCATGGTAAAAATGTTTGTATCGAAATACAGGAGATCCGTTGCAGCAGAATAAAGATGGCGACCAGAGAGCGGCCGCGCTGGCCGGCGACGCCCGTGCCATCAAGCACCTCAAGGACGAGGTAAAGGCCGGCAAAAACTGGTATACAGCGCTGCTGGAATCTGTAAGCATGTGGCGCGGCGCGGAGGAAGAATATAACGGGGAGCGTTACCTTTACCTGGTAGGCGGGCAGGCGTTTGACTGGCTGCGCCTGGCTGAGAGGCTCTGCGACGAGATACGTGAGGCAATACCCGAGGAGGAGATGAACAACCTGCTCTTTTTCGACCGCCCGCCGGTTGAGATGAGCGAGCAGGAATTCAAAGCAGCCCTGGGGCCGGCCAAGTATCGCGCTTACCTGAATTACCTTTACGGCGTGCTGATCGAGCAGGCTTTACTGCTCGCCACTGTCTATGAGGTAAGGAAAGCCAGTATCGTGCCCATGAGCCCTGAGGAAGAGGCTGCAAGAGCATATAAAAAAATCTATCGCACGGAACTGACTGAATTATTAAACGCCTTCCAAAAAGAGATGAAGTACCCGCACCGCAGGTCATTGACGCTGACCGAGCTGAAGGAATTCACCTACTGGCTGTTCCGTTACCGGGTCAAGACCAGCGAGAAACCCAGGGTGGCCAGCGACACTAAAAAGGCGCTGTTGTTAATGTACCGCAGAATGTCCAGCCGAAGTTCTCAGCCGAGCTGCTGAAGCTCGACTTTCATACGCGCACACTTATCCTGGTACTCTTTTAAACGTGCCTTTTCCTTGTCGATTACCGCAGGCGGCGCCTTGGAAATGAACTGCGTATCCTCAAGCCTTTGTGAGAGGCGTGCAATCTCGCGTTCAAGCGTGCTCATCTCTTTTGACAGCCGCGTTTTCTCAGCCTCGACGTCCACCATCCCTGCCAGGGGTATAACCACGTCCGCATCTTTAAGCACATATACCATGGCTTTTTCGGCCTTGGCGGGGCGTTGATCGCGTGAAAGGATATTTAAAGGCCTGGTCTTTGCCAGGACCTCGATAACAGCAGCCTTGCCCTTGAGATCGGCCCGATGGTCACCGGCGTAAACGCTGGACTCAATCCATTTGCCTATATCAACCTTGTATTCCGCACGCGCGTTACGTATGGTGCGCACTACCTCCATGACCGTTTCCATAACCTGCTCGGATCCCTGATCAAGCAGTTTCGGATTGGCTTTCGGGTACGGCGCGATGATCAGGGCTGGTGCCTTAAGTATCCCTTCAGGCAGGCGTTCCTTGAGGTTCTGCCAGAGCTCCTCGGTGATGAAGGGCATGAAGGGGTGCAGCAGCCGCAGGGATGTTTCCAATACAAAGGCCAGCACGGCGATGGGCGAATTTGTTTTGCCAAGCCGTTGTTTTGAGATCTCGATGTACCAATCGCAGAACTCGCCCCACAGGAAATCGTGGATCTCCTTCTCTGCTTCGCCGAACTGGAAATCCGCCATTAACCTGTCGACTTCCCCCAGCAGGCGATTAAGCCTTGAGACTATCCAGCGGTCCTCGACCTCCTTCTGACTCTTGACACCAACGTCATCGAAAGACTTTTTTGAGACAGGCTCTGCCTCAAGCGCCTTCAATACGAAGCGCCCGGCGTTCCAGAGCTTATTGGCGAAATTACGGCCGGCCTCGAGGCGGTGCGGCCCCATGTTGAGGTCATTTCCGGGAGCGGTGCCGGTGGTAATGGCAAAGCGCAGGGCATCGCAGCCGTACTGATCGATAGCGGTCAGGGGATTCAACACATTCCCCTTCATCTTGCTCATCTTCTCGCCTTTCTCATCGCGTATCAGGCCATGCAGATAAACCGTGCGGAAGGGTACGTCTCCAGTGTCTTCAATGCCCATCATGATCATGCGCGCTACCCAGAAAAAGAGGATATCGTATCCCGTTTCCATGACCGAGGTGGGATAAAAATATTTCAGGTCTTCCGTCTGGTCGGGCCAGCCCAGTGTGGAGTGCGGCCAGAGGCCCGAGCTGAACCAGGTATCGAGCACGTCGGGGTCCTGCTCGAGGTCAGTGCCGCCGCAGTTACCGCACCTGGTCGGGGTGTCTATGGAAACTGTCATTCCGCCGCATTTGCCGCAGTACCAGACTGGTATGCGGTGCCCCCACCACAGCTGGCGGCTGATGCACCAGTCTCGGATATTCTCCATCCAGCTAAGGTAGATTTTAGTAAAGCGATCGGGGACGATACTTATACGGCCGTCCCTGACCGCTTCAGCGGCAGGCTTGGCCAGTGGAGCTATCTTAACGAACCACTGCTTGCTGACCTCCGGCTCAATAACGGTGGAGCAGCGGAAACAGTGAGGTATGGCGTGCGAGTAAGGCTCGATCTTCTCCATCAGGCCGGCCTTTTCGAAATCCTCTACTATCTTTTTACGCGCTTCAAACCTGTCCAGTCCGGCATAAGGTCCGGTGTTGTCGTTCATGCTGGCATCCGGATTAAGTATGTGTATCACAGGAAGGTGATGGCGCTCTGATATCTCGAAGTCCACCGGGTCGTGGGCAGGGGTGACCTTGACCATGCCGGTGCCGAAGGCCCTGTCGATGGCCTCGTCGGCTATGATGGGTATAGCCCTGTTGATAACCGGCAGGACCACCTTCTTTCCGATCAGATCTGTATAACGCTCATCTTCTGGGTTGACTGCCACCGCGGCGTCGCCCAGGTAGGTTTCAGGGCGGGTGGTAGCCACGGTTATATAGCCGCTGCCGTCGGCGTAGGGATATTTCATGTGCCACATGTTGCTGGTCAGGTCCTTGCTCTGCACCTCCAGGTCCGAGAGGGCTGTCCTGCACCTGGGGCACCAGTTGATAATGCGCTCGCCCCGGTAGATCAGTCCCTTGTCGTAAAGTCGCACGAAAGCTGTCTTGACTGCTTTAACCGGCCCATCGTCGAGGGTGAAGCGTTCACGCGACCAGTCGCAGGACGCGCCCAGGCGTTCGTGCTGGTTGGTGATGGCGCTGCGCGACTTGTTGGCCCATTCCCAGGTGCGCTCCACGAATTTCTCGCGGCCTATCTCGTGACGGTCCAGCCCTTCCTTGGCCAGTTCCCTTTCAACTACCACTTGTGTGGCGATGCCGGCGTGATCAACACCGGGAAGCCAGAGCGAAGGATCACCCAGCATCCTGTGCCAGCGTGTCATGATATCTTCCAGCGTTGCCGTCAGGGCGTGGCCAACATGCAGTTCGCCGGTAACATTGGGAGGCGGCATGATAATGGTGAAAGGCTTTTTCTTGGGATCGATCTTCGGTTTGAAGTATCCCCCTTCAAGCCAGAATTTGTAGCGATTCTGCTCCACATCTTTAGGTTCATAGGCTTTAGGTATATCAAGCATGTTTAACCCCGTGTTTATTAAATATCTTCGTCCGATTTCGGCACTTTGAATATCCAATCGACGGCCTTGTGACCGAGAAATGTCAGTATCCAGGAATACATTGCGAGTTGGACGTTTATAAATGTCAGCCCGATTGAAAGAGTGAATATGACGGGCGAAACCAGGTTCATTATTATACTGCGCCTGACCTGTGCCGGCCCAACATTGGGATCAATCAGCTTCTTACGCACTGCATATATCCAGAGCCCCGTGGCCGTAAAGCCGGCGCAGGCCATGTTTACGGCATAAAAAATAGCGCTGGTCCTGCCCTCGAAATTGCTTAATACGCTTGTGGAAAAGGGGATCAATACGATGAACATAAGGAAGATCAGATTGAGCCAGAGTAATCCCGTACTATACTTGCGGATAGAGCGAAACTGACGGACGTGGGAAATCCAGTAGAGTCCGATCACCAGGAAGCTGATAAGGAAACTCAGGTACTTGGGCCATAGAGCTATCAGAGCTTGAGGAAGTTCGGCCCTGGTGGTGCTGTCAGGCAGCACGATATTCAATATCAGCAGGGTCATAGCGAAGGCGAAGATGCCGTCGCTTAAAGACAGCAGGCGGCCAAGGACTTTTTCATGGTTGGGGGAGACCTTTTGATCCGATTGCATAGTCAGGTTTTTTCGCTTGTAGTATTGCCAAATCTTTACAGGTGCTTTGTACTGTTATTTCAAAACACTGCGCAGTTTATCGAGTATCCTGTCCGCCACCGCATCCTTGGGCATCAGCGGCAACTCATCGACCTTGCCTTTGCTGTCGATGATAGTCACGCGGTTGGTGTCCGTGCCGAAGCCGCAATCCTTCTCTGTAATATCGTTGGCCACAATAAAGTCCAGGCCTTTTCTTTTGACTTTTTCTTTGGCGTTGACGACCACGTCGTGACTCTCCGCAGCGAAGCCTACGCGGACGAAATCGCCCTTGACCTGGGCCAGTATGTCCGGGGTCCTCTCTAACTCAATTGTTAGTTCACTCAGGTCCTGTCGCTTGATCTTCTGAGAAGAGGCCTTGACCGGCTTGAAGTCGGCCACGGCGGCGGCCATAATGAGCGCATCTGCCTTTTTCGCCGCTTCCTGAACGGCTTTTAACATCTCCTCTGCCGTTTTGATGGCGATGACTTTAATACCCGATGGAGCGACAAGGGCCGTCGGAGCAGTAATGAGTGTTACCTCCGCCCCGCGGTTGCGCGCCGCTTCAGCAACAGCGTACCCCATCTTCCCGGAAGAGCGGTTTGTCACGCAGCGAACGGGATCAACCGGCTCCTGCGTTCCCCCGGCAGTGACAACGACATGTTTGCCCGCCAGGTCGCTCTTCCTACCCAGCACCTGCAGAGTAATTCCGTATATGTCATCCAGTGACGTGAGCCGCCCCAGTCCCATTTTGCCCGAAGCCAGCCGGCCGCGTGCGGGGCCAACGAAGGTGATGCCGCGCTTGCTAAGCTTTGCCACGTTTTCGCGTGTTACCGCGTTGGACCACATATTATCGTTCATAGCCGGGGCGATCACTATCGGCGCCTTTGTGGCCAGCACGGTGCATGAAAGCATATCGTCGGCCATGCCGCAGGCGATTTTAGCAATGATATTTGCTGTGGCGGGTGCGATCAAGACGACATCAGCCGCCTCCGCCAGGGCGACATGCTGGACGCTGTACTCGGATGACAGGTCCCACATGGTGGTGACTACCGGACGTCCGGTGATATTACGGAATGTGAGGGGCGTGATAAATCTCTGCGCTGATTCCGTCATGATGACGTCAACGCGGAATCCTTCAGCTGTGAAACGGCTGGCAAGCTCCACCGCCTTATACGCGGCGATGCTGCCGGTCACTCCCAGTACGATTGTTTTCGCTTTGTCTGCCATATAATTACCTTTTCACGGGTGTAGTAAAAGCTATACTCCCATAATATTGTCGAAAAGTCAGTCCCGGTTCATTTCATAAATCAGGCGAAGTCCGATGAGAGTCAGGTCCGGGTTGACGATCTCTATTATGCTGGTAGCCTTGGGGGCCATGCCGGCGAAGCCGCCCGTAGCCACTACCCTGGCCTTCTCCTCAAGTTCCAACTGTATGCGTGTTACCAGGCCCTCTATCAGGCCTATGTATCCGAACACGATACCTGATTGCATGGCTGCTACGGTGTTGCGGCCGATGGCCTTCTTGGGGATTGCCAGTTCAATCCGGGGCAGGACGGCCGTGCGGGTAAATAGAGCCTCGGTGGCGATGGCTATGCCCGGCGCGATGGCCCCGCCTATGTATCTGCCGTCCTTGGAGACGACATCGATCGTAGTGGCCGTGCCCATATCTATAACGATAATCGGTCCTCCGTAAAGCTGGTGCGCTGCTACGGCGTTGACTATGCGGTCCGGGCCGACCTCGCGCGGGTTGTCCATATCGATGCGCACGCCTGTCTTGACGCCCGCCTCTACTATGAGAGGGGCCTTCTTGAGGAAGCTTTTACATACTTGCTCGAACACTATTAATAGGGGAGGGACCACGCTGCAGATGACCACGTCCTTGAGCTGTGACCCTGTTACACCCTGCCGTTCCATCAGGGACAGCATGAGATGCGCGTACTCGTCTGACGTACGGTGGATGGCTGTTGATACGCGCCAGGTCGTCTTGATCTTCTTGCCCTCAAAGACGCCGAACGTCACATTTGTATTGCCTATATCAATCGCCAGTAGCATAGCAACTCATTATGACATAAATGCGCCTGTCAGTGCGAGCGCTTATCCGCGCTTGTCCTTCAATTGCTTGATAACCTTCGGCAGGGCAGGCAGCAGGTCCGTGGCAAGCATACCGGCATCGCCAAATTCATGTTTTACCAGTTCGGCCGCCGCTGCGTGCAGGTAAACACCCAGCACTGCAGCATCGAAGGGTGGCAGGCCCTGACCGGCCAACCCGGCTATTGCACCGGCCAGGACATCCCCGGTGCCGGCCGAGGCCAGGCCTGCGCTGGCATAATTACATATTCGCACCCGGCCGGCGGGATCCGCGATTATGGTGAAAGCCCCTTTGAGTACGACTACCTTACCCCAGTGTGCTGCGGCCTTTCGGCATGTCTCCAGCCTGTTTCCCTGAAGCGTTTCTATGGGAAGGCCCGTCAGCCTGGACATCTCGCCGGCATGAGGGGTGATAATAGAGCCGGCGGGAAGCTGTTTCCACCAGTTGTCTATACCGGAAACGATATTGAGCGCATCCGCGTCCAGTATGAGCACCGGGGGATTCTCCGGCAGGCCGGACAGCACTTTTCGTACGAAACTCCTGGTACGCGGATGTTGCCCCAGCCCGCAGCCCATCAGCAGGACCCGGTAATATGGCAGTATACCCAGAATGGCCGATGCCGCCTTGCCTGAGAGTATCCCTTCTGTAGCTTCCGGCAGCGGCGCGTAGGTGGCTTCGGTAAGCTTGGCAGCCAGTATGGGCTGCAGGCTTTTGGCGGTTGATAGCGTAACGACACCTGCTCCCACCCGGGCTGCGCCCATACAGGCCAGGTATGCTGCCCCAATGTAGTTTTCCGATCCCACCACGGCAAGCACCCTGCCAAATGTGCCCTTATTAGCGCTGGCCGGGCGAGCCGGAAGCAACGATTGGGCCCACTCATCGGTTATCAGCTCGGTTTTTATGCTGTGGCTCAGCCGTTCGGGTATGCCGATGTCGGCAACGACGACTTTTCCGGCCATCCCCGCACCCGGGAAGCTATAAAGGCCGGGCTTGGGCAGGCCCAGCGTGACCGTCAGGTCTGCTTTCAGGCAACTCGGGTCTGCAGCGCCGGTGTCAGCATCCATTCCTGTTGGGATATCAATGGCCACAGTAATAAGCTGCGGTCGTCGCTGTTTCTCATGATTGATCCTGGTGAGTACTTCCTTGAACTTGCCATCGATCGGGCGGGCACGGCCTGTGCCGAGGATACCGTCGATCACCATCTCTGCCGCGGCCAGGAAGTTTTTCAGTTTGCTGTATTTGATGTCCTTATCGAGGAAAACCAGCGGTATGCCATGCTGATTTGCCAGGGCCAGGTTTTTGTCTGAGGATGCCCTTTCGCTCAATAAATATATGCGTACGTCTGCTCCCCACTCGTGGAGATATCTTGCTGCTACCAGGGCGTCTCCCCCGTTGTTACCCGGACCGACCAGTACGAGGACGATCCTACCGGCTATATAATCTACGAATCCGCGGGCCTCCTCAGCCACCTCCTGCCCGGCGTTCTCCATGAGGAACTCCGTGGCGATACCAGCCTCGGCCGCCCGGCGGTCAATATCCCTCATCTGATCAGAAGTAACGATCTTCATCAGCTTCCTCCTTGCACCGGTCGCCGGCTATTTGCGCTGAACTCATCCAGCTTCCTGTTCATGGCGGCCCAGTGGGTTCCGCGCCAGTAGATGCGCCGGCAGGCCGGGCATTGCATGTACTGTTCCTGCAGAGTATAAACCCTTGTGGGCACCGACCCGCTAACATCGCTCTTGTCCCTTCGGGAAAGCTCGGTGTTGCATTCCAGGCAGCGGGTAAATGGCCTGTAATTTTTGTCGAGGCCCAGCGCTGTGATGGATGCCTGCATTTGCACGGAAGGATCGTCTCCTGATACCAGCAGGGCTTTAACACGTCCGCTTGATACGGCCCGCCTTTTCATAAACTCAGCATCACGTGTGATAACGGTCCTGCCCTGTGCCAGCGCCAGCTTAACCATAACCCCGTCGTCAGTCCCTGTAAAAAAGAGCGTATCGTAACCCATCATGCGCAGCCACTTGGCGAGCTTGCCCGCATTGGCGTCAACGATAAACCGCTGTTCCACTTTCCTCCCAAATTTTAGGCCCTAATCAATCCGTCCGCAAGGGATTGAAATCGGTCCCGTAGTCGTAAGTATCCAGTTTTTCAGACTTCTTTAGATACCCGACCAGGACGTAGGTCAGCGGCGTCGCCAGTATTTCGTAGCAGGTTTTGAGCAGCCAATGCCAGAATATCATGCTGAAAATGATCGCTGGCGGCAGCACTCCCCAGAAGCCGATGAGGAGTACAATAGCCGTATCGACGGCCTCGCCGGCCACGGTTGACGTGATGGTGCGCGTCCACAACCATTTCCCTTTTGTCCATATCTTCATGCGGGCCATAATATAGGAGTTGACAAACTCTCCGGCCAGATACGCAGTGAAAGAGGCTATTAAGAATCTGGGGGTGTTGCCCAGGATCCTCTCGTAGGCTGCCTGGGCGTCGAAGACGGTTGCTGATGGCAGAACACCCACCAGCCAGATGGAGATGACAAGCAGCAGGTTGCAGAAAAAGCCCAGCCAGATAACACGCCTGGCCTGGTTGTAGCCGTACACCTCGGTAAGCACATCCCCGAAGATGTAGCTGATCGGGAAGATCACGATGGCGGCCGGGAGGGTAAGGCCGAAAAGCTCGATCTGCTTTACGATAAGGATATTGGCAGCCAGAAGGCTTGTGATGAATAGAGCTGTTATAAAAACGAACCTGTACGAATAAGACAATCTGCCGGTTACTCCCATCTATCCGCTTCTAAATCCAATGTTTACGGTGAAAATACCACATCATCGCACCGGCGGTTATAATCATGAAGGCACAGACCAGGGCGAATGTGATGAAGTCACCCGAAGTATTTCCACCGGGCAGGTGTATGTTCATACCGTATATGCTGGCGACCAGGGTGGCCGGCGCCATCAGCGCCATAACAATAGTCAGTACCCGCATAACTTCCTGGATGCGATGCGATGTGAGCCAGTTACTGGTATCCGCCAGCCCGTCCACAACCTCCTTGCAGTCCTCCAGTCCGTCCCAGATCTTGCGGATATGGTCGGCTATATCTCCGAAATACACATCCTGGTCCTCTTTAAAAAATGGGTATTTCTCCTTTTCCAGCTCTTCCAGCACGGATATCTGCGGGTGGACGATGCGCCGGAACGAGATCAGGTCACGACGTATCATAGAGATCTCGCGAACCGTCTCGGGTACGGCACGGGAGAAAATGAGGTCCTCGATCTTGTCGATGTTGTCTTCGATCCTGTCCAGGATGGGGAAGCAGTAGTTAACCAGGCGGTCCAGCAACTGGTAGAAAAGGAAGCTGGCGCTCCGTCCCATATACTTCTGGCGTATATCATCATCGATCATGCATTCGTTGAACAGCTTGGAAAGCGGCTTGAGGTCACCTTTGTGGCTGGTGACCAGGAAGTTCTCGCCTATGAATATATCGAGTTCGCTGGGCGTGGTCACGCGGTTGGTCTTATCGAAAACGGGGAAGTGCAGGACGATGAAGAGATAGGTATCGTAGTCGTCGATCTTGGGGCGCTGCACACGGCTGAGCACGTCATCCAGTGCCAGGGTGTGGAAGTGGAAATTGTCGGCCAAGTATTGGACCTCGTGTTCCGAGGCCTTTTCGATATAGTGCCACGTCAGCTTGCCGTTGCAGCAGACCGAGCTGATATTGCAGGAATTTGTTGCAGTTGTTATTTGCATCGCTTTTCCGCGGGATAGTCCCGCCGCTCCATGTCCTAACAGGCAGCCTTTAATTATAAAACTTCTGCCATTTTATTAACAGGCTCACATGTTGGCCCGACTTGTAATCGGAATCGTAAACGGCTATATTGATAATCATAATGAGAGGAAATATTACACAATTATCCGTGGGGAAAATAAGGGGCCTGCAACAGATAGCGACGCCGTCGGGGCTGCTGGTTATGTGCGCCATGGACCACCGCTCCGGGCTTGTCAGCATGATGGAGGGGACACACCATGAGGCCCCCGATTACGATGAGATCGTGCAGATGAAGCTGGATATGTGCGCCGCGCTGGGGCCTTATTCCAGCGGCATATTGCTCGACCCTGAGTACGGGGCAGCACAGTGCATAGCCTCCGGCGTACTGAGAGGGCAAACCGGCCTGCTGGTGAGCATCGAAGCCACGGGATACCAGAAAGACCCTACAGGGCGCTTGACTACACTACTGAAGGACTGGAGTGTGGAGAAGATCAAGCGCATGGGCGCCTCAGCGGTAAAGATACTGGTTTACTACAGACCTGATATTAAAAAGCTGGCGGCGAAGCAGCTCAAGATCATAGCCAGGGTAGCAGGTGATTGTATAAAATACGATATTCCACTGCTGGTTGAGCCCAAGACCTACCATGTCGAGGGTGAAGCTCTCGATTCGGCCGCCTTTGCCCGCAGCTTGCCGCAAATGGTGATTGAGACCGCGCGGCAGATAACGGCGCTGCCGATTGACGTGCTGAAGGCCGAGTTTCCCGCCGACTTGAAATATGAGCAGGATGCGGACAAGCTGGCCGGGTATTGCCGTCAGCTTGACCAGGCTTCGTCTGTTCCCTGGGTAATACTCAGTGCGGGGGTGGACTATAACACCTTTAAGCAGGAAGTGACCATCGCCTGCCAGGCCGGCGCATCGGGATTTTTAGGAGGTCGCGCGATCTGGCAGGAGGCCACCGAGATTGAATCGAGAGACAGCAGGGCCAGCTTTTTATCGGGAGTTGCCGCCGGGCGGATGCAGGAACTGGTCGAAATAGCAGGACGCTGCGGCCGGCCCTGGTTCAGTAAGCTGGGTCTGAGCAAAGAAAGATTATTTGATACGGACGCGGGCTGGTACCGCAGGTATTAGGTTTCGAGATGTCCAAATCGCCGCAGCATGGTATGCCCATGCGTAAAACTAAAATCGTATGTACTATCGGGCCCAGCAGTATAGCGCCTGCCGTAATCAAGCAGCTTCTCGAGGCCGGGATGAACGTCGCCCGAATTAATGCGTCGCACGGCACTATTGAAGAACATGCCGATTATCTTGCATTGTTGCGCCTTGAAGCAAAGAAGCTGAAACTGTCACCGGCGATATTGCTTGACCTGCCCGGCCCGAAGGACCGGACAGGAAAGGTTAAAAAAGGTGGTGTCAGGCTTCGGGAGGAAGCCCCATTCACTCTGACTACACGCGATGTGCTGGGGGACGAAACGCAGGTCTCAGTGGATCTACCTGATCTGCCCCACCATGTAAAGCTGGGGCAGACCATTCTGCTGGATGACGGGCAGATTAAACTTGAAGTTGAATCGATCAACGCCGATTCTGTGAAGTGCAAGGTTATCACGGGTGGCAGGTTATTTGACAACAAGGGAGTTACCGTACCCGGGGTGACATGGGATATCGATGCTGTGACTGAAGAGGACTGGCAGCATCTGGATTTCGCCGTAACCCAGGATATTGATTTTGTGGGACTGTCATTCGTACGGAGCGCAGAGGATGTAATGAAAGTGAGGGAATTCCTGCAGGAGCGGAATTCGCCGGTGAAAATTGTTGCCAAGATTGAACGCGTCGAAGGGCTGAACAATTTCGACGAGATACTTGAAGCTGCAGACTGTGTCATGGTGGCGCGGGGCGACCTCGGCGTGCAAATACCCATTCAGCGGGTGCCGATCGTTCAAAAAGAGCTTATTCGAAAATGCAATCACGTTGGTAAACCCGTGATCGTGGCCACCCAGATGCTGGAATCGATGGTTGATTCTCCCATGCCCACACGTGCCGAAGCCACTGATGTGGCCAATGCTATCTTCGACGGTACGGACGCCATCATGCTGTCGGAAGAAACAGCCATAGGTCAATATCCTGTGGAGACCGTGAAAATGATGTCTCTGATTGCCCTGGAAGCTGAAAACGCCCTGCCCTACGATGAGAACATAGCCAGTCACGGAAAGGACCTGCAGCCTCTTACCGATGACGCCATCAGCTACGCTGCCTGTCATACTGCTCATCAGCTTGGTGCCAGGGCTATTATTGCCTATACCGCTTCGGGCAGCACGGCAAGGCGGGTGTCCAAGTACAGGCCCCGCACACCCATCCTCGCTATAACGGCCAATGAGTCCACCCGCAGACAGTTGTCGCTATCATGGGGAGTGACTGCCTTGAAAGTGCGAGAGCCGAAACTGGTTGTGAGCATGTTCACGGAGGCTGCGGATGCAGGCAGCAAATGCGGGCTCTGCTCACCCGGAGACCTGGTGGTGGTGACTGCCGGGTTGCCCATGGGAAAATCGGGGACCACCAACATGCTGAAGGTGGAGAAGATCTGATTGATTGCCACCGTAACACTTAATCCATCGTTAGACAGGCATGTGGCGGTGGGAAACCTGGTCCTTGATGATACCAATCGCTGGGTCAGTTTCAAACGCGAGCCGGGTGGGAAGGGAATCAACGTCTCCAGGGTGGTCAAGGAATTGGGTGGCGGGACTACGGCGTATGGCTTCGTAGGCGGTTTCGCGGGGAAGGCGTTGAAGTCTATTTTGCAGCAACAGGATGTCCCATGTGATTTTACGCCTATCAAGGCTGAGATCAGAAGCAACTTTATCATAACCGATCTCAAGACACATTGTCAGACCAGGATTTCCGCGCCGGGCCCCAAGGTTTCTGCAGGTGAGCTATCGAAGCTGGTGGGCAAAGTAACCTCTATCAAGCCGAAGCCCAGCTACATTGTGCTGGCCGGCAGCGTGCCGCCCGGTGTGCCATATTACATATACAGGGACCTGATCCAGAAAATGAAGGGGTTGGGCATAACAACGGTGCTCGATTCAGCCGACCTCTGGCTGCAGGAGGGGATCAAAGCCAGGCCGGACGTGGTCAAACCCAACGTGAGGGAAGCGCAAACCGCCATGGGTGTGGACCTATCCACAGAGGAAGATATCATTTATGCCGTAAAGACATTCATCAGCGGAGGCATCGGCATCGCAGCCATTTCGCGTGGACGGGAAGGCATGATTATCGGCGATCGTAATGTAGTCTACAAGGTTGTACCGCCCGATGTGGACGTTATGAGCACTGTGGGCGCAGGAGATTCTACCGTTGCAGGGCTGGTATTCATGCTCAGCAGGGGTGGCAGCCTGGAAGAGGCTTCAAGGTTTGCTATCGCAGCCGGGACCGCTGCTACACTGACTCCCGGCACAGAGCTTTGCCATAAACGCGATGTGGAGAGGTTGTTGCCTCTGATAAAGGTGGAGAGGCTGCCGTTTTAGCCGGCAAATTATAGCAACGTTTTCGTTCCGGCGCTGTTAAAAAAGAATGACTCTCCGAATTCTTTTGCCAGAACGGCGCCGGATTTCAGACCGGTGCAGTGAGAGACACCCAACCTGGCAATATTGAAGTTATGCAGAGCTTTAACTGTCTCTTCCAGCTGAGTTTTATTAGCGCTGATAAGGTGCGTACCCCCGATGACGGCATATATCTGATCAACGCCCGCAATTTTCTGCACGTGCAGGATAGTATTGATCAAACCCCTGTGTGCACAGCCCAATAGAATAATCAGTCCCTTCTCCGTTTTGATTATTAGTGCCAGGTCGTCGGCAAGGCGATCGGGGACATAGTCCTCCGCGTCCTTAATATGCAGAGTAGAGTCGATTTGCTCGTAATCGACGCTGACCAGCACCTCGCCGGTCGTCATGATGTTGTCAGTTAGCCTGACCGGGTCCCATGAAAGGTTGAAGCGCGCGCCCAGGGCTTCGAGCTCAGCACGTGTGTCCGGTATGCCTATCTTGCTGGCAGGCAAGCCTTTCAGGTAAAAATGTTTTTCCTGAAATATGTCGGGGTGAGCGATTACCTCGATACCTTGCGGCCGATTGCCCGAGCCCTTTATCAAGGTCAGGACAGCCTTGAGGCCGCCCGTGTGGTCGTAATGCCCGTGGCTGATGACTATCTTGTCTATAGTGCTGAGGTCTATTCCCAGTATTTTTGCATTATCGATAATGTGCCGGCTGGGGCCGGTGTCGAAGAGAATTCTCAGACCATCTACTTCTACCAGAAGGCTCTGACCCCATTCGCCATAAAGCGTTGGGCTGCCCGAGGTATTTTCAACCAGCGTAGTGATTGTTATCGGCATTATCGAACCCCTCCTTTGGTTTGAGTACCTGCAAGTAGGGACGTCAATTCATTGAGGCTTTGCAGTGACGCAGTAGCGCCGGCTTTTCTATCGCGGTCAAGGTGGAAAGCCTTTATACCGATGCTGGCAGGCTCGATGAAATCGAACTGCATGTGATCGCCTACATGCATTACCTGCCCTGGATTTACGCCGAGGTCACGGCACATGGCTGTCCAAAAATCGGCTGTCTTAACCTGTTGAAAATCGGTGGTTGATGAGTAGATCGCGCTAAAATGATGCTCGATGTCCCGCAGCAGGTGCCTCAAAAACGGCCTGGGCGATCCTGATGCCACACTCAGTGTGTACCGGTTTTGCAGCTGCTTCAATATGTCCTTAGTATCGGGGTAGTACTGCACCCTTGGCTGTAGTTCCTCCATGGCGATATCCGCGTCTCCCAGGTCAAAGCGGGTGAACCAGTACTGGACATCGTACCACTCCAGCCGTTGATCTCCTATGCTGTCATAGGCCTGCCGGACCTTGACAGTTGCCTCTTCAAAGCTTATACCGTACCTCTTTGCGTAGCTTCCCGGTATCATCTCGAACCAGATCGCGCTGCTGAAGTCGGTGGTCACCAGCGTGCCCTCTACATCGAAGGATACCACGGAGATGCTGTTGGTTGTTTGGCTCATGACACCAGATTTTAACATTTTAAACACGATGACGCCCGGCCGCTGCTGAATTTCCACCTGTGATATTTAAGCGTTAAAATTAGGGTCAACATGGAACTGGAAAAGCTGAACGGGTACTACTTCGAGACTGGACCAATCCGGCCCCCGAGCGAGGCCTATTCACTGTTGATCCGTGCCACGCGCAATTGTCCCTGGAACCGGTGCCTTTTCTGCCATACATATAAGGGATGCAAGTTCGAGCTACGGCCCGCTGAGGACGTTATAAAAGACATCGAAACAGCCAGGGCGATAGTGGAAGGAATAAAAGAGTTTGGATTGCAAAACGGCTTCGGCAACCAGCCGCGCGAGGTGGCTGCCTATGTGCACAGCCTGGTAACCAATAACGACTCTGTCAGGCAGGTTTCACTTTGGCAATGGGCAGGAGCGAGGTCAGCCTTTTTACAGGATGCCAACAGCATTATCATGCGCCAGGCAGACCTGCTGAGAGTGATATCGGCCCTGAAGGAAAACTTCCCCGAACTCGACCGAATCACGTCATATTGTCGCTCAAAGACGGCGGCTAAAAAAGGCGTCCGGGAGCTCATCGAGCTGAGGCAGGCCGGTCTATCGCGTATCCATATCGGTATGGAGAGCGGCTCAGACGCAGTGCTCAAATTCGTAGACAAAGGGATGATTGCCGATGACCATATCAAGGGTGGAATCAGTATAAAGGAAGCCGGTATTGAACTGTCCGAATACTACATGCCGGGACTGGGTGGCAAACAGTGGTCGAAGGAGCATGCCGAACAATCGGCCGGAGTCCTCAACCGGATAAACCCGGATTTTATCAGACTGCGGACGTTGATGATGGGAGAGACTCTTGCTCTCTGGGCAAAGGTCAAGTCGGGCGAATATAACATGCTGACAGAGGACGAAATAGTAAGGGAAATCGGTGATTTTATCGCGAGGCTGGATTTCACAGGAGAACTGAAAAGCGACCATATACTGAACCTTCTGCCGGAACTGGAGGGGAGATTTCCACAGGCCAGGCAGGCCTGCCTGGATACGATCGAACGTTACCTTGGAATGCCGCTACGTGAGAGGCTCAATTACCGTTTGGGAAGGCGGGCAGGGCTTTACGAGAAGCTCAATGATATCTACGATGCAGAGAAGTTCGACAAGATAGACATAGCTATGAGGCGTGTGGGAGCCGATACCGGCGAGAAGGTTGACGAGCTTATCGATGGAATGAAGAAACGTTTCATTTAAACGTGTAATTATGTTAATATATTTCGCCCCGGACAGCCAGGACCGCGTGTCGGGCTTCCCATTTTTATATATGAGAACCTGCAACCAATTGACACTTACTGCGTTATAAGACGAAGACGCTAAAGGAGAGAAATGAAGAGGATAGTAATTTTAACCACGATCATAGCTATATTCGCAATGCTTTTGCCGGCCTGCACCACAGTGCGGCCGCAACTCCATCCGGTTAAGGGTACATTTATCGAATCACAGCTTGGTGAAAGCGCACAGACGCTTAACTGGATTATTGCCACCGACGGCGGCGCCTCCAAGCGGTATGCCAGCTTCATGGTGGAACCCCTTGCCGTTTTCGACAACCAGTACAAGCTCCAGCCGAGGTGCATAGCCAAAGCTGTGGACGTAACGCCAGACGGGCTGGTCTATACAGTTACCATCAGGGATGACCTGAAATGGACCGACGGGACCAGTGTGAAGGCGGATGACTATGTGTACACCATAAACAACATTATGCTGGCGGACTGGCTGGAATGCGCGGACAAATACCGCTGGCAGGAAACAGTCAACGGCAATGTTGTGCCGGTCACAGCTGAAGCAGTTAGCGGCACGGTTTTCAAGGTGGTTCGCAGGACCACCGATCCCAACTTTGAATATGCCATATATGACCTGATGCCGTATCCCCGCGATATTGCGCGCAACTACGAGAACAAAACTGATGAATTCATCTCCTCACCTGAATTAAACAATATGAGCTACTGCGGCAACATGGGCCCCTACAGGCCGACCGGCTGGACGGCAATCGATGGCCTCGTGATGGCTCATAACCCGAATTATTATCTTGGCAAAGACACCGGCGCCCCTTATTTCGAGGGATATGTCATTAATCAGCCCGGCCTGCAGCAGACTATTAACGAAAACCTCAATGCCGGGAAGACAACCTTCGCATTTATTGAGCCGCAGGATGCCAATACTTTTCGTGATAACAAGGACCTTAAAGTCGTTACGGTCCCGTCGGGTCAGTTTTTAATGATTGCCTATAACCAGCGAGACAACGGATGGGCCGGTTTAAAAGATCCAAGGGTGAGGCAGGCTTTATCGATGGCCATAGATAAGCCGGCCGTAATCAACGATATCTTTGGCGGCTACGCAGATCCGGCCTACAGCGTTATCCCACCCTATTCTCCCTGGTATAACGAGAACGCGGTACAGAAATACGGTATGAGTGTTACGGCTGACACCCAGAAGGCCATCGATCTGATAAAAAGCGCCGGCTATGAGATGAAGGATATCGACGGCAAGCAGCGTTTTGTTGACAAGGATGGCAAACCCATAAAGCTGGTTCTGCCGGTTTCCCTGGACAGCGAAGTGCAAAAGGCAGTGGCCTACATTATCGGTCAGAACCTGGGGAATATCGGGTTTGAAGTTGAACCCAAGTACCAGGTGCAGGATTTTGTCGCACGAGAAATCTACATGAACAAGATGCCCGGCAGCGATAGGACCCCCAATTACAACAGCGGGCCCGGGGCGGTGAGCAACCAGCCGTGGGATCTTGTGATCCTGTCGTCATTCGGCGATCCACTGACCATTAGCCGGAGCGAGATTTTTTTCTCACCGACCGGCCGGTTGAATATCTTCGGCTTTTTTAATGACAAAGTCGATGCTATTTATAAAAAGGCAGCCTCTTCTGAGGCCATTGACCCGGTTAATCGGCAGAAGATATACGATGAGCTGTCACAGGCCATTTCTGATGCACAGCCCGTGGATTTCATCGTCTATTACAAGGACAACTACGCCCTGGCCGGCAAGGTAAAGGGAGTTGAACCCGGGGTCAACATGTTTTACAACTACCAATTATGGTACACAGAATAACCACTCCAATTGGAAGCTGTGAAGAAGGCAATGAATGCTTAAGTCAAGGTCGCTCCTAGCCTTATGGTTAGTTGCTTATGGTGTTATTCTACTGTGCTTTCCTTTAGCCACACTACTGCCTGTTTGGAATATAAGTTCAACACCGCTTCAATCTGGGAAGGGCAAAGATATAAATGAGAAAGAGACGCCATCGTTATTACAGATAAAGGGTAACTTTTTCGAGGGAGATGTGTCCGGCGGTGAGGCCGAGACACTCAACTGGATATTAGCTGCCGATGCTTCTTCCTTCGGATACGTCGGTTATACCCTCGAATCTCTGGCAAATTACGATAACAAGTTCGATATCGTGCTTCGCTGCCTGGCCAGGGATATCGAGGTCTCTCCCGATGGCCTTGTTTATACCATTGCCATCCGTGATGACCTCAAGTGGAGCGATGGTTCGCAGGTCACATCGGAGGATTATGTCTATACTCTCAAAAACCTGATGTTTTCAGACTGGCTCAACTACAATTACAAGGACGACTGGCAGGAGGATATCGGGGGTAAGAAAGTTTTCGTGACTCCCGCCGTGGTCGATGACACGACTTTCACAGTAACCCGGCAAACGGTGCAGCCCGAGTTTATCTACACATTATATAACCTGATACCCTACCCCAGGTATATCGCGGTTAAATACGAGGGCAATATCGATGCCTTCACCCAGGCTAAAGAGTTTAATGACTTATCGTATACGGGTAACCTGGGTCCGTACAAATTCAAGCAGTGGCTCAAGAACGATAAATACGTCCTTTCTAGAAATCCGGGGTATTTCCTGGGCAAGGACGACGGGGCGCCTTTTTTCCAGGAATATGTAGTCAAAATGTTTGGGACTTCGGCGGTCATGCAGGCTGCGCTGGAGGCGGGCGACATCACGTATTGCGGGATTGAGCCGCAGAACGTGGCCAGGTTCAGAAAAATGCAGAGCGTCAACGTTTATACGGTTCCGACGCGTGGCTATAACATCATTGCTTACAACGAGAGGGAGAACGGCTGGGAAGGGCTGCGCAAGAAAGAAGTGCGGCAGGCACTGTCCATGGCGATCGACAAGGAAACTATTAGCAAGAAAATCTTCCTGGGCTTCGCTGAACCGGCCTATAGCTTTATCCCTTCAAGTTCACCGTGGTACAGCGATAACACGGTTATGAAGTTGGGAGTGGCCCCGCTTAATGATAAACAAAAGGCCATGGAGATGCTCAAATCAGCCGGATACGAATATACCAAAAGCGATGGCCATGACATCCTGCTCGGCAAAGACGGCAAGCCGGTCAAGTTGCTCATGGTTACCACTCCCGGGAGCGATGTGGTGGAATCCATGTCACTGCTGATCAAACAGGAGCTGGCAGCCATAGGAATAGATGTTGAGGTCAAATGGGTGCAATGGCCTACACTACTACGGCAGTACATGATGAACAGGGAGCCCGGCGCTAACCAGGAGCCGAGATATAATAACGGACCGCGCGCCGTGAGTGATGAGGCGTGGGACATGACTTTAATGGGGCATAATACCGATCCCCTGGCGCCATCCGGCAGTCGCGTATTCTTTGCTTCGGATGGGGGGCTCAATTCTTTCGGCTTTTTCAACGACAGGGTTGACCAGCTTTTCCAGAAAATACGTTCGAGGGAAGGCATGGACAAGGATGCACGCTCGCTGATGTACGGGGAGTTGGCACGTGTTATATCGGAAGAACAGCCGGTGGACTTTGTTACATATACGCGGGCCAACAGGGGATTTCAGAAAAATGTCAGCGGCATCGAGCCGGGCATCAACATGGGTTATAATTACTACCTGTGGCGCTTTGAATAGAAGTCCTTAACTACGAATTGACTGCTCCCTGAGCGCTGCACCGGGCATATTTAGATGCGCAGCTATATTATCAAGCGTATTATCTACAGCGTTATCATCGCCTGGGGCATCATGACCATCACCTTTATCCTGCTGCGACTCGGCCCGAGCTCTCCCGTGGACAGATATATTCTCAATATTGCAGCAAGAGGCCAGGACGTGGAATCTGTGCGTCAGGCCATTGAGGCGCGCTACGGGCTGGATAAGCCGATAATTGAGCAATATTTTATCTACATGGGGAACCTGTTGCAGGGCAAGTGGGGCTGGTCTTTCAGTACATCACAGACTGTCGCCGATTTAATAGCCTCGCACTGGATATATTCCTTTCAGCTCATCCTGCTGGCAACCATTTTCGCCATTATACTTGGCGTCGGCCTCGGCATGCTGTCAGCGGTCAAGCAGAATACCCGCATAGACTACGCCGCATCCATTTTCTCATTTATCGGCATTTCCATACCTGGATTCTGGCTGGGATTGATGTTGATAATGGTGTTTGCAGTTTACCTGGGGTGGTTTAAGACATATTACGATACTAATTACCCGATATGGTCCCTGCAAAATTTCAAACAGCTAATCCTGCCTGTGCTGGCGCTGGGCATCGGTGAGCTGGCCGGATACCTGCGTTATACCAGGTCAGCCATGCTGGATAACATGCGCAAGGAATTCGTTACCACTGCGCGTGCCAAAGGATTGCCGGAGAAGACGGTTATAGGCAAACATGTTCTGCGCAACGCAATCCTGCCCCTGGTGACAATCATTATGTTCGACCTGGGCAGCGTAGTTTTCGGTGGGGCGTACCTCACGGAGATCGTGTTCGGTATACCAGGATTGGGCCAGGTATCCTTCAACGCCATTTTTGCCAATGACTATGCCGTCGTAGTGGCGGTTACCCTGATCGGCACCTTCCTTGTGCTTTTCATTAACCTGGCGACGGACCTGATCTATACATACCTCGATCCGAGGATTAGATATGACTGACGTTAAACCGGTCACTACGAGCAGGCACCTGGTGGATTACTACTGGGAAAGGCTGCGTAAAAACAGCCTGTGTTTAACCGGCCTTGGATTCATAGTGTTCCTGTCACTCGTCGGCATATTCGGTCCGATCTTTGCGCCCGACCCGCAACAAACTGACTTTGAGATTAAGAACCTGCCCCCTTTGGGCTGTTCCATAGACGAATCGGTTTACGATATCAAGACAGGTGAGCTCACTACAACAGTTGTGTACGGCAGGCCCGACCACCCGCTGGGTACCGATAGCAAAGGACGCGATATGCTTGCCATGCTGATTTCCGGGGCCAGGATATCCCTGCTGGTTGGACTGCTGGCGACGGGCATAGCCATTTTTTTGGGCACGTTTATCGGTGTTCTGTCAGCTTATTCGGGCGGATGGGTGGACAATGTCCTGATGCGCTTCACGGACATCATGATGACTTTCCCCTTTTTCCTGCTGCTGGTAATGATCGTTTTTATCTTCGGGCCGAGCCTGGCCATTATAGTGATTGTAATCGGCCTTACAGGCTGGACGGGGGCGGCCAGGCTCATTCGGAGCGAGACGTTGTCTATCAGGACCAGGGACTTTGTCACCGCTTCGAAGGCACTGGGAGCCGGTGATGCCCGCATAATGTTTAACCATCTGATCCCTAATGTCAGCAGCCTTATTATCGTGATGGCCACATTATCCATACCGGGTGTAATAATGGCTGAGGCGGCATTGAGCTTCATAGGCCTGGGAGATCCCATGAGCACCAGCTGGGGGACAATCCTTAATACCGGTCAGCACAGTTTGGACACGGCCTGGTGGGTAGCCGTTGAGCCCGGTATCATACTCTTCTTCACAGTTCTTTCCTTCAATTTCTTTGGCGACGGCCTGAGGGATGCCTTTGATCCAAGGGCAGGTATCTGAGCAGGAATTATGTTTAAATGAAAACCGAAACTGTTCTTGAAGTAAAAAACCTGAAGACCTGGTTCTTCACACGCCGCGGCACGGTTAAAGCTGTAAACGGCGTGGATTTCGTTCTTATGAAAGGAGAATGCCTTTGCCTGGTGGGTGAATCCGGCTGCGGGAAATCAGTGACCGCCCTCTCGATCCTGCGTCTTTTCGACAATCCGCCGGGTAAAATAGTCGAAGGCGAGATCATCTATGGCGGCACCGACCTCGCCTCTTGCCCGATGCCGTTGCTCAGGAAGATCAGGGGCAAGGATATCGCCATGGTTTTTCAAAATGCGCAGTCGGCGCTGAATCCCGTTTTTAGCATAGGCGACCAGATTGTCGAGCAGATCAGGATCCATGAGCAGGTCAGCCGGTCCGAGGCCATGGCCAGGGCACAGGTGCTGATGGAGGAAATGAATATACCGCAGCCCGGCCGCGCACTCAAAATGTATCCGCACCAGATGTCGGGAGGAATGAAGCAGAGGGCAATGATCGCCATGAGCCTTTCATGCAACCCATCAATACTTATTGCCGATGAGCCAACCACGTCCGTTGACGTGACTATCCGAGCACAAATAATACACATATTGCAGGAGATGAAAACGAGTAGGGACATGTCGATCATTTTCATTACTCACGACCTGTCGCTGGCAAGAGAAATAGGAGACCGGGCCGCCGTTGTTTATGGAGGCAGGGTGGTTGAAATTGCACCCGCAGAAGATATATTGAAGAGTCCCGCCCACCCATATACGGTTGGACTTATCAATTGTCTGCCGGACGTGGCAGCCACAAGCAAAAGGCTGCCATCCATCGCAGGCAATACCCCGAACCCACTGGACATGCCGCCCGGATGTCCTTTTCACCCCCGCTGCCCGAAGGTAATGGATATCTGCCGCTCTGTGATGCCGGCTACGGTAAACATTTCCGATGTTCATGCAGCAGCCTGTCACCTATTTGTGAACACGCAGGGAGGAACAGGTAATGGCTAATAAACTCCTGCTGCAGGTCAAGGATCTCAGGAAGTATTACAAGGTCACCGCGGGATTGATGGCGCGTTCGAGCGGCCAGATCCGGGCGGTAGATGGGGTTTCTTTATCCATCAACAGGGGCGAAGTGCTGGGTCTGGTAGGGGAGTCCGGATGTGGAAAATCGACCTTGGGTAAGGCTATTTTAAGACTGGAAGAGCCAACTGCCGGAGAGATCAACTTTAACGGTGTAGACGTGATCGGACTTAACAGGCATGACCTCAGGAAGATGCGCGGGAAGATGCAAATCGTCTTCCAGGACCCTGATTCTTCACTGGACCCCAGGATGACCGTAGGCGGCTCAATTGAGGAGGCGCTGCTTGTTCACGGTATCAGCGACCCAGCCGAGCTGGAGGAGCGGGTGGCCCGTTTGATGGAAAAGGTTGGGCTGGAGGCTGGTTATTATGAGAGGTATCCGCACGAATTCAGCGGTGGTCAGAAGCAGCGTATAGGGATCGCCAGGGCGCTGGCGATGGACCCTCAGCTTATTATCGCCGACGAGCCTGTGAGCGCATTGGATGTTTCGGTGCAGGCGCAGATACTTAACCTCATGATGGATATAAGAGACAGGGACGGGTTGGCCTATATGTTCGTAAGCCACGACCTTTCGGTGGTCAAGTACCTGTCCGACCGTGTGGCGGTCATGTACCTGGGAAAGATAGTGGAGCTGGCAGATAAGGAAGAATTTTTCCGAAACCCGCTGCACCCATATACTGAAGCGTTGCTATCAGCTATAGCCAGCCTTCGCTCCGACGGCATGAGCAGGATACTGCTCAAAGGTGATGTCCCATCTCCCCTCAATCCTCCTGCCGGCTGCCATTTCCATACCAGGTGTCATCGCGTGATGCCAGTATGTCCGCAGGTGAAGCCTGCGCTCACACACATTGCACCGGGTCATTACGTGTCATGCCATTTATATACTTGAGTGCAGTTCCTTGGACATGTAAGGGCCTTCCAGTTCATAGCCGAAACCACGGCGGAAATAGTCGCGCGCTCCCACACCGCTGATCACCGCGATCCTGTCTGCCGCGAATTCATCACGGGCAATACGCTCAGCTTCTTTCATCAGTGCGGAACCCAGCCCCTTATGCTGCGCAGCCAGGTCATCCTGCTCGCCGATGGGCACCTCTGTGCCGAAAATATGTACTTCCCTCACCATGGCCGGGTAGATATCCCCGGGGCCGATTCGCAAGCGTAACAGGCCGAAGAGCGTACCCGCGTCGTCTTCAAAGGAAAGGAATATCTCTTTGCCATCCGAAGCATCGTAATCATACCTGTGCAAGCGGGGTTCTCCGATCTTCCAGCCTTCGCGCCGGCGATGGCCGTATTCACGGCAACGCGTGCACCGGCACTGCAGCTCCCTGGTTTTCATGATTTCTTGGACACCGGAGCGTAAGGAAAGGTCGCGGCATCCCGCTACGATATATCTGGTCGGGATATCACGCATTACGCGTGGAATACGTACATATCCCGGTATGGCATTTTTAATATCGGCTATCAGATCGGTCATCTCATCAATAGAATAAGGGGCATATTTGCCCTCACGATACCACTGCTCAAGTTCGGTGCTGGCCACAACAAGAGTGGGGTAGATCTTGATACCGTCGGGTTTATACTTGTCATCGCTAAAAAGCTGGATGGTCAGCTCCAGGTCGTGAGACGGCGTTGAGCCCGGCAGCCCGGGCATCCAGTGGTAATAGACCTTCAGTCCGTGCCTTTTCAACAGGGCAGTGGCCCTGGCCACATCTGCGGAACCGTGCCCGCGGCGGACCAGCTGGTATATATCGTCGTCCAGGGTCTGGACCCCCAGCTCAACACGGGTGGCGCCGAATTCCAGCATCCGCCTGACATCCTCTTCGCCGCACCAGTCCGGCCTGGTTTCTATACAGAGCCCGACGCACCTGTAGCGCGCTGTCTCGTTGGTGCGCTTGGCATCCTCAAGACTGTGTGAAGGACAGCCGTTGAGCGCATCGTAGCAGGATCGGATGAAACTATACTGGTATTCCGGTGGGGAAGCCAGGAATGTTCCACCCATTATGATGAGCTCCACTTTGTCTACAGGATGACCCATCTTGGAAAATACGCTGAGGCGTAATTCCACCTGTCTGGCCGAATCGTATTCGCAGGACAGTGCTCTTAAGACCGCAGGGGATTCCGGCGTATAGCTCTTGGGTGCGCTCTCGAATGAAGGACAAAATACACAGGAACCCGGGCATGGCATGGGCCTGGCCATTACCGCCACCGGCGTGACGCCGGAGATCGTTCTCGAACCTTTACGTTGTGTAGGATACATATGCACGGTTGTGATATATTTAAATTGCTTCTCAAGTTTAGCAAATCAAACAAATGGCCACCAATGATAGTCACACTGCAAATTCTTACGACGGTATAGCGGAGAGCTGGTACCGCCTCCGTCATAGGACCCGCTTCAAGGCCGAGCTTCAATCCCTGGCGGATCGGTGGGGGCAGGGTATTTTACTGAACGTCGGTTGCGCACACGGACCGGATTTTCTCCCGTTCAAGGACAGGTTCGAAATGTGGGGTCTGGATTCATCGGAGCAGATGATAAGGATGGCGGTCAGGTACTCGCAGAAACACAGTTTTACACCCAACCTGCTGGTGGCGGACGCCGGCTACCTTCCCTTCGGGAGTGGAGTTTTCGATTATGTTTTAGCGGTAGCTACCTATCACCACATCTCGGGCAGGCGGAACAGGGATATGGCTTTCCGGGAGTTGAGGCGTGTACTCAAACCGGGCGGCGAAGCATTTATCACCGTGTGGAACAGGTGGCAGCGGATTTTCATGGGTAAAGGCAAGGAGGTGCAGGTGCCATGGAAAACCAGGGAGAAAGAAATTCCGCGGTACTACTATCTGTTCACTTATTTTGAACTGGAGGCGGATCTCAGGCAGGCCGGATTGAAAGTGCTGGCAACAAGGCCGGAGAGTGGGTACAAGCTTCCTTTGAAATATTTTTCACGTAATATATGCGTTCTGGTTAAGCGGGATTAGTCAGGCTCGTAGCGAACCCGTTGCATTTCAAGCTCGATATCATCCGGAGCTGAAGCAAGAACTATCGGAATGAACGCCCTGACTATGCCCGGGTCGAACTGGGACCCTGAGCATTTTTCCAACTCAGCTATGGCATGTTTAAAGCTGAGGGCCGAGCGATACGGCCTCTCTGATATCATGGCTTCGAATGAGTCGGTAACACACAGGATACGTGCTTCGATGGGAATATTCTCACCCTTGAGACCTGCGGGGTAACCCGTGCCGTCCCAGCGTTCATGGTGATGCCGAACTGCGGCCAGGCAGGCGCTCAGGCTGGGCACGTGCCCTATTATCGTGGCAGAGAGCCGCGGGTGCTGCCTGAGCAATTCCCATTCGTCGTCCAGTAATTTACCGTTCTTATTGAGTATGTTATCCGGTATCCCCACTTTGCCTATATCGTGCAGGAGCGCAGCTGCGCTAACCAGGGCCACCTGTTCAGGTACCAGATTCAATTTTTCTGCCACGGCAACCGCATACCGGCTGACACGGCGCGAGTGGCCGTAGGTGAATTTATCTCGCGCTTCCAGGGTTGCAGCCAGCGCGTATATGGTGCTCAGCACTTCGGCTTCCGAGTTGATACTCACGCTGGGCTCGTTGAGGGAAAAAAGAGTTTTCGAAGCTATAGAGGTCCTGTTCTGACCGGTGCGTTTGGCATAATAGAGTGCCATATCGGCAGCATAGCAAAGTTCATCAAGCGTGACGCCATCACCGGGCCAGGATGCAACCCCGATACTGACCGATATATCGAGCTGTCGGGCCGCCATTGTTTCAGATATCCTTTCGCGCATGCGCTCTGCAACACTGAATGAGTCCATAGTGGAAGAGTGAGGAAGTAATACAGCGAACTCATCTCCACCGTACCTGAAAGCCTGGTCTGACGACCTGATGGAGTTTTTAATTATGCCGGCTGCCTGGACAAGGAGGCGGTCGCCGGCAAGGTGGCCGAATGTATCATTGTATTTCTTAAAGTTATCCAGGTCGATCAGCAATATTGACAGGATATCTCCATACCTCGAGTGGCGGTCTATTTCCTCACGTATCCTTTCATCAAAATGGCGCCGGTTAAACAATTCGGTGATACCGTCGATACGTGCAATCTCTTCTGACTTGGTGAAGAGTCGGCTGTTTTCTATGGGCGCAGCAATCTGCGATGCGAGGTGCTCCAGCAAGATGGTCTGCTCAGGGCTATAGGCGGCGGGCTTCTTGCTGCCCACGAGTAAAACGCCTATGACATCTCCTTTATTCACAAGCGGGAGGTAAAGCATCGATTTAATTCCACGTTTGGCGTGGTCTTCTCCTGTCCAGAACCTCCTGCTATGGGAAAGGTCCCTTTCATAAAATGGGCGCTTATTGAGGGAAACCCACTCGACTGTAGTACCGGCCACCGGTATTATTTGTCCCGTATGCCATGTGGAGCCGACCTCGGACGACACCGCGGCGAAATAAATCTCCTCCCCTTCTATCAGGCAGATCGCGGTGTAGTCTGCCTCCACAACTTCCTGCAGTTCGTCGGCGAAGGCGTCATAGACCTCCTGTATGTTGAGGCTGGAGGATATAACGCCTGCAAGCTGGTTGATAAGCGACAGCTCCTGTTCCCTTTTGCGCAACTGGTCCTGCAGGTACTCTTTCTCGAGGCTGGTGGCTATATCCCTGATGACCCTTTCGGCCAGGTTAATATCTTCAAGCGTATACCTGTGTTGGGCCATTTTTCTTCCGAGCAGCAAAAGGCCGATGGTTTTACCCCTGCTGATGATGGGAAGAAAAAGCTGAACATCAAGACGTTTAATATTTTCCCTCTCCTCATTCCACAGGCTTTTAAATTCCGGAGCTATATCCAGAGTTTCACGCGGCAGATACGTGTTCTGCCGCTCAAGCCATTCTAATAGAGGGCTGTCTTTTCTAATAGTGAATGAGTCGCCCTCATTCAACGGATGGAGAGTGAAGCGCACACAAAAATCCGAGCCTTCTTCCTGAGGCAACAGCAGGAATGCTTGTTTGCACCTGAGGGAGCCGGAAAGCAATTTCAAAAGCTCGCTGCCAAGCTCATCAAGGCTTATCAGACGCCGTATCCTGTCATTGACCAGTGTGTTTAACTGTTGCCTGTAGCTGTAGCTTTCCCTGTAAAATAGTTTATCTATCTGGCTGGCGGTAAAGCTCCGTATCTGTAAAATAACCAGAGTTATGATCAGGGCGACTATCATGCCCAGCGCAAGGTTAGAAGGTATGATCTCAACACTAAATAGAAAGTGGGCAACGGCAAAAAGCAGAAGGTATATGCCCATGCCGACTGTAGCCATGAACAATAAGGTCAACCCGCGACGCACTACCAGTCTCAGATCCAGCAGTCTGTGTTTGATCACCGTATATGTGAGAATAAGTGCGAGAACAATATTGCCAACCTGCGCCAGAGGGAAAACCTGGCCAACTGTGGTGATGGTAGTTGAGGATAGGATAAGGGCGATAAAAAGGCCGAATAAAAGGTAAACCATCTGGTTGTGAACAACGGGGTCCGCCACTTCCCTCAACTTTTTTGCCAGTAAAAACAGGTCTCTGCCCAGAAGCAAGAAAAAGAAAAGCATTATGGGGAAGAGCCAGAGACCATATACAGGCATAACGCCGTTTCCAAATTTGATGCTTTCGGGGAGGAAAAACAGTATTAAAACAATGTTTATTCCTGTAAGAACAGTGGCCAGAGGAAAGCCCGGCCTGGTATTCTCGTAATAGGTGCGCAAGAAATAATGTAGCGGTGCAATCGAGAGAGCCAGGAAACTCAAGGTCAATTTGGCAAGCAGAAACTTTTCACCCATGAAGAAATCGCTGCGAAAGAGAAAAGTCCCGAGGCTCCAGATCATCATACCGACAAGGAAGGCCGCAAACAGCTTCTGCCGCCTCTGCCAGGGGCGGTTAGCGATAAGAAGAATCAGGAGTGGTATATAAGCTATTGTCGCTAAAAGCGAGACTAATGTACCGATATTCATAATCAGAGCTAGAACGATCTATATCAGTCATTATCAAGGTTAACAGATATAAAAGTCAAGGAAAATTTTTTGGCCGTCCGTACTGGGGCGGATTAGAGAAGAGCATCGGGCGGCCGCATCGATGCGGCCGCCCGATGAAAAATCAGCTTTTGTGTATTACAGGCGCTTATAGCTGCTGGCCTATTTTGCAGAGGCTATACCTACCGGTGTTGATACGGGTGCAGGAGTTTCGGAGATTTCAGGGGTTAATATGGCCAGATCTTTATCCGTTGGGTTTACATGGGGTGGCTTTAAGTGGGCAAGATCAGCGCCCAGCGACCTTCGCAGGTTGTAATAGCGTTCAAATGCACCCCTGGGTAATAGCGTTACCTCGATCGGCTCGGATCCGAGGATGTTCTGTACATTCCCGTAGGGTAATCCATCGTCCATTTTCTGCAGTTCCCAATAAATGCTTTGCGCTATGTCCCTTTCAGCTAATTTTGTGTCCCCTTTCAGTTCTATGAGGATGTGTAATATGGCATCTTTGCCCCTGTATTCCTTGCGTGCAACCCAATCCACATACGGAACTTCAGATCTACTTACCGCCTGCCATATTATCTTTTCGGTCAACCTGATAAAGCCGCCGATGTCGATCGTATGGTCGACCCTGCCCTCAAACACCATCTGGGGTAACTCAATGTTTATGTTTTCGTTGCGCAGAGAAGTGATCTTGATCACGTCACCTGTTCGATATCTCACCAGTGGGGACCCGTGGAAATTGGTGATGACTAACTCGTATTTTTCACCCGCCCTGACTTCATCCATGAGCAGTGCACGGGGGATGTATGAGCTGTCCGCCTTATTCCTGGTATATTCAGCCTCAGGGATAAATTCGAGAAAATTGAGGCTGGGGACAAATGTCATGCTCCCGAAATCCCAGGCTTGAGTTGCGACCAGCCCTGCCTCTGTGCTTGCGTATACATCCAGTGGATTTTTACCCCAGGTATTTTTGATCATCTCTCGGAAAATCTCGACGTCGCTGCCGCTGCCCATAATACCCTTGATATTCCAGAGGTCCTTGGGCATGAGTTTTCGCCCGGCCAGTTTGCTCTTGATTAGGGCGCCGGCCACACGGACGAGCGCCTTCGGGTGCGAGACCAGGGAAGCAACGTTAACCTTTCCCATCTGCTGGTTCATCCTTTCACCGATTGCCACCAGGGCCAGAGTTAGCCCGAAATAGAAGTCAAAACCCTCCGATATGGCCAGTTTGAAGCTCGATGCCAATCTTTCTTCGAACTCCAATTGCTGTGCCACCTCAAGCGAGGGGAGGCTGATACCTCCTATCTCCTCGCTGGCGATATAGGCATATGTGCCGGATGTATATGGCCTGGGAGCGACGGCATATATGTATTTGAGCCCCTCTTTCATAGCTGATACATCGCCTTTTTTCTTACAGCTTGCCAGTATGGCGACCGCCGCTCCTATTTTCCCTGACTCATGGACATATTCCTTTGTCAATGGAACCCACTTGGTATTCTCCCATTTGAAGGGATATTCATTGGATCGGCCCGACGAATGCTGCCAGTAAAGCGGTTTGCCGGGCAGTTGGTTTTCCTGCCGTTCCGATAGCTCGGGGCAGTAATCCTTGTAAGTCGTCAGGGGGACCCTTTTTCTGAATTCTTCGACGTTTTGCGGCACCAGGCCGCCCATTATTTTCTTGCCAAGGTTGGACTGGTTGAGAAGCTCAATTTGCTCGAGCAGGAGCCTTCTCTGAATCGACATGAACTGATCGACGTTAAGGTCAAGGAAACCGCAGCACATCTGCCACAGCTCCTCCCTGCGTCCCGTGCGTAATAACTCTTTAATCGTAGGCATAGTTCACCTCCCACAAGTACAAACGGTTACACTATGGCACGATTAAAGTGAATTTGGAAGTGATTATGTTCTAGAAGAAAGTTCTATCTGATGCGAATGAAGAGGTGTAAATGGAGGGATGAAATGAGGATGGGCACGTGGTAAACGGTTACAGCTTTTTAGTTTTAATATTCTTGGTCAAACCCTGCAGCTTGAAGCTCAGTTTGTCCAGTTCACCATCGGTCGGCTGTTTACCAAGTTCGAGGCCGTAGCTAAGGAAGAACTCGAGGAAGCTGCGCAGAAGGTCCCTGATTCCCTCCTCGAAATGGTGAAACTCCTCTTTGGTGACCAGGTCGCTTTGCTGATGGGCGGCGGGCTCGTCCAGGTGGCTGTCGATGAGAAGGTTGATAAACTCGGAGACGCTCATGTCGCCGCGATTTTCATCAATCTTCTTAACCGTGCCCGCATCAAGAATCAGCATCCTTTTTTCTGTCATACACGTCTCCTCAATTTCATTTATCCTCCGGGATGTTGAACTTCAAAACCTCTAAAACAGTCTCAATGCTGCGACGCAGGCCATGCCCTTTTTCGGTGACAATAAAGGTGATCGAAGGATTTCCAACCTCTATTTGGTCTATCAGCCCCTGCGACATCATGAATTTTAGATATTTCTGCAACTGCCTGTAACTCATGTTGGCGCTGTACATGATCTCGGTCTTGCCTGCCCCATCAGCACCAATTCTCAGCATCTCGCTGATTATTTCAATGTTAGACCGCCGCTGATTCATTCGCCCGCCCGGCACACACTCTTATTCATGTTTTATGTAAGCCGGAGTAATATATAACGCTTTGAAAGTATTGTCAACAGGGATGCGTTGCCCCGGTGCAATGTCCGGGATATAGCTGTTTATCAGGAATTTTTGAACAGGTTGAGGAAACGGTCCTGGTATGTGCTCCAGAGGTTCCAACGGTGCAACTCGCTGGCGAGCTCAGGCGCGCAAGAGTGATCTTTAGCGGCCATCTCGAAGAGCTCTTCGATGTTTTCCCGCGCATCCCGTGGCACTCCCTGGTTATCTGAAATAAGTCTGCCACGACCGTATAGCTCGGAAAAATTACGATAGGCCGAGTTCTTCGTAAGTTCGAATGTAAATTTCATGAGAGAAACATCCCACATGTCTTCTACGCCTTTAATGATCGCGCTGAGAGGGTCGCTGCGGCTGTCGATGCGTCTGTTGATATTATCGAGAATGCTTCCCAGCGACTCTGAGATAATATTCATTTCTCCAAATTCGTTCTTGTAGGAATACAGGATACCCGGCTCGTGAGGGTTCTGCTCGGCCGCCATCTGTATGTAGCGCCTGGCCTGTCCGCTAAAGCCCTCCACGTTGATAAGATATGTGGGAGTAACTATCTTGGGCCGCGCTGCGATTACCCTTCCTTCCCTGACCACGCTCACCTCATTCATAAGTTCGGTAATCATATAGTAGTAAATGTTGGTTATCCCGAACGTGGCCAACTGCTGTTTGGGCGGTCGCAGCACCAGCGTGTTCTCAATGGCCAATCTAATCTTATCGTCAGCTTCCATTACATTCGCCGTATCAGAAAAACATTCTGACCGCCTGGAAATTGCGTTTGATCGTGTCCCTGCCCCTGATCACGCCGTTGGGTTCGGTATTGTGCCCGGGCACCAGGAATTCGACGTCCAGTGTCGACAGACGTTCAATGCTTTTTTGCAGAAATTTTGTACTCCCGCCGGGAAAATCGGTCCTGCCCACGCTCATATAAAAAACGACGTCGCCGGTAATGAGCACTTTGCTGTCCGGCAGATACAGGCACACCGATCCGGGGGAATGGCCGGGACACAGCATGACCTGCATATTGAAGTCATCTTTTCCCAGCTTTACTTCTCCCTCCTTGAGGAAAAAGCGCGGAGTGAATTTTGGTGACTTCATTCCGAACATGGTGTACATCCGCTCGCCGACTGTTGTCCTGAAGGCATCTTCTTCTTCAGACATGGTCACCGCCGCCCCGCTCATGTTCACAATCTCCTCGTTGGACTGACAATGGTCAGGGTGGCTGTGCGTGTTGATGATAAGGCCCATGTCCTTCATCTGAATCTGGTCTGCTTTCATTGTCGCGGTCAGACTGCCCAGGCAGTCCTCGTCGGCTTCATTTGTTATATGGCCGGGATCAATGATAATATGCGGTTTGTCCCCTTTGAGAACATCTGTTATAACGCATGTGTTGCAGTTGTTACCCATACCGGACCATATGTAACAATACAGGTTATTCAACAATCTGACTGATTTATGATATTGCATTTCCACCTGCACTCGAAAAGATAATTACGCTCAGATCAGGCCGATAAGTTGATGAAAGGCGGCGTCAATATTTTTATGCGTGTCATCGCCCAGCGTTTCAATTATGGCACCGGCCACTTTAAGCACCTTGTTTTCCTCGGTTTCGCCCAACAGTGCAATCATCTGTTCCATCCTGACACTGAGCTGTAATTGCAGCTCTGCCGGCGCCTTCTTGGTTTTTGGCAATGAAAGCAGGGGATCGGTGAAAAGTATAGGTCTCATCAGGGCGCTCTCATATACGAACCTTGTTTGCCTGTTGGAGCGCGATATGGACCAGGCTGTTTTATCATCATCGGTTGGTTTTATCCACTCCATGGCATAGGCGAACTGGCAGTTAATATAATCGTTCTGGATGAGGTACCTGGTGACCTCAAAGTCTTTTACACCCAGCGAGAGCTGGAAAAAAACCTCATCCAGTTTCTCGTTATCGATGCCTTTTACCGTTGCGGTGTGACGGCAATCTTCCGGTATCTGGAAGATGTTGTATTCCATCGCACCGTGAAGAATAGTGTGCGCCGCTTCATGTCGTATCGCTCCTGCCCGGGCTTGCTTGCTGTACTTAAACAGCCTTTCTGTGCATAGTAATAGCCGGGGGTAACCTCTCAGTACTTCGTGGGTGCAGGCAGACGCATCGTCTATGGTATTGAAGGATAGGCCAAGCTTGAATTTCTCTTCGCGCAGGAAGCTATTAAGGTTGTCCTCCGTATCGAAGGCATATACCTCGACTTTGTAGGGTACTTTTTCAACGAAACGCCTATAACAGTCATTCAGGACTTCGGAGACTTCTTTCTTAAAACTGCTGGAGACGTCTCCACGAGCAAAATAGCTTAGGTCGATCGATGCCATAGCCAGATAGAACAAAGATATCAATCTTGAGCGGTAAAGTCAATAATCGTGATACAATATTGAAACTACCTTCCGAGGTATTTGCCAGATGCAGAGAATATGGGCGCCATGGCGCATGCAGTACATACTCCAGGATCATAAAAACGAGGGGTGCATATTATGCGATAAGCCGGCCGGTAAAGATGATACGAAAAATTATATCCTCCACCGCGGCAAGCATAATTTCGTTATACTCAACGCCTATCCATACACCCCGGGCCATCTGATGATCGCTCCCTACCGCCACGTAGGGAATGTCACGGAGGCTGATGCAAAGGAATTAAAAGAGCTCTTCGAGTTAATTCAATTGTGTGTGAAACTGCTTACACAGACCATAAAGCCTGACGGTTTTAATATCGGTATGAACCTGGGTAAAGTGGCGGGAGCGGGATTGGAAGGTCATATTCACATGCACATAGTGCCCAGGTGGAACGGGGACCACAATTATATGAGCGTAGTTGCGGATACCAGAGTTCTTTCGGAGGGGCTGGCGGAAACATACAGGAAACTCAAGGAAGGTTTGTCACGCATATCTGCCTGAATCAGCCTTAGCTGAGAAGGATTTTTTCCAGGATTTTCTCGCTGTCCAGTGTAGTCAGTGCAATTACGCGGTCGTTTTCCTTAAAGACAGCATCAGGCGCGGGGATCTTCGGACGCTCACCGTCGCGCATAATCAGTGCTATGGTGGTATCTTGCGGCAGTTTCAGTTGACCAATGGATTTACCCACGGCCGGTGAATCTTTGGTGATCAGCAATTCCACAACCTCTTCCATATGTCCGCTCATTGTCAGCAGGTGAATCAGCGGATGAGCAGGAATCTCCTGCTCCACGTGTTCAAGGATCGTGTTGGTCACCGAGATGGTAGCGTCAATACCCAGTTTTCTGAACGTAGCATCATTATTGGGATTATTGACCAGAGCTATTGTGCGCGGTACTTTGAAGCGGTGCTTTGCCACCTGGCAGGAAACGAGGTTATCCTCGTCCTGGCTGGTGGTTGCGATCAGCACATCGGCCCGGCTAAGGCCGGCCTCATTCAGCACAACGGTTTCACAGCCATCGCCGCGCATGCAGCAACTGCCCAGCTCATCCTCTAAGCGCTCGCATTTCCTCACATCCCTCTCAATGATCAGCACCTCGTGTCCCTGGTTTAGCAGTGCCTTGCTGAGGTAGTAGCCGATATTGCCCCCGCCAACAATTACTATGTAAAGTGATTTCATAACGTTCAGATCTTCTCCAGCCTGTTGAAAAGAAGGTCGGCGAACACCTCTGTCGGGCTAATGGATTCCAGTCCGAGCTGTTCATAGATGTCTTTCCGCAGCGGGTCATATATGCGGCATATAACCCTGGGCACATTAAAGACGTGCTTGGCTATCTGAGCCGCCATGACGTTGCGGTTGTCCCCCTGGGTGAGAGCGATAAAGGCGTTAGCGCTCTCGATACCAGCCTTGCGCAGCATCTCTTCATCGGTGCCGTTGCCGATGAGGGCGGTGCCGCTGAACGTGGGGGGGAGTCTTCTAAAGCTGTATGCGTCCAGGTCGAGCACAGTGACCTTGTGGCCGGCCGCATCAAACATAGCCGCCAGTTTGCCGCCCACACGGCCGCATCCCATTATGACTATTGTTTTCCTGTTCTGTTTTAAGGCTTCGGTTCCCGGCATATAAGTACCCGGCAGGGCGCCTCCTCTAGGACATGCGGTACCGCATTCCCCATTGTGAAAGAGCCAAATCTTTTTTTATAAGTCAAACCCATAACTATCAAATCAGTGTTGTTTTGCCGGGCCACCTCGATGATCGCCGGCCCAACATCGCGCGCCTGGATGATCTCTGTTTCAACCTCAAAGTCGTTGTCCTGTGCATATTCTTCGGCCTCAAGTAGGACCTTCTCAGCCGCCTCAATTTCAGCTTTAATTATAGCATCGACGGGCAAGCTGCGGTTAACTTCAAGGACGTAGACAATAAATATCTTGGCCTTGGATTTCTTGCCAATTTTACAGGCCAACTCTACTGCCACCTGGTCTACACCGTTACCCCGGGCGGCAACTAAAATCCTGGCAAATTCAATCAAAATACTTTCAGCTCTTAATAATTATTTAATTATCGAACAGCTACCATTATAATGTTGCTGTTCACCTTAATCCAATCAGCATCAGTTTGTTGCGGCCTTAACCGCTCCGTTGGTTTCCGGTTCTAATTTTCGGTGCCTGCTTGTATACCAGTAAATCACCAGCCCGATGACAATCCAGGCCGATCCCACCCAACGGCTATATGGCTGCATGACAACCACTACAATCCAGATAACCGCGGTTCCGATGAGGCCGAGTATCGCGGTCAACGGTAAATCGCGGCCCATGATCGGGATATTCAATCCCAGGCGGAAAGGCCGCTCGGCATCGGGTTGCTTAATCCGTAAAGCCAGGATCGAGGCATGGGCGATGGCAAATGACATCATTGAACCAAATGCATAGAGGCCACCCAGGTTGGAATACATGTTTGGGATGAAAAAGCCCGGTGATTGCAGTGAGATAGCAATACACGCAAAAAGGATTATGGAAATATAGGGGGTTTTAAATTTGGGGTGCACCTTACCCAATATAGCGGGCACAAGTTTGAAGCGGCTGAGCGAGAACGACAGCCTGGATATACCCAGTAACCCGGCGTTGGTTGCTATCAGAAGGATGGTGGCCGCCAGTACCGCAACCAGCACAGGCAGGATGGCCTGAAGGCCGCTAAGCAACCATATGGTCACTGCCTGATACGCCTCCAGAGTGAAAGTCTGCGCAGCAAATTCGGCGGGATTCATTCCCTGGGATAATTTGTTGGCTATCCCTGCTATCGGGTCTGTAGCCCAGTTGGTGGCCAGTTCGGTCGGAGTCATCGTACAGAACGCTGACACCGAGATGCCGGCATAAACCACCAGTACCACTATGGTCATGATCACAAGCGCTCTCGGCGCACGTACCTCGGGACGTTTTGTTTCCTCTGCCATTTGCGATATCGTCTCCAGGCCGGTGAAGGCGATGGCGGCGATGGCTATACCGAATAAAAAGTCCTGGGGCGAGGGCCAGTAGTTTAAAATTCTCTCGATAATAATCTGCGGATTAAAGAAAAACATCAGGGCCAGGGCGATCAAAAGCGCCTGGGTGGCCAGGTCCAGGATAGCCAGTGAAATATTCATTATGGATGATTCCCTGACGCCGATAACATTGATCGTCATAAGGAATGCCACGATCATCATGGCGCAGCTGGTCATAATAACAGGAGATGCCTTGAGCGGCGCCCAGAATAAACCCAGGTAGGAGGGAATTGCAAATGAAGAGATAGAAATAGTCACAATATACCCGAACATCAGGCCCCAACCGGCAATGAATCCTGCAAAATCATTGAAGCCGTGCCGGGCGAAACTGGCAGATCCTCCTGATTCAGGATACATAGCTGTTCCCTCGGCGTAGGATAGGGCTGTAAAGACGAAGATTATTCCAGCCAGGCCCAGGGCCAGGGGCGTGGCTCCGGCGGCTGCCAGGGCAACCACACCGAGAGCGTAATAGATAGAGGAGCCTACATCACCATAGGCGATACTGAAGAGATGTGTAGTACGAAGAACCCGCCTGAGCGGTCTAACTTTATGTCGTTCAGGGCGGACGAATTTGTCGCCCGGTTTAACCTGCCAGTTATTTTTCACTTTTTAGTCATGTTCAGGAACAACTGTTGGCAAATTGTATTCTTGGCATACACCATTGTCAAGACGGCAAACTTTCCCTGGCGGCAAATCGCTTGAAATCAGTATAACTTCGGTTTACAATGATTTATCAGAGGCAAGAAAAAGTCGAGGAGGGTATTATTATGAACAAATACCGGATAAGCATATTCGTAGCCGCTTCCATATTAATAGTCCTGTTGCTGGCCTGCGCACCCGCGGCCAAACCGGGCGCCACCGTCACTGTAACCTGTGACCAGTTCTCCAAGCAGGCCAACATCGTCCAGGATGTCACCGCTGGCGTGGGTTCTACCATCACCGTAACTCTGTGCTCCAATCCCACTACGGGATTTCAGTGGGGAGAGCAGGCCCAGATCAGCGATACAAAGGTAGTGAAGCAGACATCTCACAAGATGGTTGCACCGGCCAATACGGGCATGGTTGGCGCACCGGGCAATGAAGTGTGGACTTTCGAAGCGCTGAAGGCAGGCGCAAGCACAATCTCCTTTTCTTACAGCAGGCCCTGGGAAGGCGGCGAGAAAAATGTGGAGACGCTAAAGCTCAACGTGACGGTACAATAGCCCGGTCACTTCTTAATGCTGAAAGTGTAAGAACAGGCGACTATCATTGCCGCTGCGAAGCCCAGCAGCAGGATTGCTTCCGCATATACAGGTACTATCGTTACTGTGCCGGGCGTTGTTGCCCAGCGGAGCAGGTCGACACCGTATGTCAGCGGATTAAAATAGCTGAATACCTGCAGCCAGGACGGGGCTGAGGAAATAGGGAAGAGCGCCCCGCTGGTGAAGAACATAGGCATTATCACCAGGCTCATAATAAAGTTGAATCCCTCCATGCTGTTCATCAGTGAGGCCAGCAGCAGGCCCACACAGACCAGGCCGATCGCCAGCAGTATCATTACGGGGATCAGCAGAAGTATGGACTGCGGGGCAAGCCTGATTCCAATAAGAAATGAAAGAGGCAGCAGTATGAATCCCTGTATCAAGGCGCTGGTGCCGCTGCCCAGGGCTTTGCCGATAACTATGGACGTGCGGGAAACGGGAGCTACCATTATCTCTTTTAGAAATCCGAATTCCCGGTCCCATATAATTGAAACCCCCGACCATACGGACGTAAAGAGCAACGTCATGCCCAGTATGCCCGGAAATATGAATACCTGGTAGTTGTCCACGCCGGGCAGTTCAACATTCCTCATGCCGCTGCCGAAGACCAGCAGCCACAGAACAGGCAGTATCAGCGAAGATATAATCCGCGACTTTTCGCGCCAGTACCGCAGCACCTCCCTGTACCATAGCGCACCTATTTTTCTCAGCTCACTCATTTCATCCTGCCTAAGGCGCGCATAGTTGACCTTAATTCATTTTCCGCTCCTTCGGATCGTATTTCTTTTCCCGTGTAATATAGAAATACGTCGTTCAGGGTCGGTTTGTGTATGGAGACAGACTTAAGCTCGATCTGGTTTGCAGATGCCAGTTCCACAATCATCGGCACCTTTTTCTCAGCCTCGGATAAATGAAGGCGTATAGTGCTGTCAACCGCCTCTGCATGATGTGTAAAACTGAGCTCTTTAATTTTTGCCAGGAAATCGGCAGGCCGGTTGGTTACAACGGTTACGACGTCGCCTTTTAGTGCGCCGATCAGGTGAGCAGGTGTATCCACCACCTTGATCCTGCCGGTATCGATAATCCCCACCCTGCTGCAAAGTCGCTCCGCCTCCTCCATATAGTGTGTGGTCAGGATCACCGTGATGTTTGATTGCCTGGCCAGTTCCTCGATATGCGACCATAGATGTTGCCGCGTTTGCGGATCCAGGCCCAGGGTCGGCTCGTCGAGGAAAAGCACCCTGGGGCTGTGTAAAAGTCCCCTGGCCAGTTCCAGTCTGCGCCGCATGCCGCCGGAATATGTTTTCATAGGCGAATCGGCGCGGTCTATCAGCCCTACCAGATCCAGTAATTCGACGATCCTTTTCTTTGCGACAGACGAGCCGATATCGTAAAGGGTAGCATGCAGCATCATGTTCTCCCTGCCTGTCAGGCGGTCATCGATACTGGGATCCTGGAAAACGATGCCTATGCTGCGGCGGACCTTGCCTGACTGTTTGCGGATATCAAAACCGTTGACCAGGGCTGTTCCTGAAGTGGGGGAGTTGACGGTACAAAGCATAGATATTGCTGTAGTCTTGCCAGCGCCGTTTGGCCCGAGAAGGCCGAATACCTCACCGGGTTCGATTTTCAGGTTGAGCTGATCGAGTGCCAGGATCTTACCGTATCTCTTGGTCAGGTTGAATGTCTCAATGGCATATAGCTGTTTCATAGTAATGACCGCTAACAATTATAAACCTGACTACGGGCCTCACAAAAATGCACGGCGTTATGACGGTGGTATAGCTGGCTTAATCGAACGGCTGAGAGATATGCCGAGTTCAGCAGAATGATCTTAAGTTGTCGGCGAATTTGGCCAGGTAAGGGTCGCCGGGCAGTATAGAGGAAAGCACCCTGGCCGCCAGCGGGAGAGATTGTTCCGTCGTCAGGCAATATTGCATGGTCAGGAACCTCTGGCGGAGTTTCTTGACCTCATCCTTCACCGGCTTATTCGATATAACGCATTCGCTCAAATACCCTGCAAGCTGCTCAAAGTCGGCTTCCTTCATACCGAAGCGCGTCATCTCCTGTGTGCCCATCCGAATTCCGCTTGATGCTATGAAGCTGTCATCGTCCGGCAGGGCCTGGTAATTGGTGACGATATTGTTTTCCTCAAGCCTGCGGGCGATATCCTCTCCCAGTCCATATTGCCTCACGCGGATCAATACCTGGTGGGTTTCGGTGAATCCATCTTTTGCATCGCCTTCAACCGCTATGCCCCTGGATTTCAATGCCCTGGCAAAAGCACGGGCATTCTTTATCACCTGTGCCTGGTAATCCTGCTTGAACTCGTTCATTTCGTAAGTTGCCAGCAGCAGCCCCAGCAAAGTGCCAAGGTGGTGGTTGCTGGTGGAGCCGGGGAAGGCCCTGCTCTTGATCTCCACCCAGAGCTTCTCCAGTCCGGTACCATCCGTCATATTGCCTGCGACTACGCCGCGTTGCGTGCCGAAGAAGGTTTTATGTGTGCTTCCCGTGACGATATCGGCTCCCTCGCTGAACGGAGCCTGGAATGCGCCATAAAGACCCAGTACATGAGCCATATCAAACATGAGTATGGGACGGGGATTCATACGGCTCGTAATTTCAGATACAAATTTGACCGGTTCCCTGTATAAAAACATGCTTTTACCGAAGATGATCAGCTCCGGTTTGACCGACTCGATCAGGTCGGCGAGTTTGCCGGTGTCTGCTTTATATGGGTTATCTTTGAGAACTGGAAAATGATAGACGTTCTCCTTGCCCGTTTCCAGGTTATCAGCTACGAAGTTGAACAGGGCGCCCATAGGTTGTGCGCTGAGGTGCCCGCCCTTGTTCAGATCATTGTTGATAACGGCACGCATTTTTCTCAGCGGCTGACTCGCCGGCTTCTCCCGGTTGAGAAATTTAACTATGCCTTTAAAAACTACCTCGTTAGCCATGTTGCCGCTGACGGGGCGCAGCTCAATGTTTGTGCAGCCAAAATACTGCTGCAGTTCTTTTCTAAGCTCATCTTCAACATCCCTGATGAAATCCGTTGCCTGATAGAAATATATCTCCCTGCCTTTCATGGTCCTGTGTTCGGCATAACGTCCAACCGGATCTGATATCTCGCATAGCTTTACCAGAAGGCTCGGAGAGGATTCGGAGGGTATGAGATTAATGCATTCCCGCTGCCTCCATCTGTTGTTGTCAACCGTTTTGTTGACAAGCTTTTCTATCTTGCTTTGAAAATCAGACATGTTTTACCTCGGCGGATATTTGTATAAAGCATACATGAAGCGATCAGGATTTAACAAACTCGATTTGCGAAAACATCCCGTCGAATTTATCATATATACGTTTTACCAATGACATAACCGGAGAGCACTAATTGAAAATACAAAAAGCCGTATTCTACTTTACCCTTTTGCTGTTGTTTGCCGCCGTTGTTGTTGGCGCTGCCTGCGCTGCAGGAGGTAACGTAAATCCCAATGCGCCGGTGATTTCGTCACTGGTCGCTGAACACACTAATCTGTATCCCCTGGGCAATACTGTAATCACATGTTCTGCCACCAGCCCGCAGGGTACGCCGTTGAAATACCAATGGGTTTGCAGCGATGGCACCATCATTGGAAGCGGCCCTTCCATTACCTACGAAGCGCCCAAGACATATGGCGATTTCTATATCATGGTTACCGTAGATGACGGCCTGGGCAATACTGCCAGCAAGACGGTGACGGTGACCGTAATTGTGCGCGATCCAACCAAGTGCTGCAGGTAACAGGTCACATGCGTTCAAGCCTCCGGCTGCTTCTTTTGTTATTGATATTGATCCCATGCATAAATGCCTGTAGTCCTCACACTGCCGTCAAGGTGATCAAGCATAACATTCAAGTTTCCGAATTCACGGCGGATGTGACACAAAGCTCAGCCACCGTGGAAGGGCAGGCCCGGAATACGCTGTTATGGCCAGTGGATGAATGCAGGATATGCGTGACCTTTTACGATTACGAGGGCAAGAGCCTGGGTACTTTTTCAAATAGTCTAAAGCGGCTGGAGCCGGGCCGGGTGTGGAATTTCAGGGTGGCGCTCAACGGAAGTGATGCCTGGAAGGTGGCCAGGTACGACATATCCATGTGCAAATGATGGAAAATACAAACCGTTGTGAAAGCGGTCGCGTTTGTATATACTCTTTGATATAGGTGGAAGGGTTGTTTAAATACGGTCATTGGCTTGCCTGTTTAGCGTTGTTGCTGGTTCTTGCGACTGTGAGCTGTAACAAGGTTGGCGGACTTCAAATCATCAGTCATGAGCTCACCACGAGGCAATTTACGGGAGACCTCAATTCGACCAAAAGCATGGCAGTTGTTACAGGTATTGCCAAAAACGTCGACAATGTTCCACTGTCGGAATGCAATATCACCGTCCGCTTCTTCGATGCTGACAAAAATGTAGTCGGCGTTTCTTCGACCCACAGGTCGTTCTTAGAACCGGGTGAAGTATGGAGTTTTACTGTGCAGTTGACCATGCCCGACGCATGGAAAATACGCAGCTACGACATCAGCGGCACAAGCAGGTAAATGGCTTTTGCTTTAACCACAGGGGTTAGCTATAATTTTGATACTGTTAAGTGCGGAGGTTTGAGCGCGATATGAAAAAAATCATCCACGTGTTGTTGATCTTATCCGGTTTGCTGCTGATCTCAACGGGAGTACTATCATGCGCACAGGTCGCGTTGCCCGGGGGAGGGCAGCAGTTGACCATCCAGAGTTTAAATCCTGTGCAAAATCAGACCTTGCCCGGTGGAACCGTGGTTATTGAGAGCTCTATTATCAATCCTGCTAACGGCACTCTCACTTACAAGTGGTCGGCCAGCGGTGGCGGCTTCGGTGGATCAGGACAAAATAATATCTGGCAGGCGCCGTCGCAGACCGGTGTATACGAGATAACCCTGATTGTCGAAGACGGCAAAGGAGGGTACGCACAGTCCAAGACATCCATTACGGTATCGAGTAACAGGGCGCCGGCCATTACGAGCCTGTCTGCAAATCCTGTCAACGTGATGCCGGGCGGAAGTACGGTAATCACCTGCGTTGCCAACGATCCTGACGGAGATAGCGTCAGGTATAGCTGGAGCGCTTCCGACGGGACCATTTCAGGTACGGACAACAGGGTAACATGGATATCGCCCAACAAGAATGGCGACATCGGTATAACATGCACTGTCAGCGACGGCAAAGGCGCAGAATCAAAGCAAACAATTTTAGTCAATGTATCGCCATCGAGCAGCGAGATCACTATCAAACAGGTTAGGCCCGAGAGCGGGACAGTATCTTCGACCGGCGATAAAGATACCACCAGGTACAGGGCGGGCGATGACGAAAAGAACCTTACCTACAGGGCATTCTTCAGCTTTGATATCTTCGGACTCAATAGGACCAATGTCCGGCAGGCCAAGCTGAAATTCGGCTCGGGCAGGATAACGGGTGATCCTTTCAATGCCCTGGGCGGGTTGCGCTTGTGGAAGGTGAATTACGGCGAAGGATTGCCCGATTACAATATTACGGGAGACAATTTCTATTCCGCCGGCGCCCTGCTGACTTCAGCCCCCAATGAGGTAGATGTAACCAATGAGATAAGGAATCTTGTGGCAGCCGGAGCCGATAGGCTGCAACTGGAAGCCATGTTCTACAAGGCAAGCAATGGAAATAATGCCGTCGACTATATAGAATGGCCGGATGCGAACCTGCTTATAACGTTCGCGCCGTAATCGAAATTAATTAATCAGGAGGTCGTTTATGAGGAACACCAGATTTATTTATGCACTGGTACTTGTGGCGGTTATCACTCTGGCGGTGGCAGTAGCCTGTGCCAAGCCGGCCGAGCCGCCCGCCGCGGCACCTGTGGGCAATTTACCCCCGGTGATCGCCAGCTTAACAGCCGCGCAGAACCAGACTTACCCCGAAGGGACTGTGAACATTCAAAGCGTGGTCTCCGATCCAAACGGGGACAGCATCAATTTTAATTGGACCTCCACAGGTGGAGAATTTGTGGAAAACGGAAGGGCCAATACCGCCTGGCGCGCTCCTAAAGGTTATGGAACCTACGAAATCAAATTGACGGTTGATGATGGCAAGGGAGGAACTGCTCAGGCCTCTGTTCCCATCACCGTAAGCGCTAACCATGCCCCATCGATCACGAGCCTTACAGCCGAGCCGACTGCGCTTCAGTTCGCATCCACAGCCACACTCACCTGTATTGCCAGCGACCAGGATGGAGATGCAGTCCAGTATAAATGGGAGGCCAGAGACGGTACCCTGAGCGGAGTCGGTAACAGGGTATCCTGGACTTCGCCCAGCAAGACCGGCAACTACAGCATCTTTGTAGTGGCCAGCGATGGGAAGGGCGCCGAGGCCAGGCAGGAGATCGTTATACCGGTGGCCGCTCCCAGCGGCGTGCAGACTTTTAAGTTGATACCCAAAGAGAGCGGCACGGTCACATCCGAGGGTGACAGGGATAATAGCATATACAAAGCGGGAGACGACGAAAAGAACATAGGCTACCGGGCTTTCTTCAGCTACAATATTTTCCCCCTCATGGGTATGGATATTAAACAGGCCAGGTTGAAATTCCTCGATGGCAAAGTCGTGGGAGACGATCCGTACGACACCGTGACGGGATTAGGCGGGTACCAGGTGTCGCATATATCGTACGGCAATATCCTGCCTAAATTCGGTACTATGGACGGATCGCCCTTCCAGCGCGCGGAAGCTTACCTGAATAAGCCGATTGTGGAAGTGGATGTGACACCTGAGCTTATCACTGCCGTGGACAACAGGCTTGAAAGGTTCCAGGCGGAGGCCGGTTTCATGAAGCGCACCACTAACGGTAACAATGTTGCCCAGTATGTCCAATGGCCGGACGTTATACTGGAGGTCACCGCTTCAGCTAAATAGGTGCCTGAACTTGGGGAGAACATAATTGACGGGAGCAGGACGGCCGTTCGACCGCCCTGCTCACCCGGTTTTGACTTGTTTTTAATCCGGTGCTACAGTATATAGTAAATTAGCAGTCTAAAGTGGAGAGTGCTAAAAAATGAGCAAGGCTGCTTACAAAAGACGAGACGCCGTCTTAAAAATCATAGTCAGTGAGTATATAGCAACGGCAACCCCGGTGGCATCGGAGGCCGTTTTACGCCTTCATAGCCTTGGTGTAAGTCCTGCTACGATCAGAAATGACATGGCCTCGCTTGAGGATGATGGTTATATCACCAGGCCATATACATCTTCGGGCAGTGTCCCGCTGGATAAGGGCTACAGGTTTTACGTTGAGAATATATCCGGCCACACTGATCTTCCTACTGATGAGCAAAGGCGTATCAGGCACCTGCTGGATGCGGCCGTCGACGAATATGACAGGTTGCTGAAAATGGCGGCCGGAGTGATGTCGCGCCTGGTGGGAAATGCGGCCATTGTCACTTTCCCAAAATCGGCAGAATGCAAGTATAAACATATAGAGCTGATCTTTTTGCAGCAGAATGTTGCCATGATGGTTCTTATGCTGGGCAATGCGGTTCTGCGGCGGCAGACCATTAAGCTTGGCGAAACTGCCGATCAGGAGCATTTGAGTGAAGCCGCCGTTAAGTTCAACCGGGAGTATGCCGGCCTGACGCGGGGCCAGATCACTGCAAAGAAGCTGAAGATGACGTCGCTGGAGGAAAAGATTTCAGGCACCATCAGAGAGGTCATGGCCGGTGAAGACGCTATTGAATATGAGAGTTCATATTTTGAGGGCCTGCGGTTGATGCTGGAGCAGCCAGAGTTTGTGCAGCGCGAACGGATGCTGGGAGTACTCGAGCTGATGGAAGCCAAGGGCTGGCTCAGGCAGGTCATCGACTGGCAGATTACGGATGAAGGCGTCAAGGTCATTATAGGCGAGGAAAACCGCGAGTCCGCGCTGCACGACCTGAGCCTTGTATTCAGTAATTACGGCGCGCCCGATAAGGTGCAGGGCGCAATCGGGATTATCGGTCCCACGAGGATGGATTATACGAAGGCCATATCCACAGTCAATTATATTTCGGGACTTTTAAGCGAACTGGTTGCAAGGGTATTCCGGGACGAAAGATAGCAATTGAATCAGGAGGGTATTTTGGCAGAGGACCCCATATCCCAGGAACAGGATAATATCGTTGACCTTAAAAAAGCTCTTGCAGAGTCGGAGGAAAAAGCTAAAACTTACCTGGCCGATGCGCAAAGAGAGCGGGCCGACTATCAGAACCTCAAGAAGAGGACGGAACAGGAGAAACAGGAATATTTATCCTGGGCCAACGTTGAAATAGTCAGGCAGTTATTGCCCGTTGTGGATGATATGCAGCGCGCTTTTAATATGGTTGACCCCAAATTTAAAGACTCGACCTGGGTCGAAGGCTTCAAAATCATTCAGCGGAACCTTCAGGATATCCTGCGTGCGCACGGCTGCGTGGAAATTGAATGCGTAGGCCAGCCGTTCGACCCCAACTTTCACGAGGCTATTGGCTATGAAGACGGGGAAGAGGGGGAAGTCGTCTCTGAGCACCGCAAGGGTTATACCGTTAAAGACAGGGTACTCAGGGCCTCCCAGGTAACGGTTGGTAATGGAAATCATACCGGCAAGGAATCAAAGCATCAAAAGGACCGGGACAATCAAGCTGTTGAATAGTGTCTAATAATAAATTAAATCCAGAGCATAGGAGGATAAAATGGGTAGAACAGTAGGCATAGATCTTGGAACAACATTTAGTCTTGTGGCAACGATGGAGGGCGGGGAGCCGGTCATCATCGCCAACCGCGAGGGCGAACGTTTAACACCATCGGTGGTAGCTGTTGATAAAAAAGGTGAGAGGCTGGTAGGGTTGCTCGCCAAGAGGCAGGCTATTACCAACCCTGAGAATACCATCTTCAGCATCAAACGCCTGATGGGCCGCAAGTTCAAGGACCCTGAAGTCCAGAACGATATCAAGCGGTTGCCTTATAAAATCGTCGAGGCGCCAAACGGTGATGCCAAGGTCATGATGGGCGGAAAGGAATACAGCCCCGCCGAGATATCGGCCATGATCCTGCAGAAACTGAAAATGGATGCCGAAGCTTTTCTCGGTGACAAAGTGACGGATGCCGTGATCACGGTCCCCGCTTACTTTAACGACAGCCAGAGACAGGCCACCAAGGATGCAGGCACCATCGCCGGGCTCAACGTTATCCGTATAGTAAATGAGCCGACGGCGTCTGCTCTGGCTTACGGCCTGGATAAGAAAAAAGAGGAGATGATCGCGGTCTACGACCTGGGCGGCGGCACCTTCGATATATCCATCCTGGAGCTCGGCGAAGGCACCTTTCAGGTTAAATCCACCAATGGTGACACGCACCTCGGCGGCGATGACATCGACCTTAAGGTGATGGATTGGCTTACCGATGAATTCAAAAAAGAACAGGGCATCGATCTCAGGCAGGACAAGATGGCCCTGCAACGACTGAAGGACGCAGCTGAGAAGGCCAAGAGGGAGCTTTCAACAACAGGGCAAACCGAGATCAACCTGCCCTTCATAACCGCCGATGCTTCCGGACCCAAGCACCTCAATATAACGCTAACCCGCGCCAAGCTGGAACAGCTGTCGGCTGACCTTTTGGAGAGAAGTATCGAACCCTGCAAAAAGGCGCTGTCAGATGCCGGTCTTACTGCAGCACAGGTTACGGACGTCATCCTGGTCGGTGGACAGACAAGGATGCCCAAGGTACAGGAGATCGTACGCCAGTTCTTCGGCAAGGAGCCCATCAAGGGTATCAACCCGGACGAAGCAGTGGCGCTGGGCGCAGCCATTCAGGGCGGTGTGCTCAAGGGGGATGTCAAGGACATCCTGCTATTGGACGTCACCCCTCTCACCCTCGGCATAGAGACACTGGGCGGCGTAATGACACCGCTGATACCCAGGAACACTACCATCCCCACTTCCAAGAGCCAGGTTTTCAGCACTGCAGCCGACAACCAGCCGAGCGTGGAGATTCACGTCCTGCAGGGCGAACGCCCGATGGCGGGGGACAACAAGACCCTTGGCAGATTTATTTTAGACGGTATTTTACCTGCGCCGCGAGGCGTACCCCAGGTCGAGGTCACGTTTGATCTCGATGCGAACGGCATCCTCAACGTCCGCGCTCAGGACAAAGGCACAGGCAAGGAACAGAAGATTACCATTACCGCATCCAGCGGTCTGAACAAGGATGAAGTGGAAAAGATGCGCCGGGAAGCCGAGGCGCATGCCGCCGACGATACGCGTAAAAAAGAAGAGGTCGAGACCAAGAACATAGCTGAAGCCACCGTGTACTCCGCCGAAAAGACCATCCGCGAGTACGGCGACAAAATTCCCGCCGACCTCAAGAGCGAAGTCGAAGGCAAGATTGCAGCTACCAGGTCAGCTCTTCAGGGCACTGATATAAGCTATATCAAGAGCTCCTTGCAGGCGCTAAACGACTCAATGCAAAAAATAGGCTCAGCAGTTTATCAGAAGACCTCGCCGCCCCCGGGCGGAAGCCCCGGCGACCAGGATAGCTCACAGGACGCCGGTTCGCCTCCTCCGCCCCGAGACGAAGGGACCGTGGAAGGCGAATTCCGAGAAGTATAAAACAAGCCTGTCTGTTGCGAAGGCGGTGGATTTAAATCCACCGCCTTCTTTTTTAAGTAGATTTTACCTGAAGCCCCGCGGTTTCAAAACGAATTGACACTCTAATGCAATAGTCTATAATATGTGGAACACTTTTAATGAGGGAGGATTTCACCTGATGGCAAGCAAGCATTTTACAATGAGCAACGTAGCTAAGGCTATAATCGCGATTATTGCCGGTGTTTTATGCATATTCTGGTTCGACATGGCAAGATGGATCATAGGCATCTTTCTCATCGTATGGGGTATCCTGACGCTGGTCGACCGCTAATACATATTTAGCGGGCTTGTTTGTAAGGCTGCCGGGATAATATAGTTGCGGTCTCGTTTATCATGGCGTAGGCCGTGTGTGGTGCATCGTGTTCTATTGCGGCACCTGTGGTTTCAGCTATAACGACTGGGTGGGTATTTATTACCCTGAAGGCCTGCCCAGGAAAAGCTGGCTGGCCTATTATGCCAGTGAGTTCAATGCGCTGGAACTGAACTCCACGTATTACGCTTTGCCCGGCCTTGCTACCATGGAATCCCTCGCCAATAAAACGGGGGAGGGGTTTCTATTCTCCGTCAAAGCTAACCAGGAGATGACACATGTGCGTAAGGACGGGGAGGAAGCGAGCCGCGCATTCACGCGCATACTGCAGCCGTTGGTGACAGCAGGGAAGTTGGGCTGTGTGCTGGCACAATTCCCCTATAGCTTCGGCTTTAATTCCGCCAACCAGGATTACCTGCAGAATCTGGGCGACTGGCTTCAGGGATATCCGCTGGTCATAGAGTTTCGCAACGCCGCCTGGCTCAACAGCGAGGTCCTGGGCTGGATGACCGCCCATGATATCGGGTTCTGTTGTGTGGACGAGCCGGAACTGCCTCGCCTGATGCCGCCCGTGGCCGAAGTGACCGGCCAAACGGGGTATATCCGGTTTCACGGCCGGAATGCCGCCAAATGGTGGCAGCATGATCAGGCCTGGGAGCGCTACGATTACTCCTATAGCCGCCAGGAGCTGGAGCAGTGGCTGCCTAAAATACAGCACGTGAGCAGCGCTGCTAAGAACACGTTTATTTTTGCAAATAACCACTGGCGCGGGCAGGCTGTGGATACTATCAGGCAGGTCCGCTCAATGCTTGACCAGCTTGTCACTTGAATTTATGTAATATAGAATAGTTGCTTGTACGGTGCGTGGCCCGGGCGCCTTTCCTGCAGAAGCCGGAAATAATATGGAGGACAATTGTCGGAAATAAAAGGTTCACAGAAGCGTATAAAGTGGTGGTACGCCCTTATATATCTCGGCATTATAGCTGTATTACTGATGCTGGACATTGCCACCAAGGAATGGGTCCGCGCTAATATCGCCCCGGGAGGAGCACTCCCGGAGGTATGGCGGTTGAATATCGTACATGTACAGAATACCGGATCGGCTTTCGGTCTATTCACCAATCAGGCCTTTCTTCTCAGTATCGTAGCCATTGCCGGACTGGTAGTTGTGCTGATCTTCTTCAAATACCTTAAAGAACTCGGTTTTATGGGTGGACTGGCATTGAGCCTGATCTTTGTCGGGGCGCTGGGCAATCTCATAGACAGGCTGAGGTTCGGCTGCGTAACGGATTTTATTTATTTCAGGCTCTGGGGCAATGTCTACTGGCCTGCCTTTAACGTCGCTGACTCCGCTATAACTGTGGGATCAATTATGCTTGCCTTTGTTGCCCTTGCCAGCCTGGGGAAAAAGAATGAGCCAAAACCTGGGACCGCAAAAAAAGACGCTTGAGGCCGGCATCGACGATGTCCGGCTGGATAAGTGCCTGGCTGCTGCCCTGCCGGATCTGACACGCACGCATATTCAGAAGCTGATTAAGACAGGGCATGTCACTGTAAACGGCCGAAAAGCCAGCGCAGCGCAACGCTTAAAATCCACGGACCTCATCACCATCGAGATCCCACCCCCGGCAAGCTCCAGGCTTGAACCCGAGGACATCGCAGTTGAAGTCATTTATGAGGATCCCGATATGGCGGTTATCAATAAGCCGGCTGGATTGAGCGTTTACCCGGCCCCGGGTCATGCCAGTCATACACTTGTTAACGCCCTTCTGAAACGTTTCCCTGACCTGGCCTGTTTCGGAGATTCTCCGCGGCCAGGCATCGTGCACCGTTTGGACAAGGATACTTCAGGATTAATAGTCGTAGCCAGGAATGAGAGGGCACGACTCGAACTCGTGAACCAGTTCAAGTCCAGATCTGTGAAAAAGGCTTATATCGTCCTGGTGAAGGGAAAACTTGAACCGGAAAAAGGCGCCATCGATGCTCCTATCGGGAGGGATCCGGCGAACCGTAAAAGGATGGCGGTAGTAACCCGTGGCAGAGTGGCCAGGACCGACTACCGTGTATTGCACTATTATAAAAGCTGCACACTGGCGGAGGTACGTATTCAAACGGGCAGGACACACCAGATAAGGGTGCACATGACTGCCATAGGGCATCCGGTGGTGGGGGATAAAACGTATGGGAAAACGTCGATCTCTTCGGGACGCCAGTTCCTCCATGCCTGTTATCTTGAACTGACGCTGCCCCACAGCGGGCAGGTGCACTCTTTCACATGCGGACTTCCCCCTGATTTGCAGCAGGTGTTGAAGTCCCTGGATAAGGGAAAGGGCTGAAACCTGTTGCTATTTAGCCAGAGGGTATGATAAATTAAACTCAAAAGCGAGGTTTCAAATGAGACCACAGGATAAATTCGGACAGGCGAAAAAGGACCCGTACGGCGGGCAGGGTGACGTATATAACCAGCTCGCCAACGCGCCGGCGCCCGGCCCCGAGGATTTTACGACCTTTGAAGTTGATACTGCTAACAGGCGTAACGAGTTGCTCTTCAATATCACCACTCAGATCGAAGAGACCAGGGGCAAGCTCAAGCAGGCTGAACTACTCGTAGAACGGCTGCGTCAGAACCTGCGGGAATACGAGGAAATGTATAAGACCCTCACCAAGGGTAAGGCAAAAGAAAAGTAGAATAACCACCCGGCGCCGCCGCTTGAGTAAGCCAGGCCTGGACAAAGGGCAGATGAGAGGTTCCTGATATTCTGCTGATATTGGCGGAATTCCCGTTGGGAGTTAACGTTGAAAGAGAAACCCAAAGATTATGCCCTAGAGTACGCCGGCTTCTGGATCAGGCTGGCTGCCGCGCTGATTGATTTCTTGATATTAATGGCGGGACTATACATATTGTATTGCGTTATATCACAATCCTTTTTCTGGATATTTCCCAATGTTCCGGGGGTGATCAACAAGTACAGCGATATTGCCGGTGGCGCGCCTCTGTCCGCGGGAATTATATGGCTGTCTGCCACCATACTGCTTGCCATGCTGGTGGCCAGCACTGTCTATTTCGTAGCTTGTTGGGCAGCTTCGGGCCAAACAGTGGGTAATCTCAGTGTGGGCATCAAAGTCATTCGCACTGACGGCTCTTCCCTGGACCTGCGCTATGCCTTTATACGATTCCTCGGCAGCATGTTGTGCTTCGCCACGCTGGGCATAGGTTTTATTATAGTAGCCTTCGACAGCCACAAACAGGGAATGCACGATAAAATGGCCGATACTTACGTGGTCAAGCTGCCCGTAAAGGCCGTCGTATATAACCAGTCACTTGCACGTGGGGGAATCAGATAAAATGGATGTCCCGGTGAGGGTACGCTTTGCGCCCAGTCCCACTGGTTACCCGCACCTGGGCAATATCAGGACCGCGCTTTTCAACTGGCTCTTCGCCCGGCACAGCGGGGGGACCTTTATCCTGCGCATCGAGGACACTGACCAGGCGCGCAAGGTGGAAGGCGCCGTGGAAATTATTATCAATAGCCTGAAATGGCTGGGGATGGACTTCGACGAGGGGCCGTATTTTCAGTCGGAGCACCTGGATACATACCGGGAGTTCGGAGAGAAGCTTGTAAACGAGGGCAAGGCTTATTACTGTTACTGTTCTTCAGAGAGGCTCGATGCCATGCGCCAGGAACAGGTGAAGCTCAAACAGCCGCCCGGATACGACAGGCATTGCCGTGACCTCTCTCATAAAGGGTCAGGGGGAGGCGCTCCCGGTGTGGCCCCCGTAATACGCTTCAAATCCCCCCTGGAAGGCAAGACGGTAATAACTGACCTGATCAGGGGTGATGTATCATTCGATAACAGCTTAATGGATGACTTTGTGCTGCTCAAATCCGACGGCTACCCGACATACCATCTGGCCAATATAGTTGATGACCACCGCATGCAGATCTCGCACGTCATGCGGGCCGAAGAGTGGCTTTCCAGCACGCCGAGGCACGTGCTCCTGTATGCCGCGTTCGGATGGCAGCCGCCCCGCTTTGCCCACCTGCCCATGATACTGGGTCCCGACAAGTCCAAGTTGAGCAAGCGGCACGGCGCCACCTCTATCAATGAATACCGTGACAAGGGATATCTCCCCGAGGCTATGATCAATTTCCTGTCACTGCTGGGATGGTCGCTGGACGATAAAACGGAGATAATGACCCGCGATGAAATAGTGAAAAATTTTACTATCGAACGGGTCAGCAAGACCGCGGCAGTCTTTAACCTGACCAAGCTGGAATGGATGAACGGGGTATATATTCGCAACCTGAGTCCCCAGGAGTTCAGCGACAGGTGCAGGCCCTTTGTTGAGGAGTCGCTTCCCGCCATCGTGAAAAGGCCTATCGATGCGGCGTACCTGAAACAGATAGCCCCCCTGGTACAGGAGAGGGCCAAGTTGCTCTCCGAAGTACCTTCCCTGGTGGACTTTTTCTTCGTCGACAATCTTGAGTATGAGACCAGCCTGCTGCCCGGCAAGCTGGAGAAAGAACAGGCCGGTGAAGTGCTCCGGCAGACCCTTCAGGCCCTGGACGGCATCGGTGAATGGCGTACCGCCGACCTTGAGTCAGCGGTCAGGCCGCTTGTAGAGGGGCTTGGCCTCAAAGCCGGCCCCTTTTTCGGTGTGTTGCGCGTGGCCGTTACCGGCCGCACCGCGTCGCCGCCCCTCTTTGAAACAATGGAAGTGCTGGGCAGGGACCGCTGTATGGCGCGTCTCAAAACGGCACTGGGCAGGCTGGCGCAGCCATAGTAAGGAAGCTATTGACTTCTGCTGTAAAATATTAACGCAGTGGTATCGACTCAAAGGAGACCCCATATGATAGGCTCAAGGATTTGGAGATTTTTTACACTAACAGCCGCGCTGATACTTATGACGGTCGTGGCGACAACTGCCATTCCGGCCCGGCCTGTAATGGCGGCTGCCGGGGTATGGGACCTTCAGACTGTTGATACCAGAGAGGTCCGGGGCACTTCCATAGCGGTAGATGTTAACGGCTATTCTCACATCAGCTACTATGATGTTACCGATCCTGCCAGCTGCAAACTGAAATATGCCCGGTGGACGGGATCAGCCTGGGCCATAGAGATAGTGGACTCACCGCTGGGTGCTTGCAGCAATGCCGGCACTTCCATAGTCCTGGACAGCGGTAGCCTGCCTCACATCGCCTATTGCGATTATGCCGGTACGACTATCAAGTTAGCCGGATGGACGGGCTCGGCGTGGGATATCAAATCACTGAGCGCCAATGGACATAATCCCTCGCTGGCGCTGAACAGCTACGGGAATCCGCGTATCAGCTTCTCTGGAGTAACAGGGAATCTCGAGTACGCCAGCTGGTACCCCTCCCCCGGCATGTGGCTGATTGAAACAGTGGATTCAAGTGGAGGGTATACATCGCTCGCCCTTGACAGCAACGATTACCCCCATATCAGCTACGCTAAGGCCGGCGGATCGGCCATCTATATCTGGTACGCAACCAAGCCCGGTGGAAGCACCTGGTCAAAAGTAGAGGTGGATAATTACTATGCTGGGGCCGGCTATTCTTCGATCTCTTTGAAATTGGACAGCAGCAACCTGCCTCACATCGCCTATTCCGATCCGCGGCTTAAAACCGTCGAGTATGCCAGATATACGGGTTCTGCCTGGGGAAAAGAGACCGTGGATACCTCCCCGGTCAGGTTTGATTCCACATCGATCGCGCTTGATAGCAGCAACCGGCCTCACATCAGCTATACCGATGTAGCAGCGTTATCGCTGCACTATGCCGTCCGGACGGAATCAGCATGGGAAAAACAGACCGTGGATCCCGGCGAGTTTTCAGACAGCTCTATAGCTTTAGATAGCAGCGGCAATCCCCAAATCAGCTATGCAAGTGCCGGCGCGACTTCACTGCACTATGCCCGTTTTTTCCCCACTCCCACGGTCACAGCGGTCAGCCCCGCCACCGGGCAGTGCGGGCAGGACCTGACGGTTACCATAACGGGCACCGATTTCATCGGGGCTATGTCGGTCAGCTTCGGCGCAGGCATAATAGTGAATAGTTTTAACGTAGACAGCCCTACGCAGATAACAGCCAATATCAGCATAATGCAGGGCTCTGCGCCGGGTTACAGGGACGTATCGGTGACCACGCCCGGCGGCACCGCAACCTTACCAGGAGGATTTTCCGTAGTCCAGCAAAATCAATCGATAGGTGCAGGATCTCATTCCTCATCTCCGGTATCTCCTACAGTATCGGCCCCTCCGGTATCTCTTCCCAGTATAATTATTCAAAGTGCCAGCCTATCGTCTAAAACTGTGACTCCCGGGACTCCCGTCACTGTAATTGCGGATATAATCAATAGGAGCACGGTCAACGGTAACAAAAAAGTAACGCTGTATGTTAACGGGCAGGTGGAAACAACGCAGGGAGCGGCTGTAAACAGCGGTGCTACCTCCACGCTGACCTTCAACGTGTCCCGCAGCGAGCCCGGTGATTACAGCGTTTACGTAGACGGCGTACCGGCCGGCAGTTTCACAGTGGAGATGGTCACGGGCAATGATTACATGCTTATGTTCGGCATCATTATGATAGCAATGGCCTTTGTGGCAGGCATGGTCATGCTCTGGCGCAGACAGCGCGCAGGCTGATAGTAATCCGCTGATTATCTCAGACTACAAAGAGGGGTCTCCGGTTAACCGGAGACCCCTCTCATTTCATATATCTCTTTATGCCTGCCGGGCATGTTCGGAATCGCTGGCTATATGGGACCGACGGCGCGCCGCTAAGCCTGGTAGCTCTTGGGCATACCCAGCACCCTTTCGCCGATGTAGGCCAGGGTCATCTGCTGGGTGACGGGCGCCAGCCTCATCAAATTGATCTCACGCCACCATCTCTCGACGTCGTATTCAACGGCATATCCGTAGCCGCCGAAGACCTGCATCGCCCAGTAAACTGCCTTGGTTGCATGTTCAACCACTATGGCCTTGGCCATGTTCGCGGCTGCTCCCACCTCTGCCGAAGGTTTGCCCGTATCGTATGCCATTGATGCGCGCAAATTCAGCAGGCGTGCCGCCTCGAGGCAGGAATAGGATTCGGCCAGGGGGAACTGCAGAGCCTGATAGCTCCCTATAGGGACGTTGTTGAATACTTTGCGTTCACGCGCGTATTCCACTGCCTTGCTTATTGCCAGATGGGCTATGCCCACGCCGACAGCAGAGAAGCTCATGCGCTCGGGATTCAGCGTGTCGAGTACGTTGTGCCAGCCGCCGTCCAGCGGGGGCATGAGCGCGTCGGCAGGCAGTTTGAGATCGCTGAATGTCACATTGCAGGAATGCGAGTAGTTAACGCCATGTTTCGCTATGGGGGAAACCTCCACCGCCTTATTCGGCATGTCAGCTAAAAACAAGCTCAGGCCCGAGGTCTTACCGCCGGAACTGCCGCAGGGGGAAGTCCGGGCGATGATCAACATACCGTTGGCCCGGTCGGCGCCGCTGATGAAGGTCTTATTGCCGTTTATGATCCAGTGGTTGCCCTCTTTCCTGGCAGTTGTACTGATATTAAGGGTGTTGGTGCCGGCGTTGGGTTCAGTGAGAGCCATGGCGAACTCGATATCGCCTTTTGCCAGGCCCGGCAGGTATTTCTTCTTCTGCTCCGCAGTGCCGTGTTTTAATATGCTCAGGCCGCCGAACACCTCTGACAGGATCAGGTACCAGGCGCCGGCCATACCGCATCCGTGTGCGGCCAGGTTCTCCATGGCTATAAAAAGCTCGGTCGAGCCGCCGCCCGAACCCCCATATTCTTCCGGTATGACTATGCCAAGAAATCCGGCATTGCATATCGCTTTCCAGTATTCACCGCCGAATTCGCCCTTCGCCTCTTTCTTACGCCAGTATTCGGGGCCGTACTCGGTTGCGATCTCCTTGGCGGAGTTAGCGATCATGCGCTGGTGTTCAGTGAGTTCGAAGTCCATTATTGTTCAGTCTCCTGTCAGTTATTTGCCTATTAACATGCCCGTAGGGTCGATATCCTTGCGCAGTATCTCAAGGTCGCGGTCGGATGGTTCGGGGCTTATCTTATATTTATCGGGGATAATGATATCGAAGCTTGAATTGTCACGGACCTCTTCGACGCTGACTCCCGGGTGAAGTGACAACAGCTTCATGCGCTTGGTCTTTTCATCAAAATCATAGACTGCCAGCTGTGTAATCATCCTGAAAGGCCCTGTTCCGCTGGGCAGGCCCGCCTTTTCCCTTGCTCCGGGTCCGCTTAAGTAGCCAGGCGTTGTGAGAAAATCGACCTTGTTTACGAATGTGCGCTTGGATTGCCCGCCCACAATAAGGATGGTCTTATGGGCAAACGAAGCGATATCGTTGGCGCCGCCGCTGCCCGGCAGCCGGGTCTTGGGGTGGTCATGGTCGCCGATGCAGGTGGTATTTATATTTCCGTACATATCGACTTGTGCCCCGCCCAGGAAGCCATAATCGATATAGCCTGCCTGGCAGGACGACATTACATCGTGCATACTGGTGGCGGCAATACCCCGGTAGCAGGTTAACGCCTGCCCCACCGATATGGGCAGCTCGGGCAGTATGGGTCCAACGCCCCCGGCTTCGAATATGATCAGAAGGTTAGGAGCGTGCGTCTTTTGTGCCAGCATACCGGCAATCATGGGAAGGCCTGTGCCGACAAAGACGGACTTGCCGTCCTCCAACAGGTTTGAGCCTGTGAATGCCAGGAATTCACGCATGTTATATCTGGCGTTTTGATTGTTGGCCATAAATCATTCATTCTCCCTTATAATCTGGACCAGCGTACACTATTTGCGCCAGGGCGTTACCAGGGGCACCCGCCTGTCTTCACGCTTCTTAAGGAAGGCGATTTTCTTCAGTCCGCCGCAGGTCTCCAGGTATTCATCGAAATCTTTAACACCGTAGACGTATTTTTCCAGGTATTGCTGAACACCTTCGTCGGTCTTTGACAGCGCCAGCCATTCAGCTATGTGCTCTTCGTCGAAGAAGTAGTTGCCGTGCATTTCGCAGGGATGTGATCCATAAGGCTGCTCTACTACACCGTCTACAACATAGAAAGGTATCACGTTGCGCCAGGGCTCCCTGCGCATTATCTCGCTGTCGATGATTTCCTCGGTGGTTATGATGAGCTTGCGCGCGCAGCGCGCCAGCTCAAAGTCCTCCACCATGATGCCGTCGATCTGGCAATTGCCGTAGATATCGCAACGGTGTACGTGTATGAAAGCTACGTCCGGATAGGCTGCCGGGATCAGGTTAATGGGCTTGCCGCTGAAGGGGTCGGTTACAACCTTGCATGAGCTATATGCTCCTGTGTCAGTACCCATCAGATTGCGGCTGGGGATAAAGGGCAAACCCATCATGCCGGCCAGAAACCTCCACTGGTAGCCGGAGTTGCTGATCTCGGCGATGACCTTGCACCTGCCCGACTCCACCATGCGCCTGCTGGCAGGTGATAGGCCACGGACCTCATGGGCGAAGCTATAGGCTACCTCCACCCTGTCCACGCAGCCGCTGCCCACCAGCATATCCAGGTCATGTACTGCTGTTTTGCCTGCCATGATCAGGTTGCGCTTGCGCTGACGTATGATCTCGTAGATGATGTTCATGGAAACACGGATGTGTCCGAAGCCGCCGCTGGCGATAAAGTCGCCGTCTTTGATAAATTTAGTCACGGCCTCGCTCGCAGTCATGGTCTTGTCCTTGAGCGCGCGTGACTTGTTGTGCAGGACGTACTCCCGGTTCTCGTCCGGATCGTGCCATCCTATCAGTTGCCCTTTACCTTCGTGCAATACTTCCATCTACTGCTCCTTAAGTCAATTTAAGTTATCAGTCAACTTGCCGGGATGCTGCACATTATACAGCTTCCCGGCAAGTTAGAGTATACAGTTGGTTATACAGGGAGCGAGATAACTATTTTTTTACAATGCCCAGGATCTTGCGGGCCTCCGCAGGAGTGGCAGGCTCTCTCCCGAGCATGGCCGCTATTTTGACTGCTAATTCTACCTGTTCATAGCTGCCCTTGGCAAGCTCACCGTCAGGCATCCTGGTATTGTCCTCGAGGCCTACCCGCATATGCCCTCCCATCATGCAGGACTGCATGATGGCGGGTACCTGCTCAGTGCCGACAGCGCAGGTGGTGAAGTTGGAGTCGGGCGGCAGAGCATTTACAAATGCGACAAATACCTCGGGCCTGAATTTCTGGCCGCCGTTCACGCCCCAGACGAAATTGAAGTTGTAGGGCTTGCGGAAGATATTCTGTTTGGCTATGATGATCCAGTTATCCAGGCCGCCGACGTCGTACAGCTCGGCCTCAGGCCTGCAGCCTATCTCTTCCATTAGCTTGCCGAAATCCTGCAGCATGCCGAACGAGTTAACGAACACATTGTCGATCAGGATCTGCCCGGTCTTGCGGTCAAGGACGCTGAAGTTCATGGTGTTGGTATTAAGGGAAGCGCTCTCCGGCTTGATGGCCTTGATCGACCGGATCCTCGACTCCATGTTGAGCTTGATCAGGTTGTTTATCAGGTTCACGCAATCCGACTCGGGAAACGGGCCCACCTGGCAGGGGAAGCCCACCGAGGAAGTGACCTGGATGATCAGGTCGGGACAGCGCTGCTTGATCGCGTCGTAAACTGCTTTTACCTTGTCCACTTCCGACGTATGATACCCGCCCATGGTCTCGTCGCGGCCGTGGATATGAACCATACAGGCGCCGGCCTTGAAGGCTTTTTCGGCCTCTTCTGCATACTCCTTGGGTGTATAAGGTGTTGCAGGGTTGTTATTTTTGAAAGTCGCCGACCCTGCGAGTGCCGCCGTGATGATGACTTTGTTTTCCATACATGCCTCCTCTATTCTGAATTTATCTGTTATATCTATAACTATTTGGCCGGCCGGAAATACTCGATGTCAAGGATATTGGCTTCACGTTTATCCTTAAATACCGGTTCCAGCTTCATTCCGGCTTTGATGGCCTTGGCATCTACATCCCCGATGAAATGCGTCATTCCCGAATCGGCGCCGTCCAGCTTGATCACGCCGATGGCATAGGGCGGCTTAAGGGCCTGGACCGATGATTCATAGTGGACGATGGTGAACGTTTCGAGGGTGCCCTTGCCGCTCAGCTCGACCAGTTCCTCCACTTTGCTGAAGCACTTGGGGCAAACGGACCTGGGCGGGCTATTGACGAAACCGCATTTCGGGCATTTTGCTGCGGTGATCACCTTGCTGTCCCTGATCTTGATAAAAAACTTGCTGGCCATGGAGCCCACGGAGTATTTATAGGGCATGATCACGAAGCCTTCAAAAATGACAGGTTCTTTCTTTACTGCTTCCATAGCTATTTCCTTCCTATCTCCTCTTTAATTACTCGGTAATTGTCTTGAAGTGGAGTATGTCGAAGATATTGCCCTTGCGCTCCGCCTTGGGCTTGATTACCGCTTCGACCCGCATGAAAATTTTAATCTTACTCTCATCCGTCTCCTCGAGCTGGTGTTGTAGTATAACGGTTGCGCCGTCCAGCAGTATGATGCCCACAGCGAAGGGGATCTTCAGCATCTCGCCTGTTGTCGGCAACAGGAACGATTGCTCCGCCATGAAATAGGACACGACGGTTCCCTTGGGCCCGACCGGGATCCACTTCGACCTGTCCGTGCACACGGTGTGGTCCCTGGTGCAGACCGACTTGGGCAGGCAGAACTTGCGCCCGCAGGTGGGGCACTCGTTGGCGTAGATAATGCCGTTTTCCTTCAATTCCCTGAAAAATTCGCCCCAGACCTCCCCGGTCCTCCATTTATAGGGGATCTTCATCGTCTTTTGGATGTAAATTAACTCTTCCTGCTCTTTTTGTTTCATATCTATATTCCCTCCAGTTAATCCATGGTCTTGCTGAGCAGCAGCAGGTCGGACCAGTATGATCCGCCGAAACCGCTGGCCAGGGCCTGCTTGACGTCCCTGGTCACCTGGTGCTCGCCTCCATCTCCCCTGACCTGCAGGGCAGCCTCGGCTACCCTCAGTATGGCGGAGTCTCCGATGGAGTTGGTGCACAGCACGCCGCCGGACGGGCTGACCGGGTATTCTCCCTCCAGCTTGAGGGCGCCTTTTTCAATCAGCTTCCACCCTTCGTTGGGCTCGCACACCAGGAAGTCCTCCAGCCACATGGGGATGGCGAAGGCGAATGGATCGTACATCTCGAAGACCTGGGTTTCCACCATCGGTTTGGTGATATGGTTGCGCTTGAACAACTTGGCGCCGGCCTCCATGTGTGAGGTCCAGCGTTTTTCACCTATTCCGAACTGCGCGCCGCCATATTCCACATGCACCGTTACGTGGTCTTTCATCCAGACTGGTTTCTTGCATATCTTCTTGGCCTTGCTCTCGCTGGCGAGAACCATTGCGGTGGCGCCCAGGCTGGTCGGGCAGCACATCAGCAGGTTCAGCGGGTACATCACCATCCGGGCATTCATCACATCTTCCACGCTGTATATCTCGCGCATATGCGCGTTGGGATTCCTGTGCGCGGCCTGGGATGCGTTAGCCCGCACCATGGCGGCATGCTCCAGTTTGCATCCGCTCCTCTGCATGTATGCCACCGAGACTGTTGCCAGTCCGCCGATCGCGCCTACCAGGAAATGGCGGTCTACCGCCGGATCGGTGATGGTGGAGATAGCCGGTGTTACCAGTCCCTCGTCGTGCTTCTCCCATCCTATTACCAGTACGAGGTCGTAAAGGCCTGAGGCTATATGATACCAACCCTGTATTGCCGTCATGGTCCCGACTGTGCCGCCGGTGTTCATTTTGAAGCCCGGCCTGCCGGCTGCTCCGCTGTAAAGGTTCAACATGGCATCGTTAAGGTGATGTCCCTCGAACATGTCCATGTTCCCTGCCATTACGGCTTCCATATCATTAATAGTTAGGCCGGCATCCTCCAGCGCCTTGGTGGCGGCATCGTAAATCAGCTCGCCGTCATTAACGTACGGCCTTCGGCCGCTATGGGTGGTCTGGCCGATTCCAACAATTGCAACTCTGTTTGCCATTTTAGTTACCTCCCTTTTCGAGAACGAGTACACAGTGCATCTGGCCTGCCAGGCCGTCGCAGCCGTGGGCGACAGCGCGCTTGGCGCCCTGCACCTGGTGCTCCCCCGCCTTTCCCTGAAGCTGCCAGACGGCTTCAGCCACCCTGGACATGCCTGCCACCGTTATCGGGACGCCTGAAAGCAGGCCGCCCGACGGGTTAACGGGTATCTCACCTTTCAACTGTGTCTTGCCGCTGTCGATCAGCTTGCCGCCTTCGCCGCGGCCGCACAGGCCCAGGCCCTCGGTCCACAGCATTTCCTGTGGCGCGTAGTACTCGGAAAGCTCGACCAGGTCCAGGTCCTTGACCGGGTTGCCGATGCCCGCCATTTTGTAGGCTTTTTTAGCTGCCTTAATCAGCGCGTCACATTCGACCAGGTCCCGGTCGCCCAGGTTGTGATGCTCATAATAATTTCCGGCCCCGGTTATCCATACTGGATTGGGCGTCAATTTCTTGGCTACTTCCTCGCTGGCCAGGATCATGGCGCAGGCGCCGTCGGAGACGGGTTTCTTCTGCAACTCGGTGATGGGGTCGGCCAGCATCTTCGACTTGAGCACCTGGTCGACCGTGAGGTTCATGGCCTCCTGCGCCAGTATGTTCTTGAGCGCATTGCCCTTGTTTTTCACCACGATCTTGGCGAACTGCTCGGGCGTAACCTTGTACTTGTCCATATAGCGCCTGGCCTGCATGGCTGCCCCCATTGTGTAGTCGAGGCCCAGCCAGCGGTGGAAGATGTGGTCGATCGACCAGTTCTCGATCATGGTTCCGTCCGTGATCGATTCCTCGCAATGGCTTACCACGAGGATCAGCTTGTTATCGCCCGAAAGGATGTGCATGGCCCCGTAAAGGACCGCATAGGCGCCGTCGCCCGCCACTTTGGATTCATCCTTCAGGTGTGAGCAGACGGCGTCGGGTATGGGCATGGACGAGATCGTCCTCCCATCCCAGAAGTCCTGGGAACAGCTCACGACCGCTTCGACGTCGTCCTTGAGGTTGATGCCCGCGGCCTCGACGACCTTGTCCGTGACCTCTATCACGAGGTCCATCAAGTGTTGAGAGGTTTTGGCGGCTTCGAACTTTGTCGCGGAGGCCGCCACTATTCCAACTCTGCCAGCCATTATTGTATGCCTCCTTTAATATTTAGATTCCACAAAATCCAGTGCGGTTGTATTTTTGCTATTTCATCATATCGGGGACTGTCAAACGTGTTTAGCCCGTCATCATTATCCATGGAAACCGGTACCGGCCTCTGCATCACTAACCCGAATCCTGCTATTTAAAATCCTTGCTCTCTGTCGTCTTAACCCTTTGGCTTCTTGGACACTGCCACCCTGACCAAACATATAGCCACATCTTCGTTGCGCTGGTTCTTGATATGCCACTGGATTGATACTACCCCAAATTCTCCTTTGTCCTTGACCTCGGCGACCTCTGTTTCAAGGTGGATGGTATCGCCCAGCTTGGTGGGGCCGGTGAACCTGACCTTATCCATGCCGTAAAAAGCTATTAAAGCTACATCGTAGGGAGTGACAAATCCGGACGCTACGGAGAGCACGAGAAAACCGTGCGCGATGCGCCCGCCGAATATTGTCTTTTTGGCAACTTCCTCGTTGATATGGAGGGGGTACCAATCGCCGCTGAGGGCGGCGAACATGGTTACATCAGCCTCAGTGATAGTGCGGCCCCTGGTTACTTCTTTCTCCCCAAGCTTGAAGTCCTCAAAATATTTCATGGCTCAACTACCCCCTGGCGATTTCCGCCTATTTTATAACAATTATAAAATCATGTAAACAAGATATCACTCACAATTTCACAAAAATTTTTGAACGTAAATTGCGTATGCCAATATTTATTGATTAACCGATTAGTTAATATTGATTAAGGGTATCTCTTTTGATAAAATGTCGGTCAGCCCGGCAGTTGATGTACCGGCCGATGCGAGGGCATGGTAAAGCCGGATATGTGCAGATAGGAGGATATCGCCATGGACTTCAAGTTCAGTGCTGAAGAGGAAGCGTTCCGCGATGAAGTAAAGGGCTGGTTGAAAACCGCTATACCGCAGCGCTGGCGGGAGCTGCCCACCGGTTTCTGGCAGGAGACAGAGGAGTCGTGGAAAATATCTCGCCAGTTCCAGAAGAAGCTCGGGGCCAAAGGGTGGTTGGCGCCTGCTTACCCTGTTGAGCTGGGTGGCGCCGGGCTGGGGCATATAAAGCGTCTTATATTGGCCGAGGAAATCGTTTACCATGATGCTCCCATGAGCATCGAGGCCGAGATCACGGTCAACTGGGTGGGCATGGCCCTGCAGCATTTCGGCAGCGAAGAGCAGAAGAAGGACTATATCCCGCGCATAGCAAAGGGCGACATCATATTCTGCCTCGGATACAGCGAGCCTAACGCGGGCTCCGACCTGGCGTCGCTACAGACGCGCGCTACCGAGCAGGGTGATAACTATATAATCAACGGCCAGAAGATATGGTGCAGCTACGCCCACTATGCCGACTACTGCTGGCTCGGGGCTGTCACCGACCCCGAGCTACCCAAGCACCGCAATATGAGCATGTTCGTGGTCGATATGAAGAACCCGGGCATCACTATCCGCCCCCTCATCAATGTCATCGGCTGCCATTCTTTCAACGAAGTCTTTTTCGATGATGTGCGAACTCCTAAAGACAGTCTCGTAGGCGTGAAAAACAACGGATGGTTCCAGCTTGCCATGGCGCTGGACTTCGAGCGCTCAGGGGTAGGGACTGCTGCTGCTAATAAGATGGTGCTTGATCACATGGTAAAATACGCCAGGGCCAATAAGAGAAACGGAAAACTGATATCGCAAGATCCCATCATGCGCAACCTGATGGCGCAGATGGCCATCGAGATCGAGGTGGCGCGCATGCTCTGCTACCGCATCGCCTGGATCTACAGCAAGGGCGGACACTCCAATTACGAATCATCCCAGGCCATGGTATTCGGCAGCGAGCTGTTGCGCAGGATATCGGATGCCGGCATGCGGGTGCTGGGCCAGTACGGCCAGCTTGCTTATGGATCACCAAGGGCTATCGGGACGGCGGAGATATACAGGGACTACCTGGCATCGCTGTCCATCGGCGTCGGCGGCGGAACCAACGAGATCCAGCGCAATATCATAGCCATGCGCGGGCTCGGTCTGCCGCGTAAATAGCTGTACCGGAATTAAAAGAGGTTTACGCAGACAAATGGATTTTCGTCTGAACGAAGCTGAAAACAAATTCAGGCAAGAAATCGAGAAGTTCATCCTCGATGAGATGCCGCGCAGCTATGCCGAGAAGGACCTTTACTGGCCCGGCGGCTACGGGGCCATCAGCGAATTTGAAGTTCGCGATCAGGAAGTTGAGGCATTCCGCCACAAGATGGGGGAGCGCGGATGGCTTACCATGGCCTGGCCGAAGGAGTACGGGGGAGGCGGCCGCTCGTTTGTGGAGCAGGCTATATTCTTTGATTGCCTCAGCTACTATGGCGCTCCAGGTATGGACGTCTCCACGCTGATCTCGGGCCCCACCATCCTGCGCTTCGGCAGCGAGGAGATGAAGCAGGAGTGGATTCCCAGAATAGTCAAAGGCGATCTCAAATTCTGGTTGGCCTACAGCGAACCCAACGCGGGCTCAGACCTTGCCGCCATACAGACCCGGGCAGTCGAAGACGGGGATTTCCTGGTGGTCAACGGCCAGAAGATCTGGAGCAGCGGGGCGCACGTATCGGATTGCGGCTGGATGGTTGCCAGGACCGACATGAATGCCCAGCCTTATAAGGGGACCGCGCTATTCATCGTGGACAATAAAACCCCGGGCATCACCATCAGGCCCATCATAAATATAGACGGTTTCCACTCTTTCAACGAGGTGTTCTTCGACAATGTCAGGGTGCCCAGGAAAAACGTGGTGGGCGATATGAACATGGGGTTCTACTACCTCATGGTAGCGCTGGATTTTGAGAGGCTGGTGATATCCATGGGAGGTTTCCGCAGGCGTTTCGAAGACCTGATCAAATATGCCAGGGAAACCAGGCGTAACGGCAGGTTGCTGAGCGACGATGCGCGGATACGGGCGAAGCTTGCACAGCTCGCCATCGAGATCGAGATCGCCTACGTGCTTTATTACAGGACCGCATGGATGATGGACAATAACCTGTTCCCCAATATCGAGGCCTCGGAGATTAAACTGGTGACTACTATCCTGAGCAGGAAGCTGGCTGAAGTCGGACTGGAGATAATGGGCCCCTACGGGCAACTCTGGCCGGGCTCGGATCACGTTCCCCTGAGGGGCAGGTTCACAGTCGGCTTTCTTGATTCATTATCGGCGGTGATCGGCGCCGGCACGTCAGAGATACAGAGAAATATTTTGGCCCAGCGGGGTCTCGGCCTCAAGCGCAAATAAAACAGCAGATTATTATTAATAAAACCGGGAGGGACAAACATGGATCTGGGATTGAATGAAGAACAAGAGATGTTAAAAAAATCGGCACGCGAGTTCCTGAGCAAGGAATGTCCCAAGAAACTCGTGCGGGAGCTGGATGAAAGCGAAACCGGCCTGTCGAAGGATCTCTGGAAAAAGATGGCGGAGCTGGGTTGGATGGGTTTGCCCTTCCCCGAGAAATACGGCGGAAACGGCGGCAGCCTGCTCGACCTGACAGTCCTGCTGGACGAGATGGGCTACAACATAGTGCCCGGGCCCTTCTTCTCCACAGTTGTCCTGGCGGGTTTCACCCTGCTTGTGGCTGGAAACGAGAAGCAGAAGGAAACCTATTTGAGCAAGATATGTTCCGGTGACGCGGTTATGACGCTTGCGCTGACCGGGTTGGAAGGGACCTATTCACCGGATTCCCTCGATACGGAAGCCAAGGCATCGGGCGACCAGTATGTTTTGAACGGGACCAAGATGTTTGTGCCGGATGCCAATGTGGCTGACTCTATTCTGGTCGTTGCGCGCACCAAAAAGAGCTCCAATCCTGAAGACGGAGTGAGCATTTTCCTGGTTGATGCAAAAACTGCCGGTTTGAAAGTTACTCTGCTTAAGACCCTGGGCCGGGACAAGCTGTGCGAGGTGGCCTTTAAGGACGTTAAAGTCCCTGCCGCTAACCTGGTAGGCAAACTGAACGGCGGTTGGCCGGTCATCCAGTCCATACTGAGAAAGGCCACGGTGTGCAAGTGCGCCGAGATGGTCGGAGGAGCCCAGGCCTCGCTGGACATGGCGGTCAGCTATGCCAAGGAGAGGATCCAGTTCAACCGTCCCATCGGCGCCTTCCAGGCTATCCAGCATTACTGCGCGAATATGGTGACCGACGTGGACGGCTCGCGCTTCATCACCTACAAGGCAGCCTGGACCGAGAGCGAAGGCCTGCCTGCCGATATGGAAGTCTCCATGGCCAAGGCATGGACCAGCGACGCCTTCAAGCGGGTTGCTGTGCTCGCGCACCAGATATTCGGCGCCATAGGTTTCACCATGGACCATGATATGCACCTGTACTTCCGCAGGGCCAAGGCCGGCGAAATAGTCTACGGCGACGCGGATTTCCACCGCGAAAACGTGGCGGTGCAGATGGGTCTGTAGGACTGGCAAGGCGATATATTAAAGAGCGGGCGGCCATCGGGCCGCCCGCTCTTATTAATTGACGGTTTGTGTAAACGTATAAGATGAAATTTGGATTTTTAGGGTCATCATAGATTAGAATATAGCGTTTTAAAAAGGATCATTGAATTGTTTGATAACGTAAAGCGGCCGGCGCTGGATTATATCTTTCACCCCGGATCAACTGCGGTAGTCGGCACCGTCCCGGATTCCGTTGGCAGGTTCAAGCTGGGCAACCAGTTCGTTAAGATGCTGCTCGAGTACGGTTATACGGATCCGCTATATGCAGTGGGATCGGGCGAGGGAGAGGTTTGCGGCCTCAAGGTCTATCAGAGTATCAGCGATATACCCGGCCCGGTCGACTATGTGATCGCCGCCGTCCAGAGCAAGTATGTCCCACAGCTTGTGGAAGACTGCGGCAAGAAAGGCGTCAGGGTGATGCACTTCTTTACCTCCGGTTTCGGCGAGATCGAGGATAAGATCGGGTTGGAGCTGCAGTCTCGTATGCTTGCCAGTGCGCGTAAGTACGGCATACGCGTCATCGGGCCGAACTGCATGGGGATCTACTGCCCGGAATCCAAACTCGCCTTCGGCATGAATTTTTCCAAAGTTTCCGGCAGGGTGGGATACCTCGCGCAGAGCGGCGGGCAATGCATTATAGGCATCAAGGAGGCCAACCGGCGCGGAATCGATTTCAGCAAGGTCGTCAGCTATGGCAACGCATCCGATATCAATGAGTGTGACCTGATTGAATATTTCACCGAGGACCCGGGGACGGACATCATCACAGCTTATATCGAGGGCACCAATCACGGCCCCCGGCTCCTCAGAGCCCTGGAAGAGGCGGTTGCCAGGAAGCCGGTCGTCGTCTTTAAATGTGCCGACACGGGTGGCGGCTCACAGGCGGCTGTGTCTCACACCAGTGCGATCGTTGGCTCCAGCCTGACCTGGGATGCGCTGTTGCGTCAGACCGGCGCCATACGTGTTTTCAGCGTTCAGGAGATGATGGACGTGGTCACCGTGCTGCAGCGCTGCCCCGAGATCAAGGGATTGAATACGCTGGTGGTAGGGCATGGGGGCGGATCATGCGTCCAGGCCTCCGATGACTGCTGCCGCGCCGGCCTTTCCATGCCCATGCTGCCGCCTGTTTTGCGACAGGCGCTGATGAAGGTTTACAAAACTGACGCAGGAAACATCTTTAAGAATCCCCTTGACATAAATCCATACTGGGGTATGGATAAGGCCAGAGAGGCGCTCAGCGCGGTGGCTGGTTGGGAGGGAGTGGACCTGATACTACTGCACTCCACGCCGGAACAGGACCCATTTGTGCCGCGCGATTTCCAGTTTAAGATCCACACAGAGACGCTGATCGAGTGGGCCAGGATATCGCCTAAACCCGTTGTGCTGGCCATGACCACCAATACGGCGCCCGGTGACGACGGGCTGCCCGAGAAAGCTTTTAACCAGATACTGGAGGCCGGGTTCGCCGTCTTCCCTTCTGTATGGCGCGCCTCCAACGCCGTAATCCGCGCTTATAATTATTACAGGCATCGCAAGCCCGTCAACCGGGATTCAAAATAGCTCCGGCCGGCAATTCAACATCGGCAGCATTCACATAAACCCCCTCAGCCGTTCATTATAAATTCACAATCCAGCTATACAATTGCTTCATAAGTTAAAACGGAAAGGAGGCACCCGATATGAATAGTTGGCTCAAAATAGGCATCCCCATAATAATTGCAGTTTTACTGGTTACGGCTACGATAGGAATTACACTGGCTGTAACCGGTGGCAATGCAGTAAAACAGGTGGCATCGCCCGCTTCAACTGTGGGGCAGGTTAGCCAAACACAATATGCGCGTGGTCCGCAGTGCTCCAGTTGCGCCGGATTCGGCCAGGGATCTGTTGTACCCGATGCAGATGACGCCGTAGGGAACGTTTATATACCCGGTGGAGCTAAATGCCCCAACTGCCCGGGATATGGACAGGGCGCCACCACCGGGCAACAGGGTACCGGCACAACCACATTCAGGGGTGGATGCTGCGGCCGATACTAAAATTATGACGACATCCCCTGATGTATAACCATCCTCCTGCTAAAGGGACGAAGCATCGACCTCTTCGTCCCTTTATATTATGTATGATAAAATCAGTTCGAGGAGTTATCTGAAAATGGCGCGCAGAAAGATACTGGTTGTGGATGACGAACCCAAGGTCTGCGATCTTGTCAAAGCCTACCTTGAGAAGGACGGCTTTGAGGTCATACTGTCCGGCAACGGAAAGGACGCGGTGGACAAAGCCCGTGTACTGAAGCCCGACCTGATAGTGCTCGACCTTAACCTGCCGGGTATGGACGGAATCGAGGTTTTCCGCGCGGTCAGGACCGTCTCGGACATACCGGTTATTATGCTGACTGCGCGGGACGACGAAGTGGACAAGGTCGTGGGCCTTCAGATAGGCGCCGATGATTACGTCACCAAGCCCTTCAGCCCGCGTGAACTGTCTGCCAGGGTGGCAGCGGTGCTCCGCAGGTACGCTGACGGGTCCAAACCCGCCAGCAGGCTGGTCAGCGGGGATTTACTGGTGGATTTCGACAGGCACGAGGTCAAATACAAGGACGAGGTTGTCGGACTTACCGCTGCGGAGTTTAAACTCCTTTCAGTCATGGCCAGGAGCCCGGGCCGTGTTTTCACGCGCCTGCAGCTTATGGATTCGGCCTTTGGCGAAACCTACGAAGGTTACGACAGGACCATTGATGCGCATATCAAGAATATGCGGCAGAAGCTCAGTAAAATAGGCGGCGACGACGATAATCCCGTGATAACGGTGAGAGGGGTTGGATATAAATTGGAGCAACCGCATGAATAGCCTGTCCATAAAGCTAAGTCTTCTCTTCGCAGGCCTGGCATTGCTCAGTATCGGGGCGCTGGCCGTTTGGGTGAACCAGACAGTGAATACGAATTTCACCAATTATTGCGAGCAGCATGGCACTGTCTGCCAGTGTGAAGATCCCCAAACGCGTACTATGGGATTGGGCCAGGCCGAGATGACCTTCCTGCAGGATTCGCAGCGCTCCCTGGGGATAGCGGCCTTTGTGGCAGTTGCCGTGGCTGTTGGGCTGGGCATTATAGTCAGTATCCTGGTGACCCGGCCCATGCGTGAGCTGGCGGTGTCGGCCCGTAAAATAGCCTCGGGTGACCTGGCCCAGCGTGTGAAACACAGGAGCGATGATGAAGTTGGAGAGGTATCCAGCGCCTTTAACAGCATGGCAGAGCAGCTCGAGATGAAAGAGAAAAGCCGCAAACAGCTGTTGGCGGATGTAGCCCACGAGCTGCGCAACCCGCTCAGCGTTGTACAGGGCAACCTCGAAGCCTGGCTTGACGGAGTCATCGCGCCCACACCCGACCAGATCGCCCCGGTGTACGATGAGACTGTGTTGCTAAACCGGTTGATCACAGACCTTCGCGAACTCTCTCTGGCCGAGGCAGGGCAGCTAAAGCTGTACCTGGAGGAGGCGGACCTGGCAGGTCTCATCAATGCAGAGGTTGGTGTTTTCCAGGCCCGTTGCCAGGACAAAGACGTTTCACTGAATGCCGACCTGGCGAAGGACCTGCCGCAGGTCATTATCGACCGCGACCGTATCAGGCAGGTCTTGCACAACCTGCTGGAAAATGCTCTGCGCTTCAGCTCGAATGGCGGCAGTATCAAAGTCAGTGCCGTGATGAAGGGCAACAACGTGGAGGTTTCCGTGTCCGACACGGGCAGCGGAATAGACCCCGACGACCTGGATAAAGTATTCGACCATTTTTACAAGGCCGACAAAGCGCGGCAGCGCAATTACGGCGGGGCGGGAATAGGCCTGGCGCTGGTCCGGAAATATGTCGAATTGCACAATGGAAAAGTGTGGGCGGAGAGCGAGCCGGGCAGGGGCAGCACCTTCAAATTCACATTACCAATAGTCTGATCGGCGGCCTCTATCTATCCGCTTTCGCAAGAACATCGGCAAATGAAGCCAGGTGTCCCTTCAAGTGGTCCACGTAGCTCTTCATCAATTCGAGCAGAGTTTTTTTGCCTTCTGCTCCGTCCCAGTAGTTCTGCAGTTTACCCGGGTCCGCATTCCGTATAATATTTTCGATTAAGATGTTGTAGTATCTCCACAGGGAAAGGACGTCGGTAAAACTCAGCTCGTTGAAATGTTCTATGGCCACCCATCTCTCGTTATCCTTTCCGTAGCCGGGGAAAACAAGCTGTTCCTGGATCTGCAGCCTTATGAAGCGCTGGTGGTTATTGGAGGCGGAGTCTATCAGGTGGCCGATTATCTCCTTTGGCGACCAGCCGCCCTGCTTTGGCCGTCTCGAAGCTGATTCATCGTCTAAACCGCGGTACCTGTCATAAAAGGCCGCTACAGCGGCGCTGAGCTCGTCGGCTAAAAGAGTGGTATCCATAACTTTTATATTAACCTACTTGCCCGAATGCAGTCCGGGGAAGAACCTGGGCACCCTTTGCTTGTAGTCGAGGTATGCCTGACCGAATTTAAGCTCCATCTCCTTCTCCTCAACGCCGGTTATCTGGAAGTAAAAGAAGAGGACCAGCAGAGGAGAGAAGAAAAAGGTCAACGACAGTGAGCCCGTCAGAACGCCCACGCCGAAAAAAACCAGGAAAATTCCCATCAGCATGGGGTTGCGGCTGTAAGCATACAGGCCGGAGGTGATCAGCTTCTGCGGCGGGTTGAGCGGCACCGGAGTGCCTTTCGCCATGAAAAATTGTGTATAGGTCCATATGATGAGCAGAGCGCCCGGCGCCAGCAGAATCAGCCCCAGTACCAGGTTCCAGGGCATATAAACAACCGCCGGCAGGTTCAGCCACCTGTCTGTGAAATACGCGCCGATAAAGAAAAGCGCCAGGAAGCACATGAAGAGGAAGGCCGCCAGAGGTGTGTAGAGCCGGCGCTTCTTAGCGTCCCCTGTGGCTATGCGGAAGATAGCGTTTGCCAGGCGATCAAAAAATCCCATTTTGTTTGGCAAGGATTATACAACTGCAGGCCTCTAAATGAAACAGGGGACCGCCAACGGTCCCCTGTTTCATATTAAGGAGGTTTATGCTGTGGTGGTTGGTTGTCAATCGATATGGTGCCTGCCGTGCAGCGCGCCGACAGCCCATTTTTGCCATTGTGTGCGCAGCTCGCCCGGCTCTATCATGGAGGTATGGTTCCCGGTTGAGATCATGACCTGCTTGGGCTCGCTGGCCATGGCGTAGGAATACAGGAACCTGTTGTAGGGAGATGTCTGGTCTCCCAGGCAGAATACGAAGAGCTTTGCGCAGTCTTGCAGGTCGGCCAGCGCCTCTGAGGGTTTGGTCCTGATCCAGAATTCCAGGAATCTCCTCCAGTCCACGCGCATCTTGATCTTGTTGACCAGGTTGAAATATTGGAATATCGACCTGGCTATCAGGCGCAGCAGAGGATGGACTAAATGATCGGGGTTCCTGACTACTTTGTTCTTGATTTCACCGGGACAGGCCAGGGCCACCAGCACTTTTGCTTTTTTGAGCTTGCCTGCTGCCAGGATGGCCGAGAAAGCGCCCATGCTGTGCCCTATCAGGCCCATGCTCTTGCGGTCGACCTCAGGCCGGCTGCGCAGGAAATCCCAAGCGTCCATAACATCGTTCACGATGCTGCCGTCCAGCGTTCCACCGCTGGAGCCGTGGCCGCGAAAATCAAAGGTCAGCGTGATGATGCCCTCCGAGGCCAGGGTCTGAGCGCTGTTTTCGAATGCCAGGCCGTCGCCGCCGTAGCCGTGGCACATGACCGCGCCTGGAAGGCGGTTGTGTTTTCCTGCTCCGGACGGCATAAAGAGGGTCCCACTGAGTTCTATACCCTTGCTGCCGAAGGTCACGGGCCACTCCGACACGGTGTGTTTAACCGGTTCCTGTATGTCTGTTTTTATATGTAGCACGTAATAATCTCCTTGTATATGCGAAGTATACATGCAGGGCAGGTTAATACCATCGGAGGTTGGGACGGTTTTCGCGGGAATTAAAATATAAATGAGTCGTCATAATGTCGTATCAGGGATCATACTTTTGGGGGATCGTTCCAATAGTCTTTAAAAAGAAAGGCCGCCGTCTATTAAACGGCGGCCTTTGCAAGCCGAGAGTCAATTCAGGTTATATCCATTTAAGGATGCACATGAAGACGATGATCGAGATGATGTCGACGGCGCCGATGATGCCGACCGTTAACAGCTTGCTCTTCATCTTCTTCATATCGAGCACCCAGTAGGATACCAGGAAGAAGGGCAGGTATCCGATCAGCCAGATGAGCCAGGGGGCGCCCAGGTTCCACCAATTGTATTCCCAGGTCAGGGCCCCGACCCAGTTGAGCAGGCATTCTATGCCGACCGCCAGTATCGCGCCGATCACCGCGAAGACAAGCCGGTTGGGAATACCCAGTACCTTCAAGTTCTTGTCGGCAGGCAGCATCTTGCACATGACGATGCCCATGATGGAGAACATGAACGTGATCTCGATGTTGAGGCCTATCAGCAGCACCAGCGCGCTGCCGTTATCGGGTGTGCCCCAGACCGGCGCGAAGCCGGTGAAATGAAAGACCAGGCCGTTCCAGATCTCGTTGAACCAGTCCATCAGCCAGAAGGCCAATCCCGCCAGCACCAGGCTCCAGTTCTTTTTCTCGACCTCGTTGGCATAGACATACATGACGAGCAGCAGCAGCGGTATGACATACCACTGGAAATGGCTGCCGTTCCGCAGCAGCGCCAGGGCTTGTTGAGCAGATTCCGCCATAATATACCTCCTCCCGTATATTTATTTTTATCCTGTTGTAAACGTTAGCCTGCGAGGCCCAGTCGTTTCCTCATATCGATCATGAGTTTCTCGATGTCAACGGTTGAAGCGGGCTGGCTCCTGGCCGCCAGCACCTTTGCCGTGGTTTTCTGCACTGCCAGGGCCCTGGGGTTGACGCCCTGCTGCTTGGCTTCGCTGAGTATGCTCGAAGAGAGAGGGCCGAGGTAATCGCGCAGTACCCTGAACAGGTCATCCGAGGTGCCGCCCAGAACGTCTACTAAACCCAGTATCACCCCTCCCGCATTGGAGATGAAATCAGGTACCGCCAGTATTCCTTTCTTGAATAGAATGGCCTCAGCCTCATCCGTCATCGGTATATTGGCGATGCTGGATATGACCCTGGCCTTGATGTTGCCGGCGTTCTTTTTGGTTATTACATAGGGCCGTGCGCCGGGTATCAGGATGTCCACAGGCAGGGTGTAAAGCTCCTGGTTCCTGATGCGCTTGGCTTTTTTATATTCAGCCACAGCCTTGTCGCCCGTTGTCTTACGCGCCTCAAGCAGGGCTTTTACATCCAGTCCGTCCTTGTTGTAGATGGCGCCGTCGATGGTTGATATTGCCACTACGTTGGCGCCGGACTCGATCATATAGCGGGCTACGCCGCCGCCCACCTTTCCGAAGCCTTCAATGGCTACCCTTGCATTTTTAACATTGACCCCGGCGAACTGGCATGCCGAAAGGGCTGCTACGACAACGCCGTAGCCTGTGGCGTGGTCCTCCAGAGGCTCCCCTTCTATCATCTGAGTTGAGAGGCCGGTGAACCTCTTTGCCACGCCCGCTCCCTCGAAGAAGGTTGCCACGTCATCGTTATCGGTGCCCATATCCGCGGCCAGCGTGACGCCCGCTCCCAGCAAAGCCTTGACGGACTTGCCGAAGGACAGCATCAGCTCCCTGCGCTGAGGTCCGTGGATCCCGGGTTCCGCCCAGATGCCCGCCTTGGCCCCACCGATAGGAAAGTCCAGGATGGCAAACTTGTGGGTCATGGCGCGTGCGAGTAAAAATATCTCCTCTGTGGTGATATCCGGCAGCATGCGCGTGCCTCCCGCCGCGCCTCCTATGGAAACCGTATCGACGACCACTACCGCTTTTAGTTCAGTGGCGGGATCGTAAACATGCAGTACCTTTTCGGGCCCAAGCTGGTCCAATGTCGTAACCCACGCTGTCATAATAGCTACCTCCTTTTCTCAGTCCGGCCATTTTTACCATAAACAATATGAGAATGCAATAGCCGGCCTTAATGTTTCAGCCTAAAATCTATGAGCCTATGGCTTTCAGGGCTTTTTTTGCACGGATGGGAATATCGAGTGTAAAGGTGATATCCTCAAGGGATGTGATTACCGGCTTCAGGTCATCCCTGTACCGGCTGGTGACGAGGTCGTGTAGGACGTGATGCGCCCCCTCCCTCAGTTCCTCCGACTCTGAATGGTCAATCAGGCTTTGCAGGATTGGCTTTACCGATTTATCGCCTATTCCGATCAGCGCCTCCGCAGCCAGCCAGCGTACGTCAAAAAGCCTGTCTTGCAGCGCGGCCACCAGCGCATCGACGGATTTGGGATTTCTGATCTGTCCCAGCGCCTTGGCCGATTCCCACCTCACGGTCTGGTTGCGGTCCTTCATCGCCCGTACCAGCGAATCCACGGCCGGATTACCGATTTCGATCAGTGCCGCCCTGGCTTTGCACCGCTTGACGCCGTCCTTGCTGGCCAGAAGGCTCACAAGAGAGCTGATATCGCTTTTGTCGGGGGAATCGTCTCGGCCGGCTGACTTCGCAGGCTTCTCTTTGCTCATATAACACTCCTGATGCCAAATTTTGCATACATGGCGGGGACCCGTATCTGTGAGTATAGTATATGCCGTTATTGTCATGTCAAGTGTTAGCCGGGATTGTAGCCTTCCTTTCTTATCCCCGTGTATACGTCGGTAATCTCCTGCAATGTCACATCCCGGGGATTGTTTACCAGGTGTCTCTCGTCGGCGGCAACCTCTGCGGCCATCTCTGCAATATCCCAGGGCGTTTCGGGTATTACGCAATACTCTCTACGAAAGGATTTCAGCTCACCGGCGTAGCCGGCATCGAACCGGTTAAGCTCCAGCAAATAGGGCAGTACGAGTGCCAGGGCCTGGCCGTGCGGTATGCCCAGGTTGCTCAGCGGATTCGCCAGCGCATGGCCCAACGTTGTTCCCGTATTGGACAGGGCCATCCCGGCCATGAGGCTGCCCATGGCGATATTACGCCTGCCCTCAGCGTTGCCTGACAAGGCGCGCCTGATATTGTTCCTGGTCAGCAAGTACGCTTCCAGCGCAAGCGCACGCGTTATGCTGTTTCCCTTCCTGGAGCCGTAGCTTTCCACGGCATGCGACATGGCATCCATAGCTGAGCATACCATCCCCGCAGCAGGCATGGTTATCAAAAGGTCCGGATCGACGATAGCCACATCCGCCCATATGCTAAGGTCATTAAAGCTTTTTTTCCGCCCCCCGACTTTGAGGACGGAGTTGTGTGTGACTTCGCTGCCGCTTCCCGCCGTGGTGGTAATCATGATCTTCGGCACCTTAATTTCCACGGCGATCTTTTTTGCCACGTCCATGGCGCTTCCGCCGCCTATCCCGGCCACGATGTCAGGCTTCGCTTCCTTTGCGAATTTAAGGCATTTGTCCACATCATCGACAGACGGCTCAGGCGGCGCAGATGAAAATACGTAGGAGGTTATTCCCGCTTGAGCGAGGTCATTGAGGATATCTTTGATCAACCGTCGTTCGGACATGCCTGCGCTGGTGACGATAAGCGCCCTGCTTCCGCCGAGCTGTTTTATCTCGCCGGCCAGCTTCCGTACCATCCCTTCGCCAAATATGATCCTGGTCGGCATCAGGAAATCGAAGCTGCCGGCGTCGGCGGGGTGTAAATACTCTGGAATCTCGCCCTTCAATTTAACCAACCTCTCAGGCGCGCGGCCCGAAATGTTTTAACATAACCAGGTCATCGAATTCGCTGTTATTGGTGATGGATATTCCCTCGCGGGCTGCCCCGTAGCTGACGAAGAGCTCATCCGCCGTCATGCGGCCGAAGCGTATCATGGCCGGCGATTCGATCTCCAGTGCGCCGAACTTTCCTCTGCCCTGGATCACGATCACCCCGTAGGCGTCGTCGTCCTTTATGGTAACCGTTCTGCCGGGATATACGGTCAGCTCCCTGGCGCTGAAAAACGGGGAGTTATATACAACGTCATTCTCCATGTAGCCCAGATCCTTCATCTCGTCAAGCGGCCCAGCCGGACGGGGTGACAGGAACCTGTTTTTATAGAAATCCGGGTCCGTATTTAGTTTCCAGTCGATCATCTCAACCAGATAATCGATATTGTTGCGCTGTTCCTCCGGCACGTCCTTCACCAGCAGCTCGCGCGGGATATATTTATTCCAGGTGAGCGACTGATACATGCCGAAAACATCCGATGCACGCTGCGGCTCGTAGGTGAGCAACGAGCCCGGCGCGTGCAGCACGCCCGGCGGAACGTCCCAGCCGGTGCCCGGCGTCAGGCGGTATGCGCGCGAATAGCCGGTGATCCCGTTGTCTCCGCTGTTCCAGTTCTCCAGGCAGCGGCGTATATCGTCTTTTGTAGTTCCCGGGTTCAAACCAAAAAAAGTATATGGGAAAAGGCCGCTGTGGTTGTTCAGTTGCCTGGGAAAATAATATCCCTCCGGCTTTCCCTTCCTTCCCACGCGTGCGGCGTACTTGTCGTCCAGGTGGAGGTGCAGCGGGAGCGGTTCGAGGTTGTCGAAGAACTTGCTGTACATGGTCCACCCGCCGTGCTTCTTCATCACCGCCGCGCCCAGGATTTCGTTGCCCGATAATTCAATTGCCTCTTTCAAAAGGACCTTGCTTTCGCTATCCCCGTCGCCGCAGTAAATATAGCTGAGGCCTTCGTCCTCCAGCGTCAGGGGGCCGTTGTCCGCTTTGGTCGTGGAGGCAAACCAGCGTTCGTCGATGCCGCTGCGGTCTGCGCCGAAAGCGTAGAAGTCATCGGGGTGCAGCTTAAGCCTCCCGCCCGGTATGCAGAAAGACCTCGGGACCCAGTTGGGGAACAGGCGCAGGACGCCTTTCCCCTTATTCAGGGCAGTTTCCAATAATTGTTTACTCATAACCTACATACTGTCGACACCGGGCAGATAGATGATGGTGTCGATTTGATCGATATCGTCTTTAGCCAGGGCGATGACCTCATCCTTTCCCCTGGGCCGGACCTCAACGGGGCGGTGTCCGGGCTCGAGGTATGCGGATTGCACGCCCTGCCACCTCTTACCCTTGAGGGTTATCTCCACCGGTTCGTGTTTCCCCTTCATATTGAGCATGTGCAGGAGGACGCCGTCCCTGTAAAAACAGGCGATGGTCTTGAAATCCTCTTTATCCACGGATAGGCCCTTCGGCCCCCAGGCCAGGTACCTGATCGGGTACGCGCCCAGGAACAGCTCTTTCCTGGGTTTATACCATTCACCCAGGGTCTCAAGCTGTTTGACGTGATCGGGATACAGGCTCCCGTCCATCAGGGCCGACGTGCCGGCTGCGAACTTGCCGCCGCACGCCATGACGATCGCCGCCTGGCGCACAA
>CAYTIC010000002.1:22733-54102 GCA_964437795.1 uncultured Dehalococcoidales bacterium | reverse complement strand
GTGCCGGCTGCGAACTTGCCGCCGCACGCCATGACGATCGCCGCCTGGCGCACAAAATCATTGATATCGTCACGCAGGTTCATGTCCTGCCACCATACCGATGTCGGCGTGATCAGCTCCCAGGGGTGTTTAAACATCACACGGTAAAGGTTTGCCCACTTCCAGGTGCTGGTGAGGACGGATATTATGCCGCCGGCCTCCTCCCGTTTCCCGATAAAAGGACCGTCCAGGGCATGGGCCTCTCCCGATGAGAAATGCTGGTGTTTATGTGAGGTGAAAAACATCGATGACAGGTTGAAGGCAAGCACGGTGTCGGGATGCTTGCTGCTGAAGTGGGCGACCGTATCCCTGGTGGTCTTATCGGACCACCACCAGTCCATCCACATGCCGTCCGGCTGATACTGGCGGATGATCTCGTCGTATTGCCCGCGAATGTAATCGCCATATATCTTGTATTTCGCGTCGGGCAGCAGCCCCAGGAACGACGGGGTTATGCGTGGAAGCGGCTGGATGGAATCGAACTGCGGGTTATGGTCAAAGATCGACGAGTAGTAATAAATGAACGTGATCTTGGCCTTCCTGCTGAGCTCGGCGAACCTCCCAGCATAATCGATATCGGTCTTCCATTTGGTCAAATCCGTTTTAAACCAGCAGATACCGTCATGCCACTTGATCTCAAGGGAATGATAGTCCAGCCCGATCTTTTCGCTCAAGGCAACGTAGTCTTCGATCTTGCAGTAGGGGCCGTTGAATTTGAGGTTGCCCTGTTCATCCGTCATTGATTTGTTGAATTCTATGTAATCGCGGTCCCAACCCACGTTGGGACGCTTCTCGATCTGGTACTGTACGCAAACGCCTGATTTCTGCCACCATTTACGCTGGTCCGGCCCCCTGGGGCGCATTTCCTTTTTGGGAAATGATGAGGTTATGAGGCGGCCGCCGATAATCGCCATGCTTTTGTATGTTTCCAGCTTTGTCGCAAAATTCCACTTCATCAATTCACTCATAACATCACCCCAGTTAAATTAATATGTTTGCCCGGGATTTCCTCTGTCAATCCCTGGCGGGCCGGCTGTATCCCTCTTCTACCCTTGCCATAAATTACTCGCATTCGACTTAGCTGTCAATCACCGCCGGTGACATATTCACGGTGCGCGACTGCCGGACCTTCGCTGGCAATGCGGGCAAAGGTATGTGCCCCTCTGTCCGACCACGATCCGGGTTACCGCTGTCGAGCAGCGAGGGCACGGCTGGCCTCCACGGTGCGCCACGGCAAACTCCTCGTGCGCGCGGCCCGCCTTCCCGTCGGGTTGGCGGTAGTTGCGGATGCTCGCGCCCTGGTTGTCCACGGCCTTTGTCAGTACCGACCTGATGGACCTGTGCAGGGCCTCGATTTCCCGTTTATTTAGCGAGTTGGCCGCCCTGAGCGGGTGTATTTTAGCGGCGAAGAGCGCCTCGTCGGCATACATATTGCCTATGCCCGCGATGTGTTCCTGGTTCAGCAGGGCCGTCTTCACGGGTGTGGAGCGGGACGCCAGGTATTCAGCCAGCGCCGACCGTGTGAATTTGCTGTCCAGCGGCTCGATGCCCAGCCCGCCCACGATCTCCACGGGGTCTTTCGCCAGGTTGAAAGTGCCGAAGCGCCTCACGTCGGTGTAAACCAGGATTGAGCCGTCGTCCAGGATGAATTCCAGGCGTGAGAAAGGCTCGGGCCCGCAGGGATTCCAGAGCAGGGCGCCGGTCATGCGCAGGTGGACCACCATGTGCTCCCCCTGCGAGAGTCCGAATATTATGTATTTGCCGCGCCGCGACAGGCTGTTGATCCTGCGCCCTATCAGCCTTTCACAGAACTCCGCCGGGTTTATCTTTTGTACCGGTCTTTTATCCCGGATGACGATGCCGGCGATAGTCCGTCCTTTGACGTGGGGCCTGAGGCTGTTGACGATAGTCTCGACTTCCGGCAGCTCGGGCATCAGGACATCTCACCCCAGTTCTGTCCGACTTTTATATCGATTTTAAGCGGGACTACCAGTTTGACAGCGGCGGGCATTGTCTCCAGCACCAGTTGTTTCATCGCGTCCATCTCTTCGGGCGGCACTTCGAATACCAGCTCGTCGTGCACCTGCAGGGTAATCAACGTTTTCATCCCCCGCTTCTCCATCTCGCGGTGCAGGTTGACCATGGCGATCTTGATAATATCGGCCGATGTCCCCTGTACGGGCATATTGATGGCCATGCGCTCGGCGGATTCCCTGGCCAGCCGGTTGGTCGAGTTTATCTCCGGTATAAAGCGGCGCCGGCCCAGCAGCGTCTGCACGTATCCCAGCGCCGCCGCCTGCTTCTTGGTGGCTTCAAGGTAGTTCTTGACACCGGGATAGCGTTTGAAATAGGCGCTTATGAATAGCTCCGCCTCCTCCCTGCTGAGGTCGGTGGCCTGCTGAAGGCCGTACCCGCTCATGCCGTAGATAACGCCGAAGTTGATCGTCTTGGCGGCGCGCCGCATGCGCTGGGAGACCTCCGCGTCCGGGACCCCGAAGACCTCCGAAGCCGTATGCGTGTGAACATCTTCATCCCGCAGGAACGTATCGATCAGCTCGCTGTCCTGCGAAAGGTGCGCCAGAGCGCGCAGGTCGATCTGGGAGTAATCCGCAGACAGCAGCATCCATCCGGGCTGAGCGATAATGGCCTGCCGGATCCTCGATCCTATATCCCCTCTCACCGGCAGGTTTTGCAGGTTGGGTTCGCTGGACGACAGGCGGCCCGTCGTGGTGCCCGTCTGGTTGAAGCTGGTATGTACCCTCCCCGTGCTGGGGTTGATCAGCATCGGCAGTGCGTCCGTATAGGTTGATTTGAGCTTGGACAGCTGGCGGTATTCCAGTATGAATTTTATCACCGCGTGGGCGCCTTTGAGTTCTTCGAGCACGGCTGCATCGGTGGAGAAGCCGCCCTGTGTCTTGCGTTTAGCCTGCATCGGCTGCAGCTTGAGCTCATTGAAGAGGACGCCCGAAAGCTGCTGGGGTGAATTGATATTGAACTGGTGGCCGACGGCATTGTAGATATCCTTCTCCAGCCTCTGCATGTCCGAGCCCAGGCTGGCGGACATCTCCATCAGGAGGCCCCTGTCGAGCAGCACCCCGTTCATCTCCATCTCGGCCAGCAGCGATACCAGGGGCATCTCCACGTCGTTGAACAGGCTCCACAGCTCGTCGCTGCGGAGCTCCTGCTCCAGCGACTCCTTGAGCTTGAGGGTGATGTCGGAGTCATTGCAGATGAGCTCGCCCACCTGTTCGATGGGAAGGTGCGCCGGGGACACCTGCCTGGCCCCGCTGCCCGTCAGGTCGGCCAGTTCACGGGCCTCGATCCCCAGCCGGTTGAATGCCAGTGATTTAAGTTTGAGCGACTTCTCGCCCAGCAGGTAGGCGGCAATGAGGACATCGAAATTGACGCCGCCCATTTTCAGCCCGTTCCGGGACAGCAGTATGATATCGAATTTGCCGTCGTAGGCAATCTTGGAATAGCGCTCCTTCGTTATATATGTGCCGAGCGCTTTTATCACCTTCTCCAGCGGAAGTTGACCGATGCGGTCGAGCGTTGCGTGTCCGATGGGGATATAGTAGGACTCGCCCCGGGTGGGGGAGACGGCGATCCCCACCAGCCCGGATTGCATGGGATTATCGCCGCCCGGCACCACCGAGACTGCGAACGTTCCCGCATAGGACAGGCGCAGCGCCAGTTCATCCATTTTTTCCGCGGAGTTGACCACCGTCCAGGCGCCCCGGGAAGGCTCCTGCCTGGGAGCGGCCGCCGTAGCGGCCCCGATCTCGTCGGGCAGTCGTGACAGCATAGACGAGAAACCGAGCTCACGGAAGAGGTCTACGACTTTATTGCGGTCGTATGAGCTGACCGCGCAGTTAGCGAGGTCAAACGGCATGGGCACATCGGTGACTATGGCGGCGAGTTTGCTGTTCTGCAGGGCGGTCTCGTGGCTTGCCTGGAGCAGGGCGCGGATCCTCTCCGGTTCGACCTCATCCAGGTGGCTGTAAATGCCGTCCAGGTCGTTGAACTGCTGCAGCAGTTTGACTGCTGTTTTTTCCCCGATGCCCTTCACGCCGGGTATGTTGTCGGAGGCGTCGCCCACCAGGGCCTTGTAGCTTATGAGCTGTGCGGGGTCCAGCCCGTATTTCTCCCTGACCGCCGGTGAGTCGTAGACCACCGTATCGGCAAAGCCGCGGCGCGGGGACATGACACGGACGCCCGGCTGAACGACCTGTAGCATATCGTTGTCGCCCGTTACGATCAGCGTATCGATGCCCTTAGAAACCGCCTGCGTGCTGATGGTGCCGATTATATCGTCGCCCTCGTAGCCGTCCATCTCGAATATCGGCAAATTGAACGCCTCGGCAAGCTGGTGTACGCGCTCTATCTGCGTGACCAGTTCCGGTGGTGTTTTAGGTCGCTGCGCCTTGTAGTCCTCGAACATCTCGTGACGGAAGGTGGGCGCGTGGCGGTCGAAGGCGATGGCCCAGTAGTCTGGCTTGTTCTCCCGCAGCAGCTTGAGCAGCGTGCTGGCGAAGCCCTGCACCGCATTGACCATCTCCCCCGTCTTCGTGATGGACAGGGGCGGCAGCGCGTGGAATGCGCGGTGTACCAGCGCATTTCCATCGAAGAGAATAAGGAGAGGTTTTTCTTTAGACATCGCCCATACCCATCTGTATTACCGCAAACTATGGATTATTATAGCACAGCGATACTATCCCAGACGGTGTTCATAATTAAGAAATAATCAGGGGGGCTAATTAGCCCCCCTGATTATTGGTCGTTATATAGCGCAGAACTCTAATTTAAGTAATCACTATTTACAGCAGCAATGCGGCCGCTACTTTTTTGTAGCAGCTATAATAGCCAAAATACCGATCACGATCAGGTAAATGCCGATGATCCACGCCAGCAAACCAGGCATCCAGATGACCAGGATACCCGCTATTATGGATAGTATCCCCATTAACCAACCACTTACTTTAGGCATGATAAAACTCCTCCTTTTAAATAGACTATGTGTATTTTAAATGGCGGAGAATGTAATAGTCATATAATTCAATAAAAAGATATTAAAAAGTCATGATATTTTCAGGTTTCCCCCAACCGTTATTGAGGATATTACTTAAATAATGAGGGGGAATGGGTTTCCTGAACAGAGTCAGGGCTGGGATATTTTTAAGATATAGCCCATTTTAGTGACGGTAAGAATGATTTGGGGATCATCAGGCTTCTCTTCGATTTTACGTCTCAGGCGGCTAATCCAGGTCCTGAGGAATTGAACGTCATTGCGGTATTCAGCCCCCCAGACGCGGACCAAAAGCTCCTCATAGGGCATGAGGTGGTCGGCATTTAATGCTAATTCGCTGAGCAAGAGCCATTCTATTCGGGTCAAGTATATTTTATTGCCTCTAACTATTACCTTATGTGCCTTGAAATCGACGGTTATAGCGCCCAGGGAGAGCTCATCTGGAATTTTAGGTTCGTTGGGTTTAAATCGGCGCATTACCGCTTCAATTCTGGACACCAGTTCATCAGGACTAAAAGGCTTTGATATATAGTCATCGGCCCCCATATCGAGCCCTGTTATTCGGTCACGTTCGTTTCCCTTAGCGCTGAGAAATATGACAGGTACCTTTGAAAAACCACGTATCTCTTTAAGCACATCAAACCCATTCATTTCAGGCATGAGTATATCGAGTAAGATTATGTCGGGATGGCTGGCATGAAACTGCTCCAAAGCCTCGAGACCGTTGCTTGCGGTAACCACTTCATATCCCAGCGCTCTCAGATTGGACCTGAGAAAATTCAGGATCCGTATTTCGTCGTCGGCCACCAGCACCCGGTATTTTTTCAAACCTGGTTTTCGACCAGTCATCGTGTCTGACATAATAATATTCTGATTCGATAGATGTCAACATGCTCATGTTGACATCTATCGAGCAGTATCATATAAATTAGTTACGCTGGGAAAATTCAGGCAGGTGCGAGCAATGATAACTGGCGTCATGGCGGGAGCAGTGATATGAAAGATAGCCGAAAGACAAAAGCTCAACTTATTGAAGAGCTGGACTTGTTGCATCAGAGGGTTAGAAAAAGTGAGCTGATAAAAACCACTGTTGATCGTACCAAGCAACGTTTGAGGGATTCTGAAGTTCGCTACAGGCGCCTTTTTGAAACAGCGCAGGATGGGATATTGATTCTCAATGCAGAAACCGGTCGAATCATAGATGTCAATCGGTTTTTGATGGATATGCTGGGATATTCCCGCAAGGAATTTATCGGGAAGATGCTCTGGGAGATTGGACCATTTAAAGATATTGCGGCAAGTAAAATTGCTTATCGGGAATTGCAGGAGAAAGATTACGTACGCTATGAGGATTTACCACTTGAAACCAGGGACAAGCGTGAAATCCAGGTTGAATTTGTATCCAATATTTATAAAGTCGACCATTCCCGCATTATCCAGTGCAATATCCGCGATATAACAGCGCGCAAACAAATTGAAAGACAGCTGAGGTTTCATGCAGAGGTGCTCGACCAGATCAGTGATGCGGTGGTTGTCGTTGATAATCAGAGCATAGTAAATTATTGGAATAGAGGCGCAGAACGACTGTACGGCTTAAGTGAGGATGAGGCATTCGGGCAGCCCCTGGGGGAGCTGTATCAATATCTCTGGATTAATCCCGAAGATGAGCAGGCTTCAGTGCAAGCATTGGAAAGCAGAGGATTTTGGTCGGGAGACAATATACATATAAAGCGGGATGGCGTGCGTTTATATGTTCAATCATCAGCAAGCGCGATAAAAGACAGGGACGGTAAGGTTATAGGGATGCTTGCCGTTATCCGTGACATCACAGGGCGCACAGAAATAGACCATCTGAAAGACGAGTTCATCGGCCTCGTATCGCACGAAATGCGCACACCGCTGACGGTTATTATAGGGAGCCTCCATACAGCACTGAGGAGGGGTGAACTCCTTCCCCAGGAAGAGATAAACGAACTTCTTAACGGCTCCCTTGTCGAAGCTGAAACGTTGTCTAATATTCTGGAGAATCTGCTTGAGCTATCCCGCACGCAGGCCAAAAGATTGTTGCTCTTCCCTGAGCCAATGAGGATTGAAAAGCTGGCAAAAGATGTAGTTAAGGAATTGAAAGGACAATCTGAGCACCGGTTTATATTGGATTTTCCCGTCGGGATACCGCCGGTAGAAGCCGATACTGTACGAGTCCGGCGGATACTATACAATTTGATACAAAATGCCGTTAAGTATTCGCCTGCCGGAAGCAAGATAAGGGTATTCGCCCGCCGGGAGCCGGATTGTCTCGTTATCGGTGTCAGAGATCATGGTAAAGGCATATCCGCAGCCGATCAGGCCAGGATTTTTCATTCTTTTCAACGGTTGGGGTTGGAGCCATCCAGTGAGATTAAAGGAATCGGATTGGGACTCATGGTGTGTCTCCGCCTGGTGGAAGCACACGGCGGAAGAATTTGGGTTGAATCGAAGCCGGGGAAAGGCTCTACCTTCTACTTTACACTTCCATTATATCTGAAGGAATGAGCCAAGGTAGAAAAGCAAAGCGCCGAAGCCTACCAGCATAGCTAAATAAACGAGGATTGCCCGCTCCCTGCTCTTTATTATACTGACTAGCCCGGTTACAAAAGCAGCTATGAATGAGACACCTATCAAAATGTTTACTATAAAGATAAGTGCAAACGGACCCGGTTCCCCACCCAGCCCGGTCAAGATAGCGAACATTATCGAGAGCAGAATAAAGACGGCAGCCAGGACGACCGACCATCTACCCAGAGCGCTTTTTGGTAGAATGCCAATCTGCAAGGCCCTATTTCCCGAGAAACCTAACTACTTTCTTTAATGGATACCGATGCAGTAATCTCACTAGTCGCCGATTGCTTTTTTAAGGCTTTTTTTAGCCTTGCCGTACTGTTCCTGCAATTTTCCGGCTGCCTGATCCGCTTTACCTCTGATTTCCTGTGATTTATTGCCGGTTAATTTACCGGATTCTTCCTTGACTTTGCCCTTGATCTGGTTCCATTTTCCTTTAGTTATATTATCAACCATGGATATTACCTCCTTTAGATAATATATAAATATTAGCAGGGTGAGTATGTAGAAGTAATATAACCGGGGCACGACATGTTAAATAGTTATGATATTTTGACCAAAATATCATAACTATTTAACTTCCTGTCTTCTTTTTATATAACTAATCCATATCTCGAATGATAGGATTATTTTTGGAGGTACATACATTGAAAAAAATCGGTTTTATTTCTTTATCGCTGTTATTACTATTTCTCGTTCCCGGTTGTTTTACATTTCAAACTTCGCCGCCAACGACTACCCCACCGGTGGGAACTTCTCCGGTTATCATAGTATTCAGTAATAATCCATCTACGATTAATGCCGGCGGCACGTCGACACTATTGTGGAATGTTACCAGCGCTACATCAGTGAGTATAGACCACGGCATAGGTCAGGTTGATGTTGCAGGGACCAGGGAAGTATCTCCTGCTCAATCCACTATCTATACCTTAAGCGCTACAAACTCTGCCGGTACTGTTACCAGATCGGCAGTGGCTACTGTCAACTTAGCATCGCTACCGCCCGCGCCCATGCCATTCGCGGTAACCAGTGTTATAGCCAATAGTTATCCAACAAGCTTCACCGGCGCTTGTCCCAAGACCTTCACCTATTACGCTACCATCACAGCCAACGGCCCCGGCGCAGTCACGTACAGGTGGGAAAGAAGCGATGGCAGATTTAGCGATATCCAGGGCATCAGCTTTTACGAAGCCGGCACAAAGTCAACGACATTGCAGTGGGATTTGACTGAATCGGCCTCCGGTTGGTACCGCATCCACGTTTTGAGTCCCTACGATACAGCATCGAATCTTGTATATTACACACTCAAATGTGACGGTTCATTGGTCACAGGCATCATCGTGGGTGTTGATCAGTACCCGTTTACCGGTCCTTGTCCCAAGACCATTCGCTTTTGGGGAACCATCGCCGCCACCGGTCCCGGTACAGTCACTTACAGGTGGGAGAGAAGCGATAATACCACAGCTATTGCTCCGGAGATTATAACCTTCTCTGCCGCCGGTTCGCAGACGGTCACCAACCTGTGGACACGAGGTGAAGGCACGGGATGGCAGCGTCTACATGTTCTCACGCCCAATGATGTGGTATCGAGTCAAATCGATTTTGTAATGACATGTTGGGACCAGACTCAATAAAATAGTCTAATTAAAGGAGGCAAATAGAATGACAGCAAAGGTTCAGATCGAATTATCAGACGAAGAGGACAAGATCGTTGAGGTTTTCAGAATCGAACACAATAAGAAAAACAACGAAGATGCTATCAAAGAAATAATTAAGCGCTACAAGCCCCTGAATGAGTTCAGGGAAAAAAATAAAACAAGCTGGCTGAAAAATTTATAGTGCAATAAAAGCCATAAATGAGGGCCAGGCCTTATAACAGGGATTTCAACTTAACAGTGTATTTATTAAAAAGGAGGACTCTATGAATATCTTATTGGTTATCGGTATCATTCTCTTGGTTTTGTGGCTGTTGGGCCTGGTGGCTCTCCCCTCTCTGGGCGGGCTGGTCTATATAGCCCTTGTCATCGGTGTCATTTTCATCATCATCTGGTTGCTACGAAAAGTATTTAGACTTTTTTAACGTTCTAAATATTTATGTAGCCCATCTCTACCGGACTGCACGCAATCAAAAATAGAAAATTAAAAAGGAGAATTTACAAATGTCTATCGCACGTGTAACTGAAATCAAAGCATCTTCCACAAAGAGTTTCGACGATGCCATCAAGTTAGGCATTGCGCGCGCTGAAAAAACCCTTACGCATGTACAATCAGCATGGATCCAGAACCAGGAAGTTTTTATCGGTAAAAAAGGACAAATCGCTGAATACCGGGTCCAGATGAAGGTAACGTTTATTCTTGAAGAGAAAGTACGTAAATAATCAGAGTGCTCTACAGTTTCTCTTTTTGCCATAGCTAAAACCGGCTGCTGCTGTAGGAGGCCGTAAAGTCGTTTCCTATGGCGGCAGCAAATCCAATCCAGCGCTTAAGTCGGCCATCAGGGGCGAGTTGATGTCGCAGGGAACTTATTTTCGGAGGTTAGTACATTGAAAAAAATCACATTTATTTCGTTATCATTGTTGTTACTACTGTTACTCATGCCGGGTTGCTTTACATTTCTGGTGCAGGCGCCAAATCCTGCGCCACCGGTTATTGAAGTTTTCAGCAATAACCCGTCTACGATTAAATCCGGAGGCACATCAATCCTGTTGTGGAATGTTTCCGGGGCTAACTCGGTGATTATAGACCAGGGCATAGGTCAGGTTAATGCTGCCGGGATCAAGGTAATTTCGCCGTCTTCATCCACTGTTTATACCATAAGCGCCGCCAACTCAACCGGTACCGTTTCCAGATCAGCGATGACTACGGTCTACTCGGCGCCCCTACCCCCGTCTCAGGCCTCATTCGCGGTGACCGGTGTTACAGCTAATACTGAGCCATCAAACCGCACCGGTTGTTTCAACCTTTACGCTAATATCACTACCAATGGACCCGGCATAGTTACTTACATCTGGGAATCGGCCGATAGCGGCGGATACAGTTATACCTGGAATATCACATTTCCTGCAGCCGGCACGCAAAAAGTAACGTTACCGGTGGAGATGAGTGCATTGCCTTCAGGTCCTTATCGAGTCCACGTTTTGACTCCCAACGATGCAGTATCGAATTCGACACATTACACGACCTGTCAATGAGGCAGGCAATATATTTTTGGAGGTAACTACATTGAAAAAAATCGTCGTTCTTTCTCTCTCACTATTGTTATTATTGATTCTCATCCCGGGTTGCATTACATTTCAAACACCGCCATCAGCGACTACCCCACCGGTGGGAACGCCTCCGGTTATCATAGTATTCAGCACTAATCCACCAACCATTAGTGCCGGTGGCACTTCAACCCTGTTGTGGAACGTTACCGGAGCTAGCTCGGTGAGTATAGACCAGGGTATCGGTCAGGTTGATATTGCGGGGAGCAGGGCAGTATCTCCGGCCAGGTCCACTGTTTATACCATAAGCGCCACTAACTCCACCGGTATCGCTATCAGATCATCGGCGATTATTATCGTCTCATCGCCGGCGCCGGCGCCGCCGCCACAAATAACAGATAGTAATCCTGTTGTCAGCTTCACCGCCAGCCATCTCGGAGGGACTTCGTGGCAACTAAACTGGAACGTATCAAATGCCACACAGATAGTCATCCAGCCTGATATAGGTCCTGTTAACCCAACGGGCAGCGCAGTGGTCACAGTACCCTCGGGACAAACTAAACTGTACAGGCTGGAGGCGGTAAACGACTGGGGATGGGCCTACTGGCAAGTTGTTATGGCGACCCCGTAAGATCCCGGTCATGGATAGTTTGTGGTTAGCGCATCCCTGATCATTAACCTGCCCTGTGGTGCTGAGCAAAACTGGAATATAATGTAGACTACTTTATAATACGGTTGCTCTTGAGTTAACGCGCAGCAGCAGGCGGGAGGGATAATGAAAATCCGGATAGGGCAATACTTTATCAGGGACTGGGTGCCCGGCGATGAGGCCGCCCTGGTTAAATATGCCGACAACCGCAAAATCTGGATCAACCTGGATGACCGTTTTCCTCATCCTTACACGGCGGCTGATGCGCGGGAGTGGATCGGCGTCTCAACCGTTGAGCCGGTAACCAATTTTGCCATTGCCACGGCCGAAGAGGCCATCGGCGGCATAGGCCTGAGATTGCTGGACGGCCTGTTCCGGAACTCGGCCGAGCTGGGCTACTGGCTGGGCGAGCCCTACTGGGGCAAGGGCATTGCCACGGCTGCGGTGTCAAAAATGGTCGACTTCGGCTTCGTCGACCTGGACCTGGTACGCCTGCAGGCGCTGGTGTTCGCCAGGAACCCAACGTCAGGGCACGTCCTGGAAAAAGCGGGATTCAAGCTGGAGGGACGGATGGTCAAAGGCATTTTCAAGGACGGTGAAAACATCGATGGGCTGATTTACGCCCTGGTGCGCGACCAGCGCTGAGCCCGCTGGCCCTCAGCCCGGCTTTTCGTTTTTGCCCGGCACAAAGCGCAGCGAGAGGGAGTTTACACAGTGCCTGGTGTTACGCGGCGTCAGGCGCTCGCCGTTGAAGACGTGGCCCAGGTGGGCGCCGCAGACGGCGCAGGTGATCTCGGTCCTTTGCCCGTCCGCATCGGGCGTGTGTTTAACCCTTCCCTCTATCTCCTGGTCGAAGCTCGGCCAGCCGCATCCGGAGTGGAATTTATCGGATGACCGGTAAAGCGGCGTATTGCACCTGCGGCATACGTACACGCCGTCTTCGAACAGCATGTCGTATTCGCCGCTGAAGGGCGGCTCGGTGCCCTTGCGCAGGATCACCCGCTCCTCATCCGGTGTCAGTTGATTATACTGTGTACCCATATATCAGGCCTCGCCTGCAATAAGTATAGCCCGGCCCTGCCGGGCGACAAAACCTGCGGTTGAGACTCCCGCGGATACTGGCTGATTCCGCATGTTATGGTATACTGGTAATTTGTAAAGGAGTGACTGTATATTGGCTAAACGGGATATATTATCGGTCTCCGACCTCACGCCGGATGAGGTCCAGCGGCTCGTAGAAAAGGCGGCTAAATCCAAGAAGGAACCCTGGCCGCAGGTGCTGGCGGGCAAGAATATAGCGCTGCTTTTTGAAAAGCCCTCCCTGCGCACCAGGCTGAGCTTTGAGCTGGCCGTTCACCAGCTCGGCGGCTACGCCATCTACATGTCCCCCGAAGAGGTCGGACTGGGCAAGCGCGAGTCGGTGCCGGATGTTGCCCACGTTCTCAGCCGCTACGTGCAGGGCATAGTGTCGCGCACCTTTTCGCACCATACGCTTGAGACACTGGCCGAGTACGCCAGCATACCCGTTATCAACGCGCTTTCGGACTACGAGCATCCCTGCCAGGCGCTGGCCGACCTCACCACCATTTACGAGCGCAAAGGCAAGTTCAAGGGATTGAACCTGGCCTTTATCGGGGACGGCAACAACGTGGCAAACTCGCTGCTGCTGGGCTGTGCCATGGTGGGCATCAACTTTCTCATCGCATCTCCGCAGGAGTACAGCCTGCAGGATAAAATCCTGCTGGTCGCTAATAAATACGCCGAGAAGAGCGACAGCCATATCATGCTGCTTGAAGAGCCTGCCATGGCGGCCAAAGACGCCGATATCGTTTACACGGACGTGTGGACGAGCATGGGACAGGAGGAGGAGTACGAGCAGCGCTGTATCGCTTTCCATGATTACCAGATCAATGATAAGTTAATGTCATACGCGAAGAAAGACGCCATAGTCATGCATCCGCTGCCCGCCCACCACGGCGACGAGGTTGAGGTGGGCATCATCGATAAATACCGCTCAGTCATCTTCGATCAGGCGGAGAACCGCCTGCATTTTCAGCGCACGCTGCTGGCCGAGCTCTATAAATAGGTCCAGCAGGACGCCGGTTTCCGTAGTACTACGTATTAAGTTGTATCATGCTTTTGAATTAGAATGGTTGTGCAAAAATGAACCCCATAGTCAGCATAGTCGGCAGGCCCAACGTAGGCAAGTCCACGCTGTTTAACCGCATAGCCGGCGCCCCCATAGCGATAGTGGAGGACCTGCCGGGCACCACGCGGGACCGTATTTTCGCGGACGTCAGCGTGCTCGACCACGAGGTTACGCTCATCGATACGGGCGGGCTCGAGCCCGTGCCGGGCTCCGCCATGGGACGCAAGGTGAAGAAGCAGGTGGAAGCGGCCATCGCCGAATCCGATTTAATCATCTTCGTGGTCGACGTCAGGGACGGCCTGATAGCTGCCGACCATGAGATAGCCGACGGACTGCGCAGGCTGGGCAAACAGGTGGTGCTGGCCGCCAACAAGGCCGAGACCGAGAAACAGAGAAGCTCGATCGCGGAGTTTTATCAGCTCGGGCTGGGCTCGCCACTGCCCATCAGCGCCCACCACGGCAGGGGCATCCATGAATTGCTGGAAGCCGTTGTAGCCAAGCTGCCTCCCCCGGTTGAGACAATTGAATTGGCCGGCAGGCCCGGGTTGGCCATCGTAGGCCGGCCCAACGTGGGCAAGTCCATGCTGGTCAACGCCGTTGCAGGGTCGGAGAGGACCATAGTCGACTCTACGGCCGGCACGACCAGGGACGCCACGGATACCGTGGTAAAGTACAGCGGCAGGGAAGTGGTGCTGATAGATACGGCGGGCATACGCAAGCGCGGCAAGGCGGGCAGGGGGTTGGAGTACTATGGGCTGGTACGCAGCCTGCGCGCAATAAACCGCTGCGACGTAGCCATGCTGGTAATGGACGCGACGGAGTTCATCACGGCCCAGGACACGCACGTGGCCGGCTACATCAAGGAAGCCTGTAAGGGCATCGTGCTGGTCATCAACAAATGGGACCTGGTGGACCCCGAAACAAGGGACGACTACGTAGCCGCCGTGGACAAGCGTATGAAATTCCTGGCGCACGCGCCCATAGTATTTGTTTCCGCGCTCACCGGACTCGGTGTTAAAAATATAATACCGGTTGCCCTGGAGGCGTGGGACGAGAGGCAGAAGCAGTTGCCGGACGACGTCATCGACGGGCTGGTCAAGGAAGCGGTGGCTGCGCACGCCCCGCCCCCGCACGGCACCAAGAGGCTGTTGGTCTACCGGGCTTACCAGGCCGGCGCCAATCCGCCCACATTTACCTTCATAGTGAACGATCCCCTGCTGGTACATTTTTCGTATCAACGCTACCTGGAGAACAAGCTGCGCCAGACGTTCGGCTTCTACGGGACGTCGCTCAAGCTTGTATTTAAAAAGGGCTCCAAAAAGCAAAGTAAATCCGGAGGAAAAGTCTCGTGATTTTAGTCTTCAAATACCTCGCCATAGCCGTTATCGCGTACCTGCTGGGCGCTATCCCCTTCGGGCTAATCATCAGCAAGAATTTGGCCCACGTGGATATCAGGCAGCACGGCAGTGGAAATATAGGCGCCACCAACGTCTTCCGTACACTGGGTACAAAGCTGGGGATATTGACCGCGCTGTTGGACCTGGGCAAGGCGGCGCTGGCTGTCTGCCTCGGCATGTTGATCATCGGCAATGACGCTTTTATAGTGGCCGGCCATGATATCCACATACAGGCCGCCCAGTGCGTGGCTGCCATCATGGTCATGGTCGGGCACAACTGGTCTGCCTATATCGGCTTCAAGGGCGGGAAAGGGGTGGCCTGCTTCATCGGCGGCCTGCTGGTAATCAACTGGATGGTGGCCCTGGTGGGCCTGGCGGCGGGCATAATCGTGGCCCTCACCACCAGGTACGTCTCTCTGGGCTCGATGCTGGCATCGCTCTGCGTACTCTTTGCCATGGTCGTGCTGGCGATGCTGGCCGTGGTGGCCCCGCTTTACGCTCTTTACGGGCTGGTGGCTGCGGTCCTCATCATCTATCAGCACCGCACCAATATCACGCGCCTGCAGGCCGGGACCGAGCTCAAACTGGGCGCTGGAAACGGTCGCGCTAAACGTTAGAAACAGTCTTTGTTATACGGGTCCCTATCCCAGGTGCTGGAGCAGGTCTTCTCCGGGGCGTGAGTACTCCGACGATTTAGGCAGGCTGGCCGACAGCTCCTCCAGCAACTGGCGCTGGTGATGGTCCAGCTTCTCAGGCGTGATCAGCTTTGTAATGACGATCTGGTCGCCGCGCCCGCGTGAATTGAGACGGGGGAAGCCCCTTTCCTTGATGCGAAATACCTTGCCGTGATGCGTGCCCGGCGGCACCTTCAGGCTGAAAACACCCTCCATGGTGGGCACATCCAGCGTGCATCCCAGCGCGGCCTGCGCGAAATTGAGCGGCAGCGCCATCACCAGGTCGGAGTGCCGGCGTATGAAGTACTTATGGGGCTTGATATCGAAGCGCAGGAAAAGGTCGCCGGGGGAACCCCCGAAATAACCGGCTTCGCCCTCGTGCTGCATCCTCATCTGGCTTTCCTCATCGACTCCCGCCGGTATATTGATATGGATCTTGCGTTTTACCCTCTCCCTGCCCTGGCCGCGGCACTGTGTGCAGGGTGACGTTATGACGGTACCCTGCCCGTTGCAGGTCGGGCAGGTGGAGGTTTGAACGAAGCGACCGAAGATGCTTTGCGCGGTGCGGCGCACCTGTCCCGCGCCGTTGCAGTCCGTGCATTTCTCGGGGTTGGTGCCGGGACGGCTGCCGATCCCTTTGCAGACGGAGCAAAGCTCGACGCGGCTGATCTCAACATCCCTGCTTGTGCCCGTATAGGCCTCCTCGAAGGACAGCGACACCCTGAAGCCGATATCCTGGCCCTTGTGAGGGGAGCGCTTCTGGGAGCCGGAAGTGGCGCCGCCGAAAAAAGCCTCGAATATATCGCCCAGGCCGCCGAACTCGAAGGAGTCGAAACCCATGCTGTCGCCGCCGTTGCCGGGCGAACGGCCCGTGCGGTCGTAGAAAGCGCGTTTATTGGCGTCCGAGAGCACCTCGTAAGCCTCGTTGATTTCCTTGAACTTCTCATCCGCGCCGGGGCTGCCGTTGCGGTCGGGATGGAACTCCATGGCCATCTTGCGATAGGCCTTTTTCAGCTGTTCATCCGTGGCGTTGCGCGGAAGTCCCAGTATGGCGTAATAGTCTTTAGTTGGCGGCATATCTAAAAAACCTCAATTTACCAGTATATATAATAGGAGTCTGACTAATCAAATTTTAGCTACGGGTTTGTTGAAAAGGGCGCCGGTTTGGCGTCCGCCGCCGATTTGTCACCATTTTGCCAACGGATGTATGATGTAAAAACCTATGAAAGAAGAGATCAGGCGGGCGCTGGCGGCGCGGGAGAAGCAGGTAATCAGCGACAGCGGACTTACAGACTCGGCCGTGCTGGTGCCCCTGTTTGAAAAGGACGGCAGGTGCCACATTATATTCACCAGGAGGACTAACCACCTGCACCATCACAGCGGGCAGATCTCCTTCCCGGGAGGAGGGCGTCATAGTGACGACCGCTCCATGCTGGAGACGGCGCTGCGCGAGAGCCTCGAGGAGATCGGCCTGAAAGAGTCCGATGTTGAGATACTGGGCGAGCTGGACGACGCCGCCACGATCACATCGCTTTACCGCATAGTGCCGTTCGTCGGCGTGATACCCTATCCTTACGATTTTAAGCTGGACAAATTCGAAGTCGAAGAGGTCTTCGCCCTGCCGCTGGAAGACCTGATGAGCAAGGCTGTCAGAAAATCGGAGAACTACACCTTCGGCGATACGAAGATAGAGATGTTTTCATACGAGCTGGACGGACGGGTGATCTGGGGCGCCACCGCCTGGATGCTGAGCCAGCTGATCGATATAATCGGGCCTGTGAGTGGCGCCCGCTGCGACAATTAGCCCGCCGCCTCTCCGGTTTAGAGTTCCCCCGCTTCGTTCATTGACTCAGCCTCACCGGCCTTCAATACATAAAATGTTTTGTTAAGTATTATGATATAATGTATTAGAAATATTTAACTAATTTTGACAGAGTTCAATTGATATATTTATAATTATGGCCAGGGTGGAAAAAGATGGCAGGAAAAGATTATTACGGCATACTCGGCATACCTAAAAATGCTCCCGATAAAGATGTGAAAGCGGCCTATCGCAAGATGGCGCGCAAGTATCATCCTGACGTGAATCCGGGTGACAAGGCTGCGGAGGCCAGGTTCAAGCAGATCAACGAGGCCTTCGAGGTGTTGTCCGATGCGGAGAAGCGCAAGAAGTTCGACCAGTACGGGTCCGATTACGAGAACGCGGAAGCGTACGCACGCGCCAGGCAGCAGGCCCAGCAGCAGGGGCAGCAGTACGGTACTTACGGGCGTGGCGGTCAGGGGGCCCCGTACACCACTTACGAGACCTCCGACATGGGCGACCTCAACGAGGTTTTCGAGAGCCTGTTCAAAGGTTTCGGCACAGGTGGGGCCAGGGCCGGAGGAAGGCGTGCGGCCAGGCGCGGCCAGGACATCGAGCATCCGGTCGAGGTCACGCTGGAGGAAGCATTTAACGGGACCAAGCGTGTGATGGAGCTGCAGTCGGAGCAGGCCTGCGCGGCCTGCCAGGGCATGGGGCGGACCAAGACCGGTGTCTGCCAGGTGTGCCGTGGCGGGGGACGCGTGATCAAGCCGCGCCGGCTGGAGGTCAAGATACCCGCCGGTGTGAAAGACGGCTCAAAGGTTCGCTTTGCCGGGGAAGGGGAACAGGGTGGAGGAGCGACGCCCGGCGACCTCTACCTGGTTATAAAAGTAGCACCACACCCGCTTTTCAAGCGCGAGGGCGATGACCTGCTGGTGGACGTGCCGGTGTCGCTGGCTTCGGCTGTGCTGGGTGGCGAGGTACAGGTACCCACCCTCAAGGGCAGCAAGCTGGCCCTGAGGATACCGCCGGAGACGCAGAACGGCAAAGTCTTCAAGCTGGCCAGGCAGGGTATGCCGCGCCTGGGCGACACCAACCGCGGAGATATGATGGCCAGGGTGTCGGTTGTGCTCCCCACCAACCTTAGCGATAAAGAGCGGGCCCTCTTCGAACAGCTTAAAGCGATGAGGCCCAATTGATATTGATGTTGAATCTATGAGGTGATAAGATAAAATGCCTCGGGAAATTAATGAACCCAAGTACGTGATCAGCATCGCAGCCAGGATACTCGGCTGCGAGGTCCATACGCTGCGCTATTACGAGAAGCTGGGTGCGGTCAAGCCCTACCGTTCGGGCGGCAATATCCGCTATTACTCCGAGGCCGAGATCGAACGCCTGCGCCATATCAAAGTGCTGATGGAAGACATGGGCATCAATATGGCCGGCGTGGAGGTCATACTCAGGCTGAGCGAGCGTGTTGTCGTGATGCAGCACAGGATCAACAGCCTCGAGGCCGAGCTGCGCAGGTATGGGAAGGCAGCCCCGGCCAGAAAAAAATCTAAACAGGAGGTTAAGGATGGCTGAGGCCGGATCGGACCTTAAACCGGCTGGCTGGCAGATCACTGCCACGACCATATCCTGCGACAGGGTGGACGACTTCGTGACGGTCATGATTCACGGTGACTGGACGTATTCGTGCACCTGGTGCAGCAGGTATAAGCTGGCGCAGGACGGCGGCCCCGGGAGAGATTACCCACGGGACATCAAGTCCAAAGTCGCCCGCTGCCAGGGTCCGGATTGCAGCCTTGTCCTCGCTTACCGCGATAAACTGATCGCCGAGGAAACAGCCGTCAATAAATAGACTATGAGACAGGAAAGATTTACCGAGCAGGCCCAGGAGGTGCTGGGGTCTTCGCAGCAGCTTGTCAGCCGCTTTCGCAACTCCATGTGGGATGTGGAGCATATATTCCTGGCGCTGCTGGAACAGCAGAAGGGCCTGGCGGCCGAGATACTCAAGAAGATGAACGTCAACGTGACCGCCATGAAGAAGCGTGTCAGCGACGTTCTCGATAACTACCCCAAGATCGCAGACCAGCCCAAGACGGCCATCGGCGGCATACAGATCTACCCGACGCCGCGTGTGGCGCAGGTGCTGCAGGCTGCGGTAGGGGAATCCGACCGGCTCAACGACGAGTACGTGAGCGTTGAGCATCTGCTCATCGCCATCGCCAGCGAGGGCAGCGGCGACTCCGTGGCCATACTCAAAGAGTTCGGCATCGACCAGGAGAGGATCTACCAGGCCCTGCTGAGCATACGCGGCAGCCATCGCGTGGACGATCCGCGGGCCGAGAATAAATACAGGTCACTGGAGAAATACGGGCGCGACCTGACCGAGCTGGCGCGCCAGGGCAAGATAGACCCGGTAATCGAACGCGACGAAGAGATCAAGCGCGTCATGCAGGTTCTGATACGGCGCACCAAGAACAACCCCGTCCTCATCGGCGAGGCCGGTGTGGGCAAAACGGCGGTGGCCGAGGGCCTGGCGCTCAAGATAGTGGCGGGCGATGTGCCCGATTCGCTCAAGGGCCGCAAGGTCATCGCGCTGGACATGGGCGCGCTGGTAGCCGGCAGCAAGTTCCGCGGCGAGTTCGAGGAGAGGCTGAAGGCCGTCATGGACGAGGTGCGGCAGTCCAAGGGCGACGTCATATTGTTTATAGACGAGATGCACACCGTGGTGGGCGCGGGGGCGGCCGAGGGCGCCATAGACGCCAGCAACATGCTCAAGCCGGCGCTGGCCAGGGGCGAGCTCCAGTGCGTAGGCGCCACCACGCTTGACGAGTACCGCAAGCATATCGAGCCCGACAAGGCGTTGGAGCGCCGACTTCAGCCCGTTTTCGTGGGCGAGCCCAGCGTTGAGGGCACCATCCAGATGTTGAAGGGCCTGCGTCCGCGCTACGAGGCGCATCATAAAGTTAAGATATCAGATTCAGCCATAGAGGCGGCTGTTAAGCTGAGCAAGCGTTATATCACCGAGCGTTTCCTGCCGGACAAGGCCATCGACCTGATCGACGAGGCGGCCAGCAAGCTGCGCATCGACATGGAGAGCCTTCCCCCCGAGATAAAGCAGCAGGAGCAGAAGGTGCAGCAGCTGACCGAGGAAGAGGCTGCGGCCTCGCAGCGAGCCGAGTACGAAAAGGCTGCCATTATCAAGGCCGAGCGGATCAGCATTGAAGAGGATTGTAAAAGGGCCAAGGACAAGTGGATGCAGGAGAAGAAGCTGGACAATGAGGTCGACGAGGAGACCATCGCCGAGCTGGTTGCCAAGCAGACGGGCGTGCCCGTCTCCACCATGAAGGAGAGCGAGACCGAGAAGCTGATACACATGGAGGACCGCCTGCACGAGCGCATTGTCGACCAGGAGGAGGCCATAGCCGCCGTATCCGAGGCCGTCAGGCGCGGCCGCGCCGGGCTCAAGGACCCGCGCCGGCCCATCGGGAGCTTCATCTTCCTGGGTCCCACGGGCGTGGGCAAGACCGAGCTGGCCAAGGCGCTGGCGCAGTTCCTCTTTGACGACGAGGACGCCATGATCCGCGTGGACATGTCCGAGTACATGGAGAAGCACACCGTGTCGCGGCTGATCGGCGCTCCCCCGGGATACATCGGCTTTGACGATGCCGGGCAGTTGACGGAGGCCGTGCGCAGGCGTCCCTTCAGGGTGATACTCTTCGACGAGATCGAGAAGGCGCACCCCGACGTGTTCAACATACTATTGCAGATACTCGAGGACGGCCGTCTGACCGACAGCCATGGACGTACGGTCAATTTCAAGGAGACCGTGATCATCATGACCTCCAACCTGGGCATGCAGGAGTTCCGCAAGCAGGCGCACAAGGTGATCGGCTTTAACGTACCGGCTGAGAAGCAGGCCAGGGAAGAGAAGGACGAGTGGAACAAGCTCAAGATGGCGCTTGAGGGCGACCTCAAGAAGACCTTCCGCCCCGAGTTCCTTAACAGGATAGACGAGATCATTATCTTCCACCCGCTCAACGAGGCCAACCTCAAGCAGATCATCGACATGCTGGTCAAGGAAGTCGATAAGCTGCTGGCCGACCGGGGCATCGTGCTCGAGCTGACGGACGAAGCCAAAGAATGGGTCTTCCGCAAGGAATACGATCCAGAATACGGCGCGCGTCCATTGAGGCGAGCTATACAGCGCTATATCGAGAACCCGCTGTCGAGCAAGATCATATCGGGCGATGTCAGGGACGGCGACAGGGTGAAGGTTTCAGTCGACAAAGACGCGCTGGTGTTCACCGTGGTGGGCAGTGCCCCCGGCGAGGCCGGCGAAGACGAGACATCCGCAGGGACCAGGAAAAGAAAGAAAAGCAAGACGTCGAGATAATTGGGCAACTCCGCCATAACATTTGACCAGGGACACCAGCGCCGGTCGGCGAAGGATTACGCGCTGTTGGTGGTCTCGCTTGCCATGACGGCGGTGCTCTGCGTAATGGTAGTAGTCTACTGGCAGGAGTTCCTCAAGTTTGCCAGGTACGGTTACGTCGGCGTATTTATCATCAGCTTCCTGGCCGATATTACGCTGTTTGTGCCGGTGCCCAGCCTGTTTGTCGTATTCACGCTGGGAGGGATACTGAACCCGCTGCTGGTCGGCCTGATAGCCGGGGCAGGGGAGACCATCGGATCCATGGTAGTCTATGTAACGGGTTTAAGCAGCGCCAAGGCCTTTCATGCCCTTGACCACCGCGTGATGGACAGGTTCAGGACCTGGATCAGGACCCGGGGCGCACTGTCGGTATTCATCATGGCTTCTATATTGAACCCGCTGTTTTATCCGTTCACTGCCATTGCGGGCATGATGCACTTCGGCTGGTGGCGTTTTATGCTGCTCTGCCTGGCCGGCAAGACGCTTAAGAACGTGATCCTGGCGGTGGTCGGGTATTTCGGCATCAAGACACTGGTAGCCGTTTTCGGAGGTCTGTTTCCGTTATGAGCAAAGCACCCGCGCCGCGGAGCTGGTACATCGCCCTGCTGCTGGCCTTCTTCCTGGGCTGGTTCGGCGCGGACAGGTTTTACATCGGCAGGTACAAGGCCGGCTGGCTCAAGCTGGTTACGCTGGGCGGGCTGGGCGTGTGGTGGCTGCTGGATATCGTGCTCATAGCCTCGGAGTACCGTAAGGACCGCTGGTACCGTCCGCTGGTGCATGCGTGGAACCCCTCGAAGCAGAGTGCGGTATAAGATGACGGCAAAGACACTTATGGTGCAGGGCACCGCCTCCTCCGTGGGCAAGAGCATCATGGTGGCTGCATTGTGTCGTATACTCAGGCAGGACGGCTACAAAGTTGCGCCCTTCAAAGCCCAGAACATGGCGCTCAACTCCTTCGTCACCAGAAGCGGTGGAGAGATCGGACGGGCCCAGGCCGTACAGGCCGAAGCCGCGGGCATACAGCCGACAGTCGAGATGAACCCCGTGCTGCTCAAACCCCAGGCCGACGCCACATCACAGGTCATCGTGCGGGGCAGGGCGCAGAGCGTGTCGGACGCTGCGGATTATTATAAAGATAACCACAAATTGCTTCCCATCATCGCGGACTCGCTGGCAAAGCTGCGGAAGCAGTACGACGTTGTGATCATCGAGGGCGCGGGCAGTCCGGCCGAGGTCAACCTGATGGACAGGGAGATCGTCAATATGCGCATCGCCGCACTGGCAAAAGCCCCTGTCATACTTGTAGGAGATATAGACCGCGGAGGCGTCTTCGCCTCTATAGTCGGAACGCTGCAGCTGCTGCCGTTGAGTCAGCGCAACAGGATCAAGGGATTTGTAATTAACAAGTTCCGCGGCGATCTGTCGCTGCTGCAGCCCGGCATCGATTTCCTGGAGAAGCGCTGCCGGCGTCCGGTGCTGGGCGTCATCCCCTATATCAGGAACATGGCGATCGCCCAGGAGGACTCAGTCTACCTGGATGAGCGGCGTTCATACATGCGGCAGGGATATCCCGACGTCTGCATCATACGTCTGCCGCACATATCCAACTACGACGACTTCGACCCGCTGGAGGCGTACTGCAATGTGCGTTATGTGTCCGCCGTCGAGAAGCTCGGCGATCCCGATTTGATCATCCTGCCGGGTACCAAGAGCACCATCTCAGACCTGCAGTTTCTGCATAAGACGGGGCTGTCAGCGAAGATAATCGAGAAAGCTAAGGCCGGCACACCGGTCTTTGGCATGTGCGGCGGATACCAGATGCTGGGTCGCAGGGTCCAGGACCCGGTCAAAGCCGAATCAGATGTAGCCGAAGCTGACGGGCTGGGCTTGCTGGAGACGGACACGGTCTTCGAATCGGAGAAGGTTACCTCGCAGGTGAGGGCCAGAGTTGAGGCCGACGAAGGGCTGCTCAAGGGCATGAAAGGCGTTGAAGTCGCAGGATATGAGATACACATGGGGCGAAGCCACAACCAGGCTTCTCAAACTCCATTTACCGTGACTTCTTCCGTCAATCGACCATCTATTTATGCGGAGGGCGGCATAAACCGGACAGGAACAGTGTTCGGAAGCTATATTCACGGCCTGTTCAACAACGATGAGTTCACACGCAGGATGGTCAACAATCTGTGTTCAATTCGCAACCTGCCTTTGCCTGAAGGCGCCGCGCTGGATCGGGAGAAGGCCTATGACGATCTTGCTGCAACCGTCAGGCGTTATTTAAATATGGAGAAGTTATATGAAATCATCTTTGCCGGCAAACGCTAAGGCGGACTACGGCAACTGGGTCTCGAAGGCGCTGATCGTGTATCCCTGGATGCTGGCCGCTATGTTTTTTCTGCTCGCCTCCTCCTCGCGTTATTTCCTTATTGTTGCGCTGTTTTTTCTCATCATTGCCTGCTATTTCACCTACGCCTATCACGAGTTCTCGCCTAAAGGAAAGGATATTCAGTCTAAGATACGCCAGTTCGTGCTGGACAGGCTTGAATGGGATGGCAAGGGGAAGGCGCTGGACATCGGCTGCGGCAACGGCGCCCTGGCAATTGCGCTGGCTGTAAAATACCCTGATGCCGCGGTCACCGGCATCGACTACTGGGAGGGGAAGTGGGACTATTCCCCGGCTGCCTGTGAGAAGAACGCGGTCATCGAGGGTGTGGCTCAGCGTGTGAATTTTCAGAAGGCCAGCGCGGCTTCGCTGCCCTTCGAGGATGGGGCATTCGACGCGGCTATCAGCAACTTTGTTTTCCACGAGGTCAAGGTTGCGAAAAATAAGAAGGACGTGGTCAGGGAGGCGCTGAGGACAGTGAAGAAGGGCGGGTATTTTGCCTTTCAGGACCTCTTTCCCGTAAAAAAACTGTACGGTGATATCGACAACCTGCTGGAAGAGATCAAAAGCTGGGGAGTTGATGACGTAAGGTTTGTAGATACCAGCAACGCGGACTTTATACCCAGGCCGCTCAAGTTGCCCTTCATGGTGGGCGCTATCGGCATTATTTACGGCAGGAAGTGAACGGGCGGGATTTGCCTTTATCGCCGCTTTTTGATAGATTGATACCTTGTTGCGGGGCTGTAGCTCAATTGGGAGAGCGTCTGACTGGCAGTCAGAAGGTAAGGGGTTCGAATCCCCTCAGCTCCACCAGATCATCCTCTGAAGCTTATCCCAATTCTATTTGCCTTTCTATTCGTTCGAATTCTAAAGCAGTGTCAGGTGTCATATATCACTGGTTGAATATGAATGGCATAGATCAAATAGTACATAACCTTGGAAAGAGCCTGGTGTGAAATGGTCTCCATATAAATTGAGACCTAGTGTTACTACCAGTCTCCTTCTTAAAGAGCTAATCTATTTAATAGTCATGAGACATACGATGCTGGACATGACGAGGAGATATACTCATGCATTGGGATTCGATGATGTGTGCAAGGCCAAACTACAGCTTGTATATATAGTCCAGAAAAGCCGAGTCACCTCTATTTGGCCATTTATCTATGAAACTTTCAGTATCGAAGGTTACCCCGTCAATTGTGACATCTTTACCTTGTCCGACAATATCTAACATTGTATTACCCAGGTATTTTTCGCGGAGCCTGCAGTAATATCCAGCACGCGGATCTTCATGCCCCTTAAACAATGCTGGTAAATTTAGCTTGGCTATATGCTTGGGATATTCGTCATAAAGAATACCAAGAGCGTTGATACCTGTGCGGGAAACAGCCTCTCCACGAACAATAAGGCGATGTATTTGTTTTGCAGTAATACGATCACCATGATTTCTGCAAAATGCAAAAAGTATCTGGGTTACCTCGTATCCTTCCTCGGTAGCCCATATCTGTGGGCCAAGATTAAGTACCTCATCAACAATTATTTCAATCGGATAGTCCTCATATGATTCTTCAGCAGTTATTAACAATTTCGCAATTGCGTCCATTATTCCCTGAGAACGAATAGCGGCAGCTGTACGCAATGTATCGGCGAGGCTCAAGACTAATTGTGTATCAGTAGCCCATCGTGCAATTTTTTTAAGATCATCTTCCAAGCCAGTTTCCAGCGTTCTGTTGCTGGGTACGTATACAGTGACCGATTTGCCCAAGTCCTCTATAGATCCGCCAGATTTGCGCAGATCAACGATCCATTTTTGTAACCAAAGATACCAAGCTTTTTTTTCAGTAACACTGACAATAATCAAAATGACGGGAATGCGACAGGTATTTGCATAGCGAACGAGTGAAGTTGGTATATTCGTAGATACTATATTTTCTGTTACCTTTATATTCTTGGAGCTTTTAACCTGCAGCTTTAGAATATACCCATTAACTCCTTCTTCCGTTAATTCTGCTTCCAGATCGATGCCAAAATCTTCCTCCAGGCCACGAACAATCCATCCATCATTGGATGAAATTACAAACTGAACAAAACGATGTCCTTCGGCGCCTATCTTTTGGGATTCTGTTCTAGTTGCCATATCAATTCATATTCGATATTTGAAGTTCTCGCTAAAGGTCAATAGACTTCATCGTTTTTGTTATCTGAAGCATTTGTCGGTAGAAGACAAATTAAGCCTGATCGCAACGCTATCTTTAAACCTGATCTTAGGGATACTTCGTAAATCCTCGTAAATCTCTCTCAAATGGTCAGTCTCATAGACTTTTCGAATCTCTTCGTATTGTGCCTTGTCCCTGCCAGAGATATTGTTTTTCCCAATATAGTTCATTGGGCCTACCCATATGGACTCTGTAACATAAGGTGCTACGGCTTGTATCAAATTCTTCGGATTATAGTCCAAGAATGGTTCTATTGAAACACTGGTCTTAAACCCCTTCTTATAAGCATATCTCAACGAACTAAAGCGCTCTTTAAAAGTTGGCGCGCCTGGTTCCCAGAACGATAGAAGAGCATCATCAATGGATGTTATAGTGAATCGAAACTGCATCTGCGATTTAAAAGAATGGAAACAACTTATTATGTCTCTAGTAATCGCGATTTTTGGCTTGGTTGTGATCAGTAAGTTGTTTTCTGCTAAAAGTAACTTTCTTATGACCGTAAAACAAGCTTCTCGCGCTTCGGGTGTATCAATTATATCGTGGGAACTTGGAAACATTACACGACCTGTATATTTTTTAAAGTTTCTTTTTACCACATGCTGACAAATTGTAATATCCTTCCAGGTTTCTTCTGTGCACCTACCAAACCGTCTGGCCATCATTTTCGCATAGCAGTATCTGCAATTATTCGTGCAACCTTTGATGCAATTTACATTATGATCTGCCCATTCTTTGGTACCTGAAGTGATCTCACGGTTTCTGACAAGTTTAGTTTTTAACATTGCTATTGGCTGATCTCCTTTAAGGAAAGAGGTTTCAAAGAAAGAGGCTTTAAAGACGGAGGTGGACTAACCTGTATAATATCCGCGATAGTCACCCAATTTAATTCATATTGTGGGGTAGTAGATTGCCAAGCATTCGCGATACTGGTTCTTTTTATGTACCCATGTTCTTCAAGCCAATCTAATGATTGTTGTCTTGTACTAACATCGCTATTTAGCTCAATAAAATCACTGCACATGCAATCACAAATACCAGCTTCATGATTCTTTATTGTTGACCAGAGTATACGCCATTGTAATGGTCTTTGGTTCCTGCTAAGACCTATAAGAACTTCTGGATGATGTGCTCGAAATAGACCGAACGCTGCATTATTATTGGGTGCGTATTTTGGATTCCCAGTTTTTGCAGAGTAGAATTCCATAGTAGCTTTGACACCAACTTCATAATTTGAACAGAGCATAAGATGAAAAACTTGGCTTGCTTTGGGATTAAAAGGTAAGGGAAGAACGTACCTAAACCATTTTCGCAGTGCATTTTGGTAACAGACTATGAAATTATTTTCTTTCTCATAAATAGGGGCATTGTTTAAAATTCGATTGCGCCATTCCATGGTTCCAAAAAGAGCATCCGCTTGTAGCACGGTATTTTTCTCTTTTATCGACCAATTGCTTTCATTGACCGTATTTGGTAAACCCACAAAACCATCTCTGCCTAAAAACCAATCAGAAGTAAATACGAAAATAATAAATTCAGTGCCTGTCTTATAATAAGAAGTGATCCGTTTACTGGCAACTTCCTCTACCGTTGTGTATTCAACATTCCGAAGCGGGTCAAAAAAGAAAAGTGCATTTCCAATACTTATCTGCTCAATATTGTTTAGCGCATCCTCTAGCGGCAGGTTCATAAGGTAGATGTTGGAGGAATTAGAACGTATTGACCCTTCTGCTACGTCAATGTTAATGGTGCTCCATCTTCTTCTGATAACGCTTTTAAGGTGTGAGTAACAGGTATTGTCCTTTTCAACTAATATCACTTTAAGATGTCTCGTATTTAAATTGGTACATTTCAACTCAAGGGCGTGGCCAGAGGAACCTAGGATTGTCTCCTTGGTGTCTTGTATATAAACTTCACCGGTTGCGGCGTCTAATTCAATTAACGCCGTAGAATACCCGTAATTTGCCGTCTGCCCACCCGAAGTGATACCCCACCAGAATGGGTAGTATTCGCCTATTACTGCACATTTTATTTTAGAACCAGTTAGTCCGCTTAGGCATATAGCATCTTGATTGAATTCAAGCGGCATAATTACTATCCACCATAACTAACGTGAGGGTAATTATATCACTCAGTATTTCGCAATGGAATACTGTCAAATACCATGTAGGTAATTCATATAATCGTTTTCTATATCCTTTGATCGCAGGATGTATCGCTTATCCTCGTGAAATCTTCGGTCATCATATCAAATGCGACAAATTGGGAATATTGGTCTTATTTCAACTTGCGTTGCTGGGACCTGTTCTATATAATTCTGTTTGCTTCACATATGGACATTATTAACGAATACTTGCAACTACCCTTTTGGGTAAAGGTCGGTGTCTGGGGTGCCATTGCTTCGATTGTGGCATTGGCAATTTATTTGTCACCTCTTGGTTCTTATCTTGCAAATCTAATTACTGGTAGTATTACGCAAGAGGGGTATGTTCAGACGAAAGGCACCGGGTACTACGAAGTCTATTATCCAATTACTTACGTTTCTCAACCTGAATTGACGTGGCCAAAAACCACTAACGGACCTGACCGTAGTGATTTCACCGTTATTGAGCAGCGACCAGATGGGTTTCGAATAGATGTTCATACTTGGTGGAGCGGTTGGACGGATGATATCCATTGGCGGGCAAAGGGAACAGTGAAAAGGTAGCATGGCATTATATCGGCTACAACAGTATTGTATTGAATGATTGATCCTATTCAATTGATATAGTATAAGGTTCGTTGATTTTATTGGAGGCGGCTATTGGCTGAACCAATTCGTCCCAGTGCACATATTCTGGAAGACATTTCACGGGACACAGTAAAAGGTATCTTTCACAGGGCAGGTTGGGTTATTTCAGACATTTCACCTGATTATGGGGAAGATGAACTCGTTTTCATATATGAAAATGGTCGTGCCACTGGTGAGTTATTCTTTGTACAACTGAAATCGGTGGCATCAGACAGGTACTATTCCAAGTCGTACGATTCTATTTATTACCCTTTGAAAATTGCATCACTTCGTCGTTGGGAGAGGCTCTCACTACCTCTAGTATTAATTATATATGTCTATAATAAAGATGAGTGCTATTGGTTGGTCATACAATCCTATTTGTCGGAAAAGGGAGCCAATCTGGCCCACACCCACTCCAAGACGATGTCGATTCATATACCACTTCAAAATGTACTAACAAGCGACACGGCGCTGCCCCTGAGAAGAGCCGTTTCAGATTTACTCAGGCCTCTGGCAAAACAGGAATTGACGACATTAAAAAAAGTTCTCAAAAATATCGAGTATCAGTTCGATATAATTAATTCTTGGACTGACGAAATTCGAAGCGTGAAACAAGGTTTTGATGAAGCTCTAAATCAGCATGAAAAGAAACAGATTTCCATGTTGCCATCGGTATACAAAGGATTCGGAGGAGTACATTATGCGGATCCCGAGCGGAGTCGCCTCTTACAAATAATGCAGCGAATGATAAAGAAAGTACCTAGGAAAAAGATGGCAGAGGTTGCACTCGAACTGCAACAAACTGATCCCCAATTATCACTGCTGCAAGCCATGCTTTTGGAACGATATACTGATAAGGGCATATACTTACTTGTTAGTCAGATGGGCCAACTTCAATTACTCCTTGCGACGGTAGGCAATGGATTGCATGGCGTTCTGCAAAGCGATTTAACTAATGCTCAATGGGATGCGCAAGAGATATATCAGGATGTTGAAAAAGGTCGGGACATTATTGAGAAGATGAAATGGACCGCTTTAGACCTGATTTGAATAGGTTGCAGTCTGGATGAAGATTGTTTAAAACACGAAGCGAATCAAACATTACTCATTATAAATTAGATCTCTCCAAATATCGTTGTAAGGAGCGAAGAGACATAGCAGTCATACTATAAATAAGCGGGAATCTTCGCTCATTTTCTCGAGCATATAAGGTGAGAATGTGTCTGAACTTACGGTAGCCGATCTTCGGCTATACAGGCTTCTGAATTAGCTCACCTGTAGCACGATTACCTGTGCGCCTATATCGATTGCTGCCAACAGCCCTGGTGTATAATTGTCCCATCGCCACGAGGTTGAAAAGGAGGAGTCATGTTTGAGGTGTTTATGACCGCGGAGCAGAAAGTTCTTCTGAAAGAAGTACAGGACTTCGTCAAATGGGTGCCACGCCAGCTTATTCTCGATATGGATGACGAGAAAATCAAATTCCCCAAGGAATTTATTGAAGAGGCGGGAAGAAGAAATCTGCTCGCGCTGCGGGCGCCCAAACAATACGGCGGAAGGGCGCTTAAATATGTGGACGAGTTCCTCGTCCTGGGCGAGGTGGGTAAACTCGGAGTACCCCTGGCATGTGTTTTCGGGATCGTCGGACTCATCTCGGACGCGTTGAATGCCTATGGTACTGAGGCGCAAAAACAGAAATACCTCAAGCCATTGGTAGCAGGCAAGATCTGGGCGGGGGAGGCGCTGACCGAGCCCAGGGGCGGATCGGACTTCTTTGGAGCAACCACCACAGCACGTAAGGAAGGGAAGAGTTACATTCTTAACGGCCAGAAACGCTTCGTGGTGGGCGGCGAGGGCGCGGACTTCTTCCTCGTCTATGCCGTGACCAACCCGGGCGGGGGTCACAATTCATTGAGCACCCTGATCGTCGAAAGGGATATGGGCATCGAAGTGAAGCACGTATACGGACTGATGGGCAGCCGCGGCACCGGCACGGCCAGGATCATATTCAGGGACGTTAAGG
>CAYTIC010000002.1:0-22633 GCA_964437795.1 uncultured Dehalococcoidales bacterium | reverse complement strand
CTGATGGGCAGCCGCGGCACCGGCACGGCCAGGATCATATTCAGGGACGTTAAGGTCCCGGAGGAGAACCTGCTGGGAAAGGAAAACAAGGGCTCCGAGGTCTTCTACCATATGATGGTGCCGGAAAGGATGGTGGGCTATATAAACGGCTCACGCTCTCTGCTGGAGATCGCAGCCCGCTACGCCAACAAGCGGAAGGCATTCGGTCAGCCCATAAGAAATTTCGAGGCAATCAGCTTCAGGATAGCCGAATGCATCACCAAGATAGACGCGGTCAACGCGTTGGCCTACGTGGTGGCACGTACTATCGATGACCAGGTTGGCACGGCGGGATACCGCAGGAGGATGGTATCGGAATTGAAGAGGTTCGCGACCCAGACGCAGTGGGAGATCGCCAATGATACCATGCAGATACTGGGCGGCATCGGTTATACCAGGGTCTTTCCCGTTGAAAGGGCCGTGAGGGAGACCAGGCTGCTCCAGATATGGACGGGCACGAACGATATACAGAACCTGATCATCCAACACGAGTTCTACAAGGAACTGCTATCCAGGACCACGGATGAGAGGAATATCGAAGCGGATATCCACCTGACCAGCGAGGAAGCAGCCGAGGAAAAGGTTTACGAATAAATATGTAGCCGCAGCTCCGGTTAAAAAATGATTGACGTAACATTCGGCATATGATAGCATCAAAAAGCGAGGTTAGGGATATAAAGACTATCTACAAGATCATAATATCTGGTTTGATAGCCGTGGTTGCAGGCGCTGCCATCGGCTTTGTTACCGTAAACCCCGTTGCCAATCTGGTCACCAGTGGGAGCAACATCAAGAACGGACCCTGGTCAACCAACCTGGCCTATGGCAGCAGCGGTGCAAATCCCTATATCAAGGCCTGGGTCGCTGAAAACGGGCTTATGGCAGTGAGCGCATCCTTAAGCATTTACCTGAGCGCTTACACTGATGACAGCGGGCAGCCGCTGGCGGCCAACTGTGACTATGTAATACAGGGCCCGGCGCCCAAGTCAGGATATTGGAATATCACCGTTTACAACGAGAATGGCTTCCTGATAGCCAACGACCAGAACCGCTGGTCGTTCAGTGCTACCGATATCAAGTTCGAGCCTGACGGCAGTTTCAAAATATACCTGTCGAAGACTCCGAAGCAGGGGAACTGGCTGCCGGCCGGCAACGCCAAATCGCTGAATGTGTACCTCCGCCTGCATGACTCCGGGACTGCTTACTCGAACGCCGATGCACTGAAGGCAGCGCAGCTTCCGCACATCGTCAAAGAGGGTTGCCAACAATGAAGAAATGGATACCTTGGATAGGATGGACTCTTTTAGCCGTCATCGTTGTGGCCGTCATTGTAAACCTGATCGTCGCGGTCAGTATTCCCACCTCTATAATGGAAGCAACAATTACCAAGAAGTTCAACTTTCCCGGCAACCAGTGGGTTTTCCAACCGCCGATTACAGACCAGAGCACGGATGTGGTCAGGCCGGCGCCTGATGATATTTATTCACTCTGTATTTACGACGTAAGCCAGCATCCGCTTCGCGTGACGTCTATGACAACACAGTACTGGACTATCTCCGCTTTTGCCATGAATACGGATAATTTCTTTAACCTTACCAGTTCGCAGGCCAAGACGAACCCTGTTGAAATTGTATTGGTCTCCAAGGGCATGATATATACGGACCCAACGGGAAAGGCACAAGTCGTAACAGCGCCCAGCGACAAAGGCATACTCATGATCACGATGGTTATTCCCAATCAGGATGATTTGCCCGGCATTTTGCAGACCCAGAAGCAGACTACCGCCGAACTGATAAAGTAGCGGCAATGCCTGATAAAATGAAAATCCGTATTGCGGTACCAAATGTCTCTTGAGCAGAGCAAGCATCTACTTCGGACAAAGTTTTATGTCCCTGCTGTTCGCTCCAATCAGGTATCCCGCCCTCGCCTTATCGATCTGTTAAATGAGGGGATAGATAGAAAACATATTTTAGTTTCTGCCCCTGCCGGTTACGGTAAAAGCACACTGGTCAGCAAATGGATAAAAGAAACAGGTATCCCTTCTGCATGGCTCTCTCTGGATGTTGGGGATAATGACCCCACCCGTTTTCTACAATACTTGCTTACAGCATTTCAACCTGTTGCCCCGGGTATTGAAGACGACATACCTGACATGCTACGGCCGGCTCAATATGAAAACATAATCAACCACCTGACCAATCAGCTTGCTTCAATTCCAGAACCGTTCGTTCTTGTGCTGGATGATTTCCATGTCATTAACGCTGAAGCCGTATTAAAGGTAGTCGCTTTCCTCATGGAGCATCTACCACACCAGATGCATCTTATTCTTATTACACGAATTGATCCGCCTTTACCGCTCTCCCGTCTGCGTGCTGGCAACCAGCTTGTGGATATCCGCGCTGACCAATTACGCTTCACGCATGATGAGATTACCGCCTTTTTAAATGATACGATGGGGTTGAAACTGTCCGCCGGTGATCTTTCCGCTATAGAGGCGCGAACCGAAGGATGGATAGCAGGTTTACAACTGGCTGCTCTTTCGATGCAGAGCAGTAAAGACATTCACGGTTTCGTTTCAGCATTCACCGGCAGTCATCATTACATAATGGACTATCTGGTCGAAGAAGTACTCAGGCTTCAGCCAAAAAAGATAGGCGACTTCCTCATGCAAACCTCGATCTTGGACCAAATATGCGGACCGCTATGCGAATCTGTCATCAACGCGGATCCGGAAGGGCCCATAGACGGGCAAGCAACGCTGGAATCACTGGAGAAGATGAATCTCTTTGTCATTCCGCTTGACGACGAGCGGCGCTGGTATCGCTATCACCATCTCTTCGCGGAAGTATTAAGGAAGCGACTGGAACAGCATTATCCGGATTCACTTTCCAGGCTGCATCAGCGTGCCTCCGTGTGGTTCGAGCAAAATGGGCTAATCCCCGAAGCCATTGGGCATTCGTTGACAGCCGGTGACTATGACAGGGCGATTCAGCTCATTGAGCAAAATGGTGGTCTCCTGATTATCAGCGGTGAAGTGAACACTCTCGCCAACTGGATCAAAGCGGTCGAAGCGCAGGCCCGGACGCGTCCCTGGATACAAATTCTCAAAGGCTGGGTATACACCATAACAGGATTCCCAGAGCGAGTAGAAGAAGTACTGCAGACTGCAGAGAGAATGATTGCGTCGCAGGAAACCCCGACAGGATTCAATGTCATGCGAGGCGCGATCGCGACCGCCCGGGCTTATTCGACGTATCAGGTAGGGGAGTCGGCCCAGGCTGCTAGTTTTGCCCGGCAGGCACTGGAGTATTTAACAGATACTGACCTGACCTCCGGGATCTTACGTACAATCGCTGCGGCTCTCCTGGGAGATGCCAGCGCGATGAACGGCGAACTTGAGGAGGCCCGGCAGGCCTACTTAAGAGCAAAGCAGATCGGCCAGGCTGTCGGCGACATTCACCTGGTTATTCTTGTCAATTCCAACCTGGGGTACGTACTGGTAGAACAGGGTCGGCTGCATGAAGCCATGGCAATATATTCCGAAACCCTGGAGATTGCGACGCGCCCGGATGGTAAAAAGTTGGTGATAGCCGGGCGAGTCTTAGGGGAAATGAGCCAGGTATCCTACGAATGGAATAACCTGGAAACTGCAACTGAGCAAGCCCGCCAGGGAGTAACACTCTGTAACTATTGGGGCGCTCCGGAGTATGAAGCAGTCGGCTTATTAGCGTTAGCGCGGGCGGAGCAGGTCAAGGGTAATCAGCCGGCGGTGCTGGAAGCTATGTACAGCGCAGAGAGGCTGGTGAGCGAGCATCTGCTTTTGCCCAAGTGTTTAATATGGGTCAATTACGCCCTCGCGCGCCTCTGGATTGCCCACGGGAATTTCGAGAAGGCAGCCCGGATAGTTCAAGCGAGCGGATTAACAATCGATGATGAGATTCTTTTCCTGCGCGAACCCGAATTTGTGGTCCGGCTGCGTTTGCTTCTGGCTCAGGGAGATTATGATACTTCCCTTTCCTTAAGTAAGCGCTTGCTTGAGAAAGCCGAGACTGACAAGCGAATGGGGCTGGTTATAGAGGTCCTGGTTATTCAAGCACTCATCTTTCAGGGCAGAAAAGAGCTGGACCGGGCTCTGGAGGTACTGAAAAAGGCTCTCTCGCTTGCCAGGCCGGAAGGGTACATCCGTACATTTGTGGATGAAGGCGAGCCGATGATCAGATTGCTCCACCTGGCCAGATCGCGGCAGATTGAGACGGAATATACCACTGAACTGCTATCCGCGGTTGAAAAAACTGCCGGCATTGCTCAACCCCCACCTGAACTTCTGAATGAACCACTGACGACGCGCGAGATGGAAGTATTGAAACTCATTGAAGCCGGTTGCTCCAATCAGGAAATCGCTGAGAAACTGGTCATATCCTTTACTACTGTGAAACGCCATATCAGCAATATCTATACCAAGCTGGATGCAAAAAGCAGGACACAGGCAATCGCCATCGGGAAAGAGCTAAAGCTCTTCGAATGAACTGCATCGGCAGGCTTCTTAATTAGCCGGCAGTTGATAATCTACTGCCGGCTTTCTGTTTATCAATCACTTCTCCCTCGTCCTTAAAAGTACAACCCCGGATACAACTTTTTGACGATGATCCATTGCCTGGAACTTGCTAAATTGGAACCATGAAGAACATGAATAATGAAAACGGCGGTGAGAAGAAGCATGCCCTTGCCAGCAGTGTTCATGGAGGTTTCTTCGAGATCCGGGTCAAAGGCCATCTTGATGAAAGCTGGTCAGACTGGTCGGGAGGCCTGGAGATGAAGCTGTCAGAAAACGGAGAGATGATGCTTTCCGGGCGCATCCAGGATCAAGCAGCGCTGATGGGGATCCTCAACAAACTGTACAGCCTGAACCTGGCCCTGCTTTCAGTGCGAGAAACCAATCAAACGAAATAAGCTCAATATTAAATTAAGAGGAGGTTATCAAAAAATGGAAAACACACTAAGTTACGAGCCCAGGCCGGCAACAATGCCAAAGAGCGCTTTCTTTATTGAGAGAGTGCACCGGTGCGCGGATTGCCCTATCCGGCAATTGGCGATCAAACATCCCAAGTCGGTATTTGCCAGGCTCCACATCTGGCACAAGACGTGGTGGCCGGGCTGGAAGGCCCATCAGGCCAGGGCATGCGCTTTTGCTGCCGAGGCAGGTGCCCGAGCCTGAAATCCATAAAACTTTTGAAAAGGAAAATCAAAATAAGCAAGGAGGTATGTCATGTCATCAGCAGAATCAGCAAACGAAAAAGAAGGAGGAATTAAAACAATGATGGACGGTAACCGGAAACTCGAACAGACATGGTCAGCAATAGGGTGGGGATTGTTTCTTATACTCGTTGGCGGACTATTCCTGGCAGGCAACCAGGGGTGGCTGGATCAGGGCAGCGGATGGTCATATTTCATCATCGGCCTGGGAGCAATCCTGATCCTCGGATTTGCTGTCCGCTATTTTGGGATCTTGCCAAACCGCCGGAGCGGTGTCGGAGGACTGATCGCCGGGTTAGCCCTGGTATTAATTGGGGTTGCCTTTCTTTATGGTTTCGGCAACTGGTGGCCTCTGGTAATACTTGTAATAGGCATAGGCATTCTGGCAAACGGGATTGTGACACGGGAAAGGGTTCTCACGGATGGAAAATAGTACCAGGAAGAAATGAGTCAACGTTATCAGCTTTAGCAGTGAAATAAATTTATCAGGAGAAATAAAATGGATTGGGGAATTGTAGGTTCAGTCATGGCAGCAATGGCATTATTCACGGCGGCCGCCGGCATACTGATACTCTCGATGGTCGGCCTGTTCGTGTGGCGTATGAAGAGGCATGCCGGCAGCAAGGGTGGTAGCGGCTTTAAGTTTCCGGGGTGCCCGTTGACGAAGTCCGCTCAAAATACACAGTAGGCAGAGAAACTTGAGGATAAACAAGGCAGGGGAGCAGCAGCTCCCCTGCGATCAAAGTTCAAAGGAAGGGAACGCAAATGAGTGAAGAGAATTTAGTAAGAGGCAGTATCTACGGAATAATCGCCGGAACAATAAGTACGATCGTGATCGATATCGTAGCCCTGATCATGCTTTCAGCTTTGGGGTTATCTTTAGCGTCTTTCTTTGCCATGATCGGCCGGTGTTTCTTGACCCTTATTGGGGTAGATGCGGTTAACCCGGTCTGGCAGGGAATAGCACTGCACTACTCAATCGCAATTCTGACCGGAATGGTTGTTGGCCTCTTAACGCAGAGATTCCATAAACTGCAATTCAGCTCATATCGAAAAGGCATATTGTCAAGCATCATCATCGCCCAGGTTGAAGGGAACTCGTTATTTTATCTGATGTCCGTGATAATACAGATTCCACAATCTGAAATGATGTTTATGTATGGAATGTGTTTTTTCCTTCACCTGATATGGGGCGTTTGTCTCGGGTTAATAATATCTTATTGCCAGCAGCATAAGGCCCTGGTCAGCGGATGCTACCAATCATGAGGCTGGCAGGTCTGAAAAGTCTCTATCTCGCTGAACAGTTTATCGCGCGTAATCTTTATCCCGTCCCTGGCAGACTTATACGATGCAAGGGTCCAGGCGAAAGTAAGGTATGAGTCTTCCGGTGTAGCGCCCCAGGCGCCGCCGATATCATTTTTCAGTGTATCCTCATCCCGGACTTTATCGATAAAGAATTTCATTTGCCGGTAAAACATTGTATTTTTCCTGCCATAAGGTGACAGGGCAGAAGAATAAAGATTAAGGGGTATATTGGGAAGACGGTATATCCCGACTTTCATTCCACGTTTCTGGTAAGCATGGCCGGCTTTGAAAGCGATCTTTCCCTTTTCTCCGTATATATATCCACGCTCAAAACCATAAGGCCATCCCGTGCGGACGACGTTCTTATCATAGAGAAAGACCGCGCCATTGGAAAGCTTGAAAGTGGCCACAGCTATATCCTCAAAAGGGCGCGTATCCGGGTAACACCTTTTGGTTTCGCACGAAACCTGTTCGATTTCCATTCCATAGAACCGGATGATGTCGATATAGTGCGGCGCGTGATCGAAAAAATCGCCTCCCCCGGCTCTGACGTCACTGTACCTCCAGAAACCAAACTGTTTATCAACATCGAATCCATGTTGCTTGAGTTTCCGGGCGACAGCCCCCAGCCAGCCGGCACTAAGATCCGGAATGAAAAAGTACCAGAAGATACTGATCTGGAAGATCCTTCCCAGGGCATTTTTCATCAGCAATTCTCTGATTTTCTGGTGGCCCGGTTCAAAGCGCTTGCAGTGGCCCATGAGAATATAGACGTTATGTTTTTTGCCTGCTTCGATTATAGTACGGCAGTCTTCCAGAGTCGTCGCCATCGGTTTTTCACACAGGATAGGAAGACCTTTTGCGGCGCTGTCTTCAACATGACGCGCATGAAGCCACGGGGGTGACGATATGACAACAGCATCCAGTTCTTCACGTTCAAGCATGGTACGGTGATCTTCGTAAACACCTTTTACCCGGTACTTTTTTGCGAAGAGATCTCTATTGTGCGGGTCGGGATCACTGATAGCGGCAATATAGGCCCTGCCGTCCGCCTTGATGGCCGGACCATGGCCCACCCGACAGATATTTCCCGCGCCGATAAGACCTATCTTTGTTTTATCGCTTTGTTTCATGGTTCTTCCCCAGAGCTTTATATCTGCTGCAATACAGTTTCCAGATACACTTTTGATTCAATTGCCCATGCGTCGATATCAATCGGATGTCCCGTATGTACCTGTACGGTTAAATCACCGGAATACCCTATTTCTTTAAGCGCGGAAAAGAAGACCTTCCAGTTAACCGAACCGCGTCCAGGTGGAAGGTGGACGTCACCCTGCCCGACACCGTCATTATCGTTGCAATGAACATAGATAAGGTCCTTTCCGGCCTTTCGAACGGCATCGGAAAGATTCGGATCGGTAATGTTCTGATCGGCCGTATCAATCATGACTTTGCAGTTCGGCGAATTAATTTCCCTCATCATTTGAAGCGCATCATCCAGCGTAACCATCACCCGTGATTCACACCAGGTGAGCGTATGAAGCGCCATCGTTATGTTTTTTTCTTCGGCGCGCTTGACGACTTTATGCATACATTCACGATTCCATTCCCACGCCTGTTCCCGCCGTGTTCCGTGGACCATGTGTCCGGAAATCATATTAACTATAGGGATTCCCATTTCGGCCGCCATATCAACGCAGTCGATATAATATTCTACGGACTTCTTTCTGATTGCCTCTATTGAATGAGAAAAGTTAATGTGAAGCGCCAATCCGCCTCCGTTGACCGAGAGTGCTACCGCTTCGAGACCGGATTCCTTTACTACATTCATTACCTGTTGACGGGCCTTTTTATCATACAAATCGGGGCCGAGATGAGGACTGTATGCCCAAAAGTCAACGACTTTATATCCCATCCTGCCGATTCTCCTCACGGCATCTTCCAGCGTTGTGTAGTCAAGATATCCCATCGTACAAAACCCTAAACGCATAAGACTCTCCTTTGGTGTGATGTATTAATCCTGGATTCCCCCATATCAATTTCTCAATCAGGAGATTATCATCACTTATTGACCTTGGTCAGCATACTATGCCTTAGCTGTCCGGTTGTCAACGCGGACGTCGCTCTCAACAGCGAAGAAGCAGCCGGGGAAAAGGTCTACGAATAGATTCGGTTGTTACTGCTAAACACGGAAACTTAATAATCAGTTGATATTGAATTTAATGGGAGCCCCGCTCTTAAGAGCGGGGCCCCTGCATCATGGTCCGGGTTGTGCCGGGATTATTTCACGGGTTCCCAGTAGATGTCCAGGATGGTATTGGAAGGTTTCTTGGTGTTGAAGGCAGCCTTCACTTTCATACCGATTTTGGGAGAACCGTGCGCCAGGTAGCCCTTGAAGATCGTGCAGCAGCCGGGCAGCTCAACGTCTATCTGGTAATACGGGGCCTGGAGCTCGATGCCGGCGCCGGGGTACACCAGTTGGGCATACGTATGGATAGTGCCGATAATCGGTGACGGCATCTCCACCCAGTCCATAGGCTGGTTGCAGTCCGGGCAGTCCGCCCTGGGCGGGAGCCACATCCGCTTCTCTGCGCATTTGGGATTGACGCATTTGGTGGCCATCAGTTTGCCCTTCTTTAATGCCCTGAAAAATGGCGAGAGTTTGCCGTAGGTATGGCGGTGTACTCCGCTCCTGGGAGTAAGCACAACCATGCCGGCGCCGTCATCCTGCATTATCTCCAGGGGAGTGCCGATATATTTAGTCTTAAGCTCTTCTAACATTCTTATCTCCTTTAAAACGCCTTCTCAAGGACGCCGACGGTTACATGTGAACCTACGCCGGCATGTGATACCCAGGCTGCCTTTTTGGCATTCTTTACCTGCAGGCTCTTCCAGTCTTTGGGCTTCTGTTTGCCGAACGATTTCCAGATCTTGGCATCGCCGTGGAACTGGTCGTATTTACCCTGTAGCTGCCAAAGGCACTCTACCCCTGAGAAGATGCCGGTTGCGCCGACGGCGTGCATAGTGCCGATCAGCCCGCCTGAAAGGTTGGAAGGGCATTTGCCGCCGAAATAGCCGTCGCCGGACTCGATAAACTCGGGTTCTTTCCCATACGGTCGCAGGCCGATGTCGCCATAGGTCTGGATATCGCTGATGGTGAACGCGTCGTGGGTTTCTACCAGGTCGAGTTCTTTCAAGGGGTCCTTGACGCCGGCCATGTTATAGGCATAGTAGGCTGCAAAACGGGCTGCTGCGAAGCTCTCAAATCCCGGCCAGCGGAACCCTTTTCTCTTGTACAGGTGGTCATACATCCCTTCCGGCTCGTTGGGAAGAAGCGGGATCTCCATGTTGCGGCGGTCGGCTACCCTCAAAGTGTGGCTGGCCCCGGCAATATGCAGCTCGACCGGTGTATCGGTCAGTTTATAGGCTGTCTTTTCGTCGCAGAGCAGCATGCAGGCCGCGCCGTCGGTCATGGCACAGCACTCTAGGAAGTGTAACGGATACGTTGAAATCGGGCTGGCCAGCACTTCCTTGACGGTATACTTGCCGGGCTGCTGGGAATAGGGCGAGTAGTAAGCATAAAGATGGTTCTTTACGGCGATCTTGGCCCTGGTCGTTTCACTCAGGCCGTAGGTTTCCGCGAACCTGACTGCCATCGGCGCATAGTATGAAGAGTAGATGCGCCCCAGGCGTGTCTCAAAGTCTTTGCAGGCAGCGGTCGAAATATAATAGTTACCCATCTTGGTATCGACTTCCGACATGCGTTCCCAGCCCATCGCCAGTGCCACATCCGCATAGCCGCTGGCGATTCCCATGGCCGCCGTAAGTATTGTAGCGCCGCCGGTGGCGCCGCCGGTCTTTATGCCGATGTCGAACATGGGGTCGAGGCCCAGGTAATCCGTTACCTTGGCTTCGCACAGCAGCTGGTCCTGGAAATGGTCGGAGAAGTTGCCTGCTGTAATCAAATTGATCATGCCCTTGATTTCCACGGGGGACCTTTTCAGGTTATTCTGTTCCAGCATCTGCCGGAAGGCCACCATTACCTGCTCTTCCAGCTTCATGTCGGTGCACATCTTCTTGTAGTTAACCAGCCCGCCGGCGACTGCAAATACCTTCCTGTTCCACTTAGGTATACGAAGGTTGCCTTTTTGTAATTTAATCATTCAATACCTCTCACAAATATTATTAACCGGTAGTCGTCCCCGTAGTTCAGTTCTTATTTAGCAGGCAGGTTACCTCCTTGTATACACAGTGTGCTCATGATGGCCTCGATCTCTCCCGCGGCAAACGATTCGAAGGTCCAGTGTTTCTGCAGCGACCAGCGCCGCAGCGCCCACGCGTGGCCTATCACCATGATGTTATTGGCGATCAGCCCCGGTTCGCTCACCCGGAAATCGCCGGACGCCACACCTCGTTGTATCGCTGTCTCGAAAATTGCATGTATGCGGTTCTCGCTCTCGAAGATCTGTTTCTGCGCCTTCTGGGGAAGCGCGCGCGTCTCCTGGTAAATAAACAGTGTTACGTTCTGATTGGAATCGTGCCATTCGAAGAACTTCCGTATCAGCTCGCGCAGGCCCTTGTTCGGGTCCAGATGCGACGTCTCCTCTGCGAAATGCTCGACATATTCGACCTGTCTCAAAGTGGCGTCATTTATAATCGAATACAGTATCTGATCTTTCGAGCCGAAATAATGGTAGAGATTGCCGATGCTCATCTCGCAGGCCTTGGCCAGCTCGCGCATGCTGCTGTGTGAATAGCCTTTTTTGGCAAAGACCCTGGTGCAACAATGGACTATATGGGTTCGGCGCGCCTTGACTAGGGCTTCGTCGTTGCTGTGAGTGCGTAGTTTGAATTCAATAGGCATAGCAGCTAATCATAATCTATCGAACGAACGATTAATCATTGAACGTGTGCTCGATGGGACATAGAATAGACTATAAGGCTTGGACATGTCAAGGGCATTAACGGAGGTGAAAGCTTATACGGGCTGCCTTCTCTTCAGGATGTATAGTACACCCGCAATCAGGGAGAAGAAGATCAGGGCCAGGCTTATATACAGGATGACGTTGGAGTCGGCCGACTCGTCTACTGTGAAGCTGCCCGCGGATACTCCGCCCACGTAGACAGTGTAATTGCCGGGTTCGTTGCGGCTTATGCTGAAGGTGACAGGGATATTCGAGCCGCTGTTGACCGTGACGCCCCTGCTGGCCTCCTCCCGGCCGTTGACCAGGAGCTTGATATTGGCGGCGCCGTTGACCGTTCCCCTGTTTGCAACGTTAGCCGTAACTGTAACCGGTGTCCCGGGCGCGACCTTTGCAGCGGACAGCGAGGCGCTCTGCACCGTTACGTTGAAAAGCGCCACGGGCGCCGCCGGCTGGGTGGACGGTCCGCTCACCGTGCCGGAGTGAGGATGCAGGCCGATGAAAGTCGTCGTATCGAGGGAGAAACTACTCTCAACTCCGTAAGCTGCGCCGGAGGCGCAAACACCTCTGGCACGGAAGTAAACGGTCTGGCCGGCAAAATCGGAGTTGACGTTGATCGCCGTAGAGAATGGCCCCGGCGCCGACATTCTCTGCGCGGTGGTCTCTGCGGTGTAAACACCGCTGGCAGGCCCGTACTGGAATGATACATCAACCAGTTCGCATGAGCCCGGCAATATCAGCGTGCCGTACAATATCGCTCCCGTTGCGGTGATACCGGCGGCTGCGCCCGTGCCGACGGAGGGCGCTACCGGTGTTCCCGTATAATGGAGGATGGTACCTACATCACCTACGATGTAAATGTCTGCCGCTGAACTTCCCCAGATATCAAATAACGTACTCGAGGTGAGTGTGGGGATACAACTGATTTGGGACCACCTGATGCCATTATAATGCTGGGCGGCGCCGTAGTCACCGGCAATATAGGCATCGTTGGATGAACTTCCCCACACTCCGTACAGGTCGTCCGTCGAACTAATGATTTTACGCCATGCGCTGCCGTTGTAATGGAACAGGTCATGGTCTCCCGTTATATAAATGTTTTGCCCCGAGGTCCCCCAGATACGCTCGAGGTCTGCCTCAGTCCCGCTGTGCATCGGCGACCAGCCGGTGCCGTCATAGCGCAGGATTGTGCCGTCGCCACCGCAGACGAGGATGTTGTCGGCCGAGGCGCCCCAGGCCGATATCAGGTCCTTTTCCGTATGGCTGTCCATGGCGGCCCAGACGCTGCCGTCATAGTGCAGGATAGTCCCTGCGTATCCCACGGCGAAAACGTTGCTTGCCGATGTCCCCCATATGCCTATCAGCGGCTGGGTCGTGATATCGTGCACATCCATTTTGATCCAGTGAGTGCCGTCGTAATGGAGTATGGTCCCATCGTTTCCAACTACGAATACATCGCCGGCGGAACTGCCCCAGACACGGAAGAGGTTGGCGGAAGTAAGATGGCTGATTGCAACCTGGCTCCAGTTGCCTCCGTCATAGTGAAAGAGGCCGGCCCCCACTCCGACAGCATAAACATCATTCGAGGCGCTGCCCCAGACACCGAAAAGCCTGGTCGCGGTAATGCCAATGTACATCTGGTCCCATTGCGCGCTGCCGTTGTAGTGCAGTATCCAGCCATGCTGGCCCACAAAGAAGATGTCGGTGGTTGAGCTGCCCCAAATACCGTAGGATGTCTGCTCGGAATCGTATAAATTCTCCCAGCCGCCTGCAATTGTGTAATGCATTATCTCGCCCGAAAAACCCACCGTGTAAACATCATTGCCGGAGCTGCCCCAGATACTGAACAGGCCGTCCGTCGCCGGGCTGCTCATCGTCGTCCAACTGTTGTCGTGGTAATGCAATATCCACCCGAAATCTCCCACGGCAAAGACATCATTTGCCCCGCTTCCCCAAACCGCGGAGATACCGGAGCCGGTCGGGCCGATGTCCATCTTGCTCCAGTTCGTGCCGTCATAATGGAGAATAGTCCCTTCATCCCCAACCGCGAAAACATCGCTGCCGGAGCTCCCCCAGACACCGCCAAGATTTTTTGTCGTGCCGCTCCCCATTGACGTCCATGCGACACCGTTATAGTTCAGTATAGTGCCATGTTTGCCGACTACGAAAATATTGTGGGCCGAGCTTCCCCAGATATACAGGAGGTCTTCACGTGTAACCGCGCTGACATCAACGTTGCTCCACTGGCTGCCATTGTAATGGACGATGGTGCCGTTGAACCCTACGGCATAAACGTTATCGTGGGCGCTGCCCCAGACACCGAAGAGGCTTTGTCCCGCGACAACGCTTGTATCGTACTGCATCCATCGAGAGCCGTCGTAATGCAGGATAATGCCGCCCAACCCCACTGTAAAAACATCATTGCTGCCTGTTCCCCATATATCCTCAAGCGCGCTGTTCGCGAGCCCGCTTTCCAGTGTCCAGTTGCAGCTCTCCTCAGCGGAGACGGCTTGCGGAGAGACAAGCGGGGAAAAGGAAAGCGCCACCAGCAGTACCATCGCTAAATGCAACGTTAAGCTCCTCATCATTCTACGCATGCGCGTTCCCTCCCGCTTTGTGAAACTGTCAGACATACATCAGTGTCTTATCGGCCTATACGTTAGTCCCGCTAATTCTTCGGGCTATTATACCCTGTCACAAATATTAGTTGTATCCGGCAGTAAAACGCGGAGTCACAGTCGGCAACTGATTGTCGGGTTATGAGGCTGAATCTGTAATTTGTGGTTTCAGGAGAGGCGGGATTTGCACAGTATTAGTTAAGGTACTAATATAATAAGGTACTAAAGTAATATCAGGTTGAACATTTGGATGAAGATAAATAAAACCAGAGAAGAGCTGCTGAGGGCATTAGTCGCAAGACTGGGCCTGGTCATGAGGGGTATGCATGGGGGCCAGGGGTTCAGGTTCGCCGAGTTCATGGTGGGGCCGCCGCAGGTCCGCATATTGTTCCGCATCGCGAGCAAACCGGAGGGGGTTTCGGTTAAAGAGCTGGCCGAAGTATTGAGTGTAACGTCGGGGGCAGTCACCCAATTCATCGACGCGCTTGTGGAAAAGGGACTGGTAAGACGGGAAGAAGACTGTACCGATAGGAGGCTGCTACGGATAAAGCTAACTGAATTTGCCAGCGATAATTTTAAGGAATTTAAGAGGGACTACTATGTATCGGTCAGCAGGGTTTTCGATTCTTTAAGCGACGAAGAAATAATGCAATTGACCGGCCTGCTAATGAAAGCCAATGTCCCTTTTAATTTAAAGGAGCCCAACAAATGAATCTGAGCCAGCAGAACGGGAATATCATTTCTGTTTCCGGATTGACGAAGAAGTTCAAAAATTTCGTGGCCGTCGATAGCATCTCTTTCACCGTGAAAGAGGGCGAGATCTTCGCTTTCCTGGGGCCCAACGGAGCAGGCAAATCCACGACTATACAAATGCTTACAACATTGCTTGAGCCGACCAATGGTAAGTTGGTGATAAACGGCAACGATCCCGCGAAAAATAAAGACGCTGTCCGGAAGTCTTTCGGCATTGTTTTTCAGGATCCCAGCCTGGATAGCGATCTGAGCGCTTTGGAAAACATGCAGTATCACGCTGTGCTATACAAAGTACCGAAGGAAATCAGGGAAAAAAGGATAGAGGAGCTTCTGCGCTTTGTAGAGCTATGGGACCGAAAGAACGATATGGTGAAGACTTTCTCCGGAGGTATGAAGCGCAGGTTGGAGGTGGCGAGAGGGTTACTTCATCATCCCAGGATCATGTTTTTGGATGAACCTACGCTGGGATTGGATCCACAGACCAGGAATCACATCTGGAGCTATCTCAAAGATATCAGCGAAAAGGAAAATATGACCGTTTTCTTTACAACGCACTATATGGCGGAGGCGGAAAAGGTCGCCGACAGGATAGCCATTATAGACCACGGCAAAATCGTGGCTATGGGCAGCCTGGCTGATCTGGAGAATAAAACAAAAACAAATTCTCTTGAAGAAGCGTTTATAGCTATTACCGGGAACACAATTAGAGAGGAACAGGTGAATGGTATCGGCAGAATGAGAGCAATGCAAAAATTATGGGGGCGTCGCTAATGGGCACTATTTATATTCTGTGGCTTCGGCAAGTTAAGAAATACTTCCGCACACCGTCCCGTATCATAGGTTCACTCGGGCAACCCCTGCTGTTTTTATTGGTATTCGGGTTTGGTTTCGGGTCCATTTTCAGGCAGGCAGGACAGGGCGATTATATTCAGTTCCTGGCTCCCGGAATTATCATGATGAGCGTTCTCTTTACCGCTGTCTTTTCAGGCATCGACCTGATTTGGGACAGGCAGTTCGGGTTCCTTAAGGAGACTATGGTGGCGCCGGTCCCCAGGTGGCGGATTATGTTCGGAAAAACGCTTGGCGGAGCGACGGTCGCCTCATTTCAAGGGGTGATCGTTTTTGTCATGTCGCTTTTTGTCGGTTTCAAAGTGGATAACTTGCTGATGCTGCCGATAGCAGCCATATTTGTTTTTATCATCGCCATTCTGTTTACGTCTTTAGGTATCGCTATTGCCTCAAAGCTTGAAGATATGCAGGGCTTTCAGTTGATCATGAATTTCCTGGTTATGCCGATCTTTTTCCTGTCGGGAGCGCTGTTCCCTCTCCAGGGGCTCCCCAAAGCACTGGAATTAGTAACGAGACTCGACCCGCTTACGTACGGAGTCGACGGCATCAGGGAATCCTTGATCGGCACAGGCACCTTCGGGATTGCCACCGATCTTCTGGTAGTTGCCGTTATTGCAGTGATTTTGCTGGGTATAGGAAGCTATCTTTTTGAGCGAATCCAGGCTTAGGATGTCTTTAAGGTCATATTTTCAAATATTTTGGAATATACTAAACTAATGTTAATGGAAGACCCTAAAATATGCCTCCCACTTGATGAGCTTAAGAAATTACGTAAGCCGTTACGCAATGTAAACATTGAGCACAAAGCGAGTCTATCTATTCTTGAACGCTTTGCACTCTGGATTACCGAGCGGATTGGCACTATGGGGTTCTTCCTTATCATTTTTATATGGACTATTTTTTGGCTTTCATGGAATACATTTGCGCCTGTTAATTCGAGATTTGACCCTTTGCCCGCTTTTGTATTGTGGCTTTTTATCTCAAATATGATTCAAATCTTACTTATGCCGTTAATAATGGTAGGCCAAAATCTTCAGGGGCGACATGCTGAGAAAAGAGCTAACACGGACTACGAAGTTAATATCCAGGCAGAAAGAGAGATCGAAACTATCCTGTTGCACCTGGAGAATCTGAACGAAAAGCTTGAAAAAATAGAGCGGCGTTTAGAACAGCAGAAATAGCGGGCGCCTTCGGTCTTACACGTAAACGTCGTAACAGGGACGATCGTTTTTAATGCCGCTGAACTTGAACGTCCGCACAATCGCATGGAATTTACCGGGTATGCCGATTATCAATACCCCGGCGGTGGGCATGGCATCATACGTCATCGCCCTTTCTTTCTCGATCAGCGATCCTTTTTCAGAATCGTAGATATTCCAGTAAGCGACGGTTTTCTTCTTTTTCATAAATGCAGCGCCGTTAAGACTATCTTAGCACTGCACTGTGACGGATGTTAAATATTCCAGGGCAGAATAACTTTATTTGCCGGGGTAAGCACCGTATCGCGTTTGCTCTATGCGGCCGCCTCTATCCTTGAGCCCCTGACCTTATCGGCATCGGCGCTGAACGACCTGGATCCCATGAAAAAACAGAGCCCGCCCGCAACGCCGCCGGCGCAGGCAATGATAATCGCTATCTCAAGCCCGCGGGCGCCTCCACCCAGTGAATCCGAAATGCCGCCGGTCAGCCACGGCGACCAGGCGCCGCCCAGCATATACATGAAGAAAACCGTCAGGCCCCAGGACAGGCCCTTGTAGGCGGGGTGCACGACTTCCTGCGACACAGCGCCCAGGGCCGGCATGCCCACGTAATACACAAGGTATACCACGCCCGCAATAGCGGCGGCCAGCGGCCAGCTTGTGCCCAGGAGCAGAACGGCCGCAACCAGCAGCAGTCCGCTGATCAGCGAGGTCCAGCCCGGCAGCAGCATGCGGCTTTTGCTGTTCCTTTTTTGCCAGAAATCGGTCAACCAGCCGCCCAGCAGCGCGCCCACTATGGCCATCACCACCGCCGAACCCGCAATGGAGCCGGCTACGTCCTCTTTGACGTTGAACTCGCGCATGATCAAGGCCGGCGTCCAGGCCAGCATGGCCTGCGAGGTTATCATCATCAGCCCGTAGCCCAGGAAGAACCAGCGCAGCGTCGGTATCTTGAGCAGCCCGACAACTGAGTTAAAAAACCTCGGCCTGTCACCGCCTGTGCCGGACGGCACTGTCTTATAGTCCACCAGGAACAGAGCGCAGATGGCCAGGATGACGCCCGGTATGGCGAATATATAGAAGGGATAGCGCCAGCCCATCTTGACTGAGAGTATGCCGCCCATGACCGTTCCCAGGGCAGCGCCCACCGATATGGCCACGTTGAAAATGCCGAGTACCGCCCCGTGCTTCTGTGGTTTGTAGGCGGCCGTTATCATGGCTGTGCCGCCCGCCGAGAAGCCGGCCTCGCCGACGCCGACCAGCATGCGCGGGATGAGCACACCGACGAAACTCCTGGCCAGGCCCGTTACAAGCGTAAACGCGCTCCAGATAAAGGCCATCAGGGAAATGGCTTTCTTGCGGCTCCAGCGGTCCACCAGGTAGGCGACGGGAAAGGAGAAGAGCGCAATGCTCAGGGTGAATACGGTGAGCAGCAGCCCCACGTCGGAGTCGCTCAATCCCAGTTCGACCTTCATCGGCTGGACGACGACGGTCAGCACCGTCCTGTCCACGTAGTTCATCATGTAGAGCAGGGAACAGACTATGAGTATCCAATGGGCCTTCCATCCACCCGTTTGGTAGTTGTTGACGGGCAAACCGTTTTTTTGCTCTGCCATGCCGTCCTCCTTTTTCTTTCGGTCTATAATATGACAGCGGGTCGTGAGGCGTCCAATCTACCGCGGTTTGAGAAAGCCTGGCCGCGCGAATTGAAGCGGACTCAGCTCATTTGCTCGAGCATATAAAGTGAGGATAGGTGCTGAATTCGCGGTAGCCGATCTTCGGATATACAGGGCTTCCGAATATGCTTGCCTGGAGCACAACCTTCTGTGCGCCCATATCGATTGCCGAGTTGCTGACTTCCTGCACACAGTATTTAGCCAGTCCCCTGCCGCGCGCTTTTTTAGTCGTGCCTACCCAGTAAACTCCGGCGATGCCGTGACTTAGCATAGCCATGGCACAGCTTGCAGGCTCCCCGTCATAATAGACCGTTGCCAGTATTGAGCGCGGGCTCAGCACGCGCTCGGCGTGTGTGAAATAGGCTTCGCTGACCTCCCGCGGAAACAAAAGGTCCATAAAGGATTCCGCTGCAACCGCCCTGAAGTCCTGAAGTCCGCCGGCGTTGTCGACCCGGCGCAGCTCCGCTCCGGCGGTCGCCTTTCCGCCCTTCGCCCTGCCATCCAGCACCATGCCGATCGGATCCCCGACCAGAAAGATATTCTGGTCTTTGCAGTATTGGATTAGCTCCCGGTCACGATGGCTCCGCAGTATGATCGAGAAGCCTCGCTTCCTGCCGGAGAAAAAGGCTTTTGCCCGGGATATAAATTCCGCCGGCTGTTCCGCCGGCTCTTCCGACAGGTTGAACACAAGGCTGCAGCCAGGGAAGGCAATGCCGCAATCTATAAATACGGTTTCACGGGTCTCAAGGATCTCCGTGTCGGGGATCCATTTTGAACTCTCGCGCCAGAACTCGATGAGATTCAAATCGGCCAACTTGAGCAGTCCTGATTCATTCATACTTCACACCAGCCTCTTAAACCTGGTCCCGGGTAAATCGTAAGTATATTGAGATGATAATGCGAAGTCAATTAGCCGGACAGTCCAACGTGTGTTGCCATATTGAAAATTTGGCCCTGCGTGTATAATATACTCATAGCTACAATTCTGATAGAAGTAACCTGTTATGCAGCAGATGTATTATTGCCCCAATTGTAGAGCGCAGGTAGCCTACGGCCAGCCGTATTGCGCCAACTGCAACACGGTTTTAAATTGGCCTTCGGCGCCAACCCAGTCCCAGTACCAATCGTCCCCCGACCAGTACCAGCAGCAATGGGACCAGCAACGGCAATGGTATCAATCCGGCCAGCAGGCGGACCAGGGTCAGCCCCCCAAAAAAGATGCGGGACCGGGACTATTGCAGCAAATACAGAATCACAAGGGGACCATTATAAAAATATCCTTAGCGGTGGTTGTCGTGGCCGGGCTTATCGTGGCGGGCATCTCTCTGCAGGGGGTCATCGCGAAGTGGTTCGAGCCACCGGTTGTGACATCTTTTGATGCCAGCGCCGCTACGATCATAGAAGGCCAGGAGGCAACCTTACAGTGGGATGTCAGCGGGGCAAGCTCGGTTTCCATCAGCCCCGGCCTCGGGACAGTAGCTTCCAGCGGGAGCAGGAAGGTTTCTCCTGAAGCAACGACTACATATACGCTGGTTGCCAACAGTATGACCGGATCAGCGCGTAAGTCCGTAACGATTGTGGTTACCGGTATTCTACCGACGGTAAACAGTTTCACTATCAGTCCTAACAGCATATATACGGGACAGACAGCTACGGTATCATGGAACGTTAAAGACTCTACGTCGGTTGCCATTGAGCCGGGAATAGGGCCCGTGTCTTCAAGCGGGACCAAGGTCATATCGCCGGGTTCAACCACCAAGTACGTTCTGACGGCCACTAACGGCAACGGCAATTCGACTGCATCCGCCACGCTCAATATCATGGCGTCTGATGCTCCCATCATCACCTCCTTCAACGCCAGCCCGGCCACAATTACTTCCAACGAGCAGTCAACCCTGACATGGGATGTTATCGGCGCAAAATCGATCAATATCAATCAGGGCATCGGCGGTGTCGCATCCAAAGGCTCCGTGCAGGTGACGCCCGCTGAAACCACCACCTACACACTGATAGCCGACAGTGACTACGGCTCCGTAAACAGGTCGGTTACGGTGATTGTAAATATAACCAGTACGACGGGCCCGGCCATCACCAAAGAGCCGCCTGCCATAAATAATTTCTCTGCAAACCGGAACTCGATCATGCTGGCCGACAACGTAACCTTGAATTGGGCTGTTACGGGGGCAAGGACGGTCTCGCTCAGCCCCGATATCGGCACTGTGCCGTCCTCGGGTTGGCTGATGGTGATTCCCACCGCCACCACTACCTATAAATTGTCCGCGGTGAACACCTTCGGCACAGAGACGCGGGAAACGACGGTCACGGTGACCAGGGCAACCGACGGCACGGCGCCGTTAATCAGGTCCTTTACCGCCAATCCCTCCAGTGTCCCATCGGGCGGGACATCGAACCTCTCCTGGGATGTCAAGGGAGCGACTGTCCTTACCATCAACCAGGGTATAGGCATTCCAATCTCAAAATATTCGCAGGCTGTGTCGCCTGCTGAGACCACGGCCTACACGCTGACCGCCATCAACACCTACGGCACCGATAACCGGACTGTTACCATAGCTGTTACCCCCTGATATCTATCCCTGCGGCGACTGTCTCATGTTTATTAGAACCGCTGAGGCAATAAAATATAGATGAAATCAGGATTACTAAGATGGAATTAAAAAACAGCCGCACCGAAGAAGTCCTTAAAAAAGCCTTTGCCCGGGAGTTGGATGCGCGCGCCAGGTACATGTTCTATGCCGATGTGGCCAGGCGGCATGGACTGCGGCAGGCAGCGGACATATTTGAAGCCACAGCCGGCAACGAGGCCGAGCATGCCGGCTATGAATTTACATACCTGGGTGGGGCTCCCGATACTGTTACCAACCTTGAGAGGGCCATTATAAGGGAATTTGAAGAGGCTAATAAGCTCTACCCGCAGGCAGCCGACATCGCCCGGGAGGAAGGGTTTACAGAGATAGCGGATTTCTTCAGCCGCATGGCGAAAGTCGAAGAGAAACACGGTAAAAACATGCAGGCGCTTCTGGACTCGGTAAAAAAGGACGAGAAGATCAAGGGCAAAACCGTCGGCCATTCGGCCGTGCAAATGGCGCAGATGATGATGCCCAGCCATGCAAATCCCATAGGCGTGGTGCACGGCGGCGAATTGATGAAGCTCATGGATGATGCGGCCGCAGTGGTTGCGCTCAGGCACAGTCAGAACCTGGTGGCAACCGCGGAGGTCGAGGATATCAAATTCACAAGCCCCGTGCATGTGGGCGAGCTCGTGTTCGTAAACGCCAGGATCACTTTTACCAGCCGTTCAACTATGAGGGTACAGATCACTGCAGAAGCCGAGAATCCGTTGATAGTGGAAAGGCGTCCCGTGTTCGATGCTTCCTATATATTTGTCGCCATCGACGCAGGCGGTAAGACTGTCGAGGTCCCTCCCCTCATCATCAGCACCGAAGAGGAAGAGAAGCTGTTCGCAGCAGGCCTGGCAAAATATAATGCGCGCAAGCAGCGCTGATTCACTGAGATCCAATGGGTTTAAACTCGAACTTCCCGCTGTTGAATAGCTCTATACAGACATCCACTACTTCCGCGTCGTAAAGCTTACCCTTATTACTCGATATTTCCTCAAGCGCCCTGGCGATACCCAATGCCGGCCGGTATGGGCGGTGTGAAGCCATGGCTTCAATCACATCTGCAACTGCCAGTATTTTCGCTTCAATGAGCAGGTCCTCACTTTTCAGCTGGTTGGGATAACCTGAACCATCCAGCCTCTCATGATGCTGCAGGACGACCTTTGCTACAGAACAGGGGAAATCCATGCCTTTAACAATATCGTATCCGCACTGAGAATGAGTTTTTATCAAATTAAATTCAATTTCGGAGAGTCGGCCGGGTTTACTGAGGATATCGGAAGGGACATACATTTTCCCGATGTCATGGATCACCGCCGCCATGCGGAGCTGATCGATCCGGGTATCTTCAAACTTCATTTCTCTGGCTATGGCAGTTGC
>CAYTIC010000001.1:206080-258777 GCA_964437795.1 uncultured Dehalococcoidales bacterium | reverse complement strand
ACTGACCAAAATGGACGGTGATGCCAGGGGCGGAGCCGCGCTCTCCATAAAATCTGTTACAGGTGTTCCCATCAAGTTTATCGGCGTAGGTGAAAAGACCGCTTCGCTGGAGGTTTTTTATCCCGATAGGTTGACCTCCCGTATCCTGGGCATGGGTGATGTGCTCACGCTCATCGAGAAAGCGGAGAAGACCTTTGACAAGCAGCAAATGGAGAAGCTGGAATCGAAGCTGCGCAAATCAGAGTTTGACCTTGGGGATTTGCTGGACCAGATGAGGCAGATAAAGAAAATGGGCAGTTTCAGCCAGCTTGTCGACATGATTCCCGGCTTTTCCAAGCTGACAAAGGGGATATCGGATAGCGAGAGCCTGGACAGGACCAGGAAACTCGAGGCCATCATCCTGTCAATGACTCCTGAGGAAAGGGCCCACCCCGACCTGATTAACGGCAGCCGTAAACGCAGGATAGCCAGGGGCAGCGGGACCACGCCGGGCGACGTCAACCAGCTTCTCAATCAGTTCTACAACATACAGAAGATGACGAAGATGATGGCTAAAGGCAAGATGCCTAAAAATATGTCGGGCCTGCTCGGGCGCTGAGCAGCTTACTTACCAGTTTTTGTAGTCCCGGCCAATTTTAACTGCCCATCGCCGATAGTTATCTCTTTAAGGTCGAAGTTCAGCTCTTCCATGGGTGCGTTCAGCCTGAAGAGGACATTGACAAGGTCCTGCACGCCACCGTCGACACTGTCGGGTACCGGCAGTTTTCCAAGGTAAAAGTCGCGGATAAAGAATTTCGGTTTGCCGTTCTCTACGTCCAGCGTCCCGATAATACCCGTTTTAACCGGCATGCCGGTGAAGTTCCAGGACGTATACAGCAGCATATAACCGTCGTTGAAGTTCACCAGCATCTCTTTGGCAGGCATCGTCCCCTCGGCCAGAGCCATAACGATGGTTGAATTGATTTCCTCCTCGGTTATCACCAGCTCGATATCTTTGGTAATCTTAGCATCCTGGGCTGCGGCTGTGACTTTCTTGACGTCGCTTAACTTTTTATTGAGGCTGTCGACGGCCTCCGAAGACAACACTACGGGCCTTACGTTTGCGCGTGTATCCGGGGTCAGCAGCGCCAGTACGTAGCCAAATATGAGGGCGATAATGGCCAGCACCGCGAGGGCGCCCATAAATATTAAAAATCCCTGAAGGATTTTCATCGGTCTCCTCCTTAAGTCGGCCAGTGATTATTCGAGATAATCTTTAAGCTTGCGGCTACGGCTGGGATGCCGCAACTTGCGTAAAGCTTTGGCCTCGATTTGCCGTATCCGCTCGCGGGTTACGTTAAATTCCTTTCCCACCTCTTCCAGTGTCCTGGCCCTGCCATCCTCCAATCCGAACCGCAACAGCAGGACCTTTCGTTCACGTTCAGTCAGCTCTCCCAGAACTTTATCAAGCTGAGCTTTGAGCAGTTCGCGTGAAGCTGCATCAGCCGGGGGCAGGTTGGAACGGTCTTCGATAAAATCACCCAGGTGGCTGTCTTCTTCCTCGCCGATGGGCATCTCCAGGGAGATGGGGACCTGCGAGAGCTTCATAATCTCCCTGACCTTCTCCGCCGATATCTCCATACCCACGCCGATTTCCTCGCAACTGGGCTCACGGCCGAACTCCTGGGACAGTTTCCTGTTGACCTTGAGCAGCCGGTTAATAGTCTCAACCATGTGCACCGGTATACGTATGGTCCTGGCCTGGTCTGCTATTGCACGTGTGATGGCCTGTCGTATCCACCATGTGGCGTACGTGCTGAACTTGTAGCCTTTGCGATACTCGAATTTCTCCACAGCCCTGACCAGGCCTATATTGCCCTCCTGTATCAAATCAAGCAGCGGCATACCGTGGCCGACGTATTTCTTGGCTACGCTGACCACCAGCCTGAGATTAGAGACAGTGAGCTGCTTACTGGCTTCCCTGCCATCTTTGTCGATGTGCTCAAACTTCTGTTGAAAAGCGTGGCTGTTATCGTCGATTTTAGCGGCCAATTTCGTTTCACCGCTTTTATTGACTATCTGCTTGACTTTATCCCAGGTCGAATTGCTATCTATGATGGAGAAGATCTCAGGGTTGATAATGCGCACGTATATCGAGTAATCAACAAGCCTTTTTTCGATATCATGAGGCTCGCGGCTTAAATCCGCCGCGATCTTTATGACCGTTTCGGGATTGATAAAGTCATCGATCGCCTGATGCAGCTTCTGGCTAAGCAGTCTTTCCTTGAAGCTGGGCTTTTTACCGACATTAAGCTGATCCCCCAATTTGTCGATAACGGTGTCACTGTCTGCAAGGTTTTTAAGCAGCTGGATAACGAAGTCCGACGTGCTGGGGAAGCGGTTTTCCTGGCGGCGGAAGGTCTCCCGAATATGCCCCATGTATTTATAGGGCTCAATTTTGCTGGCCAGTTCCCGTTCGAGTTTTGCGTTCAGAAGAGGGTATTTCCCGATCTCATGCAGGTACATCCTGACCGGGTCGTCGATTGCTTCATGCTCGGCCAGCTCAATTTCAAGCTCAACGAGCGGCTTTTCCTCCACCTCCGGCTTCAGCCATTCTTCGGCAAACTCGGGGGCCGCCTCGATATCGCTGAAAAGCAGTTCCTTTTCGTCCTGAGGCAGGGCGTCTGTTTCGATCTTGCCCCAGGGATCAGGTCGTACTTCGAATTCCGCAGTGCCCAGCGCGACGCTTTCCACTTCGACTATCATAGCCTTAGCTGTAGTCTTAGCGGAAGTCTTAACCGTAGTCTTTGTAGCGGTCTTGGTCGCAGTCTTAGTCGCAGTCTTGGTCGCGGCCTTAGTTGCCGGATTAGGCGCAGCCTTCGTCGCAGCCTTGGTTACGGGCTTGATTGCAGCCTTTGGAACGGCCTTCACCGGGTGCGTTTTTTTTCTCTTCACCATTTTTGTACTTTTTGCCATTCAGACTCCCTTTGTACGGCTGAAAAGACGGCCGCGCTTCTTGAAAATGTCCTGCAGTTGCTGGCTTTCCCGGATACCGTGCTCGATCAGTTTGGCCAGCTGTCCTTCGACATCTCCCCTGTCTTTTTCTTCTGACAGGATCAGCTTTTTCTTTATCTCCAGATTTTTTATATGGCCTTCCAGCAACCTGTTGATGCAGTCGTTTAACGCGTATTCTCTTTCCCTCTTATTCTGGTGCAGGGAAGGAGGTAGCTGGCTACCCAGGGAAATCAGGTGCTCGTAAAATTCCTTGAGAGCGGGATCAATATCCGCATCAAATGAATTTACGTCGGCGTTCCCCTGCCATTTTAATAATATATCCCTATTTTCGGGATGTTCAAAATAATCGGCCGATAGTCTCATGCCTTCCTCTCGAAGGTCTCCGAATTGCAGCAGCAATGCCAGCAGATACTCTTCAATATGCCGCGACGATATAGCCTGGTTAGCATAGTTCTTTATAGTTTTGCTGCCGCTGCGTGGTTTAGATTTCTTTTCCCTGGCCTGGAGTTCGAAGAGCGCATCACGTATAAATCTCTCATCCAGACCGAGCAGGCGCGATAGCTTTTCAACATAATGGGCACGCCGGACAGAGTCATCAATATGAGATATAATCGGTAAAAATTTTGATACTAATGCAGATTTGTCTTTGGGGTTACCTTTGTCTATATTAGCAATTTCCTTTTTCAAAGTAAAATCAATTATGGGCTGTGATTCTTTAAGCAGCCTGGCCCAGCTTTCCGGAGAACTTCGTATGATTTCATCGGGGTCCTTACCCCCTGTGATCTCCACAACCTGTACCTCATATTTGACCAGCTCGCTATAGGTCTTTGGCTCGATCCAGGGAAGCCAGTGTTCATTGGGTATCTGTTCGTCGATCGTAGTTATACTGCGCGTAGTAGCCTCAAGCCCGGCCGCGTCGGCATCGAGCGCGACGATGATGTTGCGCGACAGCTTGCGCAGTGTCGATATCTGTTTCTCTGTCAGTGCCGTGCCCATGGAAGCAACCGTATTTTCGAAGCCGAACTGGTGAGCCGCCAGGGTGTCCATGTAGCCCTCGGTGATCACCACGCAGTCATTCTGCCTGATCGCTCCTCTGGCACGCTCTATCCCGTAAATAATCGAACTCTTGTCGAATAGCAGCGATTGTGGCGAGTTTAAATACTTGGGCAACGACTCGTCCAGCGCCCTGCCGCCGAATCCCACAACCCTGCCCTTTACATCGCGGATAGGGAACATCAACCTGTTCCTGAACCTGTCATAAAATCCGCCTGTGTCGCGCTGTACGATCAGGCCGACCGCCAGCATCTCGTCTTCCCGGTAGTCTGCTTTGGCCAGGTAGGCAAGCAGCCCGTCCCACTTGTTGGGTGAAAAACCCAGTTGAAAATTATCTATAACGGTCGCGGAAAGCCCCCTTCCGGCGGAGTATTTTCTGGCCGCTCCGGCCTCTTCATCGTGCAAAAGCAGGTAATGGTAGTACTCGGCGGCTACTTCGTTCAGCTTGAAAAGCTTATCCTGCCTGGCAGTGTCCTCAGCCGTAGCCTGGGTCGTTTTATATGTAAGGGTGACGTTGGCCCTTTCCGCCAGCAGGCGCAGCGCCTGGCCGAAATCGATGCCTTCCTTCTTCATCACGAAGGTAAATATGTCTCCACCCGTTGCGCACGCTCCGAAACAGTGCCAGCTCTGCTTCTCGGGGAAGACGAAAAATGAGGCCGTTTTTTCGCTGTGGAAGGGACAGGCAGCCTTGAAGTTGCGGCCTGACTTTGTCAGCTTGACATACGTTGACACGACATCCACGATGTCCAGCCGCTGCTTGATCTCATCTGTTGTGCTCATTGCTCGATAAGCGGTAACACACCGCATTGATATCGTTGCTTAAGAGAGTTTGTCTGCCGTGAGTATAGCATAATGGTCGGTCATGCCCGCTATATAGTCGGCGATGCGGCGTTCCTCGTCGCCCCCTATCAGCCGGTATTCATCGGGAAGTTGGTCCGGATTATCCAGGAAATGGCGATATAACAGAAGAATTATCTGCCGGGCATCCGATGCCTTTTCCGCTTCCAGCCCGCTCTGATAGACCCTGGCAAAGAGGAACTCGCGCAACTCGTTTGCCGCGCCCAAAATTTCAGGGCTCATGCCTATCACCTGTCGGCTTGCGCCGCCGTCGCCCATATTTTTTGCTGAGAAAGACACGATGTTGGTGACCAGTGTATTGATGCGGTTCGAGTTGGACTGTCCCAGCGCTTTAACGGTGGAGGCGGGGAGGTCCGACGGGGAAATAATGCCCGCGCGGACGGCATCTTCGACATCGTGGTTTATGTAGGCCACAAGGTCCGACATCTTCACTACCTGCCCCTCCACCGTGGACACGGTATCCCAGCCCTTTTCGAGTATCTCGAGGTCTCCCTTGGAATGGTTCAATATGCCGTCCCGTACCTCCCATGTCAGGTTCAGCCCCGCGCCGTTGTTTTCGATGCAATCGACCACGCGCAGGCTCTGCTCGTAATGCTTGAATCCGCCCGGCAGCAGTTCATTCAGCACCTGTTCCCCGACGTGACCGAATGGGGTGTGGCCCAGGTCGTGGCCTAGAGCTATGGCTTCTGTCAGGTCCTCGTTCAGCGAAAGCGCCCGTGAGATTGTCCTGGCTATCTGTGAAACCTCGAGCGTGTGAGTCAGGCGTGTTACATAGTGGTCGCCCTCGGGAGCAATAAATACCTGGGTTTTGTGTTTAAGCCTGCGGAATGCATGGGAGAAGATGATGCGGTCCCGGTCCCTCTGGAAGGCGGTCCTCAGCGGGCATGGCTGCTCGGCGGTCATCCTGCCGCGGCTGTCAACGCTGCGCGCCGCATAAACCGATAGCCGCTCTTCGGCCTGCTCCAGCCTTTGACGGACATTCATTTCAGACATGAGTAACAGATTACTAATCTGACAGATTTCAGGCTATTTTTTGGCGCCCAATTTCTCTTCCGCGTCAGCTATGATATGCCTCGTTTCATCGATCATGTCCGGCGTCACGGATATCGATGTGATGCCCCAGCTCACAAGCTTCTCAGTTATCTCAGGGTATGTTGAGGGCGCCTGTCCGCAGATAGAGCAGGTAATGCCTTTGCTGACCGAGGTTGTTACGGCCTTTTCGATAGCCAGCATCACGGCCTCGTTCCTTTCGTCGAATTGAGTGGCAAGCTTGGAGTTATCACGGTCGATGCCCAGGATCAATTGAGTCAGGTCGTTGGAGCCGATAGAGATCCCATCGATGCCGGCTTCGATAAATTTGTCGATGAGCAGGATATTGGAAGGCACCTCGACCATCATCCACAGCTTGAACTTGGGGAACTGGTAGAGGCCTTCCTCCACCAGGATTTTCCTGATCTGCTCAATCTCGGAAACAAAGCGCACGAAGGGAATCATGACATAGAGGTTATCGTAGGACTGGAGGACACGTTTTATGGCATCAAGCTCCATCCGGAAGACCTCCAATTCCCGCGTGTACCTTGAGCAGCCCCGGTAGCCGATCATAGGGTTCTCCTCGGTCTCCTCGTATTTGTAGCCGCCGGGCAGGTTCCTGTACTCGTTAGTTTTAAAATCGGTGGTTCGGTAAACGACCGGCCTGGGATGGAAAGCCCTGGTAAACATGCTGACGTTCTTGGTCAGGACATCGACGTATTGCGCGGCTTTGCCTTCGTGAAGCATGAAACGGGGGTGCCCGGCCATCCTGGCCATGATGAATTCGGCCCTGAGCAGGCCAACGCCGTCAACATCGCGGGCCGCTATCTTATCGGCCAGTTCGGGCTCAGCCAGATTTACATAAAGTTTAGTCCTGGTTTTAATACGGCTGCCCGTCCAGGTGCGGGGCCTGGCCTTTTTGCTCTTAATGGCGATGCGGCCCGCATATACCTTGCCGGACGATCCGTCAACGGTCACCTCCTGTCCGTCTTTAAGGATGGAGGTGGCGCGCTCGGTTCCCACGATGCAGGGGATGCCGAGTTCCCTGCTGACAATTGCTGCATGTGCGGTCCTGCCGCCCCTGTCCGTTATGATGGCGACGGCCCGTTTCATAGCCGGAACGAAATCGGGGGTTGTCATTTCGGCCACCAGGATATCGCCATCCATGATCTTGTCGATTTGTGACGGGTCCTGGATGATCCTGACCACACCGCTGGCCGCACCCGGGCTTGCCGCAACTCCGCTCAAAATAGCATCCGCCTTTACTTCACCCACGGTGGAAGTGTCCATAGGCTGGTTAAGGGTGGTCACGGGGCGGGTCTGCACGATATAGAGCTTCTCACCCTCCTTGGCCCACTCGACATCCTGGGGTGTCTTATAGTGCTCTTCCAACTTTTTGCCGATCTTCGCCAGGCTGATGATATCCTCATCACCTATTTTCTGCGCTTTTTGACGTTTGGACGGTACGGACAGTTTTATATTAGTGTCGAGGTCATCGGGTTTCACCTCGAGGTTGCGCGTCAGGTACCATTCCTGCTCAACGATCTTCTTATCTAAAATCAACAGATTATTTTTATCCAGGGTATATTGGTCGGGGGTCAGGTCACCCGATACAATAGCTTCTCCCAGGCCGAAAATCGCCTCAATCAGGATCTTGCTGCGGTCGGCGCTGAGCGGCTCCACGGTGAACATGACACCGGCAGCCTCGGACTGGATCATGCGCTGGACGGGCACAGCTATACCCACTTTAAAATGATCGAATCCCTGCTCGTTGCGGTAGAAAATCGCCCGCGATTCAAACAGAGAAGCCCAGCACTCCTGCACTGCCTTTACCACGGATTCCTCGCCCTGTATATTGAGGAAGGTGCGCTGCTGCCCGGCAAACGAGGCGTCCGGAAGGTCTTCGGCAGTTGCGGATGAACGCACTGCCACAAGTCCTCCCCCCAGCTTGCGATACGATGACTGGATCTCCTTTACCATGTATTCCGGCATGGTCGCACTGTTGATCTTCTCTTTGATATGGAAGGATGCATCCTGCAGGGCCTTGCTGTCGTTAGCGTCGACACCCTCCAGCAGCTTCCTTATCTCGTCCATCAGTCTGGTCTCTTCGAGGAACTCGTAATAGGCCGTGGCAGTGACAACAAAGCCGGGTGGGACGGGGATCTGAGCGTGTACCATCTCCCCCAGGTTTGCGCCCTTGCCGCCCGCGATGCCTATGTCTTCCCGCGTTATCTCTTCAAACCAGGCTATGACTTTGTGGCTTTTTTTCATGGGAGCTCCTTGCTAGTAAATATGCCGGGGAAAAGCGCCTGCATATTATATCACCCAAGTTTTTCGCGGAGAACATGATGGGGATCGATGGCATTGCGCCTGGTACATATATTCCTGCAACTATATGTTGAACAGGAAATTAATGATGTCACCGTCGCGCACGGCATAGGTTTTCCCTTCCAGCCTCAGCAAGCCGTGTTTGCGCGCCTCTGCCGTGCTTCCGCTCTTGATAAAGTCATCGTAGCCCATGACCTCGGCCCTGATGAAGCCCCTCTCTATATCGGTGTGGATCTTGCCGGCCGCCTGGATGGCGGGCGTGTTGTCACGGATCGTCCATGCCTTCACTTCATCCTCCCCGACTGTGAAGAAAGATATCAGTCCCAGCAGTTTATAGGAGTGCCGGATAACAGCGGAAAAGGCCGGTTCTTTCAGCCCGATATCCTTGCGGAACTCCTCCGCCTCCTGCTCCTGGAGCTGTACCAGCTCCTTCTCCAGTTTTCCGCACATGGTTATCAGTTCCATCTGTGGCATTGTGTAGGCCGCTGTCAGCTCGCCAAGTATCCTTTCGCCTTCGGGAAGCTGTTTTTCGCCGATGTTAATCACGATCAGCATCGGTTTGGCCGTCAGGAACTGGTAATTGCTGATTGCCCGCGACTCATCCGCTGTCAATTTTTGCAGCCGGATTGGGATGCCCTGGTCCAGTGAACCCTTGATCCTGTTGAGCAGTCCCTGTTCCCTGACAGCCGCATCACGTTCGGAGGATTTTCCCATCTTTAAGGCTGATTCGAGCCGTCCGAGCCGCTTCTCAATAATGGTCAGGTCGGAAAAGACCAGCTCCATATCGAGTGTTTCGATGTCTTTGAGCGGATCAATTCTGCCCTCGACATGGGGTATGTTCTCGTCTTCAAAGGACCTCACCACCTGCAGTATGGCATCGGCTGTGCTGAGGCTGTTGAGAAGCTGTCCGCTGACTCCCTGTTCCCTGCCGAACCCTTTTGGAAGCCCGGCGAAGTCTACGTATTTTATCTCGGCGGCGGTGGTTTTCTTGGGGTGGAAAATACCACTTAGCTTTTGCAGGCGTGCGTCGGGCACCTTGGCAATTGCCGGGCATAGACTGAGCCCGGACCCACCGTGGGGCCTGGGTTCGGCCGTACATTTAGTGAGAGCGTCGAAAACTGTGGTCTTGCCGCTGCCGGGCAAGCCGATGATACTGATTTCCATGTTAAATATCCTACCTGGTAGAAAACTATATGCCAGCCCGAATGAAAATGCAATTCCGTGATGCGAGTATACTGCTTGTTGAGGAATTGGGCTGTGTGCTATAATCTATAGAATTTCGCTACTTGGAGGATTAATTGTGCCCGGTTACGAACTGGTTTTTATACTGAATGCCAACTTGACTGAAGATGATTTCACCCGTGTATTGGGAAAGGTCAATGACCAGATAACCAAGCTCGGTGGAACAGTTACCGAAACAAACCAATGGGGCAAAAGAAGGCTTGCTTACCCGATCAAAAAGCAGGCGGAAGGGAATTACGTGCTCGAAAAAGTGCAGATCAAGCAGACAGCTTTAAAGGAACTCGATGCCAGTTTAAAGATGTCAGAGGATGTATTAAGGTACTTGTTCGTCCGCGAAAATAGCTGATTCCCGGAGGTGGTTGATGGCGAGCTTAATTAAGATTATTTTGATCGGCAGGGTCGGTGGTGATCCTGAGATGAGGTTTACAGCGGACGGGGTTGCCGTAACTACCTTCAGCCTGGCGGCCAACCGCAACATGCGCCAGCCGGACGGCGCATTCAAGGAGGAAACCGAGTGGTTTCGCATTAGTGCGTGGAGGAAGCTGGCAGAGACGTGCAACCAGTTCTTAAATAAGGGCAAACTGGTTTACGTAGAAGGTAATTTACGGACACGATTATATGATGGTAAAGACGGGCAGAAACGGGTCAGCCTGGATGTGACTGCAGACAAGGTGCTTTTCCTGGATAAACAGGGGCCTGCGCAGTTGCCGCCCGAGGACGCGCGAACGATCGAAGGTGATATTGAACCGGAAGATATCCCCTTTTAAATCCTTAATAGTTGAAGAAGGAGTTTTATTAGACTGATGGAAACCAATACCGCACAAAGAAGGGAAAGGGGGCGCAAGTTTGTTGTTAAGCCTAAGGTTTGCATGTTTTGCGCCGACAAAGCGCCTATAGACTATAAAAATGTGTCACTATTACAGCGTTTTGTTTCTGACCGCGGCAAAATAGTGCCGAGAAGACGCACCGGTGTCTGTGCCAGACACCAGCGCAGCCTGGCCCAGGCTATCAAGAGGTCACGGTTCCTGGCCATGCTGCCCTCATCGCCTAACCACGTCTACAATATGAGCGCATCCGAGAAAAAAGCTTAATCAAAATTGGAGAATTAAATTGCCCAAGAGGACATATCAACCGAAAAAAAGGGGAAGAATCAGGAAGCACGGATTCCGCGCCCGGGCAGCCACCCGGGGCGGGCGGGCCGTGTTAAAAGCTAGGCGCGCCAGGGGGCGCTGGAAGCTCACCCAGGTATAGCATTGAAATGGCCAAGAGATTGGCTTTAACCAGGAGAGCGCAGTATTTAGCAGTATACAAATCTGGCAAGGCTGCAGCGGATAAACTGCTGGCAATTAAAGTTATTCCCAATAAGCTGGATGTTTTACGCGTGGGTTTTTCGGTAACTAAAGATATTGGGAAGGCGACCGTCAGAAACCGTGTTAAGAGGCTGCTAAAAGAGAATATGCGCCTGCTGGATGTAGAACCTGGATGGGATATCGTTTTGATCGCCCGGCGGCCTGTCGTAGATATGGATTACCACGATATCAACAGGTCTATAACAAAATTGCTGAACCGCTTGAATTTGATGGGAAAAGATGCTGAAAACAGTAGCTCTAAAGTCAATTAAACTTTACCAGGGCACCATCTCGCAGGTCACACCCCCGGCCTGCCGCTTCACACCCACATGCTCTCAATACGGATATGAGGCTATACAGAAATACGGCATTCTAAAGGGAAGTTGGATGACATTTATCAGGATCTGTCGCTGCAATCCCTGGACACCCCGCGGCTATGATCCTGTTCCATAATATCCCGGTTTTGATGAAAATGAAGAGTTATAGGATTATCGATGATAAAAGTCAAAAATATGGTTAGAGTCGTTATTTTACTGGGAGTACTCCTGGTTGTATTCGTTTCAGGCTGTATGCCTGGTATGGACGGGGGATGTTCCGGCAGCCAGGCCCAGGGTTGGTCCGGTTTTGCCCCCTACAACAAGATGATCGTCTTTGGGTCCATGGAGGGATCGGTTATATCGCTCAGCCCGCAGGCGCGTAGCGAGAACAAGACCTTCCCTGCCGATAATGAATGGGTTTATGTGATTAAAACCGCCGTCCCCGGAGCTGCCTGCGGCGCTATGTGTGCCCCGTCCTCGTCAGCCTCCGGCAAGGGCATTTATGACACTCCGCTGGTAATCGGTGACCTGGTTTACGTCGGCACCTATACCGGCAAGGTATATGCTCTCAACGCCACCCGCGGGGTGGTCAGGTGGATTTATCCACGTGAAGGATTGGAGACTGCCGGCGCAATCGTCGGCAATATCATAACCGATGGGAAAACGCTCTATTTCGGCAGCGCCAACGGCAAAATCTATGCGCTGGATGCTCTCACCGGTGATTTCGTGTGGGAATTCCAGACTTCGAACAAGATATGGACGGCCCCCATCTTGGATAACGGAGTGCTCTACGCCGGTAATTATGGCGGCAATGTGTATGCCATAGCGGCTGAGACCGGAAAGGAGATATGGAGCATCAAGATACCGTCCGCCGTAGCATCGTCCCTGGCTGTAAAGGACCAGTTGATTTATTTCGGCACCTTCGACAGGTGTCTGTACGCTGTCGACAAGGCCGACGGGAAGGAGAAGTGGAAGATTACCGCCAGCAATTGGTTCTGGGCCACACCGGTGGTCCGCGATGGCACGATTTATGCAGCCTGCCTGGATAAGAAGATATATGCTTTCGATGCTCTCTCCGGCGCCGAGGTCTGGAAATTCGAAGGGGACAGCCCGATGGTGTCAACCCCGGCTTTAACCGACAAATTTGTGTATGCTGTGAGTGAGAAAGGCATCCTCTACAAGCTGGATATAAGCAATGGAAAAATGAACAACAGCGTATCGATTGGCTATATGGTCTACGGTAACCCGTACGCGGAAGGAGATATGGTCTACATATACGCACGGGATCACACGGTCTATGCAGTTGATACGGTGAGAAGTGTTTTCACCTGGAATTTTTCTTCAGCGATAAAGTAGGTTAATTATATGGTTGATATTTGGAATGTAGCTATCCTCGATCCGGTACTGAACGGCCTTATTGCCCTTTCCCAGATGCTCTGGAGCAACTTCGGCCTGGCTATCATCGTGTTGACTATCATAGTCAGGATCGTCCTCATGCCCCTGACCTTCAAGCAGACGCAGTCCACCAAGGCCATGCAGGCGCTGCAACCCAGGCTTCAGGAGATCCAGAAAAAATATGCGCGGGACCAGAAAAAGCTTCAACAGGAGATGATGCGCCTCTACAAGGAGGCAGGCATCAACCCCCTGGGTTGTATGTGGCCTATGCTGATACAGATGCCCATCTGGATCGCGCTATACCAGTCAATCATGCAGGCCCTCGCGGCTACGCCGGAAAACCTGCTCATGCTATCGCAACATCTGTATCAATGGGACCTGGTTGACCAGGCTATACCGTTGAACGAAAATTTCCTGGGTCTTAAGCTGTCTCAGCCGGACCCGACGATGATCCTTGCCATTCTGGTGGGTCTTTCCATGTGGGTGCAGCAGAAGATGGTCACGGCGCCCGCTACGGACCCCCGTCAGCAGCAGATGTCGAGCATGACGACCATGATGATGCCCATGATGTTCGCATTTTTCACGCTGTCATTCCCCAGCGGACTGGCCCTTTACTGGGTGGTATCCAATATCATCGGCATAATCATCCAGTACTTCGTGGGTGGCGGTTGGGGTTACTTCACCATGCCATCATTCAAGCCTCAGCCCCAGGTTGCGCCTCAAAATCAGCCCTCTAAAGCGCTGAAAGAGGGCAGCGAGAAGAAGAAGGGATAGAAGTGAGAGAGTTAGAGATTAGCGCCAAAACCGTGGAGGAGGCCACCAGAGTGGCCCTTGCGCAGCTTGAGGTAGCCAGGGAAGACGTTGACATCGTTGTGCTCAAGAAGGGGAAGTCCGGCCTGTTGGGAGTGGGTGCTGAGGATGCCAGGATCAAAGTTACTCTTATTGATGATGACGATGAAAGACAGCCGGGAGCAATGAGTGATGCTGCGGATACAGCCAGGCTGGTGTTGAGCGATATACTGCATGCCATGGGCATCCAGGCCACGGTGGATGTCAGCGGGACAGGGGAAGAAAACATCCCTGTAACCCTGAATATCGAGGGAGATGACCTGGGGGTTCTCATAGGACGGAGAGGACAGGCTTTGTCGTCCCTGCAGTACCTGGTAAGGCTGATTGTTGCCGAAAAATTGAAAAAATGGGTCTCCGTCAACGTAGACGTAGACTGGTATAAAAAACGTCATTACGAAGCGCTGAAAAAACTGGCGCAACGCCTGGCTGAACAGGTCGCAAAGAGAAGGCGTCCCATAACCATGGAGCCTATGCCTCCGGATGAACGAAGGATAATACATATAACCCTGGCCGATAACCCGGATGTTATGACCGAGAGCACGGGTGACGGAGACGGGCGCCGAGTTGTAATTCAGTCAAGGAAGCGTTAACCGATGTTCCAGCCCGTTAACAACAAGATCAGTTTTCCTGATGTTGAAAATAAGGTACTGAACTTCTGGCGCGAGAGGAGCATTTTTCAAAAGAGTATCGATGCCCGCTCCTCTTCTCCCAGATTTATTTTTTACGAAGGCCCCCCCACTGCCAACGGCAATCCCGGCATCCACCACGTCCTCTCTCGCGTCTTCAAGGACGTTATCCCCCGCTACAAGACCATGAAGGGATTCTGTGTTCCCAGGAAGGCCGGATGGGATACGCACGGCCTCCCGGTGGAGCTTGAAGTCGAGAAACAGCTCGGTTTTACGGGCAAGGCACAGATCGAGGATTACGGTGTGGCCAAGTTCAACGCCCTCTGCCGGGAAAGCGTATTCAAATACCTCAAACAATGGGATTCGCTTACGGAGCGGATCGGTTTTTGGCTGGATATCGATCATCCCTATGTAACGCTGGATAACTCATATATAGAATCGGGATGGTGGGCTATCAGGCAGTTATGGGACAAGGGACTGATCTACCAGGGTTATAAGGTTACGCCCCATTGTCCGCGTTGCGGCACATCGCTCAGCTCACATGAAGTGGCCCTCGGTTATAAAGATGATACGGTCGATCCTTCGGTATATGTGAAGTTCAAGATACAAACGCTGCCGCAGGATGTGGCTGCCGATGCATCCGGCGGTTTCAAATTGGCTGACGCCGTCTCAAAAGGCAAGGTTTTCTTTTTGGCATGGACCACAACACCCTGGACATTGCCCGGCAATACGTCTTTGGCCCTGGCGGAGGATGCTGATTATGCCGTTATCGCACTGGGCGATGAGTATCTGATATTTGCTAAGGCCCTGGTGGAGCAGGCCGGCCTGGGTGATCAGCCGGCGCTGAAAACATTCAAGGGCGGACGTCTGGCCGGCTCGCGCTATTATCCCCTCTACAACCCGCATGAATTTGAAGTCGAGAGGAAAAGGGCAAAGGAAGGCCAGCAGGGGCAGTTCGATGTACAGGAGCCGGTAAAAGATCTCACTTATAAAATCATAACCGCCGATTTTGTCTCGATGGAGGACGGCACAGGCATAGTACATATCGCCCCGGCTTTCGGTGAAGTGGATTTCCAGGCCGGGCTTGAGAACAATCTCGATTTCGTACAGCAGGTGGACCTGGCCGGAAATATCACCGGAAAATACCCCTTTGCGGGTAAATTCGTTAAAGACGCCGATGCAGACATACTGGCCGATCTCGACAATCGCGGACTGCTGTATAAGACCGCCAAGATAACCCATACCTACCCGTTCTGCTGGCGCTGCGACGCGCCCCTGGTCTATTACGCCAAGAAGACATGGTACATCAGGACGTCGGCCAGGAAGGAAGAGATGATAGCCGGCAACAGGGAGATCAACTGGTACCCAGAGCATATCAAGGAAGGCCGTTTCGGCGATTGGTTACAGAACAACGTGGACTGGGCCTTTTCGCGTGAGCGATACTGGGGGACCCCCCTCAATATATGGACCTGCCGTAAATGCGGCCGGTACGAATGCCCGGGCGGGGTGGAAGAGATCAAAGGCAAACCCGGATTGCAGGGCTATTCCAACGGGATGGACCTGCACCGTCCGTATATCGACGATGTAACCTACAAATGCACGGACTGCGGTGGCGACATGGCCAGGCAGCCCGAGGTCATCGACTGCTGGTTTGATTCAGGCGCCATGCCCTTTGCACAGTGGCACTATCCCTTTGAGAACGTGGAGCTCTTCAAGCAGAGCTTCCCCGCTGATTACATATCGGAAGCGGTGGACCAGACCAGGGGATGGTTCTACAGCCTGCATGCGCTGTCCACGCTGATATTCGACCGGCCCTGTTATAAAAACGTCATTTGCCTGGGCCATATACTGGACGCGCAGGGGGAGAAGATGAGCAAGACCAGGGGAAACGTGGTAGATCCCTGGACCGTGCTCGATTCCTCCGGGGCCGACGCGCTCCGCTGGTACATGTTCACATCAGGGCCACCCGGCAACGTCAGGCGCATGTCGCCTGATATGGTTGTGGAGGTGATGCGCAATTTCCTCATGACGTTGTGGAACACCTACTCGTTTTTCGTCATCTATGCCAATATCGATAATTTCGCGCCCGGCAAGAAGGCGCCTAAACCCACGTCGGAGCTGGATAAATGGCTGGTCTCCAGCTTGAACCGGCTCATAGTTGACGTCGACGGTCTGCTCGATAATTATGACCCGACCGGAGCCGGCAGGAAGATCGAATCTTTTGTAAACGATTTATCCAACTGGTATGTCAGGCGCAGCCGCCGCCGCTTCTGGAAGAGCCAGAACGACGATGACAAGCTGTCGGCATACAACACGCTGTACCAGGCGCTCGTAACATTGTCCAAATTGCTGGCCCCCTTTACGCCCTTTATTGCTGAGGAGATATATCAAAACCTCGTCAGGACGGTTGATAAGGATGCCCCTGAAAGCGTTCACCTGGCAGCGTTCCCCGTGGCGGATGAAAAGTTGATCGACACGGATATAATGGCCGGCACCGAGCTGGCCATGAAGGTATGCAGCATGGGCAGGGCGGCGAGGTCAAAGAGCGCTGTCAAGGTCAGGCAGCCTCTGCCGAAGGTCATAATCAAAGCCAGGTCATCCCATGAGCAAGAGGCGCTGCAAACTCTGTGCGCTCAGATCACGGACGAGTTGAACGTCAAGGACATCGGATTTACCTCGGAAGAGATGAAAGAAGATAAGAATTTGTCCGTGATAGCCGAGGGCGATTACCAGATCGGAATAGTAACGGAGATAAGCCCCGAGCTGCTGGCGGAGGGCCTGGCAAGGGAGATAGTGCGCAGGTTGCAGACGATGCGGAGGTCCGCCGGCCTCGAGATAGCAGACCATATACAGACGTATTATGAAGGCGGCGAACAGGTACAGGCAGTCATGAGGGATTTCGCGGACTATATCAAGCAGGAGACGCTGTCTACCGAAATTCTGCAAAAAACTGCTGATGCGTCGGCACATACCGAGAAGTTCAAACTGTCCGGGCTCGAGGTCATACTCTCGATAAAGAAACAGAATTAATCGGCGCTCCGGCTGTACAACCAAACTTGGTAGCTACCTGGGAGGTGGGCTGTCGGTAAGCAGGGCAGTGACATTGAAGGTGTTCTTCCCCCGGACATAGGTCACCGATATCTCCTCGCCTATCCTGGAGTTGCGCAATTCGCGCAATAGCTCCGGCGCGGTGGCGACATCCTTCCCCCGGTACTTGATGATGACGTCCAACCTGCGCATCCCGGCTTTGGCCGCCGGGCTGCCCGGTTGTACCGTGGTTATGACCGCGCCGTGGTTCACTGCCAGCCCGTTATAGTAAGCAACATAATCGTTCACAGTATAGAGTTCTACGCCCAGGAAAGGCCTCGTGATATAGCCCTTGTTGACCAGTTCCTGAAGTATGGGTAAAGCTGAATTGATGCTGATGGCGTAGCCCATGCCCTCCACGCCGACCGAGGCGATCTTAGCGCTGGTGATGCCTATAACCTCGCCTTTCATGTTTAACAGGGGACCGCCGCTGTTGCCGGCGTTGATGGCCGCCGAAGTTTCGATCAGGTCATACAGCGATTCTTCCTCATCCAGGGAGAGGGAGACCCTGAGGCCGCTGACGATACCTTCTTTAGCCTTGGTGCCCTTTCCCAGGGGGTTGCCGATTGCTACCACCCAGTCGCCCACTCTCAGTTTGCCGGAATCGCCTATGTCCAGTGCCGGCAAGTTGGGGAGATCGACCTTGATGATGGCCATATCGGTCAACGGATCGCGGTAAACCTTATCGGCAGTTACTTCGCTGGTCCTGCCGTCCGAGAATTGTATGACGACCTTGCTGGCGCCCTCGACAACGTGGTTGTTGGTAACGATGATGCCGCTTTTATCGAGTATCCATCCCGATCCCGCGCCGGATTGCAGCACGGTCCTGCTGAACATATCGTTCACGATCTGCTCGGTGGTGATGGTGACCACCCCCGGATAGCCCTTTTCAACTACATCGGCGATATTGGGAAGGGCGGCCGAATTTTCTGCAGGACCCGGCGATTTCCAGCCCGGGTCAAGTGGCGCTACCTTCTGGATGACCGGCGCCTGTGCCGGAACTGAAATGGGAGTAGTGGAGAATTCAACGCGGCAGGAGGTTAAGAGAAGCGTCACTATAAGTAAACAAGCCAGTACGGCAGAGATTCTCATATTTGGTCACCTCTATGCTGATCGGAATAATGCTGGGATTTTAGCATAAAGGTATATGGCGGGCAAAACGTTTTGATATGTAATTGCAGGCCGGCATACGCGAGCTGACTTCTTATGGATCAGTCACGCATGCCGGCCTGTGTGATTTTAATTATTAGCCTTTGTAGTCGACCTTGGGAAGACCTTCCAGCGCTTTTTTCACTTTAGCTTCGTCGTAAGCGTCGGCTTCGAGTTTGCCGGAGAGGAACTGCTCGTAGGCGCTAAGGTCGAAATGACCGTGCCCGCTGAGGCCCATGACGATGACTTTCTTTTGTCCGGATTCCTTGCATTTGAGCGCCTCGTCGATGGTCACCTTGATGGCATGGGATGGTTCGGGGGCGGGAATGATGCCCTCGGTGCGCGCGAATTTGAGAGCGCTTTCGAAGGTATCCTTTTGTCCGACCGCCCTGGCGTCAATCAACTTCAGCTTGTATAGGTGGGATACCAGGGGCGACATGCCGTGGTAGCGCAGCCCGCCTGCATGGATTGGCGACGGAATGAATGAATGGCCGAGCGTGTACATCATGACTATCGGGGCCATGCCTGCTACATCGCCCAGGTCCCAGGCCAGCGGCCCTTTGGTCATGGTGGGGCAGGCAGTCGGTTCGACGGCGATGATCTCGATCTTCTTGCCTTTCATTTTGTCCTTTACGAAAGGCGCTGCGAGGCCGCCGAAATTGCTTCCTCCGCCCACACAACCGATTACTATGTCAGCTTCGACGTCGGCCATTTCCAGCTGCTTCTTGGTTTCAAGCCCGATAATCGTCTGGTGCAGGATGACGTGGTTGAGCACGCTGCCGAGGGAGTAAGATGTGTCGTCGCGGCTGAAGGCATCTTCGCACGCTTCGCTGATGGCGATTCCAAGGCTGCCCGGGCAGTTGGGATCTTCAGCCAGCATCTGCTTGCCGAAATTAGTCTCAGTGCTGGGGCTGGGTACCACGGTGGCGCCCCAGGTTTCCATCATGATGCGGCGGTAAGGCTTCTGATTATAGCTGACCTTAACCATGTAAACCTTGCATTCAAGGCCCATGTACTGGCAGGCCAGGGACAGGGCGCTGCCCCACTGGCCGGCGCCGGTCTCGGTGGCGATACGTTTGATGCCGGCCTTCTTATTGTAATAGGCCTGTGCGATGGCGGTGTTGAGCTTGTGGCTGCCCGCCGGGCTGACGCCCTCGTACTTGTAGAATATCTGGGCCGGTGTGTCCAGTGCCTTCTCCAGCCTGTAGGCGCGGATAAGCGGTGTGGGCCGGAACATCCTGTAAACGTCCAGTACCTCGTCGGGTATTTCGATAGAATGTTCCTTGCTGAATTCCTGGTCGTTCAGGGTGGAGGGGAAGAGGGGTGGGGGCAGGATTGTGGGCTCATGCGTACCCGGATGAAGAATGGGGGGCAGGGGCTCAGGCAGATCGGGCAGTATGTTGTACCAGGATGTCGGCATATCCTTTTCGGGGAGAATGTACTTTGTCAGTTTTTTCGCCATTTTTTCACCTCATTAAAATATTTTTTATATGTCAATGCATGCGGGTTTTATCAGACCAAATTTTCGGCCCCACCGGGCCACATATTCAGTTCCATTCCATTAAACCTCCATACAATAAAATAACCTCTCGCCTAAGGGGCGAGAGGTTAAACTTCGCGGTGCCACCCTTATTGGTCCGTTGCCGGACCATCTCTGGCAGGTACGGCCGGGTTACCGGCGATACCCTGGATTGTGATAACGCTATCCTTGCGTCAAAGCCTACTCAGGCAAAGCCCTTTCGGTTTGCGGCTCCCGGGCCCATTCAATCCCCGCTCCGGCGTCAACTCTCACCTTGCTTGACTCTCTGTAGCCTTTGCTGCAGAACCTACTATTCCCGTTCACAGCCTTTACAATATTCAATTGTTACTATAATAAACAAAATGCTGTTTGAATGTCAATATATGACCGGTTAAGCTTTCTGACCCATCAGGAACTCGTTTATGGAAGCGGCAGCCCTTTTGCCGGCGCCCATTGCGCTGATCACAGTAGCCGCGCCGGTTACCACATCTCCGCCTGCCCAGACACGGTCCTTAACGGTTTTGCCCGATTGCTCATCGGCAACCACAGTGCCGTGCTTGGTGATCTCCAGACCTTTGGTGGTGGACGGTATGAGCGGGTTGGGTGTGGTGCCGAGGGCGACCACGACTACGTCGACATCGATGGTGAATTCGCTGCCCTGCTTGGTGATGGGGCGCCTTCTGCCGCTGGCATCGGGCTCTCCCAGCTCCATTTCATAGCACTCTATGGCCTTGACCCATCCTTTATCGTCGCCGATTATCTGCTTGGGATTGGTGAGGAATTTGAATATAATGCCTTCCTCCTCGGCGTTCTCAACTTCTTCATGGCGCGCCGGCAGCTCGGTACGAGAGCGGCGGTAGACAATATAGACCTTTTCAGCGCCCAGCCTGAGGGCGCACCTGGCGGAGTCCATGGCAACGTTGCCGCCCCCGATGACCGCCACCTGTTTTCCAATCTTGATGGGCGTATCGTACTCGGGGAAAAGATAGGCCTTCATGAGGTTGACCCGTGTCAGGAACTCGTTGGCAGAGTAAACGCCGTTAAGGTTTTCTCCGGGTATGCCCAGGAACATGGGAAGCCCGGCGCCCGTGCCCAGGAAGACCGCGTCGTAATCCTTCTCCAGCAGCTCATCCACCGTTGCAAGCTTGCCCATTACCGAGTCGAGCTGTACATCCACTCCCAGCGACTTAACGAAATCAACTTCCGACTGCACTATATTTTTAGGTAGGCGGAACTCGGGGATACCGTACATTAAAACGCCTCCGGCTGTGTGCAGGGCCTCATAGACGGTGACCTTGTGACCCATCCTGGCAAGGTCGGCGGCACAGGTCAGGCCGGCAGGCCCGGAGCCTATGACAGCCACCCGTTTGCCTGTAGGCGGGGGCAGTTCAACCTTTGTTGCTTTTTTGTGTGCCAGGTCCCAGTCGGCGACATATCTTTCGAGCCTGCCTATGGCGATGGGGGCCCCCTTCTTGCCCAATGAGCACACCTGCTCGCACTGGGTCTCCTGAGGGCACACCCTGCCGCAGATGCCGGGCAGGGCGTTCTTTCCTTTTAGGATTTTGACCGCTTCCTCCATCTGGTTGTCCCGGACGGCCTTGATAAACTCGGGGATATCTACATTCACGGGGCAGCCGGCCACGCACGGGCGTTTGGGGCACTGGATGCATCGCGTGGCCTCCTGAACGGCCATTTCGTCGCTGTAGCCCAGGGCCACTTCTTTGTAATTGTGAGCGCGTACCTTGGGGTCCTGCCGCGGCATATCCACCCGGTTGAGATTGATTTTTGATTTAGGTTTATCTTCCAACTTCCGCCTCCCTTAAGATTTGCCGCACTGGCATTTTTCCCATCTGTCCAGGGAGTCTTTTTCTTCCTTGAGGTAAACCTTCTGCCTGTCGAAAGCCGTATTCCAGTCTACCTGGTGGCCGTCGAAATCTGGGCCGTCCACGCAGGCGAACTTAGTGACACCACCCACGGAGACACGGCAGCAACCGCACATACCGGTTCCGTCGACCATTATGGAATTCAAACTCACTATTGTGGGAACGTTGTAAGGCTTTGTTGTAAGCGAGCAGAACTTCATCATGACCGCCGGCCCGATAGCGATAACCCTGTCGATCTTGCCCTGGTCAAGCTTTTCCTTGAGCGGTTCGGTCACCAGGCCTTTGCGGCCGTAGGAACCGTCATCCGTCGTTACAATCAGCTCGTCGCTGACAGTCTTCATGCGGTCTTCCCAGAAAAGCAGGTCCTTATTGCGGGCCCCTATGATGGATATGATCTTGTTGCCTGCCTGTCTTAAAGACCTTGCTATGGGGTAAATGGGGGCGATTCCGACGCCGCCGCCCACGCAGATGACGGTGCCGAATTTCTCGATGTCAGAGGGCAGGCCGAGCGGGCCAACCAGGTTCTCTACGCTGTCGCCGGCTTTGAGCAGGCCAAGTTTCCTGGTGGAGGTTCCCACCTCCATGGACACAATGGTGATCGTGCCCTCGGCGGCGTCCCAATCGGCCAGCGTAAGCGGTATGCGTTCACCGGCCTCGTCCACACGTATAATCACGAATTGCCCTGCACGTGCTTTTTTAGCAATAGCCGGCGCCTCGATTTTGAAAAGGTCTATCACCGGCGTCAGCTTTTCGCTGGCAACAATTTTGAACATGCGCTCCTCCCCTCAGACAGATTTAACCTTAACAGGCGGCGCCATCGGGTGAGAGAGCTTAAGCCTGTAATCGCACTTATAGCATCTCTTGGCCTCGTCCACAGCCGACTGCTCGCTGTATCCCAACTCAACCTCGTCGAAGCCGCCCAGGCATTTGGCCTTTTCCAGCTCCGGCATGGCCGGGTGTTTTTTATCTGAGAATCCCGCTTCCTCACCGAACCACGGCTCCATCTCCTCTACGGGCGCCAGTACCTCTTGGATCTGGCCTTTGCCTCCCAGGAATTTGTCTATAGACGACGCGGCCGTCCTGCCCTGGGCTATAGCGCCGATCACGGAGGCGGGACCGGTTTTGATATCGCCGCCGGCGAATACGCCCTTGCGGCTTGTTTCAAGCGTCTCATCATTGGCCTTGATATTGCCACGGTTTACGGCCACATCGAATTTCGCAGGTATATCGGAGGCCTGCCCGATGCCGGCTATAATGTTGTCGAACTCCTCGACATATTCGCTGCCCGGTATTCGTACCGGGCTTCTGCGGCCGCTGGCGTCAGGTTCGCCCAGGCGCATCTTGATGCATTCCATAAATAGTCGGCCGTCCTTCTGCGTTATCTTGTTGGGGGCAGCCAGGAAGACGATCTTGATACCTTCGTGGAGAGACGCTTCCACCTCTTCAGGCGCAGCGGGCATCTCAGCCCTGGTGCGGCGGTAGAGAATGGTGACGTCGCTGGAGCCCACACGCAGCGCAACTCGGGCGCAGTCGATGGCTGAATTGCCTCCGCCTATAATAGCTACCTTCTTTCCGATCTTGAATTCCTGTCCCAATGCTACGGTCCTTAGGAAATCCACGCCGTCCAGCACGCCCGGCAGGTCCTCGCCTTCAGCGCCCATTTTAGAGCCCTTATGGTCGCCGATGCCGATAAATACCGCATCGAAGCCCTGCTGCAACAGGCCGTCTATGGACTCTATTCTCTGGTTGACCTTGATATCAACGCCAACCTTTTTTATCTCATCTATTTCCGCGTCGAGTATCTCCCGAGGGAGCCTGTAAGCGGGTATGCCGACGCGCATCATGCCGCCCGTCTGGGGAAGCGCCTCGAATACGGTTACACCGTGGCCGAGCTTGGCCAGGTAAAAGGCGGCGGTCAGCCCGGCGGGCCCGGAGCCGATCACCGCGACTTTCTTGCCGGTGGGCGGCAATACTTTACTATTCTTTTTCCACATCTCGTTGTCGTGGTCGGACGCGTAGCGTTTGAGGAACTTAATACACAGTGGGTCATTCAGCTTTCCACGGCGGCAGGCCTGTTCACAGGGATGTATGCATACGCGTCCCAGCGAGCCCGGGAACGGTACTTTCTCGCGAACGACTGCCAGGGCCTCAGGATACTTGCCCCTGGCGATGTAATTGATGTACCTCGGGATATCTATATGAGCCGGGCAGGCATAGCTGCAGGGGACCACATAGCCTTCCCATTCGGCAATCGCCCGGTACCTTGCCAGCTTATCCACCAGCGCGCCCACCGGGCAGACCTCAACGCAAGTGAAGCAGTATTTGCACCCGGACTCCTGGTAGGTTGCTTTTACCGGTCCGGCTACCTTGTGGCCGTCTATTTCCTTGAAGTCGAGGGCCTTGATACCCCTCAGGTCCCTGCAGGCGCGTACACAGCGGCCGCAGGCAATGCACAGGTTATAATCGAGATCGAAATATGGATTGTCCCTCTGGACTGGCAGGTTCCTGTACGTGTAAGGTATATTGTCGTTGCCGATATCTAAAAAGTCTACTATCCTCTGCAGTTCGCAGTGAGTGTTCTCGGGGCAGTTGACACATCTCTCGGTCACCTCGACGTTGCGCAGGCAGATGTCAAAGGGCTTGCAGCGCTCGCGCCGCCAGCATGTGAGGCAGGCGTTGGGATGCTGGCCCAATATCTTCAACAGAGCCTGCTTCTGCTTCTTCCTGGCAGCGTGGGTGTCGGTGTGGACGGTCATATTGTCAGTGATCTTTGTGCCACAGGCCTGTACCAGATCGGTATTCCCCTCTATCTCCACCGCGCAGAGACCGCACCCGTCTGAGCAGTTGCCGGATGAGCATGCGGGCTTGAGGTCGGGATGGTAGCAGAGGGTCGGTATATATATCCCGGCTTTATTGGCCGCCTCCAGCACGGTGCTTTCACTATCTGCGGTTAAGGATTTTCCATCGATGGTGAGATTAAATTTTGCCATGATGTGTTAACCTCCGAAAATGTAAGGCTTAAGATATAAGGGACAGGTATTCCTGTTGGATATAGTTACAAAACAGTTGAGTATAGCCAAACCAGTTTCATAATCTATCAGAAAACGGCTTCAAAATCAAACTTAACCGCGGGCGATACTGTAAATGCCTTAACCGTGCAACCGATTTAATTTGTAACCGCTCAACGCGGGTAACAGCAGGCCGGGCGTGTAAAACAGCCAGGTGATATAAATGGCACAGGTCTGGAACCTGCCCGGCTCGGTGGCAAAATGAACGCCCACCAGCAAGTCGCTGACAAAGAAACAGGTCAGACCGATTGCCACCAGCCACGCGTTGAATTTAGGCATGAAGCCGATCCTCACGGCAGCCCAGGCCGACCATAGGGAAACCCCCAGGAACAGGCTGTAAACCAGCAGCAGGTAGAACATCAGGCTTGGCCCCATCGCAGGGAGGAAGAAACATCCCATCGCGCCCCCGGCTATCGCCAGTATAAGCATCGCTGAGGCTATATCCCAGACCCTGTTTATGTTTGACTTATGTGCAAGATACCCTTTAAAGCCCCATCCGTTGCGGATGATGAAAAACACGTGAGCAACGGCAAATACCAGCATACCAACCATGTTGATATCAAAAACCAGGAAAATGTCACCGATGGCGATGGCTGCGTAGGCAAGCACCAGCCGTTTTGTGTCCCCACGGTTAAAACCGTCCCGGCCGATTAGGAAAACAAGAATGGCCGAGATGAATGAAACTGCTACCTTGGTGGCGCGCACATACGGTATCTCGGGCCGGGCGTAGTTGGCTGTGCCGGTCAGGAACTGGTACCAGTCCAGCGTGGTATAGCCGCCGAAAAGGAAAAGGATGATGAAAACGAGTGCAATCACCACTGCCCGTTTGGTCGCGGTCATATCAGCCTCCCTCGGGTATAATTTTCGCCTTGCCCATTATATCAGATAGACTCGACTTTCTGGCTTCTGATGTAGTATAAATGGGCAAGCACATGAGCCTGTTAGTAAATGGGCTGCCGTAGGAGATTTTCATGGATACATTTTTCATTGATTACTAAACTGGCAATTTCCCGATTTATTCTTAAGTGCAATAAAACGTTATACATCGCATTGAAGGCTTCTTCAGATTGGGCTAGAATCTATCAAACAGAATTATGGAAGAATTTAATTATCCAGATTACACACAACCGTTGGACATTTTCCTGGCGGATGTAGATGAAGTAATCCAACGTTGTAAAGATAAAGATCAACCTGTTCCATTGCCCCCTATGAAATTATCTTTGCAAACAGTAGATATGATTTTGGGGAACTTACTTAATTGCAAGAATTGTAATGGACTATGTTGCAAAACTGGTAATGCAACTGTTTCCTTTGGAATAGCTAACCATATAGCTATAACAGATCAAGAAGAGGTTAATATAAAAGAAAGATTGCCGTATAAGAAGTATGCGGAGTTTAAACAGCATTATATAAAAAAGGATTTTGAATTTACAGACCATGTGATTCATGGCGGTTATTTGACGTACCCTTGTCTCTTTTTAGATTCGAATAATTTATGCTCTATTTATATATATAGGCCATCAGTGTGCAAAATATTTCCATTGCAGGAAATTACTTTCTTTGTTGATAACGAAAAGATTACAACTTATTCAGTGAATAGCACTTGTCCGCAAGCACCAAATTTGGTAAAAGAAGTTTATAAAAATTTGCACAAACAAATTTTAAATATGCATTTGAAAGAGACCGGGGATTAGCCGACCCCTTCTACAACTTTACCGACAAATTGTTGCTTTGTTACGTTCCAATGATGGCTATGCCAATCCTTGTTTACACAAGTATTAGAATTGTTCCCAGGGGTCCTGGGCCATCACGCTCTGAAAACGTTAATGTCAGGTGTGATCCAACTTATAAAGAATTTGAGTTGAAGATTTTTCTTCACTGATCACTGCAATCACTTCTCTTTGTGGATATCATACGCTCTCGACTTTACCAGTAATGGCCTTCTCTTGATTTTTGCATATAAGTATTTATATAATGTATATAAAGTATTTAATTTATTTATTTTAGTAATCTATGTGCTAAATAGGATCCCCATGGGTAGGAAAATTACAAGCGGAATAAAGCAAAGGAAGAGGGCCACCGTATATCTGAAAAGTGATCTATTGATTGCCTTGGATAAGGCACATATTTCGGCACAACACAAGTTAGGTTGCCGCGTTGACAGGACCATTTTTGTGGATGCTTTATTTGCGGCTGGCCTTAACCATCCCAAAGAGATCCGGAGGCTATTGAATTCATGTCTTCCCAAAGAAAGGTAGACTCTAGTATCGGGGCAGTGGCCGTTTCTACGGAGGTTACGGCTGTTCATATGTCAGGGAAGGCGTCGCGTCAGAAGGGAGAAAGCCTGCTACCACATCTACTAAGATACCCGGGTGGAAAGGGACGTTTGCTAAATGCGTTGAAGTTTTTCTTGCCTTCAGGAAAAAATATCCGCGGAAGATATATCGATCCTTTCATTGGAGGTGCGTCTGTATTCTTCTATTTGCAACCGAAAAACGCTTTGCTGTCGGACAGTAATCCAGATCTCATTGATCTATATTCCGCTTTACAAGAATGCCCATATGATATTTGGGAACTATATAGGCAAATACCTGAGGGCAAAGAAAGCTACTACAACACTCGTAGCATTGACCCGTCCGAATTAGAGCGACCAATGCGGGCGGCAAGGTTACTGTATCTGAATCGGACGTGTTTCAAGGGTATGTGGCGTCATAATAGCAAAGGCCAGTTCAATATAGGATATGGGGGCGAATCGCGGCGATGGGTCTTAAGCAATCCAGAATTGATTGAAGCGTCGCGAAGGCTGCGGTCCGCTGATCTTAGATGTTCTGATTTTGAGCCAATAGTCAGGGAGGCGAAAAAAGCGGACTTTCTTTTTATCGACCCTCCGTATCGTCCTGGTTATCGCGAAATGCAAAACGCACACTATATGGGCCAACAATTTATTTATTCCGATCAGGTACGTCTTGCTGCTGCTTTGACGCAAGCAACGACTCGCGGAGTTCCTTGGGTAATGACAAACTCCTCTCATCCTGATATTTTGCGTCTTTATGAGGGTGATTATACTGCAACAATGCGTGTGGGTACCGGTGCACGTCCAGGTCTACTGTCTGTTGGAGGCGATGAAGCGGTGATATTCAATGAGCCGGCGGCTCACCTTGATTTAGCAGTCCCCTTTTGTGTCTCTACATTGTAAGTTTTCGCCCACCTATGAAGTAGAGCTGTACATTTACCCTTAATGCGATTCGACTCTGCATTATAACGGTCAATAGTTGCACGTGGGTCTTCGTTGGGTCTACCTGGCACCAGTCCGTCTGCAATACGATTTCTAGCAAGGATGGTGCACACAGCCTCTGTCATCATTTCCGCAAATAGAACTTTGCCCTCATCTGTGCCGAAGCGTTTCTGCACAACATATTCCTTTATTACAGGGTATTCTGTAAACCAGTTAATTGCACCATTTATATAAGCTACGCGTTGCGAAGGATGAGGATCAGCATTAGGCTTGATATCCTTAAAGAACCCTCCACCTTTGGAAACAAGTTTTTTCTTCTGGCCTTTGCCCGGTTCATCGTCAGGAATTTTGACTGCGAAGTAGCTCATATCTTCCTGGCTATCGGCGAAGCACCTTATCCACGTATTATCCCCTAACGATAGGCCTCTGACAGCAAATTGACCCCATAGCAGGTTTTCTCGACTGGGATGTTCGGCCAATGCGATCTTTGTATCGCTTAACGTTATGGTTCCAGTGGGTTCCAGTAAGGCTACTTCCATAGTTGTGTTTTTGTTTGCAAGTGATTTAGGAAGATACACTGAGAAGCGCCTGTCCGTATCTGGTAACGCATACCCAAAATCAGGCTTTACCACCAATTTCGTAACTTCCTGAGGCGAGCCTCCGGGACCAACTCCCCCTTCATCTGTCGCGGTTTCCAGCTCCTCTTGGGCCAGTTGATTCAGCATCCTAAGTAATCGATTCTTCTGTCTGCCCGATATTTGAGGCGCCGACTTGCCGGCAAATTCGGCCTTCTTATTATTTACAAGTGGTTGCAGGATGAGCTTCATGAAACCGTAGAAATCACGACTCAGGGACTGTCGCCAGTCTATACCCGTGCGAGTAGTTGTCAATAGGCTGGCATCTTCTTTAATCTTATTAGCTAATTGGGGACAGTCAACCTCGCCAAAAAAATATTTTCCCTCCTCGTCTTCATAACCAAATAGCGAGTTATCAAAGGGTATCCCGTTCGACTTAATGATCAGTCCGGCGACAGAGCAACTCGGATCCCATCGCTCGAACGAAAGTGGAGTTGCGCTCTGCCAGATTCTAATGTGTGTGGGGCCAAAAGCAGTTTCCTTGAAGGGTTTATCCAATACCAAATCGCCAGCAGGAACCTTGAACTTCAGATATTTTTCTTTCCTTCTTGTTTTTGTTGAACTTCCGCGACCACCTAAGGATTTCATGTGCAATCGCACGTCTCTGTCCTGTACTATTGTCCTCAAAGCATAATGGTTACAAAGCTGCTCATACATATTTTCAGGCTCAGGACACTTTCCGCCGCGTTCAGCCTCTGGCGACACCGCTACCCCGGTTCCGTTTTCTTCAGAAGTCGATTCGCTTCTAACCACTTCCCATCTGCCTTTATTCGCATCATGGTCCCACCATACTTTGACGCTCGACAATTGACCATCATGAATGCTAGTAATTATCCCTTCGCCGAATGAAATTATAGTTTCCTTCAAACCCCTTCCCCACAATCCTCTTACATGCTTGCCTTCAGCAAATCCACTATGCTTAGTGCCATATTTAAGAGCGTCTATCAATGTTTCCAGGTCCATCCCTTGAGCGTGGTCTCTAACTTCGAGCAAGTCCCAACGGCCGCCTTTGAGTCTGCGTATAACGATTGAGATCTCACCCTTGATGGATTCCTCCCGTATGTAACTATCGTCTGAGTTAGTGACTAGTTCTACTACAGCATCTACCAACTGCCGCACTGTTTGACGGGCCTGTTCTTTAACTACACGTGGATCAACTTCAATGTCGCCCTTTTGTCCGACGCAGGAAGATACCATGTTCTCTTACCTCCCCAAAATTTGCGGGTGCTGCTTTTTGCAGGTATTCAAGAACGCAAGAACATCAGAGTCCTGAACAAGTCCTGCGTTCTCAATATAGTATTCAAGGTTCTCACCTAGGGCCATATCCGACGTCTCTAATGTTGCATTCAATAAGCTCCTCAATTCCGATTCTGTAATGATAAATAGAGTAGGGTTTTCCGACCATTTGCGGAAAGTTTCACTCTTCCGCAAATAACGTGTTACAGCTTCTTCCTTGCCCCTGGCTCTTGTCGCCTGTCTGGGGTGTTTCGCAACAACTGATGGATCTTTTAACTTAGCAGCAATTTCCAACGCTAATGCCTTACCCTTGGTTGTCAGGGCAAAACCTTCTTGTGGTGTGCCTTTCAGCCATTTGTTGTCGATACCTCTTCGCCAAGATCTATAAACCCGGGTAGAGTCTGGCCATTGAGGATAGCGTGACAATGAGAATTTTTTTGGGAAAAGGGTGAAACATTCAAAGACGAGTCTTTCAAGCGTACACTCCTCGCTATTTTCCAAAACATTTCGAACACAAAATACCAGTAAATAGTCAACTCCCAAGGCTTCATAATTTCCAGAAAGAGTCGTCTGTTCGTTTGTCTGATTATCCTTTTTCATCTAATGAACTACTCCTTATGCCCAACCCAAAGGTAGCAAACTTATCTGGTTGAAGTTCCAATAAACCACATCATTTGCGCTTCTTTTTGTGAGGACTCCTTGCTTTACGCTTGGCCGCGGAAATACGCCAGAATGAAAGCGCATAAGTTCCGCGTTTATGGATCCGTTTGAATCTGCCATCGCGACCCAACTTTGTTAAGAGCGTCGCAGCGCCGTCTTTGCCAGGTATAGAAACGCCCTGCCCTATCAATTTATCGTATAAAGTCTTGTAATGCATGGGTTGCGCCACCGCTTCCAGCAGCTCATACGCATAGTCCACATATGGCTTCGCTTCAGAAGATGTCACCCTTAGAGCATCCTCTCTTTGGCCCCCCCATCCTTCAAGACGAAGCAGTGCTTCAACATGCTGGAGACCATCCTGTAGAGTTCGCTGTTCGTCTTTCAGTCGGGCCAACTTTTCAGAATACTCCTTCTGAAGGCTAACCAATTCTGTATCGTGTTCGTCCAATTCCGAAATGAATTGCGACCTTTTATTCAGAAGTACCCTTAGCAATTCTTCATCGTTTCTCGCATCTGCTTTCATTGCATTCTCGTCCATATCAATTCCAATGTCCATATAATATGATTATTATAAACCCAATATCAGTGTATAATACACCGTATTGTACAGTATTGTAACCAGTCTGTCAATGGTGGCGATAAAACCGGGCTACAGGCTCTATCCACAATATCAGATAACCGATGGCAGCCGAACCAGTTCCTTCGTTATATAAATCGCATTTGTAACCCTATATTCAACCTCGAGGTCCTTGGCCTCGACCATTTGCCTGGTTTCAGACCAAGATTGAGGGCATACAATACGCGAAGGACTAAAATGCGTGTAGGGTTTTTGGCATCTGTCTATTTCCGACACCACTTTATAAAAAATTCCTTTATTGAACTATCCACTGCATCGATATTTCATATTTGACTGGGTCTGAATTTCGAACGACGGTATTTTTACGCCTACCCCTCGACAAAAGCCTGAATTGTACAGTGAACTTTCCGGCCGATCTTTTATCGGATTGGCATGTAGCCCCGGTTAATCTACAATGTAGGCAAATATTTTAAGGCTGGTGCTATGAATAAGTCCGTATTTAATACCATCTTGATCGCCCTTATAATTGTGCTGCTGTCCGTCAGCTTTCTGTCATGCGCCCCGACGGAAAAGAATTACGAGCTTACTCGCATGACGATGTCCCAGCCTCTGGACCATGCCAACCCCGGTGGTCCTCATTTTGATCAGGAGATATTTATACTAGTCCCGCATAACGCTCCCAATAGCTCGCCCGTTTTCTTTATTCTGGGAAACGAACATGACCTGACCAATCAGGAGCTGGCAGCTACATGGAATATGTACGGTTCGCCTCCGGGCGTCATTTTCGTCCAGGCGGAGCACCGCGGCTACGGCCAGAGTGTCAGCTCTGATAGCGACCAGGCCGTGCCCGCATATGTGACGGTTAGCCAGGCCCTGGCCGATTACCATCAGGTCGTTGCGGAGTTGAAAAAGACCTACACAGGTCCCTGGATGTCTGCGGGTTACAGCTACGGAGGCGGTCTTTCCGTTGACTTCCCTGCCAGATATCCCGACGATGTTAAAGTGACGCTGTCTTCCAGCGGCGTCATCGACTGGCCTTTCACCATGGACGCCTATGACCGGCAGGTCCGCGTCACCATGGGGCCCGAGACTTACGCCCGCCTGGTGCAGCATATCAAAAACCTCCAGCCTGTCGAAATGTTCGATACCAACTGGCTGGAGCGGGAACTTCTCATCGGATTTATACATGGTATGACCCAGTATGGACGATACAAGTCATACATGCCCGTCTTCCAGGCTGCAGCCAACCTCCCCACACCGGCATTCATGGGAGTTCTGCATATGATCGACGATGCAATCGCTCAAAAATCGGGGATGCAATACGCTGAATCAAATGCCAAGAAAACGCTTTCACGCGACGAGGCGATAACAGGCAAATATGGCTGGCGCGTGTGGCGTTACCAGCAGTGCGCTGAGACGGGCATCTTCGAGCTATCCTCCGGCAGCGACGGCGTTTTTAACCGCAGCAGGGACGATTTATACGCTGAAAGCAGGGCGCTGTTCGGCAAAGACCCGGAATCCGCGGTCAAACCTGCCTGGTCTCCACGCTCGAATTTGGCCGGGCTCAAGGTGCCGCTCATTTACGTTTGCGGAGGTATGGACCCCTGGCAGGGATTGGGTCTGGAAAAAGACTATAAAATCGACCAGGGGTATTATTTCTATATACCGGAAGGCCGGCACTGCCCCGACCGTGATAATGTAGAGCTGGGCAAACAGGTACTGGCCAAGATGCTTGAGTATGCCAAGTAAAGACAAGAAAATATTCGGGTTAAACCCCAACATTTTCTGGCTGGGCGCCGTGAGCTTCCTCACGGATGTGAGCAGCGAGCTAATCTTCACGCTGCTGCCGCTTTTCCTGGCCAATATTCTGCAGACCGGCACGGTCATCATAGGTTTGGTTGAGGGTGTGGCGGAGAGCACGGCATCGCTGCTGAAAGTTGCCAGCGGCTGGCTCAGCGACAAGATAGGCAATCGTAAAGAGTTATCTTTTATCGGTTATGCGCTCTCCACACTGGCCAAGCCCTTTATGCTGATTGCCAACACCTGGGGACCGGTCATGGGTATCAGGTTTGCCGACAGGTTCGGCAAGGGCATACGCAGCGCACCCCGGGACGCCCTGGTGGGCGATTCCTGCGACGAATCCGAAAGGGGCAAGGCCTTCGGCTTCCACCGCGCCATGGACACGTCGGGCGCTGCATTGGGACTGATCATCGCCGCGCTGGTGATATTTCTGGTGCAGGGGGAAGTGCTGTCCCTGCAGGCGGACGCGTATCGCTGGCTGGTTATACTCGGTGTCATCCCGGCCTTCATCGCGCTGTTTTTCTTCATATTTATACATGAGCCCCCCAAACAGGTCTGTGCTGCATCCGAAACCCGACCTGCGGATGTGGGAACGCCCGCACCGGTTGCTACATCAGCCTTTACAGGCAGGTTCAGGCTATTTTTAGTCATCCTTTTCATCTTCACTCTGGGCAATTCCAGCGACGCCTTCCTGATACTGAGGGCGCAAAACCTGGGAAACAATGTTTTCTATATCGTGCTCATGCTAATTGTGTTTAATGCCGTCTACGCGCTTATCTCCACCCCTGCGGGCATGTTGTCGGACAGGCTGGGCCGGAAAAACATCATTGCGCTGGGCTGGACGATATATGCCGTGGTCTACCTGGGCTTCGCCTTTTTTAATGAGAGTTGGATGGTCTGGGTGCTGTGGGCGATGTACGGGGTTTACTATGGATTGGCCGAGGGCGTGGCCAGGGCCCTGGTGGTCGACCTCGTGCCCGAGGACAGGCGGGGCACGGCGTTCGGGGCCTATCATGGAGTGGTCGGTATAACATTGCTGCCCGCCAGCCTGATTGCCGGGTGGCTCTGGCAGGCCGTCAGCCCGGCGGCGCCCTTTTATTTCGGCGCCGCGTTGGCAGTGCTGGCCGTGATAGGGCTGATGATATTTATCAGGGAATGAATATCAGCCCAGTATAATATTATCGATCAGCCTGGGCTTGCCCAGCCTGACCGCCAGTGAGACCAGAACTTTTCCACGGATCACATCTACTTCATCCAGAGTCGAGACGTCGGCGATGCTGATATAATCGGTCTTTGCCGCGGGTACAGCCGAAATCAGGCTATGCATGGCCTGCTTGATCACCGCGGCATCACGCTCACCTTTCTCATACATGTCCTTCGCCAGGCAGAGCGACTTATACAGCACCACGGCTGAGGCCCGCTCACCTTTTTCGAGATAGGTATTGCGGCTGCTCATGGCCAGGCCGTCGCTTTCCCTGACGGTGGGGCACACTATGATCTCGAGGTTCATGTTAAGCTCGGCCACCATTTTCTGGATCACGATGGCCTGCTGGGCGTCTTTCTGTCCGAAATAAGCTTTGTCCGGCTCGATGATGTTGAACAGTTTGTTGCATACGGTGGTTACGCCCTGAAAATGGGTTGGTCTCGACTTTCCCTCGAGTTTGGCGGTAACGCCCCTCACTTCCACCCAGGTATTGTAGTCAGCAGGGTAGATCTCTTTGTCGGATGGGACGAAAACGATATCGGTCTTAACCTGCTCCAATAGGGCCAGGTCGCGGTCGAGGTCCCGAGGGTAAGATTTAAGGTCTTCGCTGGGGCCGAATTGCGTGGGATTCACAAATATGGTGACCACGGAGACTGCATTTTCAGATTTGGCCTGCCGGGCCAGATTCAGATGTCCCTCGTGCAGGAAGCCCATGGTGGGCACGAGTCCGACACTGCCCCCGCACTTCCGGCGAAGCTCCTTCATATCGGCTATGCTGCGCGCAACCTGCATCGTTATAAAAGGTCCTTCAGCAGGCTCTCATCTATGGAAGAACTGTGTTCGCCGGACGGAAAAGTCCCGGATTTTACCTCGGCGCAGTACTCCGAGATGGCCGTTTTCATGGTTGAGGCCAGTTTGGCGTACAGCTTGGTATGCTTCGGCACAAAATCGGTGAAGAGGCCGAGCATATCGTTTATCACCAGCACCTGGCCGTCGCAGAAAGGTCCCGCTCCAATCCCGATAGTCGGGATCCTCAGTTTGCTTGTAATCAGCTTCGCCAGCTGTATGGGGACCAGCTCCAGCACGATAGCGAAGGCCCCCGCCTGTTCCAGCGCCAGGGCGTCTTCGACCAGGCGCTTTGCAGCTTCCGGCGTTTTTCCCTGCACCCGATGTCCGCCAAGTTGATTTATCGATTGCGGGGTTAATCCTATGTGTCCCATGACCGGTATGCCGCAGTTAACGATGCGCCTGGTTGTCTCGGCCATGACCACGCCTCCCTCCAGTTTGACGGCCCGGCATCCGCCCTCTTTCAACATTCTGCCGGCATTTCGAACAGCCTCTTCAACACTTACCTGGTAGGACATGAACGGCAAGTCTCCGACTACCAGCGCATTCCTGGCGCCGCGAACGACTGCCTTGACGTGGTGAAGCATATCGCCCATGGTAACAGGTAAGGTGGAATCGTAACCCAGGACAACCATGCCCAGCGTATCGCCGACGAGGATAAGGTGTGCTCCCGCTTCATCAACTACCTTGGCCGTAGAGTAGTCGTAGGCGGTGAGCATGACGATTTTCTCACCGGCGGTTTTCAGGTCCTGGATCTTGTTGATAGTTATCGGCATGGACGGCAACCTCCGGCTACCTTGAGCCTAAAAGATTGTTGATCCAGGCGTCCACGTTCTTGGTGGATTTAATGCGGTTCTGACTGTCAACGTAAACCATGCGGGGCTTCACCTGCCCGGCCTCGTCAGACGGTACCTCCTGGTAGGTGAGTATGATCACCAGGTCATCCACGCAGGCCAGCCGGGCCGCGGCGCCGTTCAGGCAGATATCCCCCGAGCCGGGATTGCCCTCGATGGCATAGGTACTGAACCTTGCTCCGTTTTTAATATTCAGGATCTCAACCCTCTCATACGGCAGGATATCCGCCGCCTTTAACAGGTCGCTGTCGATCGTGATGCTGCCTTCGTAATCGATGTTGCAATCGGTTACCCTGGCCCTGTGTATTTTACTCTTGAGCATGGTCCTGGTTGACATCCTTTCTATCTCCTTGCCGGCATAATATCCAGTTACTTCTTATCAGACGATGCCGATAAATACCCGGCGGCATATTCCAGATCAAACTCATTGTAGACGTACTCATAATCGGAGGCAGGCGACTCGCCCGGCTTATTAAGCAGGTTGCGTATTTCCTCCGCAGTCTCCAGGCTGATGCGCCCTTTGGCAAGGGCGATCTCCAGTGTTTTCAGCCCCATGACGCGGTAGATATCCTGACTATTTTCATTTTCCTGTCCAAGGGCGGTTACATGCTTGCGGACTGTCTCCACATCGCCCCTGGCGATAGGTCCGGTCAGACAGCCGGGTATGCCCACGCGCTCGATATTTCCGACAGTGCCTTTGAGCAGGGGCAGCATGGCTTTGACTGCTTCCTCCTGCGGTATACCGAACGATTGCCACAGGTCGGCGGATGTCTTCATCAGGGCCACCAGGTAATTTGAAAGGGTTACGGCGGCAATATGATATTTCACCTTGTCGCCCGCCTTGAGCAGGATGATATTTCCATCCAGCGCCTGCGCCATCTCGCGTGCCGCGGCCAGTCCAAAATCGTCTCCCTCAATAGCAAAGGTGGATCCGGAGACGTTATTAATCGCCTCTTCTATACCGGCGAATGTTTGCAGCGGATGCAGACAGCAGGCATGCGCGCCGCTCCGGGCGGCCGGCTCCAGGATGTCTATGGAATGGACACCGCTGCAATGAACTGCTACCTGTCCCTGGCGCCACCTGATGCCGGCTGCGATGTCGGAGATGATATCGTCGGGCGTGGTGATAAAAACCACCGAGGACAGGTCGGCTACCTGCTGTGGGCCGTCACATACCGTGCAATCGCGGACATGTGAAGCGAGCCTGCGGGCGGAGTCCAGGCTCCTGCTGCTGACAGCCACGACCCGGTAACCCCGCTGCCAGAGCCTGGCTGCGAGGGCTGTACCGGTCACCCCGGCGCCGATAAATCCAATAGTCTGTTTCATATTCTCTCGCCTCTAAGGCAATAAAAAAACCCACCCGGCAGCAGCCGAGAAGGTCGTTACAAGATCCCCTGTATATACCGTCTCGGTCATCGCTGATCCAAGCGGACTTTGTATTCAGTTAGGATACCTTTGCCTCACCGCCCTTGCGGGTCGATGGACAATATTATATTAGGAGTTAATTATTTATTTGTCAATGCCCCTACAGTTTGAATTCCCAGCGGCAGTAATAGTCAGTCTCGCTCTCACGGGGCGGGGTTTTCAGGCAGTTTACCTGGATATCCGGGTTGAAAAACGAGGCGTATAGCTTGTTCAGCCTGACCTCCACGTTGTTGCAGATATCGTTCTCCCTGCCGCGCCCCTCGCGCTCCAGGGCGCTGACGGTCGGGCAGTGCAATACTTTCCAAATCACATGGTTGTCGCTGATAACCTCGAAGTTGGATTTGATGTTCCATGCCCAGGGGCTGAGCTGAAAGGCCTTCATCACGGACTTCACATCCTTCCCCTTGATATTGAAGCCTTTACTGATTTTGTTCATCTCGTAGAGGCATAGTTTTTCCCATACCAGGATATCGCAGGTCAGGGCCTCGTCGTTGCCCGACCTTTCCATCAGTGTAAGGTACCAGAAGCCATCCAGCGCTTTGTAAAGCTGGGCATATATTTTGATCAGCTTCTCCAATGCCTCGTAGGAGAAATCGCTTGGCTTCAGGTCAGGATTAAAATCGCCGCTGTAGTCATCCAGTTTCTTCAAAGGAGCCTCCTTACACGTTGTTGGCGATGCTTGCCGGAAAACCGGGCAGCATTGAATCCTCTCTGTTCAGAGTATTAATTTAGGTCTGCAATTGCTGCAGAAGTAGCAGCTTTTAACGTCCGTGTCTATCAGGCTGTTTGAGAAATGCATCACGCAGGTAACGTCCCGGCAATGTCCCAGCCCTATGGTATGGCCGATTTCATGGATAGCCTCTTTGAGGGCCCTTTCAACGAGGAGCCGGCCATCGGAAGGCAGCCCGCAGTTTTCACCTCTCAATTGGTGCAGGGATATGACCGCCACGCGGCTGGCGCTGTCGGCCTGGCCGAATACGAAGTTGAGGCCGTGGGTGAAGATGTTGACTTCGGTTATGCCCAGCAGGTGTGCTGATTTGTTCTTGTGTTGCTGTAATATCTCTATCAGCGCATCTGAGAGATACTGGTCCCTGGCAGGATCAAAAGCCTGGTCCGGGATGGGGATTGGCTTGACGATCTGTACAGGGCATCCAAATATAGACTCAAGGCCGCTTTTTAACTCTTGAAGGACGCCCGGGTCCGTGTCTCCAATGGGGACCAGGTCTACGTTCATTCACGGTATGCCAGCCAGGCCAACATCTCGGCCAGCACGTATCTCTGGTTATTACGTGTCAGCTCGGTAACCTTGATGTTCCTGATCTGCCTGATGGTATCGGCCAGCGGATGTGGCTTGAGAGTTATCGTACCCAGTACTTTTTTGGGGCTGCTCAAGGCATCCTGCACCGCCTGTATGAACTTCGGCGAAAACAGCTCCATTTTCCCGATCTCATCGATCACCACTATATCGTTGTGCTCGATGGCTCGATATATGGCATCGACACCGGTAGTATTGAGTACCTCGAGATCTACGCCGTACTTGCCGACGCGGAAAGGGCTATCGATGGCTATGTGCGCCAGTACAGCTTCCTTCTCATCCAGGGTGACTATGCGGAAGCCCTCCCTGATACCCACGCTCCTGATTTCCTGCGTGAAGAATCCGCCGGCATTACATTTCGATTCAGTAATAGCCTGCTTGATGATACTGGTTTTACCTGTACCGGGCATGCCCGTGAGCAGATAAGCTTGCCCCATCAACCCCCTTCGGCGGACTCAGGCTTCTTTTTCCGGCTGACAGCCTTTTTAGGCGCGGCAGCCTTCGCTGAGGTAGTTGATCCGGATGCCGGGCTTGCTTTCTTTTTAGCCGGTGCTTTCTTGGTTTTTTCCGCCTTTTCAGCCGCTTCAGCCTTCACCGGCTCTGGCTTCTCTTTCTTAACCGCCGGCTTTTTGGCAGGCGCTGCTTCCTTGGGCTTCAATATGTCCGCCAGCGCTTTGACAGGCTTGGGTATCTCGATTTCTTTCTTGGCAGCCGCTTTAATAATCGGCTTGTTTGCAGCGCCGGAAGCGAGGTTTAATGCCTTCCTGCGCAACTCCTGCTTCTTTCGCTTGCGGCGGTGCTTGATTATTGCCATTTTCTTGCGTTTGTTCATTTCATATCACCTAATATCATTACCTTAAATATAAGACTCAGTATGTATTATCGCTAATGCGGCCGTAGATTTCAACTCCGGCAGTCATTTATGAACCATATTTGCGCTTCGCCCTGGATGACACCTCTGTCAAAAGGTTATAAGCGTATTCCACACCGTCGGGTGTGAGGGATAACAGTGCACAGCTCGGGGTAACCAGGCTTTGCCTGACCACCTGGCGTATGGAAAGCCCCTCTCCGGTCACGTGCGAAAGCGCATCCCCGAACCTGTCGAAAAGGCTGGCGGGAGTCTCTTTCTTCAGGGCCTCCTCGTCGTTGGGAACGATGCCCCAGGCGATGGAGCGGCCCCTGCGTACGTGGGCCAGCAGGTCCGGCAGGTAGCACAGCATGGAATCGAGATAGTTATAGGCGTCGAAGCTGATAACATCGATGGGCAGGTTGAGCAGCAGAGACCAGTCCGTGCTGCCGCAGCAGTGGATGCCCTTGATCCCTTTTATGCCGCCCAGGACCTCATTCAGCTGGCCCGATATCTGCTCGTTGGGCAATGCCACGAAAGCCGATCCGAGGGATGCCAGATAAGGTTCATCCACAAAGATAACAGTCCGCCTGGAGAACGATTGCATGAAACCCTCCAGCCAGGCGGCTTTCAGCTTAAGGAATTTGCTGACGGCATCTGCCAGCGTATCATCGTAGATTATACCTTTGCCCGAGCCGTCGGTAACGCACAATCCCCAGCTTATTGGCCCGGTAATCTGGCCTTTGACCACCGGCAGGGTCGCGGAACCATGCGATGCAAGGTAATGGAGGCCTGCCGCATGCTCTTTGTCGATGGCGTAACCGGCTGTTTTGCCCTCGGTCCAATCGTAGTACAGCCTTTCGATGCCGTGGTCGAAACCCTGCCCCCGCTCAACATGTATTTTCTGGCCGTCCACGGCAACGCCGGGAAATCCCTGGCTGTACTGGATGTACATGCTTTCAAGGTTGGAGCGCAGGGGCAGTTGCGGCCAGGCCGGCAGGTCCGCCAGGTATTTGTTAATCCCGGCGCAGGCGGCGGCCGCATCTTTACCAGGCATGCCTCCTATGATCGTGGCAACACAGTTGAAATCGGGCACGGAAATAAGGCTCCTCTTATTTAATGTATTTCCCGATGATAATGTCGAGGTCTTTCCTGGCTTTTTCAGGTATCAATTCGGGGGCAGTTATTATGGCATTTTCCAGCGCATGCCCGCAACTGCACTCTCTTTTTTCTGGCAGATTGACGATGGCGTGGCGCAGGACCTTTTTAGCCTTCTGTATGCTCTTTTTCAAGTTTGATATGACCATCTCGGCTGTGACGGTCTCGCTGAGCTCGTTCCAGCAATCGTAGTCCGTGACGATGGCCATCATGCCGTAGCATATCTCGGCCTCCCTGGCCAGCTTGGCCTCAGGCAGTGCGGTCATTAAGATGACATCCGCGCCCCACGACCTGTACAATTCCGATTCGGCTCGCGTGGAGAACTGGGGACCCTCCATGACAATGCAGGTGCCGCCGTCATGCACACGGATGTCGTTGCGGTGCGCGGCATCATACAGTACATCGCTTAAATGCGGGCAATAGGGATCGGCAAAAGCAACGTGCCCGACTATCCCATTGCCGAAAAACGTATCGGGCCTGAGAAAGGTCCTGTCAATAATCTGGTCAGGTATCACGATATCCATGGGCTTGATCTTTTCTTTGAGACTGCCAACCGTTGAGATGGCGATAATATATTCTACGCCCAGCGACTTGAAAGCATAGATATTCGCCCTGGACGGCAGCTCAGACGGGCTAATCCTGTGGCCCACACCGTGTCGCGGCAGAAATGCAGCATGAACACCCTCGATATTGCCCAGGGTTATGACGTCGCTGGGATCACCGAACGGCGTTTTAATACGGGCCTCCCTGACGTGTGTCATCCCTTCCAGGTGATACAGGCCGCTGCCCCCGATGATGCCGACCTTGGCCTCCTGCATTATTGAACCTCCCGTAAAGCTGATTTGATGTTGCGTTTGTATGGCGGCCTCATAATTCCTTTCTCTGTAATAATAGCAGTAACATATTTATGGGGAGTGACATCAAAAGCCGGGTTGGCGGCCCGGACTTTGTGAGGCGCGATCCTGACACCGCCGATAGACAGCACCTCTTCCGGGCCCCGCTCCTCGATGGGAATGAAATCTCCGGAACCGATGGATATGTCTATGCTGCTGAGCGGCGCGGCTACATAGAATGGGATCCCGTTTTCCTTTGCCAGCACGGCCACGGAGTAGGTGCCGATCTTGTTCGCAGTGTCGCCGTTGGCGGCAATGCGGTCGGCTCCTACCATGACGCAGTCGATTTTCCCACGGCTCATGAAGTGGCCGGCCATATTATCGGTTATGAGAGTGACCGGTATTTTTAGCCGGTCCAGCTCCCATGTGGTTAGGCGGGCGCCCTGCAGCAGGGGACGCGTCTCATCGGCGAATACCTTTACCTTTTTACCCTGCTCGGCTGCAGCTTTGATGATGCCCAGCGCGGTGCCGTACTCCACGCCCGTAGCAAGCTGCCCGGTATTGCAGTGGGTCAGTATCGTGAAGCCATTGCCGACCAGGGATGATCCGATGCGGCTGAGGCCCGCCATGGCCCTGGCCTCTTGCCTGTGGATCAGCCGCGCTGTCCTGAGCAGCGCATCCCTGGCTTCCCCGGCGGAGCCTACCCAGGCAACCGCCTGCCTCATCCTGCCTATGGTCCAAAAAAGATTGACCGCCGTAGGCCTGGAGCCCGCGAAATCCTGAAAAATGCGATCGAGTTCAGTGTTAAATGCTTTTATCGACGGCGCCTTGATCGACTGTGCTCCCAGAGCTATGCCGTAGCCTGCAGCGATGCCGATCGCAGGGGCGCCGCGGACTTTTAAGGTTTTTATAGCGGATACGGCCTCCCTGTAATCCGAAACCTCGAGGTAAACCTCTTGCAGCGGCAGCGCAGTCTGGTCAAGCAACCTGAGCTTGCCGCCGGTCCATTGGATCGGTTTCACAGGCCTCTCCCCTCATATGTTTTCCACTCTTGAACAGCCTTTTCGAAATTGGTTAAAAAAGCCTGCTTATCCGAAGGTGTTATGGTGACCGACAGACGGTGCTTGCGGACTATCTCGACGGCGTTCGACTGAGACATGTTGGTTGGCAGGTTGATGCCGATCGTTGACCAGCGTGAAGGCCGTAGCGTCACCACCGTGCTGAAGGGTATACGGAATGTGTAAGGCAGGCGGAACCTGATCAGGATTGCCGAGCTCAGAATGCTGAGTTTAGTGGGTATGAGTGTGAAGGGAAGAGTCCCCGCCGCCAGCGCCATAAAAATCAGCAAAGCGGGAAGCCAGGGTTCCTCAGGCGGCATGATTACAGCCGAGGTAAGGATGATCAGGGAAGGTGTGAAAAGAATGGCCCTCATCCACGCGTCGGTGTGGGGCGTATCCTCGTATACTGCATAGTCCATGTGAATAAATAAAGGGCAGCATCTGTCTGCTGCCCTTTATTATAGCATCCTGCGAAAATATCACTTGGAAGCGGCGGCATTGCGCCTGGCCTTGTTCTTGCGCCGCACGACAAAGATGATCACCAGCGCTATGATCCAGATCGGTGAGAACACCAGCAACCAGATCAATATGCTGAGCAGCACCTTTCCAAAGGCGATTAAACCGTCTACCGCGCCCTTGAAAACGCCCGAGATATCCCAGCTGCTCTCGCCGATCGGCTTGGTTTTAGTCAGCGTAGCCTCGATCAGTGAAGTATCGGACGTCCTGTCAAGGTACTGTATGCGGCCCTTGACCCTCTCGATGCTTCCCCTGACGTTGGACAGCTCGCGCTGTACTTCCAGCATGTCCTTGACGTTGTCGGCTTTCTTGAGCAGTTCGAGGTACTGGGCTTCCGTCGCTTCGTAATTGCTCAGCTGTGCTTTCAAGTCCGTATATTGCTCGGTCACGTCCTGGCTGTTGGTATTCTCATAGTTAACCTTTATCGCCAGTTCCCTCAGCCTGGCCAGGGCGCTGTCGAATTTGTCGACGGGTACCCTGAAGGAGATAAACCCGCGGGGCTGGTCTTTGTCAGCATTCATGTTTGAGGAAACCACGTAACCCTGGTACTGGACGGCGATTGCGGCGATTGCGGCCTGTGACTTGCCGATATCGTCCACCTCCATGGTAATCGAACCCGTCCTGACTATTTTGCGGTCCATGGCAGAGTTATCTTCTCCGCCTGCGGCTTCACCGTAGTACGCCGCGTCAGAAGGCGATTTGGACTGTAAAAAAGAGGGGGCGGGTGGAGCAGCTGTCGGGGGTGGCGCGCCAACCTCAGACCAGGTGGTCGTGCCCTTGATTTGATTGGAGCATGCTACAGATATTACAAGCGCGGCAACCAGGGCCAGCAACAAAACAGGTTTAAACATTCGGTTCATTTAATCCTCCCAACGGCGCACTCAAGCGCCTCAAATTTTATATAAGAGAAATCTATCTTATTTTAGTAATGTGTTCACGGTCGAGGAATTGCCCGTAACCCCGTTGAGAACCGGGGAAACGATTGCGCCGGTAGTATTAGTTTTTACGTCCTTCCCTGTAATGTCTTCGTCCGAGGTTTCGGTAATTTCCTTTGTGGAAGGCACCTGTATCTGTGTATTCGGCACATTAACAGGCGGCTTGACCGTGTCCGTATTGGGATTCCATAGCCTGTTATTCGCGGGCGGAGTATATTTCGGCTTATCCGGTACCAGGAAGCGGTTATTATCGTCGCGGTTGAGGTTCCTGGAGTCGGGCAGTGGTTTGACCGGCATAGTATTCGGCCTGGGTACAATGATCGCCGGTTTATCGTCCTGGTCCTCACTTAAATTTTGCTGTGACCACTGATTGGCTTTCTTAACGCGTTCGATGGCCTTGAGTATGGCCGGCCTGGCTGATTCAGGCGCTTTATCCAGTGCATCCTGCAGCGTGGCCAGGCTCTTGGCTGTGCTTGAATTCAAGTTAGTCTTTGCCTTGTTGACGTTGGCGGCAGCGCTAGTTATGGGCAGCGGCCGCTTTACGGGCGGCTTCGCAGCGCCCGATTTGTTGTCGGAAGCGATAAAAGCGGGCTTATCATCGGAAGTGGTGAAAGCCGGGGTTTGGAGAGGCTGATCGGTTTCACCGGTAGCCGGCGCCCAGGCCGGAAGATCAGCCGGTTTGTTGTCGGGAGCGGCTGAAGGGGGAGCTATCTGGGTAGCGGCCGGCTGGACGGGCTGACCGGTTGTACCAGAAGTCGATGTCTCGTCCGGATTGTCTGCAGTCGATGCAGGGGGATTGAAAGTATTTGCCGTCTGGTATTTGCTGATATATGTCTCGGCCTGCTCGAGCTGGTAGTCCATCCTGGCTGAAGTGGGAGCCAGATAGTCGGACTTGCCCTGCCGCGCCATAGCCTCTATCTCGTGTGCCCTCTTCGCAGCCAGGCTGGCGTAAAGCTCCGCTTTGTCGAGGTCCGAAGTGGCTATTGATAACTGGGCCTGTTCGACCGCCATTTTAACACCGTACAGCGGCTGGTCGGGCAAGGCATCATATGAAGCCGCGGCAGTGCCGCTGGAAGCGATCACGAGGACGAGCAAACCCGCCACCGAGATAGCCAGGTTCTTGCGGAAACTGAAAGGGCCGGCCTTCTCCGGCGTGGCATGCCGGCTCATGTAGTCCTGGACGCCCTGTAACCTTACGCGTGACCAGTATTTAAACTCCGGTCGGGGCTGTATGGGATAAACCCTGCGCTTGACATCGAAGGCTGTCCTGAGCATAAAGTCCAGCTCCATGGCATGCTCGGGATAACTCCTCAAACAGCTATCCAGGCTTTCCCCTGAGGACAGCCGTTCAAAGCAGTCGTTAAAAGCTTCTTCGATTTTAATGGTCATCTATCTTACCGTAGAGTAATTTTCTCAGTGACGCTATAGCATTGAACTGCAGCGCCTTAACCGTGCCCTCGCTTTTGCCCAGGGCCAGGGACACTTCCGTAATGGATAATTCGGAGATAAAGCGCATGGTCGCGACCTCGCGCTGCGCATCCGGCAAATGCTGTAAGGCGTCTTTCAACTGGTATATCTCAAAATTTAATTCCGTCATATGCACCGGATCACCTGAACTGATTGCGCCGGCCTCATCGAGGCTGGCCTTTTTCTCCTTGGATACTTTTCTAACATGGTCGATGACCCTGTTATGTGCGATCCTGAACAACCACGCGGTGAAGGGCAGGTCCCTCCACTTGTAGTTCTTGATTCCCTCGTAAGCTTTAATAAATACATCCTGTGTCAGGTCCTCGGCTTCGGCCTGGCTGTGCACCTTGACATATATGTACCTGTAGATCTTGTCGAAGTGCAGGTCATATATTTGCGTAAATGCTTCTCGGTCTCCATTTACGGCCCTCTGTACTAACTGTTCTTCAATTAACACCAGGTTACCTCTATTTACCTGGCGTCTATTATATATAAACGTTCGATTTAATAAAAAGTTTATCCGCACCCGAATAACGTGCTTTTTATTTGACGGCATTGAATGATTGGCAATGTGACATTACAATATAGACGGTTCGTCCGGGGGACGATTGGACTGTTCGCAGGGAGGATTTACAGCGTATGTCCCGTCCGATGTGGCTTGTCAGGCTGATAGAAATGGGGTTCCCCTATCGCTTTGCGGTGGCGCGACTGACCAGGGCGCCCGTGCTGGGGAAATGGCTGGACAGGTGGCTGTTCGAGGGAGACGATATCGTTTACCTGCCCAGGGACAGGGTAGTCAGTATCGGACGGGAGCTTGATGAGCCTTCGCAGACGGTACTGCCGTCGCAGATAGTCCATCATTTTATCGACAAGGCGGAATTCCACTGGATCATGAATTTCTGTATCTGCCGTGATAGCTCGAACTGCCGTGATTACCCGGCCACTTTAGGCTGCCTGTTCATGGGCAAAGCTGTACTGGGCATAAATCCTGAGTTGGGGAGATTGGTTTCCAGGGAGGAGGCCCACCTGCACGCCAGGAAATGCCGCGATGCCGGTCTTTTTCACCTGGTAGGGAAAAATAAACTGGATTCGGTCTGGCTGGGCATCGGCCCCGGTGAAAACCTGCTGACCGTCTGCAACTGCTGCCCTTGCTGTTGCTTATGGCGCTTTACCCCCTTTATCGACAGGCGCATAGCTTCCAAGATAAAACGGATGCCGGGCATCAGCGTGCGCGTGACAGACCAGTGCACGGGCTGCGGCACCTGCAGCTCGTCATGCTTCATCCATAATATTAGCCAGCAAGACGGTCGGTCTGTTATCGGTGAAGCGTGCCTGGGCTGCGGCAACTGTGTGGAGACCTGTCCCAACAATGCCATAGTCATGGTTAACGAATCGGGGACCCACATCGATGAGGTTATACGGCGCCTGGAAGAAGCCGTGACCGTTGAATGATAATCGGGGCATGTGAGGTCAATAATATGGAAAACAGGATTCGACCTATCGACAAAAGTCTGAAAAATCGATTCTGCATGGTCACCGGAGCAAGTTCCGGCATAGGCAGGGAAATAGCTTTAGGCCTGGCACGCAGGGATGCCAGTCTATTTTTAGTCTGCAGGGATGCCGGCAGGGGAAATGCGGCGCTGGAATACATACGGCAGAAGTCGGGAAACGATGATATACATCTACTGATGGCTGACCTGTCATCTCAAAAGCAGGTAAGGGCGCTGGCGGAAGATTTCCAGCGGCAATACGGGAAGCTGTACCTACTGGTGAACAATGCCGGTGTCATCATGGGCAAGAGGGTGCTGACCGAAGACGGAATCGAGATGACCTTTGCCGTGAACTACCTGGCCTGCTTTTTACTGACCAACCTGTTACTGGGTAGTCTCAGGAAGGGCGCGCCCTCCAAAATAGTCAACCTGACGACGTCGCTCCACCGCACAGCCCGGCTCAATTTCGACAACCTGCAGGGGGAAAAGTCCTTCGGGCGGGAGTCGGCTTATTCCAGGTCGAAGCTCGCCGTCATTTTATTTACCTACGAGCTGGCCAGGAGGTTGGAAGGGAGCGGGATAACGGTCAACTGTGTATGCCCGGGCGCGTGCAGCTCTGAGATATGGTCGCATTCAAGCAAGACGATAAACGCCTTTTTCCACGCTTTGATGAAAGGGCCGGAAGAGGGCGCCGTGGTGCCGTTGCACCTGTCATGCTCGGCCGACGTCGAGGGACTGACAGGACGTTATTTCGAGACAAAGCAACACCTGAAGGTAACCAGGGTGAACGTGAAGGGAACGGAGTCGAAGTCCTCGCCTGTAACCTACGACAGGGAGGCAGCTGCCAGGTTATGGAAGCTGAGCGAACAGATCACCGGTCTGGCCGGCGCTCCCCGTCTTTAGTCCATTTTCTTGGGTAAAAAGCCCGATTTTTTCACCCAGATGAAGGCAAGCACTGTAGCCACCGTGGTAGAAACGACCAGCAGGGCCATGTACCAGCCAATGTCCTGGGGGCCCATGGCAAAGGCGGAATTGCCGAATATGGTGGCCAGCGTGTTAGGCACGAGGACTGCCGTGCCCAGCACGGTCAGGTAGGTCATCAGCAGGGCCATCCTGTTGTTCATTGCCTGCAACTGGTTGTTGTAGATCGTCTGCATAACCTCGAGGCCCGAGGCCAGCACGTCCGACATGTGCTCCGCCAGGCCGATCTGCCGGCTGACATCGTCCGCCAGGTAGCCCAGCCTGTTGAGCAGCGAGGTGTCATTGGTCAGCAGTTCGGCGTCGCCGTAGCGCAGGTCGTGCAGCACGTCCACCGTCTCCCACAGCGCGTCCAGGTAGGCGATCAATGCGTGCTTCATGTTGTATATCTGGGGGCCCAGCAGTGTGCGTGGGGTATCAGGATCCATCAGGCTCTTGTTGAGGTCGTCGCCGCGCATCTCAATTTGCCTGAGGTGCTCGAAATTGCGGTCGTTGTTCTGGTCGATGATGCGTATGAGGAGCATGGTCAGCTTATCCTCGGCGCATGCTTCGATGGGCACCTTCTTGAAAATGGTCTCCGAGTAGCGCCGCAGGCGTGTGAAACGGCGGTCGACCAGTATCGGGTGGATAGTGAGGATGAAATTCCTGCGCAGTAACAGCAGGGTAGGATGATTTTGCACGTCTATCTCGTCGTTTAAACGTATTTGTATCGATGGCAGCTTGATCCCCGTTTCAACGGCGTAGTCCTCATAAAACAGGCGGGTGTTGTCGACCAGCGCGTCGACAAGCTGGCCGGAGAATCCCAGAGTGGCTGCGACCCGGCGCACATCTTTTTCAAAATCGGCGGTGCGGTAATCGACCCAGGCCAGCAGAGAGTCCTGCAGTACATTAAGAAAACAATCAGGTGAGTCGGAGTCCTGCATAGTCACCCTGCCGTCGGTGGACAGGGAGACGCAGAACCAGTGCTTTTCAAACGCATTGGCGGCGCCGGCCTTGGGCGAAGTGCAGTTATCGGTCACTATAACAGGCTGTTCCGGCATAGTATTAACCTCGATCCAGGGGTTTCACAGGCCTTTGGAAAAGAGCATGAGGGCCAGGTCCGCCATACGGCAGCTGTAGCCCCATTCGTTGTCATACCAGGCGATTGTTTTGACCATATTGCCTCCCAGCACCATGGTTTGCAGGGAATCAAAAATCGAGCTGTTCTGGTTGCCCTTGAAGTCGGTGCTGACCAGCGGCTCTTCGCAATACTCCAGTATGCCCTTAAGCTTTCCCGAGGCCGCTTCCCTGAATGCCGTGTTTACCTGATCCACGGTTACATCCTGCCCGAGGTCACAGACGAAGTCGCACAGAGAGACCGTCGGCACGGGTACGCGCAGTGCAATACCGTGCAGCTTGCCCTTGACCTCCGGGATAACCAGCGCCACGGCCTTGGCTGCGCCGGTTGTGGTCGGGACGATGTTGATGGCTGCCGACCTGGCCCTGCGCAGGTCCTTATGGTACATATCGAGCAGGCGCTGGTCGTTGGTGTAGGCGTGAATAGTCGACAGCAGGCCTTTGGTGAGGGTGAACTTGTCGTTCAGCACCTTGATTACCGGCGCTATACAGTTGGTTGTGCACGAAGCGTTGGATATGACATTATGCTTGGACGGATCGTATTTATCGTCATTGACGCCCATCACGATGGTGATGTCTTCATTTGTGGCCGGCGCCGAGATAATGACCTTTTTAGCGCCACCCTGCAGGTGCGCAGCCGCCTTGGCGCCATCGGTGAAGAAGCCGGTTGACTCCAGGACGATCTCCACCCCCATATCTTTCCAGGGTATTTTGGCCGGGTCGCGTTCGGCGATGACCCTGGTTTTTTTACCGTCCACTATGATGGAATCTGTGGATGCCTCCACTTTGCCGGGATAGATACCATAGCTGCTATCGTATTTAAGCAGGTGGGCATTTGTCTTGGCGTCCGTGAGGTCGTTAATCGCCACGATCTCAAGCTTGTCGGGATAATGCTGGCTTATCGCCCTGAATACCAGGCGCCCTATGCGCCCAAATCCGTTAATGCCTATTTTATATGCCATCGATTAACCTCCTTTAGCCGGTTTATTCTTGTTGTAGGCGGCAGTGATCCTGGTCGACATGCCGCCCCGTATGTTCCACTCGCTGATAATCTCCATTCTTTTAGGCTTGATCGCCTTAACCAGGTCCTCGAGGATTCGGTTGGTGGACTCCTCGTAGAAAGTCGTGACCGTGCGGTAACTGGTCAGGTACAACTTGAGAGATTTAAATTCAATAATCGTTTTATCAGGCACGTATTTAATTGTTATCGTGGCGAAATCGGGCTGTCCCGGGTTGAGCGGGCACAGGGCTGTGAACTCTGGTGCAACGACCTCTATCAGGTAGTCCCGCCCGGCATAAGGGTTGGGCATTGCGGTAAGCAGCTTCGGCTGGGGAGATTCTGTGTATTTCAGGCTGAGCGACTGGATCTTTTGCAGCATTTTGTCCATGAATTATTCCCCCGACCAGTATACCGTCTTTTCCCCTTCTGCAATTTTCTTGCCCTTTTTCTCGGCTATCAGGTACTGCAGGTGCGCAAGCGTTTCCAGCACAGCCAGCCTCCGGTCTATGGGCTCCAGTTTATCGTAGGCCGTTTCCTCTCCGTTGACAATCCAGGGTATGGATTTGGCGACATCGTAGGCGTTCTTGGTCTCCACGCCCATGACTTTCTGGATTTTCATCATCCTGTCACGGTGAAAGCGCATAATATCATCGACCATGGGCCCGAGGCCGCTGAAAACCGATCCATGGCCCGGGAAGACGAAGCGCACTTCCAGGTCCGAAAGTGCGCCCAGGCATTTTACATAATCACCAAGCGGATTATCGCCTGACTGCGGGTGGTAGCTGATATTGGGGACCACCTCGGGCAGCACGTGGTCTCCGCTGAAAAAATATTTTTTATTCGGCTCGTATAAACATATGTGGCCGGGCGAGTGCCCGGGCGTGGACATGACCTTGAATTCATACGGCGCCATGGATATTACGTCGCCGTCCTTAAGAAGCTTTGTAGCATTGAAGGGGGAGACATAGCTGCGGATGTTAAATGACGCCTCCGAGAGCATCTTGAGCTCCCATTCGGGCACGCCGTTAGCCATATAAAAAAGTACCATCTCGCTGATAAGGCTTTCGGGGTGTGTGTAACGCGACTCAAGCAGGTTGTTCTCGATTTCGCTGAGGGCGATTTTAGCGCCTGTGATCTCCGCTATTTTGCCCGCCAGGCCGATGTGGTCGGGATGAAAATGGGTGACAACTATGTCGGTGATGTCCTTCATGGCAAAGCCGCTGTTTTTCATCTCCTGGGCCAGCGCGTTGAACGCCTCGGGCGTGTTCCAGCCCGTATCTATCAGTAGATTGCCGTCGGTGCCTTCAATAATATATACGTTGACGTTCTCCGGGCCGACCTTAAGAAGCGGCAGTTTGATCTGGTTTATGCCCTTGAACAACTCCATGAAATCATATCCTCCTAAATGAGCAGCGCGCTTCGGCCCGGGTACCTGGCAGCCTTCCCGAGTTCAGCTTCAATTTTTAACAGCCTGTTATATTTGGCCACCCTTTCGCTGCGGCAGGGCGCACCGGTTTTGATCTGCCCGGAATTCAGCGCCACCGCCAGGTCGGCTATGGTGGTATCCTCTGTCTCACCGGAACGGTGGCTGATGACCGCCGTCCAACCGGCCTTGCGGGCCATGTCGATGGCGGCCAGCGTCTCGCTAAGCGTGCCTATCTGGTTTAGCTTGATTAAAACCGAGTTGGACGCTTTCTTATCAATGCCTTCTTTGATGCGCTTGACGTTGGTTGTGTAAAGGTCGTCGCCGACCAACTGCACTTTCTTGCCCAGTTTGCTATTGAGCAGGACCCAGCTGTCCCAGTCGTCCTCGTCGAGCCCGTCCTCTATGCTGATAATGGGGTACCTTGAAACCCAATCCGCGTAGAAATCCACCATTTCCGCACCGCTAAGGGTTTTGCCTTCCCGTTGCAGCATATACTTGCCGTCTTTATAGAAGCTGCTGGAAGCCGGGTCCAGCGCGATATGGCAGTCCGTGCCCGGCCTATAGCCCGCCAGCTCTATGGCCGTCAGGATCAGTTCAACGGCCTCTTTGTTGGAGGAGAGGGAAGGGGCAAAACCGCCCTCGTCGCCTACGTTGGTATTGTAGTTATTCATTTTAAGCGTCTTCTTGAGCGCCTGGTAGACCTCGCAGCCGATTTGCAGGGCCTGGCTGAAGCTCTTTGCCCCCGTCGGCATGACCATGAATTCCTGCAGGTCCGTCGAATTTTCGGCATGTTTGCCGCCGTTGAGGATGTTCATCATGGGCACGGGCAGGGTAACGGCTTTATCGCCGCCGATATATTTATAGAGCGGCATGCCGGCGCAGTTTGCCGACGCATGCGCAGCCGCCAGTGAAACACCCAGCGTGGCATTGGCGCCCAGCCGGGATTTATCGGGCGTGCCGTCCAGGTCGATCAGCAGCTTATCCAGTCCTTCCTGTTTGGAAGCGTCCCGACCGATAACCGCCTTGCGGATGGTAGTGTTTACATTAGCTACGGCCTTCAGGACGCCCAGGCCGCCGTAGCGTTTCTTGTCTCCGTCGCGCAGCTCCAGCGCCTCGTATTTACCCGTGCTGGCGCCCGAGGGCACGGCAGCTTTGCCGCACACCCCGTTTTCGAGGAATACTTCCACTTCAACCGTGGGGTTGCCTCTCGAATCGATGATCTCGCGTGCGTTGATGTCCTTTATTTTCATGCTATTACTACCTGCTTTCATGTCCGGGGGATTTTGAAGCCGCTATTTAAAGCTGTGTCATTATACCACCCGTTTTTTCATAGGGGCAAT
>CAYTIC010000001.1:189347-205980 GCA_964437795.1 uncultured Dehalococcoidales bacterium | reverse complement strand
CTGCGCCGGTTGAATTCGTTCATGGCTGCAGCGATGCCTTCCGAAATGATGGTGGAAACAGCATCGCAGGCCAGGTCCAGCGCCGGCTGCATCAGTTCGTCCTCTGCGCGGCTGAAGTTGCCCAGCACGTACTCGACGATCTCGTTCTCGTAATCATGTCCGGATCGGTCTAAAAAGGGCCTTGAGATGCCGATGCGCACGCGGTTGAAATCCCGGCTGTCGATCTCATGGATTATCGACTTTATTCCGCGGTGGCCGCCCGACCCGCCGCCCATTCTCACGCGTATGCGTCCGGTGGGTAAATCGAGGTCATCATGGATTACGATCAAATCTTGAGGGGAGCAGTTGTAACGTTTCAGCAGTCCGGCTGCCGCATTCCCGCTCAGGTTTACGAAGGTTGCCGGTTTTGCCAGTACGACATCCTCTCCTGCTATTTGGCCAGTACCGGTTTGAGACTGGCAGAGCTTGCTCTTTGTTTTAATGGCATGCCTGTCTGCGAGTCGCTCGACGCAGTGGAAGCCGACATTATGCCGGTTGTACTGGTATTGCCTGCCGGGATTGCCCAGCCCCATAATAATCTTCATAACAGGGTCGCCTGCTGCGATTTATTGCCGCCGCCCGCGTGGCTGTCGAGTATAGCGAGGAATTCCTTTTCACTCAGTATCTTTATGCCCAATGACTGTGCGCGTGCCAGCTTGGACCCCGGATCGCTTCCTGCCACCAGGTAGTTAGTCTTCCTGGTCACGTCGGAGGCGGCTTTGCCGCCCATCGACCTGATGCGCGCTTCCACCTCCTGCCTTCCGGTCATCTCCAGCCTGCCGGTGATCACGAACTCGATGCCTGAGAGGGGCAGGTCTGCGGCTGCAGGCCCGGCCGACTCCATCGATACACCGGCTTTGCGCAGCTTCTCGATGATGCTCACATTCTGCGGCTGGCGGAAGAAAGCCAGTATGCCGTCGGATATCTTGGGGCCTATGGACGGTATGCCCATAAGCTCCTCTGCGCCGGCATGGGCCAGCGCATCTATATCGGTGTATTGCCTGGAAAGTATGGACGCTGTTTCCTCTCCCACGTTGGGTATGCCCAGCGCAAAATATAGCTGTGCCAACGGGCGCTGTTTGCTGGCCTCTATGGACGACAGTACCCTGGCGGCGCTCTTCTCACCCATCCGTTCCAGCCCCAACAGCTGTTCCCTGTTCAGGTAATACAGGTCGCCTGAGTCCTTGACCAGGCTTTTGTCGAAGAGGGTATTGCATAATTTTTCACCCACCCCGTCGATATCCATAGCGCCCTTGCCGGTAAAATGTTTGATACTCTCCAGCGCCTGGGCAGGGCAGGCTGTGTTGGTGCAGCGGTGTATCGCTTCCCCCTCGGGCTTCAATACCTCGGCGCCGCAGACCGGGCAGGTCAGCGGCATATGGAAGACCTTTTCCTCTCCCGTGCGGCGGGAGACTATCGGTTCGACGATCTCGGGTATTACCTCACCCGCCCTCTGGACCAGTACCCAGTCGCCGATGCGCAGGTCCTTGCGATGGATATCTTCCTCGTTGTGAAGAGTGGCCTGCTTGATGGTGACACCGCCGATGTTGACGGGCTCCAGTATGGCATAGGGATTGAGGCTGCCGGTCCGGCCTACGTTGATTTTTATATCGATCAGGCGGGTGGTGCCCTGTACGGCGGGGTACTTGTACGCGATTGCCCAGCGGGGGTCGTGGCCGACAGTGCCCAGCTCTTCCTGAAGCGCGATGGAGTTTACCTTGATGACTATACCGTCCACGTCATAGGGCAGTTCTTCCCGCCGGTCTCCCCATCCATGGCAATAGGCCTTGACATCGTCCATATCCTTGCAACGGGCCATGTAGCTGTTGACCTTGAAACCCAGCGATTTCAGGTACTGCATGGTGTCCCAGTGCGTAGCGGGCATTTCCCTGCCTTCCGCCCAGCCCAGCGCGTAGATAAAAGTATCCAGTGGGCGTTTAGCTGTTATACGCGGGTCGAGCTGCCGGACCGAGCCTGCCGCCGCGTTGCGCGGATTGGCAAAGAGGGGTTGATTCTCGATGGCCCGCTCCTCGTTGATTTTTTTAAGTCCTTTTTTAGGCAGGTAGGCTTCGCCCCTGACCTCGAAACGCCGGGGCGCCTGCGGGCCGACCGAGAGGGGGATGCTCCTGATGGTCCTCAGGTTCTGCGTGATGTTTTCCCCCTGGCTGCCGTTGCCCCGCGTAGCTCCCACCGTGAAGACATGGTCCTCGTAGGTCAGGGCGACTGCAAGACCGTCGATCTTGAGCTCGCAGACGAAATCTATGTTCTGGCCGGGCACAAGGCCGCTCAACCTTTTGTACCAGGCGTCCAGGTCTTCGTCCGAGAAAGCGTTGGCCAGGCTGAGCAGCGGACGGGGGTGCACCACGATCCCGAAAGCTGCCACCGGCTGTGCCCCGACACGCTGCGTCGGCGAGTCGGGAGATACCAGGTCCGGATGGTCCTGCTCCAGCTTTTTGAGCTCGACCATGAGGGAGTCGTATTCGGCGTCGGCGATCTCGGGGCTGTCGAGCACGTGGTAACGGTGATTGTGATAGTTGATTCGGTCCCTGAGCTCGGCAATCCTTTTCTTAGCGATGTCAACTTCCGTCATCAAACAACGTCCGTAGCCGTCTCATTACGGAAATTATAGCATTAAGACAAGACTAAATATATGTCGGATATCGGCTGGCGCCGGGGCAATTGATGACTCAGGTTGCGCCTGCCCATCCGGGCATATCAACAACTGGATGCATGCGCACTAAACTGTTATGCTAAGGCTAAGAGTCGATTCCGCACAGATCGTGGACCGATTAGCTGATATAAGGAGATCATACATTATGAATTACTACCCATACCTGCTGGTATTCTTAGGCGCAATTGCCTTAATCCTGTTCCTGATCTACAGGGACCGTAAAGGCAGCGTTAAGGCCCTGCTTTATAAGACACTTGCCAGCTTCCTATTCATAGCGGTGGCCTTTGCATCCTATTCGGTAAATCCAGGCCTGGGCGTGGCTCCCTTCGCCATGCTTATTATGATGGGGCTTATATGCGGCCTGATAGGTGACATACTTTTGGACCTCAAGATAATGTACAAAGAATCTTCATCACTTTATCAGCACGGCGGTATGGTGGCCTTCTTTGCAGGGCACCTGTTTTACCTGACGGCGCTTATCATTTATTTCGGCTTCAGCTGGATACCCCTGGTAATTGCGCTGGTACTGGCGGTCATCATAGCCGCTGTCAGTAAATTCGTTCTCAAGTTCAATTTCGCCGAACATACCGTTAACACCTATGCATATTCGCTGGCATTGTCCTATATGATGACACAGGCCTGCTATGCGGCGATCACTCAAGGTTTTACCACCTGCACAGTTTTGTTGGCCGCAGGGTCTATCCTGTTCCTGCTGTCGGACCTCATCCTGGTTATGACCTATTATGATAACAAGGATTCCAGGCCGTTTATCGCAGCAAACCATATCCTGTATTACGCTGCTCAATTCACCATTGCCCTGAGCGTTTTATACTTCGTAGCCTGATAAGGAGGATGACAGTGACCAGGATTTTTGATTTGAGCGTGCCTACCGAGGACAGCCCCAGCGAACCTCTCCCCGTCAAGGTTGAACACAAGGGCCACGAGTTAAGCCTGGGCATTATCGAGATGTTCCTGGGAGGAAAACAGGAGGACCTTGCAGACGGGTTGGGATGGGCTGACGATGCGGCAACGCTGGGGGCGCATGCGGGGACGCACGTCGATGCGCCCTGGCATTTCTCGCCCGTGTCCGAGGACAAGCTGGCCAGGACCATCGACCAGATGCCGCTGGACTGGTTTTACCACGACGGGGTGGTGTTGGATATGCGTCACAAGCCGCAGGGCTCCGGCGTAAGCATCGCTGATTTGAAGGCGGCCCTCAAGAAGATAAACTACACCATCAAGCCGTGGGACATAGTCATGATCCAGACGGGCGCAGATAAACTCTGGGGAAAGCCGGAATACTTTTCGGCGGGTTGCGGCATGACGGAAGAGTCCACGCTATGGCTGATAGACCAGGGCAGCCGTGTCATGGGCATCGATTCCTGGGGTTGGGACCGTCCGTTTGCGGCTATCAAAGAGGAGTTCGACAGGACACACGACAGGAAACTGATCTGGACCGCCCACAAGGCCGGTATAAAAAAGGAATACTGCCACATCGAAAAATTGGCCAACCTCGACACCCTGCCCCGGCCCACAGGGTTTAAGGTGGCATGCTTCCCGGTCAAGTTGACCGGCGGCAGCGCCGGCTGGAGCCGTGTGGTGGCTATCATCGATGATTAGGGCATGGCATCCGGGGATAACTTGAGAAAGCGCAAATCAGGTCGCTGGCATACTATTTACTCTGTCATCAGCACCGTTATCGAAGAGATAGGCATAGCCGCCCTGCTCTTATGGATACTGCCGCTATTCGGCGTGCAGGTGCCTCCCTGGGCGGTGGTGGCCGTACTGGCCGGATTTACCGTGTTTGCCTATATCATGTACCGCGTGGGCCATCCTACTGTCTTATACGGGGGTGTTACCGGGGCTGATTCCATCGTGGGAAGCATAGCTGCGGTCGAGACTGTACAGCAGCAGGAAGTATATGTCAGGGTGCAGGGGGAACTATGGAAAGCCTACTGCCAGGACGGCGAATTAAATGTTGGGGACGAGGTCATAGTCACCGCGATTGACGGACTTTCGCTGACTGTCAGGAAGAAGATCTGAGCTACCGGCGATTTATAGCGGTGCTATAATTTATATATTCGGTATGAACGGAGGTGGGTTATGGTTAAAGTGGGTTCGATTCTTCTACTTCTCCTAATGGTCGCAGGTTCTTTAGCTGTTTCAGGTTGTTCTTCACCGCCGCCGCAGGCGCCGGTATATAACTATCCGTCCGGCGGCATGATGGGACCCGGCGGAGTGGTTGGTCCGGGCGGCATGATGGGGAGCAGCGGCGTGGTGGGACCTGGTGGCGCTTACAGGAGCGGAGCTCCGCGTATAACCATGAATCAGGCAGTTGAGATTGTAAACAAATATCTTAAGGACAGGAATGATCCCGATTTAGTTGCTGCCGAAATACTGGAGTTCACCAATAACTTCTATGTCGGTTTCAAAGAAAAAAGCACCGGTATATATGCCTTTGAAGCATTGATAGATCCGTATACCGGGGACATTTACTCTGAGCCCGGGCCTAATATGATGTGGAATTCCAAGTATGGCATGATGAACGGCATGATGTGGGGTAACCGTAACCTATCAATTCCTATGACCGTCACCGCAGAGCAGGCCAAGAAGAATGCCCAGGCTTTCCTTGACGGTTACCTGCCCGGCGTAAAAACCGGGGATGCCGACCTGTTCCATGGTTACTACACAATTGAAATACTCAAGGACAATCAGATATACGGCATGCTCAGCGTCAATGGATACACGGGACAGGTGTGGTACCATTTCTGGCACGGGCCTTTTATAGGGATGAAAGAACTTGGCTAAAAGGTTTCCTGCGAATGTAAATAGCTGCAATAGCTGAAGTTTCTCTCAATAATTGCCTGCGCGTATTAGAAAGAAATACGAGAATGGTGCTATTTAACGTACCCGGCAGTTTCAACTGTACGTTATAACCGGAAAGTCTTCACCTAAATGCGATGGCTCGTTCATAATAAATTCACGGCAGGCTTATAGAATTAACCCTGTGAGTTTGAAACACGGAGGTTAATTAAATGAGTAGTCTTATTAAAATTGGCATTCCCATTCTTGCTGCAATGTTGCTCTTCATCGGTATATTGGGCGTGACCGTACCCGTTAGTGCCGATGGCACATTGTGGCGATCAGCAAATACCTGCCCTTATTTGGACAATAACGGAGATTACGGCAATATACGCTGGCAGGGTGGTGGCATGATGGGTACAGGGTATGGCGCCTATCCGGTTAGAAATATGATGGGTGGGGCATATATACGCTAAGGAGGATACGATGGCTAATGTAAAAGACCCGGTTTGTGGAATGGACATAGATCCCGCAAAAGCTGCGGCGAGCATGGAATACAAGGGAAAGACCTATTATTTCTGCTCAGAAGCATGCCATAATAAATTCAAGGCTGATCCTAAAAAATATATACGACAATAGAGTTAACAGGATCGTATTGCTTGCCTTTATTCTTCGACAGGTAAGGCCCTACCTGTCGAAGAACGGTTTGTCCAGGCTGCCGTCGTTGGAATACCCGGCCCGTTCCCAGTACCCCCTATAGTCAGGGTTATCCGACAGCTCGATTTGTGTGACCCACTTTATCCACTTGTAGCCCCATTTATCCTCGGCAACCAGCTGAAAAGGGAACCCGCGTTCAGCCGGAAGCTCCACCCCGTTGATTTTATAGGCCAGCAAGATGCTTCTATCTTTAATATATGCCAGGGGCAGGGAGGTGGTGTACCCGTCATATGCGTGGAAGATAACGGTGTTTGCCGCCGGCTGTACGCCCGCCTGATCGATGAGGTCGCCGACCAGCACCCCCTCCCACAGGATTTTAACCGACCAGCCTTCCACGCAGTCCAAGGTGACCAGCTTGTTGTAGCTCTTGTGCCCGGACACCACCTCGGAGTATGTATAGGATGAAGGTTTGTCCACCAGGCCCGTGACCTGCAGCTTGTAGGAGTTTATATCCACCCGTTGGGGGCCCTTTATCGAATTCTCGTGGAAATCGGCCAGGGACGAAAGGCGCTCCCCCTGGTATTCCTTTACCTGCACTGCGGCCAGGTCGCTATTGACGGGTATGCTGTTGCCAGCACAGCCCGTAAACAATGTTGCGAGTATTACCGCGCCTGATAATGTCGTGGTTAAAACACATTTAAATCGCATCTAATATTTCGTTTACCTGATGAAGCTGATGGCAAAAGTGGCATGTATCATGACCGATGCCAGGAAGATAAGCCACAAATACCCGTGAAATTTATACAGTCTTAAATAGCTTTTATTATGCATGAGGCCGCGCGCGAATTTGAATCCCGGCGTGCAGCGGCAGGTGAAAAAGACCATTATGCCCAGTATGATGTTGGATATGCTGAATGCCAGGATGATGTCCAGTGCTGTTTGAGAATGGAAAAATGCATCCACGGCGCACCTCGAAGTTGATTATTTGCGGGAATCTTTGTTATTGGAGGTCGATCTCTCCAGATCCTCGCGCTGTATGTTTGATGGTGAAGACCGGGTCGCTGCCGTAGGCCCAGATGATTTTGTTTGTTCCCTTATGCAGCGGCTTGTCGAATTTATCGCCGGTGTCCAGTTTCCTCTTGAACTCAACGGTTGTATAGCCGTTGTCCGATTTGCCACCCGATGCCAGGATGTCGTCTGTGCCGCCCTGCTGCGTGTCCGGCGGATGGAGCCCGAACTGGTTGCTGCTGAACATATCTGCAATAGACAGTTTACCGTCCTGAACGTACCCCTGGATGATATCGGCATTTTTCATCATGGATTCGGGATCGAAGCCCACGGCGACCCATCCCGTCGTTTTGGCCTTCATGCCCACGTATACGTACTGGGCATCGGAGCTCCAATTAAGTTCGTAATCTCCAAAGGACTTATTATTCGGGTACTCCCCCGGCGTTATCTCGCCGTCTGCAGCCCAGGCTACAGCATTAACGGCAGGCGCCGCTGCCGGCTGCTGCGTTGCGTCGGGATTTGATGCCGGAGGAGGTGGAGAGGAGGCAGGTGTCTGGGGAGCAGCCGGAGGTTGCTGGGCCGGCGCCTGACATCCCGCCAGCACCCAGGCCACGAGGATTATCAGCGACAGTACAACCGTGCGTGCAGTGTGAGAGTTAAGCATGATGCCACCTGCCTCTTATTATTTCTTTTTGTCAGAGTGCGCTCAGCGGACGCGCGCCTCAACGGCCTTCCAGTCGATATTCTTGAGGAAAGCCTCGATATAGTCGGCCCGTTTGGTACCGTAATCGGCCATGTAGGCATGCTCGAACACGTCCAGCACCAGCAGCGGCTGGCACCCGGCCGGATGGCCGGCGTCATGCTCGTTGATCCACTGGTTAAAGAGTTTGCCCCCGGCAACGTCCTGGTAGAGTATGGCCCAGCCGATGCCGCGCATGGTCGCCGTGCCCTTCAGGTCCTGCAGCCACGTGTCGTAGCTGCCGAAGCCGGCGGCCAGCAGCTTGCCCAGTTTTCCTTCCTTATTGAGCGCGTCCTTGCCGCCCAGGTTTTCGAAGTAGTACTCGTGCAGCCGCATGCCGTTGAACTCCCAGCCCAGCCTGCGCTTCAGTTCAGCATATTCGGGTGTTGCGGCCTTCCCATCCTTGAGCATGCTGGCCAGCGTATCAAACAATTTGTTGGCGTTGGTGACATAGCCCTTGTAGAGTGTGAAGTGCGTGTTCAGCAACCCGTCGCTGAATCCACCCATTCCAAGTAGTTTTGCGTAATCCTTTGCCTCGTATGCCATTATTATCCTCCTTACTATTTATCAAACGTTTTTTTCAGGTCGTTGAATACTTTTACGTGGTAGAGCTCGTGATCGCGTATCCTGTTAAAAAGCTTCTGGAGCTTTTTGTCGTCTATCTCCCGGGCGGCTTTATCGTATTTGGCCGCAACTTCTTTCTCCACCTTGATATCGGCGTCGAGCATTTTAGTGGGGCTCTTCGATCTGTCGATTTTGGCGTGTTCTATATGAGGATGCCCTCCCCTGCTCACCATCTTCTCCGACAGCCATCCGAGGTGCTGCATCTCGTTGATGGCCTGGTCCTGCATCTCATTTCTCATCTCCTCGTTGGGCGCCAGGTAAGAATGGAGAAGGTACTGGAGAACTACCGTGTACTCGTGCTCTATGCCCCAGTCGAGCACCCGGGTGACCTTATCGCTGCGTTTTCCGCGCAGGTCCTTCATCTTCTCCCGGGCGGCCTCCTTAACGAAACCCCCGAAATCGCCATGGTGTGAATTTTCGTCGGAGAGTATGCGTTCTAGCAGCCTTTTGATTTTAGCGTCCTTGATCAGGCCGATGTGCTCCCCGTACATCTTAATCGCGTCTTCCTCAGCCAGCACGTCGTTTTTCATCCAGGCCGTCACGGTCTTGCCGCCCTGGCGCATCTTGCCGCGCGTGAAAGTGGGGATGCCTCCCAGCTCAGTCACCGTCTCAGCCAGCCAATCGAGGTGGCGCATCTCCTCACGCGCTATGGCCTCGATTTCGCAGGCCATTTCGCCTTCACCCATGGCATAGCCGTGGGCCAGGTACTGGATGATGGCAGCGTGCTCCCCTTCTATATCCAGGTTGAGCAGTGCTATAATATCCGATTTTTTCAATTCAACCTCCGTTTACTAACATGCGCGGGCTAACGTTGATCGCATGTTACCAGAATTGCATTATTTTAATATGTGATTTTAGTCATAATTACGCCGGGGATAGCTCTATCGGTTTGAACCCCTTTAACCGCAGGGAATTGGATACCACCGTGACGGAGCTGGCCGCCATGGCAAGCGCTGCCAGCATAGGATTGAGGAAGCCGTACTGGCCGAAGATGAACTGGAGCCCCGGCGGTACGTTCCCGGTTGAGAAGAAGGGATACAGTATTCCGGCCGCCACCGGTATGAGGATGACGTTGTAGGCGAATGCCCAGAAAAGGTTCTGTTTAATCGTGCGCATGGTACGCCGGCTGAGAGAGATGGCCGTGACTATTCCTGCCAGGTCTCCCCGCATCAGTGTGATATCCCCCGTTTCGACTGCCACATCCGTACCTGTGCCTATGGCTATACCGATATCGGCCTGGGCCAGCGCCGGCGCATCGTTTATACCGTCTCCGACCATCGCCACCACCTGGCCGGCCTTCTGTAATTTTATCACTTCAGACGACTTGTTTTCGGGCAGCACGCCCGCGATTACTTCGTCGATCCCCGCCTGGCCCGCAATAAAATTGGCCGCGCGCAGGTTGTCGCCTGTAAGCATTACCACGCGCAGCCCCATTTTCTTCATGGCGGAGACGGCCGCCGCAGCGTTGGGCTTGAGCGTGTCGGACAGCGCAAATACGGCGACTATTGTATTCTCGACGCTCAGGAAAAGTACGGTTTTTCCCTCGTTCCACAGCTTCTCGGCTATCCTGTCGGCAACGCCCGTCGCAATGCCGTTGTCCATCATCAGCGCGTTGTTGCCTACCAATACCGCGTGGCCTTCAATTCCGGCTTTAATACCCAGGCCGGGAAGCGCTTGAAAAGACTGTGGAGCAGGTAGCTCGATCCCCTTTTCCCGGGCGTATGTCACAATGGTCTGCGCCAGCGGGTGCTCGGAGTTCCGCTCCGCCGCTGCCGCTATCCGCAGGGCCTCAGCTTCGGAGAAAGGCGGAATGACGATTATATCAGTCAGGAGGGGACGTCCCAGGGTGAGGGTGCCTGTCTTATCCAGCATCACAGTGGTTATCTTATGCGTGCGCTCCAGTGTCTCCCCGTTCCTGATGAGTATGCCGTATTCGGCCCCTTTTCCCGTCCCTACAATGATGGCGGTAGGCGTGGCCAGGCCCAGCGCGCAGGGGCAGGCGATGATCAGTACAGCCACGAAATTGAGCAGGGCGTAAGTGAAAGACGGCTGCGGCCCGATTATCAGCCAGATGAAAAAGGTGATAATGGATATGGCGATAACGACGGGCACAAAATAGCTTGCAATGATATCAGCCAGCCGCTGTATCGGCGCCTTGCTTCCCTGGGCTTCGTCGACCAGCCTGATGATCTGGGCCAGCACCGTGTCCCTGCCGACCCTGGTCGCCCTGAACCTGAAGCTGCCCGTCATGTTCATGGTAGCGCCGGTCACGCTGTCACCCGTCTTTTTTTCAACCGGCATGCTCTCACCCGTCAGCATGGACTCGTCCACGGCTGAATTGCCCTCGCTGACGATGCCGTCCACCGGGACCTTCTCCCCCGGTTTTACCAGTAAAATATCCCCTTCGACTACTTCCTCGACCGGAAGGTCAGCCTCGTTCCCTTCGCGGATGACCGTGGCCCTGTTGGGGCGCAGCCCGATCAGTTTCTTAATGGCCTCGGAAGTCTGACCTTTGGCGCGGGATTCCAGGTAACGTCCCATCAATATAAGGGCTATGATCATGGATGACGTGTCGAAATACAGACCGTGGCCGATACCCGCTGCGGCGAAGAAATGCGGGAAGAGCACTACGGCTACGCTGTAAAGATATGCCGCCGAAGTGCCCACTGCTATCAGGGTGTTCATGTCGGCCGTCCTGTGCTTGAGCGCGCCCCAGGCGCCCCTGTAAAAGCGGAGGCCGGCCCAGAACTGCACCGGTGTGGCCAGGACCCAGAGCAGGTAAGGCTTCCAGGTGTAATCGAGCACGCTGGTCATGCTCAAAGCCATAACCACGGCGGCTGTGCACAGGGCGAATATGAACTGGTTCCTGAGCTCGTGCATCTCGCGCTGAGCGGCCGTATCAACCCTGCCCTCTTCGGCTGTCACCAGCTCCATTTTGTAGCCGGAGTCGGCCACAGCGCGCAGCATTTCCGCGATGTCGGCATCCTGTGTGTGCTCGACCACCGCCCTGTTGGAAGCGAGGTTGACGCTGACCGAGACCACGCCCGGCAGGCCCTGCAGCGACTTTTCAACGCGGGAGACACAGGATGCGCATGACATCCCGCTCACGCTGAAAGTAGATTTTTGGGTGCGCGCATTATATCCGAGCTGGTTGATGGTACTGGCAATCCTGGACAGGTCCGTCTTGCCCGGATCGTATTCTATGGAAGCCTTTTCTCCGGCAAAGGAGACCTCGGCTTTGCTGACACCTTCGGTCTCCGCAAGGGCCTTCTGGACGGTCAGGGCACAGGTCGCGCAGGTCATGCCCCCGACGTCTATACTGGCTTTTGCAGTCTTATCCTGCTCAGGCATTACAGCTCCAGATGTTGTTCCCAGACGCCGTGCAGGGTGCAATAGCTGAAGGAGAAGAGGTGTTTGAACTCGGATGAATCGATCTCGAAGGCATAGACCGGGCGGCCTTTTTCAGGTTTGAATACCTCTCTGCCCAGGTCGACGACATGGCCGTCTTTCTTCGCGCCGAAAGCCTGGATCCACACTATGTAGTGCTCCACCGTATTGGGATGCGGCGCTTCCCTGCCCACTACGATCTCCACCAGGTCCTTGCCCATTTTCCCCTGTCCTTTTATCAGCTCGATGCTGGGGATATGTTTCTCCCTGCCTTCGGAGGTGCGGCCCCTGACGAGGTCGCTGAAGTGCACCACCTTGCCCGGCTTCTCTTTCTTCATAACCCGCTGGGCCACCAGCCTGGAATCCAGCGTGCCGAGGCCACCGCATTCGGGCGTATAGCATGTCACATCGTTGAAGGCGCATTTAATCTGGCAGCTCGGGCAGGGGTCGGGCGGTTTGGGTGATTCGATCACGAAACTACATTTATCACACATCCAGTACGTCATAGCAGGCACTCCTACATTTACTTATAACCGTTCTCCCGGTGTTTCTGTGCAATGGTCTCCGCCAGCGCATCGAGGGCGGCAAAGTCGGCTTCGGTCGGGCTGCCCTTGATATATACGGGCGGCAGAATTTCAGGTTTGATATTGGTCAGCATGCCGGTGATCTGCTCAATCGTCCGGCTGCCCCAGCCGAAGGAACCTATAATCGTGGCGAATTTTAGATTGGGCCGGAGGGCGTTGGCCAGGAAAGTTACGTTGCCCGCCAGCGGGTGCGCGCCGCCCAGCACCGTGCAGGTACCCAGCACCAGCGTGGCCGCGTCCACCAGGGCGATGGCTATCTTACCGGGATCGGCCACCGTCAGGTCGAACTGCAGGACGTTGACGCCACGCTCTGTCAGCGCCCCCACCATGTGGTCGACCATATCCTTTGTGCTTCCGTGCATGGACACGTACGGCAGCAGGACGACATTCCTGGGCTCGTCGTAAACCCAGCTCCTGTAGGCATCTAATATGAATTCCGGCCTGTCGTAGACCGGCCCGTGGCTGGGAGCTATGATATCGATGGGGTAGGCCTTGAGCCGCTCCATGTTCTTCTTGATATTGGTCCTGAAGGGCATCATGATCTCGCCGAAATACCTCTTGGCCGACTCATATACCCGGTCCTCGTCCTGTACGTACAGGGACGACTGAGCCAGGTGGGAGCCGAAGAAATCACATGAGAAGAGGACCTTGTCCTCGCGCAGGTAGGAGACCATGGTCTCGGGCCAGTGCACCCAGGGGGCATGTATAAACTCCAGGGTCTTGTCCCCCAGGGAAAGCGTATCGCCGTCGTTGACGGTCATAAATATGCCCTCATCGAGGTGCAAAAGGTCGATCAGCATGCCCTTGCATTTAGGGGTGCAGACAACCTTCGCCTCCGGGTACAGGTCCAGGACGATGGGGATGCTGCCGGCATGGTCCTGCTCGGCATGGTTGCAGATAACGTAATCGATTTGCTCCACCTTGAGGTCGTCAAGGTTGTCCATAAGGACCGTATCCATGGCGGGATCGACAGCATCCACCAGGGCGGTTTTTTCGCTGCCGCGCACGATGTAAGCGTTATAGCTTGTGCCGTCCGGCAACGGGATGAGTGCGTCGAACAGGCGGCGGTCCCAGTCTACGGCGCCCACCGCATCGACGCCGGGCTTAATCTGAGGCCTTTTCATATTTGCCTCCGCTCACATCTTCTTGAACTGGCTTTTTTCCGCTCCGCAGACGGGGCAGGTCCAGTCGTCAGGGATGTCTTCGAATTTGGTTCCGGGCTTGATGCCGCCGTCGGGGTCTCCCTTCTCGGGGTCATAAATATACCCGCAAACGCTGCATTGATATTTGTCCATGGCTACTTTGTCCTCCTTTTTATCTGCAATATAGCTGGGCGCCGACTTGGGCGTGGTGCCGCGCTTGACCTGCTGGTAATATGCGTAGGTTATGGGCTCGCCTTCCTTGATGACGTCGGCGTCGATAAGCTCGCCCACAAATATTGTGTGAGTGTGAACATCCGTCTGCATTATCACCTTTGCCTCGAGATATGCCAGTGAGTTGTCCAGCACTACGGGGGCGCCGCTTTGGCCGGTCTTGTAGTTTATACCGGAGAACTTGTCGGCATCGCGGCCGCTCTTGAAGCCGAAACCGCCGATAAAGCTGAGCGGCGTATCTTTTGATAGTATGGACACCGTGAAAACCTTGCTGGCCGATATGTATTCATGCGTGAGGTTGCTGCGGTTGATCACAGCCTGGATGACCTGCGGCTCGGAGCAGACCTGTATGATCGTATTGGCGATTTGACCGTTGATCCTGTCACCCTTCATGGAAGACACGACGAAAAGGCCGTAGGTAAGAGAATACAAAGCCTTGGAATTCATAGTGTGTAGCTCACCTCCATACTATTAATTGCTATATTCCGTCCAGGAGATGGTGTTCCGTGCGGGTGAACCAGTCGACGGGATCGACGATGTATTCCTTGTAATCGATCAGCGCCAGGTAGTGTCCCTGCTCTTCAGCGGAGATTGACTCGAAAAACTTTCTTTCTGCGTCCGAGGAAGCTTCACCCGCCCTCTGCCTGTAATAATCGCGGGACTTTATCTCAAGTAAAATAGCCGTGTCGGCCGAACCGATCTCCGCCGATCCTGCGGCGGCAGGTTTCGTCGACTCGTTGATCAGCCTGGAAAAGATGGTCCCCAGCTTGACCGGTTGTGCGGGATTTACTTTTGAGATCGGCCAGCCCTGATCGGCCGTTATGGCCGAATAAATCTCCTCGAAGCGCTTGTAGTGGAGCCCCTCCTGTTCGGCCAGCCATGAATAAAGGTCCCTGCCCACCCTGTTGGTGCTTTCCTTTGCAGTCTGCGTGTAGAACTTCCTGCCGTCCAACTCCATCTGCAGCGCGTATTTCAGCGCATCAATAACCACCTTTTTCCCGTCTTTCATTTACGTCCTCCGTATGCCACTCAGCCAATTATAGCAACTTTTCAATCTGCGAAAGTAATAAAAGTCACATTGGACAACTCTTGAAGCGGAAAATAGGAAAGGCCGGCCTTGAAGGCCGGCCTGTGATGGCTAATGGTCGGGACGACTGTTCAGCGGGCTATTTTTTCCAGTGCTTTAAGCTGGGTGTCCATGCCCTTGCCGAAGAGCTTGAGCCTGATGGGTTCGCCGTTGCCGTACTTCTTGTACACGCGGCAGACCTCGCAGATGCTGGTGTCTTTGCCGGTTGCCCCGCGGTCATCCAGCTTGCAGTATGTGCCTTCGATCTCCCAGCAGGCCAGGAACTGGTACATGTTGGACGGGCACTCTGCCTTTATCATCTCGGGACAATGGCACTTCTCCCAGCAGGGCTGCTTGTCAGCCCAGAAATTGAACCTCGAAACCTCTTGTGCCGTGTCGGTGGTCTGGACTTTTTCTGTCATTTGAGCCATTGTCATTACCTCCTTCGGTATTTTGTATCCTTTTTCTTTACGCTTTAAATTTAACATGCGCAAGGGGACCGGGCATCCGTCGTGACGCTTAATTTAAATTTGCGCACAAGCGCATATATGAATGAAAACAATTAGGCAGAAATGCTTAGTTGCATCCTGCCCCGGATTTGGACGGGCAGGGATTTTAAGGCACAATAAAAACCGGGTTACAATATTTCTATGGATAATGACAGAGCTGGAAGCAACCGCCTGGCTGCGGAGTCGAGCCCCTACCTGTTGCAGCATGCGGGCAATCCTGTAGACTGGTACCCGTGGTGTGATGAAGCCTTCGAGAAGGCGGTCAAAGAGAACAAGCCTGTATTCCTGAGCATAGGTTACTCCGCCTGCCACTGGTGCCATGTAATGGCGCACGAGTCGTTTGAGGACGCCGGCACGGCGGAATACCTGAACGCAAATTTTGTCAGCATCAAGGTGGACAGGGAGGAGAGGCCTGATATCGACCACGTATATATGCAGGCCGTCCAGGCATTGACCGGGCGGGGCGGGTGGCCCCTGAGCGTTTTTCTCACCCCTTCGGGCAAGCCTTTTTTCGGGGGTACCTACTTTCCACCGCAGAACAGCCGCGGCATGCCCGGGTTTCCCTACGTTATCAGGTCGGTCAAGAAGGCATATGAAGAGAGCAAGCTTGACATAAATCAACAAGCTGATGAACTGAAGGCCGTTCTGTCCGCCGCTCCGGCAGACGGGAAAGGTGTGCCGGACGTGACCGGCCTGCTGGACCGCGCCAGCCGCCGGCTATCGGAAGAGTCTGACCGTGTTAACGGCGGCTTCGGGGAAGCCCCCAAGTTTCCCGAGCCCATGGCGCTGAAATTTTTGTTGAGGATGCAGGCGGGCAACCCCCCGGTTTCGGGTATGCTGGAACTCACCCTGAATAAAATGGCCCGCGGAGGTATATATGACCAGGTGGGCGGAGGGTTTCACCGCTATTCCACGGACAACGTCTGGCGCATACCCCATTTTGAGAAGATGCTGTATGACAACGCACAGCTCAGCAGCCTGTATACGCACGCTTACCGGGCCGATGCAAAGCCGATATATAAACGCATAGCCTGCCGGACGCTGGATTACCTGATGGCAGAGATGAGCTCGCCTGAGGGCGGCTTCTACTCTTCACAGGACGCTGACAGCGAGGGCGTCGAGGGCAAGTACTATACCTGGACAAAAGATGAGATCGAGAAGCTGCTCGGCCCTG
>CAYTIC010000001.1:180728-189247 GCA_964437795.1 uncultured Dehalococcoidales bacterium | reverse complement strand
TACCTGCAGGCGGCTGAAAAGTGCGCATCATTTATTACCTCAAGCATGTGCAGCTCCGGCCTGTTGCATCATACATATAGAAACGGCAGGGCCGGCGGCATGGGTTTTCTCGAGGACTACGCCTGCCTGATACGGGGACTGCTGGACCTCGCCGCGGCGGTACCCTCGTCGGGATACCTGGAAAGCGCGGCGAAACTGGCCGACGCCATGCTCTCCCGGTTCACAGATAAATCCGACGGGCTGCTCTATGACTCCGCCGGCGGTGACAAAAACATTTTTATGAGGTCGCGCAACCTGGTTGACGGTGCAGTCCCGTCCGGGAACTCCGCCGCTGTAGACGCGTTGCTGCGACTGCATGCCGCGGGCGGGGACAAATCCTATAGAGACGCGGCCGAAAAAACGCTGATGCGGATGCGGCGGCAGATGGTCGAGTTTCCCCGGGGTTCCGCCAACTGGCTGTGCGCAATGGAGTATTACCTGGCCGGGCAGGGCAAGAAGGATTAGGCCGGGTGTCCAGCCGCCGTTTTCTGCTCACGAGTTCCGGGTACGCGCTTCTCATGTTGCTGATACTGTCCGCCGGATGCCTGCCTGGCAAAACGCAGGACAGCGGCGCCGAGATACGCCGCATCGCCGGTCCCTACGCTTTGAACACCCTGACCTGGGAGCTGCACAACACCTTCTCTCCCCCGGACTCTTCAGCATCCGGCCTGCCTGTCTCGCCAGCCTTGCTGGCCGCGGACATCGAGCAGGCCCTGGCGCAGCAAAATATTGCGGCCTTCCCCCCTGTCAGGCCGAGGCTGGAGGAACCGCCGTTGCTTTTAGTAGTGTCGCCCAGGGACCATATCCAATACCTCGATCGGCTCCTTTTACTGCCGGGCCTGAACGTGAGCCAGGTTGAGGAAGTCGAGAACGGAATCAACTCTCTGGGACTGTCCTCACTGGTGGTAAGGATCGGCGGCCTGGGCGCCGCTTATCCCGCCATCGTTTCGCCTTCCCTGCCTTTGAAAACCGTCGTCGAGGCGACGGTTGAGGAGTGGGCGCACCAGTACCTGGCGCTGAGGCCGCTGGGATTTCTTTACCTGCTGGATTCGCTGGGCTTCAGCCAGGACCCCGCGGTGATAATCATGAATGAGACGCTGGCCGGCATTATCTCCGACGAAGTAGGAGCAGCCGTCTATCAACGCTATATTGACAAACAGGGCGCACCACAGCTGGATAGTCCTGATGACGGCTTTGATTTCGCTGCGGAGATGCGCCTGACACGGCAAAATGTTGACGATCTGCTGGCCGCCGCAAAGGTTGACGAAGCTGAAGCATACATGGAGGGCAGGAGGTTGTTCTTCAACAGCAACGGCTACCGTATCAGGAAGCTGAACCAGGCCTATTTTGCCTTTCACGGCATATATGGCCGGGACCCCGGCTCGGCCAGCCCCGTCTACGGGCAGATGAAAAAGCTGCGGGACGGGTCCGCCTCGCTGGCAGAGTTCATCGGCCGCGTGTCCGCCATGACCGGCTACTCCGACCTGGAGCAGGCTGTTGAAAAGCTGCCGCGCTGAGCCGCCGCAGCCGGGCTATTTTCATTTAATACGCAAGCCTGCACATTATTCTGATATACTTTAACGGCCATGAATTTTGTGTTTCTGTGCGCATGCAGATGAACAGGGTTGATCTCAACTGGGACGATAACGAGGTCCTGCCCGACAAGCTCAGGCCGGATGTGGAATTCCTCTTCGGCCGTATGAGCAGCGCTACGGTGGAGATGGTAGACCCTCATCCCGGGGAGCGCATACTGGATATCGGCTGCGGCCGGGCTATCGATATAGTCAATATGTCGGCATCGGGCGCCGAGCTTATCGGCGTCGAGCCCTCTTTCGTCATGTTGTCGCACGCGCGGGAATCGCTCAAGCTGGACGGCACCAATACCATGGTGCTGCAGGGTATCGGGGAGAGCATCCCAGTGGTCCCGGGCTCCATCGACAAGGTACTCTGTAAGGGCGCGCTCGACCATTTCGCCGATCCGGACAAGGCCCTCAAACAGATAGCCGCGGCCATAAGGCCGGGCGGCAGGGCTGTCATAGCCATCGCCAACTTTGAGAGCCTGGGATTCAAGATCGGCAAGATGATATTCGGGTGCAGGAAACTGCTGGGGATCAAGAACCCCTACAAGCGGCTGCCCTGGGAGCCGCCGCCCGACCACACGATAAAATTCGACTACCCGACACTTATGAAGATGGCCGGCCGCTATATGAAAGTGGAAAAGGTCACCGGCGTTTCCATGCTCAGCTGTACGCCGGGCTGGGGCGATATGCTGGCCGCATTGCCGGCGGGGCTTACCGGCTTTATCGTCCGCTCGCTCGACGGCCTGTCCCGCGTATTCCCCATGCTCAGCGATGTGATCGTTATACGATGCATACCCCGCTGATCAACGGGTTTTAAGTCGCCGGGAATTCCGGTAAAGATAGGCCAGCGCGCGTGACGCCCTCTCGGGCGTTGGGAAAGCCAGAACACCGTCCTCCTGCAGCTCCTTGCACAACTCCGAACCGTGAGGTCCGGTCAACACACATACCAGCGGTTTATCAGGATGCCTGGAGGCCATTCCTTTCAGAAGCTCCCTTGTAAATCCTGCCATTCTCGCGTTCTGGACGATCTGTATAAACATCCAGCCGCCGAATGTGTGGTCCGCCAGCAGTATCTCCATGATGTTCTCGATCGCCCGGTGCACCGACTCCGAGCCCATTACCATCGGCCAGTAGTCCACCGGATTTCCCACGCCCAGCCAGGGGGGCGCCAGTTTACCGATCTGCTCACGGGAGGCTGGTGAGGGCTCCCTTGTTGTAAGCTCGGTGCCCTGCATGGCATCCAGCGCCATGATGGCGGTGCCGCCGCTGAAAGTGGCGACGCAGATATTGGGATCGGTGACCGGCGGCAGCATGTAGAGGGCGCGAGTGATGTCCATCATCTCCTCCATGCTGTAGACGCTGATTATCCCCGCCTGCCTGAAGGCTGCTTCCCACACCTCGTTGCTGCCGGCCAGCGAGCCGGTGTGCGATTGAGCGGCTTTCATGGCCTGCCTGCTCCTGCCGGTTTTGAGCGCGATGATGGGTTTATAGCGGGAGACGCGCCTCGCGGTATCAATAAAATGCCTGGGATCGGGCATTCCCTCGATGTGCAGGGCGATAACCTTGACCTGCGGATCTTGCTCGAAGTAGTCCAGGCAATCGGCGAAGTCCACGTTGCAGATATTGCCCACGTCTATTCCCTTGCCCACGAACCTGAACCCCGATACGCCGTCGAATAGGCCTCCCGTCTGGGTGACCAACCCTACCGGGCTGGCCTGCATGGATATCCTGGCGAAGGCGGAGCAGAATTTGTGGAAGTAATTGGCGCTGCCGAAGCTGTTGGGTCCGAGCACCCTGCATCCGGTCGAAGCGGCGATCTCCTTTATCTCGCCCAACAGCCTGTTTCCCTCCTCATCCCCAGCGTCGTTGAAGCCCTGCGTCAGGATGCTCACGCACCCGATGCCGCGTGCGGCGCACTCCCTGATGTGCTCCGGCACCCGTGCGCGGGGGGTGGATATCACGGCCAGGTCGACCGGGTCCGGTACATCGTTGATGGAAGCAAAGGCTTTGACGCCCATGATCTCGGTTGCGTGTGGATTGATCGGGAATACGCGGCCGCTGTAACCGTAGCTGTGCAGGTTCTCCAGCGCGTTGTAGGTCCCGGGGCCTGTTTTCCTGGAAAGGCCGATGATGGCGATCGATTGAGGTTCGAAAAAGGGCTTCAGCCCCTGTACGTTATCCATGAGCAAATAGTATATCAGGTCAAGATATTCTTCACGAGGCCGCCGGGAGCGACCCGTCGGCTACCGGGTCATAACGTATATCTCAACGCCGGCTATGATCAGGGCGATAATAATAATAGCGATCATCAGCGCCGGGGAGCGTATCTCGCGTTTGAAGATATTGGGGTCTTCCGCCTGTGAGGCAAGCTTCTCCACCTCTTCAGCGCACGCCTTGCAGTAGGTCTTCCCCAGGATGGTTTCGCTGCATTCGTCGCAGATAAGCTGCTGGCAGCGCCAGCAGCCCCTGGTGGACTGCCTGTCGGGATGATTGTAGCAGGCGGATTCGGGACTTATGCGCACATCCTCAATTCTCATATATTGATATGATTATACCTTTTGTATATGTAAAAGATAAAGGGGTCAGGACGTAGTCATTGCGAGGAGCCGCAGGCGACGCGGCAATCCAGTGTTGGCGTGGTTCCGGCCACAAGATTGCTTCGCTTCGCTCGCAATGACATAATACTGAGTGCGGGACGTAGCAGACATATAAAGGAGTGACATGATGGACCTGGAACTCAAACAGAACGGCAGGACGGTGAGGTTGATCGACAAAGAGACAGTACTGGGGGAGCTATATTACTCAATAAGACGGGGAAACGACCGGCTGGAGCCGCAGCAGGTCGTAAGCGGCCCCGACGGTGTCAGGGCCGTGTTCGAGGGAGCGGAGCTGACGGACCGGTTCACCTTCGGCGAAAGATTGATAAAGGTTGACAGGCGCTGGAAGATTACAAAGCCGGGGAGCTGGCAGCTCGGGTTCGGGTATTGCCCGCCCGCGCATTTAAACCGGTGGCTGGTGCCGTCCGTCATGTACGATAAAAACGTAATGGGCACGGGACGTTTCCCCCGCGGCGACATAGATGCGGGCTGGTCGTTCAGGGAGGACCGGATACCGGTGCCCTCCTGCTCCATCCTCTACGACGGCTCGGACTGGCAGGCTGTTTTTACCGAGCCGGCCAGGGACAATGCCACGGTATCCAGTGTAAAAACGTACCTGCGCAATGAAAAGCCCGCATTTGAGATAAGGGTCCCGTACACCGAAGAGCCCTGCACATATACGGAAAAGGGCATAGTCATCGGCGGATTGAGCAGGGCCACCGGGGAATTATTCAAAATAAAGGAAGTCCCCTTCGAATATTCGCGCACCTTCTATATCGCCTACGGCCGATGCACGCATATAAGTGAGATTTTCATGCGCCTGTCGGACCTGGCGCTGTCTGAGTTTGCGGCATCCGGGACCGGCCGCACCGAAAAAGAGTGGTCTGAGATCGCCGCGCTCAAGTTCAACCACCTCCGCTACCTGCTCATCGACGAAGATAAAATCACCGCCGTCAAGATGGGCCGGGGCAACGGCCTTTTTCAATCTTTCTACGAGTTCGCCGCCGGTTCGTTCCTGGTTAGGGGGTTGGAGGGCGCCACCATCTTTGCGCGTGCAGGTAAAGAGTCCGGCGATAAAAAGTACACGGATATCGCCGATAAAATAGGCAGGTTTTTCCTGGCGGGAGCGTTGCCCAACTGCCTGCACCGCGACTGTTACTCGCTCAAGGACGGCCGCTGGGGCGGGTACATGGGCGTGGGCACACCTCCCGAGCTGCAGCTCGGGGCTAACACGCGCTGCAACGGCGAGGTCATGGTGAATTACCTTAGGCTCTACAGGCTGTTGAAGGACGAGGGACACGACAGGCCGCAGTTTCTGGAATTGGCGATGAAGAACGCCGCTTTCTATCTTGAGCACCAGCTCAAAGGTGAGCAGGAAGGCAGTTTCGGCCGGTGGTGGGACATCTCCGGTGTGCCCATGAACACGCTGGGCACCAACGGCGCCTATATAATCAGCCTGCTGGTCGAGCTGGAGAAAATAACGGGCAAGCGGGACGATATCGACAGGGCGCTGGAGAAGGCGGGAAAATACTATGCTTCACTGGTCGATAAAAGGGCTTTTTATGCCGACACGCTGGACGCCGACTGCGTGGACAAGGAGGCGGGCGTGGCCCTGCTCAGTGCCTTCCTCGATCTTTACGAGAGGTCGCACAGCGAATATTACTTGAAGTACGCCCGGCTCTGCGCCGGCTACATACTTAGCTGGATGTACACCTACAACATCGCCTTCGATCCGCGCAGCCCGCTGGGCAGGAGGGATTTCAAAACGCAGGGCATGACTTCGGTCTCGGTGGCACATCACCACCTGGATTTCTACGGCTTCTCTATTGCCTTCGACTTCCTCAGGCTGTGGAAGGCCTCCGGCGAGGACCGCTGGAAGAAATGCGCCCTCGCCATGATCGGCGCCTGCAGCCAGCTTATCTCAAGCGAGAAAGACCTGCTGGGAAAAAGCAGCGACTTCCTCGGCTGGCAGCCCGAGCAGATTAATCATACCAACTGGGACTACAAGCACAGGATACTGGGCGCCAAAGGCAGGTTCCATACCTGCGTAGCCTGGACCGTGGTGCTCACACTGGGCGCCATGCTGGACATCAGGCAGAGGTTCCCCGAGGTCCTGGATTTCAAGCTGGCTTGACTATGCCCTTCTTGGCCTCCATCTCGGCGATCGCTTTCTGTATCTCCTTGTATTTAGCCTCGGTGATGGGGTAGAAATACAGGAACACGGCGGCCAGCAGGAAGAGTCCCGCCGATATCGGGCCCAGGAAGAGGCTGATGGCCAGCTGAGAGCTGGCGCTCTGCGGCATGACGTTGGGCACGTAGCCCATCCCCTCCAGCGTTACGCCCATCAGGAAGATGGCCAGCGCCTGGCCGATCTTCAGCCCCCAGGTCCAAATGCCGAAGAAGGCGCCCTCGCGTCGCTCGCCGGTGTTCAGGTAGTCGTACTCGATGGCGTCGGCCACGATGGCATATGGCATGGCGTAGAGGAGACCGAAGCCCGTGCCGGCGAAGAACATACAGACCAGGGTGAAGGTCACGCCCATCGTCTGGCCGAAGATGAAGATGATCATCAGCATGATGGCCATTATTACGAAGCCCAAACCGTAGACCTTCTTCTTGCCCACCTTCTTGCTCATGGCCACGCTGACAGGTATGAAGATCATGCCGGTGGCGATCAGGATGAGCATGGCAAAGGTGGTGGCGCCCTCGTCTCCCAGTATGTACTTGAAGTAATAGATCACGATGGCGCTGGCCACGGTGATGGCCAGTATGTGGACGATGTAGGTCGCCAGGATCAGCACGTAGGGTTTATTCTTGAACACCGCTTTGTAGGTATCGATGAAGCCCAGGGTTTGGGCCGGCTGGACCTTGACCGGTTCCTTGACTGTAAAGACCGTGACCAGGGCGGAAATCATCATCACGCCGCCGAAGATGAGTCCCATCAGCACGAAGCCCAGGCTTTTATCGGGGGCCATAGCCACGATCGGTAGGGCCAATCCTGCTCCAAGCAGTGTGCCGACTGCTGCAAACCCGAAGCGGTAGCCGTTGAGCGAGGTCCTCTCATGATAGTCGGCGGTCAACTCAGGTCCCAGTGACGAGTAGGGTATATTCACCGTCGAGTAAGCCGTGCACAGGATGATGTAGACCACCAGGGCGTAGATGAATAGCGTGGCCTGGCTGACGCCTGCGCCGGCGATCAGAGCCGGGTTGGTAAACATCAGGACCACGGCGATAAACAGAGGGATTGCGCCTCCCAGCATGTAGGGCCGGCGCCGGCCCATTTTATTTTTAGTCCTGTCGGAGATGAAGCCGATAACCGGGTCGTAGAAGGCATCCCAGATGCGCCCGACCATGAGGGCGATGCCGGCCAGCGCTGCGGCCAGCCCCACTGTATCGGTCAGGAAATTCATCAGCACGAAGGCCGTGGCCGTGAAAAACAGGTTGCCGCCAAAATCGCAGCATCCGTAGCCGAGCTTGGTACTCAGTGGCAGTTTCTTTTCTTCCATTATCAACCCCTTATTTTATTACAGCTTTTATCTCCGGCAAATACCTGTGGCAGAGGCCGGGTATATCTTTATCAAACGTTGACGACATCAATTCCCATCAGCTCGCAGGCGTCCTGGATCGGCACGGTGTAATCGCCGTGGACCTGGCTGGCGTGATGGGTGAACCCCTCCTCGACGAGGGTGCGGTAGAGCCCGTCCAGGTCGGGCACCTTCACCCAGCTCCATGATCCCCTCAGGCGCTGCGGCGATTCCACGATCTCGCCTTTGGTCACCAGCATCTTGAATTCGCCGTCGTATTCGGCCAGGCGGCACAGCGTCACGACCCCCGGCTTGAGCTGAAATTCGGCGGTCCCCACTGCGCGCTGCTTTCCCAGTTGCTTGCTCAATATGCTGTGCGAGTGGATGGAGATCCCCTGCGGCCGGCAGGCCAGCGATACCGGCGCGTTGCCGCAGTGCCAGGAGAGAAATACATTCTTTTTTGTCTGGTGCCTGATGGTCCAGTCTATGAAATGAGGCGGTACCGTCTTGAGCGTGGCCAGGTTCTGGATAAGCATGGTTAATGCGCCGTAGACGTCCACCTCGCAGGCGGTCATGAGGCCGCTGTCGGTTACGCGGCCCAGCGCATAGCAGACGGACACCCCGTAGGCCTGCTGGATGGCGGTCCAGCACTGGACGGCCAGGGCGGAGAGCCCTCTTTCGGCGGCGAATTGTTTCAGCGCGTACTGCAGGCCTGCGATGGTCCCGGCCTTTTCCGTCCCCAGGGCCGACAGGTCGACCTCTTTTTTCATCTCGCGGTTGAT
>CAYTIC010000001.1:73241-180628 GCA_964437795.1 uncultured Dehalococcoidales bacterium | reverse complement strand
CCGCAGAACGAGTCCGACCTGCGTCCGCCGTCGGAGGTAAAATCCCCCTCCTTTGTGCCGAACAGCAGTATGGGGATGTTGCGGAAGGCCGACGCCACGGCCAGGGCCGACACCTCGTCGCCGAAGGTCATGGTGCCTATGAGGAGGCCGTCTATCTTCTCGTCACGGAAAAGTTTAATAGTCTTGTCGGCGTCGCTGTCATCGCGCACCAGCCCGCCCGGGATCAGCTTCGCATCGGGCACGACGACTTCAAGACCTTTGATATGGCCCAGTGAGCTGAGGCACCTTTTGCGCATCTGCACCGCCCAAACATCGTCGAAAGGTTCACGGTGCGAGGGCACGAAACCGATCTTTACCTTATCCATAATGGAGCCTACCTGCCTCTTATTCGACTGCCTGTACAGCGCATGTGCTGAGCCGCCTGGAGGCGGCGGGAATAATTGTGACCATACTATATAAGATATTCATGGTTGTCAATGCCCGTCAGGACATCTTGACAGTGGCCTGCTTAAACCCTATCATGGCTGGCGTTCCGGCATCGAATTTCTGAAGTAAGGAGCAAATTATGAGCGGATTGTTGGTTGCAGCAATTGTCGTTGCAGCGCTGGTCGTCATTTATATCGTGTTGGTACTCAGCCTGAGGGACCGCGGGCTCAACCTGAAGTTCGATTTCTATAAGCTGAAGCAGGCACCTCTGCGTTTCGGCAAGGGCTTCCTGTGGGGCAGCGCAACGGCCTCCCACCAGATAGAGGGGAACTGCACCAACAACAACTGGTATCAGTTCGAGTCCGCCGTGAACGAGCAGGGCAAGCCCCGCATCCTCAACGGCCAAAAGGCCGGGGTGTGCTGCGACGCTTGGAACCGCTACAAAGAAGACGTGCAGCTTATGAAGGCCCTCTCGTTCAACGCCTACCGCTTCTCCGTGGAGTGGAGCAAGATCGAGCCCAAACAGGGGGAGTTCGATGAGTCGGCTTTAGACCACTATGAGAAGGAAGTGGATGAGATGCTGGCCAACGGCATCGAGCCCATGATCACGCTGCACCACTTCACAAATCCCATCTGGTTCGAGGACAAGGGCGCCTTTCTGCAGGACGATTCCCCCGACATCTTCACCCGGTTCGTGGAGCGCGTGGTCCGCAAGCTGGGGCCGAAGGTCAGGATATGGTGCACCATCAACGAACCTGCCATCTACGCCGTCCTGAGCTATTTCAGCGCCGAGTTCCCGCCGGCCCGCACGGATGCCAAACAGGCGGCCAGGGTTTACCGCAACATGCTGCTGGCGCACACGCAGGCCTACAACGCCATTAAAAAGATCAGGGCGGATGCCCATGTAGGCCTGGTGGTGCACGTGGCTCTGTTCGATCCGCCGAGTCAGTGGAACCTGCTGGACATATTGATCGCGCGCATGCTCAACAACAACATGAACAATGCGCACTTCGAGTACCTGGTTAAGGGGACCTTCGATTTCTCCCTGCCCGGCGTGGTCAACGAGAAATACAGGGGCGGGCAGAAGGACGCCTTCGATTTCATCGGGCTTAATTACTACACCAACCACTACCGCGTCTTCAAGCCCTTCGGCAAGGAGCAGTTCCTCGAGACCACCAAGGCGCCGCCTGAGAAGCTGACCGATATGGGCTGGGCCATTTACCCGGAGGGCATGTACCGTTCGCTGAAGCTGATCACCTCCTATACTTCCAAGCCCATCTACATTACGGAGAACGGCATCGCCGACGCCGCGGATACCAGGAGGGCGAAGTATATCGAGGACCACCTGCTGGTGATCAACAAGGCCATCGCCGACGGCATGAACGTCAAAGGCTATTTATACTGGACCCTGATGGACAACTTCGAGTGGGCCCACGGCTTCGAGGCCAGGTTCGGTCTGTACCACGTCGATTTCGCAACCTGCAAGCGAACGCTTTACGAGGGCAGCCGCAAGCTGGCCGAGATGATCAAGGCCGCCGACCGGGCTACTTAGCCGACTTGTGGATGACCGGGTAGCCGGTGATCTGGGCTATCTTGCGATACTGGGGCTCCAGCGATTTATAGGTCTTGAGGTATACCTCTTTATAAAGCCGCTGGTATACGTGGTGGCTGGCCGGGTCCGGATGGAAGGTCTTGCCCTTCTTCACCATCGAGTCCACCGCCTCTTTAAACGAGCCGAACATGCCCGTGCCCACGGCGGCGTCGATGGCTGCGCCCAGCGCGCATATCTCCGACGTAGCCATGCGCGAGACCGGCAGGTTGAACAGGTCGGCGGCTATCTGCACCGCCACGTCGCTCTTGGAACCTCCGCCGCCTACGCGTATCTCCTTGACGGGGATGCCCGTCTTTTTGCGCGTTTCATCATACATGCGCTTCAGCTCGTAGCCTATTCCCTCCAGAATGGCGCGGTAGAGGTGCGCCCGGGTGTGCACCTCGCCGAAGCCTATGATGGAGCCCTTGGCGTACTTATCGTAGATCATGGGCGTCCAGTAGGGCTGGAGCATCAGGCCCAGCGAGCCGGGCGGTATCTTGCTGATGACCTCGTCCAGCACCACCTCCGGCGCCACGCCGCGTTTCGCAGCCTCCAGCGCCTCACGGTGCCCGAACTCCTCCTTGAACCAGGTCACCATCCAGAAACCGCGGAAGATGAACATCTCCAGGTCCCAGGCGTTGGGCAGTGCCGAGGGCCAGGTGTAGAACTTCATATGCTTCTCAGAGACATACTTGTAGCTGATCACCTCCATGCAGGTGGCGGTGCCGTAGCTGATCACACCGATGGCCGGGTCAATGGCGCCCGCGCCCAACAGCTCGGACTGCTTGTCGCCCGCTCCCACCACCACGGGCAGCCCCTCGGGCAGGCCCGTCTCTTCAGCGGCTTGCTTCGTTACATGACCCAGCACGGTATCGGGCGGGAAGAGGTCCACGCAGTGCTCGCGCTTGACGGCCAGTGTCTCGTAGGCCAGGTCCAGCGCGTGCCATTTCAGCGCCTTGTAGTCCATGGGCCAGGCGCCTACCATCATGCCCAGGGAGTCCTTGAATTCACCTGTGATCTTCTTGACCAGCCAGCCGGAGATCTGCAGGAACTTGTAGGTGTTTTTATATATCTCAGGCTCGTGTTCCTGTATCCAGAGGAACTTGGACTCGCGGTGTGCCTTTTCCATGGCGTCCCCCAGCCCCATGGCGCCGAAAATCATGCGCGCCTTGGCGCTGATGGGCGGGGCGTTCTCTGTGACGCGCTGGTCCAGCCAGATGATGGCCGGGCGCAGCGGGTTGCCCTCGCGGTCCACGGGGAAGGAGGCCGACCGCTGGGTTGTGATGCCCAATCCCGTGATCTCGTCCGCGGGGATTTTAGCTTTGGCCATAACGCCTTTGGTGCAGAAGCACAGTTTGGTCCAGTAGTCCTGCGAGTTTTGCTCGGCCCAGCCCGGCTGCAGCGAAAAATAGGGCTCGTGCTCGGCCTGCTCGATGGCAATCTGGTTGCCCTGCTTGTCGAAGATCACAGCCCGCACGCTCTGCGTGCCCGAGTCGATCGCGATCACATATTTTTTCTCAGCCATGTCACCCTCCTTTAATCTATATTCGTCACAGCGGGCGGGTTTAAAAACCCGCCCCTACAACGTTTATCTGTAGGGGCGTACCTTCAGGTGCGCCCGCAAAACCATGTTTTCCCGCATTCGGGCGGGTTTAAAAACCCGCCCCTACAACGTTTATCTGTAGGGGCGTACCTTCAGGTGCGCCCGCCGATTCCTAAAATCATACAATTTCCGGTTCCCAGGTCGGGTCGTATTTATGATAATAATGGAAGAACTCCTCCCTGTGCTTGTTGGCCTTGTCCACCAGGTCCTGCGGGTTGAGGTATCCCATTTCGATCAGGATGTCCTCCAGCTTGACCAGGCTCTGTTCGTAGGGCGGGCATCCGCCCAGGAAGCGGTCCAGGCCTGCGAGCTGCATGGCGTTGCGCAGCTCCAGCAGGTCGCCGCCCGTGGCCAGAGCGCATTCGCCCAGGAAAAATGTGTGCGCCATGTCGGTCCTCAGCTTCGGCGGTATCTTGGGGTCAACTCCCACGATCAGCGATACGCGCTGCGGGACCTTGGCCAGCAGGCCCTCGGCCAGGGCCGCCATCAGCCAGCAGGTGGAGCAGGCGCCCCCGATATAGATGTCGATGTTGGGATACATGCCCGTCACTATGCTATCGATCGGCATGGTATAGGTGACGGGCAGCTGGAACTTCTTCTTGACCGAGGCTACGCTTTCACCGGCAACTTCGATCAGGAAGGGGTTGGCGGTGCCCAGGCCGTCGTGGGCAGCCAGTCTGGTGGTGCTGACCACCAGCGGGTTATCGATTCCCATGCACATGGAGGCTATGGAGTCGATGGCCACGGTGTCGTAGCTGGCCATGATCACGCCCATCTCAACGGGAGTGCCGCCCTCGCCTGCGCCCATGCCCTCCATGCCCAGCAGACCGTCCAGCAGCACCAGGTCCGGCTTGCGTATCTTGCTGATATCCACCATGTGCTGGTGCATGTCGTCGCGGTGGGAGTAGTACCTGCCGCGTTCGTCCAGCACTCCCTGCAGGTTCTTGATGGACAGCGTCACCATGGTCATGGTGTGTGTCTTCATAGCAGGTATATTGATGAAGCAGTCGGCATCCAACAACACTTTGGGGTAGTTGACGTGGTGCAGCGCTATGCCGCCCTTGATATCGACCTCGACCTTTTCGGCGTCCTCGACGCCGATGACCTCGCCGCCAGCCTCTTCCACCTCGCGTTTGATCCCCAGTATGCGCATGATCTCGGCCGTTTTAAAACCCCGGTTCATGCCGCAGGGCGTGGCCGACGGCCTGACCCGTTTCATCATCGTGCCCACGCTTACGCCCTCGATCACGGTGACGCGTTTGGCCCCGGCCTCGCGCGCCAGCCTGACCATGCTGGAGATGACGCGGCGGTCCACCGAGATAGGCGGCGGATAGGGTGCGAACAGGTTGGGCTTGAGCACGACGTGGCTGCCTTTTTTGATCTTGCCCTGCAGTCCGCCTGCCAGGTCTATGGCCTTGCGCACCATTTTATCTATCTCCTGCCTGTCAGGGGGGAACTTTCCTTTGACTATCGATACAACGGGTTTAGTGCTCACGTGTACGCTCCTTAAGCCTGATTTCTTTTATCAAGTACGATGCGGGCCATCTCGGCGAAGCCGTGCCCGCCGTTTTTATTCGTGACATATTTCGGCAGGTGTTTCATCTTATGGCTGAAATTTTTGACGTTGGCCACTCCCACGGTCAAATCGAGCGCCTCGAACATCGGCTCGTCGTTGGGGGAGTCCCCGGCGAAGAGCATAGTGCTAGCCGCGTCCTCCCATTGCAGGGAGTACCGTTCATGCAGGAACAGTTTAGCCGTGGACAGCTTGTTATAGTCGCCGAACCAGCCGTTGACGTGTATCGAGCTTATTTTATACGTGGCGCCGTGCTCCGCGAAGACGCGGCAGATCTCGTCGATCTCGGACTCGCCGAGCGGCTTGACATCCTCGCGGAAGTCGATGGCCAGGTCGAACAGCCTGAAGGGCTGGTCGGAAGCCACGCCGGCGGCCGGCACCCTGCGCAGCACCTCGTCCTTAATAGCCGCCAGCTCGGCGCGTCTGTCGGCTATTTGTTCGGGGGTGAATATGTAGCGCTGGCGCAGTTTGCCCGCCTCGCGGTCGTAATAGTAGTAGAAGGCGCCATTCTCGCCCACGATGCCGTCCACGGGCCACATGCGAGCGAAGTGGTCGCACCACCCGGCCGGGCGGCCTGTGAGGGGGACCGTGATCAGGCCTGCGTCATGCAGGTCCCACAGCGCCTGGAAAGCCTGCGGCAGCATACTGCCCTCGTGCGTGAAGGTATCGTCTATATCGAAGAGTATACCCCGGATGCAGGCGCATTCCGCAGCTGAAATAGTCTCGATATTTTTCATGAGCAACGTTAGCGGCCTGCTGCGTTGATATGCCTATTTAAGCAGCACCACGGGAACGACGATGGCGATCACGCCGGTGACCAGTACCACCAGCATGAAAAGGTTGTAGCGCATGTTGTAATTACCGAGCAATGAAGGGTCGTAGTAGCCGTCCACGCCCTGGTCTTTGTACATCTTGAGCAGGCCGTCTATCAGCTTCTGCCTGTTCTGCTTGCCCTTGATGATACCTATCTCTGCCACCAGGTTGACCACGATCACCAGCACGATAAAGGTGAAGAATATGACCCACTGCGGCCCGCTCTTGTCGGAATTGGAAGCGACTCCCGTGTTGATGGCCAGGGTAATCAGGTTTAGCAGGATGGAAGCGAGGATGAATATGATGTCCGTCTTGGTGTTCTGCTCGAGTTCCGCGATTATATGGGTGTGCACTTTTTCAATCATTATTCCTCACCTGCCTGAAGCGAACTACTGTACAAAGTATAGTATTAGGCAGGTGGTATGGCAAGGTGCTGCGGGATGGCGAGTAGGGATATAATATCGCTGTGCCCGGCATTTACCCCGGCGGAAGTGCTCTGCCTTATGCCGGCCGGATGCTTAGTGAAGGAGTTTTATTGAGATGGAGAAATCGAGGCAGGAGATCAAGGACAGGGCATTTGCGCTGGCGAAGAAGTACGAGACGGAGAACGGCAACTGCGCGCAGAGCGTATTCGCCGCCGTCACGGAGACTCTGGGTATGGAAAACGACGTGGTCTTACGCGCTGCCACGGGCTTTGCCGACGGCATCGGGTTAACCGGTGACGGCCACTGCGGGTCGCTGTCGGGCGCGGTCATGGCCATCAGTTATCTTTTCGGGCGAAAGAAGGAAGAGTTCCACCGCCGCGGCAAGATGATGAAGGCCCTCCTGCTTTGCCGTGAGCTGGAGAACAGGTTCATGAGCGAATATGGAACGTGCTGCTGCCATGACCTGCAGGTCAAGTTCTACGGGCGCTTTTTCAACCTGATTGATGCCGCCGACCTGGAGGCCGCGGTCAAGGCCGGTGTAATTGAACGGTGTTCATCGCTGGCCGGGGAAGTCGCGGGCATGGCGGTCGAGTTAATACTGGAACAGCTGGAAAAGGACGCCGCTAAAAACTGAAAACCCCGTCATTGCGATCGTTTTTTTCTCATCATTGCGACCGTTTTTCCCTTCGTCATTGCGAGGAGCCGTAGGCGACGCGGCAATCTGCTGTATCCTTAATCACTCCCGTCATTGCGAGGCCTAAAGGCCGCGGCAATCTGCTGTATCCTTAATCACTCCCGTCATTGCGAGGCCTAAAGGCCGCGGCAATCTGCTGTGATCAAAACACGAAACACCACTACAGGGCTCACTTAACGGTGTTCTTAAACTTCGCCCTGAGTTTAGCCAGCTTAGGCGCGACGACCAGCCGGCAGTACACATGCCCGGCGTTCTTGCGGAAGTATTCCTGGTGGTAGTCCTCAGCCTCATAAAACTGGCCCAAGGGCCGAAGCGTGGTGACAATCGGGGCATTGAACTCCTTGCCGGCATTCAATTTATCGATGAACTTCTGGGACAGTTCCTTTTGTGTGTCGTCCGTGTAAAAGATTGTTGAGTGGTATTGTTCACCGACGTCGTTGCCCTGGCGGTTTGATGTGGTCGGGTCGTGGGTATAAAAGAAGATCTCCAGCAAGTCGGTGTAGCTGATCAGTCCGGGGTCATATTCAATTCTGGCCACCTCTACGTGCCCGGTGTGGCCGCCGCAAACCTGCTGATAAGTGGGATTATCGGTCCGTCCGCCCGTGTAACCGGGTGTAACCCTGATTACTCCCTTGAGCTCAGCGAACACAGCCTCGGTGCACCAGAAACAGCCACCGCCGAAGACCGCAGTTTCGGTTTTGCTCTCCATACATATAGGATATAAGGTTAACGGATAATCAACAACTCATACCCGGAGCGAATCAAAGGCGCCCAGGCGGAAGCAGCGGCCATCTTTCTTGCGATGATGGGTGACGGTAAAAAGGAAATAAAACATTACATCGAAACTACCTACAATTGGTATCTCAGCGCTACGCTGGCTGAAATACATTCCCATTATAGATTTGATCCAACTTGTCAGGGCACCATACCGCAGGCGATCCCTTCCTGGAATCAAGCGATTATGAAGATTCTGTCAGCAAGGCTATATCATTTGGTGGGGATAGTGACATGATAGGGTGTATAACTGGAGGTGTAGCGCAGTAGTACTATAAAACTATTAGTGATGACATTGTAAAATAAACATAGGCTCTGCTGGACGGGAGGCTTTTGTATGTTGCAGATTTATTTGACGCGAGATATTGTTAGCGTGAACCGAACGTCAGTATATTTGATCGTCAATACAGACATCGGTCTTGGAAACCAAGGCTTACTATGCTGGCGTACGTCATTGAGCAAGAAGTTATCAAGTATTATTTGAATCATGCATTAATTGCACTTAATCACTATAGTCATACTTGCAAAAGTGACATATCATCAATGGAATTGCCAATATTGACTTCGACAGTAATCCGCGCGGGCGGGAAATTCTGACTAATAACCACATAATCTAACTGGTATCTGCCATGACCTAGTATAGGCATCATATAGTAGGATGAATCACTAAAGCAGCTAAAGCGTAAAATGTTTGGTGCATTGTGCAAAACATAAAATGCATCTAAGTCGCGGTGCGATCGTGGCATTATCGCCACGGTGGGCTGTGTATAGCCAGCCCATTTTAACTCAGTAGTTCTGGGGGGATCCGATATATTTTCTGGCAATTTCCTCATTGATTCTAGGTAAGCAGTACAATTAAGAGCTATGTTCCTGATATTAAGGTTTTTAACTTTAAGATGAAAGAATCGAGCTACGAGAGGGCTTGGTGCACCTATAATGTTAGCATCCTGAAACTCTCGTACTGTCCTAGTGATTTCTAAGGCATTTTTCCAATCGGCATGCCAATCAGCCTTTTTAACCTGTTCGAATACCAGTTCTGGGAGTTTTTCAGGGTCATCAAATATAATGGGATTTAATTGCATAGCACCTATCATACCATCAAGGGGCTTGACACCACGCTGTTGAAATGCAATAACTTCTAGGCCCAGGTAAGAGGCAACGGCCAACTCTTGGTGACTATACAAGGAACCGCGATTTTCTGGGCCATTGCATAGCTGTTCTCTCGCAAAATCGATAAACAGAAAATACTCTGACGTACTCAGTTGCGAGAATATATTCTCCTTAAGTCCGCTCAAGGTGTGCTCTTGGGATGCCACATATGGCTCGAAGTGCATATCCTCAAGAACTTTGGCTATTGCTGTTGCCAGCTCAACCTCCACGCTATCCTTCTTTTGACCGCAGCTGATAAAAACTCGAGCTTGTACCTCTGCCATATGCTAATCATAAGCCGAGTAACCGTTTCTAAGCAAGGTCACTATGTTGCATTTACGCAAGATGTGATAGGCGAGAATCAATCCGTGCTCGTGATCTGACTCGTTTTTATCTCTTGCTAGAATCGCCATGATTTTGGCCATCCCTGTGTATTTAGCCAGCACAATCATAAAACTGGCTACAGATAGAGAAGGAGTGACAGTAAAGCTGAGAAGACGGGATTTCGCTTGCATCACGATATCGCACCGTGTAAAATTGCCGAAGGTGCAAAAGACATATAAGATATGATCATATTTGATGCCGTGTATGGATATACAAACTCTAATACTTAGAATAAAAGAAATAGCTGCGAGGGGAAGCGACATAAGTGAACCCGAAGTACGGCGGCTTATCAAACTCATTTCTACTTTATTTCGAGATGTTATGCTGGGAGCGGGTCATGATTCCCGGCAAATACTTCGAGTGACAACTAAATTTCGTGATGCGGGGAGACGTTCTGCTCCTTGGAGACCAACCTCCAGTCGAGTGCCTGGAAGGCCACAAGATGGAGCGGATGGCAACCGTATTAGTAGGTGGTTAATGGCGGAGGATCATAAATTCTATGCGAACGAAGTTACAGCGACGCTTGTGGAAGTAAAATACTATTTGCAAGCCCTTTCGATGGCCGGAGCTCCAGAATTGCCCGACGAAGAGTTGAAAAAGTCGTTCTCGTGGTTAATCGAACATGAGGTGACGCCGGGCAGATATGAAGACCCAATACAGTTGATACCTATATACATAAACGAGGTGGTTAGAGACGCACGCACGATCCAGTCGGGGCATCTAATTCCGTTGGATAGGGGAGGAAGACACGAACCTGCTAACGCATTCCTCATGCTACCGAGGAGCAATCAATTGCAGGGCAATATGACCCTTGATGAACTATTAGCACTTCTTGAGCAAATCGTTGAGAGACATAGGCGACGAAGAAGCTAATCGGAAAGTATTGCATTCATGCGCTCAACCGCTTCGGCGTGGTTCTCAATTCCAATTTGCTTGGCTTCCTCGCTCCTATCAACAAGTTCAATGATCTTGTTCACGAGATCACGCGAAGTTGGAAAATGAACTTCGATATCACCGAGAAACTCCGGCGTTATCTCATCAATAACTGAACCAAAAACACCCCGCGCCAATTGCTCTTGGCCGTATTTGCTACGTAGGAATGCTAAAAGATAGGCGGGCGATATTTTCGTATAATCTGGGATTATCCTTATAACATGCTCTGACATAGCGAATCCGTCCCATGCACGTGGCACCATTGCAACAATTCCGGTCGTCCCACTGCGGGTGACAAGTATCCATCCGGCGTAGATACGAAGCGCATTGAGATGCGGGTTATCTGGACGCAACCATTTGTCGGTACGCGCGATGAACTCTGTAACATTGGAGCCACCCAAGAAAGGAACCGCACCAGGAAAATACTCGACGTAGTTACGCTTAAAGCGGCCAGGATAGAATATGTCCTTGACCAAATCACTCAATCTATAACTGGTCCAGCCAGAGACACGATTTCTTGGGCACCATTCTTTGCTGGCTTCGATAGGTGGTTTATGAAATAACGCATTTATACGGAGCAGAGGATCCTGCGCAATCGAACTAAATTTAGCTATGAAACTTGCGGCATGTGCCTTTTGAGGGTGCTTGCCAAGGCGATGCAGATCAAAGGCGCGTTCGACTTCGTCAAAGTCAGACAGCAGACTGTCTGTTACCTTTCCTTCAAGCGAACGCTTATATACAGGATTTCCACGACGGTCATGTCCGATCCAGCGGGGTATCGACATGAAGATGCTATAATCAACTACGCTTTTTAGATCGATAATCGGTTTCTTGAACCGTTCGATTACAAGAAGTGCGGTTTTGGTTCCAGTATATGGCTGGAAAGTCTCAGGAGGGAGATCAATAACGGCCCTAATACGCGCGTGTCTGAGCAGCCAGTGACGAACAAAAAGCGCCTTGGGGCCGGACAGCAGTTGATAAGGCAACACTATTGCTAACCGGCCCTGCTCGGGCTTAAGCATCTGTAAGTTGCGCTCAAGAAAAAGAATGTCCGGCGGTTGAGGCGACAACTGATTATGATTTCGTGAGCCGCCTACTTTGGCTAGCTCATATTGATTTAGTATATCGGGGTCTTTGACTGTAATTTTAGTTCCGAATGGAGGATTAGATGCCGCACAAATATGATGACCCAACCTCAAGTGGGACTTGCCGGTGAAACTCTCCTCCCTCAAAGAATCGCCTATAACAACAAGAGAATTCCCGCTTGGGCCTAATCTAGCTCTCAGTGTAGAATTGGCAGCATCGCACACTTCAGGATCAATTTCCTGGCCTGCCAGAGAAGAACGAGCGAGGGTAACGAGCTGCGACTCTACGGGAACATTTGGAGTAGCCTTGTCTAGTATCCGCTTTATATGATTCAGACCGGCTAACAAGAACCCGCCGGTGCCAGCGCAAATGTCGATCAGATCATCGCCCTTTAGAGGATCAAATTCAAGTAAAGCCATTGATAGGGCAGTGACAAACGGATCGGTGAAAAACTGGCCGCCAACACGCTTTACCCACTGAGAACGAAACACTTCAACGGCCTCGCCCAAAACATCCTCTTTCTTGTCTGATAAAAGCAGACCACCCAATTGAACGCATGTAAAACACAGGTCATAATCATTTAATAATATCGTCGAACCGGGTTCAAATAATTGCCAGGCAAGATTCATGTGATCAAAGCTCTCGCGGATTAGAGAGGCGATCTGGGAAATGGTGTTCCTATTGTTCTGCGCAAAACCTGCCAGCTCAGCCCGACTTGGCTGGAAGGCAGGGCGGTGATTCAGAACTTCCTCGATATATATGCCAGCGTGTAGTACCTTCCCGACTTCATTGCCTATACCATTCGGAGTACGCACTGCGCTATTTGCGTATAAATGATCGTATACTTTACGCATACGACTTTGCAATTGAGACATTGAGATCTCCGCGGAGACACCGTCACCTGAGAACAGATTTAAACGGTCATTTAACATATGAGGTAGAATACCATTGAAGCAGGTAGTTGTCAAGCATTATTTGCACCATGCAGTAATTGCATTGTTCATTATAGTTTTTCGTTTAGTGTTATCTGACAATGGCCTTTATTATGCTATATGCTAAAGTCAACCTCATCTAAACGGGTTCCCCTCTCCCTTGGACACTCCCATCGAGAGGTACAAATTTGAGTGGCATACTAAGCATAGCGGTAGCCTGGCTGAGGCGAAATGGGTTAACATGATATGTACTGAGATGTACTACATATAGTATCCAGACGCCGAAGACGGATGCTAATCCTATATTGATATCGTCTTTTCTGACATCGTAATATAAAGTCTTCTATCACCTATTACGAATTCCAGGGTTTTCGGCCGGAAGTGATTTAAATCCACTGCTGTAATATTATATCCCTGCCCGTAATTGTATGGTAATATTCTGGATGTCAATATGTAGTAGGACAGACCGCGCCTGGCCAGCAGCATGTGGTGAAGCTTACTTGGTACACTTTTAATTAGGGAGAGTTCTATGACGGATAGCATCGATTTGACCAGTAAGCCCTTGGATCTCGGCCCTTTTGTGGATGCTGTCAGGAACAGGTCTGAGCGGCTCACACATCATGCGAAGAAACAGAAGGTCTTCGGCTGGTTCTGCACCTACACACCCATCGAACTGATTCATGCGGCGGGGTTTCTGCCGGTTAGGATCTACGGCGGCATGACAACGGTTGAACAAGCGGGCTCACTGGTCCCCAATTTCGTATGCCCCTACATGCGCACCTCGCTAGAGCGGGCGATGCGCGGCGAGTACAAATACCTCTCTGGCGTTATACAAGGCTATACCTGCGATATATCGTGCGGCATGATGAATATATGGGAGGAGAACACAGGGATAGTTTTATTTCATACCGTGCCGCTGCCCTATAACTCCGGTGAAAGCTCCAGGGCTTTTTATAGGCAGACGCTTAATGAGCTTATCGATAAGCTGGGTTCGGTGGGTGGAAAGATCGATCCCGCTTCGCTGGGGCGATCACTAGACCTTTATGCGGAGATCAGAAAAAAGCTGCTACGTCTGCACGAATTACGTTTGCAAAACGTATTTATGCTGCCGGCCTGCGATTTTTACACGATAATGGAGGCAGGTTTCTGTATGCCGCCGGAGGAGTACCTGAAACTGCTGACCGGTCTGGTTGGCTCTATTGAAAACAATAAACCTGCCCCGGCCAGGGGTATACCGGTCCTGGTATCGGGCAGCATCGTGGAGCAGTTGTGGATCTTCGACCTGCTGGAGGCTGCCGGCGGACAGGTGGTTGCCGACGACCTGTGCAATGGCTACCGCTTCTGCGAACCCGCCGATGGTTTGGGCGCTGATCCCATTTACCGGCTGATCGACCGCTATATGCACCGCTTCCCTTGTCCTTCCCGCTCGAACATCGAGGACCGCGTACCACGCATAAAGGAATTGGTTGATCGATCAGAAGCAAAGGGCGTCATCTTCCTCTTCCAGAAATTCTGCACGCCGCATTTAGCCGACTACCCAGCACTGTCCGAGGCGCTAAGAAATAACGATATACCGGTATTGTCGATAGAGATGGATGAGAGCGGCAACATCGAAGGTCAGCTAAAGACACGCTTCGGGGCGTTCTTCGAGATGATCGGTGGATAAGATGGAAAGTACAGGGAAATCGACCAAGAGACTGGCAACCGCTAAAGAACTGCAGAAGATCGTGGCCGAGTTCTACTTTGAGGGACACGAAGCCAAGAAGGCCGGCAAGCCTGTCGGCTGGATGCCGCCCATGAACGGGCTGATTGAGATTTTCTACGCCATGGACCTGCAGCCGGTTTTCCCCGAGAACTGGTCCCCCGTATGTGCCGCCTTCGGGCTGATACATAAAAACTATATGACAGCCGAGTCTATGGGGTTTTCCCCGGACCTGTGCGGATACCTGCGCAACTGCGTGGGCTATATCAACGGCATGATGGGTGAGGAAGGCGTGCCGCTGGGCGGGCTGCCGGAACCCGACATGATATTTATACCGGGCGCAGGCTGCGTGCCGGCCATGAAGAATTTCCAGTACATCGCTAAACGCTTTCCCAATGCTAAAGTGTTCAAGGCCGACCTGCCCCAGGTCCCCATTGAGAATATCCAGCGCTACCACATCGATTACGCCCTCAGCGAGATACATCGCATCATCGCCTTCCTGACCGAGGTGACCGGCAAAAAGATGGACTACGACCGGTTGGCGGAGGTCGTCCGCCTGTCCGACCAGTCCTGCGCCCTGTGGGACGAGATTACGTCATACCGGCGCTGCATACCCACGCCGATCTCGGCAGCCGAGGTCGGACTGATGTTCGTTATGGTGACCAGGCAGGGCACCCAGCTCGCCGTCGATTACCTGACCAGGGTCAGGGACGAGGTGAAACAGCGTGCGGAGAACAAGACCGGGATAATCGCCGAGGAGAAGGTACGGCTGTTCTGGGACAACATACCCCTGTGGTACAACCTGGGACTTTTCAACTACTTCGAGAAGTACGGTGGTGTGGTGGTGGCCGAGACGTACTCGGCGGCCTGGTCCATACGGCTGGATACGTCCAATCCCCTGGAGGCGTTGGCCATGAAATCGCTACAGTCGTACCCTATGGTGTCCTGCGTCTCGATGCAGAGAAGGAAGGAGATGGTGCTCAAGGCCTGCCGCGACTACCACATCGATGGCGTGATTCTGCACTCCAATAAGTCATGCATGCCAATCACGCTGGGCCAGATGGATATCAAACGGGCGCTGCAGGAGGAACTTGGTGTGCCCTCGGTGGTGATCGAAGCCGACCACATGGACCCCGCCAATTTCTCGATGGCGCAGTTCGAGGCGAGGGCCGACGCGTTTATCGAGGTGTTGCTGCAGAGGAAGGGGCACGGGCGGTAGGCGGTTTCGTCTTGCCAGACCGTGGGATTGCTTCGCTGCGCTCGCAATGACAACCTTTCTTAACGGGCGGACCTGAAGGTCCGCCCCTACGCCTTGCCAGACCGTGAGATTGCTTCGCTGAAGCTCGCAATGACAACCTTTCTTAACGGGCGCACCTGAAGGTACGCCCCTGCAGATTGCTTCGCTGAAGCTCGCAATGACAGGTTTATGACGGGAGAGCTACCGCTCGAGGAACTGGATGATCTTATCGCTGCTCTCCTCCGCCGTGTCCGAGACAAAGCCGTGACCGGCCTTTTCCAGTATGACCAGTTCCGCGCCGGGGATCCTGGAAGCCAGTATCCTGGAGTTCTCGGGATCTATCAGGCGGTCCCGCGCACCGGTGATAACCAGTGTGGGCGCCTTGATCTGCGGCAGACGGTCATATGTATCGTGAGTCAGGAGGAAATTCGCCTGGCTCATGTAGCCGTGGACCGGCGTGGGGTATTGCGTCGTGACCTTTACGTAGCGCTTAACGGCCTCCGGGTGCTTATCGATAAAATCCTCGTTCCACAGCCACGGCACGGTCGAGTAAGCCCTCTCCTCGTCAGATAACTTAGCCCGCTCCGGGTCGAAGAGGAAGGCCGTTGCCTCCGAGCTGGACCTGACGGAATGGGGCCCGCCGCAGGAGGTACACCCGAGGATAAGCTTTTTCACGCGTTTCGGATACCTGAGCGCAAGCTCCTGGGCGATCATGCCACCCATCGAAACGCCGAAGACGTTGGCGGCGCCGACGCCGATGGAGTCAAGCAGACCGATGATGTCCCCGGTCAGCATCTCAGCCGTATATGGTATATCCGGCTTGTCGCTCCTCCCCGTGCCCCGCTTATCGAAGATTATTACATTGAAGCGCCCGGCCAGGTGGGGCAGGATGACGAACCAGTGGCCCGAATTAGAGCCGTAACCCATGATCAGGAGCAACGGTTCGCCTTCACCGTGGACCTCGTAATAAAGGCTGATGTTACCGGTTTTTACTGTGGGCACTTCACACCTCCCGGCAGTGATTTATTAATGTATTATAGCAGCGAACCCGGGTTCAGCGGTGCGGGTAATAGCTCAGCGCCGTCTCGAACATGGCATAAATGTTCTCTGGCGGGGTCCCGGCCTGCACGCAATGCGACGGCCCCAATATATAGCCGCCGCCTTTCCCCAAGATGTCTATGAGCTTTTTCGTCTCTGCGGCCACCTCTTCAGCAGTGCCGAAGGGCAGCAACTTCTGTACGCTCACGCCGCCTGCGTAACACAGCCGGTCGCCCGTCTGTTGCTTAAGCAGCGAGGGGTCCATGCCCCTGGCGTCGAACTGCAGCGCCTGCAGCACGTCTATACCCATGTCGATCAGCCCCTCAAGCGCAGTCATGATAGCGCCGTCGGTGTGGTAGATGACCTTCGCGCCCATGTTATGGACCATCTCGTTAATACGCGCATGACAGGGTTTTATGAACTCTGTCCACATGGGAAGCGACATGAGCAGTCCCGTCTGCTGCCCGATGTCGTCCGCCGTAAAAACCAGGTCGATCATGCCGTCCGCCGCCTTGAGCAGACGGCTGAAGCTCTCCACGAAGAAGTCGGTCACACGCCGCATAAGTTCATGCACCAGGTCGGGTTTGGTGGCCATATCTATAAAAAACTGCTCGAACCCTCTTAAGAACCAGGACGTTTCGAACGGGTTGGCGATGCCGGCGATGATGCAGTATTGCTGGTCCCCGTTGAGCCCCTTTATCACGTCTTTAGTCATGTCGTACTGGAACCAGTCCGCGCTGGGCCAGCGATAGCGATTCAGCTCCGCCACGGTCTGGATATCCTTGAGGGGATGATGATAGATCTCGTCGTAGCTGCCCTCGCCGTAGCTCACCGGCTTTCTCCTGACTCCCCAGAAATCCTCGCCGGCTTCCAGGCCCGGGCCGTTGTAAAAATAGGTCAGCGCCCGCGTGTCCACTATATCCACTATATAGCTGATGGCGTCGATATTGTGATATTTGACAAGGTAGTTGTTGAATTCCTCTCCGGCAGGGGGATTAAGCGTGCCGCAAATATCGCTGATCGGTATCCTGTCTGTCGTGCGGTGCGACAATGCCAGTAAAACCCGTTCACGCCTGGATAGCTGTTCTTTGATTCTCATATATTTACCCCGGCATATTATCCTCTATTTCACCCGATAAACAAATGGTCACCAATAGCTTTACTACGTGGAAAGAGATCAAGCTGGAATTAATCCCGCAGGCGCAAACGGTGGTAAAATTAACGGCACGCAACGACACTTCAATAAACACAGGAGGACTCACCCTTGGAAAAGATGCGGCTCGGCAAATCCGGCTTAATGGTGACCAGGATCGGCTTCGGAGGGATCCCCATACAGAGGCTGAACGAGGAGGACGCCATCGCCGTTATTAAGCGATGCCTGGAACACGGCATCAATTTTATCGATACGGCCAACGCTTACACCACCAGCGAGGCGCGCATAGGCAAGGCCATCGCAGGGCGCAGGCCAGACCTGATCATCGCCACCAAGACGACGCACAGGGACCGCGATGGTGTTGCCAAACACCTGGAAAAGAGCCTGACGCGGCTGGGCACCGACTACATAGACCTGTACCAGTTCCACGCCGTTAGCGATATGAAGACTCTGGATGCCGTACTCGATCCGGCGGGACCCATGGCAGTGCTGGAGGAAGCTAAAAAGGCGGGAAAAATCAGGCATATCGGCGTCACCTCGCACCAGATCGACGTGGCTAAAAAGGCGGTGGAATCTGATTGCTTCGAGACCCTCATGTTCCCCTTCAACTTCGTAACCGACGAGGCGGCCAGGGATCTGCTGCCCCTCTGCCGCAAGCACGATGTGGGCTTCATCGACATGAAGCCGATGGCAGGGGGTATGATCGACAACGCCAGGATCGCCTTCAAGTTCCTGTTTCAGTTCAAGGACGTGGCCACCATACCGGGCATCGAGAAGCCGGAGGAGATCGACGAGATCGTCGGCATATTCAACGGGCCGCTGGACCTGACGGAAGCGGACCATGCTGAGATGCGCAAGCTGAAGGACCATCTCGGCACCAGGTTCTGCCACCGCTGCGACTACTGCCAGCCCTGCAAGGAGGGCATACACATATCGTCGGTCATGACTTTCCCCAGCTTCATGGCGCGCCTGCCGGAGGACCAGATCTTCGGCTTCTGGTCGGGACTGTTCGACCTTGCCGCCAAGTGCAGCAAGTGCGGCGAATGCGAGGAGAGATGTCCCTACCACCTGCCCATCCGCGACCTGATGGAGGAATACTATGAGCTGTACGAGAAAAAGAAGCGCGCCTACAAGGAAAAGATGGCCGCGAAATAAAGCGACCACATAAGGCGGGGGTATTAATTCGTCATTGCGAGGAGCCGTAGGCGACGCGGCAATCTAGTGTTGGCGCTATTCCCTACACTGGATTGCTTCGCTTCGCTCGCAATGACGGGAGAAAAAGGGCTCGCAATGATGAGAGGAACAACGGTCGTAATGACAGTGCTAGTTTAAATAATAGTTTGAGGAATATGGATTAAGTGCAGGAAAGGATTGTAGAGATTGTGCGTAAAGCCATTCCCGACGACGGGCAGCACATCTGGGGCCCCGCCGATCTGACAGGATTGCTGCACGAGCGCTTCAAGGGCTATAACTACGGCATCAGCATCGGCAAAAAACTGGACGATGCGGTCATCGATTCGATCGTCAACGGCCCTACACAGGAATACTGGAAGCTGTACCAGGATACCAACGTCTATTTAACCGGCCTGGCTAAGGACGTGGCGGGGAAGATAGCTGCAGCGGGCGTAAGGAGCCTGGCATTTGCGCCCACCTCCAGCCAGTTGGACCGCTCTCTCGACTTCGCGCGGACGCTCAGGCACGACTTTTCCCACAAGATGGCGGGCACGCGGGCAGGGCTGGGCTGGATAGGCAAAAGCGACCTGTTCGTCTCGCTCAAATTCGGCCCCAGGTTGAGGCTTGTCTCCATACTGGTAGACTCTTTGTTGAAGCCGCTGCAGCCGCCCATCGAAAAAAGCCGCTGCGGCAAGTGTGTGGTCTGCGTCGAAGCATGCCCGGCCGGGGCTATAAACGGCAAGCTGTGGAATACAAAAATCGACCGGGATGAGTACTACAGCGCCTTCAAGTGCCGGGAGAAGGCCATGCAGTTCTCGCTGGCCGCGACTGGCCAGGACAACCATGAGATCTGCGGCATCTGCGTGGCAGTCTGCCCGAAAGGCAAAAAATAGCTTACACTTCCGGGATTAAGACCAACCCTCGGCTGCCAGGGCAGCATGAAGTTCATCGGGGTTGTGGCGGCAATGGTACTCGATGTGGCTGGACTCGTCATGCGCCTTGATGTAAGGCCAGCCGCCCGCCATGCGGTTGCGTTCGTGCAGCTCATGTAAGAGCACATAGCCGCGCTCTGCTTCTTCAAGGTCGTTATCGATCCATACTTCGTTCTCAGGTACGAATTCATATATGTGGTCGTGCCCGCCCTCGGTAAAATCGATGTTGAAAACGCTGCGGACAAGCCGGCCGTTGACAATCCAGACGCTGACACCGTTCTCCAGTTTTCTCCACAAATGATCGTGGACACGCCTGGCGTCGGGCAGTTCTTGACCTTGATGCGTCACCAGCTTGACGTCCCCGGCGCGCCGGCGCTCGATGCGCTCCCGCCGGTCCGCCTCGCTCAAAGCGTCATCGTACGATTTGCCTTTGGCCATGAGGCGGTGTTCTACCAGCAGATGGTCTATGAAAAATCCCGTCTCATCCTGTTTTGCCTCGCGGTCTATCCAGAACTCGTCCAATGGGATATAGGGAAACCTGTAATGCTGACCGAAGTTGGTAAACTCTTCGTCGATATGGCCGCGCACGTAGCTCCCGTCTACAATCCAGGTAGTTATCTTTCCCCTCACATCCGCTTTCCGGATGTAAGGCGGTTTGGGCGCAGCCGTTGTGGACATAGTACAAATCTATTTAAAACGCCGGCATAAGTCAAGAGGAGCAGAGACCGGCCGCTATATCAGGTATTAAATTGAGGTGGTGAAGAGCGCTCGAATTTTCGTTTTATTACCTGTAGAATATAGGATATAAAATGAGAGGAGGTGCAGCATGTCCTGGCTAATACCTGGCTTGCCGGCTGGCGGCCCTGCCCTGGGGATCATCCTTCTTCTGATCGGCATTGTCATCCTGATCATCCCGCGCATAATAAACTACCTTATCGCTGCCGCGCTTATACTGAGCGGCATCGGATGGTGCATGGCCGGAAACTGGCTATGGGGCATACTGGCTATAGCCGCCGGCATCATCATCCTGATCATACCCCGTCTACTGAACTACGTGGTTGGGATTTACCTGATCATACTGGGAATCGGGCAGATTTTCGCGTCGGGCTGGGCTTTGTTTCCGCTCATCGTCGGCGCTGTCACACTGCTCTTCGGCATCATCGTGATGGTCAACCCCGGAGTGCTCAATGCGCTGGTGGCAATTATATTCATCATCCAGGGCATAATGCTGCTGGCCCGGTATTTCAACTGGTTCTAAGCTGTACGGACAGCGAGTCGGGGCGGGTTTTCAAACCCGCCCCGAAGCAAAACGTCATTGCGAGCGTTTTTCTCTCTCGTCATTGCGAGCCCGAAGCTGCGAGCCGTAGGCGCGGCAGCCTTAAGGGCGCGGCAATCTTGTGAAGCTGTAATCACGTACAAGATTGCTTCGTCGCTGCGGCTCCTCGCAATGACATTATTAAGACGGGGCCTTTAGTATTCCTGCTGTCTTCTTCTCCAGACATACATCAATCCCAGTATCAATGAACTCAAGATCAGGGTCATGCTGATGAAGAGGATTAGGTTGGAGTCAAAGGCGTCGGTCACAGTGAAGCTGCCGGCCTGTACCCCGCCCACATATACCGTGTAGGTCCCCGGCTGGCTCTGAGCTATGGTAAAGGTTATGTTCCTGCTCTTGCCGCTCTCCAGCGTTATGCTCTGAACGGCCTCCTCCTGTCCGTTGACGTACAGGTGTATGGCAGTTCTCCCGTTGACCGTGCCCCGGTTGGTCACTGTTGCGGTCACCCTGACCGGGTCGCCCGGCCCGACACTGGCTGCAGACAATGAAGCGTTCTGCACCACCACGTTGGGCAGGGCTATGGTCTGTATCTGTGGAACGGCCGGCGGCAAACCACCCGAGGAGCCCGGCATACGTGGAGGCGGAGGAGGCGGAATGGTAATTGTCGAGAAATTCCTCTCAAGTCCGTAGGCCAGGCCGTAAATGCCGCCGTCGGCTTTCGCTATATAGAAATAGGTCGTTTGGGGAGTAAGTCCGGCCAGGTTGGCCCGGAAAGTCCCGGTGGATGTCATGGCCTGTGCCGGTGTCGAGATGGTATACGGGCCTCCGCGTGAAGCGCTCCACATAAACGACACGTTCATCGCGCCGGCCCTGCCCATAGAGGTTAAGTCGCCGTTCAACGACGCCGAATCCGTCGTGACGGAGGTTGCATCTCCCGTCGTTACCGAGGGAGTAAGGTTGGAGGTGATGAAGCTCTTCTCAGAACCGAAGCCGGTCCCATAAACGCCGCCGTCGGCCCTGGATCGGTAGTAGTAGACCGTCAACGGGTTTAAACCGGTTATGCTGGCATTGAAGGTCCCGGCGGATGTTTTGGCCTGCGGCGTTGTAGCATTGAAATAAGGGCCGCCCTGCCTTATCCCGTACTCGAACCTTACGTTTACAGACGCGGCGCTGCCCGGATTCAGCAAATCGCCGTTCAGCATCGCTGTGCCGGCTGTTATGTCCGTGGCGGCGCCGGTGGCCGCAATTGGCGGATGCGAGCCAGTGGTGAAGGACTGCTCTGCTCCATATCCGATGCCATGCTCACCGCCGTTGCCCTTGGCGCGGTAGTAATAGGTGGTGTTGGCTTCCAGTAACGTCAGTTGTGCCTGGAAAGCATCAGGGGTAGTCATGGGCTGAGGAGTAGTCTCAGATGTATAGGACCCTGAAGCGGTACCATACTGGAAAGACACATTCACCGTGGATGCGCTACCCATCAGGTACAGGTTGCCGTTGAGTATGGCGGCATAGGTCATGACGTCGATGGCGCCGCCTGTGCCCATCACGGGCGGAAGCCGGTTGGTGGTGAAGTGGTTCTCGTCGCCGTAGCCGGTGCCGTAAATGCCTCCGTCCGCCTTCGCCTTGAAATAATAGATGGTGAAGGGCGAGAGCCCCGTTATGCCGGAACGGAATGTGCCTTCAGCGGTCATGGCCTGCGGAGCCGTCGTGAAGGGGTAAGGCCCGCCCGCGCTGGTCCCGTAGATAAATGATGTATTGACTGTGGCCGCCGTGCCCTTTACGGTCAGGTTGCCGTTCAGGAAGGCGGTATCGGTGGTCCAATCTGTAGCAGTGCCGGTTGCCACCGACGGCGGAGTTGTGTTTGTCCTGAAGGAATGCTCAACCCCGAAACTCGTTCCGTTCCTGACCCCGCTCGCTACAGCTCGATAGTAGTAGGTGGTGTTGCCGGACAATCCGGTCAACAGCTCTGTAAAATCCCCCGCGGCGCTGCGTGGCTGCAGGGCAGTCTGGTGGCTGTACACGCCGGGGCTGGTCCCCCACTGAAAGGAGACGTTGTCGGAAGTAGATGTCCCCAACGCGTGTAGTGTACCGTTCAATGTAGCTGAATTTCCGCTGACACCGGTGGCCGCCCCGGTGGAAACCGACGGAGGTACTGCTCCCGTGGTGAAGCTGCATTCCGCACCCAGCGAGGAGCCGTCGCCAACAGCAGCTGCCTTGTAATAATAGGTAGTCAGTGCTGTTGGGACGATAATATTAGACCGGAAAGGCCCCGTGGCGCTCATCGCCTGCGGCGTCGTGAAATTGGGATAGGGCCCTCCCTGCGTGGCGCCCCAGTTGAAGGACGCATTTACTGTGCGGGCCGTCCCGAGCGACGACAGATCCCCGTTCAGGGTGGCCGCGGCGGCAGTAATATTGGTGGCATTATCGGTATTCACGGAAGGCGGGATCGTAGCGGTGGTGAAGATCTTTTGCTCACCATAGCTTACTCCGTAGTTCCCACCGTCAGCTACGGCCCTGCAGTAATAGACGGTGTTGGCGTCTAATCCGCTGATGCCGGCCTGGAAGGCGCCCGCGTCCGTCTTTAACTGCGGCGCCGTCGTATAGGGATAGGGACCTCCCGACGTCGTGCCGTATTGGAACGAGACACTCACATTGTCAGCCGTGCCTTTAGAGATCAGGTCTCCGTTGAGGGTCGCGGCGCCCGAGGTCACTCCGCTTGCGTCACCGGTTGATACGGACGGCGGGGTCCTATTAGTGGTGAAGCGCTGTTCCTGTCCGTTGCTTATGCCGTACTGCCCGCCGTCGCCCCTGGCTCTGTAATAATATGTGGTGTTAGAGGTCAGCCCAGACAGGTCAGCCTGGAAAGCTATGGGCGCGGACTTGATCTGCGGCGTTGTAGTGAAAGGATAAGGCCCGCCGGGCGTTGTGCCGTACAGGAACGACACATATACATTGCCGGCCGAGCCCAGGAAATACAGGCTGCCGTTCAGCGTTGCCGTGGTTTCTGTTATGTTGCCGGCCGAGCCGGTGCCGACATGTGGTGGGAATGACGAGGTGCTGAAGCTTTTCTCAGCGCCGTAGGCTGTCCCGAATGTCCCGCCGTCCGCCTTGGCCCTGTAATAATAAGTAGTATATGAGGCCAGGCCGGTCAGGCCTGCCTGGAAGGCGCCCGGTGAAGAGAGGGCCTGCGCCGCGGTCGAGTTGGGATAGGGGCCTCCACTCGTGGTACCCCATTGGAAGGACACGTTTACGCTGGGCGCTGTTCCCCGGCTGTCCAGGTTGCCGTTGAGCATGGCGCTGTTGGTCGTAAGCTGGCTGGCGTTGGCCGTGGACACCCCGGGCGGGTCGGCGCCGGTGGTGAACGAGTGCTCGTCCCCGTACGCGATGCCGTCAACGCCGCCGTTGGCCTTGGCCCTGTAATAATACGTGGTATCGGGCGTTAAACCGGCCAGGTCTGCCGGGAAATCGCCCGGTGCGGACATGGTCTGAGGCGTGGTTTCTGTGCTGTACATGCCGGGGGTTGTGCCCCACTGGAACGAGACGTTGTCCGAGGCAGCCGATCCCACGGCGGTCAGTGTGCCGTTGAGCCTGGCTGTTGTCGTTAATACCAGGGTGGCGCCGTTGGTCGTGACGGTAGGCGGCACTGTTGAGGTGCGGAAGGTCAGCTCGGCGCCGTTCACGCTGCTGCCGTCGCCCTGCGCCGCTGCCCTGAAATAATACAGGGTATCGGGCGTCAGCCCGGTAAGTGTAGCCAGGAACGGGCCCGGTGCGCTCATCGTCTGCCAGGCGGTATGGTTGAACTCGCCCGGCTGCAGCCCGTAATAAAATGTCACATCCACCGTCGAGGCGGTGCCCAGGGCGGACAGGTTGCCGTTCAAGATGGCCGAATACCCGTTGATTCCCGTCGCACCACTGGTTTCTACCGTGGGTTGCACCACTGATGTGGTGAAGCTGTTCTCAGATCCGTAACTGATGCCGCTCGCTCCCCCGTCACCCTTTGCCCTGAAGTAATATGTGGTTTTTGCCGACAGCCCTGTCAGGCCGGCGCTGAATGGCCCCTGGGCGGTCATGGCCTGCGCCGGAGTGGAGTTGGGATAAGGCCCGCCCGAAGTGGTCCCCCACTGGTAGGAGACGTTCACCGTTGAAGCCGCCCCCATGTTTGCCAGGCTGCCGTTCAGCGTCGCTGAACTGGATGTTAGCGAAGAGGCGTCGCCGGTTGCCACTAAAGGCAGTATCCTCACCGTGGTGAAGTTCATCTCGGCGCCGTAGTTCGTTCCGTAGGCGCCGCCGTCGGCTTTAGCCCGGTAATAGTAGGTGGTGCCGGTCCCCAGGTTAGACAGATTGGCCTGGAACGGCCCGGCTGAACCCATTTCCTGGGCAGTTGTGGAGTTTGGATATGGGCCGCCCTGCGTGGTGCCCCACTGGAAGGACATGTTGACCACGGAGGAAGCGCCTGTTGAATTCAGGTAGCCGTTCAAAACAGCGGAACTGGCCGTTATCGAGCCAGCAGCATTTGTGGCGACCGAGGGGGCGACCGGTGTCGTTGTGAAGCTCACCTCGTCGCCGAAGACGGGCGGATTGACCCCGTCGTCCGCCCGGGCCTTGAAATAATATGTCGTGCCCGGCGACAGGCGGGTAAGCCCGGCAACGTATGTGCCGGGCGCCGTCATCTGCTGCCATCCTGTCGGGTTATAGGGGCCGCCCGGGTTTGTGCCCCAGAAGAAATTCACATTGACCGTGGCGCTGGATTGGCCGAGGGAGTTAAGCGTGCCGTGCAGCACGGCCCCGCTGGCGCCAACAAAACTGGCTGCGTTGGTGGTCACTATAGGCCCCAGGGATTCGGCCACGGTCACGCTATGCAGCACCGGCGTATAGAAATCATTGTTTGTGGTGAGCGTAGCTCTCCATTGCATCCATTGTCCCGAGGGCAGCCCGGAGGTAACCGGGCTGGTACCCCCAACCGATACCCACGAGACTGTGTTATCCTCTTTGTCGAAATGGGTATTGCTGGCCCTGGCTTCAAATGTTATATCGGTGCCCGCCGCAAGGGTCTCCTGCCAGCTCAAGTACGTCCAAAGCTGGCCGGGCGCGCCCGTATCCCAGACGTTTGAGGCGATGCTACCCGAATTATAATACAGGCCTGAAGTGTAGCCCGGGGCAGGGGTAGTGCTTCCCGTCATGGAAACGTAGTCCAGGCGAATGGCGCCGCCGCCGCCCTGTCCACCCGTATTGCCCGCTCTGCCGGCCGCGCCGGTAGGCCCGCTTGAACCGTTATGGCCGTAGGTCAGGTCGTCGCCGCTGCCCCCCACTCCGCCGGCTCCACCGTCGCCGCCGCTGCCGCCCGGTCCACCGGCAGAACCGGGTGCTCCTATTGCGTTGGCCCCGTTGGCCGCCAGGCTGATATTATTAGCTGCCAGCCATATAACGCCGCCGCCGCCACCACCGCCGCCGTTCCCGCCGCCGCCGCCGGCTCCGCCGCCGCCACCGCCGCCGCCACCACCGGCGCCGCAATCCTGCTCCTCCCCGCCCACAATGACCACACACATATTCTCAGCGTAACCACCGCTTCCGCCATTCCCGCCACTCCCGCCGTTACTGCCGGATTGACCGTATTGCCCGGTTGATTTGATGCTCAGGGATTGATTGGCCACGACGCTATTGGCATGGATGGCTATGATGCCTCCCCCCAGGCCGCCCGGCCCGCCTGTGCCGGGAGTGCCACCGGAGTTGCCGCCGGCCCCGTCTTTTACTCCGATTATCATCACGCAGGCGTTGAGTCCGCCGCCACCGCCACCGCCGCCGCCATAACCCTGCGTGCCGCTGGAGCCCCCGCCGCCGCCGCCGCCCGACTGCATCAGGCTTAAATTGGGTGTGCTGCCGTTGGTCCCCCCGTGATCGGACAGGCCGCCGTCAGGCCCGCTGCCTGCAGTCCCCGGCTGTCCGGATTGTCCACCGTAGCCCTGGAAACCCCCGGTGCCTCCCCACCAGCCGTGCATCATGCCAAGTCCGCCCTGTCCGCCGGCGCCTCCCGTGTTGCTGCCGCTGTTCACTGTCCCGTCATCGCCATACCCATGGTTAATGTTCCCCTTCTGTCCGCCCATTCCTCCGCTGCCGCCGCCCTGTGACCCGCCCTGGCCCCCCGTGAAACCGGTACCCGAGGCGTCGATTACACCGTTCACAGTGACCGTGCCGTTAGCGCGGAAGAATATGACGCCGCCCGTCGGGCCGTTGGGGTACCAGGGATGGCATTGGATGATTCCGTTTGAGGTCACGGTTACATTGGTGAAGCGCGGGACCTTGATGACCTGCGCCTGGCTGTTCGCGTCGGCATAATACGCGTTGCGGAGCTGACGGGTAAAAACCAGCAGCGTCGGCTCAACGCCGGAGGGAGCAATAAAATCGGTCTCCCATGTCCCGGCCCCGGTGCCGGTCATCTGTATGACGAGCACCTCCTGGCCGGGAACAAAGCCCAGCCCTGTAGCGGGGCCGACCATGAGATAGGAGCTGCCGATGGGTGAAGTAGACGTTACAGGCGCCCTGATCTGGTCCATAAAGTAAAAACCGTCCACCGTCAGGGGGCCGTCGGAGCCGTTGCCCACATCCAGGTTGCTGGCCAGCAGGACATTATTGGGGCTGGAGGATGTATCGGCATTGTTGAGCAAGCCGGCATTAAAAGCTGCCTGTGTGTTCCAGGTTTGCGGCGTCCAGGCGTGGGCCGGGGTGGCCGGCTGTAAGAAAGGCATAACCAGCGATGTGAGTATGGCGGACAACAGCACGCAGGCGTTCAGCCTGCGATTGTTCTTCATAGGTCCATCCTTCGGGGGACAATCATCCCATGGGATTGTGATATATCAGCATAATATAGATTACTTGTATGGCTGTCAATGGCCCTGCAAAATCCGCCCTAAGCAACGTGTTATTGCGGGCGTTTTTCTCTCTCGTCATTGCGAGCCCGAAGGGCGTGGCAATCTTGTGAAGCCGTAATCACGTACAAGATTGCTTCGTCGCTGCGGCTCCTCGCAATGACATTATTTAGACAGACGCACCTGATGATACGCCCCTGTAGGTATTATCTGTAGAAGCATAGCAAACACGCGCATTGACTGCGGTGTCTGCCTGGTTTAGACTGAGTCGCTATGAAAAAACAACACAGATTGCTATGGGCTTTTACATCGGTCCTGGTCCTGATCTCTTTAACTGTCACGGCCTGCACGCCGCCTGCGGTTGTCCAGCCGGCCCAGACGCCGGCCGACACGGGCAGCAGCGTTCCCACCCTGGCCGGATCACCCTGGCCCACCTTCCGCCATGATCTGCGCAATAGCGGGTTCAGCCCCATCCGGGCCGCATACGCGGGAGACAAGCCGTGGATGTTCCAGACGAGCAAGGGCATATTCTCCACGCCCGTGATCGACGACGAGGGCACTATCTACGTGGGATCGGCCGACCATAACTTCTATGCTCTTAACGCCGACGGCACGCTCAAGTGGAAGTACCAGACAGGCGAGATCATCGACTCCGCCGGCGCGCTGGGCGCTTTCGAGCATGACAAAGGCTATGCGCCTATTACCTTTATATCGGGCGACGGCAAGATGTACCGCTTCCGCACCGATGATGTGCCTTTGGATAAGCGCCAGGTCTGGACCTTTGAGGCGCAGCTGCGTCCGGGCGTCAGCTATAACCGCTGGTTCGAGGGAAATGTGGCCATCGGGCCGGACGGCACCCTCTATGCCGGCAATACCAATTTCAACTACTATGCCGTTAATCCCGACGGCACACTCAAATGGATGTACGAGACCGCCAGCAACAACTGGTCCCAGGCGGCTTTCGCCGCAGACGGCACCATCTTCTGGGGCTCGTTGGATACTTACATCAGGGGCGTCAAGCCGGACGGCAAGGAATTGTGGCGCGCCCGTACACTGGGATTCATCGCGGCTTCGGCAGCGGTGGGGTCGGACGGCACCGTGTATATGGGCTCTTTCGACAGCAATCTGTACGCCCTCGACCCGAAGACGGGCTCCGTTAAATGGAAGTTCGGGGCAGGGGACCATATCTACTCGTCGGCCGCCCTGGATTATGACGAGGCCGGCAATACCACGGCCATTTATTTCGGGTCCGCGGACGGCACTTTGTATGCGGTAAGGCCGGACGGCTCACTTATCTGGAAATATGACACCGGCGACGTTATCAGGTCCTCGCCCGTAGTCGGGCGCGCGCCTTCAGGCGACGGGAGCATCATCTACTTCGGCTGCGGCAACGGCAAGCTCTATGCAATGGACTCAAACGGCAGGCTGCGCTGGGCCTTCGATACCAATTCCACGTTGCCTGAGCTGCGCGACCGCAACGACCTCAACGGCTCTCCCGCCCTGGGCAAGACAGGCATCTACATCGGGGGGGAGCACGGTCAGCTATGGTATGTACCCTATGATTACTGCCTCAGGGCTAATGACGCCCGCTGCGCGTCCTCCCAGGCCTTCCCCGATGACGTCACCGCTCTTTACTACGTCACGCCGGGCGGCAATACGCTGGACAAGTTCCCCGCAATCTTGCCCGCCCCGGCCATGATCACGCTGCGCCTGGTCGTGCGCAAGGGCGGCCAGACCGTAAATGCCAGGCTCTGCGACAGCCCGCTGGGATGCCCGCAGGATGCACTGTCGGTCGGTATCGAGCCGGCAGTTGCGATGAGCGTGGACCACTCGGCGGACGGGCACTATATTTACATCCGTCCGAAGGATTTTCTTACGCCGGGACAGGATTATAAGCTGCGTGTCAACGGCAAATTCTATACCGACGGTACGAGGATAGGGAATATGACCCTGGGCGGGTCCGAGGCAGGCAATTTCCAGGGGCTGTTCAATTTCCGCGCCGACACAACTTCCGGGACACTGCCTTTAAGCATTGCGGAAGATAAGGTGACCGGCCTGGAATGGACGCGCCTGGCGGCGCCCATTCCCACCATGCTGCCCAGCCTCAACCAGATAGGTTTCGACTATATCGACTGGCTGATCGGGCCGGTGGCCATAGCGGCGCCGGATGCGGACGGCCGCGGCAAATTAATTCTCTGGGCCATCGGCGCCAGGCATGACGACAAAGGCAACCTGATGGCGGACCCCGCCGGCGATTTCGCCATACCTCTGAACGGATGTTACCTGGGGTCCGATCTCATATTACAGGACCAGAACTTCCCCATGGCCATCACGGGCATCAAGATACCTTTCAACCTTTTCGAGTTGAGGGGCCGCCTTGACGCCGAGGGCAGTACGTCTTACGCTGCCGCCTTCGCAGACACCGATACGCTCGGTATACCCACATTCGGGCCGTACATGGTAATCGCCGGCCTGGCCAACAACTGGTACCAGAAGCTGCTGGTCTCCGGCACATACGTAACGCGTCCCTACGATGGAACGGCCAACCGCGCGCCGCAGGGTGTACACGTGGCCGGGATCGACTTCAAGCCGTCGGACGGAAAAGCCGCCGGACAGGTGACGGCTGAATTTAGCGTAGATCCCGGCGTCTCCTATCCCATAACCGGCCACCGGGCCGCGCTGCTGCTGGTGGACCCCCAGAAGACCGAGGCCGTCTATATGGACTACCTGGCCAATACTGCTATGCAGGCCGGCGCGGACGGGAACCTCAAGTCCGTCACGCTGTCCATACCTGCTGCGACAACATTGCCGGCAAAAACGCAGGTCTTCGTGATGCTGGACGTTTTCCCGGCAGCGAACAAAAGCATTGATGTAAGATAGATGTCATGCAGGGACGTTTTTAGCTCAGGCAATTATAGACTGGAGGTGATCAGGTGAAATCGAAAAAGGGCAAGGCACTGATTATATCGCTGAGCGTCATACTTGTTTTAGTCATAATAGCAGCAATAGCCGTGCAGGTAGTATTCAGGCTTCCTCAGCCCGCATATTCCGGCACCGAGACCATAAAAGGTCTTTCGGCCAGGGTTGAAGTACGCACCGACGAGCACGGCATACCACATATCTTTGCTCAGAACGAGGAGGACCTCTTTTTCGCACAGGGTTATATCACCGCCCGCGAGCGGATGTTCCAGATGGATATGACGCGTCTGGCAGGAAGGGGTGAGCTTTCGTCGGTGCTGGGCGACATAATGCTTGACACGGATAAATACTTCAGAACGATCGGGTTCTACCGCGCCGCCGAAGAAGAATATTCAGGACTGGAACCGGGCGCTAAATCCATAGTGGATGCCTATGCCCGCGGGGTCAATGCCTATATAGATAATGCCAGGTACCTTCCCAGTGAATACACCATCCTCGGGTTTAAGCCTCAAACATGGAAACCCCAGGATACCATGGTCTGCGGGATACTCATGGCCTACAGCCTCAACCGTTCCAAGGATACGGAGCTCATTCTCAATCAAATCGGCAACTCAGCCGGAAGCGAAATACTGAAAACGATCATCCCCATTGTGCCCGCCGATGCGCCCACGATATCCGGTCCGGGTGCCGCGCCTCCGCCTGCCACATCCGGTGTTGATCGTCCTGCGACGGGGGTTGCCGGCGCGGTGACCGGGAGCGGTGATATCAATAGTCCCTTCCCCCTGGATACTGCCGCCAGCAACTGGATGATCTTTTCCGGCAAACGTACTGCTTCGGGGAAGGCCGTTTTCACAGGCAGCCCGGACCTGGCTCCCACCATACCGGCGCTGTTCTACCTCGTGCACCTTAAGGGCGGCGACTATGACGTGATGGGAGGTTCCATACCCGGCGCCCCTACCATCAACGTGCTCGGGCTTAATCGTTATTTCGCCTGGAGCACCACCAACGGCAGGGGAGACGAGATGGACTTCTTCATCGAAAAGATAAACCCCGCCGACGCTGATCAATACCTGACCGAAGACGGTTATAAGAATTTCAAGATAGTTGATGAGACCATCAGGGTCAAGGGTAAGGATGGGATCAGGGAAGAGAAACTGCGGGTCAGGATATCCCGGCATGGCCCTATCATATCCGATGTAATGCCCAGGGCGCCTGTCAACTGCGCCATGATGTGGGTAGGCCTTCATCCTCACCTCGGCATCATGGAAGGTTTTATCGCGTTGGATAAAGCCAGGAATTTCGATGAGTTTCGCAGTGCGTTAAGCGTGGTGCGCACACCTACGCTGAATTTCGGCTATGCCGATATTTATGGAAATATAGGTTACCAGTATATCGCATCCCCGCCCGTGCGCAAGACAGGCGATGGCACTCTGCCTGTGCCGGGTGACGAGGGCAAATACGATTGGACCGGCTATGTCCCCTTCGACAAACTTCCATACGATTTAAATCCGAGCCAGGGGTACGTGGCGTCTTTCAATAACGTCCCGAAAAAAGTCGACTACCATATCACTGACTTCTGGATGATTGAGCGTGCCCTGCGCTTCCAGCAGATAGTCGGGAGCAAGGACAGGTTCACCTTTGATGAGATCAGGAAAATGCAGTTGGACAACGTCTCGGTGGAGGCGCAATACTGGGTCCCGCTCGTACTGGCCGCCTGCGACAGCATGGACGATATGAAGCCGGCACTGGGCCTGTTTAAGGGCTGGAACTATTCATCCGACGTTAACAGCCCGGCGGCCACGCTTTTCAACGCGTTCTACAAGTATATGGTGCAGAATACGTTCGAAAACAAGGTCGGTGCGAAATTGAACGCAGAGATCACTCAGGATTACCAGATATATATTCCGGACAGGCTGCTCACCGCTATGGTGAACGATAACAATAATCCCTTTTACGATGACCTCACGACGGCCGGTATCAGGGAAACCCGCGATGACATCATAAAGAAAAGCATGAAGGATGCCATAGCGGAGCTGTCGGCCAGGCTGGGACAGGATCCTTCAAAATGGCAATGGGGAAAGGTCCACCAGATGACATTCAAGCATCCCCTCGGCAGTAAGCTTGGGTTCTATAACCTCAGCCCCATCCCGACTAACGGTGATGGGTTCACTATCAATGCGGGCATGTGGGACAGCAAGAATCCCTATGCCATGGATTCCGGCGGCGTCATCAGGCTTATAGTGGACATGTCCGATCTGGAAAACTCGACTATCATGAGTCCGCCCGGCCAATCTGGGTTGCTCTTAAGCCCGTATTACGGCGACCTTGCGCAAATGTGGGCAAACGGACAACAGGTGGCAACACATTTCCTTTCTACAGGCGAACTATCGCAGGTTCTAATATTACAGCCTTAACAGGAGGTCAGTCTTGAAATTATCAGGAAAGGTAGCCCTGGTTACCGGCGGCGGCAGGGGTATCGGTAAAGGTATAGCGCTCGCTTTAGCCGGGGAAGGCGCTGATATTGCGTACAACTACCGGCGCGATGCCGATGCGGCAAAAGCGACTGACGGGGAGATCGTTGCACTGGGACGGCGGGCGCTGTCGATACAGGCCGACGTAACCGACTATGCACAGGTTAAGGCCGTTGTGGCCAAAACAATCGACACGTTCGGTAAGATCGACATACTGGTCAACAATGCAGGCATAGCTTCACGCGGGAGGTTTGTGGCCGATACCGAAGTGGAGGAGATGGAGCGGCTTTTCAAAATTCACGTGATGGGCGCCTTCTATTTCATTAAAGAAGCCCTGCCCGCACTGAGGAAACAGAAGCGCGGCGATATCATCAACATATCCTCGGTGAGCCCTTTCAGCTGCATGGCGGGGCATTCTCCCTATGCGGTAGCCAAGGCAGGGCTCAACGCCTTGTCCTCCTGCCTGGCCAAGGAAGAGGTAAGCCACAATATCAGGGTGAACACCATCGCCTGCGGCCTGGTGGAGACCGATATGGGCGCACGACTGATCAAAGGCGTAATGGGGATGGAAGTGAAAGAACTGGCCAGGAATCTGCCGTTCGGACGGATCTGTCAGCCGGCTGACGTGGGGAACCTTTGTGTTTTCCTGTGCTCCGACGAAGGCGGCTACATATCGGGGCACCCCATATTCCTGGATGGCGGCGCAGTCTATTAAAGAAGTTTCAGTATAGCCGCGTCGGGGCCATTTTAATCAGCCCGGTTGTAAACATGATGTACGCCCCGACGAAGCAGGCCGCTGACAGGGCCAGGATAATGATCGCCACGACAAGGGACACCCTGTCCTTGTTTTTAATGGCCGGCTTAATAAACCAGATGCTCAGCGGTATCAGAAAAACGCCGATAATGATGCAGATCACGCCGAGGACATTGCTGAGGGTCTTTATCAGGTCCATATGGTTTTACAAGTGCGGTTTGAATGATAGCAAACCCTTACCCCCTTTTCAAAGGCTGCTGATGTTTACTGTATAAGAGAACCTTGATAAACTGGATGGGCACAAACAGAGAAATCCTGGCAGATTTATAGTTTGAGGAGGTTGCAGCATGGTGAGTGATCCTTATGCCGGTAAATTCTGGCAGAAGTCCTTCGACCCGCACGTGAAAGCCCACTTCGACTACCCCGAGAACAAGATGTTCACAGACCTTTTCCTGGAAGCTGTTAACGAGGTGCCGGATATCACCGCGGTGAATTACATGGGGAAAGAGATAACTTTCAGGCAGGTCGACGAGCTGTCCAACCGTTTTGCCGCTTTTCTAATCAGGCAGGGATTGAAACCGGGCGATGTGGTGGGGGTGTATTCGCTCAACCTGCCCGCTTACTATATCGCCATACCGGCCATCTCCAGGGCAGGCTGTGTGCTTACCGGCATCAGCCCGCTGCTGACGCCCAGGGAGCTTGAATACCAGCTCAACGATTCGGGCGCCAAGTTCCTGCTGGCGCTCGATGTGTTCTGGGGCAATATCAGCCAGGTCATCGACAAGGTCAAACTGAAGGGCATGGCGCTGACGGGCTTCAGCGATTTTCTGCCCAATGCGCAGCCGCTCAAATTGCCCGAATCCCCCATCCCGGTATTCCGGTTCACCGACCTCATGCAGGAGTACCCGGCCGATCCCGTGAATATCAGGGTCAAAGGCGAAGAGCCGTTCCTGATGCAATACACCGGCGGCACGACCGGGCCCTCCAAGGGGGCTGTGCTGACGCACAACAACGTGGTCCGCCACATGATCCAGTGGGGCAACTACGTTGACGCAGTCAAGGGACAGGAGCGCATACTGTGCCCCTTCCCGCTCTTTCACCAGGCAGGCCTGTTCCTCGGGCTGTTCTGCCTGGTGTGGGCTACGCCGCAGGTTGCCCTGCCCAACCCGCGCGATTACGACTTTATCATCAAGAGCATCAAGGAATACAAGCCCACCGTGCTCACGGCCGTGCCTACCATATATCTCGAACTTATGAAGAAGCCTGAGTTCCGCGAGCTGGATTTCTCGGGCATCTGGGGCTGCATCGCCGGGGCGGCGCCCTTCCCCGTTGAGTATCTCAAGGGATTCGAGGACATCGTGGGCAAGGACAAGTTCAGCGAGGTTTACGGCATGACCGAGACCTGTCCCCTCATCGCGGCCAACCCCCGCTACGGCAAGCGAAAGTTCGGCTCGGTCGGTTTACCCGTCGGCGATACCGAGGTCAAGATCGTCGATCCCGCCACCAAAGAGCCGGTACCCGTGGGAGAGCCCGGCGAGCTGGTGGTGCGCGGTCCGCAGGTGATGAAGGGTTACCATAATAAGCCGGAGGAGACGGCCAATGCCCTCAAAGACGGGTGGTTCTACACCGGCGACGTCTGCCGTATGGACGAGGAAGGCTATATCTATATCGTCGACCGCCTCAAGGACATGGTAATCGTCTCGGGCTACAAGGTATTCACCCGCGAGCTTGATGACATAATCATCGAGCACCCCGATATCTCGCTGGCTGCCTCCATCGGCGTTCCCGATCCCAACCGGCCGGGCAACGAGATGGTGGCCTCCGCCATCGTGCTCAAGGAGGGCATCGAGAAGTCCGAGTCTGAAAAGGAGAGGATACGCGATTACATCAGGCAGCGCGAAGCCCCTTACAAGGTGCCCAAGATAATCGTATTTATGGATGCGCTGCCCACCAGCGCCATCGGCAAGATATTGAAACGTGAACTGCGGGAGATGTTGAAGTCCGGCTAAGGGTTATTCACCCGGGCCGCATCGGTACCGCTGTCCGTTACTTTTCTGCCAGGACGTCGTCGCTTATGTTAGCACTGTCTGCGGGATAGTACCTGGACATAACGAAGTACATTATCGTGGCTATAAACGCCGCAGGCATCATCAGCAGGAATGCGCTTCTCAGGCCGAAGACCCCTCCGCCCAGGGCATCGGATACCGCACCGACAAACAACGGTCCCGGCACAGCGCCCAGGACAAGTGAAATCATGGTGCCCATGCCGATACCGGTGGTGCGGTGTTTGGGCGACAGTACATCCGTCCAGATGGCGAAAAGGCCCGGCAATGCCAGCGCAGAGCAAAACGAAGCGAGCGAAGCCATAACGATGTAGATTGTCAGGGAATAATTAGTAGACAGTATCATGAGTGTCGCCGCAATCGCATAAGCAAGCATGGCGACTACCATAAAGTAAGCTCTGCCCCCGTGTTTCTTTGCCTGCCACCTGTCACCCAGGAAGCCGCCCAGGGGCGCGCCGATCAGGACTATCAGGCTTGTCAGGCCGTTAATTGTGCCTGCCTGAAACGCGTCTATATTGTAGGCCCTCATGAGCAGGGCGGGCAGCCAGCCCAGAATGGTCATGCTGATAAAGGCAAACAGGCACTGGGCTATGATGTTCAGGGAATACGTCTTAATCTTGAAGAGGCCGAGCACCTCGGAGAAAAACTTCTTGTTGAAAACGGCTTCGCCTTTTTCCCTTACCGTTGCATAGTCGGGCAGAAAGAAGGTGATTATGCCCAATATAATTCCAGGTATGGCAAAAATGTAAAACGGCATGCGCCAATCGCCGGTCTGCGTGACTATCAGGCCTCCTATTATCAGTCCTACAGCCATACCGACCTGGGCCGCCGATTGGAATAAACCAAGTATCCTGCCCCGGACCTTCTTGGAAAAAGCCAGGGACAGCCAGGCGGTGCCGCCGGGGTTATAGCCCGCTTCACCGATGCCGACCACGAACCGGGCCGACATGATATGCCAGAATTTTGTGCCCAGGCCGGTGGCAAACGTGGCCACGCTCCAGATAAGGGCCATAATGCCCAGCATCTTGCGGCGGCTCCACCTTTCTACAAAGATGGCGCCGGGAATCATCAGCAGACCTGCCCCCAGCAGGAAAATGGATTGCATCGCCCCCGCCTGGGCATCGGTCAACTGCAGCGCTTCCTTCATCGGCTGCAGCACGATTGCCACTATGGCCCGGTCGGCGAAGTTCAGGATATAAAGGAGGAATAGAATGATGAGTACGAAGACCGCTCCACTGCCGCCCACTTTATACTTCTGCTTTATTTCGCTCAAATGTCCCTCCTGTCTCCCCGATTTACAATAAAATCTAAACCTTAATGGCGGGATTGGCAATACCAATAGGGGGTTAGATTGAGAATTTGAATGTAAGTCAATATAACCTGTAACGTCATACATATTACTTGACATATTGTTTACGCCACTAATACCATGGTATTATGCTGTCGTTGAACGGCAGGAGGAAAGCAGATTGGTTAGCACAGCGGTAAAGCTCATAGTTGCCGATACTATGGACATTATTTGTAAAGCGTTGCCGAAACTGCTGGAATCCGACACGGCCATCCGCGTCGTGGGAGTATGCAGCACGGGATTCGAGGTGGTCAAAATTGCCCAGCGCGAAAAGCCGGATGTGGTGCTGATCGACTCCGAGATAAGGGCCTGTACCTATGACGAGGTGATATCGCTTATCCACCGTGACATGCCCGATGTGAAAATACTCGTGTTCGGATGGCCCAAAGAGCAACAGGACCTGGGCACGATTATTCATCACGAAGCGTCCGGTTATGTAACCCGGGACATAACCCTTGAAAACCTGGTGAAGGCCGTTACCCTGATCGCCGACGGTGAGCTGGTGCTTTCCCCGCAAATGGCAAACAGCGTACTGCATACGTTCGACAGCCTGCAGAAAAAGGTGCATGTCCGTGTGCCGTTATTGACTAACAGGGAGAGGGAAGTCCTCGCGCTGGTCGGCAAAGGCCATGTCAATAAGGATATAGCTGCGACGCTCTCGATATCGGAGAATACGGTCAAAGTGCATATGCGAAACGTGATGAAGAAGGTGTGTCTGCACACACGCGGTGAAGCGGCGGCCTGGCTGATAGCTCATTATTGACCTGTTCCCCCGCATAATACTCCGATAGTAGTTGAATCAGTGTTCCGGCAGCCCGTTTCCCGCTACATAGTGATGCCGGTCCACGCCACAACCGTTTTCTAAAATACCACGGCCTGAGTATTGCCAATCCTCATTTAAAGTAATAGATTTAAGTTCAGCAATAACGATTTTTAATACTGAGAGGAGGATATGTCATATGCCATCCGCAAGAAGAGCATTACAATCGGTTACCGAGTATAAACCACACAAAGCATATCCCGGCTTCACGTTGTTCAGCCCAATGACACAGGTACCGGGCAATACCTGGCTGATCGATATGCAGGGACGTTTCGTTCACCGCTGGAAACTGCCGGGGTGGGTGCGCCTGCATGCGGACCTGCTTCCCAACGGGAATATCCTGTGTGCCCTGGATGACGTGGGAGCGCCTCCTTCATCGATACCGACTGTGGCAAAACGCGTCGTTGAACTGGACTGGGACGGCAATGTGGTCTGGAAATACGAGGATGAAAACATGGACGCCCATGATCGCAAGCGCAGCAAGAACGGCAATACGCTTATCATGAAGTACGTCCCGATTCCGGAAGAAATAGCCGCCAAAGTGCAGGGCGGCGTGTCTCCTAAAGGCATCCTCGGCATTGACATACCTCTTCACGGCAACGTAATACAGGAGATCACCCCGCAGGGCAAAATAGCCTGGGAATGGCTGGGTTATCAGCACTTCGACCTCGAGCTCGATTGTTTCGCGCCGCTGCAGATGCGCCTGGCATGGGTGGGCCTCAATTCACTCGAGGAATTGCCCAACGGCGACATCATGTTATGTTCTTTCGGCTGCGACAACCTTTTTATCATCGACAGGAGTTCCGGCGATTTCAAGTGGCGCTGGGGAAAAGGCTTCCTCTCTATGCCGCACAACCCCACGCTGCTGGATAACGGCAACATACTGGTGCTCAATAACAACAGGTACAACGTTGATTACTTCCCGCCGGACGGCAGCCGCGTCGTTGAAGTGAACCCCAAAACCAACGAGGTCGAGTGGGAGTTCAGGGAAGAGAACCCCGTAGATTTCAATACGACCTATATCGGCGGCTGTGAACGGCTGCCCAACGGCAATACGCTGGTGTGCGAAGGCGGGATGGGGCGTTTCTTCGAAGTTACCACCACAGGCGAAATCGTCTGGGAATATATAGTGCCTTTCTATAACCACAGGGATACCCTTTCACCTTACGGCCTGAGCAACTGCACATTCCGCTGCCACCGCTATGATCCGGACTACCCGGGACTGCAGGGCAGAAAGCTTGACTCGGAAAAACTCGACATGTGGAACAGGCTGTACGGGCCGGAGGCGTTCAACCCCCAGGCAAGGCCGATTTCCGGCAGCACGGCCGGGACGCTGGTGAAGGGCAAGGCCTCCAGCGAAATAGCCACCGACCAGTCTGCCCCTGCAACACAGGCAGCACGTCCGGCAGCAAGCAGCGCCGATAAAAAGAAGAAGATGGAAACAAGGATGAAACGGCTGGGATATTAAGTCCGGCCCCTTTTTCAATCAATTATCACTATGAAAAACGTTGTCTTGATTACACTGGATGCAACCCGGAAGGATGTATTCGGGCTGTATGGTAATACCAGGGGATTAACCCCGTTCGTCGACTCCCTCAAAGACCGCAGCATAGTATTTACCGGGAGCCAGAGCGCCGGTCCTTATACCCAGGCGTCGTTTCCCGCCATATTGTGCTCGGGGTACTACCTGGATTACGGTAAGCCCGAAGGTTTGGCGCCCCGGCGCTCCATAGTATCGGAGGTACTGCAAAAAGCCGGCATATACACCGCCGGGTTCCATTCCAATCCCTATTGCAGCTCCGTGCTGGGCTGGGACCGGGGATGGGACGTGTTCTATGACTCCCTGGACGACGATCTCGAAGATGAACGCCTGTCATATGTGCGGGGTTACACGATCAATGACAAGGTAGTGCAGTGGCTTTCGTCCTATGTAAAGAAGAAAGACCATGCTCCGTTCTTTTTATGGCTTCATTACATGGACGTGCATGAGCCTTATATGCCGGAAAGAAGCTATGTAGACATGGTAGACCCCGAAATTAAGATCAGCCAGGACGAGATGTATGCGCTGTTTGAGGATACTCTGCTCAAGAGGGACGTCTCGGATCCCGCCAGGGTAACACTGCTGAAACGGCTGTATGACGTGCACGTCCGCGAGGTGGATTCTTACGTACAGTCGTTATTTAAATCGCTTGAGGATTTGCATATACTCGATTCCACCACCGTCATCATGACCAGCGACCACGGGGATGAGTTTAACGAGCACGGCGGGCTGTCGCACGACGACAAGCTGTATGCGGAATTGATCGATGTCCCGTTGCTGATATACGGGGCGGATTCAAGCGGTGTATGCTCCAGCCTGGTCAGCAGCATAGACATTCCGCCCACTATTCTCCACCTTTTCGGTATCGATCCGGCGGCGTCTTTCCAGGGACAATCACTGCTGCCCGTGGGGGCATATGTTGAAAAGGGCGCCTTCGGTGAGGCCATCGACAATAAAAGCGTCAAAGGCGGCGACATCAATAAGGATGTGTATTTCTGCCGGGAAGGCGACATGAAGCTGATCTACAGGGCGGAACCGGACCGCTGGGAGCTGTATGACCTCAAGGACGACCCGGGTGAGTTGCACGATATTGCACAGTCTTCAAAGGAGACAGTAAGGCTGCAATCCAGGCTCAAACCAAGGATAAAAAGATGGATAAAGTAAAAAAGGGGGACCGATAATGGCCAGTATGGAAAAAGAATGCGCGGGACTGATCGACAAGTCGAAGGCAATAGTCAGGGAGTCATTCGGCAAGTTTAAGCTGGATGATCTTGCTATCACCTGGACGGGTGGCAAGGACAGCACGCTTGCGCTGTGGATTATTCGCCAGGTCTGCCAGGAGGACAAAATAAAGGTCCCCAAAGTCATGACGATAGACGAGTTCGATACCTTCGACGAGATACACGATTTCATGGACCGCTATGCGGCGGAATGGAAGCTGGATCTGACATGGATGCGCAACGATGATGTTATCAAGGCCGCCGGCGGCAAGCTGAATAACATCGTCAAGGTCAAGGATTTAAACGAGAGAAACCAGGCTGAACTCAAGCGCATAGACTACAAGGAAGATACATTTCCCTTCGAGGCTGAATCATATACCGGCAATCACCTGATGAAAACGGTCATGTTCAACGTGTATATCGAACAGAACGGGGTCAAGGCGATCTTCCAGGGTTTGCGGAGGGACGAGCAGAACGCCCGTGCCGAGGACGACTATTTCGAGGTAAAAGAAGCGGCCTACCTGATCCCCCAGCATACGCGCATTAAGCCCATACTGCACTTCTCGGAGAGAGAGCTATGGAACACGTATCAGGTATTTAAAATACCCTATTGCATACTGTACGAAAAAGGCTATCGATCGCTGGGAGCAAAGACCACCAGCGCCATAGCGGCCCCGGGCGTTCCTGCCTGGGAGCAGGACCTTGAACACACGACGGAGAGAGCGGGCCGGCGGCAGGACAAGGAAAAGATGATGAAACGCTTGCGCGGCCTGGGCTATATGTAAATAAGGAATAAGGATATGCCGAGTTTTGTAATCATCAGTAAATGTGACGGCTGCAAAGGCAAGGATAAGACAGCCTGCCAGTACATTTGTCCCAACGACCTGATGGCCCTGAATGGAGAGACGCAGAAGGCATTCAACCGCGACCCTTCCATGTGCTGGGAATGCTATAGCTGCGTAAAGATATGCCCTCAGCAGGCTATAGCCGTCAGGGGATACGCGGATTTCGTGCCCCTTGGAGCGAGTGTTACACCTCTGAGAGGCAGCGACAGCATCATCTGGACCGTGAAATTCAGAAACGGCGCCATCAAGCGCTTTAAGTTTCGCACCCGCACCACTCCCGAGGGCTCGGCGGTTCCGGACGGGGGCTTTAATACAGCGCCTGAGGCTGACGAATTGAAAAGCCCGCTGTTGTTCACTGAGCCAGAATCACTGGGCATCGAAAAATTACCGACGTTAAAAAAGGACTGAAATCCGGGGGATATTGTTCATGTCAGAAATACAGACGGTAGAAGTAAACACCGACCTGCTTATCATCGGCGGCGGCATGGCGGCCTGCGGCGCCGCGGTCGAAGCCGCTTACTGGGCGAAGAGGCACAACCTGAAGGTGACGCTGGTCGACAAGGCTGCCATCGAGCGCAGCGGCGCGGTCGCACAGGGGCTTTCCGCTCTCAATATGTATGTCGGCATGAAGAGCAGGGACAAGACCCCGGAAGACTACGTGCGCTATGTCAGGAACGACCTGATGGGCATCTCCCGCGAGGACCTTGTATACGATATCGCGCGGCACGTGGACAGCACGGTGCACCTCTTCGAGAAGTGGGGCCTTCCCATCTGGAAAGACGATAAAGGCGACTATGTATTCGAGGGCGGCTGGCAGGTCATGATCAACGGTGAATCGTATAAAAACATTGTTGCAGAGGCGGCCCGCAACGCGCTGGCAACTATTGGCGAAAATAATATCTATGAGCGGGTATTCATAGTAGAGCCGCTTATCGATGGAGACAGGGTTGCAGGAGCTGTCGGCTTCAGCACACGCGAGAACAAGTTCTACATATTCAAGGCTAAAGCGGTCCTGGTGGCCATGGGCGGTGCAGTGCACATATTCCGGCCCCGCTCGGTAGGTGAAGGGCAGGGAAGGAGCTGGTATCCCCCCTTCAACAGCGGTTCAAGCGCCTATTTTACTTTGAAGAGCGGCTGCGAGATGACGTGCCAGGAAGTGCGTTTTATCCCGGTTCGTTTCAAAGACGCCTATGGGCCCGTCGGCGCATGGTTCCTTCTTTTCAAGTCTATAGCTACCAATGCGCTCGGCCAGGATTACATGTCGGAGCGCAAGAAAGACCTGGAGAACTGGGGGCCGTACGGATCGTCCAAGCCCATCCCCGCCAACCTGCGAAATTACCTGATGATGCTGGACCAAAATGAAGGCAAGGGCCCTATGTACATGCGAACTGATGAAGCAATTGCCAGGATGCTCTCCGCCATCAGCGATGAAAAAGAACGGCGAAAACGCATGAAAGAGGTCGAATCGGAAGCGTGGGAAGATTTTCTGGATATGACAATATCGCAGGCCATTCTCTGGGCGGGGACCAATACGCAGCCCGAGGAAAAGCCCTCAGAAATACAGGCCTGCGAACCATATTTCATAGGTTCGCATTCAGGCGCTTCGGGCGCATGGGTCAGCGGACCGGAAGACCTGTCACCCAAAGAGTATTTTTGGGGTTATAACCGTATGGCCACCGTGAAAGGGATATTCTGCGCAGGCGACGCGTCCGGCGCATCCAGCCATAAGTTCTCCGACGGCTCGCATTGCGAAGGCAGGATCGCTGCTAAAGCATCCATCGCCTATATAGTCGATCATCCGGAGCAGCCGAACATCGATACTGCGCAGGTTGAAGCGCTTAAGAAACGCCTTTTCAAACCGCTTGAACTGTTTGACCAGTACGGCAAACTTACCGACAATCCGGATGTCAGCGAAAATTATCTCAAGCCGAAGCAGTTCATGGTACGGCTGCAGAAGATCATGGATGAGTACGCAGGGGGCGCAACTACCCAGTTTACGACCAATAAGCTCTCGTTGGAGAAGGGCCTTGAATTGCTGGATTTCCTGCGCGAAGATGCGGAAAAACTGGCGGCCGAAAACCTCCACGAGCTCATGCGCTGCTGGGAAAACCAGCACCGGCTGTGGCAGGCCGAATCACATATCCGTTCGGTGCTCTTCAGGGAAGAGACCAGGTGGCCCGGCTACTATTTCCGGGCGGATGTACCCCGGCTGGACGACAGCAACTGGAAGTGTTTCGTCAATTGCAGGTGGGACCCCGCTTCCGGCAAATGGTCGGTATTTAAGAAGGACGTTATCCCATTGGTCGGCTGATAACGCTGGCGCTCTATGCAACAGACTGCTGTTTCAACCGATATCCTGGTAGTGGGCGGCGGTGTAAGCGGGATAGCCGCGGCGGTTGAGGCGGTCGAGATAGGTTACAAGATCATCCTGCTTGAGAAGGAGCCTTTCCTGGGAGGGAAGGCCGTCAGGATGAGCCGCTATTTCCCCAAACTATGTCCCCCGGCCTGCGGCCTCGAGCTCAATTTCAAGCGGATCAAGGTTAATCGGGGAATCAGGGTTTTCACCATGGCTATGGTGGAGGCTGTTGAGGGAAGTGAGGGAGACTTCAAGGTATCGGTCCGGCTGCTGCCGCGCATGGTGAACGATAATTGCACGGCCTGCGGCGAATGTGAAACGGTTTGCCCGGTCCAAAGGCCGAACGATTTCAACTACGGGTGGGACAACACTAAAGCTATTTACCTGCCGCATGTGCAGGCATATCCTCCGACATATACCGTGGATAAAGATGCCTGTACGGGCAGCGATTGCGCAAAATGCGTTTCCGCCTGCCGTTACGGGGCTATCGACCTGCAGATGGAAGAGCAGGTGGTCACGGTCAATTGCAGATCGATTATAGTGACCACGGGTTGGGAATCTTATGATGCAGCCCGGCTGAACCGGCTCGGCTTCGGCGTTTATCCCAATGTAATCACCAATATGATGATGGAGAGGCTGGCATCAGGCGCCGGGCTGCGTGACGGGCGCCTGGTGCGTCCGTCGGACGGAAAAGAGGTATCCTCAATCGCATTCGTGCAGTGTGCGGGCTCCCGGGACGTAAACCACCTGTCCTACTGTTCGGGCGTCTGCTGCATGGCTTCGCTTAAGCAGGCAACTTATATTAAGGAGCACAATCCGGATGCCCGGGTGGCCATCTATTACATCGACTTGCGGGCCCAGGGTACGCAGGAGGATTTTTACCGTCGGATTCAGGATATGCAAGGGGTGTCGTTCCTTCGCGGGAAGGTATCACGCATAAAGCAGGACCCCGCAACAAACGACCTTTTCGTCGAAGCTGAGGATACAGAGCAGGGAAAAATGGTCAGGCAAAGGGTGGACATGGTGGTGCTGGCCACGGGAATGGTCCCTGCAGCGACGGACTGGCTGCCCGCCGGACCCGGCAAAGACTCCTGCGGATTTATGGTCTCCGACCTGGCGGGTATTTACGCCGCGGGATGCGTGAAAAGGCCGATGGACGTGGGATCGTCGGTCAGAGACGCGACGGGCGCAGTTTTGAAGGCTATTGGGTCGGTCAGGAAAGGGCGGTCAAATGGCAAATAAACTGGCCGTATATTTGTGCAGCGGGTGCGGCATCGGGGAGGCCCTTTCACTCGAGAAATTGAGCGAAGTGGCGGTCAATGAATATAAAGCCGACATTTGCCGGATCCATCCGTCACTGTGCAGCGCAGATGGGCGGCTATCGATAGATGATGACATTGCCGGCAGTCCTTGCAGGCTGGTGATAGGCGCCTGCTCGCCACGTGTTAAACAGGGATGTTTCACCTTCGATAGTTCTGTGATCCTGGAAAGGGTGAATTTAAGGGAGCAGGTGGCCTGGTCCCACCTGCCTGGCGATCCGGATACGCAGATGATGGCGGAAGATTGCCTGAGGATGGGCCTCGCCGGGATCGCCAAAACATCTCCTGCGGTACCGTATTTGCCCGAGATCAGCAAGACTATTTTGGTCATAGGGGGCGGTATAACTGGGATCACCGCCGCGCTGGGCGCCGCCGGGGCCGGATACGAGGTGTGCCTGGTGGAAAAGAGCCCTTCTTTAGGCGGGTGGATGACGAAACTATATCGTGGATATCCAAAGCATCCCCCGTACCGGGAACCGGAGGACACCGGGATTGTAGCGCTGGCCGCCGCCCTGGAAAACGACCCGCTGATCAGGGTATTCAAGTCGGCGGAGGTCGAGAAGATCGAGGGTTCGCCGGGTATGTTCGATGTTTCTCTCAGGAGTCCGAGCGGCGCCGTATCTTTGAGGGTGGGCTCCATTATTCAAGCCACCGGATTTCAGCCGTATAATGCCGAACGCCTGGCGCACCTGGGTTTCGGCAGTCACCCGGATATCATCACCAACGTACAAATGGAGCAATTGGCCTTCGACGGCGTGATCAAAAGGCCGTCGGACGGCAAGCCTGTAAAAAGCGTGGCGTTTATTCAGTGCGCCGGGCAGCGTGACGACAGCCATCTGCCGTATTGCTCGTCCTTCTGCTGCCTGACCTCCCTCAAGCAGGCGGTTTACGTAACGAAGAGCAATGCCGATTCAAAGGCCTATATTTTCTACAAGGACATGCGCGCGCCTTCCCTGTACGAGGAGTTCTATCGAAATACGCAGGAGTCGGGGTCTGTTTACCTGGCCAGGGCGGAGATAACCGGAGTGGCCGCCGCTGAAAACGGCATTATGGTTGAAATGCAGGACCTTCTCTTGGGCGAGAAGGTGACTGTACAGGCCGACCTGGTGGTCCTGGCTGCGGGCATTGAACCGTCACCCCCGCCGGCGCTCAGCCTGGCCTACAGGCAGGGCGCGGAATTGCCGGAGCTTAAATACGGGTTCCCGGATTCGCATTTTATCTGTTTTCCCTATGAGACACGCCGTACAGGCGTCTACTCAGCCGGCTGTGCCAGGCAACCCTTAGACAGCCTGTCAAGCTGTGAAGATGCAAACGGCGCCGTGGTCAAGGCCATTCAATGTGTGGAAATGGTTGCCAGGGGAGAGTCAGTGCATCCCAGGGCCGGCGATACCAGTTACCCCGACCTCTATATGGCCAGGTGCACCCAGTGCAAGAGATGCACTGAAGAGTGCCCTTTCGGCATGTATGACGAGGACGATAAGTATAATCCGCTGCCCAATCCCACGCGGTGCAGGAGGTGCGGCATCTGTATGGGCGCGTGTCCTGAGAGGATTATTTCGTTTGCCGACTATTCGGTTGACATTATAGGATCAATGATCAAGTCAATTCAGATGCCGGGGGCGGAAGAGGACAAGCCGCGCATACTAGCATTTTTGTGCGAAAACGATGCTTACCCCGCCCTGGACATGGCCTGTACCGGGCGCATGGCCTTCAATCCCTTTATCAGGGTCATACCCGTGAGGTGCCTGGGATCGATAAATATGGTCTGGATCGTCGATGCGCTCTCCAGCGGTTTCGACGGCATCATCATGGTGGGCTGCAAATACGGTGGAGACTATCAGTGCCATAACATAACCGGCAGCGAGCTGGCCGACGACAGGATTCAAAAGATGCAGGATACCCTTAACAAGCTGGCGCTGGAGCCGGAGCGGCTGCGTGTAGTGCAGCTTTCCGTGGAGGAATACGGCACACTGCCGGGCATTCTGGATGAGTTTCTAACCGGGATTGAGAAGATCGGGCCGAACCCGTATAAGGATCTGTAAATGCAGATGATCGCAAGGAATACAGCGTAGATGGTGGATATATCACCGGAAATCACTGATGCCATAAAGGAGCAGGGCGGCGCAGACCTCGATCACTGTTTTCAGTGCGGGTTGTGCACAGCTGTATGTCCGTGGAACATAGGCGGGCATCTGGGTGTTCGCAGCCTGCTGCATCAGGCCCAGCTGGGATTGATCGATTTCGGTAACGAGGAGATATGGAAGTGTGTGGGGTGCAGATCGTGCGCACAGGCCTGTCCGCGCGGCGTGGACATACCCCGCATGATCAGGTCGCTCAGAAGGGTCATCTCTGAAGTAGGCGCGGGCGCGATACCCCGCTCCCTGCGCACGGTGGCCTCCAACCTGGCCGGTGTGGGCAATCCGCTGGGCGAGCCGGACGAAGCGCGCACTGAATGGTTAAGGGGCCTGAATGTCGCTGCGTATTCAACAAATACCGACATGCTGATGTATGTTTGCTGCTATCAGGCTTATGACGTCAGGTGCCGAAGAACAGCCGTGTCAATGATAAATGTCCTGCGCAGGGCCAACGTGGATTTCGGCATAATCGATAAAGGCCTGTCCTGCTGCGGGGAAAGCATACGGAAGGCGGGCAAGGAGGGCCTTTTTACCAGCCTGGCATCGAATAACATAGAGACACTGAAGTCTGCGGGCGTCAAGAGGATATTGGTAGGGTCGCCGCACTGTTACAACACTTTAAAGGACGAATACCCTGAGCTCGGCGGCGGTTTCGAGGTAATCCATATAGTCCGGTATTTGGATGAGCTGATAAAAGCGGGCAGCGTTAAATTGGGCAAGGGCCCGCAAAAGAAGGTTGCCTATCACGATTCCTGCTGCCTGGGCAGGTATCAGGGCATTTATGATGAGCCCCGCAATGTTTTGCACAGCATCCCGGGGGTGGACCTGGTAGAAATGTCCGACCATCACGCAGATTCATTATGCTGCGGCGGTTGCGCCGGCGGCCTCTGGTTGGAATCGAAGAAAGAGGAGCGGTTCGCCGAACTGCGCGTCAGGCAGGCGATGGAAAGCGGGGCACAGGTATTGGCCGTTTCATGCCCCTATTGCATGACGATGTTTGAAGACGCCGTGCTCACCCTGGGCGCGAGCGATTCAATTCAAATACTGGATGTAGTTGAAATCGTCGATAACGCATCCGGCTGACAAAAATTCAGCGGGACCCGGATGCCGGCTACGGTTTAGTCGGCAGGCCCACGCCCGCGTCTTTAGCGTACTTCATCATTTGCGCGTATTTAGCTACAGACGTGCCGACTCCCATGGCGCTGAATACCCCTGCCGGATGGGCCAGCACGCCGCCCTCCTGGTATCTGACCTTCTCCCCCTGCCAGAACGTGCTAACTATGGCGCTTCCCCTGGCTACCGGGACAATCTGCCAGCTCATCATCATCTGTTCGATGACCTTCAGGGCAAACTCCATGCCGACGCCGAACCAGCCGAGCGTTAATGCGCCGCCTATCTTACCGGTACAGCGGTGCCCGAAAAATATCTCCTCCCTGCCCCTGAAAAAGACATTCTGAAGCTGGGTGCTTAAGACCTGGCAATAGGTCGGGCCTCCCATGATGATACCGTCAGCGGCGAACATCTTGTCATGCACGGCATGGACATCGTCCTTGATATTGCACCTGGCCTTGTTTTTTACGCACCACTGGCAGTGTTTGCACTCCGCAATCTTCTTGTCCGCCAGCGTCACGAACTCGGTTTCAACACCCGGTATACCCGCCGCCGCCTTTAAAGCTGTCTGCACCAGCTTATCGCAGTTGCCGTCTTTTATCGGCGTTCCCGAGATACCCAGGATCTTGACCTTTACGATAGGTGATTCCATAGTTGATTCTCCTCCAGTTTAAATACAGTTGAATAGTACGCAGTATATCGCGAAATCTTCGGCAGCAAGGCTAAACCGATGGCGCCGGCTGATATTATACCCAAATAGAACAAAAGACGTGATGCGAACCTGCGGCGCCCCTTCGATATTGTCCCATTGACAAATCGGTTAAAAGCATTTATTATATTCGCAAATAAAGCAACTGTAGTCGGCGACTATAGTATGCAATAATTTATGGAGGTATGTAAATGAGGGAAGACCTGACGTTCCAGGCACTGTTGAAAACAGCATTAAAAAAGCACAGCAAGCGGGTTCTGGCTAAGTTCGGAGACAAGCAGTATACCTACAAGGAGATCGATCTGGCATCCAACCGTGTCGCCAACGCTATTAATGAGGCCGGTTTCGGACCGGGCGACAGGATGGCCACCATGCTGCCCAATTCTTTCGAGCTGCTGATCCTGGCCTTCGGTATCTATAAGTCGGGGGCTACCTACAGCCCGCTTAATATGATGGTGGGTGATACGGATATCGCTTATATCATCAGCGATGCCAGCATAAAAGTGATATTTGTGGACGCGTCCTTGAAAGAGAGGATTATGAAGCTCAAGAGCAGCATGACCGGCGTTAAAAAGATAGTTGTCATCAATTCACCCGGGGAAAAAGAGAATGTTACATTCGAGGAGTTCATCAAGGGAAAATCCGACAAGGATCCTGAAAAGAATGTGGTCGCCGACAGCGAATGTCTGATCGTATATACCGGTGGGACGACGGGCAGGTCGAAGGGAGTTGTCCACACTCAATTTACGCTGGCGCTCAATATACTGGCGCATTGCGCGCTGGGTTTCATGGAATCGGATGACGTTTTCCTGTTGATGACCCCCTTGTCGCATTCTGCAGGATGGCAACTATACAGCGGCGCCTGTATGGGGGCTAAATTCATCATCGAGAGCCAGTTCGATCCTTTCAAGCTGATGGAGCTGGTGGGAAAAGAGAAAGTCACCAAACTGTTCCTGGTACCTACCATTATCTATGTCATGCTGGACATCCTGAAACAGCAAAAATATGATATGAGCTCGCTTAAATCGCTCTTTTACGGCGCCTCTCCGATACAGGCCAACCGGCTGGAAGAGGCTCTGCAGGCATTCGGCCCGATACTCATCCAGAAATACGGGCTGGTCGAATGTCCCAACATGATCACCGCCCTTTCAGTAGCGGATCATCTGGAGGCGAAAAAGAATCCCGAGCTGCTTAAGAGTTGCGGCAAGGCCGACATCATGGTGACGGTAAAAATTGCCGACGACAAGGACCGGGAATTGCCCAGGGGTGAACTGGGAGAGATACTGGTCAGTTCCCCCTATTTGATGAAGGAGTATCTCAATCAGCCGGATGTGACAGCCGAGACCCTGAGAGGCGGCTGGCTGCATACGGGGGATATGGGCCGCATGGATGAAGATGGTTATGTTTACATAATGGACAGAAAAAAGGACATGATCATCAGTGGCGGCATGAATGTGTATCCCGCCGAGGTGGAGGCTGTAATCAGCCAGCATCCCGGGGTGAAACAGGTCTCGGTTATCGGTGTACCTGACGACAAGTGGGGTGAGACCGTCACCGCCGTCGTCGTGCCAAACGGGACGTTGGACGAGGCGGAAATCAAAGAGTACTGCCGGGGCAAGCTGGCCAAATTCGCGCAGCCTAAAAAGGTCGTCATTCAAGACAGCCTGCCTTTGACAATTATTGGAAAGGTTGATAAAAAGACCTTGAGAGCGCCATACTGGAAGGGTTCGGACAGAGGGGTTAATTAATTTCATATCGGGGGGGCTGAATTGATGCCAAACGTGTATATCGCCGGCGTCGGGATGATCCGTTTTGCCAAGTACCCTGACAGGACGGTCAGGGACATGGCGGAAGAGACTATTAAGCTTGTACTTGAAGACGCGAACCTGGCTGCCAGAGACGTGGAGGCCGTATACTTCTCAAATTCCTTCTGGGGCATGTTCGCCAACCAGCATTCGATACGCGGACAGGTAATCGTACGCGGGATCGGCATGGATAAGATACCTGTGGTAAACGTCGAAAATGCCTGTGCCGGAGCATCCACGGCGCTTTATCTCGCGCATATGGATATCCAGGCGGGTGCACATGACCTTATCCTGGTCGTCGGATCGGAGAAGATCACCAGCCCGGATAAGTTGCTGTCGTTGAGCGCGTACGCCGCCGCCATGGACGTAGAGAACTTCCAGAAGCACATGGACGAGCTCCAGCAGATCGGCAAGACCTTTAAAATCACCATCCCCGAGGACGGCAGTAAACCCGGTGAGGGCAGAAGCGTTTTTATGGACGCCTACGCCATGGGCGCCAGGTGGCATATGGATAAATACCATTCCACCCAGCGACAGCTTGCCGTGGTCTGTTCGAAAAACCACCGCCACGGGTCGCTCAACCCGCTGGCGCAGTATCAGAGCGAGATGACTGTGGAAGAGGTGCTGGCGGATAAGCCGGTTACCTATCCTTTGACACGTGCCATGTGCGCGCCTGTCGGTGACGGAGCGGCCGCCGCCATCGTTTGTTCGGAGAAATTCCTGAAGAAATTGAAAGATGCGCGTCCGGTCAAAATCCGCGCTTCGGTGCTCGGGCAGGGCAGCGACCGGGATTTGAACGGTGAAGACATCGGCGAGCGGCTGTCCAAACAGGCGTACAAGGCGGCAGGTTTAGGGCCAAAAGATATCGACCTGGCCGAACTGCACGACGCTACGGCCTGGGCCGAATTGCATCAGACCGAGGTAATGGGCTTTTGTCCTGAGGGAGAAGGCGGGCCGTTTGCGGAATCGGGCGCTACCATGATCGGGGGAGGTAAGCCCATCAATACCAGCGGAGGACTCGAATGCCGCGGACATCCGATCGGTGCATCGGGCCTGGCGCAGATCTACGAACTGGTCACCCAGCTTCGGGGTGATGCGGGAAAGAGACAGGTAGAGGGTGCGCGCATCGGGCTGGCGGAGAACGGCGGCGGCAATATCGGTATCGAGGAGGCCGCCATGTGCGTCCATATTCTCGAGAGACTAAAAAAATAGCCGTCGTTCAGTCTAAATTATCGGAGTTAACAACATGGACCTTGAGTTGAAAGGCAAAATAGCGCTGGTGACGGGTACCGCCAGGAAACGCGGTAACGGAAGGGCGATCGCGCTTGCCCTGGCGCAGGAAGGCGCCGATGTAGCCTGTGTCGATATCGACCTGGCGCTGGCGGAATCGGTTGCAAAGGAGTTAAAGGACCTGGGCAGAAGGGCCATCGCTGTGGGTGTTGACCAGGGCAATTCTGAAGCGGTCAGGTCCGCCGCTTCAAGAATACGCAAAGAGCTCGGCCCGGTGGACATCCTGGTCAACAACGCGGCCATCGTCACTCTGGGGTTGTTGCACCAGGAGCAGTTCACCCCCTGGGAGAACGTGATCAGTGTCGACCTGTCGGGACCATATTACTGGATCAGGGAGTGCATGGGATCAATGATCGAGCGTAATTGGGGCAGGATCATAAATATCTCATCGCTCACGGGTGAGTTAGGCGGCTTCGGCCAGTGCAGTTATTCCTGCAGCAAGGGTGCGCTTGTATCGCTGGCCAAAACCGCGGCATTGGAAGGGGCGCGCTTCAATATAACCGCAAATGCGTTGACTCTGGGCGTGATTGACACAGATATGAGCGACCTGATACGCACCGATATGAGGGAACGCTTGATCAAAAGGACTCCTCAGCGCAGATTCGGTGAGCCGCAGGATGTAGCGGATATCGTGGCTTTCCTCGCGTCCGAAAGGGCCAGGTTCATTACCGGGGCTAACATTATCGCAGACGGAGGTTTCAGCTTATTCGTATATTAACGGTTGACGTGTTTAATCGATAGAAGGGCTCATTTAAGGAGTTGAACTATAGCAGGTATATAGATAGAATAATCACGTTGAAACACACGTTATCGGGGAATTGCTTGTAATGACTAGAAATGAGATAAACAGCCGCAAGAAGCAGGCAATTGCCACTCACCAGAAGATCTACAACACGGCGTTGAAGCTTTTCTATTCGAAGGGATACGATAAAGTTACCGTGGATGACATCTGCGAGAAGGCCGGTGTCTCCAAAGGCGCTTTCTACGATCATTTCAAGTCCAAAGACCAGGTCATAATAGATCTCTTTTTGGTCGCTGACCAAATATATGACAAATACGCGACGGCTGAGTTGGGCCCGCACAAAAGCGTAGTGGAGAAGCTGTTTCTGTTGGGAAGGAAGGCCGTCGATTACAGCAACGGCATGGGAATCGACATTATCCAGGTGAGCTATCGTGCTCAGATAAACCTGAATAAAAAAACCGCCTCCATCGCCTCAGAAAAAAGGGCCTTATTCAAGATACTTCAGAAGCTGGTTGAGGAAGGGCAGGACAGGGGAGAACTGCGTACGGATTTGAGCAGGGACGATATCACGCGCATTATGCTCCGTTGTGTTCGTGGCGTGATCTACGATTGGTGCCTGGTCAAAGGCCGGTTTGATCTGATCAAAGAAACTGAAAAAGCCTTTATCGTTATCATGAAAGGGCTGCGTCCTGATTAGATATACCGTTTTCGTGTTACAGGCGGAAGAAGGTAATTAGAAAGATAACAGGAAGGATGATATGGTGAAGCGATTTGGAAAGCTGATAACCGCGGCCCTGATAATAATGGCGGCAGGGATAGTCACATTCCTGCTGGTCATTCCGCTCTATCATTACTTTGGTATAGATACGGACATCATAGGCCTGCTTATCTTTATCGCAGGCCTCGTCCTCGGCATAATAGGGGTAATACTGAGATTTAAACCGAAGGGCTTTTGGTTGGTGGCTTTAATAGTGATTGCTGCGGTCCTGAGTGTACCGGTATTATTTACGATTGCGTCGCTGATTTTCTACCTTATCAGCGGCAAACCACTGGGAGAATGAATTTCGCAACCGGCCATTATTAACCATGGCTGGGCTATCCAGTGGACTTAATTTTCGCTACAGTTGCCGGGTCAGTTTGCCTACTCCGGGAACAGGCCGGGAATATCTATAGCAGGATGCGCTTTCTTCCAGGCTTCAAATTTCGCCAGGCCCGCATTCTTATCCGGCTTGACTGAATACCACATTTTGATCTGGGCAGCCTGCATATTGGATATTTTGCCCTGTTCAAACAGCTTATCCGCCACTTCGTTCATGTCCGGCATATCAAGGATAGGCTTTACACCATCTTTGGCCATCTTTTCCGCCATTTCACTCAAGCTCGGCAAATCAAGTATTGGCTTTGATCCTTCTCCGGGGGTGAATAGTCCCGGTACATCTATATCGGGCCGCGCTTTCTTCCAGGCTTCAAATTTTGCGCTGCCGGAATTTATATCAGGCATGGCTGAATACCACATTTTAAGCTGGGCAGCCTGCATATTCGATATTTTACCCTGTTCTAATAACTTGTCCGCCACTTCGTTTATGTCCGGCAAGTCAAGTACTGGCTTTTCGCGTTTCTGTTTTTCTTCAGGGGTGTTCATAGTTTTTGAACCTCCTATATAGACTGTATTTCAGGGGAATATTTTGTCTTCGTTTTGCACTTCGCCAACCGCATCAATCAGGGTCATCAACGGATATTTAGAATTATACGCTTGGAATACAGCAATCACAAAAGAGTCAGTGTACCCGACAGTATCTAATATTAGAGTCCTTGCGCAGCAAGGATTACCGGGTTTTATGCGGGATTCATTTAAAGCTGTTATAGTCTCGGGTTTGTTAGCTATAAAATTAAGGTTGATCGCTGGTTGGGCAGAGTGTTTATTCCTGCAGTTTATAGGCCTAAGTATTGATAGAAAATGCCCCATTTGAGAGAATATGTATTGGATAAAGCTGAGATAAGATTAGCAAGTGCGAGGTGTTGATGGATACTAGCCTGAATTTAATGAATAACAGGGATAAAATGACATCCATCGAACGGGTAAACTCTCTTTTGAACGGGAAACAAATCGACCGTGTGCCTTTTTTCCCCTTTTCACTGGGTTTCAGCGCTAAAAACGTCGGGTATCCTATAGGTACGGTGTACAGCGAACCTGTGCGGAGTTTCGATGCCCAGCTTTGGACGCAGCAAATGTACGGATACGACCAGGATCCATTTTTCGGCAGTGCTGTCTATGGGACGAGCGAGTTCGGCGGGGAAGTTGAGTTCCCGAACAGCGATTCGGTCCAATCGCCCCGAAGTAAACGCTACCCTGTACAGTCGCTTGATGACATAGATAAGCTCAGGCTTCCGGATCCGCAGACAGCAGGCTGTCTTCCAAAGGCGCTGGAGTTTTCCAGAATACAGGAAAGCCAGGGCTGTCTTATCAGCCTGGTAGTGGGCGGCGCATTTACCACGGCAGGCAACATCTGTGGTGTAACAAATCTGTGCAAGTGGATCATCAAGGAGCCGGAAGCGGTTCACAGGGTTGTGCAACTGGCGGCCGATCATATCTTGAGCGCGGCCAGGCTATGGGTCAAGGTTTTCGGCACAAAGCGACTGCTGGTGCAAATATGGGAACCCCTTGCCGCCAACTCCATTATATCGCCACGACATTTCGAAGAATTCGTGTTGCCCGACCAGCATAAACTGCACAAGGAGATACTGGGATTGGGCGTTAAGTATATTTTATGCCATATATGTGGAGAGCAGAACAAGAACCTGCCGTTATGGAGCCAGGTGCCTATGGGCGATCCCGGTATCGTCAGCCTGGGGCAGCAGGTCAGCCTTGAGGATGGAATAAAATACTTCGGTTCAAACCATATTATTGCCGGCAATCTCAGCACGTCACTTGTTGCCGGCGGGACTGCCGATGAGGTCTATCAGGCCGCTAAAGGATGTATCCAGGCCGGCAAAGATGCTCCCAATGGGTATATCCTCATGACGGCCTGTGAGACGCCGCCGTCAACGCCGCCGTACAATTTCTACATGCTGACAAAGGCTATTAGTGATTTCGGATTCTATGGTTAGTATATTGAAAATATTGGAGGAAGCTTTTCGGTCAGGGTGTTCAGACATAAATTATCTGTCGCACAGGGCAGATTTAGAAACTGTTGGAGCGGGAGACGGGATTCGAACCCGCGACACACTGCTTGGAAGGAATAACCCGATTTTAAACCGATTTTGATCGTAATAATCCGAAAAAAACGCCTGAAAATTCAAGCAGGCAGGTTGTCGCTGTTTTCAGCCCTCCCATCACTTTACTTGCCTAATTTTAGCACACTTGCCTGTGGGGCAAGTATTTGGCTTTATTTTGCATGGAAATGAAGCATCCCCCAGAAGTGGAACAACCGTAAAACTCGCCAATATATCAAAGCTGAAAAACAGCGTCAAGAAGTACCCCCGTACCCGCCTAATAAACATAATGAATGGACTTGACAACAAAATTTAACAGTAGTAGTATATGTTCAGTACTGTACTAGTACAGTACTGAACTAAGAATTTAACTGGTGAGAGATTAATATGTCGTTGAAACATGGATTACTGGGGTTTCTGAGCTATGGGCCAAAATCAGGATATCAGCTTCACAAGATGTTTTTTAAAACAGTCAGGCCTACGTTAAGTATTGTATACAGGCAACTTAATGGGATGGCAGAGGACGGGTTGGTGGAGTACAAGCGGGTTAATCAAAAGAAATATCCAGATAAAAATGTTTTTCATATTACAAAGTCGGGACGTAGTGTACTGGAGAAGTGGTTGAAAACCCCTATGAAGGTGGAGGCAAGTCGTGAACCCCATTTGATGCAAATGTGGTATGCAAGTCGTGTCGACAAAAAATATATGATTGCGAACATAAGATCCTATGCTGCACAGATTAAAAATGAAGTTCAATATTATGAGACAGAAGCTACCATTGCGATAGAGAAAAACTTGAAAGGCAGCGAATTGGACGTACTCTATTGGCTGCTTATCGGTGATCTGGCGATAAAGCAGGATAAGCTTTTCCTGGAATGGGCGGAAGAGGCTATGCGGCAGATATCAGGTTTTAAGGAACCTCACAGATCTATCAGGCCGAAAAAATAAGAAACTAAAATCAGGTTTAACTCAAGCTTTGGGTGGCTTGTTGTTATATATGTGGAAGCGGAAAATTGTCATATTGAATCGGGTAACGGTATAGATACATTTAACTGAGGCGGCCAGATCAAATAGCAATGAATAATGTGGAGGTAATGTAATGGAAATACTTGGTGACATCCCAACCAGGTGGTCCAGGCTAGACCCGAATAAAATCTGCATGGTGTGCTCCGGTTATGGTGAAGTAAGGTATACCTGGAAACAATTTAACGAGAGGATTAACCGGCTTGCGAACTCTTTGAAAGGTATGGGACTGAATAAGGGTGACCACGTTGCCATATTGATGGAGAACTGCCACAGGTTTGTAGAGCTCTACTATGCCATGGCAAAGACAGGCATAATTCCTGTACCTTTAAATTTCAGATTGCATCCCAGCGAGCTTCAACACATCATCCTCCATTCCGATTCCGTCGGCCTGATTATCGGCCCTGAGTACAAAGATACGGTAGAGGCTCTAAAGCCGGCTTTGAACAATATCAAATATTACATCAGCGCCGTTGACAAGGTCCCGGGCATGATTTCCTATGAGGACCTGGTTGAAAAGGGATCACCCGAAGAACCCAAGGTTGCTATAAAAGAAAGCGATACTGCCATGCTCATGTATACCGGGGGAACCACCGGATTACCCAAGGGGGCAGTTTTAACGCATCGTAGTCTTATGACCTATACATTGGGATGCGTCCTCAGTAACCTGAAAACCGGCATAGCTACAAGCGATGATGACGCTACCCTTTTTATTTTACCTGCTTTCCATATTTCGTTATGGCCAATACTGACTCTCCACTTCACCGGTGATAAGGTCGTTATGGTCAACCGTCCTGATCTTAAGAAGATTTTTGAAGCGATCCAAAAGGAAAAGATTACCCATATGAATGCTGTGCTCACCGTGTATTTTTGGCTTGTCAACGACCCCGACATTGATAAATATGATCTCAGCAGTATTACGTCCTTCTCTTATGCCGGTGCCCCCATGCCTTCCGAAGTACTCAAGCAGTGTATTCGGAAATTTGGAAGAATCCTTGCGCAGGGTTATGGTGCAACCGAGGGTGGACCCTGGACTACCTTTCTGGCTAAGGATCACGTGATTGAGGGGACAGAAAAAGAGTTACGCAGGCTTAAATCGGTTGGCAGGCCTTCCCTCGTCAGCGAGATAAAGATCGTGGATGACAAGGGCAATGAATGCAAAACGGGAGAGATCGGCGAAGTCATAGTTAAAAGCAAGTCAACCATGAAGGAATACTGGAAAGATCAAGCTAAAACCAGGAAAGTAAAAAAAGGAGACTGGTATTATACAGGAGATATAGGCAGTTTTGACGAGGACGGGTTTATATATCTGGCCGACCGGGCTTCGGATATGATAAAAAGCGGCGGGGAAAAGGTTTACCCGTTTGAGGTGGAGGATGTTTTGTACAAGCACCCCGCGGTTTCAGAAGCAATCGTGATCGGGGTGCCGGACCTGGAGTGGGGTGAAAAGGTATTGGCAGAAATCTATCTGAAGACAGACTATAGTAATAAATACAAAGGCAAAGAGCTGGAATTAAAAAAAGAGATTATTGATTTTACCAGGAGGCACCTGGCCGGCTATAAATGTCCCAAAATCATCGAGTTCAGTCCGGATCCTCTCCCCAAGACCGCGGTGGGCAAATTGCTGCGCAAAGATGTGAGGGAGAAATACAAGGCCAAGCCAGTCAAACAATAATGCGGCCCTTTTTAGTTGCTCACATTTATAGTTGTATAAAGGAGAAAAATGGATTTTGAATTCAGTGAAGCCCAAAAGATGTTGCGCGCAACCGTGCGCGAGTTCGTCGATCGTGAGCTGCCAATCGAATTTGTCCGCAAGTGGGATGCCGATGAAAGCATGTCCTGGATGCCGTATCAAATACACCTCAAGGCTGCTGAATTAGGCCTTACCTCTTGCCAGCTCCCAGGCGAGTATGGCGGGACCGGGGGGGATTTCGTCGATGAGATTATCATCATCGAAGAGGTGAGCCGCCGTTCTCCGGCCGCAGCATTTGGCCTGGGCGGCGGCATGTTCGTCCGGCTGATTGAGGCCCACGGAAATGAAAAGCAGAAGAAAGAATACCTGCCAAAGATGGCCAAAGCTGAAACAGGTTTCTGCATCGGTCTCACCGAGCCGGGCGGTGGGACAGATTTGCTGGGCGCTTTAAGGACCACGGCCGTAGAAGACAGTGATAACTTTGTAGTAAATGGTCAAAAGATATACATCACAGGAGCACATGTGGCACCTTATATTATGACCCTGGTGATCACAAATAAAGATGCTGCCAAACGGCATCGCGCAATGTCACTTCTGATCATAGATCTCAAGAGCCCGGGTGTCGAGATTCGTCCGCTGCATAAAATCAGTATGCGGGGTTCAGGCGCCAATGAAGTATTTTTCACAGATGTCAGGGTGCCTAAAGAGAACCTGCTGGGGCAACTCAACAACGGGTTCTTCCAGTTGATTACACTGCTAAATCCCGAACGGATCGTCTGTGCGGCCACGACAGTGGGCCTTGCCCAGGGTGCGTTTGAACTTGCCCTGGATTATGCCAAGACCAGGACTGCCTTCGGCAAGCCTATCGGACAATTCCAGGTGTTGCAGCACTGGCTTGCCGACATGTCGATCGAGATCGAGCTTGCCAGGCTGATGACCTACAAAGCGGCATGGTTGTTTGCAAAGGATCAGCCATGCTATTTCGAAGCTGCAGCCGCCAAGGTGTGCGCGTCTGAGGCCGCTGTTAAGACTACGACCAATGCCATGGAGATTTTCGCGGGCGCCGGCGTGATGGCGGAGAGCGATATACAACGCTACTTCCGTGACGCCCGTCAGTTCACCTTCGCACCGATCAGCAACGAGATGGCCCGCAATTTCATCGGTGAACTGATGGGGCTGCCGAGATCCTTTTAAGTATTAGTTACATTGATGGAGGTCAAAATGGCTGAAGCTAATTACAAGTACATAATCTATGAGAAGAAGGATTTCATCGCCCGCATTGTTTTCAACAACCCGCAAAGGCGTAATGCTATGCATGCGCCGATGCTTATCGAGTTGCGTGAATGCCTGCTTGACGCCCAGGCCGATAGCGGGACGAGGGTCGTCATTTTGACGGGCAGTGGTGACAAAGCGTTCTCCTCGGGGCAGGATTTTTCTATTCCATTTGAGGGAATAGGTACATCTTTAGGCACTTACAATTATCTGCGCAACGTGTGTTATGAATCGCACCGACTGATGGAGAGGATGGAAAAACCGATCATCGCGGCTGTAAACGGTTACTGCTATGCCGGCGGCCTCGAATATGCGTTGGCATGTGACTTCATCATAGCTTCAGAGAATGCCATGTTTGGCATCACCGAGGTGGGCCTGGGTATCCTGCCGGGGTCGGGTGGAATCGTGCGTTTTGCCCGGTCGATGCCGGTGCGTAAGGCCAAGGAGCTTCTGCTCACTGCCGGGCGCATTACAGCGCACGAGGCGCTTGAACTGGGGATTGTAAACAAGGTTGTACCCTTCAGTGAACTGGAAAAGACCGTAATGGAAATAGCCAAAAAGATAGCCGGCGAATCGCCGGTGGCGGTCAGGATGGCAAAGATGGTTTTTAACAATTGTATTGAAATTGCCGACATCGATGCTGCATTAGCGCTGGAAAGGTCGGCTGGCAGTCTTGTCGCGGGGACCGAGGACGCTGTTGAGGGCCCTATAGCCTTCATGGAGAAAAGACAGCCGGTATGGAAGGCCAAATAGTGAGGTAATTTCAGCAGGCTAACGAAGTAATCATGCAATAGATTATTAAATGGAGGATCGTGATTTATGAGTAAAGGCAAAATAGCAATTGTAGGCATAGGTGAGGTTCCTACGGGGTGGTATCCCGAGCGGCATGAATGGGACATTATCTATGACTCGTGCATGCAAGCTGTCAATGACGCCGGAATTAATAAAAATGAGATAGAAGGAGTCATCTGTTCACCGGCAGTAGGCCAGCCCAAGCTTGACTCCGAACTGGTCTTTGGCAAGCTGCCGGAGGAGCTGGGGTTTAAAGGATGCCGGGACATGGTAACAGTGAATGGGGGAGGTTCAACATCCGCCAACCTGCTCAGAATGGCGGAACACTGGATAACCAACGGCATCGCCAGGATTGTTCTGATCATGCATGCTTCAAAGTACACCAGCATTGACCCCAACGTGACTATCCATACCTTTGCCACAGCCGGGATGTCCATGGAATGGGAATATCCCTTTGGCACCACATATAACGGCATGGTGGCCATGAATACGGCCCGTTTTATGCAACACTATGGCATAACAGCCGAAGAGATGGCCTCAATTCCTGTGGCCTTCAGGAAGTGGGCAGAGCTCGACCCCAATGCCATGTACCGCAAACCACTGACCGTGGAGAAGGTGCTGTCAACCAAGATGATCAGCACACCATTGCATTCTATGGAGTGCAATATGCTGGCTGACGGCGGTGGGGCACTGATTGTAACTTCACCCGAGATAGCGAAAAGGATCTGCAAGACACCTGTGTATAAACTTGGAGAAGGCGCCCGCTATTTACAGGCAACAATGACCCAGCGAACCGATGACACGATGTTAATGCAGTCTAAGCAGGCTGCCCAGGATGCATTCAAACAGGCTGGGCTTACGATCAAGGATATGAACATACTGGAACTTTACTGCGCGTATCCGATCCTTATGCCCGTTCTACTGGAGGCTCTTGGCGTGTGCAAGGATGGCAAGGAAGCCGTGCGTTTCATTGCGGAAGGCAATACCTGGCCGGGAGGGAAGCTGCCGTGCTCTACCATCGGTGACGCCCTGTCCCGCGGTCACACGGGTTCTGGCGTAGGTTTTGCCTACCTGGTGGAAACTGCGCGCCAGCTGATGGGTAAGGCCGGTGAACGGCAGGTTAAGAACTGCAAACACGTACTGATGAACTGTTCTGGCGGATCAGGCATGAATATGATTATTGAGATATTTGGGAGGGACCTTAAATGAATACATATACCAAGCCGCTTCCGGAGATTACTCCATGGAGCAAGAAGTTCTGGGAAGCAACCAAACAGCACAGACTGGTCATGCAGAAATGCAGTGACTGCGGCAAGCTGATCTTTTATCCTCGCAAGGTGTGTCCTTACTGCTGGTCCAGCAACCTTGATTGGGAAGAAGTCAGCGGAAGGGGCAAGGTCCATGCAATGACGGTTACGATGGGTGGCGTTGAGCCGGTCTTTGCACCTGATCTTCCCTATGTATTGGCTATAGTTGAACTGAAAGAAGGCATTCATATGATGACCAACATAGTTGAGTGCAAGCCGGAAGACGTAAAAATAGGCATGGATGTGGAGGTAACTTTCAGGGATTGCACTGATTTAATCAGCCTGCCCGTTTTCAAGCCGCAAACAAGCGCATAGTATATCGCAATCGGTGCTAAATTTATCTATATCAATAATATTAAGAAATTTTGAGAGGTTACAAATGGCAGAGAAAGGACTTTTTGATCCAATCCATATCAGGCATGTGGAAATTCCCAACCGGATTGCACTGGCCCCTATGAACATGACATATTCCACGCAGGATGGGTATGCCACACAGCAGGATATGGCGCACCTTGCGCGCAGGGCGAAGGGCGGCTTTGGCCTGATTATTACGGGCGCAGTGATTGCAACAAAGCTGGCGGCCCCCTACGTATATCACCGTAATCTTTTATTATATGACGAGTCCTTCGTTCCCGGCCTGTACATGATGACGCAGGCCGTTCACAACTTTGGAGCCAAGATATTTTGCCAGTTGAGCATCGGGTTCGGCAGGCAGGGGCATGCACTGGATAAATCGCCGTCACCGGCACCTTCCCGTATACCTATGGAAATGACACCAGAGAGAATGCCTAAGAAAATGGTGGATTTCCTGCTAACTATGCCTGGCGTTGTTGCGGAGATATCTCAACACAATCCGGTCCCCAGGGAAATGACGATCGAGGAGATCAAGAGAGAAGTGTACGAGTATGGCATGGCCTGCAGAAGGGCCGTCTATGCTGGTTTTGACGGCATCGAGATCCATGCGCCCCACGGTTACCTGGAACACCAATTCCTGTCTCCCCGCTCCAACAAGAGGACCGATATGTACGGCGGTTCCCTGGAAAACCGGATGAGGTTCCTGCTGGAGGTCACTCAAGCTGCGATCACGGCCGTGGGCGATGCCGTGCCGGTTGGCATACGGATGAGCGCACAGGAACACATGCCCGATGGTATCACGATAGACGAAGTCAAAATCGTGGCCAAGAAAGTGGAAGAATTGGGCGTTGCCTATCTCCATTTGTCAGACGGATCATACGAGGCGCTCGACTATTTCGCCCCGGGTTCAATCAAGCATGTAGAAGAACATCTTCTCAAGGAAGCAAAGGAAATTAAATCAGTACTTAAAATACCGGTCATTGTCCCCGGTGTCAATAATCTGGACGTTGCCGAAAAAGCCTTGTCCGAAGGTGCTTGCGACATGATATCGCTGGGCAGACAGGCACTGGCCGATCCAGATTGGCCGAATAAAGTTAAAGCGGGCAAGAAAGTAGCTGAGTGTAAAAGAGACTGCATGTGTCTGATCACGGTTGTAGGCAATCCCCCGAGATGCTCGGTCAATCCCGAACTTGGCTACGAACAATATGACCCGGAATTGTTCCCCAAGAGGAGGGTCGGACCTGTAGTGCCTCATACTTATGCTAAATTACCTCCCCCACCCCCACCTTTCCATATGTAGCCTATCCGCTTGACACACCGGTATAGAAATGCCGGTGTGTCAACGGGAAATTATGCCGAACAATTGCTAAATAAATCAAGCAATTATAAGGAGGAACACGTGGCAGCAAAACAGGTAGAAAAAGACAATTATTTTAAAATTGATCCGGAATCACATCTGATTGGCGATATGGGGCCAATCAATCATTATCCCGGCGTGAAAATGTGGTGGAAAGCCATCGAGAGCATCGGCCGACCTCTGATGTCTGGAGCTCCTGCGGAAATAGTTCAGGAGATCGAGCCATGGGAAATTGAAAAGAACGCCGATCCTGCCAGTCTGCTGCGTTCGATGGACAAGTATGGCGTGGACATAGGCTGTTTACTGCCGGAGGCGATGATGGATACGACGGGGTACAGCAGCCGCTGGATGACCAACGGCGATATGGCCAAGGTGGTTGAATCTAACCCTGACAGGTTCATGTACCAGCCAAATGTTTCTCCAATAAAGCACAGGGGAGTTAAAAACGCCATCTGGGACCTCGAATACTGGGTTAAGGAAAAAGGCGCCAAGATTTTCAAGTTTTATCCTCCTGAGGACACTTATATCAATGATCCAGATTTGTGGCCGTTCTATCAGAAAGCTGAGGAACTTGGCATTGTGCTCGATATCCATACGGGCTTTTGCTGGGTCCCGCCTGGCAAGAGCAAGTATGCCCTACCCATCCAACTCGATGACGTGGCACGTGATTTCACGAATCTGAAGATCGTTGCGTTCCATATGGGCTATCCGTATTGTGATGACTTAAACATGGTGGCCATGGGGCATCCCAACGTGTATCCTTGCCTTTCGCTCTTAATACCATGGGCCATAGTACAGCCGCGGAAATTCGCCAGGATTATCGGTGAGGCGTTGCGCTGGGTTGGCCCCGACAAGATTATTTGGGGCACGGATTACGCTGGATTTTCAGTTCAAATGGGCGTGGCGGTTAAAGGATTGAGAGAATTTCAAATTCCTGAAGACATGCAGAAGGATTACGGCTATCCGGCGATTACTGAGGAAGACCGCCGGAAGATATTCGGCCTTAACCTGGCCAAACTGATGGGGATTGATGCCAAACGAAGGATCAAAGTGAAATAATCAATAATCGAGGTGGATATCGAATGATGTTAAGCAGTAAGGTAGCGCTCGTTACCGGCGCCTATCGAGGCATTGGAAAGGAGATAGCTTCGGCACTTGCAAGGGAAGGGGCAACCGTTGTTATCGGCGACGTTAACAAAGATATTCAAAAGACCGCTACTGAGATCGGGCACAATACACTTGGTCTCGTTTTAGACGTTACCCGACCGGAGCAGATACAGTCCTGCATTCAACAGATCATCGACAAATACGGGAAAATCGAAATCCTGATAAATAACGCCGGCGTTGTAGGAAAGCGCTATTTTCTATGGGAATCAGAAGACTTTATCTGGCGTAATACCATAGAAGTAAATTTGTTTGGTACATATAACGTTACCAAGGCTGTGATGCCGCACATAATCAAAGCTGGTAAAGGTAGAGTTATTAATATAGCTTCGATTTCCGGCAAACAGGCCAGTGTGACAAACTCTGCCTATTGTGCATCCAAACATGGGGTAATCGGCCTAACGCGAACACTCGCAGCAGAACTGGGAGTTCTGGGTTTATCCGGGATAACTGTTAATGCCATATGCCCGGGTGTTGTAAACACAGATATGTTGACAGGGGAAGGAATGATCCTGGATGAGGTTGTAAGACTCACCGGCTTGACGAGAGAAGCTGTTCTTACTGAAAAAGTTCTTTCGATGTCCATTCAGAGACGGCTGATTGAGCCGGAAGAAATTGCCGATACGGCGGTTTATTTGGCGTCTGATCAGGCGAAAGGCATAACGGGACAGGCAATTAATGTATGCGCCGGTTCGGTCTTTTATTGAAAAATAGGGTTGGGCTATTTCCTATGCGTAGCCGCATCAAAGTATTCGGTTAATATCGATTTCAATCTCTACCCGAATAAAAAAGTTCTACCGGAAAAAGAGTTGCTTTTCCAGGGAAGTTCTACATGAGGGATCTGGTGAGATGGTTGACTGGCACTACCCTCACGAAAACAGGGAGTTTGTCCTTACAGCAAGTCACGGGAATTAAGAGATAAAACCATGGCGGCAAAATAAGCCGTCATAGAGTTTATACTCCGCCGCGTCGCAGGTGGCGCGGAGTTCCGAAGTCGTTATTGGCTCGGGTATACGATGAAGGACGACCAACCGGCGAGAATGAAATTGTCCTTGTCGTATAAGATGATTGACCTGGCGCGTAACAATTGCCTGCAGGGCCTGATGGAATATAATAACCTGGCGTCCCATTTACCGGAACTCTATAACGCAATCTATGGAGCGGGAGACGGGATTCGAACCCGCGACACCCTGCTTGGAAGGCAGGAACTCTTCCGCTGAGTTACTCCCGCGAACAGTGACTCATTGTAGCCCGCAGCCATAGGGATGTCAAAGCATTCTGGGATTGCTTCGATGCCTTCACAACGACGAGATATTTATATGGCTTGACATTGCATAATCAGCAGAATATTATAAGGTGAGTAAAAGCATGAACGGAGGTCGTACTGATGGCAACTGAGCAATTTGTTTCACGGCCTTACGAAGATCAGGAGCTGCTTTCGATCGACCGCCTCAAGAGGGCGGTTATGAACAGGATAATCGAGCGGGCAGAGGCGTTGATGGACGTAGAGTTCCCTCTTAAGGACGAAACGCTGGGGAAGCTCTTCGTGGAGGAATGGGAGACCGCCAAGATCGCAGTTAGAAATTCACCGCAGGCCAAGGAAGCCTACAAGAAGTGGTTGGAATCCAAGATGACCGGCCTGCTTGACACACAGATCAAGGAAGACCGGGACGAGCTCAATTCCATGGGGGTCCAGGAAAAGAGCCTGTGAACGCGGGATAAAGGGAATTGCCGAGAGGAGGAATCCGCGATTTCTCCTCTCTATTTCTTTAGTAGAGTAAAAGAGCGGATAGCGGGAGATGGATAAGAAATTCGAAGAAGCCGAGCACCAGCTTGATAAGCTGGCTCAAATGGAAAAACGCCTCGAGATGATGTATAAGCGCATCGACCAGCTCGATACTATGGTATCCACGCTCATAGAAAGGGTCATGCGCCAGCCGGTCATCACAATCGAAGTGACCTGCCCCAAGTGCGGCAGCAACGTCCACGTTTCGCTGACGGGCAACGCCAAGCTGTCGACCAAAACATAGACGCCCGCCGTGGCAGACTCTCTGTTCTTGACTATCGATATTACCGTTGATAAAATGCCATGTGGTCCGGGCGGTTAGCTCAGCTGGTTAGAGCGCTACGTTGACATCGTAGAGGTCACAAGTTCGAGTCTTGTACTGCCCACCATCCATTTCCCGATAATCAATAATGTTGAGGTATGACGATGCCGGATCATAAATATGAGAATCTCAGGGTGGCCATTCAGATGCGGGGCGGATCGATGCCTGCTATCAAGAGCCCTGAACTTTTTGCGCTTATCGATTATTTATTCTCACAGGAAGAGGCAGATCTGGCGGTGGTCATGCCTATTACTCCCGCTTCCGCTGCCGAAATCGCTGAGAAGGCGGGTAAAGCTCCCGCTCCTGTGCAAGCGCATCTTGAGAGGATGGCTGACAAGGGCCTCGTATACACCTTTGATAAAAACGACGTCCGCTATTACAGCCTGTTGCCGCTGTTGCCCGGCGTTTTTGAGATGCAGTTTCTCAGCGGCGACGTGAGCGAACGGGCCGTTAAGCTGGCGTACCTCTTCGAAGACTATTTTCATGCCCTGGATAGAGTGAGTTCCGACCCTGATGTGACACCCATCCCCTTCCCCGTTGCGCGCGTGATAACAGTAGAAAAAGAGATACCCGCGACTTTTGAAATACATACCTATGACAAGGTCTCTGAATACATAGACAAAGCGGAGTATATCGCCGTGGGCACCTGCTACTGCCGTCACCACGGCGAACTATTGGGGCGCCCCTGCACCAAGCCTAAGGACGTTTGCATGGGGTTCGGACCCGATGCCAGGTTTATGGCCGAGAGGAAGTTCGGCAGGCTGATCAGCAAAGAGGAGGCGAGGGCAATCCTGCGCCGTACTGAGGAGGCCGGCCTGGTTCACTGTTCCAGCAACATGAGTAAATATGTTCAGTTCGTTTGTAACTGCTGCTCCTGCCACTGCGGCATACTGCAGAGCATGAAGAAATATAACATGAAAGGCTCCGCGGCCGTTTCCGGGTTTATTACCTCGTTTGACGCAGAAAGCTGCATCACCTGCGGCGATTGCGTGGAGCGATGCCCCATGGAAGCTTTGACGGTCGTCGACGACGAATTATTATTCGATAATAGCAAGTGCATCGGCTGCGGGCTATGCAACTCTACCTGCCCGACGGGATCGTTGAGGCTGGTAGCAAGGAATAACGCCCCGGTACCGCCACGCGATTGGCGGCAGTTGAATACCAGCCTTCTTTCAGCTTTGAGCGAACTAACTAAGGGTTAATAATTGGAAGCGTACCTTTACGGGAAATACTGATCCCTGGAACGTTGTTGACCTATCCCACTAGTAGATATAAAGAAAAGGATGGATTGTCACAAGACAATCCATCCTTTTCTATTGCTATTAATGCTTCTAAAGAAAAGACCTGTTATTCTTTAATCCCATTCGCCCTTGGGGCGCTTCTTCTTGAGTGCCCTGGGCAAAACTATGATGAGTATCAACAACACCACAATGCCGATTCCCAGGAATACCAGGGTATTGGTGGTCACGAAACCAACCTTCACCGCGGTGGCAGCGGTCCAGTCGCTGGCATTGCCGGCGCCGTCCACGGCTCTCACGCGCCAGTAGTATTCCCCGTTGGGCAGCGCCTCGGCCTCGGTCAGCGTGTACTTGGCATCGACCAGCTTGGTGTGGGAGACAAGGTTCTTGGCGAAATTGGACCCCTCGCTCACCTCTATGTCGTAAGTAACTCCGCTGGGATCGCTCACATCGCTCCACTTGAAACCAATCTTGGTGTCGCCCATGAAGCCGACCGTAGCGCCGTCCTTGGGTGACGCGATCTGTGGGATTTCGGGCGCGTTAGTCTCCATGGTGAATGTGGTGGAGGCCGTTGATCCCTTTGTGTCGGTAGCTGTGAGGACCAGCGAACCGCTTTTGCCGCCCGGCGCCTTGAAGATGGCCTGGAAGCTGCCCGACTCGTTAACCGATCCGCTGGCAATGGGATTGCCGTCGTAGGAAATGGAGAAATCCTTGCCGGCGTTGAAGCCGGACCCTGTTACCCTCAATTCGTCTTTGACATTGCCGCTCTTGGGGACAATGGTGAGCACCGACTGCGTGGTAAAGGTGGCTGGAGTTACATCAGAAGCGGGGGTGATCCTGCCGTAGGCTGTGATCGTGTGCGGCCCGCTGCCGCAGGGGGGCACCTTGGCGTTTACAGTCCAGTTGCCGTCATTGTCTGCCAGTATGCTCCTCTCGATGGATGTGCCGTCGAAAGTGACCTCGATGGAGGTTTCGTTGTTGGCAAAGCCGCTGCCGACGACCTTGATGCTGTCCTCTACAGCGCCGCTGGATGGGCTGATGGTTACAGCCGGGGACACCGTGAAGATCATATCGGGTATGTCCTGGGCTGTAGTGGTATTGCCCAGAACGTTGACTATATGGCTGCCCCTGGTGGAAGGAGGAACGGCAAACGATGTGCTCCAGGACCCGTTGACCTCGGCGGTTATATTAGACCTCACTTCTTTGCCGGAGTAGAGCACTTTGATTCCGCCCTCGGCCGTGGCAAACCCGGTGGCCGTGATGGTTACCTGCGTTCCAACGCCGCCGGCTAAGGGATCCATCTTGACCACGGGGCTGATGCTGAAACTCTTGTCGGCTACGTCGGAACCCTTGGTGAAATCACCTGATGCGTCTACGCTGCGGGCTCCCCTGGAGGAGGGTGGAGTTGTGATAGTGGTGCTCCAGTTCCCGTCCTCATCGGCTGAGATGCCGCTTTTTACTATCGTTCCGTCATAGGTTACCGCGATGTTTTTCTCGCTCACGCCAAAGCCGTGGCCGACTACATTGATACTGGTGCCGGCGGACCCCGAACTGGGGTCGACGGCTAAGCTGGGTATGATGACGAAGTAGCCCGTGAACACCTGGCTGCCGGTGGGGCTTTCCACGGTAACCGTGTGCTGGCCTCCGTACGATTGTGGCGCCACGAAAAATACGCTATCGTCGCTTCCCACCACCCCCTGCTTGTATGTCTCCGCGTCCCACTTGATCTTGTATGAATTTCCATCGGTGAGACCGATAATGGTCACTTCAACCCCGCTGGTACCCATGGTGGAGCTCATGCTTGCCGCCATAGCCACGCCGGCGGGCACAAGGCTGAGGACAATGGTTAAAAGGGCGGTGATCGCCAGCACCTTTTTTCTCATATCCGTACCTCCTTATATAAATAATATCGAAAAAGCCCGGCAATTGATAGATGGCCGGGATATGCCCTGCCGCTATACCGCGTCGATATGCTCAATGGGCCCGGTCGACTATTCGCCTGATATCCTTCTTTCTGATCTTGCCGATGCCTGTTTTGGGCAGCGTCTCCATGAAAAATATTTTTTTGGGCGCGTAGAAATGATGCATATGCTTTAATAAATAGTCCGTGATCTCGCCTTCGCTGGCCCGGCACCCGGGCTTCAGCACCACTGCGGCAGCCACTTCCTCTCCGTACTTGTCGTCCTTAATGGCGATCACGGCGCACTCCAGCACCGCGGGATGCTGGTAGAGCCAGTTCTCTGCCACGCCGGGATCTATATTTTGTCCACCCTTGATGATGATGTCCTTTTTACGCCCTGTTACATATATCTCGCCGTCATCGTCAAGCCGTCCCAGGTCGCCCGTGTGGAACCAGCCTCCCCTGATCGCCTCGGAAGTCTCCCTCGGCTTGTTTAAATATCCCGATGTTACCATCGGGCCTTTACAGATAATCTCCCCGCTTTGCCCGCGGCTTACCTCCCGGCCGTCATCGTCGATGATTTTCACAGTCAGGCCCGGTATGGGGAATCCGCAACTGCCGGGCTTGCGCGGCCAGTCCAGCCGTTGCCGGGAGATGGCTCCTCCGACCTCGGTGCATCCGTAACCCTGCGTGATCTCCACTCCGAAAGTTTGCTGAGCCTTGTCGAGAGTATCGAGGGGAAGCTGTGAGCCCGAGCATATCAGAAGGTCCAGCGAGGAAAAATCATCGGTGATGGGGTCCCACACCAGCAGCATGAAATTGAGCATGGCCGGCACCACCGGCAGTGCGCTGGCGCTGTATTTGCCCACGGCGTCGATCACCCTGCGCGGATCGAAGGGAGGCATGAGGATGTTAACAAAACCGCTGAGGTATCCCTCAAGGCAGCTTATCACCCCGTAAATGGTGTTCATGGGCACCGTTGTCAGCAATGCCTCTCCTTTGTCGCTGCCCCACACCGCGATGCCGGCCTTCATCTGGCTGTACATGTTATGGTGGCTAAGCATGACTCCCTTGGGATAGCCCGTGGTCCCAGAGGTATACATCAGGATGGCCAGGTCGTTATTATCCACATCAGTTAAGTCACCGTCGGCATCACCGGCGTGCAGATACTTGTTATAATCCACAATGCGGCTGCCGGACCCTTTGCCGATCAGGATAATGGTTTTTAACGTGTCGATATCCCGGCTGGCTTCGATCACCTTATCCAGCAGCTTGTCCTCGGTGATGATCACACTGCAGTGGGAATCCTTAAGGATGTAACCTATCTCCTGGGGGGTGAGCATGAAGATGATGGGCATATACACGCCGCCCATTCTGTGCACGCCGTTGATTATCTCGGGTATCTGCGGGATGTTGCTCAGGACTGAACCTACGATATCTCCCTTTTTGAGGCCGTTGCTGCGAAGCCCGGTGGCCAGGGAGCGCGCGTTTTCCAGTATTTGCCTGTTGGAAAAGGACTGTTCATGGCCTTCTCCCAGGTATATGAGCTGTTTGTATTCGCCGAACTGAAGGACGTTATTGTCCAGGAATTGCGCTATATTGTTGCTCACATCCCGGCCTCAGCGGTCATACATATGCGGGTAGATACGTTCACACTCAGGGATTCCTGAAGCGTCTTGTCAGCGCCGCCTTATCGTTGTGGGCCTGCGCCTGCCGGCTCTTTTCCCCGTCGCTCCAGCCCAACAGCTTCTGCATCTCATCGGCAACCGCGGTTACCGCATCATAACCCAAATCTTTGCGAAAGCCGACCGCGCTGCGCCTGACCATGAAATCGTCGACCGTCATGCAGGTCTCGTTCTGTACAGCGTACCTGACCTGCGCCAGGATATCGGGCCCTCCCGGGCTGAGCGGCCGCAGGCCGGACTTATCGTCACCGGCCATGGCCAGGACCTCCCCGCTCCTGCAACCGTAGATGCGGGACAGGTGCGTGGCTGTCAGGTTTGACAGGCTCTCTCTTCCAGCCAGATCGGTTATCTCAGCGGGCTTCAGCGCCGGCGCTCCCGGCAGGCTCCTCTCGCTGGTGAGGCAGCGCGACTTGTTGCCCAGCTTGCGGCAGACCATGTCGGCGGCGTCCTTAGCCACCGCGCGGTAGGCCGTGATCTTACCGCCCAGTATGCTCACCAGGCCTTCAAGATGATCGCGTTTGGTGTGGTCGATGATCTCGTGGCTGCGCGAAGTATCCGAGGCTGACTTTCCAGGCTTGAGCGCCAATGATCTCAATCCGGCATAGGCATAGTGAACGTCGTCGATCCCGACATCGGGATAGGCAAGGTGAAGCCCTTCAAGTATATATTCGACGTCCTGCCTGGTGGCATAGACTGCATCTAGATCGTCTTTATAGTCCGTATCCGTGGTGCCCACAAGCGAGAAGCCCTCCCAGGGGATTACGAAAAAGAGACGGCCGTCACGAGGTGAAAAGAGCACCAGAGCATGCTTCGACACCTGTGGTATTACAATATGCGCTCCCTTGGTGCGCCGCAGGAAAGGCGGTTTGTCTTTGAACAGCATCTCTTTGATGATGTCTACCCACTGGCCTGCTGCGTTGACTACCAGCTTACCCCTGGCCTGCAGCACTTCCCCGCTGATCTCATCCTTTACTTCCACGCCGGTTATACGGTCGCCCTCACGCAGGACGGCCGTGACCTTTGCGTGGTTTACCACGGTGGCCCCGTATTCGGCAGCGGACAGCGCGTTCTCCCAGTTGAGCCGTTCCGTCAGCGGTATGGCGCAGTCAGAGTAAACGTACGAGCCCTGCAGTCCCTCGACCTGCAATCCGGGTTCCTGGGCCAGCGTTTTGGCTTTATTTAAATATTTATGATTGGGCAGTGTCTTATCGAAGGAAATGACATCGTAGAGCGTAGTGCCCAGAAACATAGCCACGTTGAGGCTGAGGTTGGGTATGGGGATGAAGAAGGACAGCGGGTAGACCAGGTGAGGCGCTATGCGCAGCAGCACCTCCCTCTCGCTGAGGTCCTGCCTTACCAGGCCGAACTCGAGTTGACGGAGGTAGCGCAGCCCGCCGTGAATCAGCCTGGTGGAGCGCGAGGTGGTACCCGAGCCGAAATCATCCTTCTCCAACAGCAGTGTATCCAGGCCGCGCAAGGTGGTATCCCGCGCTACGCCTGCGCCGACTATACCGCCGCCTATCACGATGACATCGAAAGTTTTTCCTGCAATCGCTTTAAAATCCCTTTTCATATTGCACCTTCAGTCTAATTTATTGCCCAGCCCCTTGCCCTTTCCACCGCACGCTTCCAATTGGCATAAAGGTTCTCACGCCGGTCGGCCGACATGCCCGGTTCAAATGTGGCCGATGACCGCCATTTTCCAGCTATCTCCTCCTTGTTCTTCCATAGGCCCGCGGCCAGACCCGCCAGGTAGGCCACGCCCAGCGCCGTTGTTTCAGGTATGGCGGCCACCTGGATGGGAACATTCATGACGTCGGCCTGGAACTGCATGAGGAAGGAGTTGGAAGTACCTCCCCCGTCCACGCGCAGCACCGGTATGCCGATGCCGGTCTCGGACCTCATGGTGTCTATAACATCCCTGACCTGGAAGGCGATGGCCTCCAGCGTAGCTCTGGCCAGGTGCCCCCTGGTGGTGCCGCGCGTGATCCCCATCATGGTACCTCGCGCATACATGTCCCAGTAGGGCGCACCCAGGCCGACGAAGGCGGGCACGAAATAGACGCCGCCGTTATCGTCCACCGAGCGGGCCAGAGCCTCGCTCTCGGATGCGTTTTGAATAATCTTGAGCCCGTCGCGCAGCCACTGTATGGCAGCCCCTGTGATGAATATGCTGCCCTCCAGCGCGTAATTGACTTTATTGTCCAGCCCCCAGGCCAGGCTGGTAAGAAGTCCCCGTTTGGAGATGATCGGATTCTCGCCGCTGTTCATGAGGATGAATGAACCCGTGCCGTAGGTGTTTTTGGACATGCCCGGGTTGTAGCAGGCCTGCCCGAAGAGCGCCGCCTGCTGGTCGCCGGCTATGGCGCAGAGCGGCACGCGGGCCCCTTCGAAAATACCCTCCGCCGTTTCTCCATAACTGAAGCTGGATGGGATGACGCGGGGAAGGATGGCCGCCGGGATATTGAGCGTCGATAGGATGTCCTTGTCCCACTGAAGGGTATTGATGTTGAAAAGCATGGTGCGCGAGGCGTTGCCATAGTCCGTCACATGCGCTTTGCCCCCGCTTAATTTCCAGGCCAGCCAGCAGTCGACCGTACCGAAGAGCAGGTCGCCTGATTCGGCCCGTTTCTGACCGTCCTTTGCATGATCGAGGATCCAGCGTACCTTGGTGGCCGAGAAATAGGCATCGGGGATGAGCCCCGTCTTATCGCAGATGGTCTGCCCGACCCCCCGGTTTTTCAGGTCTTCCACCAGGCCGGCCGTACGACGGCATTGCCACACTATGGCGTTGCTGATAGGCTCGCCCGTTTTCTTGTCCCAGATTATGGTGGTCTCGCGCTGATTGGTTATGCCGATGCCCGCTATGGAGGATGGCTTGACCCCGGCCTTTGCCAGGGCCTGGCGCGCTACATTGAGCGAGGTTTGATAGATCTCGTTGGGGTCGTGCTCAACCCAGCCGGGGTTGGGGAATATCTGCCTGGTCTCGACGTCTGCATCGGCAACCGGCTTGCCATCACGGTCGAAAAGGATGGCCGCGCTGCCTGTGGTGCCCTGGTCTATGGAGAGGATGTATTCTCTGGCAGACATAGTACACTCCCTGCAAATCTCTGGTTCCGCCTATTCTATCACTAAAGAAATCGGGTTACTACATGGCCGCAGCGTACGTTGATCTTCGTCAGCCTCCGACGAAGCGCGGTATGATGTCGATGCTGTCCCCGTCCTTGAGGCTGTGGTCGGCCAGCTGCCTGATATGGACGCGGTTGACCAGGATATTGCTGTCACCGCCTATCTTGCGCTTGTCCGTGATGCCTCCCTTCAGCAATCGCTCATGGTACTTGTGGCCGTAGGCCGCCTCAACCTGTTCGAGGGCGTCCTCGACTGTGTCGGCCTGGAGAGTGAACCTCTCCACGCCCATATAAAGGCGCCATGGGCCGACAAACCTCATATTGACTGTTGCCATGCTCAAATATCCTGCGCCAGTGGTATCTCGTCCATGCTGCCGTCGGTGAAATCCAAAAAGAGCAGCCGGTTGCGCACGGGGGTCCCGGTACCGGTGACCAGTTTGATTACCTCCTGTACCTCCCAGGCGGCGATGCCGGCAGCGGTGGCGGGCGGGTTGCCCGTGATGGCCTCAAGGCCGCTGCTGTCACGTCCGGGGCCGTAAATGGCGGCAAGACCTTTGTCGCCCGGCAGCACCGTCATCACCTGGCCGTTGAAGCCTGCGATGGCGCCGTGTACAAAAGGAACCCCGAGCCTCCGGCAGGCTGCCTCAACTACCAGCCGCGTGGCCAGGCTATCGAGTGCATCCACTACGACATCCACCTGCTTCAGCAGCCTGTCCACGCTGGGATCATCGATATAGGCCGGGCGCTCCGTTACAACCACCGCGGAGTTAATGCGCCTGACGCGTTCGGCGGCTACCTTCACCTTTGATCTGCGCAGGACATTCTCCTCCGACATGATCTGGCGGTTAAGGTTGTTTTCCACGAACCTGCCGTTATCGATTATCACTAAGTGTCCGACACCAAGCCTGGCCAGCAGCTCGATAACGGTGCCTCCCAGGCCGCCGGCGCCGCAGACCGCCACAGTAGAGCGCAGTAGCTTCAATTGCCCTTCGATGCCGATAGTGCCCATGTTGCGCAGGTAGCGCATAGGGATAACACTGTTTTCGAAGCAGACTATTTCAGTTTGCAGAGGTATAAGGCCGCTGCGCAAAGCAACAGTACGGCTGTCCTCCAGGCTGATTACCTTGATTTTCTGACCGCTGCCTGAGAGGGCCTTTTTGCTGTAAAGGCCGATAAGCTTTGTCGCGATGCTAATGGCGTCCATACGAACCGATTATACAGGAAAACAGGGTTTTATTTAATGTCTCCGGCTTCACCAATAATTGGGCCGATTTTCATACGGAATTCATAATCGCCATATATCATTACCTTAATTGACGAAGGCCTTAAGGCCATTTAATATCTATGCAAGCCGCCTGTTTAAATAGGCAGTTCTCACTTTAACGTAGACCAAGGAGATGTATGTATGAAAATGAAAATATTCGCGGGGATGTTGCTGGTATTGCTGGCTGCAACGTTGTTAATTGGGTGTTCCCAGCCGGCTATCAGCCCTCCCGTCCAGCAGCAGCCCGCCACGCAGGTCCCATCGAAGACCACGTCTACCTCACCGACCGGTAATGCAGGGAATCCAGTCACCGGCGGTGCGGCCGATAATGGCACTTCATCGACCGGGGCGCCTCCATCAATAGTCTCAACGCAGGCCGTTCGTATCGCGGACATCCTGCAGGATCCCAAAGGATTCGGCGGAAAGACCGTGGTGGTGGATGGCAAAATAGCCAGCGAATGCCCGTCGGGGTGCTGGTTTACTCTTAAGGACGGCAACGCCGTCATTTATATCGATTTGAATCCCAGCAACCTGGTAATTCCCCAGAGAAAGGGGTCTTACGCCAAGGTCACTGCCAGGGTAATCACCGAGGGCAGCGATGTGTACCTGATCGGTACAAAAGTTGATTTTTAGGAAGGTGGTTATTTGAATATATTCAGTCTGGCAGCCAAAAACCTTATGCGCAGGCATGTGCGGACCGGGCTCACAGTGGCCGGCGTGGCCATCGCCATCGCCGTCCTTTTCAGCCTGCTCTCATTTAATGCCGGTTACGAACGCCAGCTTGGTGGGGAACTCGGCAGTTTGGGTATACACATGCTGGCCGTGCCCAAGGGCTGTCCTTACGAGGCGGCCTCTCTTATCATCCACGGCGGTGTAATACCGAAGTACCTGTCGTATGCAGACCTCGACCAGGTAAGCAAAATAGACGGTATCGAAGTAGCCAGCCCCATGCTGCTGCACCAGTTCTTCAAGGACGACAAGCCGCACATAGTCTATGGCATCAATATTGAGGAGCAAAAGGCTTTAAAGCCCTGGTGGAAGGTGGAAGGGCGGTATTTTAAAGACGATGAAACGGGCGTCATGATTGTGGGCCGCAGCCTGGCCGAAAAGGAAAACCTCAAGATCGGTCAGGTGCTCGACTTCGGGCCCAACAAGGAGCCTACCACCATTGTCGGCATACTGGAGCGCACGGGCAACCAGGACGATGAGTTCCATTTCCTGCCGCTCAATCAGGCACAGCGCATCTTCGGCAAGGAAGGCCAGCTTACCACCATAGCCATCAAGGTCAAGGACATCTCCAGAATAAGTGAGATATCGAAGAAGCTCGAGGAGATACCCGATATACAGGTGGTCACGATGACGCAGGTAATGGGCACGATCATGAACCTGGTTGGCTCGGCACAGGCACTGCTCTTCTCAGTGATTATCATAGCCCTTTTCATCAGCGCCGTCGGCATCATCAACACGTTGATAATGTCAGTTAACGAGAGGACCAGGGAGTTCGGCATGATGAAAGCTGTAGGGGCCTCCGGTTGGGACGTGTCACGGCTGATCGTTATCGAGACGCTAATTATCACGCTGGCCGGCTGTGCTGTGGGACTGGTTGTAGCGGTGGGTGGATCGAAGCTGGTGGAGAGCTTCGTACGGGGAGTGATCCCCTATTCCCCCGGAGGTGAGCTGATCAGCGTTGATCCCATGCTGGTATTAGTTTGCATCGGCTTCGCCCTGGCGATCGGCCTTTTGTGCGCCATCTATCCTGCGGTTAAGTGCGCCCGCCTGACGCCTATGGAAGCCATGAGGAGCGACCTGGAATGAATAACGTAATAATTTCTGCAAAAAGTTTGGCCAAGAGCTACAGCAGGGGAAGCGAGCAGGTGCACGCACTCAAGGCCGTCGATTTCTCGGTTGGCAAGGGCGAGTTTGTGTCGATCGTCGGCCCCTCGGGGTCGGGCAAGTCCACCCTGCTGCACCTGCTAGGATTGCTGGAGACTCCCAGTTCCGGCAGTATCTCCCTGGAAGGCAGGGATACAGCCGGGTTGAAAGAACGCGACCTGGTGAGGGTGCGGCGCGGCAGCATCGGCTTCGTGTTCCAGCAGTTCCTTCTGTTGCCTACTCTCACTGTCGAGGAGAACATAGAGCTGCCTCTGCTTTTTAGCAGGAAACCCGTTAATAAGGACAGGATTAATGGGATCATGGACATGCTGGAGCTGTCGCACCGTGCGCGCCATTTACCGCATCAGCTCAGCGGCGGTGAAATGCAGCGGGTGAGCATCGGCAGGGCGCTGGTCAACGAGCCCCGCATCATCATGGCCGATGAACCGACCGGAAACCTCGATTCGGTAACATCCGAGAAGATATATGGACTATTTAAAACATTGAATGCCAAAGGTTTGTCGCTGATCGTAGTTACCCATAATATGGATCTGGCGGGCAGGGCTGACAGGATGGTCCGGCTGAGGGACGGCGAAATCCTCAACAATTGAATACCAACCAGGTTGATTAAACGATCCGCCGAATGTATTATAATCTCATTAAATCGCGTGAGGAGATTGTAATGCTACCTGAAGTAGGCAAGCTGGACCGGGCCACTTTCGACCGGATGATCCTGTCGAGGCTGGGCAAGAAAGACAAATCGGTATTCATAGGCCCTCAGCACGGCGTGGACGCGGCGGTCATCGACCTGCCCGGCGGCGATGTCATGGTTATTGCCGAGGACCCGACATTCGCAATGCCCGTGATAATGCCCTATTTCGGCTGGGCAATAGTGCACATCTGCGCCAGCGATGTAGCTGTTCTGGGCGTCAAACCCAGGTATATGACCATCTGCCTGATGTTCCCGCCGGGCACGGACGAAGACGTTATGGATATGGTATGGGGGCAGGTGGATGAGGAATGCAAGAAACTGGACATCGCCATTATCGGCGGCCATACCTGCATCTACCCGGGCATTGCCTATCCGCTGAACGGTGGCTGCACGGTGATGGGCATAGGCAAGAGGGAGCAGATTACGCCGGCCTGTAATGCCAGGGTGGGTGATCGCGTGATCATGACCAAGGGGCCGGCCATCGAAGCGACCGGACTGCTGGTATGGCAGGCAGCCAAATCACTGACAAAAAAGCTGGGAAGGAGCACCGTGACAAAGGCCAAGAAATATTTGATGCAGATGACTGTGGTGGAGGATGCGCTCACGGCGGCGCCGCTGGCGCACGCCATGCATGATGCCACGGAAGGAGGGCTGCTAAACGGCGTCTACGAGATTGCAGCAGCCTCGAAGCTGGGCGTGACATTATATGAGGACAGGATCGTGGTGCCGGATGAAGTGGATGCCGTTTGCAGGGCGTTTAAGATCGACCCGCTGATCTCCATCAGCGAAGGCACTCTGATAATCACCGCTTCCCCTGCAAATAGCAGCAAGATCATCGCCAGGTTGAAAAAGAAGAATATAGCCGCCTGGGACATCGGGGAGATCACTGCGCGCGACAGGTTGTTCATCAGGAAGTCGGGGAAAAAACAGAAGCTGATGCCGGTACTGGCAGACCCGTTCTGGCCGGCCTATTTCAGCGCGGTCGAGGGCTGACCTATGAAGAAGAAAAATGCAGCTGAAATTGTTATAGGCAATCTCTGCCTGGCGGTGGAAAGGCTTCAGCGCTGCAGGGAGTTCTCTATGCTCATGCCCGAGGTGCGCGTCAATATAGTGTACGCCCTGCCCGGCGCCGGCAAATCTACAGAAGCAGCCGCTATTGACGGCAGGATAACGGTGGTAAATGGATTTCCCAGGGCTTCGGGGTTGCCAAAGTGGGGTGCCTCGGACCACATGGCGCGATTGATCATGGAGGCCAGGAAGTACAATCCGGAAGTCAATGCAGGTATAAATTTTAAATGCAACGACGATATCATAAAGGTCGTGAAGAAATACGCCCGCGCGAAGAAGCTGGCATTCGGTTGGATCGACCGTACCAGGGAGCCGGGCGAAGTGTCAAAAGCCGATGGCAAGTCCATGCCCTGGAAGATAAAGCAGCTTGCCGGCCGCAGCGGCAGGGTGCCGGACCTTTTTTACGAGGGTGATGGCTGGGGCAAGGAGCCGCTTTTCGTGGCATTGGGAAACGATGCTGTGAGCGTGGTCAGGACGGCCATCGAGATAGCTCGCCTGTACGTACGAGAAGGAAATGGATAACAAAAACAAGGAACTGATCGACAGGATACTCGAATTGAAGAAAAAACGCGGTGCTGTCATCCTTGCGCACAACTACCAGCGCCCGGAGGTACAGGACATCGGCGACTTCGTCGGTGATTCGCTTGAGTTGAGCCGCAAAGCGGCCGAGGTGAAGGCTGAGGTAATTGTCTTCTGCGGCGTGCATTTCATGGCTGAGACGGCCTCCATCCTGTCTCCCAATAGCCTGGTGCTGCTGCCCGATGCGCAGTCCGGCTGTCCCATGGCCGATATGATTACGGAGGAACAACTGGTCGCCCGAAAAAAGGAGCTGCCGGGGGCACGCGTCGTATGCTACGTCAACTCGTCGGCGGCGGTTAAGGCCGAGTCCGACATTTGCTGCACCTCGGCCAACGCGGTCAACGTGGTCCGGAGCATGGGTGAAGGGGAAATACTTTTCATACCCGACCAGTATCTCGGGCATTACGTAGCGACCAGGCTCAACAGGCCCATGGTCCTGTGGCCGGGCTTCTGCCCTACCCATGTCAAGATACAGGCGCAGGATATCATCGATCAGAAAAAGAAGTACCCGGGTGCTGTGGCCCTGGTTCACCCCGAATGCCGGCCGGAAGTGACCGAAGTCGCAGACGAGGTACTCAGCACCGGTGGTATGCTGCGTTATGCGCCCACTTCAGGTGCTAAAGTCATGATAATCGGAACTGAGACAGGCATACTGCACAGGCTTAAAAAAGAGAACCCGGGCAAGACTTTCGTCCCGGCAACGTTGAAGGCGGTCTGTCCCAACATGAAGAAGATAACATTGGAGAAGGTGCTCTGGGCGTTGGAGGATATGAAGCCGGAAGTGAAGGTGCCGGCCGATGTGCGGGAGCGTGCGCTCTCGGCCGTTGATAAAATGCTGGCCCTTTGATTTTCAGATAGACCGAAGTTACATTATTATTTATTGTAGTGGTGAATGATGAGAAAGGTTTATATGGACAATGTTGCCGCCTCGCCTTTATTGCCCGAGGTCAGGGAGGCCATGCTGCCATACCTGGGCGAAGTTTTCGGCAATCCGCAGTCTTTACACGACTGGGGAGATGGGGCCAGGGAAGCTGTTGAGGGCGCCCGGGAGCAGGTCGCCGCGCTGATCGGGGGCGTTCCCGAAGAGGTCGTTTTCACATCCAGCGGCACGGAGGCCAACAATATGGCGATCAAAGGCATCGCCCGGGCCAGGGCCGAAAAGGGAAAGCACATAGTCGTGTCCGCCATCGAGCACTTCTCAGTGTTGAACTCCACGCGCACGCTGCAGAAAGAAGGATTCGAGGTCAGCCTGGCGCCCGTTGATTCTAACGGTGTGGTCAACCCTGCCGAGGTTATGAAGCTTGTCCGGCCCGACACTATCCTGGTGTCGGTTATGCACGCCAGCGGCGAGGTCGGTACCATCGAGCCTATCGCAGAGATAGCCGCCGGTCTGTCAAAGGACGGCCCAGTATTCCATACCGATGCCGTGGCCAGCGCCGGAAACATACCGGTTAATGTCAAAGAGCTCGGCGTGCATGCGCTCAGCCTGGCGGGCAATCAGTTCAACGGACCTCGCGGCAGTGCCGCTCTATGGATCAAGCGCGGGGTCAGGTTGTTGCCTCTGCTTGATGGGGGCATACAGGAAGGCGGGCGAAGGCCGGGGACCGAGGACGTTCCGGCTATCGCAGGACTGGGCAAAGCTGCAGAAATAGCCAAACGCGACCTCGAGGGAAGAATGAAGCGATTGTCCGGATTGCGCGACATGTTGATCGAGGGGGTACTGAGCAGGATCGAACATTCAACCCTTACGGGGCATCCGATTAACAGGCTGCCGGGATATGCCAGCTTCTGCCTGCGTTTTATCGAAGGCGAGGCCATACTCATGCTGCTAAACAGCCACGGCATTGCGGCCGCCAGCGGTTCGGCCTGTACCTCACGTGCGCTCAAAGCCTCGCACGTGCTGTTGGCCATGGGGATCAACCACGAGTTGGCCCAGGGGTCCATGCTGTTTACCATGGGGCCTGACAACAACGAAGAAGATGTTAGCTACGTACTGGAAAAACTTCCGCAGGTGGTAGACCGCCTGAGACAGATGTCTCCACTGTATTCCAAATATCTCAAAGAACAGAAGGGGTGATAGCTATGCCTGTATACAGCGAGAAAGTAATGCAGCATTTTATGAGCCCGCACAATGTGGGTGAGATTGCCGACGCAGACGGTGTAGGTGAGATTGGGAACCCGGTGTGCGGTGACATGATGACGTTTTACATAAAAGTTAAGGACAATCGGATCGAGGATGTGAAATACAAGACCTTCGGCTGCGGGGCAGCCATCGCCGTCTCCAGCATGGTCAGCGACCTGGTCAAGGGCAAGACACTGCAGGAGGCGCTGACCGTGACCCCTGCGCTGGTGGCCAAGGAGCTGGAGGGCTTGCCCAAGAACAAGATGCACTGTTCCAACCTGGGTGCACAGGCTCTGCACAAGGCCATAAAAGACTATGCCATAAAGAACAAGATCGATATTCCCGGACTTACGGATAAAGAAGAACCGGAGGAGGATGAACATGCCTGCGAAACATGATAAAGAAAAGAAACCCCTGATCTGCCGCTGCACCTGCCCATACTGCGACGTGGAGCTCGTTTTGGCCGAAAATCCGTTCTGCGAGGTCTGCAAGGTGAGCTTCGGCCGCTGCAATAACTGCGGCGCACTCATTATGGAGGAAACGCTGGTTGTCTGCCACAGTTGCGGTAAGCCCCTTAAATAAAGGGGAGGGACCTTATGCCTGAGATAGAGAATGTCAAGCAGAACCTTAAACCTGATATAACCATCGACTGTATCGGGCTATACTGTCCCATGCCGATCGTCAATACTTCGAAACAGATTAAGATCATGCAGCCGGGTCAGGTGCTGGAAGTGGTGGCTGATGATGAGGGTATCAAGCAGGACATGCCGAACTGGTCCAAGATGACCGGCAACGAGTTCCTGGGCATTGAGGAGGTTGCGGGCAAGTATCACGTGTTTGTCCGCAAGGCCTGATCTGCCTCCCCGCATTGCATTGGTACATGTGCGTTGTTATAATTTCTTACGGTCACGATATTGTGAATCATTGTACGGGCCGTTAAAGCGAGGTTGAAAATGGCTGCAAAGCCGAGAAAAAGCGCGGTTCAGAATTTAATCAAGAATTTGCTTGAAACTGAGATTCCCGACATCCAGAACGCTTCCAAGGAACTGGCTGACTGGATCAAACAGCTTGAGCAACACAGCTTCAAACTACAGCATTACGCCACCGAGATCGAGAGCTGGGCCTCCGAGGAAGAGGAGGCCGATACCATCGAGCTGACCGACCTGATCAAGGATCTGGAGTCCACCTTAAATGATATGCGCCAAACCGGCGCGCTTCCGCCTCCTTCTGCCCCTGCCCCCGTTGCTGCTATTGAAGAGCCTGCTGTGACCGAGGATAGGATGCTGCGCGGCTATGGCCGCACCGGCAGGGTGCTCAGGCCCAGGGAACTGCCCAGGTCCGAGTTAAGGGCTGATGACGGCAGGGTGCCCTTGAGACGTCTTGAGAAGCCATCCGAAGAAGAGGAGACAGTCGAGGGTCCGGCCAGGACACCACAGGGTGTTTTGTTAGCCCGGGACAGCGGAAAACCCAGGGCCAAAGCCGAGTTGCCGACGGGCGGCAAGGAAGTCGCGGTTCGCAGAGAGGGCAAGGAGCCTTCAGCTGAAGAGCCCGGCAAAGGCAGTTATATAACGCCTGAAGGTTTCCGGGTCCGGCGTATGCGTTAACGGAGACGTGCCCCTGTAGCTCAGTGGATAGAGCAGCGGTTTCCTAAACCGCGTGTCGTGCGTTCGACTCGCACCAGGGGTACCACAAATTTTTAATAATTGCGGCAAACCGGAATCTGTTCAGCCGGCGGGAGGTTGAGAGGGGCATGAGACGACGATTCCATAGATGGTTCTATTTAGTGGCTAATCCGCCTATGCTGATGATGACCTGTGGCGTGTCTGAAGAAGGTATACCGGTCAATTTCTGAATGCCCGTTTGCTCATCAGAGGTCAAGGTGGTCTCGAAGTTGCATCCCAAACCGATAGCGGATGCCTGGAGAAGAACATTACCGGCAACAAACCCCGCCTCTTCGAGTGCAAACTCTTGCTCTGCCGCGATACGCCAACCGGTTTTGGGGAGGCAGAGTACTATGTAGCACGGCGCCTGTGGCAGACTGCTGACAGCAGCTCGCAGTTGTTCCCTTACGTCGGTGGTATTTATGGGCACGATTCGATGGTCTACGGTTGTCAGGTCTGTTTTAGGATTCCTGTTCTGGTAGCGGTAGACTCCCTTTTCGTTAACCAGATAGATTTCACCTGTCAGATAATATCTGGCCGAGGCTGAAGGTACCGTTAAACCTCTCTGACCTGCAAATGCCAGATGGGGAGTGCAGCCGTAGCCCGCCCACAGTAGTTGAGATGTCTGCTGCAGAGTTAAGTTTTCCGAGGAAAACCTGGTGACATACTTCAAATTAGCCAGTACATCTTCAAGTTTATTCAGGCCATTTGTTGATGGGTCCGGCAGCCATCCGGGATCGCTTTGCGGCACGGAGGAATGTGCCACCAGCTCGGGGGTCAACTCCCTCACCCCCTGTACGCCAAAGTGCAGGCTTGTCATCACCGGGCAGTTTGCCACGGCCGGTTCGCTGCTTTTACCCAATGACACAGACGACAGAATAGCTAGCTGATAGGCAACGCCGGTATCGAAGGGTAGATTACTATCGCAGTTGATCACAAAAGCCCTGTCGTTCAAACTGGTGAAAATATTATTATAGTCAGTCACTTTCTGGTCGGAATATTGATTCAGCGAGTGTGTGCCGGGGTTGTATGAGTATTCCCCTTTTGGTGTAGCTATATAGATATTGCGATATGTCCCGGTGACCGGTGCCTTACCCGCGGCCCATAAAATATTAGACATTTGCCGGTCGCTGGCAGTGCCGGTGAGGCCATGCTCAGAATATCTGCTGTTCAGACAAATTTCTACCGAGTTATTGGTAATTATTGGCTCGGGGAGCCGTTCCTGTCCGGAAGCGGGAGTTACCGTCTGGTCTGGAACAGTGGCCGGCGGGGGTTGGGATGGAATCTGTGTTTCCGCCGGTGTCGGTCGTGCAGTTGAAGAGGTGCAGGCGCCAGCTAACAACATGACTACAGCAAGGCTTAATAGAAGTGTTTTTCTCAATTTGATCCTCCTGATGATCCCAACGAAGAAGAATATAACGTAATCCTGTTCGCAGGTAAATGCTATACGTAAAATCCAATGTATAACGCCGAGATTATAATGAACAATTATGAATATAACATGAAGTTTGAGAAATAATTATATGAAAGTGCAGGTGACTGATCTGTTCAAATAGTGCCATGAAAAATTTTACAGAGATAGGGCATCGGGCATTTGCCAATATTCACCTGCTATTGTAAGATTTACTGCACTTTAAAAAGTTTATATTTTTAGTATAATTTAGGGGTGTAGCTCAGCCTGGTAGAGCAGCGGTCTCCAAAACCGCGTGTCGTGGGTTCGAATCCTGCCACCCCTGCCAGCCGAGGTGGTGGAATCTGGTAGACACGCCATCTTGAGGGGGTGGTGGGCGTAAGCCCGTAGGAGTTCAAATCTCCTCCTCGGCACCAAATTGAATATATACTAATAGTTGAGCGAGCGGAAGTAATTCAGTGGTAGAATGCCTCCTTGCCAAGGAGGATGTCGCGGGTTCGAGCCCCGTCTTCCGCTCCATTTTTTATTTACGTGGCGGCGTAGCCAAGTGGTTAAGGCGGGGGTCTGCAAAACCCCTATACAGCGGTTCGACTCCGCTCGCCGCCTCCAAGAAAATGCCGAGGTGGCGGAATGGCAGACGCGGCGGACTTAAAATCCGCTTCCCTCACGGGAGTGTGGGTTCAAGTCCCTCCCTCGGCACTTTCCCCTTCTCTACAATCTACAGCTACAAATCATATCTGTGTTAACAAAGTTGTTAACAAACTTAGCTTCGACTTGTTAACAAAGTTTCTGGATTCCAGAAGACAAGGTCTGTCTCCCAATACCATTGATTTCTACAAAACCTACCTGATACCCTTTGTTAACAACCGCGTTCTCACTCCGGAAAGTATCAACTACTTCATATCTATTCGTAGCTGTGGATTAGGTGGGAAGCACGCCTACTACAGAGCTATCAGAGCTTTTGTAAACTGGCTGGTAAGATATGACTACATCGATGATAATCCTGCTCTGTTGTTAATATCTGCTTAATAGCTGTCCTGAGTTTCTATTGAGTAGAGTAGATCGGAACTATACTCTTCCAATTAGACTCGTCTACAGTAGAGTAGAATCCAGTAGGGGTACTCTACACAGCTTTGCTCTACTATAGAAATTGAACGTATCATCTGCTCTCGCAGAAAATATTTTTCAAGTCAATGTTCTCAAAGCCAGATATGAGCATAGACCATCTGATTTGTGGCTTTTTACTGGACTTTAAATTCAGGAATGTGCTTTAATCTTTCCAATATAAGGTAAATTAGAACAATAATGATTGGAAGTAGAAAATTACCTGTAGTTCAAATTATGCGTTTCTTTGCGGCTTCCGCTGTAATTGCAGCTCACGCAGATCAAAGAGCGGCTATAGCATTCTCCGACATTTATCAGAACCGCGTGATTTTCTCCTTCCAGCATTTAAGGCAGCTTGGATTTTGTGGTGTTGACCTATTTTTCATAATATCGGGTTTTATTATGGTATGGGTCTCTTTTGACAAGTTCAAGATAGCTGGTTCACCCCTGCAATTCATGAAGCACCGGTTGATCAGAATTGTCCCACCTTATTGGGTATATACATCGCTAGCATTAATTATTCTTGTGTTTGCACCCAGTTTATTTAATAATGCTCCATATCTTGACTGGAAATGGATTATTTGTTCTTACATTTTTATTCCAGCAATTGATCCGCTGGGTAGACAATTGCCTCTATTATTCGTAGGCTGGACTTTAAATTACGAAATGTATTTCTATATTATATTTGCCATTCTATTATCTTTCAGAATTCATATCGCAATTATAAGTATTACTATTTTCTTCCTACTTAGCTCTGTTATTGGAAGCCTCTATTCCTTCACCTTTCCATTGTTGATTCAGAACACCAGCTGGATACTTCTTGAATTTGTCTTTGGCATATGGATCGGCTATTTTTTCCGCCGGAGCCATTGGTTATCAAAATCTGTTTCTTATGTCCTTCTTTCTGTAGGTGGATTAGTGCTCATGTTGACAATAATATACTTCCCGGAAAGTCTGAGTTTCGGATTTGGTCTGTACTCACAAAGGCTATTGTTATGGGGTATACCTTTAGCATTAATATTCGCTGCTATCGTTTCCCTGTTTCGTAGCTTACCGGATAATTGGCTAGTTAGATCTATGGAGCAGGCTGGAGATGCTTCTTACTCAATATATTTATTTCAGCTTTTTGCATTACCAGGTTTTGCTTATATTTTTAAATTTGCAGGTCTCGATAGATTTATACATATTGACTTGCTGATTCTTGCCCTCGTTATATGTTCAATATTCGCAGGTTATATTGCGTATTTAGTCGTGGAAAAGCCCATGACTAGTTTTGTTCGTAAAAAACTGATTAGCAAATAGCTGCAACCAGATACCTAGAATTTGACTCTATCCCATTTTCTTAATGTGTATTTTGTTGAGCTATTATTCTTAGATTAGGGTGATCTTACCCCCAGTAACAGCAGCACTCTGACTTAGAGTCCTCCATTATCCATCGTTGAAGCCGAAGCTGCATTAACCTCTGACCATCAACTGCTGTATAGTTGGAATTAACTTTTTACTCTCAAATAAGAGTTCGGGGAATACTCCCAGCACTCTCACTTGTAGCCTTTTTGCACAAAATTGCACTCGCTCATAGCTGAAAGATAAAAACTTTGCATCGTGAGCGGAAAAACTTGGAGTTTCAAGAGCTTATATTACTATGCTGGGTAATGGTAAGAGGAAAATTACTGAAGAATTGAAGAGTAAGATACAGATGAAGCTTGTTAACAACGAGATTAGCTGTAACTACTTAAAATCCGCTTCCCTCACGGGAGTGTGGGTTCAAGTCCCTCCCTCGGCACTTTCCCCCTTTTATGAAAGTAGAGTTGAGGCCAGCTTGATGTTGGATTCCTGTGCCGCGCGCTCCAGGAAAAGAAGATACATTTTGGTGCGCAGCTCGTTCCTAATCTTGTAAGGCACGACGAACTTGCCCTTCAGCCAGATCCTTTGCTCATCCACGTGTATCAGTACCCGCATGTTATTCTCAGCCTCATGCAGGAATGCAGGGTAATTCTCCCGGAATACTTCCTTGGACTGAACCAGGTGCTCGGCGTCCTCCTCGTTGATGATCTCCTCCAGCAGGATGGCCGAGCGGGCGATATCGCTGTCGGATGATATGGGGATCCTGATCTCATCAAAGATGTAGTCGCACTGCAATGTCCTGCCCTTCTTCTCGTAGCTCTTGGAGAAATTGAGCACCGGCTTGTCCAGCACAATCAGGTTGGGTATGCTCAGTATTTTGCCCGTAAGTTCCCCTCCCAATTTCTCGTCCTCACCCACCTCGTCCAGCGTCAGGAAGAATACGCCTATATGCCTGACGTCGCCTTTATAACTGTCGATCCTGATGCGGTCCCCTTCGTGCAGCATGTTGGAGAAGACGATGATGAAGTAGCCGAAATAGCTGGCCACGTATTTCTGCAGCGCCAGGGCCAGCCCGATGGCTATAATGGAAATATATATGGCCAGGTTGCTGTAGAGCGCTACGGCAATCAGGCTGCCGAGCACGGCGAAGGCAATAAGCAGGGCTACTATGCGTGTTTTCATCTCAGGTGAGCAGCGGTCAAGCCGGGGGCATGATTCTGAGCATGCCCGTCGCATTGTCGACTGATATTACATAATCTCCGGGGATCCCACCCACGGTCATGAAAGTGACCTCATGGCTATTACCCGGATCGATGCTGACATCATTAATGGCCTCTATCCTGCCGTTGATCTTGAACTCCGCCCTGTGCTGGACTTTCTCGCGGCCGGAATTGGTAACCGTGGCAATTATGCCGATGGAACTGCCCGGATAGGCCCGGTCCGGCAAAATGTGAAGGCTTGAGATGCTGGTGGTATCCGGGACGTCCGCCGGAGGCACTTCCACCGGCTGCTCGGGGGCTGACGGCGGTGTCCACGCCAGGTGGGCGGGCATGGCATCAGGCTGACTGCCGCCCCGGCGCAAACGGGATGATAACAGGGATGCCAGGCCCGTTGATTCCGGCACCGATACCTCGGCGGAACCCTTGGCATCAATCAACGAGTTAAGGTGAGCGATCTGTTCCTCCAGATCGCCGGCCTTCTTCTGCGGATTTTTAATCAGCTTCAAATAGGCATCGGCCGGCATTTGCCCTACCTTGAAGCGGGCATCAAGATTGGCTATCTCCTGCTTGAATACGCCGAGCTGGCGCGACCGCAATAATAGTCTCTTGCTAAACTCCTGCTTGACCTGGTCGATCTTTATCTGCGCGTGTTGCAGGTTAACCGAGTACTCGGTCTTGAGCGCTGTGTAAGATAGCTCGTTTATCGCTTTATCGTTGCGCAGCTTCTCCAGGTTGCTGAGAAAGAGCTCTGCCCTCTCCTTGTTTAAAAACGCCGTTCGAAGATCATTTTCCATATTATTTGCCACTGGCTGAACGGCTGTGCCGACTATCAGCCGGTCCGATTATTATATCGCCACTACCTCTTACGGGCCAATACGCTTTTAACGGCGTTAACGATATCTCCTGCCGTCAGCCCGTTGGCCTCGAGCAGATCCTCGGGCTTGCCCGACTTACAGTATGTATCTTTTATGCCCAGTGACGCAAGCGGCGTCGGAATGCCCGCTGCTAAAACCTGGGCTACAATGCTGCCAAGGCCCCCGTGCAGCAAATGCTCCTCGGCCGTTACGATCGCTCCAGTCTCGGCGGCTGCGTCGTCAATAGCCTGGCGGTCTACAGGCTTGATGCTGGACATGTTAAGCACACGGCATTTGATACCCGATTTTTCCAACGTGTCAGCCGCCTCCATGGCCTTGTACACCATGATGCCGATCGCTATGATGGTCGCGTCCATTCCCTCGCGAAGAACATCGGCTTTACCTAAAACAAAGCTGCAACCGGATGTGTATACCACGGGGGTTTTCGAGCGGCCCAGCCTGACATAGAATGGTCCTTCAGTGGCCGCTGCCAACCTGATGGCCTCGACGGTCTCTATGGAGTCAGCAGGGACCACGACATTAAAATTGGGCAGTGAACAGTAGAGCGAGATATCCTCTATGGCCTGGTGGGAGGAGCCGTCCTCACCCACCGTGATGCCGCCGTGTGTGGAGACTACCTTCACATTTGTCCGCGGCTGAGCCACGCACATGCGCACCTGGTCGAAACACCTGCTGGAGGCAAAAACAGCGAACGTGCTGGCAAAAGGAATTTTTCCGCAGGTCGCCAGGCCCGAGGCTATGCTTATCATGTTCTGTTCCGCCAGGCCACACTGGATGAAGCGTTCGGGAAAGGCCTGGGCAAAGTATTTTGTCATGGTAGAGCGCGACAGGTCTGCATCCAGCACTACAATGCGCTGGTCCTGGCCCCCGAGTTCGGTTATCGCTTTGCCGAATGCTTCGCGTGTTGTGAGCTCGGAATAGCCGTTCATGCCAGCTCCCTCAGCGCAGTTTCAATCTCAGTCTTATTCGGGGCCTTGCCATGATAATCGACATTGTTTTCCATGAATGACACACCCTTGCCCTTGATGGTTTTTGCCACAATGACCACGGGCTTGCCCTTAACCTGCCCCGCCTTTTGCAGGGCTTCAATCAACTGCTTCATATCGTGACCGTCGATTTGCAGCACCTCCCACTTGAAGGAGCGCCACTTCTCAACAAAAGGCTCGAGGTCCATAATCTGCCGGGTAAAGCCGTCAAGCTGGAGGCCGTTGTAATCGACGATGGCAGTGAGATTGTCCAATTTGTAATTGGGGGCGAACATGGCCGCTTCCCAGACCTGCCCCTCCTGGCATTCGCCGTCGCCCAGTAAAACGTAGGTGCGGTAGACCCTTTTGTCCAGCCTGGCTGCCAGCGCCATGCCGATGCCCACGGAAAGGCCCTGGCCCAGCGAGCCAGCTGACATGTCGACTCCCGGCGTAAGTGTGCTGTCGGTATGCCCCTGCAGGCAGGTTCCTGTTTTCCTGAGAGTAGTCAACCAATCTATCGGAAAGTAACCGCATTCCGCTAACGCGGCATATAGAACGGGGGCGGCATGGCCTTTGCTGAGGATGAAACGGTCGCGGTCGGGCCAGTGTGGGTTGGCGGGATCGTGCCGCATAACACGGAAATACAATGCTGTGACTATGTCAGCCGCCGACAGCGATCCGCCGGGATGACCGCTGCCTGCCGTGGAGATCATGGTAATAACATGCCGTCGCAGTTTGCGGGCAATGGCCTCGAGGTCTTCAATACTATAATCGGTCATAGGAAGCGGCAGGCGCCCCGGGACTCACGTAATATATCGGAATCTGTGATGCCCCGGCTATTCAGCTTGAAATTGATTTATTATAGGCTACTGAGATTTGCATGTCCATTTTGTTGACCTGACCGGCCCCACCGGCGCCACGCATTGTTAATACGGGCCGGCTAATCTATAATTCTGGACGTGATACTAGATTCTCACACGCATATCTTCAGCCCGGCCGTAATAGAGGGGCGAGACCAGTACTGCTCGTCCGACCGCTGTTTCGGCCTTCTCTATGATAATCCAAAGGCCAGGTTATGCACGGCCGGGGAGCTCATCCGCAGCATGGATGAGCAGGGTATAGGCATATCGGTTGTTCAGAACATAGGCTGGTCCGGCCAGGATATGTGTGTGCGCAGCAACGATTACATAATGGAATCGCTCGGTAAGTACCCCGGCAGGCTTATCGGTCTCTGTGCCGTTCAACCTTGTGAGGGTGAGAAGGCTCTTGAAGAGTTGGAACGATGCAGCAGGGGAGGAATGAAGGGTGTGGGCGAGCTGCGCCCCGATGTTCAGGGATTCGACCTGTGCGATGAAAAACTTATGAGGCCCCTGATGGATCGTCTGACAGAGTTGGATATGGTGCTGTCACTGCATGTCTCCGAACCCGTGGGGCACGAGTATCCGGGAAAGGGCAGCAATACGCCTGATATCGTCTACAGGTTCATTGTAGCTTTTAAAAAATTGAAGATCATTCTGGCTCATCTCGGAGGCGGGCTGCCTTTTTACGGGCTCATGCCCGAGGTCAGGGCAGCGCTTTCAAACACCTGGTATGACACCGCGGCCGTACCCTTCCTGTACAGGCCTGAGGTTTACAGGTCAATAGCCGTTGTGGGCGGCACTGAGAGGATCCTCTTCGGCAGCGACTGGCCGCTGCTGAGCCAGCAGCGCGTGATAAACCATATCAGGGAGTCGGGGCTTGGCCCGGCCGAGGTGAATGATATGCTGGGCGGTAATGCGGGACGGCTGTTTAACCTGGAGGATAAATAGAGATACAAATGAACGGAGAGCCCGTCAGGTCGTTTATAGCCGTAGAGCTGCCCGCTGAACTGATTGAAAGATTGAAGGACTACCAGTCCGGGTTGGGCGCAGCCCGGTTGAGGTGCGTTAAATGGGTTGATCCCGGCGCCATCCATTTGACTCTTAAATTTCTAGGCAATGTCGATCATGGACGTCTTGAAGCGGTCAAAGAAGCTGCCGCCGGTGTTGTAAGAACATACAGCCCCATGCATCTATCTACCGGGGGTACGGGCTTCTTCCCCGGTCCTCAACGGGCACGTGTCTTCTGGCTGGGGTTGGAAGGGGATATTCAAGAATTGAGCAGGCTGCAGCAGGATATCGACAGGGCCATGGCCAAATTGGGCTTCGAGAAGGAGAATCGCCCGTTCACCGCCCATCTCACACTGGCCAGACTGCGTGATGAATGCAGCAGTGCGGAACGGCTGGAGTTTACCGGTATGGTCGGCACGACGGTATTTGAGCCGGGCCCCCCTGTACCGGTCAAGGCAGTGGCATTAATGCGCAGCCAACTTACACCGCGTGGGCCGATCTACACGCGCCTGGCTGAGTTTCCCCTGCAGGGCAGGTGAACCATTGACTGACAATTAACGCTTCGCGAGCGATTCCATTTGCCTTTAAAATTTGGTTAATGCTATACTTTACTAATCATTGGAGGAGGTGGAAAAAATAGTGGAAAACTATTCCTTTCCAAAGTGTTTAAAATGCAAAGTAGGTGATTTAGTTCCGCTGTCCGATTTCGGTAGCCAGGGGGCGGCGATACATTATAAAGCCTGGGTTTGCACAAATCCTGAATGCGGGTTTAACCTGAAAATCAGGAACGGCGACATCTATTTGAACGAGCCGATCTTCAGTGGCGCGAGCCATACACTGCGCGGACACTAACAGGAGAAAAGACGAGATAACGGCGGATCAAAGGATGGAGTCGTTGTTTTGACCGGTTGGTTAAAACAGCTCCAGCATGAAGTCACCGATTTTTTCTTCCCGCGGGCATGCATAGGGTGCGGTAAAGTCGGTGATTTTATTTGTGCAGGCTGTGCCAAGAAAATGAGCAGGATTCTGCCGCCGGTGTGCCGGAGATGCGGAAGGCCGGAATCCAGCGGGGCTTACTGTACCGAATGCTGGGGACAAAAAAGCAGCCTTGACTCCGTCCGCTCCGTATTCATTTTTGACGGCGTCATCCGCCAGGCCGTTCACGACCTGAAATACCGCAACGTTCAAACTATGTCCGGCCGCCTGGCCGGGTTTATGTCAGACTATTTTCGGGAAAGCGGCTTGAGCGGTGATATGCTGATACCCGTGCCGCTGCACGATACACGGCTCAGACAAAGAGGTTACAATCAGTCTGAGTTGCTGGCAGCGGAGCTGTCACAACAGATATCTGTAGCGGTCAATACTGCGCTGGTGAAACGTGTCAGGAACACGAAACCGCAGGCACGCAGCGCAGGCGTTACCGAGCGAAGAGCTAATATGGACAGTACTTTTGTATGTACTTCGGGCGAGGCGGCCGGCAGAGATGTCATCCTAATAGACGATGTGTGCACCTCCGGTGCCACTCTCGAATCCTGCGCTTATGCGCTCAAAGCAGCCGGGGCCAACCATGTGCTGGGATTTACACTGGCAAGGGAAATATACCAGAGGAGTTGATCATGGAGATAAAAATAGCTGCGCGTAACATGAAGCTTGAGGAAGATGTGCGTGACTATGCTGAGAAGAAACTCGGCAAACTCTCTAAATACCTCAACACTATCAGCTCGGTCAAACTGGAACTTATAGAGGAGAAAACAAAGTCCCGTAAGCCGATTTACGATGCACAGGTGACGGTGAATGTTAATGGTTTTCTTATGCGTGGCGAGCACAGGGACGAAAACATACGCGCTGCCATCGATGCTGTTAACGATGTAATGGAACGGCTGATCGATAAGTACAAGAAAAGGTATAGTGTCAATAAAGGCAAAGCACATGAGACCATCAGGACCCCGGCCGAGGACGCCTCCTCCGAAAGCGAACAGCCTCAGTATGTATATAAACGCAAGCGGTTTACCGTGAAGCCCATGACCTCCGAGCAGGCTGTAGAGCAGATGGAATTCCTGGGTCACGATTTTTTCCTGTTCGTTAACGACGTGGATAATTCGATTAACGTGGTCTACCGTCGCAAGGACGGCAAGTACGGATTGATCCAGCCAGAGTTCGCGTAGGCACATGCCTCAAGGAGGTGAAGGAAGCATGATGCATCATGCCCTTATATCGACGGCCCGTGGATGGGTGGGTGTTTCGTATTCGGAACTGGGAGTGCGGACGTTGAACCTTCCTGTTCAGGATGAAAAAGAGGCCCTGGCCCTGCTGGGTATTGGCGGTATAACAGATTCTTATAATGCTGATGACATGGGTTTGCTTCAACAACAGGTGAAGGATTATTTTAAGGGAAGGGGGAGAGTTTTTAATTGCAAACTGGACCTTTCAGACTCCACACCTTTCCAGCGCAGTGTCTGGAGGGCAACCATGGAGATACCCTACGGCCAGGTAAGGAGCTATAAATGGGTGGCCGAGAGAGCAGGTAATCCCTCTGCTTGTCGCGCCGTGGGCCATGCCCTGGCGGCCAATCCATTGCCGGTAGTCATTCCTTGCCACAGGGTTATACGCAGTGACGGGAAACCCGGCGGATTCGGGGGCAGATCAGGAAACGTGCAAACCAAGATCGAGATGCTTTCACTGGAAGGATATGGTTTTCATCAGTGAACCTGTTGAGCCGGTTTGCTGAATTAATTATTGGTCGTGAGGTTGAATGTGATCGAGCATGCCTTTGCGGACGTCAACGGGATAAAGCTGCATTACGCGTATAAAGGCAGCGGGCCGCTGATCATTTTTCTGCATGGTTTCCCCGAATTCTGGTATATGTGGAAAGACCAGCTTGAGGAATTCGGCCGGGACCATCTCGCTGTTGCGCCCGATATGCGCGGGTACAACTTGTCGTCCAAACCGTTGGAGGTGAACCAGTACAGGTATAAGTACCTTGTAGAGGATATCAGGCAGCTTGTCGAGTTCCTGGGATATAAAAAATTTGTGTTGGTGGCACATGACTGGGGTGGCGCCGTGGCCTGGATTTTTGCCATGTTTTATCCAGACTACCTGGACAGGCTGGCGATAATCAACGCTCCACACCCCACAACATTTGAGCGGGAATTGAGGGAGAATCCCGAGCAACGAAAAGCCAGTAACTATATGCTGCTGTTCCGCAGCCCTGAAGCAGAAGCACGGCTATCCGATAACGGCTATTCTCTTTTGTTGAACATGGCATTCGGGGAGCTTATCAAGAACGGAGTATTAAATGACGAGGATATCCAGGGATATAAGAAGGCGTGGTCCCAGCCCGGTGCGCTGACGGGAGGTCTGAACTACTACCGGGCTGCCGACGTTGAGGCCCTGGAGAATCCTGAAGAAGCAGTTAAAAAGCCGGCTATGGCGGAATCGCTTCCCCAAATCACACTACCCGTGCTGGTGATCTGGGGTGACAGGGATGTTGCCCTGTTACAGGGGTGCATCAAGGGGCTAGAAAAATATGTGCCGAAGCTGAGCATCAAGAGGGTGCCCGACGCTTCGCATTGGGTGGTACGCGAGAAACCGCAACTGGTCAACTCCCTGATCCGGGGATTCCTATTATAGGAGCCCGTTTCAAGAGCCGTTCTGCTGCCTAAGCTCTCTCATTAAAGCGTCGTTGTAATCTACCTTGATGTCCGGCACGTCCAGTCGCGTGACCTGGTCGCCCATACCGATGGCCAGTTGAACGCTGTCGTTACCGGGATATCTATGCAGTACTTCCATCACCCTCTGCAGGTACTCCAGGTCCTTCTGTGAATCGTCGCTCTGCCTGATATTGATTACCAGGGTTCTGGGTGTGACATGGTTGTTTTTCTTGCCGTTGTCCGGTTTGGCCGGCCTGGGCGGCTCGGCCTTGACCGCATCCGGTTCGTAGCGGCTTACCTTGGTACAGTTGATATTGGCCCTGTCCTCCCTGACCTTGACATAGCCCTCCACCAGCAGAATGCTGCCGTCCACCCACATCTCCTGGGTCTGCGAATAAACATCGGACCACACGGTAACTTCGATATTGCCGTTCAGATCCTCGAAGGTAGCGATGATGAAAAGGCGGTTAGTCCTGGTTGTCACATGCCTGACGGCGGTCACCATCCCGGCCACGATTACTTTTTCACCGGCCATCTCGTTGTTTATTTCTCCGCACAATACAGTGGCATGCTCGGCCAATTTGGAGGCCATCGCGGTTAGAGGGTGCTCGGAGAAGTAAAAACCCATCAGCTCCTTTTCCCATAGTAGTCTTTCCTGCAGGGTAACATCGAAATCCTCCAGGTCCAGGGCGGGCAAGGGTACATCCACGTTTTTGCCGAAAAGGTCGAACATGCTGGACTGACCCGAGAGCCGCTGCTTCTGCTCACGCTGGGAAAGCGACACGATACGGTCCAGGGCTGCCAGCAGGGCGCCCCGTTGCCCCAGACTATCTAATGCGCCCGTCTTTATCAGGCTCTCGATGACCTTTTTATTAACGTTGCGTAGTTCAACGCGGCGACAGAAATCCTCGATCGACTTAAATTCCCCGCCGCTGCTGCGGGCCTCGACTATGGGCTGCACGGCGTTGGCGCCAACGTTCTTGATGGAAGCCATGCCGAACCTGATGGACCGTTTTGTCCCGTCTGTTTCGATCGTGAAATTCGCGAAGCTGTGGTTGACATCCGGTCTGAGGACCTCAACTCCCATACGCCTGCATTCGGCAATGGCGGAGGTCAGTCGATCGGTCTTATCGAAATATGTATTGAGAAATGCCGCCATGTACTCAATAGGATAATTGGCCTTGAGATATGCCGTTTCGTAGGCTATGCGCGCATAGCTTACGCTGTGCGATTTATTAAAAGCATACCCGGCAAACGGTTCAATCAGGCTGAAAATGGCGCTGGCCTCGTTCTCCGTATATCCTTTGGTCCTGGCGCCGTCTATGAAATTCTGCCTCTCCTTCTTCATTACAGCCGCGTCCTTCTTGCCCATGGCCTTCCGGATGATGTCGGCCCGGCCCAGGCTGTATCCTGCAAAACGCTGAACTATGAAAAGCACCTGATCCTGGTAGACAATAACGCCATAGGTATCCTCGAGGATGGGAAGCAGGTCCGGGTGAGGATAATGCACCGATTCCAGTCCGTGCTTGGCCTTAATGAAAGTGGGGATGTGCTCCATCGGGCCGGGACGGTACAGGGCGACCATGGCCGCTATGTCGGTAAACTTGGTCGGCCTCAGCTCCTTGATATAGCGCCTCATGCCCGGGCTTTCAAGCTGGAATATGCCCATGGTTTCGCCCGACGAGAAAAGTTCAAAGGTCTTGGCATCATTGATTGGTATCTTGAGGAAGTCCAATTCTATGCCGTGCTGTTCGCGGATGACCTCCCTGGCCTTGGCCAGCAGGGTGAGGTTTGCCAGTCCCAGAAAATCGAGCTTGAGCAGTCCCAGCCTGGCCACGTTATCCATGGAGAACTGTGTCATGGCAGAGTGCTGCCCGATGTCCCGTCCTGCACGCTGCAGGGGAAGGTACTGGGTCAGGGGTTCGCGAGATATCACCACGCCTGCTGCGTGCGTGCTGGAATGTCGTGAGATGCCCTCCAGTTTCCTAGCCGTGTCGATCAGCTTGCGCATCATCTCATCGGCGTTGTACATGTCGGTCAGTTCTTTGACCTCCATCATGGCGTCTTCCAGGCGGATATTAGGCCTGGTGGGCATGAGGCGGGCCACCTGGTCAACAGAACCGTAATTCATGCCGAGCGCCCGGCCCACGTCCCTTATGGCCGCCCTGGCGCCCAGAGTACCGAAGGTGATAATCTGGGCGACGTGGTCGGTGCCGTATCGCTGGTTGGCATAGGCGATCACTTCCTCGCGCCGGTCATCCTGGAAGTCGAGGTCGATATCCGGCATCTCCCGGCGCTCGATGTTGAGGAAACGTTCGAATACCAGGTTATAAGTCAGCGGATTGATATCGGTAATGCCCAGACAGAAGAGAGCCAGGCTGGCTGCGGCGCTGCCGCGCACACCGAAGAAGATGTCGTTCTTTCTCACGAATGACACCAGGTCGTGGACAACCAGGAAATAATCCGCAAACTGCGTTTTCTCGATCACATCCAGTTCATATTCAAGGCGCTTCTCGGTCGCCGCGTCCGCATCCGGCAGCCTCTCTTTAAGTCCTCTCCAGCACAACACCGATAGGTATGAATGCGACGTCTTTCCCGCCGGTAGATCAACCTGCGGCAGATGTGGCTTGCCGAACTCGATCTCGAGGTTGCAGAGGGAATCTATCACGCGAGTATTTTCAATGGCCTCGGGTATATCGGCGTATTGTTCCTGCATCTCCTGCTGCGTTTTCAGGTAGAAATAGTCCCCGTCCATCTTGAGCCGACGCTCGTCGTTGACGGTTGTGTTGGTACCGATGCACAGCATGATATCGTGGAGGTAGGCGTCTTCCTTGTTGATATAGTGGACGTCGTTGGTGGCCACGATGGGAATTCCCAGTTTACCGGCCAGTTTGATCAGGCCGTCGTTAATCTTTTCAATCTCCGCAATAGGGTGCCGCTGTATCTCTATGAAGTAATGAGGGAAGTTGTTTTTGTACCAGGCGGCCGCCTGCTCGGCCTCCCCGGGCCGGTTCTGCAGTATCAGGCGTCCCAGTTCGCCCTGGGCGCATCCGGAAAGGACCACCAGCCCGTCCTTATATTTGCAGAGCAGATCTCTATCTATACGCGGCTTATAATAGAATCCCTCGAGGTTGGCCAGTGTCACCAGTTGAATGAGGTTATTATAGCCTGTATGATTCTGCGCCAGGAGAGTGGCATGGTAGCTGGTTTTGTCAGCGACATCCCTGCTTCGATAATCACCCGGCGCTATATAGACCTCGCAACCTATGATAGGCTTGATACCGCACTCTCGGGCTGTTCTGTAGAAATCGATGACGCCGTACATATTGCCGTGGTCTGTAATGGCCAGGCTGCGCATGCCGAGGTCCCTGGCCCTGTGTATAAGGGGGATAATACGACAGCACCCGTCAAGTAAACTGTACTCGGTATGAACGTGAAGGTGGGTAAACATACGGCACAACCGGAGATTTGGTATAAAATTATAACACAAGTTTTTCGGGCCAATTTCAATTAGGCTATGAGAATTGAAAGAGTACAGCGGTGGTGAAATGAAAAATAAAATAATTAGTTTGCTGGGTCTCCTGGCTATGGTCTTCCTGGCGGTCTCGATACCCGTCCTCATCATATCGGGCACAGTGAACGTCTATGCCCATTCCGCAGACCTTTACAAGTACGGCTTTAATAAATATCACATTAGCACCGTCACGGGCATCAGCAACGAGCAATTGAACGGCGTGGCAAAGGGTATGGTGGACTTTTTCAGCGGAAAAGCACCGTCACCCCAGGCGATGGTCAGCGTGAAGGGCATTGACCGGCAAGTGTACAGCCAAAAGGAACTGGTACACCTTGATGACGTGCGCGGAATTATCTCCTTCTTTAAGACCCTGCAAATCTCGGCCATTCTGGCGTTTCTGGCTGCGGGCGCTACTGTCTTTGCTGTGCTGGGAGCTCGCAGGCTGCTGAGGGGTATATTTGTCGGTGCGGCTGCGACAGTATTTGTGATGGGACTATTAGTAGCCTGGGCGCTGATAGATTTCAACAGCCTGTTTTACCTGTTCCATATCGTCAGCTTCTCCAACGAACTATGGCTGCTGGACCCATCAAAAGACTACTTGATAATGATGTTCACCGAGAGCTTTTTCTATGATGCCGCCATCATGGTTATAGCGACGATTATAGCGGAGGCTATTATATTGGGCCTGGTCATGTTGTTGATAGAGAAGACGATGCTTGCCGGATCCCGGTAGTCTGGAATTTATTGAAAGAGACGGCAGCAATATCAGCCGCAGGTTGAGCAGTTGGAGGAGGTGCATCCGCTGCAGGAACTGCCTCCACCGCTGGAGGGCATATGATCAAGCATGCTCATATCGGACTTTGCGCGCGAAACGAATTTAGATATGGCACGGCCGGAAGGCGCCTTGCACCTGGGGCAATCGGCATCTTCCTCAGCCTTTGAAATGGATCGCAGCTGCTCGAACCTGATATGGCATTTGGGACAGATATATTCGTAAATAGGCATTGACTTATCTCTGTAAAATTTTGCTGAATTTATCCATAATAGTCAAATGTTGCGTGGCCATTTTATTTGTAGTACAATTGTGTTAATATACAATAAGTTAGGTTCAATTTCGGGGTTTTGAATAATATCGCAGGAGGAGAAATGGAATTGGATAAAATAAGGGTTGAAAAAGGCAAGGCGCTGGACCTGGCCATAAGCCAGATTGAGAAACAGTATGGCGCAGGATCTATTATGTCGCTGGGGGAGAGGCAGGCCAGGGTAAAGGTTGAAGTCATACCAACCGGTTCTTTGAGCCTTGACTTGGCACTGGGTGTGGGAGGCATACCGAGGGGGCGTATCACCGAGATATTCGGGGCTGAGGCCTCGGGTAAAACCACTCTGGCCCTCAATATAATTGCCCAGGCGCAAAGAATGGGTGGCCTGGTGCTGTATATCGACGCTGAGCATGCGCTCGATACGCATTATGCTGAAGTATGCGGCGTCAATGTGGACGCCTTGAAGGGTGCACAGCCGGGTACCGGTGAGGAAGCTCTGGATATAACAGAAAGGATGGTCAGGACACATGCCCTGGATGTGGTGGTTATCGATAGCGTGGCTGCTCTGGTGCCCAGGGCTGAGATAGAGGGTGAGATGGGGGATTCACACGTGGGACTGCAGGCAAGGCTGATGTCACAGGCGTTGCGCAAACTCACCCACGAGATCAGCAAATCCAACACCGCCGTAATTTTCATCAACCAGTTGCGGGAGAAGGTGGGTATAATCTTTGGAAACCCGGAGGTGACGCCCGGCGGCAGGGCCCTTAAATTTTACAGCTCCATCAGGATTGACCTGCGTAAATCCGAAGCTATTAAAAATGGGGCCGAGATAATTGGCAACCGCGTTCGCGCTAAGGTTGTCAAGAACAAGGTAGCGTCACCGTATCGCGTGGCTGAATTTGACATAATGTTTAACTGCGGGATTAGTAAAGAGGGCGATATCATTGACCTCGGAGTAAGCACCGGGATTATCAAGAAATCGGGCGCGTTTTTCGACTTTGCCGGCGCCAAGTTGGGGCAGGGCCGGGAGAAAGCTAGGGAATACCTGGTACAGCATCCGGAAACGGCGGCTGAGATAGAAAAACAGATACGCCAAGTCGCTGTGACAGGACAGGCTGGCGGGCCTGCCGGAAAGGAAGCGGTTGAGTAAACGCGAAGTTACTCCGGGAAAAGCTTGTGGTTACCTGGAGTGTTACGAAGCGGCGTTGCACTATCTTGAGTACAGGCCGCGAAGCGAGGCGGAGGTGCGGCGCCATCTTGAGTATAAACGCAGGTTCAGTGCGGAAACGGTGAGCCGTGCCATAGCCAAACTGAAGGAGCTTAAATTAATCGACGACAGGGCTTTTTCGGAGGTTTGGGCCAGGGACCGTGTCACATACAGGCATAAAAGCAGTCTGATGATCAGACGCGAGCTGATGCAGAAAGGTGTGGATAGCGAAATTATCGAGAGCGTTACTGCTGACATCGATGATGAGGCCAACGCCCTCAGGGCGGGTATGGGGAAGGCCAGGCAACTTGTGAATCTTGAATACCCGGAGTTTTATAAGAGACTATTTGCATATTTAAGCAGGAAAGGTTACGGGGCTGATACAGCCAAGGGCGTTGTCAGGCGGTTGTGGGACAGTAAAACGGGCGATACAGCGTTAAAATAGTAAATATTTCCGTTTAAACTGGTTACGCGCAATTAAATAGGGGTATAATAATTAACGAGGTTTAACAAAATGTACGACCTGCGATGGTTTAATTATAAAGAGAGGCTACTGTATTATGGATTGGATATACTATGTGATAATCGGCCTCGTGGCCGTGTTGTTTCTACTGGTTGGTTACTTTGCCCGGCAACTACTTGCAAATCAACAGATACGGAACGCTCAGAACGAAGCAAAAAAGCTCCTTGAGAGCGCACAAACCAAGTATGAGCAGATGGTCCTGGACGCCAAGGAAGAGGCGGTAAAAGTAAGGGCGGCGGCTGAGGCGGAAAGCAGGGAACGAAGATACGAGCTACAGAGGCTCGAAAGAAGGTCAAGCCAGCGCGAGGAACGCCTCGAACGCAAACTCGAAGCTCTGGAGCGCAGGGAGCGCGCTCTGATCGGCAGGGAAAAAGAGATCGACACTGTCAGGGAGCAGGTGGAAGAGGTCAAGACGAGGCAGTTACAGCGTCTAGAAGCGATCTCCGGGATGTCAAGCGACGAAGCCAAGCAACAACTACTCAATGCTGTTGAAGGTGAGATCAAGGATGATGCCTCGCGACGTGTGCGGGAATGGGAAGTACGCTTCAAGGACGAGATAGACAGCAAGGCCAGGGATATCCTGGCAACCACCATTCAGAGATGCGCTACCGATGTCGTATCTGAGACCACTGTCTCCAATGTGCCCCTTCCCAGCGATGACATGAAAGGCAGGCTGATCGGCCGTGAGGGACGTAATATACGCGCTATGGAGCAGGCCACCGGTGTCGACCTCATCATCGACGATACGCCGGAATCGGTCACCATCTCCAGTTTTGACCCTATTCGCAGGGAGGTAGCCAGGGTTGCGCTCACAAATCTTATCCTGGATGGGCGTATACACCCGGCCAGGATCGAGGAAGTGGTGGAAAAGGCTAAAACAGAGGTTGAGTCCACCATAAGGCTGGAGGGTGAACAGGCTTCGCGTAAAGCGGGTGTACAGGGCCTTCACCCCGAGTTAGTCAAGTTGTTGGGGCGGCTCAAATTCAGGACAAGTTACGGGCAGAATGTCCTTACTCACAGCCTTGAAGTGGCGCACATCGCAGGCATGCTGGCCGCCGAGATCGGCGCAAATGTTACATTGGCCAAGCGTTCCGCCCTGCTGCATGATATCGGTAAGGCAGTGGACCACGAGGTGGAAGGGCCGCACGCCCTGATAGGCGCCAACCTTGTAAAGCAATGGGACAAGTCTGCTGAGGTGGTGCAGGCCATATCGGAGCATCATGGTGAGGCTACCACGACAAGTTCGCTGGGATTTATCCTGGCGACAGCGGACCAGATCAGCGGCTCCAGGCTGGGGGCCAGGCGCGAGTCGCTGGACCAGTACATAAAGCGCATAGAGGCGCTGGAAAACGTTGCCAGCAGCTTCCCGGGCGTGGAAAAGGCGTTTGCCATCCAGGCCGGCCGTGAGGTACGTATTATAGTTAAGCCGGAACAGGTGGATGACCTGGCAGCTATGCGGCTGGCGCGCGACATCGTTAAGAAAATCGAGGACAGTCTCGAATATCCCGGACAGATAAAGGTAACGGTCATGCGTGAGGTGAGGGCGGTAGATTACGCTAAATGATCCACACGAGGTAGATTTTTGAATATCCTGGCTGTCGGTGACGTCATTGGTAAGCCTGGCAGGAGAGCTCTACAGCAGTTTCTGCCAGGCTTAATTAATGAATACGATATTGACCTGGTGGTAGCCAACGGTGAGAATTCGGCTCACGGTATCGGCATCACGGTTAAGACCGCGCAGGAATTGCTTGACGCGGGAGTGGACATCATAACCAGCGGGAACCATATCTGGGCACAGCGTGAGATTGCGAACTTTATGGATGGGGAATTGCCCATCATCAGGCCGCTCAATTTCCCGCCCGGTGTGGCGGGCCGCGGCTACCTGACAGTCAAGGATGTACTGGTGGTAAACCTGATAGGCCGTATATTTGTAGGCCCGGCGGACTGTCCCTTCAGGGCCATGGACGCTCTGCTGTCCTCGCTGAGCCCCTTGCCAAAAGTGATACTGGTTGATTTTCACGCCGAGGCCACATCCGAGAAAATAGCCCTGGGGCGATACCTGGATGGACGCGTGAGCGCGGTATTGGGCACCCATACCCACGTAGGCACCACGGACAGCCATATTCTGCCCGGTGGAACTGCCTATGTTACGGACATTGGCATGGTAGGTCCGATGGATTCCATAATCGGTGATGATGTCGACAATGTGCTCAACAGCTTCCTGACAGGACTTCCGCACAGGTTGTCTGTCGGTAAGGGTCTGTCTGCCCTGGATGCGATATTGATGGATATAGATGAGCATACGGGCAGGGCGATCAGCATCGAACGTATAAGGCGTGAGGAGAGCGACTCTTGAAATATGACCTGCATTTGCATACTACGGCCTCGGACGGGCGGCTGACGCCTGCGCAAATAGTTGCCCTGGCGCTGGAGCGGGGGCTGGAAGTAATAGCTATAACCGATCATGACAGCATAGGCGGGGTGAGCGAAACCCTTTCCGCAGCCGGCAGCGGGGGTAAACTAATAGTTGTTCCCGGAGTGGAGATAAACACGGACCTGTCCACCGGTGAGCTTCACGTACTGGGCTATTTCATCGATTATTTAAATACAGACCTGATTGCTGCGCTGGCAAAGATAAGGGAATCCCGCGTCGGCAGAGCCCAAAAAATGCTGGCCAAACTACAGGAACTGGGTATGCCGCTGGAATGGCAGCGGGTGCAGGACCTGGCCAGGGGCGAATCGATCTGCCGGCCTCATATAGCGCAGGCCATGCTGGAGAAAGGGTATATCTCCGACGAACGGGAGGCGTTCGACAGATATATAGGAAGGGACGGCCCGGCCTATATCGGGAGGGAGAAAGTCGGGCCTGCCGATGCTGTAAGAATCGTAAAGGATGCGGGCGGAATACCCGTGCTGGCCCACCCGGCCGATATTAAGAATGTCGATAACATCATTATTGAGCTGAAGGCGGCCGGCCTGGTCGGGATAGAGGCCTATTACGGGCAATACGACAGTAAGACTGTCAGAAGGATTGTTAAGCTGGCGTCGCGTTATGGCCTGCTGACCACCGGCGGCACCGATTATCATCATTTCCAGGACGATAGGGAGGTCCCGCTGGGATCAGTGGATATACCGGTAAGCTCGATCGAAAAATTGTTTGAGACTGCCGGTAAAGTATACAGGCCGGCTTAGATCTTTTAGCAATCTGCCGCACTGCTTTCGCTATTGACTGATAAACGCAGCCATATTTCAGTTAAAAAGCGGATGGAACAAGCTACAAAAAAGTAATATAATAGTGCGGTTTTAAGGAAATAATCTCGGAAGGAGTAACATGGAAGCATCACGAGAAATTTTCTGGCATATCCCATTATTAGTACAGCTTGGCGTTTACCTGGCGGCGGCCGCCGCCATCGCGCTGATCGCTTATTCGGTGTACAGGCGCTACCAGATGTGGATGCTGGGCAAGCCTGACAAGCGTTTCGACAACCCGGTCAAGCGCATCGGCGAGTTCATCAAGATAAGCATCCTGGACGGTGCGTTCCACGTCAGGTTCCTGCGCGAGCCGTATCCCGGCATCATGCATTTCCTGATCTTTGTGGGCTGCATACTCCTCTTCATCGGCGCCGGCCTGGATTTCCTGAACCATTACGTTTTTGAGCCTTTTCATGCCGCTTTTATTCATGGCCCTGTTTACATCTACCTTGGTGGTGTATGGAATGTAGCCGGTGTCATGGTGCTGATCGGCCTGCTGATGGCTTTTATACGGCGCTACATACAGAAACCCAAGAGGCTTAACACTGTCTTCGATGACGGCGTAGCCCTTTTCCTGATATTCATCGTAGTGATCACAGGTTTCTTACTGCAAGGCTTCAGGATGATAGGCGCCACTCCCGAGGCCTTGGGTCTGACCCAGCCCGAATACTATTTGCATCCCGAATGGGGGCAGGCCAGGTT
>CAYTIC010000001.1:0-73141 GCA_964437795.1 uncultured Dehalococcoidales bacterium | reverse complement strand
TGGGTCTGACCCAGCCCGAATACTATTTGCATCCCGAATGGGGGCAGGCCAGGTTTGGAGGCTTCTGGATCGCCGGCTTATTCGCCGGGCTTCCTGAAACTTCGCGTCTTCTGTGGTACCAGGTCCTCTGGTACGGTCACGTGATAATCACCGTAGGAGCGGTATTCTATGTCATCGTTGCCTGGGACAAGCTTACTCACATCCTCGTATCACCGGTAAATGTGCTTTTCAAGACATCCCGCCCCAAGGGCGCTCTCAGCCTGGTTGACCTCGAGAATGCAGAGACATATGGCATCGGCAAGATCGAGGATTTCACCTGGAAGCAACTCTTCGACCTGGATGCCTGCACTAACTGCGGACGTTGCCAGGACAGGTGCCCTGCCTACCTTACGGATAAGCCGCTTTCACCGCGGCTACTGGTACAGGACCTTAAAACTCACTGGCTGGAGCGCTCGCCCGCTCTATTGGTCGAAAAGAAGGCCAAAGCCAAAGCCGCCAAGGCCGGCGGTGAGACAGCTCCGGCGGAGGAATCCACGGGCAGCTCCAAAGCCATGGTGGGAGAGGTCATAACGGAAGACGTTATCTGGGCCTGCACAACCTGCCGCGCCTGCCAGGATATCTGCCCTGTATTCATAGAGCATATAGACAAGATAATCGACATGCGGCGCCACCTTGTTCTGGACCTGGCGCAGGTGCCGGAAACCGGCCTGGCAGTCCTGCAGTGCATCGAGGCCAGGGGACACAGTTGCAAGGGCACAACCCTGACCAGGACCGACTGGACAGCCGGACTGGACATCAAGCAGTTATCCGAAGATCCCAATGTTGACTACGTGTTCTTTGCCGGATGTGCAGCATCACTCGAGGAGAGGAGCACCAAGATAGCCATAGCCACAGCCAAGATACTGAAGGCCGCCGGCGTGAACTTCGGTATACTGGGCGCCCAGGAGATGTGCTGCGGCGAACCCGCCAGGAGGCTGGGTAACGAATATCTATACCAGACACTGGCTGCCAACAACGTGGAGCAATTTAAGGGCTACAACATCAAGAAGATCATCACCATGTGCCCGCATTGCTTCAATACCCTCAAGAACGAATACCCGCAGTTCGGCGGCAACTTTGAGATTATCCACCACAGCACCTTTATCTCCCAGCTTATCAGCGAAGGAAAGATAAAGCCCTCGGTAATGAAAGAAAACAGGATTACATACCACGATTCCTGTTACCTGGGCAGGCACAACGATATATATAATCCGCAGAGGCATATCCTGCAGACAATTAATAAACTGCCGCTGCTGGAGATGGAGCGCTCGCGCAGCAACGGTTTCTGTTGTGGCGCGGGTGGTGGTCGTTTCTGGATGGAGGAACGCATCGGCAAGCGTATCAGTGAAGTACGCATCGATCAGGTCATCGAGACCGGCGCCGATGTCGTGGCTTCCGCCTGTCCCTACTGTGTACAGATGTTTACTGACGCCATCAAGGCCAAGGGAGCAGAGGAAACACTCGTTGCAAAAGATATCGCAGAACTTGTCGCGGAATCGATGGAACTGAAATAATACAAGGTTGACTGCTATTTAAACGGAGGCCGCGCTCCTTTGGATCGCGGCCTCCGTTTAATTTATAGACTGTGCAGCGAAAGATATATGCCCGAAGACCCGAACAATGAGGGGATTGACATTGTGCATTGTTTATTATATAGTCGCGACAGATATCCTGAATTAATTCTGAGTGGGCGCGATATAGGAGGATACGTTGAAAAAAGCATTAATGCTGCTGGCCTTTTCATTGTTAGCACTACAGTTATGCGTATTTCCATCTATGGCGAACGCATATGTTGATCCGGTAATGTCGGCCACGATCCTGCCTGTAGACCAGATAACCGATACAGCGGCCACGTTCAATGGGAAACTCACTATCCAGTTTCCATCCGGCGGCCCGGAAATGCCGGCGTTACCGCCAGTGGAAATACCCGCCCTTATATTTCAATACGGCCCTTCAAACGGTCTTTACAGCCATGAGGTACAGGCGACGATAGTATCCACAGACATTTCGGAAGGTCGTCTGATTCATAATATTAGGGCTCGTGTTCAGGATCTGGCTCCGTGTTCGACATATTATGTACGGATTAAATGGACAGTTGGGCTGGTATCAACATTTCCACAACGCGAGGAATATAGTGGCGCAATTGCCGGAGCCGGTATTGGGATCGATAGTAAATCTATACTTAACAAATATTATGGTACTGCAACTTTAGATGTAATAACCAGCGATGTGGCGCTATTCACTACCTCCGGCTGTCAGACATATATAGGCACAGGCACTCATGGGGCTGGTGGCTTTAACGCCGGCGTTCCTTCACCGGCTTTGAACCCATCGAATATTATTACTCAAAGCGCTACGTTGGCAGCAACAAAGGTCTCGCCCGGTGAAAAAGTTGATATTGAGGCAGCGGTTGTCAACAAGGGAGGCTCCAACGGCACTGCCCGAATAACACTGTATGTAAATGGACAGGAAGTGGAATCACAAGGGGTTAGCCTGGCCAGCGGTCAGTCTGCACCCGTTGTTTTCTCCATCAGCCGGAACGAGCCGGGGACCTATGCCGTAATGGTAAATGGAGTTTCAGCAGGGAGTTTTACCGTTGACACGTCAGCCGATAATGCCATTCTAATATATAGCATATTAGCTTTGTTTGTCATGGGGATTATCGGTGTCCTATACCTGGTTGTTAAAAGAAGGGCAGCGTAGAAACCTCAAATAATTCAATGAGAGATTTGGCTCCTCGGGTAGGATTCGAACCTACGACCTAGCGGTTAACAGCCGCCCGCTCTACCGTTGAGCTACCGAGGAATGCACCTACCTTAGGATGTTCATCCGCATATCTCGGGACGAACGAGATATTATATCATTGCCTTTTGGCGAGAGCAAAAAGGTCATTTCGGCTGTCGGCCCATTAGCCGGGAGTATATATCCTTTACCTGCTGCATGGTTTCATCCAGGGTCCCATCATTGTTGACCACGAAATCGGCGTACCTGGTCTTCTCGCTGACAGGCAATTGCGTACTGATCCTGTTGCGCGCATCGTCCTCCGCTACACCCCTGGCTACTAATCGTTTGAACTGGACGTCCGGCGAAGCGAAAACAACGATTATTTTTTCAACCAGCAAATGGGCGATCTCCGGGCCTGCCTCAAGCAGCAGGGGAACGTCCTTGATAATCAGCCCGTCGGGGTCAACCCGTTTTCTTTCTGCCACCCGCCGCTGGTCCTCTCCAAGGACCGCAGGGTGAACAATAGAGTTCAGCTTCTGGAGCTTGTCCGGGTCGCTGAATACGATCTCGGCCAGCGCCTGCCTGTTAATGCTGCGGTCATCGTTTAATACGGCTTTGCCGAAAAAATCTACAATAGCCTGCCAGGCCGGCTTGCCTGGCTCCACTACTTCCCTGGATATCTTATCATGGTCTATAACGAAAGCGCCCAGTTCCGCGAACATTCGCGCAACGGTGCTCTTGCCCGTACCTATTGTGCCCGTAACTCCCGCTATAATCATTTGTGGTTGTTGCCTGCTGAGCCGCAGAACCTTCCTGCTTTTAGCTCTGCCAGCAGCTCCTCCTCGTTGCGGAAATCATTCTCAAAAATGGTGATGCACTTGCCCATTTCATCCAGGTGATGGGCATCGCTGCCGCCTGATGTCTGGAACCCGAGTTTACCGGCAAGCTGGCAGGCAAAGATATTGTTGCCCTCCATGTTACGCCCGTTGAATCCCTCGAGGGCATCCACTTTGTCAAATACAGGCCGCTTGAGCACCAGGTCCGCCGCCGCCTGGAAATCGGATAAGGCATGGCAGGGATATCCCCGGAATGGATGCGCCGCGATCATGAAGGCGTCCGATTCTTCAGAGAGTCTGCGCAGAGTATCAATATCTATAACTGTGGTGAAATTGATGTTGAGCCCGAAGACCAGTATCTCGCCGCCCTCCTTAATCATGACCTCGACACCGCGGAAAACAGGGAAATCGTACTTGGCGCTGAGTTCCTGTATATCAGGAAGATCCCAGGCGCGGTCGTGCTCTGTGAAGCACAGGCCGTCCAGGCCCAGCTCCCGCGCTTTGCGAATTGCGTCTTCGGGATCCAGCCTGCTGTCAGGGGACAGCTTGCTCGTATGTATATGCAGGTCTATCTTCAATCTACGTGTTCACCAGGATTTAGTGATGCTGGATATTTTAAGAAGCGGATATGCCTTTCCGGCAACACTTGCCTGAATTAATTTGCAGGCAAATTATAGCAATACTTTAGAAATTTGACTACCAATCACACTGTGTCTATTATTGCATTAGTGACGGAGGTGTTGTGATGTCTGGGCAAAAAGTGATCGTTACCGCCGCTTTAACCGGGTCTGCTCATTTTCCAAGCATGTCTCCCTACTTGCCTCTGACACCCAGTCAGATTGTTGAGGAAGGTATCAGGGCTGCGGAGGCAGGGGCAGCCATACTGCACATACATGTCAGAAACCCGGAAAACGGCATGCCCTCGCCCGATATCGATATCTTTCGCGAAGTGCTCACAGGCATTAAAGCCGATTCCGACGCGGTTATCTGCGTTAGTACGGGTGGCGGCATGGGCATGAGCACTGAGCAGAGGGCTGCCCCGGTAACCAGCTTCAGGCCGGAGATCGCCTCGCTAAATTTCGGATCGATGAACTTCTCGGTTTTTCATGTGGCGGAGAAGATAAGGGACTGGAAATACCCATGGGAAAAACTGGGCATGCTGGCCAGCGAGGATTATATCTTTCCCAATACATTCAAAACGCTGCGCGAGTTTTTGTCTCTGTTCGCTGCCAGCGGCACCAAGCCGGAGGTTGAGATATACGACCTGGGAATGGTTAATAACCTGGCCTTCATGATGGGAAGGGGACACCTCAAGCCACCGGTGCATATACAATATGTGACAGGTACTTTGGGTGGAGTGCCGTCGACCGTTAATAGCCTTGTTACGCTGGTCAATGCTACTAGGGACGCCCTGGGGGCAGGCAATTTCACATGGTCGGCTATAGGCGCAGGGAGGTTTCAGATGCCCATCTGCACCGTAGCGATGGCTATGGGAGGTCATGTCAGGGTAGGGATGGAGGATAACCTCTACCTGAGCAAGGGCGTGATGGTCAAGAGCAACGCCCAACTGGTGGAGAAGATTATACGCATAATGAGGGAACTTGGCCTGGAGCCGGCCAGTCCGGAAGAAGCCAGGTCCATCCTGGGACTCAAGGGACTGAACAAGGTAAAATTCTGAACAACGGCCATCAGCGGGGACATAACCGGCTGATTGAAATTTATATGAATAATCTATAAAGTGTAGAGGGGTTAAAAACCCCTTTATTCTTATAAGCAGGAGGGACAGATGCCGGCTTACCACGATCTGATATATGAAGTTAAGGACCACATAGCTGTTATCACGCTTAACCGTCCCGGCGCGATGAATGCCTGGTACCGGGGTATGAATGATGAGCTTAAGCGGGCTGCCATAGAGATCGATGACGACCCCAACGTCAGGGTGGTGATCATCACCGGGTCGGGAGAGAAGTCCTTCAGCTCAGGCATAGACCTCAAGAAAATACAGGCAGGCGAGAACTTTATCACGGGACCGGAGATTCGCGACTACTATGACGGCATCCGAAAGCTGCGGGATGTCTTTACCATGTATGAGAAGCTGGCAGTGCCTGTCATCGCCGCTATAAACGGCTACTGCCTGGGAGGCGGGCTCGAGCTGGCCCTGGCCTGTGACGTCAGGCTGGCTGTAGAGTACTCGGTATTTTCACTTCCGGAGGTCCAGTTGGGAATCATACCTGACCTGGGTGGATGCCAGCGCCTGCCCAGGGCGGTGGGCATTGGTAAGGCCAAGGAGCTGATTTATACAGGAAAAAGGATAGAGGCGCCGGAGGCGCTACGCATAGGCCTGATACAGCAGATATATGCCAAAGGCAAGCTTATGGAGGAGGCGCTAAACATGGCCACGGCCATTGCGGGCTATAACCCGGTTGTGGTGCAGGCGGCTAAAAGGGCCTGCAACGTGGCTATGTCATATCCGCTTGAGATCGGGCTGAGCTTCGAGACAACTTCCTCGGCCTTCACAATGAACGATACTCAACACGGGCAGCGCCCATTCCCTATAAAATAAGCATGGCGGGAACTTTTCAGGAGCGAATTTGGCCAGCGTAATAGCAGTTTGCAGAAGCGACACCAAGGGCGTTGGTAAGTTACCGATAGCAGCAGCCTTCTTTAAGGTTGGTGTAGGGCTGGAAGGAGATGCGCATTCCGGGGGCGATGCCGTGCGTGAGGTCAGCCTGCTGGCCATGGAAAGCATCGGCAAGATGAATAGAGAAGGTCGCGAATTCAAGCCCGGGGACTTTGCGGAAAATATTACCACCAGCGGCATTGAGCTGGCGTGTTTGCCGGTAGGCACACGCCTTCAGGCTGGTGGCGAAGTGACGCTTGAGATCACGCAAATAGGCAAGAAATGCCATAGCGGGTGCGCCATTTTTAAAGAGGTGGGGAATTGCATTATGCCCAAAGAAGGAGTATTTGCCAGGGTTTTAAAAGGTGGCACAATCCGTCCCGGCGACGATATTCACCTGCTTAAATAGTGATCGTGCCTTTCAGGTAGTGCACGGCCCTTCCTGCTATCTCCACCCTGTTGCCCAAATTCCTGCAGAACAGCTCACCGCCGCGTTTGGATAACTGGTAGGCGTGCAGGTCGACTTTATTCAAACGCTTTGACCAGTACGGGACCAGAGTGGAATGGGCGGAGCCGGTGACCGGGTCCTCGTTTATACCGGCGGCGGGTGCGAAACAGCGTGAGACAAAATCCGCCTCGTCTCCCGGAGCTGAGACGATTACACCCAGGCAATCCAGCCGTTTCAACAGTCCGAAGTCGGGATCGATCGATAATATCTCCCCCTGATTACTGTAAATGGCCAGATAGTCCCGAGTCCGATAAAGCTCTACAGGCTTGTTCCCCAACGCCTGGTTAAGCAGTTCATTTTCACCTGCGTTGACCGGTTCCATTGATGGGAAATTCATCTTCAACAGGTCGCCTTCCTTAACAACAGTAATCTCCCCGCTTTTTGAGGAAAAGTTGATTTTGCTTGAGCCGTGATTGCAGTGGTTGAATATTACAAAGGCGGCGGCAAGTGTGGGGTGTCCCGCCAACTCAATCTCGATTGTTGGGGTAAACCAGCGTAAATCGTATCCAGTTACTCTCTTTACGAAAAAGGCAGTCTCCGACAGGTTGTTTTCTTCCGCGATCTTTTGCATCAGGTTGTCATCAAGCCATTCTTCCAGAGGGCAGACTGCAGCAGGATTCCCGCCGAAAACATGGTTCGTGAATGCATCGATCTGGTACAGCGTGATTTCCATCTTGTGACCTCCTGTACACTAATGCGTACGGGATTATAACCAATTCACTAAAAACCTGTATACTCCGTGACCACCTTCCCCTTGTAGATTTACGCATACAACTTGAGGATGATATGCATAGATCAGATATAATTGAACATATGAGAAAATACAATCAGCCGAAAAATTTATAAACAAAGGAGATTATTATGACATCAAAATGTGCAACCTGCTCGATGAAGAAAAGTGCCGAGGCCCATCCCGAGAAAATCATGAGTAAGATCTGGAAATGGCACACCACCTGGTGTCCCGGATGGAAGGCTTATCAGAAGGAACTGGCAAAAAGCAATCAGTCAAAATAGGATAACTGGCTGCCGAGCCAGGATTCGAACCTGGGCAAACGGATTCAAAGTCCGTCGTGCTACCACTACACAACTCGGCAGTACGATTTTAAGGTTATCACAGATTTTTTAAGCGGGTCAATTTGCAGGCGAAAAAAAATAATTATCATCTAAACCTTCCGTCCCCGGGCTGCGTTATATATGTATCGAACAGAAAAATAAAGCGCAGGAGCGGGAAAATGACAAAGAATAAGATGGTAGAGATGATCAATAAGGATGGTAAGTCGCTTGCACTGTTTACCGGCATGCTGTTGGACGGTGTCCTTCTGATCACCCTCGTGGTTTATGTCGGAACGATCTTTGCGTTTTAATCTATATAGCAGATAATCCAATCGACTAAAATGCCGTCACCCTGAAAAGGGCGGCGGCATTTTTTATTAGCATGCGAGATAGAATTTTTCAAGGGAGCTGGTGCCGAAGGTCGGACTCGAACCGACACGAGAGTTGCCCCTCAACAGTTTTTGAGACTGCCGCGTCTACCATTCCGCCACTTCGGCCTGCCGGTTTGTGAGTGGTGCCGAGGCCCAGAATTGAACTGGGGACACGTAGATTTTCAGTCTACTGCTCTACCGACTGAGCTACCTCGGCGCGAACGATATTGTAGCCTTTGAGCTATTTATCTGTCAATTTCACTACTCTCAAAATTTCTTGCAGCAGGAAAAAAGTTGACACATTTAGTAATATGTTAATCATGCAACAGTATTATTGTCCTTATTGCCACTCACCGGTGTCCTCAGGTCAGCGTGCATGTCAGAAATGCGGACATCAATTGACCTGGACGACCGGCAGCAGCGTTCAACACGAAGAAGTCAGAGAGAAAAGCGTCGATGAGCAGCCTGAGGTTAAGAGACACTGGCTGTGGCCGCTGCTGGCCCTGGTACTGATCGTCATTCTGGCGGGAGCGGGTGTTTATATCTTCCTTCGTATGTCAGAGAAGCCCCCGGTTATTCCTGTGACAGAAAATTCTACGCCCATTGAACAGAGCAGTCCGATTATACCCGATACAAAGGCCCCGGTTATCAGCAATATCAGCGTCGATAGTATTGCCTATAATTCCGTCAAGATTAAATGGAGCACTGATGAGCCGTCCACCAGCCAGGTTATCTGGAGAACCAGTGACGGAAAAATATCCAGCACGGACGAAAAGCAGGCCATGGTCGATCAACACGTTGTCGAGCTCACCGAACTCAAGAACAAACAGCGGTACTATTTCAAAGTCAGGTCCGTGGATCAGTCGCACAACGAAACAGTTTCAGTCGAAGAAACCTTTGATATAGGACTGACACAGGGCGTGGCCGGTATCGGAGTGGCGTCAGACAGCATGAAAACGGAGGAACCACAGCCCTCGGTTTTCCGGACCGTTATCAGCGGGAAATTGGTTAATACGGGTGAGGTGCCAATCCTCACCAGGAACATCGAGGTGTGGATAACCATTACAGTCGGTGGGAAGACCGGGACCAGTGAGATAAAGGCGGAGCTCGATCCGACTCCCAGTATTCTCAATCCTCTTTATGAGATCGGGTTCCGGGCGGTAGTCCCCAGCAGGACGGATCCGAAATATACCGTCACACCTAAAATAATCGGTCAATAAGATTGATGCACCCGACGGATGTCAGGAGCGTTTGCTGCGTGAAGCATCCGCGATCATGACGATTATCAGCGTTCCCACTATCAAGATGAATACGGGTATCATCACCAGGCGGATATTGGGATAATCCGCCGTCCAGTAGCGGAACCAGACCTTGCCGATGATGTCATCATCCGGCACCAGCCAGCCGGTGTGAGAATCGTTGCTGTGATTGCGGTTGTCCCCGAGGACAAAATACTGGCCGGCAGGCACTACGCGCTCCGGCATGAAGTAGCTGGGCGCTTCGTTGATATATGGCTCCACCAGCTGGATGCCGTTGACGAAAACGGCCCTGTTCTTGATCTCAACTGTATCGCCGGGCACCGCTATCACCCTTTTGATGAAGCAGGATGGGTTTTGGGTGAAAAATGGGTCAAATGCGGGCTTGGAGTCATTGCCCGGAGCGTAAAAGACTATCTCATCCTTCTGGCGGGGCTGGCCGCCGAATGCATAGCCCAGCTTGTTGACTATGATCAGGTCGCCTTCCCGGAAAGTGGGAAGCATCGATACGTTGAAAACCTCAAAGCTTTTTATGGAGATCTGCAGGCCGATGAAGATGATGGCGGCAACGAGCAGTGTGAAGACGAATTCTCTCAGTACTTTCAATCGTGGATTCCCGGCATTTGATTTGGATAATTATATGCTATAAGCTATGTTTGTGCTAATAGGATAAACCTTTAGTCTGATTGTTTCGTTTTCTATCTGGCTCTGTATAGCAGTCGAACATACAGTAACAATAATAATTCAGGAGGTATTCAGTAAATTGAAGAAAACAGTAGTCATCTTGGCGGCGATTTTAGTAGTCGCGATCTCACTGGCAGGATGCGCCCAGACACCTGCGGTGGTATACCAGGGAGGAACGCCCGTGGCGGCCAGTTCAGGCGGGATCATTGTCAGCCAGCAAAACCTGGGCTTATGGGTGAGCGCAATCGGGAAGACGACCGGGACACCCGATGTCGTGCTTCTGACGCTTGGCGTTGAGTCGCAGCAGAGCACCGTGGCACAGGCACAGAAAGAGGCCATCGATGCCATGAGCGGCATCATGCAGGTGCTGAAGGACAGCGGAATACCCGATAAGGACATACAGACAAGCCAGTACAACATCCAGCAGATCACTCGCTGGGATGAAAAGCAGAGCTTGTATGTAGTGGTGGGCTATAGGGTCTCAAATACAGTCACCTGCAAAATCAGGGATATTGCCAAGGCCGGGCCCGTCATAGATAAGGCGGCGGTTGCGGGTGGTGACCTTATCAGGATCAACGGCATCGACTTCACGGTAGATGATCCGACTCCTTTTTATAAGGTAGCCCGTGAAAAGGCAGTACAGTATGCCATGGAAAAAGCCAAGCAGGTTTCCCAGGCGTCCGGAACCAAACTGGGCAAGGTGCTTTATGTGTCTGAGGATACCAGCTATGTACCGCCCATGGTGGGGAACTATGCAATGAAATCCTCCATGGTGGATGCGGGGGCCAGAGCGCCCACACCCATCAGCGCCGGGGAACTGGAGTTCCAGGTGAACATCACAATGGTTTATGAGATAAACTAAGAATACTCAAATGGTAACTGGCTTCCTTACCCGGCGGGTAAGGAAGCCAGTTCTTTTTGCTAAGGCAATGAGGGGATGTTAAAATTGACCGGTATTTGAACCTGTGATGGCTGACAGCCATTCACATGCAGGCCCGCATCTTAATTGTCTTTCTTAATGGTTCAAAATACAGGATGTTATTACAGATATGCTGAATCGGCCCCTTGATTTTATGGCGTATGCCCTATCCCTTGCCGAGCTGGCGTTGGGTTACACCAGCCCGAATCCTGCGGTGGGAGCGGTAATCGAAAGGGATGGATTAGTGGTGGGTCTGGGGCACACGCAGCAGCCCGGGCTGGAGCACGCTGAGATTATGGCGCTTAACCAGGCCGGGGAGATGGCACGGGGGGCTACCATGTATGTGACGCTTGAGCCCTGCTGTCACCACGGCAGGACCCCGCCCTGCACCGAGGCCATTATCAGTGCAGGTATCTCGGAGGTAAACATCGCCGTCGCTGATCCTAATCCAAAGGTTTCAGGCAAAGGAATAGACTGCCTGAATGCAGCGGGCATCAAGACACAGATCGGAGAATATGAGCAGAAGGCCAGGGAGATCAACGAGGGCTACTTCAAATATATAAAGACGGGCATACCTTTTGTTATCGCTAAGTTCGCTATGAGCCTCGATGGCAAAATCGCTACCAGGACGGGGGATTCCAAGTGGATTACCGGCGATGAGGCACGCAACTATGCACACGGGCAGAGGCATAGTGTCGATGCCATCATGGTAGGCGCCGGAACCATAATTGCCGACGATCCCCAGTTGACGGCACGCGGATACAGCGGCAGGTGCGGACGTGCCAAGCTGCAGCCTCTAAGGGTGATAGTGGACGGAAAGGGGCGTGTACCGGCCACATCCAGAGTATTCTCTGAGCCGGGAAAAACGCTGGTGGCGGTGGCGGATGAGCAGTACAGAAAGGATAAACTCAAGGCCAGGCACGAGGGAACGGAATACATTATAGTCAGGTCAGATGACGGCCTGATTGATGTGGGCGAACTCCTGAAAATGCTGGGCAAGAGGCACATTACCACGGTCATGATCGAAGGCGGCAGCAAGCTGTTGGGCTACGTGTTTGACCACGGTCTGGTCGACAAGGTTCTTGCTTTTGTGGCGCCCATTATAATAGGTGGAGAGCAGGCCAAAACCGCGGTCAGCGGTACAGGCGTAGAAAAGGTGGCGGATGCGCTGCAGCTAAAGGATATCAAGGTCGAGAGATTTGAGAACGAGTTCTTAATCAGCGGATATACCTAAAGAGAAATATGTTTACGGGGATCATCGAAGAGATCGGATCGGCACAGCAACTCAGTGCTAAAGGCCTGACTGTAAAGGCTAAGGACGTACTTATCGGCACAGCCCTGGGAGACAGCATCTGTGTCAACGGCGCATGCCTGACGGTGATAGATATTGCCAAATCGGCATTCACGGTGGAAATTATGCCCGAGACCCGGAGGCTGACCAATATCGGGGAATTGCACGTTGGGGATAAGGTCAACCTGGAACGTGCTCTTTCGGCCCAGGGCCGTTTCGGCGGGCATTTTGTGCAGGGTCACGTGGACGGTGTAGGTAAGGTAGCGTCGCTTGTTCCGGACGGTGAGGCGATCATACTGAGTGTCGGGGCTCCCGAAGATGTATTAAAATACCTGGTGAAGAAATGCTTCGTTGCAGTCAATGGCGTCAGCCTGACGGTGACGGATTGCAGCGCGTCACAATTTTCCGTTTCGCTTGTATCTTTCTCCAGGCAGCGGACTAATTTGGGCGCATTAAAGCAGGGAAACAAGGTCAATCTGGAAGTTGACATAATAGCCAAATATATCGAGAAATTTTACCACCCTGGCAGGCAAGAGGGTATAATCAGTCTGTTGGACAAGTATGACTATCTGAAAGAGAGGTAAACTTAATGGCGCTATCACCGATACCAGATATTATAAATGATATCTCCTCCGGCAAGTTCATCATCATAGTGGACGATGAAAACCGCGAAAATGAGGGTGACCTGGCTATTGCAGCTGAGAAGGTTACCCCCCAGCTGATCAATTTTATGGCCACTAATGCCCGCGGATTGATCTGTATGCCCATCATAGGCAAGCGCCTGGATGAGCTGCAAATCCCGCCTATGGTACAGGAGAACACATCGAAATTTACTACAGCTTTTGCCGTATCAATCGAGGCCAAAAACAAGACAACCAGCGGAATCTCGGCATTCGACAGGTCCGTTACAGTGAAGGCGGTGCTGGATCCCAAGACACGGTCCGAGGACATCGCTCGACCGGGTCACATGTTTCCCCTCAGGGCTAGGGAGGGTGGGGTACTGGTGCGTGCGGGGCATACAGAGGCTGTTGTCGACCTTGCCAGGATGGCGGGGCTTTACCCGGCCGGCGTTATCTGTGAGATCCTGAAAGAGGACGGCTCTATGGCCCGCCTGCCACAGCTGGAGGTAATGGCGGAAAAATACGGCATTAAAATTGTCAGCATTGCTGACCTGATAACATACAGGAGGAAGTACGAGAGGCTTGTCCAGAAGGTAGCCGAGGCCAGGTTCCCCACCAAGTACGGCGATTTTACCATCATGGCATACAAGAGCACTGTTGATACCGATGAACACGTAGCCCTGGTGCTGGGAGATATGAGCGATAGCAGGCCGGTTCTCGTTCGTGTACACAGCGAATGTGTGACGGGCGATGTATTCGGCAGCCTGCGATGCGATTGCGGAGAACAGGTGCAGATGGCCATGAACATGATTGCCAAGGAAGGGCGGGGCGTTTTCCTGTACATGAGGCAGGAGGGTCGCGGCATAGGGCTACACAATAAGCTGAGGGCCTACGAGCTGCAGGATAAGGGGTTGGACACCGTGGAGGCCAATATCGCACTGGGCTTTGACGCTGATTTGAGGGACTACGGCATCGGCGCCCAGATTCTGGCCGACCTGGGCTTGCACGATATCCGCCTGCTGACAAATAATCCCAAGAAGATAATCGGGCTGGAAAGCTACGGGCTGAAAGTCGTTGAAAGCATCCGGCTGTTGGCGGCGCCCACCGAATACAATAAAAACTACCTGAAGACAAAGCAGGAAAAGTTGGAACACCTGTTAACTATTGATGATTAGCACGCGGCAAATAAGCGAGGAGGTCTCAGATGTCTAAGAATTATCAGGGTATGCTGTCGGGCAAGGGTCTGAAATTTGGTATCGTGATAGCACGCTTCAATGAGATAATAACCGGCCGGCTGCTGGAGGGCGCGAAGGACTCGCTGCTCAGGCACGGCGTCAGCGAGCAGGATATAGATATCGCATGGACGCCCGGCAGCATGGAGATACCGCTGGCAGCCAAGAAAATGAGTGAAACGGGGAGATACAATGCTATTATCTGCCTGGGATGTGTGATAAGAGGTGGTACTCCCCACTTCGAATACGTGGCCGCGGAAGTTAACCGCGGTATTTCACGGCTGAGCCTCGATGGCGGGATCCCGGTAATTCAGGGCATTATCACGGCTGATAACCTGGAGCAGGCCATTGAGAGAGCGGGGGCCAAGGAAGGAAACAGGGGATTCGCCGCCGCCAATAGCGCCATCGAAATGGCGAACCTGATCAAGAGCTTCGGCGCTTAGAGGTTATTCAACTATCCGGAAGACCTTGTCGCCGTGCCGCACTTTGTCTGAAACCTTGATCCCAACTGATTCGCCTGCTTTAGCGACGGGAACGCTCTGGTTGTGTATTTGCATGGAGTCGACAATAACCTCCAGGTCGGTTGTATGGCCCTTGATGTGAATCTTATCTCCGACCTTGAGTTCACCGGTCAATTCAAGAGCCGCCACTACCGGGCGGGCGAAGAAATCCACGATCAGGCCGATCTCTACTTCTGCCACGGTTGCACCTCCGTATTCAATACACTCCTCTTAACTGTGCTTTTAGTATATTTGTAAGAGACCGATAAATCAAGGTTTACAGCCTTTGCCGCAGGGCGTTTGAATATTTGACAGTAGCTGCGATATTGGGCTAAATTATATCCTCGTCCCATGGTTCATACCCCACGGCCATACTCAGGTTTCTAACGCAGCGTTTTCATGATGAGGGAGGTTAATAATGCTTGAGAAAGTGACGCGCCTGATAATAGTATCCATGTTCACACTGGCGTTGCTGTCGGCGGTGTTTATCAATGTCAACCATGTTATGGCTACAGGTGCTTCCGCCGGACCCGGTATGGCGCTTCCCGTAGCGGGCGTCGAGGGACAAGACGTTGAAAAGCTGGAGCTGTCCTGCCAGTACCCGGTGCTAAGCAGCAACTCCGGATTGAATTACGCTTACAGCATAAACATCAACTACAGCGGCAGCAAGGAATCAAAGGTATTTAATTTGAAGGCGGTGGTCCCCGACGGCTTCGGTTATGTCATAACTCCCGGCTATGGCGAGGGCCAGGAGATAGCAGCCATACGCCTGGACGGCAGCAGGGGCTATCCGGAGACTGTGAAGTTAACGTTGAGACCTTATGCATGGAAGGCGCCTGCGCCGGGCGAATACCCGGTTATATTCGAGGCAGCTTCCGGCGACCTTAAGGCTGCCATCGAGCTTAAGGCCATTATCACCGCTAATTATGATCTGAAGATGACAACCCCCGACGGTCGCCTCAACACCGAGGCGACAGCAGGTCAGGAGAGTAGTTTTATTGTAGTCGTGGCCAACATCGGTTCGGCGGATATGGAGAAGGTTGAGGTCAGTTGCCCGGCCAATAACAGGCCCGGCGGATGGGTGGTTACCTGCAAGCCGGAGACGATCGATATGCTCAAAGTACAGGGCACCAAAGAAGTACAGGTGTTCGTGAAGCCGGCGGAAAAGACCATTGCCGGCGACTATATTATCACCGTTCAGGCGGAACCTGAATCGAAAAGTGCCTTTGCCAACCTCCAGATCCGTACTACAGTACTTACGCCTACCATCTGGGGATGGGTCGGTGTCGGTATAGTCATACTGGTGGTGGCGGCGCTGGCAATCATATTCATCCGTTTCGGCCGCCGCTAACAGGCAAATATGAGCGACAACCTGGTAATCGAAACGCACGATCTGACCAAGGCCTACGGCAAGTTCATAGCCGTTAACAGCCTTAACCTCCGGATATCGGAAGGGGAGGTTTTCGGCCTGCTTGGACCGAACGGGGCGGGCAAGACCACAACCATACTCATGCTGATGGGTTTCTGCGAACCCACATCGGGATCGGTGCGCATCACCGGTTACGACCCTGTTCGCGAGCCTATCAAGGTCAAGAGCTTGGTCGGGTACATGCCCGAGCGAATCGGTTTTTACGACGACATGACGGCCCGGGAAAACCTTGACTATACCGGCCGCCTCAACGGGCTTGGCGGCAGCAGGCTGAAGGCGGCCATCCATGAGCTGATTGAAACCGTTGGCCTGAAGGACAGGGCCGACCAGCCGGTGGGTAAATACACCCACGGTATGAAGCAACGCCTCGGCATTGCCGATGTGATGATCAAGCAGCCAAAAATCGCCATCTTCGACGAGCCTACCTCGGGTATAGATCCGGAAGGCACGGAACAGGTACTCAACCTGGTACGGGCCATGGCCAGGCAGAAGGTAACGGTCGTAATCTCGTCACACCAGCTGCACCAGATTCAGAAGGTGTGCACAGGCGTCGGCATCTTCTCCAGGGGACAGATGATCGCCTCCGGGCCCGTGGACAAGCTGGGCAGGGACGCCCTGAGAAAGGGTAATTACAACATCATTCTGCCCATTGCACAGCTTGCGGATAGGGTGCGTTCCGAGATAAGCAAGATACCCGGTTTCTTCAGCATCGACAGCATTGCGGACAGCACGATCGTATCGGCGGACGAGGACATCAGCAGGGAGCTTGAGCGGGTGGTGTTTGAGACCACCGGGCTCAAGGTGCAGATGAAGGTCGAGGAATTCGAGCTGGAAGAGATATATATGAAATATTTTAAGGATTCCTGAATATGAACGGATTACTGGAGATTTTCAGGAAAGAGCTGGCGGACAGCTTTAACAGCAAAAGGTTCATCATACTGTTCATGCTGGTATATATGGCCGGCATAGCGACAATTTTTATAGCCGCTCAAAATATCAGGACGGCGGTCGGGGATTCGACCAGGTTCATCTTCCTTAACCTTTTCATCGTATCCGGGAGCAACATGCCCTTTTCGTTCCCGCTGTTCATGTCGATTTTCATCCCCATCATAGGCATAGCCCTGGGTTTTGACGCGGTCAACAGCGAGAGGACAAGCGGGAACCTCAGCCGCCTCCTGGCCCAGCCCATCTATCGCGATAGCCTGATCAACGGCAAGTTTTTGGCCGGACTTACCATGATAACCATCCTCATAGTCAGCGTAGTAGCCATCGTAGCAGGCCTGGGGCTGCGGTTGATCGGCGTGCCGCCGGGGGCGGAGGAGATACTGCGCCTGTTCATGTTCATTCTTGTGAGTATCCTCTACGGGGCCTTCTGGATGTCGCTGGCGGTGCTCTTCTCCGTGTTATTCAGAAAGACCTCCACTTCGGCCCTGGCATCCATCGCGGTTTGGATTTTCATGTTTCTTTTCATGGGGATTATTGCCAACCTGATAGCCGGGACGGTTTTCCCTGTCAGCCAGGATTCCACGGTTGCTCAGGTGGCGGATTACGACAACCTCTTCCGTATGATTAACCGCATTTCACCGGGAACGCTCTATGGAGAAACCATCCAGGCTATATTGTTGCCCACGATGGGCAACAGCAGCCCAACCATGATGATGATAGGGATATATTCCGGATTGATGCCGTCGCCCCTGCCCCTCAGCCAGAGTTTAATACTGGTCTGGCCCCAGTTGGTGGGTATGCTCGCCCTGACGGCAATTTGTTTCGTGGGGGCTTATATCAAATTTATGCGAGAGGAGATCAGGTCAACATAAGATGATACTAAAAGCATTAACCGTGGGTTTCATAGCTACAAATTGTTATATCATAGGATCGGATACAACCAGGAGGGCCATCGTAGTGGATCCCGGCGCAGATTCAAAATCTATAATGAAGGTGGTTAACGACGATAAACTGGTTGTCTCATTGATCGTGATTACGCACAGCCATTTCGACCATATAGGCGCCGTTAAGGCTATTAAAGATGCCACCGGCGCCAGGTTCGCAGTCGGGGCAGGGGCCGAAAAATCATCGCCCGGCGCGTTCATCAAGCTGGTGGCGGCCATGTCAGGCGGGTCGGCCAAAATACCCGAGCCCGACCTGTTCCTGTCCGATGGGGACAAGATCGATATCGACGACCTGCACTTTGAAGTGCTTTACACACCCGGCCATAGCCCCGACGAGATCAGTCTTTATGGGCACGGCATACTTTTCAGCGGCGACACGCTATTCAACGCAGGTATCGGCAGGACAGATTTTCCCGGATGCAGCTACGAACAGCTCGAGCACAGCATACAATCCAAGCTATATACTCTGTCAGATCAGACTATTGTTTACCCGGGCCATGGTCCCGAGACCACAATCGGGCGTGAAAAAAGGGGCAATCCCTTTATCAGGTGATTGCCCCTTTTCTATAAGCTGGTTGGGTAGATTAGACGAAGAGCGGACAGAGGACCAGCGTGATAGTGGCGAGCAGCTTTACCAGCACGTGAAGTGATGGTCCGGCAGTATCCTTGAAAGGATCACCGACTGTGTCGCCGACTACGGCTGCCTTGTGGGCTTCCGAGCCCTTGCCCAGGATATTCCCCTTGTCATCCTTGAGCTGATCGTCTTCGATCATTTTCTTGGCGTTATCCCAGGCGCCGCCGCCGTTGTTCATGAAGGAGGCGAGCATGATGCCTGCGATTGTGCCGATCATAAGAAGTGCTGCCACAACCTGCGCGGCGTCCCACTTGTAGAACTTGCCGTCAGCCAGCGGTATCCAGGGGAGGTACTTGAAGAGCAGACCCACTACAACCGGCGCAAGAACAACCAGTAGGGCCGGTGCGATCATCTCTTTGAGGCCGGCTTTGGCGGTGATATCAACGATCTCACCGTAATTCGGCTTCTCGGTCCCGGCCATGATGCCCGGGTGCTCGCGGAACTGTGTGCGTACAGCATCTATGATGCTGCTGGCAGTCTTGCCGACCGACTTGATGGCCCATGCGCTGAAGAGGTAGACAAGCATGGCCGCGATGAGCGCGCCGACGAAGACTTCGATATTGGAGATGTTTACAATGTTGAAGCTGCCGGTTACCCCGTACCTGAGGAAGGATACGCGGTCGAGGTAAGCCTGGAACAGCAGGAAGGCGGCCAGGCCGGCTGATACCATGGCGTAGCCCTTGGTCAGTGCCTTGGTCGTGTTGCCGACGGCATCGAGCCTGTCGGTGATCTTGCGGATCTCGGGTCCGGCGCCGGCCATCTCGTTAACGCCATTGGCGTTATCGGTGATGGGGCCGAAGGTATCCATGGAGAGCACGTAAGGGCAGGTCATGAGCATACCCATGGTAGCCACTGCCGTGCCGAAGGCGCCTCCGCCTTTGACTCCGCTGAGCTCGCCGAATACGAAGGAAAGAATGAGGGCGGAGCCGATTACCATAGCGGTAGCGAAAGTGGTTTCGAAGCCCACTGCCACGCCTGCCACGATATTGGTGGCGGGGCCGGTCTTGGAGGCATTGGCGATATCTTGAACCGGCTTGTAGCGTGATTCAGTGTAATATTGCGTAACGAAAATGATGGCTATGCTGGCGATGATGCCTACCACGCCTGCGGCGAACAGCCACCAGCTATCGAGCATGAAGTACACGGTAATGGCCAGGCCGACTACGGATAGGGCGATGGCCACATAATAACCGCGGTTGAGGGCGTTCATGGCGTTCTCGCTCTCTTTGGCCTTTACGATCATGAGGCCGATCATGCTGGCAAACATGCCGAATCCGCGCACGACCAGCGGGAAAAGGACCCATGCCACGTTGCCGGTAGCAACGTATGCAACGACACCGAGGATCATAGCGCCGATGTTTTCGGCGGCGGTTGATTCGAAGAGGTCAGCGCCGCGGCCGGCGCAGTCGCCGACGTTGTCGCCCACCAGGTCTGCTATAACAGCAGCGTTGCGGGGATCGTCTTCGGGAATGCCCGCTTCAACCTTACCGACAAGGTCGGCGCCCATGTCAGCGGCCTTGGTATAAATACCGCCGCCGAGCTGGGCGAACAGAGCCACGAAGCTGGCACCGAAGCCGAAGCCTACGATGAGGTGTGGGGACAGTGCTGGAGTCTGAGCCCCTCCGAAAGAGAAGAAGATTACGGTTACACCGATCAGGCTGAGGGCGGTAATAAGGAACCCTGATACAGCGCCGCCGTGGAGCGCTACACGCACGGCCTCGGTCAGCTTCTTCTGAGCGGCGGCTGCGCAGCGTACGTTGGACTTAACTGCTACGTACATGCCGATGAAGCCGGAGATGCCGGAGCAGATTGCGCCGACCAGGAAGGCAAGCGAAGTGTGCCAGCCGATGGAAAAGGGATCATAGCCGGCCTTCTGAAGTGCTTCCTCAGGGGGCAGCACGCCTACGATTACACCGATGACAATAGCTACTACGATCGAGTAGATGGCGATGGTGCTGTACTGCCTTTTAAGGAAGGCCCACGCGCCCTCAAAAATCATGTCGCCGATTTCTTTCATCTTCGGGGTGCCGGTCGGCCGTCGCATGACGTTGATTGCCAGCCAGGCGGCAAATATCACCGTCACTATACCGGCAATAGGCACGACCCAGAAGATCGGGGGAATTTGTACCATAGTACCTCCTTATTTGAATTTAAATTTTGGCCACGGGCTTTTTGGGCACGCGCCCATCAAATGTGGGATTGTACCAGCGGGAACGACTAAAGTCAACCGTAATTGGGTAGGTAGAAATGCCTAATCTTGGGCGTGCCCTGTTTCGTGTGCGGACACCTGAGAGATCAGGCTGACCTCAATGGTGTAAACAAGGTATCTCGACCGCCTGATCTCATCGGCGGGTATTACACCTTTAAGATCGGGCAGCTTTGTCAGCTCCTCCAGCACGCGCAAACCTTCCTGCGCCCTCTTGGCATTGGCCCTGACTATGGAATAGAGGTCTTTGTGCTCTTTGACCAAATCACTTTCGGCGCCGATGTCGCCTTCAGAATCCCTGCTCAGCAGCAGGTGGATGCCCAGTTGGGCCGCCAGCCGGTTAACCTGATGCCGCACAGACTTGAGCATGCGGGTAGAATTTTCATCTTCGAGAATAAAACGGGAGACGTCCTCCAGGACGCGCAGTCCTTCGCTGACGCGGTTGATGTTGGCGTCAACTGTACGCAGAATCCGAGCTTGCACTATCCAGGTCCCGCAAAGATTCGGGGAGCACGCCGTCCCTGGCCTTGTCGATGCTGTCCTGTATCTCCGCGGGTATCTCCATGTTCATATTTTTGAACTGCTTCTCCAGGCTCCTGCCGATATTTCGCGGGTCTTTATAGTAGTCCGATGACAACCCCGGCCCCGGCTCGCCGCTCTCTTCATGGACCGTAGCTGTTGACTTGACCACCGCAAAGCTGGATATTATCCTGCGCAGGCCGGTGCCGCCGCATGTCGGGCAGGCGGGGTCCTGTTGTATGGCGGATAGCCGCATGAAGACGCTGACCTTCTTCTTGCAATTATGGCATATGTATTCGTAAATCGGCATGTCCCTGCTCCTTTGCAGATTACCGTTCAGCCGGTAGCTTCCCCACCCTCCGTCGGGGCAGACGGCATCTCGCCCCGCTCCATTCGCTCCATGGTCTCCTTGTATTCGGGAGCGATGGGTTCGCCGCCGCTCATCTTGTTGTTCCAGGAAGCGAGCGCCTGGGGATCGTTGTTCATCATGCCGCGCATCATCTGGGAATCCCCAAGTATGTCGTCATACACTGCCTGGTATGATTTTTGCATCATGAAAGTAGAGAACCTGCGCTGCAGCGATTTACCCCCGCATTTGGGGCAAAGGGGTATATCGCTGCTGAAACGCTGGAGCAATATCTCCTGCCGCGTTTTGCAGTCGGGGCACCAGTACTCGTAAACAGGCATATCTATCTCCTCGGTTTTATGATTGTAACACATGTCATCGGACTTGTTAAAAAGTCCGGCTCCCGCTTCCCAGGATGTTCTATGTAAATTGACTTAAGTGCGTTTACTCCACTAAAATGCTGCGAGGAGTTTACCTGTGAACAGCAATGAGATACGAAACGCTTTCTTGAATTTTTTCGCCGAGAAAAAACATAAGATCATACCGAGCTCATCACTGATACCGCACGGCGATCCCACGCTCCTGCTGACCACGGCCGGTATGGTGCAGGTGAAGCCGTACTTTCTGGGACAGGCCGTGCCGCCCGGCCGGCGGCTGACGTCCTGCCAGAAGTGCTTCAGGACGACCGATGTGGACGCTGTCGGAGACAGTAAACACCTCACGTTTTTCGAGATGCTCGGCAACTTCAGTGTAGGCGATTACTTCAAAGAGGACGCTATAAAATGGGGCTGGGAATTTGTCACTAAAAAGCTGAAACTGCCTGCTGAAAAGCTCTGGATAACGGTTTACCTCGACGATGACGAAGCGCATTTCATCTGGAGACAAATCGGTATCCCGGCCGATAAGATTATCAGGATGGGCGAGAAAGAGAATTTCTGGGGCCCGGCCGGCGATAGCGGACCCTGCGGACCCTGCAGCGAGATACATTACGATTTCGGAAAGGAATCCGGCTGTGGAAAGCCTGACTGCGATCCATCCTGCAGCTGCAGCCGCTTCTCAGAGATATGGAACCTGGTTTTCATGCAATATAACCAGACTAAGGACGGAAAGAGGTCGCTGCTGCCAAGGCCCAATATCGACACGGGTATGGGGCTCGAACGCATCGTTGCCGTGTGCAATGGCAGCCCCTCCGTATACTCCACGGACCTGTTCACGCCGCTGCTGAAAAAAATATGCGGTATTGCCTCCGTGCACGAGGGAAAAGATGAGGCAACCGACAGGATGATCAAGGTCATCGCGGAGCACAGCAGGGGCGTGACCTTCCTGATTGCCGATGGCCTTCTGCCTTCCAACGAGGGCAGGGGTTACGTCCTCAGGCGCATACTCAGGCGTGCCTGCTTCCTGGGCAGAAAGCTCGGCCTGGATAAGCCGTTTATGGGAGAAATGGCGGGTGTAGTGATCGAAAAGATGGGGCCCATCTACCCCGAGTTGGTGGCAAACCGCAGGCTGGTGCTCGATGTAATCAGAAACGAAGAGGAGAGATTTAACGATACACTTGATGCGGGGATAAACCTCTGCGAGAAAGCTATCGCAGATGCCAAAGCACAGAAGAGGGACTGCCTGCTGAACGAGGACGTTTTCAAGTTCTGGGATACATATGGTTTCCCGCTGGAGTTGAGCGTGGAGATCGCCCAGGAGCATGGGCTCAGCGTTGACAGGGATGGGTTCGAGGCCGAGATGGAGAAGCAACGGGAAAAGGCCAGGGCGACACACAAGTTCGGCGGAGGCAAGGGAGAACAGGATATCTTCGCACAACTCGGGACGACGCTTGAGATCACCGAGTTTGTTGGATATGAAGCTCTGTCTGCGCGCGCAAAAGTCTTACAGATAATCGACGAGAAGACTGCTTCCTACATTAAAGAGGCAGTCGAGGGCAGGGATGTCATACTGGTACTGGATAAGACCCCCTTTTACGGGGAGATGGGCGGACAGGTCGGTGATACAGGCAGTATCATATCGAAATCGGGGGAGTTCCAGGTCGACAATTCCACGGCCTATTCCAGGGGCGGCATAGCCATCGCCGGGAAGGTAATGAAAGGGGTGATCTCCGCAGGCGATATCGTCGATGCCTCGGTCGATGAGGAACGCCGCAGGGACATCGCCAGGAATCATACCGCCACGCACATACTGCAGGCCGCACTGAGGAAAGTGCTGGGCAGTCACGTTGCCCAGCGGGGCTCCCTGGTTACACCGGAGCGGCTGCGCTTTGATTTCACGCACCTCTCATCCATCAGCAGAGAGGAATTGAAGCAGGTTCAATCGCTGGTTAATTCCGTCATCAGGCAAAACTTGCAGGTTTCTACCAGTGTATGTTCGTACGACCAGGCTATCAGCGAGGGCGCCACGGCCATTTTCGAGGAAAAATACGGAGATACGGTCAGGTTGGTCAAGATAGGTTCGTCCGGTTTGAGCTCTGAGCTTTGCGGCGGCACGCACGTCAGGGCAACAGGTGAAATCGGCTATTTCCTTATCACAGGTGAGGCCAGTGTAGGCACCGGTCTTCGCAGGATCGAGGCCGTTACCGGCAGGGAAGCCGAGGCACTGGTCGGACAGAGGCTGGACGCTCTCGACCAGGTCGCTATGAGTTTGAAGGTAGCGGCCCAGGATGTCCCTGCCAGGGTGGCAGATCTCGCCGCCAGCCTCAATATCGGCAATAAAAATATGGCATCGCTGCAGCGAGAATTATCCAGGTTGGAGATAACCAGGCTGCTCGATGAAAGTGTGAAAACGATCAATGGTGTTAAAGTTGTGTATGCGCAGGTGGCATCCGCGCCCATGTCCTCAGTCATGGAGATGGGGGACATGCTGAAGGAGGGTATGGGCAGTGGCGTGGCTGTGCTGGCCTCTGAATTTGAGAATAAACCGTATTTTATTGCCACAGCAACACCGGATGTCGTTAAACTTGGCGTTCATTGCGGGAAGTTGATTAAAAAGGTCTCGGCCGTAGCGGGTGGTAGTGGTGGCGGCAAGGCGGAGATGGCGCAGGCGGGGGCTAAAGACAGCGCTAAAATAATTGAGGCCCTGGGAGAGGTCCCTGCGGTAATCGAGGAGCTGCTGAAGGCCGGCCGTGCATAGGATCATGGGCCTGGACATCGGCGATAGAAGGATAGGTGTCGCTGTATCCGACCCGACACAAATACTGGCCAGCCCCCTCAAGACCATAGTCAGAAAAGACGATGAGTCAGCTGTACTCGAGATAAATGCGCTCCTGAAACAATATGATATAGGAAAGCTGGTGATAGGCCTTCCCTATTTGATGAACGGCTCCGTAGGCGAGCAGGCCAGGAAGGTGACGGAGTTTACCTCCAAAATAGGAGGAAGTACTTCCATTGAAATCGTCATGCAGGATGAACGGCTTACCTCCTTCACCGCCGACCATATGTTGCGGGAGGCAGGTAAGAAGAAGGACCGCCTGAAAAAGGAGATCGATGCCGCCGCTGCCACGGTCATACTGCAGTCATACCTTGACGAGATTGCTTCAGGTGGTCAAATTTCGCAGGATGAACCTCCTTCTCTATAATTAATGGGGTTTAAAAGCATCTCGTGTTATCTGATTACATTAATGTTCTCAAACCGAGGGAAACCAGCCTGCTGGTCTTCATCGGCGCCTGCTCGGCCATCGTGGCTGCCGCAGCGGTTGGCGGGCCTTTTCCTGTCGCAACCTTCATACTGACCGTTGTAGCTATTACATGCGGCAGCGCGGGGGCCAACGGGCTGACCAACTATCTTGACCGCGACGTGGATGCGATGATGGCCCGCACGTGTATACGAGCGCTGCCGTCAGGCAGGATAAAACCGCCGTGGAAAGTGCTGCCGATGATAGCGGTATTGATACTGGCCGGCCTGGCGCTGGCCTGGATTCTTTCGCCCGTATGTTTTTTCATCGGCCTGATCGGTATGCTGGCGTCAGGCATACTGCGCAAAACCGTCTCCTGCACCTACTTTGGCATCATCGCCGGCAGTTCTCCCGTGCTTATCGGATGGTATGCCGTCACCCAGCAGCCGGTTATAACCGCCATGCCTGTGCTGTTCTTCTGTCTTATCGCCGCCTGGACTCCCCTGCACGTGTGGACATTGATGCTGGCCAACCGTTCCGACTACGAGGGCGCCGGGCTGCACTACTTCCCGCTGAGCTGGCCGGACAGGAGGGTGATCATACTGCTGGCTGTGCTGTCACTGGCTCTTTCAGCCGCCGGAATTCTCATCTACTTCCTTTCGGGATTTCTCCACTGGCTGTATTTGTCGGTCGCCGTGTTGATGAGCCTGCTGATGGTATTTGCCAGCGCACGCCTGCTTGTTAAACCCAATTCCCGCAACGCCTGGATGGTATATAAGTTGTCGGCCTTTCCCTACCTCGGCATTATCTTCCTGGTAATGGTGATCGATTCATGGGTATTATGATGCCTGCGCACAGGAGCGTGCTGGACTATGCTTTTTATCCCGGGCAAATAGACATAGCCGGGGCATCGGAGCAGACGGTTTCTTTCGGATACCATTATCTCAGGCATCTGATCGATTACGGTTTCAAAGGTGAGATATATCCTGTCAACCCGTCCAAAGAGTATGTCCTGGGGATAAAAGCATACCCCAGCGTGGCAGCTCTACCGGGAGATGCTGATTTCGTCATCTGCTGCCTCTCCGCCGACAGGGTCATGCCGCTGTTGGATGATTGCGCCAGGAAAAATGTAAAGGTCGTGCATCTTTTCACTGCTCGCCTGAGCGAGACCGGCCGTCCGCAAGCGGTGGAAATGGAGAGGGAGATACAGGCGAAAGCTGCCCGACTGGGAATCGGCCTGATAGGCCCCAACTGTATGGGTATTTATAATCCTCAGTCTGGGATTTCATTCTCATATAACTTGCCGACGGAATCTGGCGAAGTGGGCCTGGTCTTTCAGAGCGGCGGTGCGGCGACGCTGCTCATACAAACAGCGGCATTGCAGGGGATCCGCTTCAGTAAGGCCATAAGTTACGGCAACGGCCTCCAAATTGACGAAAGCGACATCATTGACTATCTGGCTGACGATCCGAAAACGAAGATAATAGCCGCTTATTTCGAGGGTGTAAAAGACGGGAAAAAGTTCGTCGACTCTATCAGGAGGGCTGCTAAGACAAAGCCGGTTATAGCTATAAAGGGTGGCAGGGGTAAAGCGGGAACCCGGGCGGTAAGCTCACACACTGCGTCCATCGCCGGTGCACATGGCATCTGGGAGATCGTTTTTAACCAATATGGAGTAATGGAGGTGCGGGACCTGGATGAAATGGTTAATCTGCTGTCCCTGTTTACAGGATTGCCGCCGGTACGGGGCCGAAGGATGGGGATCATAGGTGGAGGTGGAGGCAAGGGGGTTATAGCTGCCGACATGGCTGAAGAAGCCGGACTATCGGTTCCGCCACTTTCTGCGGAGATGCGGGATCAGTTGAAATCCGTGTTGCCGGCCATCTGGGATTGGCTGAGCAACCCCATCGACTTCTCCATCTGGGGTGACGATGCGGCGAAGGCGGGCGATGTCCACCGCATGTTTTTGGAGAGCCCGGATTTCGATTGCATTATCATGCAGGTTTCCGATGATAATCCTATGGGAGACGACTGGTGGCCCGTTATCCTGCAAATGGAAGTCGACAGCATCATAGCCATGCACGAACGTCGGGTAAAGCCGGTTGTTGCCGTATTAAGTTCAGTCAAACCGGGATTAGATGACATGGAGAATATCCGGTGGCGCACCATTATGCAGCAGAGGTCCCGCTTGACCGCTAAAAAAATCCCCACGTTCTGTAGCATTGGCGAGGCGGTACACGCGCTGGCAAAGTATGTCGGCTATTGGGAGAAAAATAAGTAGTATCGGTGGATTAAATGTCGGGGCCTATTTTTAAAATTACAGCAAAAAGTGATACCTGTGCCGCCAGGGCAGGCAGCCTGTCTACTTCGCATGGGTCTGTGAACACGCCGATCTTTCTACCTGTAGGCAGCCAGGCCACGGTGAAGAGCCTGGATCTCGCCGATCTGGAAGGACTCGGGATCAAAATGATCCTCTGCAACGCCTACCACCTTTATTTACGGCCCGGCATAGAGGTTATCGATAAGGCGGGCGGATTACACAGCTTCATGAACTGGGGTGGGCCGATACTGACCGACAGCGGTGGTTATCAGATATTCAGCCTTTCCAACCTGCGCAAGGTTACAGATGAAGGCGTTGTGTTCCGCTCACATATCGACGGCAGTGAACACAGCATCACCCCTGAATCTTCCATGTCCATGCAGGAAAAACTGGGGGCGGATATCATCATGGCACTGGATGTGTGTCCCGAGAGCACTGCCGCCAGGGAGAAGCTTGATAAAGCCGTGGCATCCACGGCCAGGTGGGCCGAGCGCTGCCGTAGCGCCCACTGCAACACCGGCCAGCACCTATTCGGCATCATACAGGGAGGCACATACACTGACCTGCGCAGGAAATCGGCGGAGCAGATTGTATCGCTGGATTTCCCGGGCTACGCCATCGGCGGCCTCAGCCTGGGCGAGCCTAAAGCGCTGATGTGGGAGGTTGTCGAAGCAACCATGTCGTACATGCCTGTCGACAGGCCCAGATATCTGATGGGCGTGGGCTCACCGGAGGACATCGTGGAGGGCATTTCACTGGGCATCGATATCTTCGACAGCGCGTTGCCCACCAGGGTGGCCCGCAACGGTGCGCTGTATACACGCAGGGGCAGGAAGAACATCAGGCGCTCAATACGCAGGGAGGAAACGGGCCCTGTCGAAAGCGGGTGCGGATGCTTTACCTGCCGAAACTACACGGCCGGCTACCTGCACCATCTATTCAGATGTGAAGAGTTGCTGGCCTACAGACTGGCTACAATACATAACCTGTTCTTTATGCAGAAGCTAATCGAGGAGGCCCGGCAGATTATTGCTGCCGGCGAGTTCCCTGATTTTAAGAAGAAGTTTCTCGAATCCTATAAAACCACTGACGAGGATAGGCGCATAGAGCAGAAGACAGCGGCGCTGAAGGGCAAGAAGGCCCGCGATTTTGCAGACGCACGCTGAAGGTATTGATGGAAGCGTCGGTCCGTTTGATGGTTATTTCCGTCAGTAGAGGACCTCTTCGGAATGACATTCTTCGTTGCCCCTTATATTAGTAGCGATACCTTTCACAGGTTATATTTTCTGTAAAAAAACATTTTCACCAGTTCGGTGGACGCCACATAAACCACTACGATTAGGCCCATAAGCAGCAGGAAGTTGACTGGCAGAGGGGCGAATCCGAATAACGTGCCCAGTCCGGTGTATGGAATTATTAATACAGCCGCGACCACTGCGAAGGTGGCTATAACCAGATATTTCCCCGGTCTGCTCTTCAGGAAGAAGCGCCGGGTCCTGATTATCAGCACAATCACCGATGCGGATATGACTGATTCAACGAACCAACCTGCTCGAAACTGCTCGGGCGATGCTTGCAGGATGAGCAGCAAAACCCCGAACGTGATAAAGTCAAACACAGAGCTTAACAATCCGAATGTGAGCATGAAATTGCGGATGAACTTAATATCCCATTTCCGCGGTTTTTCCGCCATTTCCCTGTCGACATTATCAGTGGCAATTGTCATTTCCGGCATATCAGTCAGCAAGTTGGTCAATAGTATCTGCTTGGGCAATAATGGCAGGAACGACATAAAGAGTGAGGCTCCCGCCATGCTGAACATATTGCCGAAATTGGCGCTGGTGGCCATAAAAATATACTTCAGTGTATTGGAGAAGGTTGTCCTGCCTTCGCGTATTCCCTCTTTCAGCACACGCAAATCTTTATCGAGGAGCACAATGTCAGCCGCTTCCTTGGCCACGTCTGCAGCGCTGTCTACGGAAATCCCCACATCGGCCGCATGCAACGCTGAGGCGTCGTTTATTCCATCTCCTATATAGCCCACCACGTTCCCTGCTTTTTGCAGGGCAATGACGATGCGCTCCTTTTGATTTGGGTCAACCTCCGCTAAAATATCTACCGAATTTACACGCTTGACCAGTGCTTCATCACTTAAAGCAGATAGTTCTATGCCGGTGATGATATCAGAGTCCTGTAATCCTACCTGAGCGCCGATACTGGAGGCTACAAATTTGTTGTCGCCTGTTATGATCTTAAGAGTGACACCCAGTTGATGCAGTTCTTCGATCGTTCCGGCGATATCATGTTTTAGCGGATCGTAGAACACGACCAAACCGAGGAAGGTCATACCGACTTCATCAGCGCGGTCGATCTCCAGCCTTGTCCCCAGGTCGCGATAAGCAAGGCCCAGCGTACGCAGCCCCTGTTTGCTGAGGTCCTCATAAAGCTGATTGATACCGGCAGCCGCCCCGTCGTCAAAGGGAATCCTTTCCCGCTTCATTTCTATCGTGGTGCAAACTTTGAGTACATTTTGCAGGGCACCCTTGGTTATAATGGTTGAATTGCCGTCCTTAACCACAAGAACTGTCAGCTTCTTACGTATGAAATCATAGGGTATTTCATCCAATTTTCGGTAGTTGGCGATGTCAGGCCGGGCATGGGATCGTATGGCTTCATCGATGGGACTCGTATAGCCGGTTTCATAAAAAGAATTTAAATAGGCGTAAAGAAAGACCCTGTCGCTATCTTCACCCGAGGCATCGATGGCTTTTTGCAATCGAATTGATCCTTCGGTAAGAGTTCCAGTCTTATCTGAGCACAGCACGTTCATGCTGCCAAAGTTCTCGATGGACGCCAGACGCTTAACTACGACCTTCTTCTCGGCCATTTTCCTGGCGCCGTGGGACAGGTTGATGCTGATTATGACGGGGAGCAGTTGGGGAGTTAATCCCACGGCTAAAGCAAGTGCAAACAGCAGCGCATCCAGAATAGGCCGGCTGAAATAGACATTGATGGCGAAAATAGCGATGATCAGCAGTAGTGTAATTTCCATCAGAAGATAACCGAACCGCCTTATACCTCGTTCGAATTCTGTTTCCGGAGGCTGCAGTTTGAGGCGCTCGGATATCCTGCCGAACTCTGTCACCGTGCCGGTTATCACGGTTACAGCACTGGCGGTTCCGCTGATCACGTGTGTGCCCGTGAAGAGGGAGTTGGTCCGCTGGCTTAAAGGCGCCGCTGCCGGAACAATACCTGTTTCCTTGGCTACAGGGAAGGTTTCGCCCGTCAGAGTTGCCTCGTCAACAAATAGGTCTCCTGACTCCAGGATGCGGCAATCGGCGGGTATGATATCGCCGGCATTGAAGATCACAATATCGCCGGGAACGATTTCCTCGGCAGGGATCTCAACCTCCCCGCCATTACGAAGCACTGTGACCTTTATCTGCACCAGGGCAAGCAGCCTGGCTACTGCATTCACAGCTCCTCTTTCCTGCCAGAAACTGAGGAGGCCGCTGATCAAGACTATGGAGAGAATAATGGTCGCATCGACAGGGTCATTTAAAAAATATGCCAGTATGGTGGCAAAGAGCAGGATTATGATTATTGGACTTTTAAACTGGCTGAGCAGCAGCAAAAACCATTTGTATCGCCGTTGCTGTTTTACGGTGTTAAAGCCGTATTGGGTTCTTCTCTCAATGACATCGTTATCACTTAAGCCCAGTGCAGTCGTCTTAAGTGTGTTCCACAGTTCATCCTGCGGAACACTCCAAAATGGCCGAATGTCCTGTTTCATCCTGCCTGATCAATAAGAAGTAATATTAACCTGTTTACTATTATGCAGAAATATGATGGCGCAGTCTATTTTAAAGAAGTAATGTTCGGAGACTTTTAAATCATACATCTTTAGTGGTAACATACAGGCTCGGCTGGCCATGACTGCTAAATAGCTATGTTTAATTCGTTTTGTTTATTATGACCGAAAAAGAGACCATTCTAAGCGTGAGGGACCTCTCCCTCTGGTTCGGCGGTGTCAGGGCATTGACGGATATCGATCTTGATATCCGAAAGAACGAGATACTGGCCATAATCGGCCCCAACGGGGCGGGCAAGACCTGCCTGCTCAATTGCATCAACGGCTTCTACAAACCGCAAAAGGGTGAGATACGGTTCAAGGGGAAAAAAATAAACGGCATTAAGTCGGACCGCATAGCTAAAATGGGTGTCGCCCGAACGTTTCAGAACATCGAGCTGTATGCCGGCCTCAGCACCTTGGACAACATCATGGCGGCCCGGCACGTGCTTATGAAGCAAAACATATTCAGCACCTTCCTTTATTTCGGGCCGGCACATCGCGAGGAGATTGAGCACAGGAAGACCGTGGAAGACATTATCGATTTCCTGGAGATCGAGCATATCAGGAAGTCTATAGTTGGATCATTGCCATATGGGCTGAGAAAGAGGGTTGAGTTAGGCAGGGCGCTGGCCCTGGAGCCGCGGCTGATCCTGTTGGATGAGCCTATGGCCGGGATGAACCTCGAGGAGAAGGAGGACATCGCCCGCTTTATCTATGACATATTCGAGGGGCAGGGAGATACTTATCCGGCCACGCCCGTACTACGCGACGGCGTGGATTCCATCGTTTTAATAGAGCACGATATGGGCGTAGTTATGGATATCGCCGATCGTGTGGTGGTGCTTGATTTCGGCCGTAAGATCGCCGAAGGGACCCCCGCCCAGATAGCCGAAGACCAGAAGGTCATTGCAGCCTACCTGGGCGAGGGATAGTGTACTAAATACCGCGAACCGCTTTGGTTAAAGCCATCTCTTGCGGCGCTTGTAGTGCTTGATCTCTTTGTAACTCTTTTTTTCACCTGAGGCCGAGATGCCGATATAGAATTCCTTGACGTCTTCCCGTCCTTTCAGATAGTCGGCCGAACCGTCCAGCACAACGCGCCCGTTTTCCATGACATAACCGTAATGCGCCGTGTTGAGGGCCACCCTCACGTTTTGTTCAACCAGCAAAATGGAGGTGCTGCGCTCCACGTTGAATTTGCGGATGATATCGTATATCTGTTCCACGATCATTGGCGCCAGGCCTAACGACGGCTCGTCAAGCATCATGAGCTTTGGCGCCGCCATCATGGCGCGCCCTATCACAAGCATCTGCTGCTCACCGCCTGAAAGGTACCCGGCGGTGTTCTTACGGAGGCTCTGCAGGCGGGGGAAATAGCCGTATACCATGCTGAGGTCGGATTTTACCTTGCGTTGACTGGAGATCGAAAAGGCGCCTACCAGCAGGTTTTCCTCAGCGCTGAGATGTCCGAAGACACGCCTGCCCTCCAGCGCCTGCACGATGCCAAGCTTGCCTATGGCGACGGCGTTTTTCCGGTCGATCCTGACGCCGTCCCACTCGATCGTGCCGTCCGTGATCTCGCCCTCTTCGACCCTCAACAGCCCGGATATGGCCTTGAGGGTCGTCGTCTTGCCGGCGCCGTTGGCGCCCAGCAGGGCAATTACAAGGCCGTCCTCCACCGAAATGGAGATGCCGTGCAGCACTTTTACCACATTGAGGTATGAGACCTCAATGTTATTCAGTTTTAACATTGCTTAAGCCAGATTGTTTTATTTAGAAAACCAGTCTAAATTCTCGTAAAGAATGTTGGGTGCGTCCACCCACCCCGTTTGGGAAACCATCTTCCCGTCCTGTACCCGGAATATCTTGACCGATTTCGAGCCGCGCTTGTCTACGGGATTGGAGAAATCAACCGGTCCATGCAGCCCTTCAACATCGTAGTTCTTTACGTTCATGAAACCGTTTTTCTCCGCCAGCGCCCATGCCGCGGCATCTCCCTTTGCCAGCGCATCGCCGCCCGATGATTTAATAGCCTGGCGCAGTATCTCGGCATTGATCAGGCTTGAGGCCCAGCCGATAAGGTAATCGTTGTTGCCGGCATATTCGGGATGCCTTTTGTCACAGTATTCCATCATCTTGGCCATGCCGGTCACGTTGTCGCCCCAGTTGACGGTGGGATATACGCCGTAGATACCCTGTGTGACGTCCTTGCCCGCCAGGTCGATTAAAGCCTTTGTAAAGCTGGCATGTGCGCAGCCTACTGTCATACCCGGTACTATCTTGAGGTCGTAGGCATTCTTCAGTATGACAGCTGTGGGAGCGGGCGTGCTGGATATGAAGAGCACGTCGGGATTCTTGTCTTTGATCCTGGTGAGGGCATCCGTCTCCGATATGGTAGTTGCGGAGTGCTCTTCAACAGCGACGATCTCGATGCCCAGATTATCGGCAGCCGCCCTGGCTGCATCCCTTACACCATAGCCGGTGGAATTGTTCAGCAACATGAGGGCCATCCTGGGCTTTCCCTGGCCCTTCCAGATATTTTCCAGATAGTATCGCGCGAATGCAGCCCAATCATCGCCATAATCGGGAAGCTGCGCATAGATATGCTTGGGCGGATGTGTCAGCGACGGGGAGCTGAAGCAGACCATCCCGGGGAAGCCGGCCCTGTTGGCCGCCTCTTTGGATGCGTTCATGTCCTTGGAAGCCACAACCGTAAAGAATGCGCAACCGTCATCCATCAGCTTCTTTACGATGGTCGTGGCCTTGGCCGAATCGTAATTAGTGTCATACCAGACAGGCTCTATCTTGTATCCTTCTACTCCGCCCAATTCGTCGTTGATATATTTAAATGCGTCAAGCTGGCCCTGGCCGATAGGTGCTCCCTTCTCGGCGGCGGCCCCGGTAAACGGGATGCTCAGTCCCAGCTTGATTACCTTCTCACTGGCCGGTGGTGTTGCCGGAGTACAACCGGGCAGGATGGAGATGGCCGTCGCTACTATAAGCAGCACGGCCAGGCACATGGTCACTTTACTTCTTCTCACATTAACCTCCTTTCAATTCTATAATCAAGTCGTAAGACGTTATTTTATTATGATATATCAGTACGAGAACGGCCACATCCTGTATGACGCCTTGAACAACTGCCAGCGGTGGGCCAGGCCGCGCGGTTCAAAGACCAGGAACACGATCATAGCCAGTCCGAATACCAGTGAGCTCAGCCCCGTGGCAAATCCGGTTGGCAGTCCGCTGAACGTCTGCTCTATCATGGGCGACAAGTATATCACGAACTGCTCCAAAAGCCTGATGAAGATCACTCCCAGCATGGGGCCTATTGCAGTGCCAAGCCCGCCGATGATAAGTATGCCGATGTAAAGAATGGACTGGCCGAAAGTGAAATCCTCCGAGGTGATATTGCCGCGCCACTGGGCAAACAGCGAGCCCGCAATACCCGCGAAGAAGCAGCCCAGGAAGAATGCCAGCAGCTTGTAGGAAAAAACGTTTATGCCCATCACCTCCGCCGCCAGGTCGTTGTCCCTGACTGCTATGAAAGCCCGGCCAATGCGGCTCCTGGCCAGGTTGGTGGCGAACAGGATGCTTAACGCCGCTACGGACATGATGAGGTAAAACTGCTTGGCCTCGCTGTCAAATTGGAAGGGACCGATACTGGCCGGTGCAACGCTTATGCCCATGGAGCCATGAGTTACGTCGGTCCAATGGTTGATGATCCATATGATGATGAACTGGGCGGCAATGGTTGTAATTGCCAGGTAGAACCCCTTGACCCTGAGCGATGGCATGCCGAACAACAGGCCCACCAGGCCTGCTGAAAAACCGGAGAGGATGAGCGACACTAGGAACGGCAGGCCGAGGCTGTTGCCCAGTATAGCCGTGGTATAGGCGCCCACGGCCATAAAACCAGCATGCCCGATGGACAGCTGACCGCAGTAGCCAACCAGTATGTTCAGGCCGACAATCGATACGATGGTGATGCCCATCAGGTTCATCACGTCCAGTCCGAACCTGGGCAGGTAGAGCGGCATTGTGATAAGCAGTAGCATGAAGAGGCCGAACATCACCCACTGGGTCCTGGTGCGGATGATGGCCATATCCGTATCGTACGTGTAGTTGCGTATCCCACAGGGTAGGCTCATCTGTTATATCCTCTCAATTCTCTCTTCACCGAACAGGCCGTAAGGCTTTATCAGCATGACGATGATTATTATTACAAACGGGATAAGGTCTTTGATGCCCGGGCCCAACAGGGGTGTCAGGTAGCCCGCGCCCACGTTTTCGCACAGGCCTATGATCGGCCCGGCCACTATGCAGCCAATGAATGAGTCGAGCCCTCCCAGTATTACCACGGAGAATGATTTGAATCCGGTTTCTACCAGGGCGTTGGTAATTCCGCCTATGCTCGATATCAAGATCCCGCCTATAGCGGCCACCACGCAGGCAAAAATCCATGACATGGAGAAGATGCTGGTTATGGGCACGGCGCATGCCTGTACGGCCAGTTGGTCATCCGCGCTGGCCCGCATGGCGATGCCCATTTTGTGAAACTTGAAAAATAGTGACAGGATGCCGAACAGGGCCAGCGATATGCCTGTTGCCCATAAGTATTCCTGCGAGATAACGGCGGTGCCTATTGTTACCGGTTCCTGTGGGAAGAGGGGAGGCAACTTGGCCACACTTACCGGCCATACTACGGTGACCACGCCCTCCAGGAAATAGGCTATGCCCAGTGTGACCGCGATCAAAGATAATATTGGCTGCCCGATCAGCGGGCGAAGGGTAAAGCGCTCGATCATCCAGCCTAAAAAGATGGCGAACAGTATGGTCATTATCATTCCGGCCCAAATCGGCAGCCTGACCTGCACCAGCATGCTGTAGGTAAACCATGATGATATGAGTACCAGTTGCCCCAGCGCCAGGTTGGCCACGCGGCTGGATTTCCAGATGAGCGCGAAACCCAGGGCAATGAGCGCGTATATCATACCCACAGCCAGGCCGGTTATTGTGTACTGCAGAAGCTGCGTCATATCAGATGTCCCATATCCTTATCAATGTGGACACGCTGCCTTTCCTGCCGTCGCGGTAGGTCACCGACGCGTCGACCGTGAGCGAATCCCCCTCGCTGTAAATGGCATCTATCACGGGCTTGTACCGCATCTCCATGAACTCACGCCTGAGCTTGCGCGTTCTCGTGAGTTCCGCCTCATCAGGATCGAACTCCTTATGCAACAGCATATACCTTTTTACCCTGGATAGCTCCGGCAGATAGCTATTGACCCGCACAAGGTCTTTCCTGACTAAATCCGCCACTTCCTGTTTTTGAGAAAGGTCGACAAAAGTAGTATACGGTATGCCATTGCGTTCAGCCCACTTCCCCACCATGGCGAAGTCGATATTGATCATGGTTGCCACGAAAGACTTGTCCTTGCCGCCGATGACCATAGCGTCCTTGATATAAGGGCTGAATCGCAACCTGCCCTCGATATACTGCGGGGCATATTTGGCGCCGCTGACCAGGGCGCCCATATGCTCCAGCCTGTCGAGGAATATAAGATGCCCTTTTTCGTTTATATTGACCGCGTCGCCTGTATGCACCCAGCCGTCCTTCTTTATCTTAGCCGTCTTTTCAGGCTCGCCCAGGTAAGCTGTGAAAGTGCATTCGCTCCTCACCAGTAGTTCACCCTCGCCCGATACCCTGGCCTCCACCCCCAGCGCAGGCCGTCCCACACTCTGGAAATCGATGTCGCCTTTTGTGTGCGAGGAGATGAAACCGGCCTCCGTGCTGGCGTAGGTCTGCCTCAGCTCGATGCCCAGGGCATGGATCAGCTTAAACGTATCGAGGCTCAGCACAGAGCTGCCCGTTACAGCGAACCTTACGTTGCTCAATCCCAGGCGGTCCTTGAGCGGCCTGAGCAGCAAAAGGTGAGCAATAAAATACATTGTGTTCCAGAAAGGCCCCGGCTTGCGGTCGTCGAATTTGAGCTCCGCCATTTTGTAGCCGATCGGCATCAACAGGCGGTAGAAGAACCGCTTGAGCGGGTGCGCATCGGTTATCTTGACCTGTATCTCGCTGACAATGCTCTCCCACTGCCGCGGGCCGTATATGGCGAAATCCGGTCCGACCTCGCGTGTATCCTCCGCGATGGTATCCGGCTCCTCGGCAAAATTGAGCCGTGCCCCGGTTAGCAGGTGGGGAATGGTGGCGAAGTAGCTGTCGCCCACCCAGGCAGCCGGGAAATTGGACACCAGGTCGTCGCTTCCATCCAGAGGATAGACGCTTACAAATCCTCGGGCCGTATTGACCAGGGCTTTGTGCGTCAGTATGGCCCCCTTGGGCAAGCCGGTGGTACCCGATGTGTAATAGATGAAGGCCGTGTCGCCGGGCCGGCCTGCTGCAACACTTCGATCGAATACACCGGGATTGGCGCGGTCGAAGACAGCGCCCATTTCTACGACGCTGTTGAAGCTAAGCAGCCGGGGGTCCTCGTAGTTGCCCAGACCTTTGGGGTCCCAGTAGATGATTTTCTGCAGCAGGGGTAGCTCATCGCATATCTCCAGGAATTTGTCGGTCTGCTCCTGGTCGTTGACCAGGGCAAACCTGGCGCCGGAGTGATTGGCGATGTATTTCAATTCGGAGGGAATGGAATCCACGAAGGATCCGGTGGCTATACCGCCCGCCGCCTGCGCCGCGAACTCTCCCCAGAACCATTCGGGTTCATTGTCGCCGATGATGCATAACACATCACCTTTTTGCAGGCCGAGGCTTACCAGCCCCAGTGAGAAGTATTTCACCCTGTTGTAGTAGTCCGTCCAGCTGTAGCGATGCCATATGCCGCGTTTTTTTACGCACATGGCGGTCTGTACCCCCCACCTCCGGTGGTTGGCTTCAATGAGCTGTGGAATTGTATATGTGTCGATCATGTGAATTTAAGGGGGGCGGTGGTCTGTCGACGGGGACCGCCCAAATCAGAAGAGTCTAAACATCCCGGCAGCTTTTTTAAAGCCGTCGAGGGCGCCTTCGAGAGTGCTGTGATTAACGCAGTAGGAGATCCTGAAATAGCCGGGGCTTCCGAACCCTCTGCCCGGCACGGTCATAACATTCATTTTCTGCAACTCGTGAACAAATTCCACATCGTTTTCGATGGGCGTCCGGGGAAACATGTAGAAAGCACCCTGCGGTTTGACCACCCGGTAGCCCATGCCGGTCAGGTTATTATACAGAAAATCGCGTTTCTCCTGGTACTCCGGTACAGAGACCGTCACGTGCTGCAGGTGCCGGACGATGTTTTGCATCAGGGCGGGGGCGTTGACGAATCCGAGTATGCGGTTGCAAAAGATCAGGCCGCTGATGATCTCCTCGCGCTGCTCCATGGCCGGGTGCACGGCGATGTATCCGATCCTTTCCCCCGGAAGGGCCAGGTCCTTGGAATGGGAGGTAGCGATCATGCTGCGGTGATAGGCTTGAAGTATGGGCACATATTCGAGGCCGTCGTACATCAAGCTGCTGTAGGCTTCGTCGCTGATGAGATAGATGGCGGTTTTCAGAACCTTCTCTTTGCGAGCCAGTACATGCCCCAGTTTTTTAACGAACTCCTCGCTATAGACCACACCCGTCGGATTGTTGGGCGAATTGATGATCACCGCCTTGGTCTTCGCGTTGATGCCCTGCTCCAGCAGGTCCAGGTCCGGCAGGAATTTCTCATCGGTGGACAAGACGACCGTTACCCCACGGTGATTGTCGATATAGTTATCGTACTCCATGAAGTATGGAGCGAATACGATTACCTCGTCGCCGGGATTCAGAATGGTCTTGAGTATCACATTGATCGCGCCGGCTGCGCCGACGGTCATGATGATATCCTGGAAGGCGACTTCCATGTTGTTTTCCAGAGAGACCTGTTTCGCTACGGATCGCCTGGTCTCCTCGTAGCCGGCATTTTCCATATAGCGGTGCATGCCTGCCATGGGATTCTCGCTCAGCTTTCTCAAGATGTGTTTGAATTCCGCAGGGGGCTCTATTATAGGGTTACCCAGCGAAAGATCGAAGACATTGTGCTCGCCGTGCTTTTTCTTCAGGATGGCAGCTTCCTCGAACATGCGCCTTACCCACGATCCTGCCGCCATGCGTGTGCGAACGTTATCAGATATTGACACCGGCAGCAGCCTCCCTTCCCGCTTCAAAAGCGCGTTTATTCAAGTCAAGGATTTTGGCCGGCAAATGCCGGGCAATGCCTTTTTCCCACTGTTCATCGGTGATCTTCAGGGGCAGGAACCGCGATAAATAACCCAGCATGAAGATATTCAGCGTGCGGACATCACCCAGTCCTGCCGCAATGTCCGTGCCGTTGACTACGTGTACCGCATCTGTCAAACGGCGGAAAGCGGCGATTATTGCCTCGTCCTCCGGGTACACCTGCGTGCCCAGCGATATGGATAGAGGGGGAATGGCAAGGTTGTTGATGATAACGGTACCGCCCGGCTTCAGGTAGTCAACCCACCTGGTGGCTTCCAGCTTCTCAAAGGCCAACAGAAAATCCGCTTCGGCAGCATTGATCAGGGGAGACCACACTTTTTGACCGATACGCAGGTGGCTGGTCACGCTTCCGCCCCTCTGAGCCATTCCCAAAGTGTCCGTCTTCTTGACGTCCAGGCCGATGTCCAGCGCCACGTCACCCAGTATATCGCTGGCCAGGATCGTGCCCTGACCGCCCACTCCAACCATCAGGATGTCCTGTTTGCCCTGGTACCGGCTTTTCATTATCCCGCCTTTACCTCCGCGCTTATGGCCTTTTTAGGGCATAGCTGCTGGCAGATTCCGCAGGCGTCTCCCATGCAGATGGCGGCCTCGACATACACCTTGTTGTCCTTTTTCTGGATGGCCGGGCACCCGATCATAAGGCAAATGCCGCAATCATTGCAGGCCTCAGGGTCTACATGGCGCTTGTTCTTGCGTGCTTTGTTAGTGACCGCGCACTTACCTCTGACTACGACCACGGACAGTTGCTCGCTGTCCAGGGAGGACCTTATAGCAGACCGTACCGCCTTCATATCAAAGGAGTCTACAACCTGTACATGCTTCACCCCTGTGCCCTCGATCACCTTTACGATATCTACCTTCTGTGTTGTCGCGCCCTGGGCAGATATGCCTGAGCCGGGATGGTCCTGGTGCCCGGTCATGGCTGTGGTCCCGTTATCGAGAACGATCACGGTGATTTTAGCATCGTTGTAGACAGCATCGATGAGGCCGGTAATGCCCGAGTGCATGAAAGTCGAATCGCCGATGACGGCGGCCACTTTACTGGTAACACCGGCCTTGACCAAACCGATGGCCTGGCCGATGCTGGCCCCCATGCAGGCGGTTGTGTCCATGGCTCGCAGGGGAGGATATGTGGCAAGTGTATAACAGCCGATATCGCCGGTGATGATGAGTCCGGATTCCTTCTCAGACTTACCGCTGGCATCAAGCACCTTGGATCTTTTCCCGATGGTACTGAGCACGAAGAAAGCTCCGGCATGCGGGCAGCCCGGGCACAGCAAGGGTGGTCGTCCGGGTAAGTTCTTTATAACTCCGGTTGCGGCTGCTGCGCCTGCCGGCGATATGATCTCTGCCTTTACAGCGGCATGTCGAACGGCGCCCGTATTCAATTCCCCGTGGCGGGGGATATGTTGCTTGCCCTCGACTTTGATACCCATGGCCTTGATATTTTCCTCCAGGAAAGGGTCCAGCTCCTCCACGACGAAGAGCTTTTTTACCTGCCCTGCGAAACGCTGAATCAGCTTCGTGGGCAGCGGGTAGATCAATCCGAGCTTGAGGAACGAAGCTGAGGGGAAGACCTCCCTGGCATATTCATACCCGACGCCGCTGGATATAATGCCGGTGCGGGCATCGCCTTCAATAATCTGATTGAGCGGGGTTATCTCGGCCAGCGCGCTGAGCTCGGCCATGCGGTTATGCATGTGCGGAACCCTGAGGCGGGCATGTCCCGGAAGCATCACATATTTCTCTACGTGATGGTGAAAATATTTATTCCGTTCAACCCTGAGCTCGCCCATGTCTACTTCAACAACGGATTTGGAATGCGCAACCCTGGTGGTAATCCTGAAAAGGACGGGTGTATCGTATTTCTCGCTCATTTCATAGGCGATGGCCATGAAATCGTATGCTTCCTGGCTGTCGGCTGGCTCGATCATGGGCACCCGCCCCAGTTTGGCGAAGTGACGGTTATCCTGTTCGCCCTGGGAACTGTGAATCCCCGGGTCATCGGCGGATACGACGACCAGACCTCCATGTACACCAGTCGTTGCCGCCGCCATAAAGGGATCGGCCGCCACGTTTAACCCCACATGTTTCATGGAAACCAGCGTCCTGACGCCGGCATAAGATGCGCCCAGTCCCACCTCCATAGCGACCTTTTCATTGGTGGACCACTCTGCGTACAGGTCCTTGAACCGGGCCATGTTCTCAAGTATCTCGGTGCTGGGCGTTCCCGGGTAGGCCGTAGCCACCCTCACCCCGGCGTGGTACGCACCCAGGGCTATAGCTTCGTTGCCCGATAATAGTTTACGGATCTTGCTCATTGTGAACCCGGAACAGGACGAATAACGAGGTCTAATTATAATGGCGAAGGGCGGATAAGTTCAAACCTGTCCCAGAGGATTAAAACACCGGCGGCTTCTTTTTGAGAGTTTCGATCAGCTTGTCCAGGGGTATGGCTGCCAGCGTAAGGCTCTGCAGTCCGCCCGCGGATAAGTGGATTGCCAGCTCCGCCGCCTTTTCGTTATTGGGCGCTTCGATGATATGCACGAAGTCGTACTGCCCCAGCAGAGCATACTGAGACAATACTTTTACCCCCATATATTCGACTTCTTTGTTAAGTTCCTTTAACCGTTCAGGGTACTCCTCGATCGCCTTTCTGCCGTCACCGGTCAATGTTGAGAGCATCAAATATATGGCCATCTCTACCTCCAAGTAAATAATTAAGCGGTTGTCTGTCTAATATAATATACCTTGAATAGTATTATCAGGGCACTGATATTTTATCATTTAACGCATCAATTAATGTAATCGGGGACGCCATGAAACAACTGAACTTGACTCCTGATAATGTACCGGGACTTGACAGGCTTGCAGCATTTCATAGTAATATAATATACTGTTTGAAACTTGCCGTTGTAACGGGCAATAAATAAGTATAAATAGATGCACGCTAACAAATATATCTACCGAAAGTGACTCTGGAAGAGCTGCCGAATCTTCTCAGCAGCGCTGGAGTCACGAACCCTCCCCAGCTGAATCATTAGTTCCCTGTTGTCCCCGCATTATTAATCTTAGTGGAGGTATATCTATGAAAAGGACGGCGTTTATACAGATTGTTATGGCACTGGTACTGGTTCTGGTTCTTGCGGCTGCATGCGGCCCGGCGCCCAAAGCACCCTCGGACAATACTTCAACCACACCTGCTGTCACAGATAACAAGACATACGAATTTACTTACAGCGTTTTCTTCCCTCCGGTGCACAAGAATGCCATATTGGCCCAGAAGTTCGCCGATGAGATCAATGCCCGCACCAAAGGTAAAGTAAAGATTACCGTATTTGCCGGAGGCACCCTGACCAAGGCGCCGCAGGTATATGACGGCGTTTTGAACGGGCTTTCGGATATGGGGATGTCCGTGGTCTCCTATACAATGGGCCGCTTCCCGGCCTCGGAGCTGGTGGAATTGCCGCACGGCTATCTCAACGGGTATGTATCGACCAGGGTGGCCAACGATTTTTATAACGAGTTCAAACCCAAGGAATTTGACAATGTCCACGTCCTGTATTTTCACGCCCACGGCCCCAGCGTCATATTCTCGGTCAAGAAGCCAGTCAGGCAGCTTGAAGATCTGAAGGGTATGGTGATCAGGTCGACCGGCGTCGGCGCCAGCATCATCGAAGCACTGGGCGGCAAGGGGTACGGCGCAGCCCAGGGCGAAGCCTATGAGCTCATGTCCAAGGGGACCATCGACGGCAGCTACACCCCGCGCGAGACACTGGAGGGATGGAAGCAGGCAGAGATCGTTAAATATGTCACGGAATGCCCGGAAGTGGGCAGCACCGCCAATATGTATGTGGTCATGAACAAGGATAAATGGGACAGCCTTCCCCCCGATATCCAGAAGGTGTTTACGGATGTCAGCAATGAGTGGATCGAGAAACACGCTAAGACCTGGACCAATTATGATATATCCGGCATAAAGTTCTTCAAGACGTTTGAAGGCCGCGAGGTGATCAAACTGTCCCCGGAAGAGGCAGCCCGGTGGGTACAGGCCACACAGCCACTTAAAGATAAAAATCTGAAGGACATAACGGCCAAAGGAATGCCGGCTGACCAGTATGAAAAGTACCTGATGGAAAGGGCGCAGTACTGGGCAGGGAAAACCCCCACCGACCAGGAGTGCATCGATTTCGTCAACTCCGAGTTCGCAAAATAGCAGGGTATTAAAGAATATTCAGGGAAGGGCGGCGGAGTGGTATGATGTCTGCCGCCCTTCTTAACGGCGATGTTTGAAAGGTTCGAAAAAGTCATTACCCGCATAGCAGACTGGCTTAACTGGGTGGCCTGCGCCAGCCTGGTTAGTATGGTTGTCCTGGTGCTTATCGACATCTGCGGGAATAAGTTCTTCAAGGTGCCTCTCACCGGTGGCATTGAACTGGTCAGCTTGCTCAGCGTAGTAGCTATCTCCTTTGCCATAGCTGAGACCCAGATCGTCCACGGGCACATCGAGGTCGAGATGCTGGTGAGAAAATTACCGAGAATGCCGCAAAAAGTTATCGCCGTTATCGTACACTGTTTTAGCATCTGCCTTTTCCTGATTCTGGCATGGCAAAGCTACACCTATGGGCTGGCGCTCCAATCCAGCGGGGAAGTATCCATGACGATACGTTTACCTTATTATCCCTTTGTCTGGGGACTGGGTCTGTGCAGCCTTGTGGTCGTGCTGGTGCTGATTATGCAGATGATCAAGATGATGAGGGCCACCGAATAACATGGATAATATCACGCTCGGAATTCTCGGCGTAGCCGTACTGGTTTTAATCTTCCTGCTGCGCATGCCGGTGGGCTTCGCCATGGCCTTTGTCGGGCTCATCGGGTTCAGTATAGTAGTTACACCGGCGGCGGGCATGAATCTGGTTGCCCGCGACTTTTTCGATATTTTCTCATCATATTCGCTGACGGTGATACCCATGTTTACAATGATGGGCTGCATAGCCTCTGAATCCGGCATGAGCCGGCGCCTCTACGATGCGGGCTACGTGCTGTTCAGCAAATTCCCGGGCGGGCTGGCCCTGGCCAGCGTTATCGGGTGCGCCGGATTTGCCGCCATCAACGGCTCAACCAGCGCCACAGCCGCCGCCATGGGCAAAGTCTGCATCCCCGAGATGAAACGCTATAAATACGACAACTCTCTGGCTACGGGGATCGTGGCTTCGGCTGGCACACTGGGCATCATGATCCCGCCCAGTACTATCTTTATCGTCTACGGCATACTCACGGAGCAGTCCATCGGGAAGCTGTTCATGGCGGGCGTTTTACCCGGCCTGCTGATCGCTGCACTGCTGATGGCCACAGTGGCAATCATCTGCAAGATCAATCCCAAGCTGGCGCCCGCCGGCGAGGCATCCACTTTCAAGGAGAAGATCGAGGCGCTCACAGGTATAATTGAGATGCTGTTTCTCTTCTGCTTTGTCATACTGGGCCTCTTCTTTGGATGGTTTAGCCCGACACAGGCAGGCGCCGCAGGCGTGGCCGGGGCCATTCTCATCGGGCTGATCACGCGGCAGCTCACATGGGCGGGTTTTATGAACGCCCTCAAAGACACTGTGCGCATCACGTGCATGGTCATGGTGATCGTGGCGGGGGCCACTGTGTTTGGCCATTTCATCGCCATAACCACCATACCTATGATGCTCTCGGGGTGGGTGGGATCATTGCCGATACCGCCCATGGCCATTATGGGAATCGTCATCATCATCTATATGATCGGAGGGTGTTTCATGGATTCGCTGGCCCTCATCACCCTCACCATTCCCATCTTCTATCCCGTGGTGCTGGCACTGGGCTTAGATCCCATCTGGTTCGGTGTCATCATAGTGCTGGTTACCGAGATGGGTGTCATCACGCCGCCCGTGGGACTGAATGTATATGTTATTAAAGGGATCGCCCCCGATGTGCCTCTTGAGACTATCTTTAAAGGCATCACTCCTTTCCTGGCTGCCCTGGTCGTAGCGGCGATTATACTATTAGCCTTCCCGCAGATTGCTACATTCCTGCCGAGCCTGGCAACATATTAGGTGAGCCGCCTGTGTTGGTGTGAGGTGAATAGTTGATGATTACGATACCGGAAATGTTGGCCAGAAACGCCAGATTGTACCCGGACGATTGCGCCCTGGTGGAGCTCAAGCCCAGCAACAATTACCGGCGTGAGATAACGTGGACACAGATGGATGGGGAGGCCAACCGCGTTGCCAATGCGCTCATCGATATTGGCGTGAAAAAGGGCGACCGCGTCATCCTATGGATGATGAATTCCATCGACTGGTTAATAGTCTATTTCGGCATATTGAGGAGTGGGGCCTGGGTGGTGCCGCTCAACTTCAGGTTTACCGGCAGCGATTTCAAGTACTGTGCTGAAATATCAGGTGCCAGGTTCATGATTATAGGGGAGGAATTTATCGAGCGGGCTGATTCTGTTAAAAAGCATATTCACGGGGTGGAAGGTGTGCTCGCCTTCGGCGATAGCCTGCCGGGACACATGATCGGCTACCATTCATGGGTTGACAGGCGCCCCACCTCACGACCCCATGTCGATATCAGCAAGGAAGAGGCCTGCAGCCTCTATTTTACATCGGGTACTACGGGTGCGCCCAAGCCCATACTGTTGACGCATGATAACCTGAGGTGCGCCGCGATAACCGAATATGCCCATCACCGCCAGGAAAAGTCGGACAATTTCGTGCTCATCCCTCCCCTGTATCACACAGGGTCCAAGATGCACTGGTTCGGCAGCCTGATCACAGGAGGAAGGGCGACCCTGCTGGCTGAAGTCAGCCCTCGCAATATACTCGAAACCGTCCACAAAGAACGTGGTACCATCGTTTGGCTGCTGGTGCCCTGGGCCCACGATGTACTGGTGGCCCTGGAAGACGGGCAGGTGAAAAAAGAGGATTATGACCTGAGTTGCTGGCGTTTAATGCACATCGGTGCGCAGCCGGTGCCTCCTTCGCTGGTCAGGCGCTGGATGAATGTTTTCCCCGGCATGCAATACGATACGAATTACGGCTTAAGCGAGTCCAGCGGCCCGGGGTGCGTGCACCTCGGCATAGAAAACATCCACAAGGTAGGGGCTATCGGAAAGGCAGGATTTAACTGGGAAACCAAAATAGTGGATGAAAAAGGTGATTTGCTTGAAGCAGGAAAAATAGGTGAACTGGCAGTAAAGGGTGAAGGTGTGATGAAGGAATACTATAAGAATCCTGAGAAGACGGCGGAAACCCTTCGCGACGGTTGGCTGCTTACCGGTGACATGGCTAAACTGGATGAGGACGGTTTCATCTTCCTGGTTGACAGGAAAAAAGACGTCATTATAACCGGTGGAGAAAACATCTTTCCGGTTGAAGTGGAAGATGCCATTCACGACCTGGACGCAGTGAACGATGTGGCCGTCATCGGGATACCAGATCACAGGTTGGGTGAGATTGCCATAGCCATCGTTGACCGCAGACAGGGTTCTAACATCAGTGAGGCGGAGATTATTGAGTACTGCAGGGTAAACCTTGCACGACACAAGGTGCCCAGAAAAGTAATATTCGACAAAGTGCCAAGGAATCCCACTGGAAAGATCGAAAAGCCGGGACTGAGGGAAAAATACCGACCCTTAAATACCGCCGGCTGATCATTCAAATCGCTGCTTTCCCACATGTTCATGGCCCTGCCCGCCATGCCCCAAACTTTGTGAAGTATAAACGTATTAAGATATAATTTTACCCCCAGGAGGGTATTTTGCTGAAAAGTCATAATTGCGGTCAATTACGAGGCGCCAACGCCGGGGAAGAGGTTACGCTGGCAGGTTGGGTACATAGGCGCAGGGACCACGGCGGACTGATTTTTATCGATCTGCGAGATCGAGAGGGTATTACGCAGGTGGTCTTTAATCCGGAGTTGGCCCCTGATATCCACGCCACGGCCAACGGGCTGCGTAATGAGTATGTGATACAGGTCGTTGGGAAGGTAAGCAAGAGGCCGCAGGGTACGGATAATTCCCGTCTGCCCACCGGAGAGGTTGAGGTCCTGGCAGGCAGCCTGAAGATATTGAATATTTCGAAAACACCGCCGTTCTATATAAATGAAGAGGTAGATGTCGACGAATCTCTGTTGTTGAGATACCGCTACCTCCACTTGAGGCGGGCGGGTATGCGCGATAACTTGCTGCTGCGACATCGCGTTATCAAATATATGCGCGATTTTCTGGATGAGCGGGGATTCGTAGAAGTTGAAACGCCTATTATGATCAAGAGCACACCGGAGGGCGCCCGTGACTACCTGGTGCCAAGCCGTGTCCATGCCGGAAAATTTTATGCGCTACCCCAGTCGCCTCAGCAGTTGAAGCAGTTGCTGATGGTGGCGGGCATCGAGAAGTATTACCAGGTGGCGCGATGCTTCCGCGATGAGGACACGCGCGCAGACAGGCAGCCCGAGTTTACACAGCTCGACCTGGAGATGAGCTTTGTCGATGAGGAAGATATCCTCGTATTGCTGGAGCAGATGTTCACCGGGCTGGTGGAGACAGTGACACCTGCCATTCGACTGGTAAAGCCGTTCCCCAGGATTTCATATGCCGAGGTGCTTGACAGGTTCGGGACTGACAAGCCGGACATACGTTTCGGGCTGGAGTTGAAGGACATCTCCGATATAGTGTCGGCGAGCCCGTTCATAGTGTTCAAATCGGCCATACAGGATGGCGGAAAGGTCAGGGGAATATGCGTCCCCGGCTGCGCCGGCTATGGACATAAGCAGGTTGAAGAATTGACCGAGCTGGCTAAATCGTGTGGCGCAAAGGGATTGATAACGCTGGCCTGGCTGCCGGGTGAGACGGTGGAGAGCGCAGAGAGCGCCAGCATCGAAAGGATCAAGTCTATTGCTGCCAAGCACCTGGATATCGGTCAGATCAGGAAAATCCTGGGCAGGTTCAAGGCCCAGCCGGGCGACCTGATGCTGATAGCCGCGGGTGAGGCGCCCATGGTAAACAAGGTGCTCGATGAGCTGCGGCGGGAGATGGGCAAGCGCCTGGATCTATGCGATCCCAACCTGATGGCCTTTGTTTTCATAACAGATTTCCCGCTGTTCGACTGGAACGGCGAGAGGAAGATGTGGGATTCCATGCATCACCCCTTCACGGCGCCCTTTGATGAGGATATATCCCTGTTGGATTCGGACCCGGGCAAGGTGCGCGCCCGCCACTATGACATCGTCTGCAACGGGTACGAGCTTTCCAGCGGGAGCATCAGGATACATAACCGTACCATGCAGGAAAAGATCTTTAACATTCTCGGTTACGCAAAAGAAGAGATTGAGGCCAAGTTTGGCAACTTCCTGGAGGCGCTGGAATATGGCGCGCCACCACATGGGGGCGTTGCGCCCGGCATCGACCGCTTCATTATGATGCTAACCCACAGTAAAAGCATCAGGGACGTCATTGCCTTCCCCAAGAACCAGGCCGCCGTAGATCTCATGACGGATGCTCCGTCCTTCATATCTGACGAACAGCTGAAGGAACTGAATCTGAAGATAATCGAACCCCAGGTTTGACGATATCTTTTTGAAGTCCAATTTTGCAATGTTATAATAACTCAACAAGGTGAAAGGTTAATATGAAGACTACAGTTGAAAAGATAGAGAACTGCCAGGTTGCCCTGAATGTCGAGATGGAGGGTGCGGAAACTGATAAATACATGGGCATTGCCCTCGAGCACCTGACCAGGAGGGTGGTACTTCCCGGATTCAGGAAGGGTAAAGCCCCTGCCGCACTGGTGGAGCAGCATATCGGCAAGCAGGCGATTCTACAGGAGGCCCTCGAGCACCTGGTACCCGAAGCCTACGAGGAGGCCATCAAGAACGAGTCCATATTGGCCATCGATGAGCCCAAGATAGAGCTGGTACAGATCGATCCCATCATATTTAAAGCCATAGTGCCCACCAAGCCAGACGTCACACCGGGGAACTATCGTGATATTAGGATGGAGATGGGCAAAAAAGAGATAGGCGAGGATGATATCAACCAGGTTATCGAGCAACTGCAGATGCAGTTCGGCACACTGGTGCCTGCCGAGAGGGCGGTCCAATTCGGGGATATCGTCACGGTTGATATCGAGGGAAAACGGGGAGAAGAGACCATTTTATCGCGTAAGGATGCAGCCTATGAAGTCAACCAGGGCGCTAAGTACCCTGTGCCCGGCTTCGCCGAAAAACTTGAGGGAATGGTCAAGGATGAGGAGAAGGCATTTGAGTTGACCTTCGCTGAGGATTATGAGATCAAAGAGATTGCAGGTAAACAATATTCTTTCAGCATTAAAATGAAAGAGATAAAGGAGAAGAGCCTCCCCGAGATCAACGATGATTTTGCCAAGAGCGCCGGCAGCGAAGACTTGGCAGACCTCAGGGAGAAGATAAAGATAGGTCTGCAATCACGTGCCGACGACAGCCTTAAAAAGGAGTTTGAGCACAAGCTTATCACAGCTCTTATCGAGCAGAGCACCATTGATTTCCCGCCCGTGCTCGTCGAGAGGGAAGTCGACCATATTATTAACGAAGAAGCCCGGAATTTCCCGGACGGAGTCAAGGGTCTGGAGGCTTACCTGGTCAATGCCAAGAAGACGCTGGAGATGCACAGGGATGATCTCAAGCCGGCGGCATCCGACCGTGTTAAGGCCTACCTGGTAACCAGCAAGATAGCCGAGCTCGAGAACATAACGGCCAGTGACGATGAGGTGAATGAGTCAGTCGAGAAAATGGCCGGCGAAGAGCAGGTTAAGGCCGAAGAGGTGCGGGCTTTATTTAACCAGCCCCGGCCGCGTGAATCGTTGAGAGATATGATGGTCATTAACAAGGCCATGGATTTTCTGACCAAAATGGTCACTGAACAGGATAAAAATATAAACATGGAGGAACCTGATGGAAAGGTCACCACTTAACATAATACCGACAGTCATAGAGAGCAGCGCCAGGGGCGAGCGTTTCATGGACATCTATTCTCTGTTGCTTAAGGAGAGGATCATCTTCCTGGGTATGCAGGTAGACGACCAGTTAGCCAACGTGATTGTAGCCCAGCTGTTGTATCTTGCCAGGGAAGACCCTGAAAAGGATATCAGCCTCTACATACATTCGCCGGGTGGGGTTGTCACTGCGGGACTGGCTATTTATGATACCATGCAGTTGATCCAGCCGGATGTCTCCACTATCTGTGTAGGCTCAGCCTATAGCATGGGCACGGTCCTGCTGTGCGCCGGGGCCAAAGGTAAGAGATACGCGTTGCCCAACTCCACGATACATATGCACCAGGGACGGGCCGGGACCCAGGGGCAGATAACGGATATCAAGATCGCCGCCAAGGAGTTCGAGAGATTGGACGAGCTGGTTGCCAATATACTGGCCAAACACACCGGGCAGACGCTGGAAAAGATACGGCAGGATACGGACAGGGACATCTACTTCGACACCAAGCAGGCGGTAGAGTACGGCTTGATCGACGATGTCCTCGCGCCGGCGGCCAAGAAAGACAAGAAGTAACTATTTAAATATTTCGCGGTCGATCTCAGCGGTCAGGTCGTAGCCGGCGATGGGCAGTCCATGGCTATCGATCAGCATTTTTCGGCTGTCGATCTTAATCTTGCCCTCGCCCAACGAACGCAAAGTATTAATAATCAGCGGTGTTTCCCTTATAAATCCGCTCTGCCTTATCATCTTAAATAAACTGTTGTTCTCGCCCTCAGCCTGCCTGATTTCTTCGGGTGAGCTGTTCCCCAATGAATCCCACAGGGCATCGAATTGTCCTCCCCTGATGCTGTATCTGCAAAATGAGATCACGGGGCCCCTGTCCAGTTGAGGCGTGACCAGGTGTATCATAACGCCCGACTCGTTAGCCCTTTCCCTTATCAACTGCCAGATGACCTCCTGCCATGTGCCCTTGGGACCGGTGGGCAATGCGGGGTGAAGGTTGATCATGTTGAACCTGTTGCACATCTCAGGGCCAACGATCAGCATATAACCTGCCAGCAGGCAAATATCTACACCGAAGTTTTCCAGTTTGGATATTACCTGCCGGTCGTATTCGAGGCGCCACTTGGGAAGAGCTTCGTCCTTGACTCCGACCTGCTGCTGGAAACTGCGGGCGAATTCTTTTACAGAGAAGGTCACTAAAGGAATTTTGTATTCCTTCACCTGGGCCAGGAATATATCGGTTTTCTCGGATTCGCCGGGGCTGCGGCTGCAAAAGACGAACTCGATGCGCGCTTCAAGCCCGCCTTCACGGATTATCGAGACTACTGTGTCCAGCAGTTTTTTAGAGCTATCGCCCCGTGCTGTGGAGAACCACCCGATCCTCAACATTTTCCCTACCCCCGGTTAATGTTCTTGTCCACTCTTGCCGTTACACTGAGAAAGTGAATCAGCGGGCTTGATTTTTTGCTGTGAATGTTGGCGCTCTTTAGCGAGGTTAAGAACTCCTGCGGGTTATTGAAATCCTGCATTTCGACAACGGCATAGCCAATCTCAGAAGGACTGTGAGCATCCGACCCTGCGCTGATCAGCTTTCCGTGCCGCAGAGCCAGAGCCCGCGCCCTTTTCTCTGTGCCGGGGAAAAGGCTGCGCGAATTGAAAACCTCGATGATATCGGCGCTGTCCGCCACTACCTTCAGCACCTTTTCGTTGCGGAAGGCGGAGGGCCTGACTAGGTCATAAGGGTGCGGTATGCAGATCAGCCCACCCTGGTCACGGATCCTTTTAATGGCCTCGTCCACCGGGATTTTGTCAGGTATGTCTTCATGCAGGAACATGCCCATTATCTCACCGTAACGGGTGCGTACCTCTTCGCAGATTATGATCTTGAAGGGTGCAATCTTGCTGAGTTCCCTGGCGCCCAGCGTTGTGCCGTGGTCGGCAACGGCAATGCAATTTATATCTTTAGCCTGGCAGGCGTCTATCAGTTGCTGGTAGGACATGTATGAGTCAACTGAATGCCTGGTGTGGACGTGCAGGTCAGCCTTGATCAACGTTCAGACCCTTTCCAGGTATTGCCCCGTCCTGGTGTCGACTCTGATGCTATCGCCTGTATTAAGAAAAAAAGGCACCTGGATGGTGATGCCCGTTTCCATTTTGGCCGGCTTTCCCCCGGCGCTGGCGGTATTCCCCTTGAAACCGGGACCGGTCTCAATAATCTTTAGCTCCACCGATATGGGGAGGTCCACTCCGATCGGGACCCCTTTGTGTGTGAGTAATTCCATGTTCATATTCTCTTTGAGGTAGTTGACAGTATCGCCCATCAACCCTTTGTCCACGGCCATCTGCTCGTAGCTTTGGTTGTCCATAAAGTGATAGAGGTCGCCGTCGCTATAGAGGAACTGCACCTGCCTCCTTTCGAGAAAGGCCTTGGTGAATTTTTCACTGGCCTGAAATGATTTTTCCACGATATGACCGGCCTTGACGTCCCTCAGCCGTATCCTGATCTGCGCCGAGCCACGGCCCATTTTAATGTGCTGATAGTCCAGCACCTGGTAAAGCTGCCCGTCAAGCGTGATTGTAATACCTTTCTTCAGCTCACCGGCGTCAATCATGATGTTGTACCTCCATTTAAACGGGACTTTTTTTCTGTATTGGTCAAGGCCAGTGCTTTGCCGCCGCTAATTACGACGGTATCTTCAATCCTGACCCCGCCCCAGCCGGGCAAGTAAATCCCCGGCTCGATTGTAAAAACCATATTCTCTATCAGAATATCGTCGCTGGTCGGGCCCAGGCGCGGCCGTTCGTGAGCGTCCAGGCCAGTGCCGTGTCCCAGTCCATGGCCAAAGAATTCACCGTAGCCTGCTTTATCAATAATATCACGAACCAGGGCGTCCGCAGTACCGGCCCCCATACCTTCTTTGATTATAGCTATTGCGGAAGTCTGCGCGCCCAGCACGGTATTGTAGACACTGTTAAACCTTTCATCTCCATTGCCTATTATATAAGTACGTGTCATATCGCAGCAGTAGCCGCCGTACCGGGCTCCCATATCGATGGTTATGGGTTCACCTTCCGCAATCGGTTTATCCGTCGGCCTGGCGTGGGGCAATGCCGAGTTCGGTCCCGAGGCCACGATTATCTCGAAAGGCAACGGCTCGCTTCCCTCTTGCCTCATGCAGCTTTCGATCCGCCAGGCCAGTTGTTTTTCCGTCATGCCCGGCTCAATCGATGGTACGATATATTTCAAAGTCCTATCTGCTATAGCGCTGGCGCGGGTGATATCGGCCAATTCATCTGCATCCTTGACTGCTCGCAGCATCTCTACGACGCCTTTGGTAGGCATGACCTGAAATCCGTCTTTTGCCATTTGCGCCGCCTTGCAGATTGACTGGTAGGTGGTGAGGGAGAGGTGGTCTGACTCAACGCCGAGCCTGCCGATATTCATGCCAACGACCAGGTCGGCAAGCCACCCGCTTACATCACCTTTTATATATAAAACCTCGAAATCGGGCGCTTGTTGGCGGGCTTGCTCCACGTAGCGGAAATCGACCGCCAGGCAGGCCCGCAGGGGTGATATGACCAGCCAGCCGGCGCTGCCGATAAATCCTGACAGGTAGTGCCGGTTGCTGGCGGATCCGATAAGCGCGCCGTCGATCCCCTGAGCCTCGAAGCTGTTGCGAAGAGAAGATAGTCGGTTCAAATTCTTGCCCTCGGAATCAACGGCGGCATTTTACATCAATAGCCTGTGCATCAGGCCTTCTTTTTTCGGTCAGGGTTGGTTATCCGCGGCCCGAATATCTTTTTCGTAGTTTTGCACTCGGGGTATTTAGTGCAGGCCAGGAATTTTCCGTAGCGGCCTGTGCGTATGACCATTGCCTCGCCGCAAGTTGGGCATTTCTCATCGGAAGGCTCCGGCGCGGGACCCCGGTTAACCGATACATTTTTCTTTCCCATGCAGTTGGGATAATCCGAGCAGGCCCAGAATTTTCCGTAGCGGCTTGATTTCAACACCATATCCTTTCCGCACTCGGGGCACTTCTCCTCGGACTTGATGATTACTTTCTGTAACTGTTCGGTGGCCCTGGTCAAATCTCTTTCGAAGGGGGTATAAAACGATTTTATGACGGACTGGCGGTCCATCGTCCCCTTGGCGATCTCGTCCAGTTCCGTTTCCATTTTAGCCGTGAAATTGAAATCTATGATGTTGGGAAAGTTGGCCACAAGCAGGTCGTTGACAATAATGCCTATCTCCTCGGGGCGCAGCTTGCCGCCATCCTTGAAAACATATTCTCTATCCAGTATGGTGGAGATAATCGGCGCATAGGTGCTGGGCCTGCCGATGCCCTTTTGTTCCAGGGCCTTGATCAGCGTTGCCTCGGTATAACGCGGTGGCGGCTGTGTGAAGAACTGCTCGGGAAACAGGTCAACCAGATTCAGCGGCTCGCCTTCCTTCAACTGTGGGATGGCGGCCGTCTTAAAGTCATCAAACTCATCCTTTTCCTCATCGCGCCCCTCCGTGTAAAGTGCCATAAAACCCGGGAAGCGCAGCGCGGAGGCCCTGGTGCGAAGCAGGTAGGCCACCTTGTTTTTTTTGTATTCAGCCTCGATATCCACGGTCAACGTATCGAATAGCGCTGCGGACATCTGGCTGGCCACGGCCCTCTTCCAGATCAGGTCATAAAGCTGGTACTGGTCCTTGTTGAGGTATGTCTTGATGCCGGCCGGGTCCCGGTGCGCCCTGGTCGGTCGTATCGCTTCATGCGCTTCCTGCGCCAGTTTGACTTTCTTAGTGAAATGCCTGGGCGCTGAGGGCAGGTACTGTTTGGAAAAATTAGCGGATATATAGGAACGGATCTCCTCAATGGCGGAGGCCGCTACGTTGGTAGAGTCGGTCCTCATATAGGTTATCAGGCCGGTATCGCCTTCCTCGCCGATCGATAATCCTTCATATAGCTGCTGAGCGATGACCATAGTTTTCTTTGCAGTGAAATGCAGCTTGCGCCAGGCCTCCTGCTGCATAGTGCTGGTAATGAACGGAGGCGACGATTGGCGGGCTACTTCCTTTTTCTGTATCGATTTCACCGAGTATTCGGACTCGCGCAGGTCGGCTATGATGCTTTCGCAATGGGCGGTATCCGGTATCTCAAGTTTCCCGTTGCCGGCCAGGCCGACGAACGAGGCTCTGAAGGACACGCTCTTCTTAGCCTTCTGGGCCAATTCCGCTTCTATTGTCCAGTATTCGACGGGGACAAACTGCAATATCTCTTTCTCGCGGTCGACGATCAATCTTACGGCAACGGATTGCACCCTGCCGGCTGAGAGGCCTTTGAGGACCTTTTTCCAGAGCAGCGGGCTCAGCTTGTATCCGACCAGGCGATCGAGTATGCGCCTGGCCTGCTGCGCATCCACCATCTTCATATCGATAGGCCGCGGATTTTTAAAAGCCTGTTCGACTGCTTCCTGAGTGATCTCGTGGAAGGTCACGCGCCTCAGGGGTATATTATCCTTCTGCAGGTTGGCGGCCTTGATGAGGTGCCATGAGATGGCCTCGCCCTCGCGGTCAGGGTCTGTGGCCAGATATACAGACGAGGCGCTGTTGGCTAACTCCCGTATCTCTTTAAGCACCGATTTTCTTTCGGGGATATTTTTATATTCAGGTTCGAATTCGTTATCGATCAATATACCCAGCCTGTCCGCCGGGAGGTCCCGGACATGCCCCATTGACGCCCGGATGACGTAGTTCTTTCCCAGTATTTTGCTCAGGGTCCTGGCCTTGGCCGGTGATTCAACAATTACAAGTTTTACAGTCATATTTCTCTCAATACCAATGCTACGTATATTTCAGTCGGCTGTTCAACGCGTAGGTCATGCCGCCCATCTGCCTGACCAGGCCGTTCAGCTCCATGATCGCCAGACAGCTTACCACCGTTGATGCATCCAGTCCACTGGACCGGCATATCTCATCGACGTGTGCCGGTTCATAGGAAATGTGTTTTATTATAATCGATTCGTTCCCGCCTGGGGTAAGGGTTTCCTTCATCTCTATCTGGTGGGAAACCACGGGCAGACGCAGTTCCTCAAGGATATCGAGATGGTTCCTGACCAGCTTGGCGCCGTCCTGGATCAGCCTGTTGGGGCCGCGGCTCATTCCGGAAAGTATGCTGCCCGGCACGGCAAAGACCTCCCTGTTTTGATCGACCGCAAAGCTTGCGGTGATCAGGGCGCCGCCCTTTTCTCCGGATTCCACGACCAGCACACCGAGGCTGAGCCCGCTCAGTATCCGATTTCGCCGGGGAAAATTCTCCGGTTTGGGCTTTGTTCCCAGGGGATGCTCGCTGACCAGCGCTCCGTTTTCGAGTATATCTTTAGCCAGCTTGAGATTTTCCGGCGGATAGACGATATCCAGGCCGCAGGCAAATACCGCGATGGTCCTGCCGCCTGCTTCCAGAGCTGACCTGTGCGCGATTGTATCGATGCCCCTGGCCAGGCCGCTTGTGATGGTTATACCGTTGAGCGCCAGGTTTCCCACGATATCCTCAGTGACCTGCCTTCCGTATGAGGTGGCCTTACGCGTGCCCACGACGGCCACGCTGTCGGCATCTGCGGTGGCCAGTTCACCACGCACATATAAGACCGCGGGGTAATCGTGTGTTTCCTTCAGTAGCGCCGGATAGTCCGGAGATTCATAAGTAATTACTTTGATCTTATATTTATCGATAAGTGACAGATCTTTATCAAGGTCTATGCCTTCGCGCCCGGCTAACAGGCTGCCTGTGGTACCGGTGTCAAGGCCTGCTTTGACCAGTTCCGAACGGGGAGCTGCCCAGGCGCTCGCAAGCGATCCAAAATGCGCCTTGAGCAGCGCGATCCTCGCCCTGCCGATGCCCGGTATCCTGGTGAAACCTATCCAGTATTTGATTTCCTTATCGTACGACATATAAATCGAGGTATTTTAACACAAGCATAGAAGATGCAATAAAAGGCGGGCGGAAAGGGCCTGATATAGGGAAGTGTAAAGCCTGAGATGAGACCTGAAGCGGCCGGTCAAACAGCCTGTTCGCCGCTGAGCAACTTTTTAATCTCGGGGATGACAGCCACTGCTGCCTTGTACCCGGCCTCAATTGCCTCCTGGCCGCGATGGAACTCGTAAACCTCGATGTTTCTGACGTCCGGCTCGATCATGATATCCGCTTTCAAGATACTGGCGCGCACCATCTCATATTCCATCAGGTAGAAGGATTGCAGGAGCGTATTCATGCTGCTGGGCGCTCTGGTTGATTCCTTGCTGCCCGTCAGTCCCAGGTGGATGCGTTCCCTGGGATTGTTCAGCACGTTTACTGCCAGGACGATGGTTGCACCCATCGATTTAACTACATCCGCCGGGACCGGGTTAAGCGTACCCCCGTCCACCAGGAAACGGCCGTCGTAATTCAACGGTACGAAAACTACGGGAATGGAGATACTGGCGCGCACAGCCTTGAGCAACGAACCGTGGCTGAGAATAACCTGCCTGGCCGACTGAATATCCGCGGCAACGGCGGCGAATGGGATCTTGCAATCGCTGATGTCGCGATCTCCGATGATGGGTTTCAGGAAGTTCTCCACTCTGTTGCCGGAGAGGAAGCCCATGCGGATGAGGGTGAATTTGGGGTCCAGCAGATGTGTGATCTTGCGCAGGTTGGCGGTGAGCGCGAGCTCCTCCAAATCTTCTAACTGACCGTCCGCGGCATAACAGGCGCCCACCAGCGCGCCCATGCTGGTCCCGGCGATCATGTCGATGGGTATATCGGCTTCCAGCAGGGCCTTGATAACACCGATATGCGCTATCCCCAGCGCTGCGCCGCTTCCCAGCGCCAGCCCTATCTTTAAATCAGGATCCATTTTTCTCCGCAATTACCAGCATTTCGAAATCATTAATTTAAACCCCAACACCCTTAAGATAATGGCCATATAAAGACTTGTTCACATATCAAAGTTTGATATGGCGGAGAGGATGGGATTCGAACCCATGGTAGCGGTGAAGCTACACGCGCTTTCCAGGCGCGCCTGTTAGGCCACTCCAGCACCTCTCCAAATAATAAAAAATGGCGGAGAGGGTGGGATTCGAACCCACGAGGCTCTCGCCCACCGCTTTTCGAGAGCGGCACCATCAGCCACTCGGTCACCTCTCCGCTGTCCGTCTATTATATCATCCCTGATACGCTTGAAAAAATTGCGATTGATAGGGCTTTGCCGCACGGCGGACATTGCGCCTGCAGCGCCGTGATTGAATAGTTAGCTCTACGGTGATATCATTTCAGTCCAATCCACTATTCGGGATTTACCGTTACTGAGGAGGCGTGGTTATGTATCAGAAAATAATAGTGCCCCTTGATGGTTCTCAGGTTGCCGAATGCGTTATACCCCATATTGAAACTATTGCCGGAAAATCCAAGACCAGGGTGGAACTTGTTACGGTAATTGAGCCGTTGGAGATCCCCACCAGGGGCAAGATCGCGATCAGCGATGATGAGATCAAACAAATCCATGCCGAGGATGAGAAAGAGGCGACCAGATACCTTGAACAGATAGCTTCACGACTCACACAGGCGGGTGTTAACACAGGTACCGTGATATTGAGCGGAAAGGCGGCCGACAGCCTCGTCAGGTACGCTGTCAATAATAAAGTAGATCTTATTATTATGGCCACCCACGGACGATCCGGCATCTCGAAAATCTTCTGGGGCAGCGTAGCGGAGAAAATACTACGGGCAACGGACATCCCCGTGTTATTGATTAAAACGACGAACTGCGAGATAGACTCCTGATATTTCGAGGCCGACGTCACCTAAGGCCACTTTTTTATTGCATCTTCCGCATATCATGATGGACAAATGAACAGCAACTTTTTTACAGCTCAAATACCGGACCAGCCTGTTATGGCAATAACGGTGGGACTTTGCCTGGTCATACTGGCCGTACTGATACTGCCGTTCATTGTAAAAAAGGTTGAGGAAAACCTCGAACTCTTCTTCCTTATCATGGGCGTCTGCGCGGTGTCCATATCCGGCCTGTGGAGCCAGGAGCTGGTGATCGAGGCGCTCAAAGCGCCAGTCGAAATCGGAAAAGTGCCCATCGGCATCTTCCAGGTCGTGCTGGTATTCGGCCTGCTCATACATTTTTTCAACAGGGCCTTCTGTTCCGGGGTTTTATCGGTTGCCTCAAAGCTGGGCTGGAGGCTGTTTACGTTTCTCATGATCCTGGCCTGCGGCATATTGTCCAGCCTGGTTTCTATTATAGTGACGGCCGTCCTGCTTTCCGAGATCATCTCGGCCATTCCGCTGGATAAGAAGGAGAAAATCAAGTTTGCCGTTGTGGCATGTTTTGCCATGGGTTTGGGCGCAGTGCTGACCCCTGTGGGCGAGCCGCTTTCAACCATACTTGTTTCAAAGCTATCCGGGCCTCCCTTCCACGCTGGCTTTCTCTTCTGCCTGCAGGTGTTCGGTGTTTACATAATACCAGGTGTCGTCGCAATAGCCCTGTTCGGAGCCTTCTATGTAGGCAGAAACATCGATTTATCCACTATAAAACGCTCTGTAGAATACACTGAAACGTTGAAGACCGTGATTCTACGGGCCATACGTGTATATTTCTTTGTGGCGGCACTGATACTATTGGGAGAAGGCATGAAGCCTATCATCGTCTGGTACGTGGTACATGTGCCCGCGGCCGCTCTTTACTGGATAAATATGGTCTCGGCCATACTGGATAACGCGACGCTGACCGCTATGGAAATAGGGCCGAGCATGCTTTTGTCACAGATCACGGCTATTATCATGGGGTTGTTGATTGCCGGGGGCATGCTGATACCGGGCAATATTCCCAACATCGTGGCAGCCGGCAGGCTGAAAATCAGCATGAAAGAATGGGCCGTCATAGGTGTTCCCATAGGGCTGGTCATCATGGTCGCTTATTTTCTTATCCTGCTGCCGCAGTTTTTGAACACGGCCGGCGGTTGATTTGCCAAATAAAAAATAAACTTGATATACTAGAACACCTATCAGCAGTCCGGATATTAATAATGTCTGAATAATCGACTTCTGTGCCCCTGTAGCTCAGGGGATAGAGCACCGGCCTCCGAAGCCGGGTGCGAGGGTTCAAGTCCCTCCAGGGGCGCATCGAACCCTAATTATTTAAAGATTTAAAAGATGAAACCAGGGACAACTATCGAAATTCGCTGGCACGGCCGGGGCGGCCAGGGCGCGGTTACGTCTGCTGAGCTGACCGCGCTGGCGGCTATGCGCGAAGGTAAGTTCGCACAGGCCTTCCCCAGCTTTGGGCCTGAGAGACGGGGCGCGCCTGTTCTGGCCTTTAACCGGGTCAGTGAGGATACGCCCATCCGGATCCGTTCCGGTGTAGTTAAGCCGGACATCGTAATAGTGCTTGATCCCGGCCTGGTGACCCTGATAAATGTGGTGGATGGATTGAAGCCGGGGGGTACCCTGATCGTTAACAGCACGAAGACAGTCGAGGAGCTGAAGCAGGAGTTCAGCGGCGACTGGAAGCTGGCGGTGGTCAATGCGTCTTCCATTGCCAGAGAGGTGCTGGGAGTGAATATTGTTAATACCACGATGTTAGGCGCCCTGATAAAGGCCACCGGCATTATTAAGATGGAATCGCTGACTGAGCCACTTGAAGAGAAATTCCACGCGCGCTCAAAGGCCAATTACGACGCCTGCAACCGTGCTTTTAACAGTACGGTGCTGAGCGAGATAACCACAACAGGACCCAAGAAAGAGAAAAAATTCCATGCTGAGCGTCTCCCCAAGTGGAACGAGTTGCTGGTGGGATGCGCGGTCACAGATGTGGGAAATACCAAGCGGTTCTGCACAGGAGATTGGAAGTCGGAGCATCCCGAGTGGAATGATGCCCTCTGCATTAAGTGCGGCATATGTTCGATTTATTGCCCCGAGTTCTGCATCAGCCAGCAAAAAGACGGATATTTTCGCGCCAACTTATTCTTCTGCAAGGGATGCGGCATATGTGCGCAGGAGTGCTGGACCAAAGCAATTAGGATGGTAGAGGGAACCTGATAATGGCTTCAAAACGCGTAGGTATTGAATCATCACTGGCAATCGCTGAGGCTGTAAAACTGGCCAACACCGATGTAATTGCCGCATATCCGATCACTCCTCAGACTCATATAGTTGAAGGACTGGCCGAGATGGTGGCCAATGGCGAACTCGATGCCGAATACATACCGGTCGAGTCCGAACACTCCGCCATGAGCGCATGCCTGGGCTCCAGCGCTGTGGGAGCCAGGACATTCACCGCAACCGCCGGACAAGGCCTTATTCTCATGCACGAGGTGCTGCTGGTAGCGGCCTCAATGCGCCTGCCCATTGTTATGACGGTAGCCAACCGCGCCCTCTCCGGACCGTTGAACGTCTGGGGTGATCAATCGGATGCCATGATTACCCGGGACTCCGGCTGGATACAGATATTTGTTGAAAACGGCCAGCAGGCATTCGACCAGGTGCTGTGCGCCTTTCATATCGCAGAGCATCCGGACGTCCTGCTGCCCACCATTATCAATGTTGACGGTTTTCATGTCTCGCATGTGATCGAGTCTGTCGAGATGCTCGACCAGAAGACTGTCGACGGATTTTTGCCTCCCTATAAACATCCATACGCACTGGACCCCGATAATCCGGTCACCCTGGGCTGCTTCGCCGCGCCCAACATGTATACGGAGACCAGAAAGGACCTGGATACAGCGGTGCGCAATTCCAGGAAGGTGATACTCGACGTGTGGCAAAAGTGGGGTGACCTGACCGGAAGGTATTACAAACCGATTGAGACATATAAGGCTGACAAGGCAGAGACCCTGCTGGTGACAACGGGTGGCTACAGCGAAAACGCTATGGACGCCATCGACAAGCTGCAGGATGAGGGCAAGAAGGTCGGACTGGTCAGGGTACGCCTGTGGCGTCCCTTCCCGTATGAGGATTTTATTCATGCCTTATCAGGAGCAGGTAATGTTATTGTATTTGACCGGGCGATATCGCTGGGAGGTCCGGCGCCGATCTGCTCTGAGATAAGGGCTGCCCTGTATTCGGCGGGCAGGAAACCCCGGATCGCCAGCGTAGTTGGAGGACTGGGAGGACGCGACGTATCGCCGGCGGATTTTGAAAAGATAATTGATCTGGGATTGGAACAAATTAAAGCCGGACGCGAGGGCGAAACGATTATGTACGGAGTGAGAGAATAGTGGAAACTCTCAGCATTTATGTCCCCAAACTTGTCACCAAAGGCGAGTATATAGCCTCCGGTCACCGGGCTTGCTCCGGCTGTGGCGAAGTGCTGGCAGTACGTTACGTTTGTAAGGCGCTGGGCCGCAACACCATTATCTCCAATGCGACAGGATGCATGGAGATCATATCGTCGCCACTGCCTGAATCAGCATGGGAAGTCCCCTGGATCCACACTTTGTTTGAAAACGCTTCAGCCGTGGCATCGGGTATCGAATCCGGCATCAAAGCCCTCAAGCGCAAGCACGGTTATACCAAAGAAGTAAAGGTCGTGGCCATGGGAGGGGACGGCAGTACGGCGGACATCGGCCTGCAATCGCTGTCAGGCGCGCTTGAAAGGGGACATGATTTCCTCTATGTTTGCTATGACAACGAAGCCTATATGAATACGGGCATACAGCGCTCCAGTGAGACTCCCTTCGGCGCTTCGACCACCACGGCGCCGGCAGGCAAGAAAAGCATGGGGCAGCATACCTGGAAGAAGAACATGGCCGCCATTGCCGCTGCCCACAATATACCGTACGTGGCTACATCATGCTCCAGCTACCCATTTGACATAATGACCAAGGTGGAGAAGGCCATAAAGATCAAAGGACCCAGCTACATCCACATCCTGTCGGTCTGCCCCACGGGATGGCGTTGTCCCTCCAACTCGACCATTAAGATGGGCAGGCTGGCTGTCGAGACGGGGATTTTCCCGATGTACGAGATCGAGGACGGAAAATACAGGTTGTCGATCGACCTGCCCAATTTGAGGCCGGTCGAGGATTATCTGAAGCTGCAGGGAAGGTACCGTCATTTGACGAAGGATAACACTGCGGAGATACAGGAAAAGGCGATAGAAGAGTACAACAGGATCAGGCAGCTTGCCGGGCTAAAGAAAATAAAATGAAAGATAAAGTAGCTGAGATCATCAAGAAATACGGCGGCGACAGCAGCCAGCTTGTTTCTATATTGCAGGATATCCAGACCGAGTACAACTACCTGCCGCGAACGGCGCTGGACAAGCTGAGCAAGAAGATGACGATACCTCAGAGCCACGTTTACAGCATGGCCACTTTCTTCCGGGCGTTCAGCCTGAAGGAGAGGGGTAAACACATCGTCAATGTGTGCACGGGCACTGCCTGCCATGTACGCGGCGCCGACCTGATTTTAGATTCATTGGAGCGCCAGATGGGGGTCAAGCACGGTCAGACCACGGCCAATCGTGGATTCACCCTTGAAACAGTCAATTGCATGGGCTGTTGCGCCACAGGTCCGGTGGTCAAGATCGATGAAGAATTTTTCGGGCATATGACCAGTGACAAGGTCGAGCCCATGTTAAATAAATTTAAAGAATAATATTGATGGCAAGCAAATTAAAGACCGCAAAAGCGCTGGCCGCCCTCCAGAAGAAACTGGCTGAGGAGACAGGCACGGGCAAATGCCGTATCTCTTTGTGCAACGGCACCGCCTGCAGGCCGTACGGCAGCAATCCCGTAGCAGCGGCTTTCAAGTCTGAGATTGAGAAGCGCGGTATGGCCGATCAGATCGAATTCAAAATTACAGGCTGCCACGGTTTCTGCGAGCGGGGACCCATTGCAATTGTCGAGCCCGGTAACCTGTTCTACCAGAGGATCAAGGTTTCGGATGTCGCGGAGATCCTTGACAGCACGCTTCAGCGAAAAGATGCGATCGATCGCCTGTTGTTTAAACAGGATTCGGCTTCACAGGCAGTAGCCCGGCAGAACGATATACCGTTTTACAGGAAACAGAAGCGGATCGTCCTGGGAAACAATACCAGGATAGATCCCACCAACATCGAAGACTATCTTGCCATCGGCGGCTATTCCGCCCTTGCCAAGGCCCTTTCCGAACTGAAGCCGGAACAGATTATACAGATGGTCAAGGAGTCCGGCCTGAGGGGCCGTGGTGGTGGAGGGTTCCCCACCGGGTCCAAGTGGGAGACATGCCGTCATTCAGATGGTGATATCAAGTATGTGATAGTTAACGCCGATGAAGGTGATCCCGGCGCATATGCCAACGAAGGCCTGTTGACCGGCAATCCGCATAGCGTCCTGGAGGGGTTGGTCATCGGAGCATTCGCAATAGGGGCAAACCAGGGATACATCTATGTGCGAAATGAGTACCCCCTGGCGCTAAAAAACATCACATCGGCCATTGAACAGGCTGAGAATCTGGGGCTGATCGGGAAAAATATACTGGGATCGGGATTCGATTTCAGCGTGAGGGTGAACAGGGGCGGCGGGGCATTTGTTTGCGGCGAATCGACCGCGCTCATGGCTTCCCTTGAAGGAAAGCCGGGGGAGCCCAGGGCAAAGTATATTCACACTGTAGAGAAGGGCCTGTGGGACAGGCCGAGCTGTTTGAACAACGTTGAGACCTGGGCCAACATACCCCTGATTATTAACAATGGCGCTGCCTGGTTCAGCGGGATAGGCGCGCCGGGCAACAGCGGCACCAAGATATTCTCGCTGACGGGAAAAGTGAACAATACCGGCCTGGTGGAAGTGCCCATGGGCATCAAGCTCAGGGACATCATCTTCGATATCGGCGGCGGGATACGCGGCGGGAAGAAATTCAAGGCCGTGCAGACGGGCGGACCCTCCGGGGGATGCCTTCCCGAGAAACTGCTCGACTCACCGGTGGACTTCGATTCGCTGACCAAGGCCGGCTCGATGATGGGATCGGGCGGCATGATCGTGATGGACGAGGACAACTGCATGGTGGATGTGGCACGCTATTTCCTTAATTTCCTGGAAGAGGAATCATGCGGAAAATGCGTGCCCTGCCGGGAGGGTGTCAAGAGGATGCGCCAGATCCTGACGGACATCACCGAGGGCAAAGGGAGGGAGAGCGATCTTGAGCTATTAGCCGAACTCTCAGCCCACCTGAAAGACAGCGCACTGTGTGCGCTCGGCAGCTCAGCCCCCAACCCGGTACTGACCACGATACAGTATTTTAAAGATGAGTACGAAGCACATATAAAGAATAAGAAATGCCCGGCCGGGGTATGCAAAGCGCTGATACGCTTCAGCATCATCGATGAGAAGTGCCCCGGTTGCGGGAGGTGCGTCAAGCCCTGTCCCAGTCAGGCCATTACATTTATGGGCAAGAAGAACCCCGTTAAACTGGACCAGTCGAAGTGTATCAAGTGCCGCACCTGCTATGATATCTGCAAGATGGGAGCTGTGAGCATTGAGTGAACTGGTAAACCTGACTATAAACGGCAACAAGTACAGCGCTGAAAAGGGCAGAATGGTCCTGCAGGTTGCCAGGGACCACGGTATCAGGATACCCACGCTCTGCGAACACGAGGCCATCGAGCCCTACGGAGCCTGCAGGCTGTGCATAGTCGAGGCGACACGCGGAAACAGGACCCGGATTGTCACGTCCTGCCTTTATCCTGTGGAGGAAGGGCTCATCGTTCAGACAGATTCCCCGCGCATTATCCGCAACCGCAAAATGTTGCTGGACCTGCTGCTGGCCAGGTGTAGTGAGAATAAAGTAATCAGGGATCTGGCAGCCGAATATGGTCTGGAAAAGCCATCGTTCCGTGAGGAATACTGGGAGAAGCACGATTGCATCGTCTGCGGGCTGTGTGTCCGGGCCTGCGAGCAGGTTGTTGGGGTAAGCGCTATCAGCCTGGTAAACCGCGGTGTTTCCAAGGAGCCCAAGCCACCGTTCCTGGAGAAAGCGAAGGCGTGCATCGGCTGCGGCTCCTGCTATTATGTTTGCCCCACCGGTGCGGTCAAGCTGGAGGATAAGAACGGTGTCCGCTATATACCCAGGTGGAAGGTGGAGTTCAAGCTCAAAAAGTGTTCGAAGTGCGGTATACAGTGGGCGCCCGAGGCCCAGCTTGAGTATATACGGAAGAAATGGAACCTCGAGCCCGGTTTCTTCGATATCTGTCCTAACTGCCGTTAATCCGACGGCTCGACACACTACATATTTCTTGACTCTGTATTATCCCCAATCTATACTTTTGTCCTGCGGGGTGTAGCGCAGTGGTAGCGCGCATGGTTTGGGACCATGAGGCCGGTGGTTCAAATCCACTCACCCCGACCAATTCCCACAACAGTTTATCAGGGACTAAATAGATGTATTTCATATTTATTGCGGTTGGCATAGTTATCATCGTAGTCGCTGGCATCGCTATCTACGGGAGCCTGCGCATTCATCCTCCTTCCAGGAAACTGCCCGTACAGGGCCTGAAATTTCCTGAGGGCTTTTTGTGGGCGACAGGCGAGGACGCCTACCAGCACGAGGGCGGGAACCTGAACAATGACTGGGCGCGCTGGGAGTCGCAGAAACCTTCGCCTATAGAAAACGGCTATGTCTGCGGCCGCTCCGTGGATTTCTACAACCGCTACGAAAGCGATTTTGAGCTGGCCAAACGCGACGGCCAGAATGCGCACCGCATCGGCATCGAATGGAGCCGCGTGGAACCGCAACTAGGCGTTTATGACGAAGAAGCCTGGAAGCACTATGAAGCCATGCTGGTTTCGTTAAAGGATAAGGGCTTTACGGTATTTTTTAATATCTGGCATTTCACGCTGCCTCTATGGGCTGCGGATATAGGGGGATGGGAAAACGACACGGTGACGGAACGCTGGGAGGCCTTTGTCCGGGAGTGCGCGGTCCGCTTCGGTAAATATGTAGACTACTGGAGCACGATGATCGATTCACAGATATACGCCCTGTCCGGGTATGGCCTGGGAGATATTCCACCCAACAAGAAGGACCTGGCTCTTGCCGTGCAGATCTACCGGACGCTGATCCATGCTCACGCGAAGGCATATCACATCATCAAAGAACATGGGGTGGTTGAAGAAAACGGTATGCTGAAAATTCCGAAAGTAGGGATCATCTATTTCTTTTTCCACTACCAGCCGAAGGGCTTCTTCATGGATCGCGTCGTCGTCGGTCAGACCGACAGGATATTCAACTGGAATTTCCTCGATGCGATCCATAGCGGCGTTATCGACATAAACATTTTAATGGGCCCTTCAGTCAGGGAGAGCGATGATACTCTTAAGAACACTATGGACTGGATAGGGGTCAATTATTACACTCGCGAGATACTTTCGTTCAATCCGCTGAAACCCGGAATGATCGACCGCACCAGTTATTCCGCATACCCGGTGACCGATATGGGATGGGCGATATATCCCGAGGGGATATACCACATCTGCAAAACGGTCGCGCGCCGCTATAAGAATATACCCATCATGATCGCCGAAAGCGGGCTGGCCGATGCAAAGGACGACCGCCGGCCGGGGTTTATCCTGGACCATCTTGCATGGGTGCACCGTCTGATCGGGGAGGGTTGTCCCATCTTCGGCTTCACGTATTGGAGCCTTACCGATAACTGGGAATGGGCCAAGGGATTCGGACCGAAGTTCGGCCTGTACGGGGTGAACATGGACACACTTGAGAGGACTGAAACGGCATCGGCGAGGCTATACCGTTTCATCGCACAGAATAACCGCCTGCCGGAAACTCAGGAAGTAAAGAGCTTTTTACCTGGCTGAAGTATCCGCAGCCCGATCTATTCCTTCAGGTAGGCCTTCCCGTCCTTTTCCCGTACGGGATAACGCAGGAATACCAGGAACGAGACCAGTGCTACGGCTCCGGCAGTCAGGGAGATAAGCTTCAGGCCCAGTTCGGTGGGCTTCAAATCGCCGCCCGCGTACATCAATGCCGCCGCCACAGCGATAGAAATCCCGATGGCGAACTTCTGGAAGAGGGCCTGCACCCCCACGTATATACCCTCTCTCCGCTTTCCGGTGAGCTTCTCGTCGTAATCGATTACATCCGCCAGCAGGGCGAAGGGGAGCACCATGATTCCCGCGACGGGTATGCCGATCAGCGCCATCACCACCTGGGACTGCAGCATTTTATCGCCGAAGGGCAATACGCCGACCAGGCACAGCAGCGGCATAGTCACCACGGCGCTGGCGAGGGTAACAAGGAATATGGCATATTTACCGTACTTTTTAGCCAGGAAATTGAATACAAAAAAGAAGATGATATTCGTTGCCAGGAGCGGCGCCATTAGGAGCGTCACCTCACTGTCGGCCATGCCGAGGACATACTGAGTCCAGAACGGCACCAGGAGGATCACCATGTTCAAGGAAAACCACAGGAATGCCGTGGCTGCCAGAAGGTAAACGAAAGCAGGGTTCTTGAGCGTTGTCCTTGCCCAGTCGAATATCAGGCCGAACCTAAGCTTCTCACGTGGTGTCCCGTCACTGTCCGATGGCTTTTCCTTTATGGCAAACAGGGTCGGCGTGAATGATAAAATCGTAATCCCCCCCGTCACTATCCCGATGCCTATCCATCCAAACGTGTCCTTGATGGGGCCCATGACCGCGAAAATCAAAGTGCCCACCATTAAAAATACCGCCTGCATAGTGGAGATATTCACGCGCTCCTTAAGATTGCTCGTTATCTCGGGCAGCAGGGCCATGTAAGGGTTGGCCAGCAGCGACCAGCATATGAAGAATAGCTGGACCAGTGTGAACACGTACACGGCATTTAGCCAGTTCATCTCATTGGGAAAGGGTGGTGTCCAGAGGAGAAAGGTAATCAGAGCCGTCGGCAACGTCATGACCATAATGAATGGTATGCGCCGCCCAAGCTTTGATCGCCAGTGGTCGCTGAGGAAACCGGCTATGGGTTCGGTAACCCCATCCATGACCCTACCGATCAGGAAGATGATCGAAAACAGGGTTACTGCCACCAGGGCCGTGTCTTTGCTGGGAACGTAGAGCTTCAGCAGCCATTGCGAGATCACCAGGTTCGCAAGGTTGAGGGCCATGCCTCCCATGGAGTATGAAAGCTTTCTACCAAATGTGAGCTGCTGCATACAGCCTCCTTCTAAAGCCCGGGATTCCCTATTTCAGGTCAAACTAAGCGGTAGCCATTCTGAAAAGACACTGTTCAGCATAATAGACCTCTGCAACGAAGCTGTCAACGCCGCATCTGCCTGAAATGAAAAGAGTTGACCTATCTAAAGGTGGTTTATCAGCTTTTCGAGGACATAATCCCGAATCTGAGGTCAAGCGATTGCCTTCTAAGCAGAGGGTCGCGGGTTCGAATTCCCCCTGGGACGCCATCGTATCTACAGGGAGCAGCAGCTTTTCCCACAACAGTAGGCTCGAATGAAGCTCTATCGGCAAGGATAATGCCGCAGGTCTGTTTTGATTTGTTATACAATTCGGGCTTTTGTTTACGGAACAATTGGCCCTTATATTAAATAAATTGGTAGACGCATTCGAACTCGTTATTTGCAATATGAGCGTAGATCCTATCTCTGTGTAGAGTTCCATGCTCTTGGGACCACTCGCACCACAGATCATGATTGCAGTGCCGTCCATTAATATATCGGCGGTGGCAGCTTCCATATTAGAATGATATAGTAGGATTACATCGGCTTCTGTGCCATTGGCTAGTGCCTGAGGATGTATTAACTGTGGCAAATACATTAAAAGTTGTATCACTCTTGAGGTAAGGTCAAGTAATCAGGGACATATTATCCAGCCTGGCCACATCGTCATACCTCCGTTTGACATTTGCTTGTTGGAGTGATACTTTCTTGTTGTAAGGGCGGATGGAGGTACGTATTGGACGCGTCAACAACCAAGATGCATCCTCAACATGAGCGCATCAGTTTAGAAGGGCTTTCCCCCGAGCATTTCGAGAAGCTAGTTTTGCTAGTGACTAACTGGATTCGGGATGACTTTATAACTCTGCGCCTTATCGTACCTTCACAGGTACGATTGGAATTCAAAGAGAAGAATATTCTCGAACTGCTCAAATCCAACGGTCTTCCTCCGATGTGTGCCGGTCAAGTACGAGATCAGATCCCCATGATGATCGGCAGTATTTTGAGTGGGCAAAAAAGATTGGCCGTGAGGGTGATCATGGATACCACGACGATACCCAAAATCACGGGTGAAACGAAGCCTACCAAAGAACAAATAAGAGAGGAAATAGAGGCCAGATTACAATTCGTTGAAGATAAAATCATCACCGCCGAATTGCGGCGTCAATACGCAATAAAAGTTTCCGCCAAGAATAGCATTTACGCTGACGTGTTCTGGGAAGTAGTCGAAAAATGCGATGACGATAGTGAAGGTGTTCTTCCAAAGCTAGTTAGCGCAACAATTCGAATTGTTGCTCAGAAACCCCTTCCGAGGGGTAGCGCAGATTTTTTTACACCCTATATGTTTCCTGCGATAATAGATTCAAGTAATGAACTTACGCTTACAATGACATTGGAAGACTTACAGGCCTTATCAAAAGCTTTGGCGAATGCAACTACAGCAGTTAGACGAAAAATCGAAAAAGAATGAGCGGACTAAATGATGCAACAAGATCCTACGAATGAGACTGAATTGACTGTAAATATTGAACCTCAGAGTATAAGTATAGACTCGATGGTGATCAATCCCTCTATAAACGTACAGATTTCACCTATCTGGATAGATATAGATCATGGTGATCGGCTAAAGAAACTGGAAAATATTGTGTATGATGGGATGCCTCCTTTGATGAGGTACTTTTACAAGCAAATAAGAGAACAAGAGGCCATGATATTGGAACTCCGACGTGACAAATGGAAGGAGGCGACACCATCCATGTCCTCCATCGAATATACCTGGGGTGTGGCAATCGATAAAACAGTAGGGATTGCTGCCAACATGGTGGACTCTTTTACCGATTTATCTACTCGTCTCTCTTGTTACGTGCAGCTGATAAAGGGTTGTGAGGAATTACTGAATTTAGCGAGGGCAATGGGTAATCGCGGTCTTAGAGAGGCCATGTTAACGCTTCACGATGCGATTTGCGGCATATATAGTGAGGAGTTGACTGTAGAACAGGGTACGACCATAAAGGAAGTGCTGGAAACGCTACGGAACATTGATTGGGATAGTGCAAAGGTACGTGAACTGGATAGTTTATTGAGGCAACGCGGCTTTGAAACTATACCATCAGATAGATTCACGAGAACAGATATTGAATATATACAATCAGTCTCGTGAATTGTTGTTTCTTGAAACAACAATTCAAATTGAAAGAGTAATAGGAACATCCCAACGTCGTCAGACCATCAGACACAATTTGGAAGGCCGTCGTCTGTGCACGTCGGGATATGTATTGGCTGAATATAACAGAACTCTTATTAAAGATGCCATAACTTTTTATGACATACTTCTGACCTCGCCAACGGTCGAAGAGGCTGTAACACGGTCCGCTAAATACGCTCGAAGTCGTAAGTTTCCGCGCATGATGTTACTGCTTGCATCTCTGGGCTTTGACGGTGATAAACAACGCACCTTGGAGAGGTTGGAAGCCTTCATCGAATGGAGGGCACATGCCCATTTTTTTGAATCAATGGATGTATCCTGCTATTGTGATGAAATAATGTGCGATATTCGACAATGGCGGCCATCTTTTCAGGAAACGATGTACGATACCTCCGCTCTCGAATGTCTAAAGGGAGGGCAGCCGACATGCAGTGTTCAACGTTTTATCGATTCACATATTGATACTCTTAAAAATTTCATCTCAAAAGGTTCTGGGCATGAGCGTGAGGGGGTCGACAACGCCGCAAAGGCATTTCAAAAGGTTATTGTTGATAAACAGACACCCTTTAATGAACGATTCTGCTATAAACTCGGGGACACACTAATTATTCTAGAAGCTTCTGATGAATCTAACATCTATAGTTCGGATGGCGATGTAGTGGCTATTGCGGTGATAGTTGGTAAGAATCTACATAGAGAGGAGTCAATGTAGTTTGGGCTTTTGATGGCGGCAAAGGTCACTCAATAATAAGAGTTAAACCTGTAACACAGTCGTCTATCAGTTGTTCTATTAGCCTGCAAATTTGAGCATTTGTTTCTTTGCGATGGCACTTCATTTCTCGCATAGTAGAATTGTCAAGATCCACTGACGCTTGATCATCTTTGCGACCCCCACCCATCACACAGACTGTCCCCAGGCCGAGGCAAACAGGTGAGCCAAAACGTTGTCTTTTGAATCCGCTTGACACAAATCATGAACGCTGTTATTATTTTGAACCAGATTCAATATTCTGATTTATTTGTA